>CABQAR010000001.1 GCA_902462205.1 uncultured Dialister sp.
AAGCTTTCGAGTAGTATTTAAAATCTGCAATCATTGCCCAGATTCTTCATTGCATGTAAGAATGACAGGCAAGGGCTGTTTACCTTGATGGGTATTACCTGCTTGCCGTCATTCCTGAATGAAGCGGAGCATGGTAGGAAGAAATCAAGGGAATTAAATGCTAAACAAAAGAGCTTCCCCTGAAAGACAGGGGAAGTGTCAGCAGAGCTGACGATAGGGTCAAGTTGGAGCAGAAAGAAGAAACGTCTTTACCCAAACTCGCCCCTATCCCCGCCGTAGGCGGTACTTCCCCCGACAAGCGGTGGAAGCTTTCGCGCAGTATTTAAAAGTTGTAACTATTGCCCGGATTCTTCATTGTATTCAAGAATGACAGGCAAGGGCGATTTATCTTTGTTGTTATTACCTGTCTGCCGTCATTTTCAAATGGAACGGAGCATAGCGGAATGAAATCAAGAGATTAAATACTAAACAAAAGAGCTTCCCCTGAAAGGCAGGGGAAGTGTCAGCAGAGCTGACGATAGGGTCAAGTTGGGGCAGAAAGAAGAAACGCCTCTACTCAAGCTTGCCCCTATCCCCGCCATACGGCGGTACTTCCCCGATAAGCGGTGGAAGCTTTCAGTAATACTTAAAATCTGTAATCACTGCCCGGATTCTTCATTGCATTCAAGAATGACGGGCAAGTGCATTTTACTTTTTCATGTATTTCATTTACTTTTCTAAAATACAAGGGGAATCGTATTTTATGTTTGAGATGATATATCGAGTGATATATCGAGACAAAGAATAATAATAAAAGAGAAGAAACAGATTAGCGGATATATCCAAATACGAATTGTAAGAATAATAATAAAATGCAATATATTAATTTTTAAAATTAAAAACTTTAAAATAAATTAATAATATGATAAGATTATATGCGACATGATTTTCTGCCCTTTGATCATATCGGGGAATGGATGGGGAGACAGAGGAAACACGGCCACTCGTGTTGAAGCTTCATTCCTGAATCAGAAAAGGGTTTTACAGAAGGAGCGAAGCAATAATGAAAAAAATCCTCGCAATCGCTGCTGTAGCAGCACTCACCGCAGGCGTATCCGCATACGCTGCCAATCCGTTCTCTGATGTATCTGAAAGTGATTGGGCTTATCAGGCAGTATCCGATCTCTCTGACCAGGGCATCGTAGAAGGCTATCCGGATGGCACATTCAAAGGCGAAAGAAACATGACCCGTTATGAACTGGCGCAGGTCATTGCCCGCCTGATGGCTCGTGAAGATCAGCTGAACGCTGAACAGAGAGCCACCGTTGAAAAACTGGCTGGCGAATATGCCAATGAACTGGCTAATCTGGGCGTCCGCGTATCCAATCTGGAAAAGAAAGTCGGCAATATTGCTTGGTCAGGTGATGCACGCATGCGCTGGATGCAGAGGGGATACGATGATGATGGAAGCAGAATCTCAGATAAATATGACGGACGTATCCGTATCAAGATGAATGCGACTGTCAATGACAGCACTTATGTCCATGGACGTCTGACCAGCAATATGAACTTTAAGGATGGCAGTGATGCGAAGACAAGCATGGATGCGCTGTATGTCCACCATCAGTTTGGCGACAAGGTCGGCATGAACATCGGCCGCAGCTATCTGACCTTGGGGCAGACCGGCATGTACTACGATGATTTCTTTGATGGCGTGCAGGCGTTTTTTGGCGACAGCAAGCTGACTCTGGAAGCAGGCTACGGACGTTTCTATTGCCTTGGTTATGCAGATAACGGATATGCTTTCGACGGTAATGCGGAAAAGGCAGAAGCTGCCTATGCAAGACTGTACGGCAAGACCGGCAGATTCGGATATGATGTGGAATATATCGATGTGGCACATAAGCAGGGATCTATCCTCGGACTGGGCTTGACGGCAGGCATTACTGATTCCGTAGATGTTTTTGGTGATTTCTATAAAAACTACGATGTTGACGGAGATCCGCAGATCTGGACCGCAGGGCTTGGACTCGGACAATATAATATGAAGAAACCGGGCTCTTTCAGATTATCCGGGCAGTATATCAAGGCAGAAGCCGGCGCATACCTTGGTGGCTCGACCTATCTGGTCACACCTTTGAACCAGACGATCATGGTCAACGGCGCTGCAGCTAAAGAAAAGGAAGTCAAGTACTGGCAGATCAATGGCGATGTGGTGCTGGCAAAGAATGTCCGTCTCCACGGGGAATATGCTTTTGATGTGAAGGCAGATTCCAAGAAAGACTACGACGATCTGGCTACGGTAACCTTGAATTACAATTTCTAATAGCAAGTAAAAAATGCAAAACGCCAAAAGAAGACTCTACATGGGTCTTCTTTTTTGTTTGCAGATTGGAAGTGAAGGCGATATGTGGCTCGTGAATTGCAGGATGATTTTCTTGAATTGTGCCTTGCTTCCGGAGCAAATACCATATGTGGACATATAGGAAAGATGGCATCATAGTGGAAGAAAATATCTATAACTGACCGGAGTTCGAAAAAAGAAGACTAAGAAATGAGACGAATATTAAAAGCGGGAGACGAAAGGGGATTTGATAAAGATCAATGATTATCGAAAGAAATGCAGATAAAATTATGGATATATTAAAAAACAATTGCTTACAGGAAGGAAGAGAAAAAAGGGGGAAAGTACTGATGAAATATGGGTAATTCCGGCGGGAGTTTTGCGAATGCTTGCAAAAATCTTCAGTCTGTGTTAAATTTTGAATAAGCAATGAGGAAGTTCCGCCGATTTGCTGGATAGTCATGGAAGAGGAAAAGAATTAGGCAGAGGAAACACGGTCACTCGAGCTAATCCTTCTTCTGAAATGGTTGTCTCATGAACGGAACAACAATATATTTTTTTCAGAAGGAGCGAAGAACTATGAAAAAGATTCTCGCAATCGCTGCAGTAGCAGCACTCACCGCAGGCGTATCCGCATACGCTGCAAATCCGTTCTCTGATGTATCCGAAAGCGACTGGGCTTACCAGGCAGTATCCGATCTCTCTGACCAGGGCATCGTAGAAGGCTATCCGGATGGCACATTCAAAGGCGAAAGAAACATGACCCGTTATGAACTGGCTCAGGTTATTGCTCGCCTGATGGCTCGCGAAGATCAGCTGAACGCTGAACAGAGAGCTACCGTTGACAAACTGGCTGGCGAATATGCAGACGAACTGGCAAACCTGGGCGTTCGCGTATCCAACCTGGAAAAGAAAGTCGGCAATCTCTATTGGTCCGGCGATGCTCGTATGCGTTACACTGATAAAGCTATGGGCGCTGATAAGTATGATGGCCGTCTCCGTATCAATGCTAAGGGACAGGTCAATGACAGCACTTATGTTAAAGGTCGTCTCGTTGGCAACATGAACTTTAAAGATGCTGAAGATGCAGATGTTTATGCAGATCAGCTGTTTGTAAACCATGACTTTGGTTCCTTCAGCGCAAGGCTCGGCCGTCAGCCGATTTCCTTCGGCGACCAGGGTGGCTGGCTCTATGGCGATAGCAAGGGCTATGATGGCGCACAGGTTTCCTTCAACGCAGGAAAGATTGGTGCTACCGTAGGTTATGGCCAGTTCAACACCTCTGACTATGATGACGTTAAGGAAGCTGACATGCTCTTTGCTAAAGCAACCGGCAAGCTGAGCATCGTAGACCTCGGCGTAGACTACATTAAGTTCCATGAAGGTGACAAAACAGAACTTTTCGGAGCTAACCTTGGGTTCAACGCAGGTGATTTCCGCGTATTCGGTGAATACTGGAAGAACACTATTGCTGATGACAATGATACCGCTTGGAACGCAGGCCTCGGCTATGGCAAACTGAACCTGAAGAAACCGGGTTCATTCGGACTCAGTGTAGCTTACAATGATGTTGATCAGAACGTATTCTTTGGCGGCACCGGCCTCCAGACCGATGTTCTGAGCTACCTGTCCAAAGCAGATGCTACCAATGTAACATTCTGGAACGCTATGGCTGACGTAGCTCTCCAGAAGAACGTTTACCTCCATGGTGAATATGCATTCAGTGTAGATGCAGAAAATTCTACTAAGGATGTAGATGATGCATGGACTGTATCCCTGAACTACGTATTCTAATACTAACGTACAGGAATTATATCCAACAGAAAAAGACCTCGAAAGAGGTCTTTTTTGTGTGTCTAAATCCTCGAATGGAACGGAGCATAACAGAATGAAATCAAGGAATTAAATACTAAACAAAAGAGCTTCCCCTGAAAGACAGGGGAAGTGTCAGCAGGGCTGACGATAGGGTCAAGTTGGAGCAGAAAGAAGAAACGTGTTTACTCAAGCGTGCCCCTATCCCCGCCATACGGCGGTACTTCCCCCGGCAAGCGGTGGAAGCTTTTGGGTAGTATGTAGTACCTGTAATCATTGCCCGGATTCTTCATTGCATTCAAGAATGACAGGCAAGGGCGATTTATCGTTATTGGTATTACCTGCCTGCCGTCATCCTCGAATGGAATAGAGCATAGCGGAATGAAATCAAGGAATTAAATACTGAACAAAAGAGCTTCCCCTGAAAGACAGGGGAAGTGTCAGCAACGCTGACGATAGGGTTAAGTTGGAGCAGAAAGAAGAAACGTGTATACTCAAGCGTGCCCCTATCCCCGCCATACGGCGGTACTTCCCCCGACAAGCGGTGGAAGCTTTCGAGATGTATTTAATGTTTGTAAATGCCATTCAGATTATTACCGCTACCGTTGATTGAGGACAAGAGTATAAGTATTAAATGAGAAACGAAAGGCTCCACCGAACACGGGGGAGCTGCCGAGGTACGAGGCTGAAGGGGTAAGTTAGAGCAGAAAGAAGAAACGTGTATACTCAAGCGTGCCCCTATCCCCGCCATACGGCGGTACTTCCTCCGACAGGTGGGGGAAGCTTTCGGGTAGCATTTAGTACCTGTAATCATTGCCCGGATTCTTCATTGTATTCAAGAATGACGGGCAAGGGCTGTTTACCTTGATTGGTATTACATACCTGCCGTCATCCTCGAATGGAATAGAGCATAGCGGAATGAAATCAAGGAATTAAATACTGAACAAAAGAGCTTCCCCTGAAAGACAGGGGAAGTGTCAGCAACGCTGACGATAGGGTTAAGTTGGAGCAGAAAGAAGAAACGTGTATACTCAAGCGTGCCCCTATCCCCGCCATACGGCGGTACTTCCTCCGACAGGTGGGGGAAGCTTTCGGGTAGCATTTAGTACCTGTAATCATTGCCCGGATTCTTCATTGTATTCAAGAATGACGGGCAAGGGCTGTTTACCTTGATTGGTATTACATACCTGCCGTCATCCTCGAATGGAATAGAGCATAGCGGAATGAAATCAAGGAATTAAATACTGAACAAAAGAGCTTCCCCTGAAAGACAGGGGAAGTGTCAGCGGAGCTGACGATAGGGTCAAGTTGGAGCAGAAAGAAGAAACGTCTTTACCCAAACTCGCTCCTATCCCCGCCGTGGGCGGTACTTCCCCCGACAAGCGGTGGAAGCTTTCGGATAGTATTTAAAATCTGTATGTATCATATGGATTCATACCGCCCTTGTTGGTCGGTATGGGATGTAAGGCTTTAATGATAAAGAAAAGGCTTCACCAATTGCGGCTGAACTGACGAGGAACGGGGGTGAAGGAATAAGTTGGCATAAGAGCCATATGCGTACAAATGTGATTCTATTGATATCCACGATGAGGATTCTGTTATGGAAAGAATAGTAGTCAGGGCCTGCGATGCCTGATTCTTAAATTTACATATCTATCTATATCTGTGCATATGCCATTGAAATTTCTGTTTACCTCTAAATTGGAATAACGCAATACCATTATCCCCTGCGCTTCTAAAAATTGTGTGCGGAGCTGGTCATAATTATGGTTTTTTTCTGTGTAGTGCTGACTTCCATCAAGTTCAATGGCTAATTTTGCTTTTCTGCAATAGAAATCAATAATAAAAGTACCTATTATTTTTTGGCGTATAAAATGTACCGGGTAATCAGATAAAAAATCATACCAGAGCTTGCACTCCTGCTTTGTCATATTTTTCCTAAGTGAGCGTGCTAAAGGCAATAAATTCGGCATATGTTTATCTCCTTTATGGAAAATGAAGAATGCTATTTCCTTCATTGTAAAAGAATACTTTATTTCATCATAGTAAAAAATGATTTCTAATGGAAGTGAGTTATAAGTGATAAATGATAAATGAAAGGCTCCACCGATTACGGGGAGGCAAGCGAACGATTTTTGAAGGAATGGAATGACGCACAAAAATCAGTGAGACGCCTTGCCTTTGTGGCTGAGCTGCCGAGGTACGAGGCTGAAGGGGTAAGTTAGAGCAGAAAGAAGAGACATGTTTACTCACGCTTGCCCCTATCCCCCGCCATGGGCGGTACTTCCCCCGACAAGCGGTGGAAGCTTTCGGATAGTATTTAGTACCTGTAATCATTGCCCGGATTCCAACTACTACAGCTGACTGCATGTGGGCTATAAGGAGTGGATCAGATATGAAGCTTATGTGTGTTCTGCGTCCTTGTTACATAGAATACATTGATAAACGGATAAGATAATCATAAAAAACTATTATTGTAATATTAATAATGTATGTTATAATATATAAATAATGGGATATGAGAGACTGTTTTTCTGCATTTATTTATGAAGACATAGGGACATATGTAGATGATGGTCGCGTTATATCCATACTGTTCGGATTTCAGGCGTTGACTTGTTTTTGTGAGGAGGAGATGAGTAGATGACCGGCAGGCAGCTTTTTCTCAGGGTGGTGGAGATGGTTTTGGTGCTTTTGGGAATCAGCTTCATCACTTTTTGTCTGGTCATGCTGGCACCGGGGGATATAGTGCGACAGATGATATCAGGGAATGAGGATATCGCGGTCAGTCAAGCGGAAATTGAAGCATTGCGTCATGAACTGGGGTTGGATAAGCCTTTCCTGATGCAGTATCTGGATTGGCTCGTGCGTGTGCTTCACGGGAATTTCGGTACGTCTTTTATGACGAAACGGCCTGTCCTGGAAACGCTGCTCCATGGGTTGCCGGCAACGATCCTTCTGGCGTTCGCTTCATCTGCCTTCATGTTGATTTTTTCGATTCCGCTGGGAGTTTATACGGCGGTGAAGCAGAATACATGGTTCGATTATCTTGTCAGGGGATTTACATTTGCCGGTGTATCCGTGCCGAATTTCTGGATGGGGCTGATGCTTCTCTGGATATTTGCATTGAAACTGAATCTGTTTCCCATCGTAGGAGGAACGGTCACCCTTGAAAACCTGATTTTGCCCATGATGACTTTAGGAATCGTCATGACATCGAAGTATACAAGGCAAGTGCGTGCTACGGTGCTTGAGGAGCTTCGTCAGGATTATGTCATGGGGGCGAGGGCCAGAGGATTTTCTGAATCATATATTCTTTGGCGTGAAGTTCTTCCGAATGCGCTTTTACCGCTTGTCACGCTTTTAGGTCTTGCGTTCGGTTCTCTCCTTGGCGGGGCCGCGGTTGTGGAAATTATTTTTTCATGGCCGGGGCTTGGGTATATGGTCGTGGAAGCGATCACATACAGGGATTTCCAGACGGTGCAGGCCATTGTCCTTTGGATCGCATTTATGTATATGCTGATTAATTTATTGGTGGATATATCCTATAAGCATCTCGATCCGAGACTGAGAAGGTCAGGGAGGTGAGTCCATGGAGAATCTGATCAAGGGATTTAAGGAGAATCGGGCGTTCCGTGTGACTTCCATCCTTGTGATTTTATTGATTTTATTGACGGTATTGGCTCCGGTGATTGCACCGTATAATCCATTGGAAACGGTGATGAAGGATGCCAATATGGAGCCGTCCGTGGCCCATCTTTTCGGCACTGACAAGCTGGGGCGCGATGTGCTTTCACGCATATTGTACGGTGCAAGTTATTCTTTGACCAGCGTTCTTGCGTTGGTGGCCATTATTTTCATTATTGGAACGATGCTCGGCGTCTTGGCCGGATATTTCGGGGGAATCGTGGATATAGTCATCATGCGTGTGGCAGATATGATGATTTCTTTTCCCGGCGTGATTCTGGCGATCGCTATTGCAGGGATTATGGGCGGAAGTCTTTTCAATGCGATGGTGGCGCTGACCTGCGTCACATGGACGAAGTATGCCCGCCTGTCACGCAGCATGGTGCTTAAAATAAAAAAGCGTGATTTCGTGGATGCAGCCATCGTGAGCGGAGGTTCAGCGGTACATATATTATGGGTACATATCTTGCCGAATATCCTTCCGCTCATGGTGATTACGGCTGCTGCGGATATCGGTGCGATGATGATGGAGCTGGCGGGATTGTCTTTCCTCGGGTTCGGCAGCCAGCCGCCGGCACCGGAATGGGGGCTCATGCTGAATGAGGGGCGCCAGCAATTACAGACGGCGCCGTGGCTGATGATTTTCCCCGGTCTTGCGATTTTTATCACCGTCGTCGTTTTTAATCTGTGGGGGGATTCACTCCGCGATGTGCTTGATCCGAGGCAGGATTGATAATTTGTAAAGATGCGTCAGGCCGTTTGTGCCTTGGAAATATTATTGGTGCAGTGTTTATGCTCAGCATGGACTGTATGGGGTTATATAAATCATTATTTCACTTGTAAAGAAAGGAAGCGATTCATTCATGAGGTCTGTTTACAAAAAAGGCGCCATATTGGCAGCAGCAGCTCTTCTTGCATTCGGCATGTCCGGCTGCGGCGGAGATAAGGGCTCTTCCGGTCCGAAAGAGGTCTTAAAGGTAGGGGTGACGAACTTCGATGACAGTCTGGAGCCGACCGCCAATTATTTCGGGTGGAGCGTCATGCGCCGCGGCGTCGGTGAAACGCTGACCCGTTTTGACGGCAAGATGGAAACAAAACCATGGATCGCCGAAAGCTGGAAGGTTTCTGATGATAAGCTGTCGTGGACTTTTAAGATACGCAA
The DNA here is from genome assembly GCA_902462205.1 of uncultured Dialister sp. Taxonomy (GTDB): domain Bacteria; phylum Bacillota; class Negativicutes; order Veillonellales; family Dialisteraceae; genus Dialister. Next base: position 8,985 of record CABQAR010000001.1, read on the forward strand.
TATTAAATTCTCGAATGGCAACCCTGTAACGGCGGAGGCTGTCAAAAAATCTCTGGAGCGTACTTTTGAAAAGGCGCCCCGTGCCAAGGCCATGTTTGAAGTGGAAAGTATTTCCGCAAACGGGCAGGATCTGACGATTAAAACAAAGAAGCCGTATGCGACGTTGCCGGGATTCCTTGGCGATCCTCTTTTCCTGATCGTGGATACCACGGCAGAGGGAAAGGTGGATTTTGGCAAGGATGGCCCGATCTGTACAGGCCCCTATGTCGTTAAATCTTTCAGCAAGGCAAAGACCATGCTGGAAGCGAATCCGAATTATTGGGACGGAAAGGTTCCGTTCAAGACAGTCGAATTTAACTCGATTGATGATCCGAATACCCGCGCAATGGCGCTCCAGAAAGGTGAAATTGATGTGGCGGTCAATGTAGGCGCAGGAGATCTGAAATTATTTGAGGATAAGGGTAAATTCTCTATCAGCGAAATTTCCTCCATTCGTTCTACCCTGATTCGTTTGAATCAAAATGAAGGAAAACCTCTGGCAGATAAGAATGTGCGCCGCGCGCTGATTAAATCTCTGGACAGAGAGACCTATGCGAATGTCCTGCTGAAGGGGACGTATACAGGCGGCGGCCCAATGCTTCCTCCTTCCCTGAATTATGGGTTTGATGAGTTGCAGAAGATGAATCCCGACAAGTATGATGTGGAAGCGGCAAAGAAGCTGCTGGCTGATGCAGGCTGGAAGGATTCGGACGGAGATGGTTTCGTAGACAAAGACGGAAAAAATATGGAATTGAATTTCGTATATTATTCCGGCCGTGCCGAATTGCCTCTCTTTGCTGAAGCAGTACAGGCAGATGCGAAGAAGATAGGAATCAAGGTCAATCTGAAGAATGTGGACTACAATATCCTCTTCGATATCGGTAAAAAAGGCGATTTTGACTTGCTGATTTCCAACATCCTGACGGAAGCGGCAGGAGATCCGGAATACTTCATGAACATTTATTTCCGTACCAATAAGAACGGCAATATGCCTGAAAATGCGTCCGGATACAGCAATCCCCAGTATGATGCGCTTTCTGAAGAATTGTCGGGCGAATTCGATCCGGCTAAACGCAGAAATATCATCATCAAGATGGAAAATATCATGATGGAAGATGCAGGCACAGCGATCCTTGGATACCCCAAGACAAACATGGTAAGCAATACTTCCGTGAAAAATGCCAATATTTATCCCTGTGATTATTATTGGGTAACGAAAGATATCACGCCGGCCAAATAAGACATGAACGGTAATGCTGCCTGCTGTCTGATGATGGCGGGCAGGATAATATCGTATGGAATGAAAGTAGGAAGGCTGAGCTGTCCTTATGTATGGATGTGTGAGGAGATTGTCGCATGCTGCTCGAAGTGAAAGATCTTGGAATTTCATATGGGGAAAGTGATCCGGTGGTCCGCCATGTGTCCTTTAATCTGGATGCAGGGGAAGTCCTTGCTATCGTGGGAGAATCGGGCTCCGGGAAAACGACGATCATCCGTGCCATACAGCATGTGCTTCCCGGAGGAGGGCATATCTCTGAAGGGCAGGTCATTTTCAATGGGGAAGATACGCAGAAACAGACCCCGGAAATGCACAGGAGCCTTTGTGGAACGGATGTGTCGATGATTTTTCAGGACAGCGGGGCCATGATGAATCCTATCCGTACGATCGGCAGCCAGTATCGGGAGTTTCTGAAAATACACGGACTGGCGGATGAGAAGGAGGCACATGAACGGATGATTTCCATGCTGGAAATGGTACGTCTTCCTGATCCTGAACAGATTCTGAAAAGCTATACCTATGAATTGTCCGGAGGCATGCGCCAGCGTGTAGGCATCGCGATGGCCATGTCATTCCATCCCAAATTGCTTTTGGCGGATGAGCCGACATCGGCGCTTGATGTGACAACGCAGGCAGCCATTGTGAAAGAAATGATGGAAGTCAAAAAGAAGATGGATACGGCCATCATCCTTGTCACCCATAACATGGGCGTCGCTGCGTATATGGCAGACAACATCATGGTGATGAAGGATGGCAATGTCGTGGAATACGGCAAGACGGAGGATGTGATTTATCATCCGAAGACGGATTATGTGAAAATGCTTCTTGCCGCGGTTCCCAGTCTGGAAGGAGCATCAGCATCATGACAGGAGGAGAGGAAATACTTCATATACAGGATATATGTAAGAATTTTGACCTTGGAAAAGGTAAGGTTCTTGCTGCCTGTGACTGCGTGGAAATTATCGTCCATAAGGGGGAGACTGTCGGTATCGTCGGAGAATCCGGCTCAGGAAAGTCAACGGTAGCGAAAATGCTGACCCGCTTATATGATGTCTCGTCAGGAAGCATTATATTTCATGGAAAGGACATCACGAAATTAAAGGGAGAAGAACTGCGGCAATACAGAAAGAACATACAGATGATCTTCCAGGATCCGTCTACGGCATTCAATCCTAAAATGCGTGTCCGTGACATTATCTGTGAGCCGCTTCAGAATTTCGGAATGATCAAAAGCAGCGAGGTGGACAGAAAGGCAAAAGAAATGCTCCGCCTTGTCGAACTGCCGGAAGAATTTTCTGACCGATATGCAAACAACATGTCCGGCGGACAGCGTCAGCGTATCGCCATCGCAAGGGCGCTCGTGCTTAAACCGGAAATCGTTATCTGTGACGAAGCGACTTCCGCTTTGGATATGTCAGTACAGAAGACGATTATAGAGCTTCTCAAGCGTCTGCAAAAGGAAATGCAGGTCGCCTATCTGTTCATATGCCACGATCTGGCGTTAGCAAATACTTTCTGCGATAAAATCATAGTGATGCAAAAAGGAAAAGTCGTAGAGACGATCCGGGATCTGAAAAAGACGAAAGATCCTTATTCCAAAAAACTTCTTGCTTCCATTTTCACCATAGAGGAAGGAAAGAAAAAAATCTTACCGGATGAACTCTTTTCCTGAATGAAAATACAAAAACCGGCTCAAAAGCGGCCGGTTTTTTATTGTGGCGTATCATGTGGACGGGATACGGCGCCTTTTGCATGGGCGTTTATGCGAGATCGAAAATAAATGATTATTTATTGAATGAATAACAATATATGGTATAGATTTATAAAAATAGAAGATAAAAACCACAAGAAAAACAGAAAAATAAATATTGACGTCCCCTTTTTTTCATGGTATCATGGTTTCACAATTTAAAGGATGTATGGAACTGACGGATCTGTGGAATTAACCACGTGAACCATATATTCTGAATCGCCGACCGTCTGGGCAGGGGAACCTACTCAGGCGGTTTTGTGCTTTGTTGGTTCTCCTTCATTCATTATTGCAATGGAGGGGATAGTATGAAAAAGAATCGTTGGCTTATCGCGCTTGCGGCGGTGGGCATCCATATCTGCATCGGCAGTGTGTATGCCTGGAGTGTTTTGACAAGGCCTGTCATGGCGGAAATGGGGCTTTCACTGTCAGAAACGACGTGGGCGTTTTCTATTGCCATTTTATTTCTGGGAATGTCTGCGGGTTTTCTTGGGGGATTCGTGGAACGGATGGGCCCGCGCCTGTCAGGTTTCGTATCTGCCGGATTTTTCGGGAGCGCTATGCTGGGAACGGGGCTGGCAGTCCATCTCCACTCCGCATTTCTTTTATATCTGTTCTATGGGGTGATAGGCGGCATCGGACTCGGCACGGGATATATCACGCCGGTGTCCACTCTGGTGAAATGGTTCCCGACCCATCGCGGATTCGCTACGGGGCTCGCCATCATGGGATTCGGTTTCGCCGCACTGGTGGCAGGGCCTGTAATGCAGTACCTGACTGTTTCTGTCGGACTGATGGAAAATTTCCTGATTCTTGGCGTCATTTATGCGATAGTGATGGCGCTTTCCGCTTCTTATCTCCGTCCTCCGCTGAAGGGAGAGGTCACTCCGAGCCTTGAAGATGTATTGAGGGCGGAAGCGGCTCTGGGACAGAAGCGTACGGTGCTTGGGCCGCAGATGACGAGAAGAGAAGCGATGCATACATGGAAATGGTATGCGCTCTGGTGGATTTTCTTTACGAATATCACCTGCGGAATCGGACTGCTGGCGGTCGTGTCTCCGATGGCGCAGGAGGTCATCGGCATGACGCCGAAGGAAGCGGCTTCCCTTGTGGGAATCATCGGCATCATCAACGGCGGCGGCCGTATCTTCTGGTCGACGGTTTCCGACTGGATTGGCCGGGGCATCACATACATGGTTTTCTTTGCTTTCGAGGTCTTTGCCTTCTATCAGTTATCCGTTACGACGGATGGATTTATTTTCCAGGTGCTGGTGCTTGCGATCATCAGCTGCTACGGCGGCGGATTTTCCTGCATGCCTGCTTTCCTGTCTGATATCTTCGGCGTCAGACAGCTTGCTTCCATCCACGGAAGCATTCTGACCGCATGGGGGATTGCAGGGGTGGCAGGGCCGCTTATCCTTGCATTTATGAAGGAAACGACCGGCGGATATGCATCAACGCTCCATTTATTTTCCGGCATGCTCGCCCTTGCGCTCTTTGTTTCCTTCGTCATCCATATGCAGAATGAGGCTGACAGAAAAAAATGGTCAGTGCCGGTAGGAAGTGCTGAAGAGGTGCAGGCACATATTTAAAGAGGATATTTTCCTGCCGGCACTTGGCAAGGAATCAACTGCGGAAAAAACAACAGGATGATTTCCAAATAAAAAAGCGAATGGCTGAAAACGGTCATTCGCTTTTCTGTTCTGCTGTTTATTTCTGTGCTTCTGCTAATTTTTCAAAGTAGAACTTCATATTCGCTGTCAGGTCATCTCCCTGTGTGAGCAGTGCGCCTCCGACGAGGAAGATGGTGTCCGGTCCGTATACTTCGACCATCCGTTTAAAGAGCTGCCATCTCATGCCGCCGCTTGGAACAGGGAATATGGGGCGCAGGTCGGCCATGGGTGTTTCCGTGCCTTCGCATATTTTTTTGCAGGTATCCTGCGAATAGGCGAACCGTCCGCCGAAACTTGTGAATATGGCAGCGTCTGCTCCTGCAAGCCGGCTGAGCTGGCCATAGTAGCAGAAGGGAGAGATGCCGCCGTCTTCCTGCAGGACGAGGGAACCTGAGAAACAGGGGTGCAGGAAGATGGGGAGATTGAAATCGGGGGATTTCGCCAGTTCGCGGATCATGGAGAATCCGAGAAGACCCGGCGCAGCCATGATTCCATCGGCTCCCAGTTCCTTTGCTTTATAGGCGCGTTCGAGGAATTGGAGGCTGTCTGCCGTGCAGTTGGCGATATACATGGAATGGCCGCCGGTCTGCGCGTTGGCAGTCTGTACAGCTTCCACGCAGGCACGGACCCTGTCTTCAAAGGGGGCGTATGTCTGATTGAATAAGCTGTGGTCATCCTTGATGATGGGGCATCCGCCGAGGGCGAGTTTATAAACCATGTCAGAGAATCCCTTTACGCCGGTTCCTAATGGTTTTATGGCGGACATGAGAATAGGTCCTTCCGGTACGCCGCAGAGCTCGCGCAGCCCGTTACGGCCGAAGCGGGGGCCCGGATAATCATTGTACATCACATCGGGAAGCTCGAAGGACATCAGTTTGATGCCCGGCTGCAGGCTCGTGTTGCCAAAGAGCATGTTGATGAGCTCGGTCATTTCATTTCCGACAGCTTCAGGCAGGTAGGAGATTGTCGCATTATAGGTGCCGGGGTCTCCTTTTTTCAGGTCCTCGATCTGTCCGACGATAGATTTGCCGATCCATGTATTTTCGTAAAGGAGGGGCGGACATTCCACCGTCTGTTCCACAGCAATGCATTGGGCGATTTTCTTTGCTTCCTCATAATCAGGGGCAACGATGCGGTAGGTGGCGGTGAAACGGGAGGAGTGCTTTAAATCCTCATTCAGTTCATTAAATAATTCGCTTTCAAAAAAAGACATACCAGACATTCAATTTACCAGCTTTCTATTCCATTTCAGAGTCTGTAATCATGATTTCGGCTGTCTGCATCGGCAGTATCATCCGAGAGCCAATATAGCGGGCGGTTCTTGGATTCTTCGTATATCCTGCCCACATATTCACCGATGATGCCAAGCCCGACAAGATTGACGGCGCCAAAGAAAGAAATAAGGATCGTCATCGTGGTCCAGCCCGGTACCGCCTGCCCCATGAGATAGGAGTACAGGACATGGAGGATGAGCAGCACGCCCAGAACGCCGCAGAGAGCGCCCACATAAAAGGCGATGCGGAGGGGCATGGTGGAATTGGTCAGGATTCCGTCCATGGCAAAGTGCAGCATTTTCCTCATGGAGAATTTGGATACGCCTGCATGACGGGCAGGGGCTTCAAATTCGATCGTAGTCTGTTTGAAACCGAGGCCGCCGACGATGCCTCGGATGAAGCGGCTGTGCTCACGGAATTTCCGGAAGACCTCGAGAGCTTTTCTGTCAATCAGACGGAAATCCGAGCCGCCGGGAACGACAGGCGTATTGGAAATCGAGTTGATGACGGCATAATATCCTGAGGAAGTCAGTTTTTTTACAAAGCCTGCATCTTCCGTCGCGGTACGGACCGTCTGTACCACGTCGTAGCCTTCCTGCCATTTCTCGATGAGTACGGGGATCATTGCCGGCGGATGCTGCATATCGCCGTCCATGGTGATGACCGCGTCTCCCTGTGCAAAATCCATGCCGCAGGTGATGGCGATCTGGTGGCCGAAGTTTTTGGCGAAGGTGAGCACGCGTACATGGGGATCCTGCCCGGCCAGCTGGTGGACGAGTTCATCCGTGCGGTCGCGGGAACCGTCGTTCACATAAATCAATTCATAGGCCATGCCTGTTTCTTTCATGACTCTGGTGACCTCGTCATGGAAGAAAACGACATTGTCTTCTTCATTGTAAACAGGTGTGACAATCGAAATCATAAGAAACTCCTTATTATAAACCATATAAACAATATTATTATATCATGAGAACCATATTCGTAAGGGTAAGGAGATATAAAGATCTCTTTGTTTCTATAAGGATATCATGGCAATTTGAAAATTAATGGAATAAGACTTAAAGGAATTTTAAACAAATAAAAAAAAACACGGCTCGTAAAAAACCGTGTTTTCCAGTGTGACAAGTGAAACAGATTATCTGCCTTTGCCTGCATTAAGAATAGCAATCTTGTAGTCGCGACCGTTGTCGGTAACGTCAGCGGCAGTGACGTTTGCCTGCTTGTCTTTAATCTGCGGAGCTTCTTCCGGCTTTGCAGCGGTTTCATCATAAACCGGATGACCGAATTTGTCCTGGTTTGCCAGAGCGATTCTGTAATCACGTGTTTCAGCCTGTGCGGCACCTGCGATTGTCAGCGCAGTGATAGATAAGAGAGCAATCTTTGCTAATGTTTTCATAATTATAGCCTCCTTTTTATAAATAACATTCTCTTTATATTATACAACTATAAATCAATAAAGGAACCTCTGTGAAAATTATATTTTTCGGAGTAAATCATTTAAAAATTAGTTCTGCCTTATTGACAGGACTAATTTTTAAAGGGAAGATGCAATTTATTTTCTGCCCTGAATGGAAAACTGGCGTGGAGATGGGAAATCAGTCACGACCAGCCCTGTTTTCCGGAGCATTTATCTTGCGATGCTGTCCCTGGTCTTCGTTCTGATGCTTGCGCTGTTTGAGTTCTTTTTTGTCATTGTCCTTTTTATCTTTATCCGGCTTTGCAGCGGGTTCATCATAAACCGGATGTCCGAATTTATCCTGGTTTGCCAGAGTGCTTCTGTAATCACGTGTTTCAGCCTGTGCGGCACCTGCGATTGTCAGCGCAGCGATAGATAAGAGAGCAATTTTTGCTAATGTTTTCATAATCAAAACTCCTTTTTATAAATAAAATTCTCTTTACGTTATACAACTATAAATCAATAAAAGAACCTCAGTGAAAATTAATTCTGTCTTATTGAATGGAAGATGTAATTTATTTTCTGCCCCGTATATGAAATTGGCATGGTGATGGGAAATCAGTCACGATCGTCCCTGTTTTCCGGTGCATTTATCCTGCGATGCTGTCCCTGGTCTTCGTCCTTATGCCTACGCTGTCTGAATTCTTTTCTGTCATTGTCTTTTTTATCTTTATAGAATTCTTTTGAATCACGGCGCTGCCTGAAGTCCTTTTTATCATTGTGTCTCCGTGATTTAAACTGGTCAGAATTTTTGTTGCGGTAATGGCCGTCATTGCGGCGGGGCTGGAAATGGTCATCCCTGTCTCGGGATTCTTCCTTTACTTCCTGGCCTACCGGCATCCGATGCAAACCTTCTGCACGGCCTTTTTCCATGGTCTGCTCTGCATTTGGCCTGCGAGGCGTATCCCGGTTCCAGTCCCTCCTGTCCTGCTGGGGCATGAAGCGGCGATTTTCTCTCTGCCGGTCATTTCTGAACTGGCGATCTTCTGTGTTGTTTCTGAATTCCCGTTTATTGTCATCGTCTCTGTCCATTTCTCTGCGCATTTCCCGGGGCTGTTCTTTATTCCAGGCAGGGTTATCCTGCTTCTGTCCGTCCCTGAACTGACGATTTTCCGGGATATTTCTCACGTCTTCTGCAGGTTTTTCCTCTTTGTCCATATCCTTACGCATTTCCATCGGCTGTCCCTGGAAACGGTTTTCCTGACGTGGCTGCATGCGTGGAGAGGACTCCTGGCCTGCATTAATGAGGGCGATACGATAATCGCGTCCGACAGAGGATACAGCGCCGTTGTCCGGCTGTCTGGCCTCCAGATCTGCAGCAAAAGCGGTGCTGGATGCAAATGCGGAGGCGGAGAGAATGGTTAAGCCTGCTGCTGTAAGAATGAGATGTTTCTTTATGCTTTTCATGGTATCGATGTCCTTTCTGTATGATGGATTTCATCATTAAAATGGATTCCTTGTTTCTGATATACACGGAATCATATATAAAAATCAGCCGGGAGTCTGACGGTTCCGGAGATCATCGGACGCCCCGGCGGATGGACGCATTATTTCCGGAAATATGGATGGTTTTTATCATCATTTCTTTCATGCGCTTCCTTGCTGACGTATTGTCCTTTAGGCGTCTTGTGCAATCCTGCGGCACGGCCGTTTTCCATGGCCTGTTCCGCGTGGGGCCTGCGAGGGGTGTCCTGATCATTAGCTTTTTGTTTGATCTTTATATGCGCATTGTCGCTGTTGCCGGCTTTGTGAAGTGAAATGCGATAATCACGGCTATAGGGCAATGATATTTTCTGACTGGAAGCAAATGCCGTATCCGGCACGAAAATCGTGGCGGTAAGGAGTGCTGCGCCGGTGATGGCAAGAGTAACGAGTCTTTTTGAATTTTTCATGATGGTGGTATCCTTTCTGCAACATGACGGCTGATAATGGATAACCGGATATCCGTCGATTTGGAAACCCGGAGCATCAGCAGGTAAATTATTTCTTCTCTGTGCCGTCATTATTCGGGGCAGGAGACTGTTCGTTCGGCATATCCTTATTTTCCGGCTGTCCCTTCGGGCCTCTGGTGTCATCTCTCATTTCCGGCCCGGGGCTGTTTCTGTCGGGACGGGAATCATTTTCCCTCATGGGACGGCGATCCTGGTCTTTTCTGTCCTTGAAGAAGGGGGCGTCATTTTTTCTGAAATGCTCGGAAATCTGTCCGTGATTGTCGTGCATCCATCCGCGATAGGTGGAAATGTCATTACCAATGAAGGATCCGATGGTCACCATGATGGAAATCACGGTAAGGACGATGCATACGATGATCTTATTCATTTCTCATCACCGCCTTTGGAAGAATCTGCCTCTGCAGGGGATTCCTGACTTTCCGGTACCTGTGCGGAAACTTTGGGACTTCTGCTGACAGCCTGTGTGGAAGGAAGGGATTCCTGGGAACGGTCTTTGTAAAATTCTTTTCCCAGATTCCCGATGAAATAAATGGAGAGTCCTGCAAACAATCCGGTTCCGCCCAGTCCGATCAATGTCAATGGATGGAGTCCCGGCAATGGGGGCGCATTCATGATGGGGGCGAAATGCATGGACAGCAGGTAGATAATCAGTGCCGTTACGGCGAAAATGCATACGGCGACGATCGTGCATACGATGAAGAACAGGCGGCTTATGAAAGAAGCAGTGGCAGTGGCTGCATCGGGGATGCGGGGGCTGACCTCGTTCCATGTCTGCTGCACCTTTTTCTGGGCACGGTTGGCTAAGTATTCCGCATTGTCTGAAATCTTTTCCATTTTATTCTTTTCGCTGACAATGCCTTCCGCCTGATAGGACTCATAAATATCCTGAGGGCGTCCCAGCTCCTTTGTAATTTCCTCGTCGGAGAGCCCGCGTTCCCTTGCTTCGGCGAAATGTGCTTCATAGTCGGCAAGAATCTCGGCCACATCCTCCGGGTTTGCTTTTCTGAAATAATATCGCAGAAGATCTAAAAATTCTTTTTCATTCATCAGGTTCTCCTCCTTCTTTGAGAAGTGCATTCACTGCTTTGGTAAATTCGGCCCATTCTTTGACTGAGTCGTTATATTCGATACGTCCTGTGTCTGTGATCTGGTAATATTTTCTGGGAGGCCCGTTATGGGACTCGGCGAGATATGTATTAACCAGCCCGTCTTTTTTGAAACGGTTCATTAACGGATAAATCGTGCCTTCTGACATCTCTATGTATTTCGAGATTTCAGTGACAAGCTCATATCCGTAAAAATCACGTTTCCGGAGCATGGACAGGACGATAATTTCCATGACTCCTTTTTTTAACTGAATATTCATAGCCCTTCCTTTCCAATCCAATATACATATATTTTCTGGAAGAATCACCGAATCGAGAATGCTTGATTTCGGGTTACGAATAATATAGCATAAGGTACTTTGCAATGCAAGGTACCAAATGATACATGAAATATAAAAAGAGAATAAACGGAGGGAAACAATTGACTACAGGTCGATTAAATAAATGGCTTTTATTTTCCCATATGCGATGAAAATTGAGGAAAATCAATATAGAGGAAATGACTGATGCGGAGAGAAACAGGGCGGGTAATCCGTTCGTTTATAAAAATGTTAGATTTATGGGAAGAAAAAATGCAACGAGAGAGTAAATCAATCGTTGCATTTTGACCGTTCATCCGGCCGTAAAAAGGAAATCATATGCGGTGCCACTCGATGTCTTCATCTTCATCGCGGAAGAGGCTGTTTTTTTTCTTCTTTTCAGGAGCAGGCTGCTCTTTTGCTTTCGGGTGCAGCTCTTCATATTTCTTTTCCCATTCCTTTTTCTCTTCCTTCTGCGGTGGAGGAGCAGGTTTTTCTTTTTTCAGTCCGTCATCTTTATTATTTTGATTCATGTCCGTGTGGATGGAATCAGGAGCACGCCAGTTAAAATCCTGTGCGGAAACAGGACTGGCAGCAAGGAGTGTGAACGAAAAGGAAAGGGCGGTTACGGATAAAGCAAAAATCCTCATCAGTTTTTTCATGGCAGATCCTCTTTTCATATACAAATCCATGATATGACTGAAAGTCATATTTCTAAAACCACTATACCATACACGGAAAGCATATGTAAAGGAAACGGGTCTTCCCATAGGGGAAAATATCTCGAAAGAGGGAAAGAAATCCTGTCTGCGTAATAAAAGGTATTGACCGATGCGGTTAAATTGTGTATGATACTATCCATAATCAAGAGCAGGGAACGAGAGGAAAGCAAACGGAGTAGCTGTAGAGAGCCGGCGGATGGTGAAAGACGGTGCGAAAAATTTGCGGACTATCACTCGCGAGCTTCTGTTTCCGAACCAAGTAGGAAGCAGCGTCATTCCGCGTTAAGGATCGGAGCCATAAGTATAATGCAGGGTGGTACCGCGAAAAGAATTCGCCCCTGTCCGATCTGTTCGGACAGGCTTTTTTATTACCCGAAGGCCAGAGTACAAATGCAGGGTGGTACAGCGCATAAGCGCCCTTGTCTGAAATTTCAGGCGGGGCGTTTTTATTTTATCTTATGGCTCCATGAGTGATAAATCAGGGTGGTACCGCGCAAGCAGATTCCAAGGCGCCTCTGCATGGGGAGTGTTTCTCATGCAGAGTTTTTTATTGGTCGAAGGAAAGGGATGAAGAAAATGGAACTGAGAAAAGCATGGAAAGTGGCAGGAGTAGGCATGATGCTTGCCGCAGGGGCAGTAGTCCTTGCGGGGTGCGGCGGAGAAAAGAAGGAGGGGACCGCAGCGATTACAGGCGGCGCCAAAGTGGCGAAGGTCGGCTTCCTGAACGGCGTTTCCGGCGGAGTGGCCGCATACGGCCTGGCAGAAAAAGAAGGCTTCGATCTGGCCGTGGAAGAAGTCAATAAGGCCGGCAGGCTCCATTTCGATGTGGAGATGGCAGATACGAAAGGAAATATCCAGCAATGCGTCAGTGCTGCGCAGAAGATGATTTCCGATAAGAAGGTCATCGTCATCGGCCCGCTCATCTCGGGCGAATATAAGGCGGTAGGCCCGTTATTCCAGAAAGCGAAGATCCCTCTTCTGGGGGCGGCCACCACGGCGGAAGGACTGATTGAAATCGGGGACTACATGTTCCGCAACTGTGTCCCTGAATCGCAGAACATTCCGCAGACCGTGGCCAAAACACACAGGCTTCTCGGATATAAACGGGTAGCGGTCCTGTATTCCAATAATAATGAGCATCAGGTTTCCGCGTACAACACATTTAAGAAAGCGTTGGAAAAAGAAGGCGTGGAAACAGTTATCACGGAAACTTTCGCAGATAAGGATACAGATTTTTCCGCCCAGCTGACGAAAATCCATGCGGCGAATCCGGATGCCGTCGTTATCGCAGGCTACTACCAGGAAGGCGGGCTTATCCTGAAAAAGATGCGTGAGATGGGAATGAACCAGCCTGTTCTCGGTGATAATGGGTTTGTGTCTCCCGAACTGGTGAAAATCGCAGGAGCTGCCGCGGATAATGTCTATGTGTCCTCGATGTGGTCTGCTGACCGCGATAGCGCGGCGACGAAGGAATTTGTCAGCAATTTCAGGGAAAAATACAACCATGACCCCGATAATTTCGCTGCCTGTGCCTATGTATCCGTCAAGCTGGCGGCAAAAGCCATGGAAGACGCAGGCACGACGACGGATTCGAAAAAGCTCCGTGATGCCCTGGCTAACGTGAAAAATTTTGAAAGCGCCGTGGGTCCCATGACCTTTAATAATTCAGGAGATCCTGAGGTGGACCTGGTGCTTTTGAAAGTGGAGGGCGGAAAGTATAAAACGTTGAATGTGAAATAAAGCACAGATAAAGCGCTGATATTTCGTAAAGGGAAGATGATTTTTCCGCGACAGGCGGAAACAGAGGGGGCATGCCGGCAAGGACAGATATATTTTCATGAAAACCCATAGACTTACATAAAATAAAATTTGAAATTTCAGTTGACAAGCGCATGTAAAGTCTGTATCATAGTGTCAATTCAAAATACAAAAGCTAAGAACGAGAAAAAGTGATATCTCCGAGGTCACAGAGAGCCGGTGGGTGGTGCAAACCGGTACGAAGGATATGACGAACTCTCTCGCGAGCTCCTCATTGAATTGAAGTAGATGCAGGCGTACATCCACGTTACGGATCGGAGCCATAAGTATAATGCAGGGTGGTACCGCGAAAAGAATTCGCCCCTGTCCGATCTGTTCGGACAGGCTTTTTTATTACCCGAAGGCCAGAGTACAAATGCAGGGTGGTACAGCGCATAAGCGCCCTTGTCTGAAATTTCAGGCGGGGCGTTTTTATTTTACTTATGGTTCCCTGAGTAATAAATCAGAGTGGTACCGCGGGAACGCCTCTGTGCAGTGTGAATAGGCTGCACAAAGGCGTTTTTTCTTAAGCGTTTGGAAGGGTTTATGTAAGTCTGGAGGGATGACAATGGATTTCAAAAGGATAATCAGGTTGGCGGCAGTTATTTCCGTCAGCGCAGCAGTCATGGCAGGTTTCACCGGCTGTGGAAACAAGGCGGCCGGACAGACGTCCGCCAGTGCAAAAAACACGGCGAAAATCGGTTTCATAGCAGCGCTGACCGGAGGGGCGGCAGCCTATGGAAAGTCAGAGGAGGAAGGCGTCCGTTTGGCGGTTGAGGAAATCAATAAAAAAGGCGATATCACCATCGACCTCATGGTGGAGGATTCCAAATGCGTGCCGGCAGATGCGATGAACGTGACAAAGAAGCTGATCCAGGAGAAAGCAGACGTCATCATCGGGCCGATGACGTCCAATGAAGCAAAGGCGGCAGGGCCGATCATCCAGAACGCAGGGATTCCCTCTTTGGAAATATCCGTCACGGCAGAAGGAATCACGGACATCGGCGACTGTATTTTCAGAAACTCCGTGCCGGAATCAATGAACATCCCCCAGACGGCAAAAAAGACGCACCGGCTCCTGGGATATAAAACGGCGGCCATCCTCTATGCCCACGATAATGAGCAGCATGTGACCGCCCAGAAATATTATCAGAAAACATTGAAGGAAGAAGGCGTGGATATCGTCGATGTGGAAACCTTCGGAAGCAAGGACAGCGAATATTCCGCCCAGCTGACGAATATAGAAAGCAGGCATCCCGATGTCGTCATCATCTGCAGCTATTATCAGGAAGGATCACGGATCCTGAGGAAGATGCGTGAGATGGGAATGAACCAGCCGGTGCTGGGAGACAACGGGTTCGTATCTCCGGAACTGGGGAAAATGGCAGGCAAAGCGGCCGACCAGGTGTATGTATCTTCCATGTGGTCCGCGGAAAGAAATGAGCCGGTGACCAGGGCGTTCGTGGATAATTACACGAAGAAATACGGACATGCACCGGACCAGTTCGCCGCCAGTGCTTATGACGGCGTTTATATGGCGGTCGATGCGATGAAGCGGGCCGGCACAACGACGGATACAAAGAAAATCCGTGATGCCATGGCGCAGATGAAAGATTTCAAAGGCGTCTGCGGTACATTCAGCTTTGACGAGAAAAGAGATCCAATCGTGGATCTGATCCTGCTGAAAATGGAGGACGGAAAATTTTCCGTCGTTAAGACAGAAGGATAAGATGATGAATTTCAGCCGGAAGGCTTGGAAATAACAGAGGAGGAGAAAAACGTGTATCGACTTAATAAGGAAATCAACCGGTGTGAAGAGCTTATCAGGCGGGACGAAAAGGTGGTCGCTCCCTGCCAGCACCTTTCCTATTACCCCTTTGCCGTGGAGAGCGGCGCGGGAGAAATACTGAAGGATGCGGATGGAAATGAGTATATCGATTTTCTGACGAGCGCTTCTTCCTTAAACTTAGGAAGCTCCCATCCCGTGATTACCAAGGCGATAGAGGAGCAGCTCAAAAAATGCACGCAGTATACGGCGGCTTATTCCTACAATGAACCGATGATCGCCTATGCGGAAAAGCTGACGTCCGTCTATCCCGGAGGGATCAGGGCGAAAATTGCTTTTGGCAACTGCGGCTCGGACGGAAATGATGCGGCTGTGAAATTTGCCCGTGCCTATACAGGACGGACGAAGATCATTACCTTTATCAACGGGTACCATGGAAATACGTACGGCTCCTGCTCCATGACCACCTGCACGACGAGGATGCGGGCGAAGATGGGGCCGTTCCTTCCGGAAATCTATCATTTCCCTTTTTACGGGGAAGACATTCCCGATGAAGTGGTGGAAAAAGAATGCGTCCGGGATATCGAAACCGCCTTTTCCCATTACATGCCGGCAGAGGACGTGGCAGCGGTCATCATTGAACCCATACAGGGAGATGCGGGCATCCTTCCCGCCCATCCGATCTTCATGAAGAAGCTGTATGAGCTTTGCAGGAAACACGGAATCCTCTTTATTGATGAGGAGGTGCAGCAGGGCTTCTGGCGCGCGGGGTATTTCTTCGCCATTGAAAATTATCCCGGCATCATTCCTGACGGAATCATCATGGGGAAATCCATCGGAGCAGGGCTAACCTTGGGTGCGTTCATGGCACGGGCGGAAATCATGGACTGCCTTCCAGCACCGGCGCATTTATTTACCCTCGGCGGAAATGCCATCGCCTGTGCGGCAGGAAATGCGGCTTTTGATTATTATCAGTCCGAAGAGTTCAAAAAAATCTATGCATCCAATTGCAGGCAGATGGAAAAGGAATTGAAGAACCTGCGAGACAGGCACCCAGAAACGGTGGATTTTTACAGAGGGCGCGGCATGTCGTATGCGATCGGCATTGTTAGAAAGAATGAGAAGGGTGAATCCGTACCTGATGGAGACGGCACATTTAAAATCTGTTTCCGCTCGTATGAAAAGGGATTGATCATCATCACATTGGGGGAAAATATCCTCCGTGTGCAGCCGCCCCTGAATATCAGGGCGGACATGCTGCACAAGGCGTTCCGTATTCTGGACGAGTCTATGACGGAACTGGAAAACGGAACCATTCCGGAAGAGGTTTTTGAGTACCGGCACGGCTGGTGAAAAAGGAGGACGAGGATTATGGAAGAAAATAAGAATGTTTTTGCCGGAGGTATCGGCAAGTACTTACTGCCGGGAATCATACTGCAGTCTGTCCTCATTGGGGGCGGATATGCGACGGGCCGTGAAATCGTGGAGTATGGCGCTAAATTCGGGGCGATGGGCTGGCTGTCAGGACTTGCCACATTTATCGGATTTGCCGTGGTGGCGGCATTATCGTTTGAACTCATCCGCCTGTACAGGGTCTATGATTTCAAATCGTTCCTGAAAGAACTGATCGGGCCGCTTTATCATGTGTTCGATCTGGTCTACATTTTATTCATGGTCATCATCATAGCCGTCATGTCTTCCGCCACAGGTTCGGTGGTGGAGCAGATGACGGGACTGAATTACTGGTATGGCGTCAGCGCGATCACGGTCATCGTGGGCGTTCTGAATTTTTACGGAGAAAGGATTATTTCCTATTTTGAAACGGTCGGAACGGTTCTCCTCTATATCGGCTATATCACATTCTCATTGCTGATCATCAGCCACGGCGGAGAAAATATCAGCCAGGTCTTTGCCACCGGAGACCATTCCTTCACGCCGGATGCCACGGTCGGGATGGCTCTCTGGACAGGGATTCTCTACATGGCTTACAACCTTGTCGTATTTCCGGCCTCTTTCTTTACCATCAAGGCACATTCATCAAGAAAAGAAACGGTTATCAGCGGAATCATTGCCGGACTGCTCATGACCATTCCATGGTTTATGACTTATTATTCCGTCATGGCGTTCTATCCGAGCAAGGACGTGCTGGCATCCCCTGTGCCGTGGGTTACCATGATGCAGGCGGATCAGGCGCCAAGCTGGCTGCTCCTGCTGTTCAGCATCGTTATGGGATGGACGTTGATTGAAACGGCGACAGGCATCATCCATGCCATGCTCGAACGGATTGACAGAGGCCTCAAGGACAGCGGAAGAGAACCATTGATTCGGAATTATAGAGGTTTATTAACCGTCGTCATACTGGTAGCTTCAATCATTTTTGCAAGGGTGGGAATTATCGACCTGATTGCGAAAGGCTATAATGGGCTAGCCTACGCGTTCATCGTTTTATTCCTGATTCCCCTGCTCACCGTGGGCGTGTACAAAATCATAAAAAAATCATCATCGGAACCGGCGGATGAAATGGAACCGGCTGCCGAAATGGAATCTGTCAAATAAATTAATGAAAACAGCAGTGGAAACAGGAAATACTCCATTGCTGTTTTTTTCATGCGACTGCATCAGCCGAAAGGCCGGCTTGATTTTTCACTGCAAGTAATTATGGTATACTGGATGAAAACAGGGACTGCCTGTGATTTCATTGTATTTATCTGTAAAGCGCGTACCTCGGAGGAATATGAATATGATCAGAATATTAATGGCTGTCATTATGTCCACATTTCTTTTATTGGATGCATCCATAGCCGCTGCCATGGACTGGTCGGCCGGACCGGGATTGAAGCCGGTGACGGAAAACCATACGTATCAGACGATGGAACGGAGGCAAGGGGAAAGCACGATCCGGGTTCCTTTCTATCAAGGGAAAAATGAGCGGCTCGGAACGGCACTGAATGACAGGATGGAAAAGGAAGTAGATGACTATCTGAAGTTTTTAAATAATGACAAGCGGCCCTATCGCGTTACCGGCTGGCTGTACTGGCAGGAGGGGGAGACGGAGCCCTACGCAAGCGTGGTGCTGCTGGAATCAATCATGTACGAAGGCGCGGCCCATCCGTTGACGTATGTCAAGGGGGTGACCTTTGATGAAAACGGGAAAAGAATCACTCTCGCGGATCTGAAGGCTGCCATGCCGGACCTGACTCTTGAAAGGCTCAGACAGGAAACAAAAAGGCAGTGTGATGAAAGAAATATCAATATGTTTGCGGAAAATACGATTGATGACTTTCCCAAAGAATTCTACATAGGAAATGACGGAAACCTGTATTTCATTTTCCAACAGTATGATATTGCTCCGTATGTGGCAGGATGGATCATGATCAATATGGGGCGGATGAAATGAAAAGTGCCTTCCAATTCCGATGAAAATGTTTAGAGGATTCATTTCACATCTGCCAGGCAGAAAAAAATTTGTAAAAACAGCAGACCAATTCCGGTTGGTCTGTTTTTTCTTGCGATGTATAATGAGATAAATTACTTGGAGGGATGGCATGGACATAGTTAATTTACTCTCTTTTATCGGAGTGGCGATACTGCTTACTCTGGCACCGGGGCCGGATATCATGTATCTTCTGGCGAAGAGCCTTTCCGGTGGGGCGAAGCAGGGAATCACGCTGGCGATGGGTCTGTCTTCCGGGCCGATTTTCCATACGCTGCTTGTGATGATCGGCGTGGCCGCATTTATCCAGGGGTCTCCGATGGCTTTTAAGGGATTGATGTATGCGGGAGCCGCGTACCTGCTTTACTTGGCGTGGAATGCGTTCCGTGCCAAGGTGCAGCCTCTGGAAATCACGGACCGGCCGGAGCATTTTGATTCCTTTTCCCTGTATCGCAGGGGTTTTCTTATGAACGCCATGAATCCGAAGGTACTTCTTTTCTTTCTGGCGCTGTTGCCCCAATTTGTGAGGACGGAGGCGGCTTTTTCACCGAGTTTGCAAATCGGGATACTGGGACTGGGTTTTTCCGTACAGGCGTTCATCGTTTTTTCCTTTGTGGCCATCTGCGCCGGACAGATCCGCGAGAAGCTGATCGCCTATAAAAATTTCCCGAGGGTCATGAATCTGGTCGAAGCAGTTATCCTCGTATTGATCGCAGTAGGATTGCTGTTTATGTAAAAAAAAGTGACTTTTGGTCGATATATGTGGTATAATAAAACAGCATTAATAATAAGTTGTGTAAATTCATGGAGGATATTATGAAAAAATTAGCCATGCTTTTGACCGCGGGACTGATCGCCTGCTCCTGTATTGCTGCCCAGGCAGAGGAACCTGCACGCCGGAGCCTGACTGTTTCCGGTTTGGGGAGCGTGACGGCGCAGAATGATATGGCGACAGTCAATCTCACCGTGCAGACCTCTTCCCGTGACGCCAAGGAAGCGGCCCGGGAAAACGCGAATATCATGACGGCCGTCAGGCAGGCGGTGATTGATGCCGGCGCGGATGCAGGAAAGATTGAAACACTCGGTTATAATCTGTATCCTGTGAACCAATACGATGATAAAGGCAGAGTGAAATCCAAGATGTATGAAGCGGATAACCGGATGAAGGTCGTCGTAGGGGATCTGGATAATGCAGGGAAGGTCATGGATGCGGCTATCAATGCAGGCGCAAACCGTGTGGATTCCGTCAATTTTTCCGTACGGAACGGAGAGCAGTATAAGGATGCAGCCCTTCGCGCCGCGGCACAGGATGCGAGAAGGAAAGCGGACATACTGGCGGCAAGCCTGGGGAGAACGGTGGTCAATGTGATTTCCGTCAACGAGGATACGGCTAATGTGACACCCATCATGTATCGTGCGATGAAAGTGGAAGCCGGAGGTGTCGGTGCAGACGCAGCTACGCCGCTGGAAGCAGGAGAAGCGAAGTTTGAAAGCCATGTGACCGTCGTTTTTGAAATCGGATAACGGATCGAAAAAAGGAAATACATACAGAAAAAGGATTCGGTAAATCCGGATCCTTTTATGCTATAATTATGCAAATACGATTCATCTATTCATTATATATTTATGTTTGGCATATGGAGTATGTATGAGGTTCAGAAAAGGAACAGCCATCGGGTTCTGCCTGTTGGCATTGGCGCTGGGGGCGTCGGCGGAGGCGGAAGGCGCCGGACGGAATGGAAGCGGACAGGTGATTTCTTCTGTTTCTGCAGGAGGTATATCGGGTAAAAGCGGGGATGCCCGTCAGGAAACGAAACGGCCATCCGAAACGATTGATACGGAAATCAATCAGGCGGAAGTGGAAAAGGCGGGCGCCGTCCGGAAGCAGGAAATTGTCGGGGGAAAGAAAATCGTTCTGAATCTCGCCGGACATCTGCTGACTCTCTATGACGGAGATAAAAAAATCCGCATGTACCCTGTGGCGATAGGGGCATTGGATACGCCGTCGCCAACGGGGAATTTTTCTATTACTGAAAAAGTGGTGAATCCGTCATGGACGGATCCCGAGACGGAAAAAACGGTCGAATCGGGGCCGGCCTGCCCTCTGGGATACCGATGGATGAGGCTTTTCGGAAACTATGGCATCCACGGAACCAATGCGCCGTGGTCGATCGGAAATTCCGTATCCCATGGATGCATCCGCATGCACGAGGAGGATGTGGAAGACCTGTATGATCAGGTGAAGCTTGGGACGCCTGTGGAAATACAGTATGAACGGGTCATCATCGAAAGAGAACCGGACCATACGATTTCCTATTATATTTATCCTGATGGTTACGGACAGCAGCCGCTCTCTGTGGATTCCGTGAAAAAAGTGCTGGCAGGATACGGTGTGGAGGATTTCGCCGCGCCGGACAGCATATACGGAAAGATCATGGCTTCTGACGGAACGCAGACCTATGTGGCCAAAGCCTATGATCTGTTTATCGACGGAAAGAAGCTGTCCAAAAGGGCGCTGGGCAAGGATGGAAATATCTGGCTGCCTGCTGTCGCTGTTTCCGTTGCGGCGAAAACAGGAGCTTACTGGGATGGGGAATCCAATGTCCTGATGAGCCGTTACGGGAAAGTGCCGGGCATTGTGAAAAGTGACGTGGTCTATATCAATGAAAAGGATATGGACAAGGTCTTTCCGCTGGAAGGGCGTTTGACGGACAAGCTTGTATATGAAGCCCGTATCGTGCCGGAACGGATACAGAAAAAAGTAATCAGGCTGCCTGCCATCCGCAGGCCGGCAGAAATGAAACCGGAAAAGCAAAAATAAACAAAGGCATGTAAAAAGAGACTGACCGATAATGGAGAGTCTCTTTTTGTTTGCGCAGGCAGTTTATTTTTCCAGTCCCAGTTCTTTTTTATATCTTGTCATGCCGTCGATGCAGGTCTGCATGATGATGCCCGGCTCGATGCCCAGCATGTCGAAGCCCTGTTTGATGACATCCCTGTTGCAGCCGGCGGCAAATTTCTTGTCCTTGAATTTCTTTTTGAAGCCTTTCAGCTCCATTCCGTCAATGCCTTCCGGACGCATAAGGGCATAAGCCATGATGACGCCGGTGAGCTCATCGACGGTAAACAGGCTCTTTTCCAGATTCGTGGACGGTTCTACTTCGTCGGTGCATAATCCCCAGCCGTGGGAAATAATGGAATGGATGGAATCCTTGTCGACACCTTCCGGTTCCAGAAATTCACGGACATGGTGGCAGTGCTCCTGCGGATAGGCTTCATAGTCCACATCGTGGAGATAGCCGATGGCTTCCCAGTATTCCCTGTCCTCGTGAAAATAATCCGCCATGGCGCCCATGGCAGCGCTGACCGCCTGGGCATGGGTGAAGAGATGGTCTTCCGTAGTGTGCTTCTTTAATATTTCCTTTGCCTGCTCCAATGTAAGCTTGCTCATAATGTTCCTCCCTTTTGCCGTTTATGAAAATAGTAGTGGTCTTTTCCTGTTTTGTCAAATACATATATTAGTGTAAAATAAAAGAAAATGAGATTCATCTGTTTTAAAATGGCGCAGGGAGGGATCCGGTATGACGGCAATGGAAGAATTTACGGAAATGCTTCGGAAGCATCATCGTATTGTTTTCTTTGGCGGTGCAGGTGTTTCCACGGAATCACACATTCCTGATTTCCGCGGTAAGGACGGATTGTACAGGCAGAAGACGGATCTGCCGTGGTCTCCGGAGGAAATGCTGTCCCATCATTTTTATGCGGAGCATCCTGTGGAATTCTTTACGCTGTATAAAGAACGGGAAGGCATGATGATGCAGGCGGAACCGAACAGGGCCCATTATGCGCTGGCGGAACTGGAGAAAATGGGAAAGCTTTCTGCCGTTGTGACGCAGAATATCGACGGGCTCCATCAGAAAGCGGGAAGCAGGAACGTTCTTGAGCTCCACGGCTCTGTTTTGCGGAATATCTGCCAGAAGTGCGGAAAAATGGTGAGGATGGAAGAATTCATAGGTCTCTGCCATCCGATTCCCCATTGCCCGGACTGCGGCGGCGTGCTGAAACCGGATGTGGTCCTCTATGAGGAATCCCTTGATATGAATACGATCGATGACGCCGTCTATGAAATATCCAGAGCGGACATGCTGATCATCGGAGGGACAAGCCTTGTCGTCTATCCGGCAGCGGGCTTCGTGGATTATTTTCGCGGGGATTCTCTGGTCATGATTAATAAGGATGAAACGGGACGGGACGGGCGTTGCAACCTTGTATTCCATGAAAGCGTGGGAAAGATACTGGAAGAAGGATTGCAGGCGATGAAGCAGTAATGATGGGTAAAAATGATAAAAAAAGGGGACAGATGGTTCTATCGGATGCTTTTTGCCCTGTATTGACTGTATATATAAAAAAATCTATAATGTAATACAAGCATCAACAGGTCTGTGGTTGAAAGTCGATGCCAGTCGCAGGCAAAGCGATCCACGTAAGGTGTTTAAAATGAACATTGAGCATGGTGCGGTTTAGAAGTAAGTCCTGCCGAGAAAATCGAGAGGGCCAGTAGTGAGAGGCGGATGCCGGGTAGCGAAAGCTCCAGCAGGCGGGTGTGGGGTCAAAAACCAGGTCAGCTGTTTGTGCTTACCAATCAAAAAGAAAAGCAAGGAACAAAAGAAGTATCCATAGATGATTTCCAAAGAGAGGGCGGAAATGGTGGAATCTGCCTGTGATGTTTATGGAGAAATGCATTTGGGAGCCGGAGGGGAGAAGGGGCATGGCCCTTGTAGCTTCTTTCGTGAGCCTGCGTTAATGGCAAGGCGGCTTTTTAGCCGGCAGAGTGGAATTACGGGCCACCGTCTCTGTGAGGCGGCGGTCTTTTTATTTATAGGGAAATGTAAGCAGTTTGGAGGAAGCAACATGGAAGAAATCAGAGTGTATAATACGATGACCGGGGAAAAATCGGTATTCAAGCCCGTCACGCCGGGAGAAGTAAAGATTTACGTCTGCGGTGTCACGCCTTATAACCATCCCCATATCGGGAATGCCCGTCCGGCAGTGACATGGGATGTCATCCGCCGCTATCTGAAATATATCGGCTATAAAGTGACGTTCGTGCAGAATTTCACCGATGTGGATGACAAGATCATCAACAAGGCGAATGCGGAGGGATCGGATTGGAAAACGATTTCCGACCGTTATATCGACGCCTATTTCAAGGTTATGGACGCCATGCATGTGGAACGCGCGGATGTATATCCCCGTGTATCCGACCATATGCAGGACATCATTGACATGGTGCAGGGGCTGATCGACAAGGGCCATGCCTATGTGCTCGATCATGATGTATATTATGATATTTCCACATTTGACCATTATGGAGAACTTTCAGGACGCAAGATAGACGACATGCTGGCAGGTGCCAGAATAGAAGTCAATGAAGGGAAGAAAAATCCCGGCGATTTCGCGCTCTGGAAAGGCGCCAAGCCGGGCGAGCCGTTCTGGGAAAGCCCGTGGGGGCAGGGACGTCCGGGATGGCATATCGAATGCTCTGCCATGTCTGTCCATTATCTGGGAAAGACCTTTGATTTCCATGGCGGCGGCAGTGATTTGATTTTCCCGCACCATGAAAATGAAATCGCACAGACGGAAGGATGCACGGACTGCAAATTCGTCAATTACTGGCTTCACAATGGATTCATCACCATTAATTCGGAAAAGATGAGCAAGTCGCTGAATAATTTCTTCCTCGCAAAGGATGTTCTTGAAGAATATTCCGGCGATGCGCTCCGTTATTTTCTGCTTTCCGTCCATTACAGAAGCCCTCTGGATTATTCCAAAGACCGTCTGGATGAAGCGGAAAAGAACATGGAGCGTCTGACGGATGTCATCGGCCGTCTGAAAGAACTGAAGGAAAAAGACGGAGCGGACCAGACGGAAGCCTCGACGGACCTTGTCAGGACGGCGGAAGAATCCCTCAAAACATTCCATGAAGCCATGGATGACGATTTCAATACGGGCCTTGCCACGGGAGCGATGTTCGAGCTGGCGAAGGCTGTCAATATTTACGGCACCGCTGTGGACGGAGGAACTCCGGTAGACCATGAAGCGGTGATGAAGGCTTACGAAGCACTGAAGACCATCATGGATGTCCTCGGCATCCTGGAAAAGGCATGGAAGAAAAATGATGCGGTCGATGATAAGGCTTATAACGACCTGATGGATGTCATTCTGGCTATCCGTCAGGATGTAAGGAAAGAAAAAATGTACAAGATTGCCGATGAGATCCGTGATAAGCTGGGAGATATCGGAATCGTGATCGAAGATACGCCGACGGGCGCAAGGTGGAAGAGACGTGGAGTTTAAGAGGGTTCTGTTCCTGAAGAAGCAGATGGCACAGAAAATGGGAAAGGATCTGCCTGTTTTATCCGAGCAGGAAGCCTTTGCCATGGATGCGCTGACCCTGGCGTATATGGGAGACATCTGCTGGTCCTTCTTCATCCGTAAGATGCTGATCGGTACGGGGATTCACAATGTGCAGATTCTGAACAGTCTGGCGTCGGAAATGGTGTCTGCCCGCTGGCAGAGCCGTATCCTGCTGGAAATCAGGGAGCTTCTTTCCGAAAGGGAGCTGAAGGTGTGCAAGCGCGCGAGAAATACACATTCCAGCGTGCCGAAGAGCGCGACTGTCGAGGAATATCGGGAGGCAACGGCTTTTGAAGGTTTGCTGGGGTATCTCTATCTTTCCGCGCAGGAAGACCGCCTGCATTTCCTGATGGAGCGGTCGATGGCCTATTTAGCAAGGGAGTTCCGTGATGAATAGCAGGAATTTTTCCGGGGATAAAAAGGAAAAAAGAAACAGAAGCCACGGGCCGAAGGGTTCCGACGAAAAAAGGCTCCGTCCGGGGCGGCCTGTCCGCCATAACGGGAGAGAAACGCATGAGGATACATGGATGACCGGCGGCAGAAACAGCGTCGTCGAATCCATGCGTGCCGGCCATGTAAGGAAAATATTCGTTAAGTCGGGAGAAAAGGACGGGCGGCTTCAGGACATCCTCAAGGAAGCGGTCAGGCTCGGATTATCCGTTACGGAAACAAGCGAAGAAGAACTGGACGCCATGACTGACGGCGTCCGCCATCAGGGAATCGCGGCGCTGCTGAAGCCCTATGTTTATGCGGAACTTGAACGGGTGCTGGCTGAAAGTGAAAAAAAAGACCCTATCCTTGTGCTCCTTGACGGCGTCGAGGATGTAAGGAATTTAGGAGCCATTGTCCGCACGGCGGAATGTGCCGGCGTGACAGCCGTTCTCCTGCCCCGCCATAAAAGCTCTCCGGTGACTGCGGCGGCGATGAAGACGGCGGCAGGCGCCTTTGCCTATCTTCCTGTCTGTGAGGTGGGAAATATACGGCAGACGTTGGAGATGCTTAAAGGAAAAGGCTTCTGGGTCGCCGGTGCGGATATGGATGGGGATGATCTGTACCATGCCGATCTGAAAGGGCCCCTTGTCATCGTCATGGGGGCGGAAGGAAAAGGAATCAGTCCGCTGACAAAGAAAATGTGCGATTTCTGCGTGCGCATCCCGATGCAGGGGAAGGTATCCTCCCTCAATGTATCGGTGGCAGCCGCTCTTCTGATTTATGAGGCGGTCCGCCAGAGGAACTGAAATGAGAGATTTATACTTGATTGATGGTTATAATGTTATTTTCTGGCTCCCCCAAGAATTTTCAAGGGATGATTTGGAGGAGAGCCGGAAAAAGCTGATCGATCTGATGCAGGATTACGGTGCCCATAACAATGTGGAAGTCATCGTGGTGTTCGACGGCAAGGGGAATTCCGTAAAGGCGAGGGAAGAAACGCTGTCGCCCTATTTCCATGTGGTCTATACGCCGAGCAAAATGACGGCGGACAGCTATATCGAGATGGAGTCTTATAAGAGGAAAGAGGAGTACCGTTCTATTTTCGTAGTCACGTCAGACGGGGCGGAACAGAACCAGGTGCTGGGAAACGGTGCGTACCGCATGGCGGTGTCCGATCTGGTGAGGACATGGAATGAGGACAAAAAGGTGCAGGACACCTTTATGAGGCAAAATAATATTTCTAATTTAAGGAGCGAAATCGGAAGGACGATTCCGGAAGCGGTGCAGGAAAAGCTGAACAGGCTCCGTCATAAATAACAGAGCGGATGGCCGTTAAAAAATTTGACCGGAAAGAGTCCTTGTTATATACTACTATTTGATATTATCTTTATAAAAGCTGTATCTCTCAGATACATAGGAGGAAGTACCGTGAAGTATGCATTAATCGGATTAACAATGGTTGTTTCTTTATTTTTGATTGTTGTCATCATCGCCCAGGAATCCAAACAGCCGGGGATGGGAAGCGCGATCGGCGGCGGAGCGGAAGGAATGATGGGTGGCAAATCCCGTGGAAAAGATGCAGTCCTTTCCAAGTTTACCGTTGTGTTCGGCATTATTTTCGCTGCGCTCTGCCTTGTGCTTGGACGGTATATGAATACATTTTGATGAACGCTCGGGGCTTGCATGAAGCAAGCCTTTTTTATTTATAAGGAGACTGGCTATGGAAGAAAAGGAGAAATTATCTTATCGCCCCGGAACCATCCTGCAGGGAGTCTACAAATCGTATGGTCCGCGCTTCGGATTCCTTTTGACCGATGAAGACCATGAGGATGTGTACATTGCGGATCGGGACCATCTGAATGCTGTTAACAATGATGTCGTGGAGATCCGGACAAAGAAAGGGGATACAGGCCGCCATAAAACGGAAGGGGAAATACTCCGTGTGATCACCCGCGCGGAAAATACGTTCGTGTGCACCTATGAAATGACCTCTTTCGGCGGCGCTGCCGTGCCGATTGATGAAAAAGTGGATATGGTCATTGAGATTCCCGACGGGCAGGAAATGGGGGCCGTCACCGGCGCCCGTGTCATCGTGGAGGTGACACGCTGGCCTGAGGCAAGGAGCAATGCGGAAGGAAAGGTGACGGAGCTCATCGGCTATAAAGGGGATAAGGGGATAGATATCGATATCATTATCGCCCAGCATAAGCTGCCTCATGTATTTTCCGAGAAGCTGATGTCGGAAGCCGATGCATTACCCAAAGAGGTGCGGCTGGAAAAAGGCGTGGAAGATTTTCGATCTCTCCCGATGGTGACCATCGATGGTCCGGACGCTAAGGATCTGGATGATGCCGTATATTGCACGAAAAAGGAAAACGGGCATTACCAGCTCGGAGTCCATATCGCGGACGTAAGCCGGTATGTGACGAAAGGGTCGCTGCTGGATGAGGAGGCTTATCGCCGCGGCACGTCTGTCTATCTGGCGGACCGCGTGATTCCCATGCTGCCTTTCCAGTTATCCAATGATCTGTGCAGCCTGAACCATGATGAAGACAGGTACGCTATGTCGTGCGTGATGGACGTATCACCGGACGGACGGGTGACAACGGAAAAAATTACGCCTTCCATGATCCGTGTGGCACGAAGATGCAATTATCCGGAGGTCAATCAGGCATTTGAAGAAGGAATGGCCTCGGACGATCTCAAGCCCTTCCTGCCCATGCTTCATGACCTGAAAGAATGCGCGGACATTCTGCGAAGGGAAAGAACAGAGAGGGGAGCCCTTGATTTCGACTTCCCTGAATATAAAGTAGTGCTGGATGAAGAAGGCACGCCGCTCCGCATCGAAAAGAGAATCCGCGGTGATGCGGAAAAAATGATTGAAGATGCAATGATCGCGGCAAACGAGGCTGTGGCACGGTTCCTTGAAAATACGGGGCATACCTCGGTTTACCGCGTGCATGACCATCCGGATGAGGATAAGCTGGCCTCGTTGAAAAAGATGATGGTGATCCTCGGCGTCACGGAAAGGCTGCCGGCGGAACCGGAGCCGAAGGATATGCAGCGCCTGATGGAAAGCGTGAAGGGAAAAGATATAGAGCCTGTCATCCAGGTCATGACGCTCCGTTCTCTTCCGCAGGCATGCTACAGTACGGATAACAGCGGCCATTTCGGTATCGCATCCAAATGTTACACCCATTTCACATCGCCGATCCGCCGTTACCCTGACCTGATGGTCCATCGTCTGATCAGGCAGGCGCTTCAGGAAGCGCTGAACAAGGCCCAGCTGAAAAAGCAGACGGAATTCCTGCTGCGTGCGACGGAGCATTGTTCGGAAACCGAACAGAATGCGACAGACACGGAACGGGACACGGATGATCTGAAAATGACGGAATACATGGTTCCTTTCGTGGGAGAACCGTTTGACGGGCATGTGACCGGCGTGACGCGCTTCGGTATCTTTGTCGGACTCGATAACGGCGTGGAAGGCCTTGTCCATATAGACTCCATGGATGACGATGAATATGTGTATCAGGAAGCTACGATGACCTTGAAAGGAATTAGAGGCGGAAAAAGCTATGCACTGGGAATGCCTCTGCGGGTCACGCTGGCGAAAGCGGACAAGGAAAAACGGGAGATGGATTTCGTCATAGGAGAAATCCATTCACCGCTCAGTCTTGAAAAAAGAGTCAGGAAGAGTCCTTCTGCGAAGTCCCATTCCAAAAAGTCCGATACAAAGAAGAAACCAAGGAAAGGGAAGGGCAAAAAGAGGAAATAATGGCAAAAGAACAGTCAGCACCGCCGATTGCCGCGAACCGACAGGCATATCATGATTACTTCATCCATGAAACCTACGAATGCGGAATCGCGCTTACAGGCACGGAAGTGAAGTCGATCCGTGCAGGCAAGGCGAACCTGAGGGACAGCTTCGCCCGTATACAGAAAGGGGAGGCTTTCTTGTGGAATGCCCATATCAGTCCGTATGAGCAGGGAAATATTTTCAACCATGACCCGCTCCGTACACGGAAGCTTCTGCTCCATAAGAAAGAAATCCTGAAAATTGAAAATGCATTGAAAACGAAAGGCTATACGTTAGTACCTCTGAAAATGTATTTCCGTCATGGGAAGGTGAAAGTGGAAATAGGCCTTGCCACGGGGAAAAAGCTCTATGATAAGAGGCAGGATATGGCAGCCAGAGCAGCCAAGCGTGATCTGGACAGGCGGATCAAGGAACAGAGATACGACTGACAGAAGGACAAGCGACGGCGGAAAAATAATTACAGCACAATAAAACGAGTATCCCGTAATGGCGGATACTCGTTTTAGCATGTTTTATTTTTTTATGATGGATTCATTACGCTTGAAAGTCCTTGTCATATCACTATGGCCGGAAAGATGGCTGATTTGTTTTCCTTCCATCAGGAAACGCACTTCCTTGATTTCGGGAAATTCCGTCAGGGTATCCACGGTCATGGCAGTAAACAGTTCCTCCGTGGTCGTACCTTTTTCTATATTCGCCAGTTCCTTGGAGAAATCCACCGTGGCGGTGCCATCCTTGACTTCGACAGAGTTGACGGACAGTCCTTTGGGGAAAACGGGATATTTCTGCTGCTGGTTATCAGCGATGGTGGCAGAGAGAGCTGCTTTGGGAAGCGGATCCTTTGTCTTGATCTTCGTGGAAACCGGTGTAAGGGAAAGGGAATCCGCCGTCGACCGGTAGATAACGACATTTACTTCTTTTTCGCTCTGCCCGTTTTTGGAATCCGTGGCGGTGGCAGGCGGCTTCGGGTCCGGCGTCGGGTTGATCGTGACATCGCAGCCGGCGATTCCTATCGTTAAAAGCAGTGCTGCAAGCGATGCATATATTTTTTTCATGAGACCTCCTTAATCAACCTGTGCGAAATAATCTACAAGACCATTGAAAAGGCTCTTGGCAATGCTCTTCGGAGCCCATTTGGAGGTCAGCATCTTTACACGGTGTTCATTGGAAATATAGCCCATTTCCATCAATACAGAAGGCATGGTGGTGTGGGAGTTGACATAGAAATCATTTGCCCTGACGCCGCGATCCGGGATGGAAAGGCTATTCAATGTGGCCTGATGGAGCATATGGGCGAGAAGCATCGACTGGTTGCTTCCTACGTAGTAATAGGCCGTGGTTCCATCGATATCAGGATCCGCAATGGAATCTATATGGATGGAAACAAAGGCATGGGCGTGGGCTTCATTGGCAATGTCGCAGCGGGCCTGGAGCTCGACCACGTCGGAGGCATATGGTCCGAATACGTCTTTGTCCGTGGTGCGGGTCATGACGACTTTGGCTCCGGCGGAGGTAAGAAGGTCTCGCAGGTTAAGCGCGATGGGGAGGGTGATGTCTTTCTCGTAAATATCTTTTCCGTTTAAATGCCCGATGGCTCCTACATCCGTACCGCCGTGCCCCGGATCAAGGCAGATGGTTTTTCCTTTCAGTACGCGCTGTGCATCGGCAGGCACCGAATATTTCTTGATCTCAGGTTCTGCGTTGGCGTCCTGTGAATTGATTTCCTGTTTTACTGCTTTTGCGGCATTGATTTTTTCCGCTTTATCCACCGATTTGTAATAGCTCTTTTTAGCGCCTATCATGGGAATATCCACGACGAGGCGGTGGGGCTTGCCGGATTTGACGTCGGGGCGGAGGGCGAAAACACGGATGTTTTCCATCTTCTGCGGCTTTGTCATGAGGACATCCAGATAAGTGTCTCCGTCTTTTTCTGAAACGGTGGCAAAATCGATGGCTCTTTCATCCATTTCATACTGATGCTGCGCGTTTCCTTTTGATGTGTTCCGTAAGATGACCTGGAAGTTTTTTCCCTCATCATCGATGGCAGCTTCTGCCTTGACCGCTTTTGACAGATCCATGGCGATTCTGACAAACGGCGGATCGCCGTCATTTCTGGAGGTCCATCTGAAATCGGTGATGGACGCCGGAGAAGCAGCAGATACCGGCTGGGAAAACGCAAACAATGCGATTATGAAAAAGAGAAGTGTCGAGATCAGTTTTTTCATAAGATTCCTTTCTGTATATAACAATTTATGCCCATATGCACAGAACAAACAATTATGTCAGGGAATGACTTGATATTCATTATAACACGGAAACCAGATATTTTCGAATTGCGGTCATAAATATGAAGGCGCATTGCAGAAAATGCGGCTTTTCCAATTATAAATGACACAACACTTTTTTTGTAGTAAAATAAACTATGTATCGTCACTTTGTGATATATGACAAGAGAGGTTTCGAGCAATGCTTAATCAATATTATAAAAAAGGTGCATCAGTACTGGTTGCTTTACTGGGAATCAGCGGCAGCATCCTTTTAGGGGGATGCATGAGCAGTGGAAATGCTTCCTCGGCAGCATCTGTTTCCGAACCGTCTAAAGCCGTAAGCACAGTGAAGGATCCGAATTTCAAACCCGGAGCTGCCGTAGCGCATCGTGAAGCCGATGTGGAGTACAGCGTGCCGGAGGGCGTGTCCATCCTGATGTACCATATGGTCGGAGATGTGAAAAATAATTCGGCAGTCATCACGGAAAGCAATTTCCGTCTGCAGATGCAGTACCTGAAGGATCATGGCTACCATCCGATCACCATGCAGGAATTGTATGATTACGTCACGAAGGGCGCCCCGCTTCCGTCAAGGCCGGTGTGCATTACTTTTGATGACGGCTATCTGGACAGCTACACCATTGTATATCCGATGATGAAGGAATTCAATTTCCCATGGACACTGTTCCTGATCACTGATGATGTGGGGAAGCAGTATAACCGGATGACCTGGGAGCAGCTGAAGGAAATGGCAGGAAGCGGCACGGTCACGATTGCCAACCACACGCTCAGCCATCCGCGTCTGCACAATCTTGCAACAAAGGCAGAGAAAGAAAAGGAAATCCGGGGAGCCAATGAAGCCTTGAAATACCAGCTGGGAATCGATAATGCATGGATCGCCTATCCTTACGGGGATTATGATGACGAGGTCATTGATATCTGCAGGAATCTGGGCATAAAGATGGGGATCACCACGGATGCGGGCCGTGTCCATGTGGGCAGCTATCCCTACGATCTGAAACGTGTATACATAGGCAATGATGTGTCCATGGCCCGGTTCTCGGAACGTTTGAACAAAGATAATTATTCGCCGCTATAAAGGCAGGAGAAGGAATGAAAAAGATTTTCCATAGCTTAGCTTTTCGTTTTATCATCATCACATTGCTTTTCTGCGTGGTGACTTCGCCGATCGTCGTCCTTTTCGGGCCGTTCGGAAATCTGAAGCGCGCCGTGGTGGGGGCGATCATGAGGTCCCGCCATCCGCAGTACATCACATGGCTTTACAGTCAGGAAGAGCTGAATGAAATATTGGGCGTCGTGAAGACGACGGAACAGACGAAGGTGCTTTCTTTCAAGCCACGTACGGATTCCACGCTGTCCCTGCAGAAAATAGAAACCACCCGGTTTGTCGGGTATCTTCTGGAAATACCGAACCCGAAGCGCATACAGGTGGCGACGGCTGCGGATATCCAGGAAAAAGGTGATACGACGAGCCATATCGCCAAACAGAATAATGCCGTGGCAGCCATCAATGGCGGCGGATTTTATGACCCGAACGGGACAGGCACGGGACGCCTTCCGTATGGATTCATCATCCATGAAGGGAAGTATCTGCTGGGGCAGCAGGTCGATGATGAGGAACGGGTGGATTTTGTCGGAATGACCAGCTCGGGAAATCTGATTGCCGGCAATTACAATAAAAAGGAGCTTCGTGATCTGGGAGCGACGGAAGGACTCACTTTCGGGCCGCCGCTTATCATGAACGGCAAAAAGGTTATCCGCAGCGGCGACGGCGGCTGGGGGATCAGTCCCCGTTCCTGCATCGGACAGAAAAAAGACGGAACGATGATGTTCCTCGTCATTGACGGCCGTCAGCCTGGATACAGCATCGGCGCCACCCTTGTGGATGTGCAGAACATCATGTATGAAAAGGGTGCTTATATCGCGGCCAATCTGGACGGAGGTTCCAGTACGACGCTCTATTATAACGGGAACGTGGTCAATAAACCGGCGGACCTTTTGGGCGAGCGTATGATTCCTACTGCATTCATTGTGAAATAGGAGGGAAACAGATGAATAAGAAGCTGATTGCCTTTGTTTCCTGCTGTGTCCTTGGAATCACATTGCAGGCAGGCGGATACCTCTACCTGGACCAGGTGCTTTTCGCACCCCTTGCGGCAGAGGATTACGGCGTATCCGATATGAAAGACAAGAACCAGGAAGCGTTGGACAAGGCAGGCCGTAAGATATTTGCGCAGGTCAGCGTGAAGGGGAAGGCATACTATTCCCACGACTACCACTATATGGCGGACGTGGCCGCTGATTCCGTCACTATTTATAATTCAGACAGCATCCATACGCCGCAGACGGTCGATCTGAAAGGACAGGGCGTATCGTTCTTTGAATGGATGCCGGACAGGAATCTGGCGCTGATGGCACTGTATCCCATCCATTGGAAAGGCGGACGCTGGGATGTGACGCTCGCGCGGTACAATCCGGAAGGATCTTCCCATGAATCGGACGCGCCGATCAAGGATCTGCCGAAGAACGCAAAAATCGTTGATGTGGCCTATTCCACGGCGACCAACGCGGTTTACATGAAGATGGAGGTCGGCAGCGGCCTGTACCGCATTTACAGGACGGATGCGAACTATGACACGCGCCGTATTTATGTCCAGACATCCCATATCGGGAAAATCGCCGTATTCTATGACGAAGATAAATTTTTCTATGATGACAGCCAGCGGGGGGTCATGTACCTGTTTGACGGAGATACCAGCGGATGGCGCGTGATTTCGCCGCCGGGGCAGTTCCGCCTTGTGGGGCTCGGCGAGGATAAGACGATTTATGCCGCCAAGGTCAATGCGAAGGATGAAGTCATCGCATATTATACCGGACGGCTGAAAGTGGGCTTTAAGGAAGTGAAACAGCTGGAAACACCGATCGAGCTGAATTCCGTGACCATCCATATGATCAGGGAAGCAGCCGCCTCTGCGCCGGATACGGGAAATGAAAAAACAAACTGAAAATGGCCGGAGAAGCCGTAAATCTGATGGATTGCGGCTGTAGGAAGCCGGTGGAAAGACTCGGACCTGAAGGAACGGGTCTTTTCTTTTGCCGGACAGGCGGGATCTCTTGCCATCCATGGATGCGTTGGTAAAATAAAACTGATATAATGAAAAAAATTGAATAGAGGAAAAAGGAAGGGAGCATTGCATGGGAAAAATATACACTGCGGATGACAGGATCATTGTGGCGCTGGATGTGGATTCTTTTGACAGGATGAAAGCTGTCGTCGAGACGCTTGGTGACCTCGTTTCCTTTTATAAAGTGGGAATGGAGCTTTATTATGCGGAAGGAAGCCGGACGGTGGAGTGGCTTAAATCCAAAGGGAAAAAAGTATTTCTTGATTTGAAGATGTATGATATTCCTCATACGGTCGGGCAGGGCGTGTCCTCCGTGGCACGGTCGGGCGCCGATCTGATCACCATCCATGCCGGCGGAGGTCGGGCAATGATGGAAGCAGCTGTCGCTGCAGCGGAAAAATCAGAAAAAGAAACGGGAAGACGGCCGAAGATCCTTGCCGTTACCGTGCTGACGAGCTTTGATGAAATGATCTGGGGTGAGACGGGCGGGCCGCTGCCCATCGAGGAGCAGGTCATCCGTCTGGCAAAGCTGGCCAGGGAATCCGGCGTGGATGGCGTGGTGGCTTCTCCGAAAGAAGCAGGCAGCATACGGAAAATCTGCGGAGCGGGTTTTGAAATCGTGACGCCTGGAATCCGCCCTGCCTTTTCCGCTGTCGATGACCAGAAGCGGATTGCGACGCCTTCCTATGCATTAGCGGAAGGAGCGACCCGGCTGGTGATCGGCCGCCCGATTACGAAGGCGGAAGAACCCCGAAAAGCAGTTCGTATGATTTTAGATGAAATCAAGGAGATTAAGAAATGATGAAAAAAGACGCAGAAGCTCTCTTAAGAGAAACAAAAGCCATTCTGGAAGGGCATTTCCTTCTGACAAGCGGACTGCACAGCCCTTTGTATGTGGAGAAGTTCAATGTCCTCCAGCATCCTGAATACACGGAAAAACTCTGCGAAATGATAGCGGACCATTTCAGGGGCCAGGGGATCCAGACGGTGATAGGGCCGGCAACAGGCGGCATCATCCTGTCCCAGGTGACGGCAAGGCTGCTGGGAACCCGTTCTATCTTTACGGAACGCGAAAACGGAAAAATGACGCTTCGCAGGGGATTCCGCATCGAGCCGGGCGAAAAAGTCCTTATCGTGGAAGATATCGTCACGACCGGCGGATCGATCCGGGAAGTCGTGGATGTGGTGAATGAAGCCAAAGGGGATATCGTGGGAATCGGCCTGTTCGTGGACCGTTCCGGCGGAAAAGCGGATTATGGGGTTCCTGCGGAAAAGGTGTTCCCCCTTGTCCATTTGACAGTGCCTACTTATAAACCTGAGGAGTGTCCTCTATGTAAATCCGGCGTTCCCGTCACGGAACGCGGCAGTCATCATTTGAAGAAATAAAATGGCTGTGAAAATAAAAAAGCACATCGAAAGAAGATGCCGATATGGCACCTTCTTTTATTCTGGGTACATATAAAAAGACCTTCCTGGGGGAGAAGGTCTTTTTCGAGAATGGGGAATCGGATTGATGGGGGCAATCTGATTCCTTCCGCCGTATATCGGATTAATCGGAGAGCTCGTGGATCAGCTCGTGGACAGATATGATTTCCCTGATGCGGTAAGCATTGGCCCCGCAGAAGACGAGAGCATTGTCTACGTCTCCTTTGACCGCACGGATGAGAGCCATCGTGATGCAGTATGGCGTGGTCTTGGGATCGCATGTCTTCAGGCAGTGGAAACAGTTCGTCACATTTTCACGCTGCTGGCGTATTTTCTTCACGAACGGATTGAGCAGGGCACGGCCCGGCATATGGACGGGGCTTTGCACGATCGTAATGTCTTCCTCTTTGGCATTGACATACATCTGCTTGAATTCTTCCGCCGCATCGCATTCCTTGGTGGCAACGAAACGGGTCGCCATCTGCACGCCGGAAAGTCCGAGGGAAAGGTAATGCTCGATGTCTTTTTTATCAAAGACGCCGCCGCCGAAAACGACGGGGATTTTTTTATTGTATTTTTCCTCAAATTCATGGACGACATCAAGGATTTCAAGGATTTCTTTTTCGTAGCCGTCATTTTCATGGAGCTTGACTTCTTCCCTTGTGTATCCTAAGTGTCCGCCAGCTTTCGGTCCTTCGATGACGACCAGATCGGCTGTCGCATGGTGGTGCCTGTCCCAGAGTTTCAGAATGACGCGGCACGCTTTGGGAGATCCGATGATTGGTGCAATTTTTGTTTTTGATCCCTTTACACAGGCGGGAAGGTCTGCAGGAAGGCCTGCTCCTGAGAAAATGATGTCGGCACCGTTTTCTACGGCGCATTTGGCATATACTTCGTAATTATAACCCTTTGTCATGATGTTCACGCCGATGATTCCGTCGGGCGCGATTTCCCTTGCTTTTTTCAGGTGCCGGCCAAGGGCTCTGCAATTGGCTGCAATCGTATTCGTCTGGAAGTCCGGTTCATCAAAGCCTGTCTGTGCGGCGGAAATAACTCCGATGCCGCCTTCCTTTGCGACAGCGCCGGCCAGCCGGGAAAGGCTGATTCCGATTCCCATTCCGCCCTGGATGATGGGAACGCGGGCGACGAGATCGCCTATATGTAATTCTGGTAAAGACATTCAATCACTCCTGTTTATAATAAAGTTATACAATAATTTAAAATTGTTTTATTTAAATGGTTGTATATGATTTAGGTTGCTTGTAGTTTATTCCAAAAGAAGTGATAAGTCAAATGTTTATTGAAAAACCATTTATTTAAACAAAACTTGATTTATTTTTGAAAATATGGCAGAATATATTCTCAGTTATAGGAGTTCTTCCGATAAGGGAAGAAGTTTCCGCTATTTAGCACTTACTGCTAAATGTAAAGCATCCCTTTTTTCTTTCTGCAGGAAGATCATTTGCGGGAAGCAGAGAAAGATGAAAAATATGTTCTTTGAAAACCAGATAGAATAGAAAATAAGTTTTCCCTATCAGAAATTTGCACCATTGTGGTATAGTATTATCAGCAGGTGATAAATTTGAACAGAAAACACAAACTAAGCAAAGAAGAAAGGCGGAGCGCCATTGTTGATGTCATCCGCCACGAACCATGTCTCACTGATGAAGATCTGGCTCTGCGGTTTTCTGTATCCGCTGCGACTATCCGTTTGGACAGACAGACACTCGGCATCCCCCAGATGAGGGAACGGCTTGAGAAAGTGGCTGCCGGCCATCCTGCCGATTTTCACGAGGAATTGCAGATTCTCGATATGGAAAAAGGGACGAAAGGGCTGGCACTGTTTCAGACGACAGAAGCAATGACAGACCCGGCGGGTATGGTTTCTGCAGAACGTCTTTATGGTGCGGCGGCAGGTTTTGCACAGGCTCTGGCAGGAGAAGTATTCTCCCCTGTACAGGTAGGCAACATCAAGTATAAGGAACCGGTAGGCGAAGGGGTACAGCTCGTGCTCAAGGGAAAGATCGCATTATTGCGTGCGAACAAGAAATACATCTATATCAGTTTCTTCCGGGGAACGAGAGAAGTATTCCGAGCCAAATTCATCATGGAAGTACCGGAAGAAAATAGGGAGGCGCTTCATGGATAAGATCGCTGTAGATGCGATGGGAGGGGATTACGCGCCCCTTGAGATTGTAAAAGGTGCCATCTTAGCCGTTCGGGATTTCCATATCCCTGTCGTCCTTGTCGGTGACGAGGCGCAGATTGTGAAGATTCTGGAAGACCAGCATGCGGAGCATGGAGAGTTGATTGAAATCCAACATGCGTCCGAAGTGATCGAAATGGATGAGCATCCGGGTATGGCATTCCGAAAGAAAAAGGATGCGTCTGTTTCCGTTGGCGCAAGACTCGTAAAAAAAGGGGA
The DNA here is from genome assembly GCA_902462205.1 of uncultured Dialister sp. Classification (GTDB taxonomy): domain Bacteria; phylum Bacillota; class Negativicutes; order Veillonellales; family Dialisteraceae; genus Dialister. The sequence goes on from CABQAR010000001.1 coordinate 47,483, forward strand.
ATGCGGCGCACTGGTGGCGCCCGGTTCCACGGGGGCCGCCGTAACGGCAGGACTTCTTGGCATAGGGCGGATCTCCGGTATTGAGCGTCCTGCCATCCTGACGCCGATTCCGAACCAGAATGGCGGATACACATTCATGATTGATTCCGGCGCCAGCGCACAGCCGAAGCCTGAAACGCTCCTGCAAAATGCATTGCTGGGATATATTTACGCAAAGAAAGTCTGCCATATAGAAGAACCTAAGGTGGGCCTGCTGAACATCGGCTCGGAAAGCATCAAGGGCAGTCCGGTCGTGACAGAAGCCTACGGGCTGCTTTCTTCGCAGACGGTGATTCCTTTTGCAGGGAATGCAGAGGGACGGGATATCATGGCCGGTCAGTTCGACGTGGTTGTCACGGATGGTTTTACAGGGAATGTGGTTCTGAAATTCGGTGAGGGGGCAGCGAATATGTTTTCCGCACTGATTAAAGAATCCGTTATGAAAGGCGGCCTACGGGCCAAGGTCGGCGCGCTTCTTTTAAAGCCTGCCCTGAAGAAATACTTGGTTAAGCGGCTGGATTATTCCGAATACGGCGGGGCACCCCTGATGGGAATCAAGGGCGGACTGATTATCTGCCATGGCGCTTCAAAAGCGTGGGCGATCCGGAATGCGATCCACATGGCGAAAGAATTCTGTGACGCCCATGTGTCGGAAACAGTTGCGGAAGCAGTTATACAAATGGAAAAGGAAACCGGTGCCGTTATCGGGCAATGACCGGTTGATGGGAAACTTATATGAGTGAATTTCGTTCGGCAGGCATTCTCGGTACGGGTCATTATGCCCCCAAGAGGATCCTGACAAACTTTGATCTTGAAAAAATGGTGGATACGACCGATGAATGGATCCGTACCCGTACGGGCGTGGAAACAAGGCATCTGGCATCTGCTTCTGAAAACACATCTGATTTATGCGTGAAGGCGGCGGAACAGGCGCTGGATATGGCAGGATTGACTGCTGCTGATATCGATTTCGTCATCGTTGCGACCGCGTCTCCTGATTATGTGGTCCCCTCTACGGCCTGCCTTGTGCAGGACAAGCTGGGAATGAAGGCGGGCGCGATGGATATTTCCGCCGGATGCTCCGGCTATATTTATGCGGTAGCGACTGCATCAAGCATGGTCAAGGCAGGGATTTACCGGCACGTATTGATTGTCGGTGCGGAAATACTGTCCCGCCTTGTCAACTGGCGTGACCGCTCCACCTGCATCCTCTTCGGCGACGGAGCAGGGGCGGCCGTAATCGGACCTGCGGAGGAAGGTTTCGGCCTGCTCGCCTCTGATCTCGGTTCGGACGGCAGTCTGGGGCAGATCCTGAATATTCCTGCCAGCGGCGTTGCGGAACCGGTGACACATCGTGCCATTGATTCCAACCGTATTTATATACATATGGAAGGACCGGAGGTCTTCAAGGCTGCCGTCCGCCATATGGAAAATACGACGCTGACCGCATTGGAAAGGGCAGGGATTTCCAAGGATGAAATCAGCATGTTCATTGCCCATCAGGCCAATAACCGGATCATCCAGTCCATTGCGAAAAAACTGGATCTGGCAGAAGAAAATATGTATGTGAATGTAGACCGCTACGGGAATACATCAGCCGCATCCGTGGGCATCGCTCTGGATGAAGCCGTACGCAGCGGACATGTAAAGCACGGGGACATCGTCGTGCTTACCGGATTCGGGGCAGGCCTGACATGGGGCTGCGATGTCATGCGCTGGATTTAAACGGAGTTTTGATACATTTCTTAAGGTAATTGAGTATGAAGTTTGCATGATGAGGTGATATTTTGAAAACAGCGTTTCTTTTTCCCGGGCAGGGCTCACAGAAAGTGGGCATGGTTCATGATCTGTATGAGAAATATGATGCAGTGAAACAAATTATCAGGGAAGCCGATGATACATTGGGCTTTTCCATTTCGCAGATGATGTTTGAAGGGCCGGATGATGAGCTCATGAAGACGGAGTTCACGCAGCCGGCGATTCTGACGGCCAGCGTCTGCTGCTGGCAGATTCTGAAGGAAGAAGGAGTAGTGCCTTCCGTGGCGGCAGGACACAGCCTCGGCGAATATTCCGCCCTTGTCGCTGCAGGATCCCTGTCATTTGCAGATGCGGTGCACACCGTACATTTGAGAGGCCGGTTCATGCAGGAGGCGGTTCCGCTGGGCGAAGGCGGAATGGCGGCAGTTATCGGACTTGATCCGGCCAGGATTACCGAAATATGTGAAAGCATTTCGACGGAAGGGCAGCCTGTAGAGGCGGTCAACTTCAATTGCCCTGGACAGACCGTGATTGCCGGCGCGACTCCGGCGGTGGGAAAAGCATGCGCCGCTTTGAAGGAAGCAGGGGCTAAACGGGCCATCATGCTGAAAGTAAGCGCGCCGTTCCATTCCACGCTGATGAATCCGGCGGCGGCCAGACTGAAAGAAGTTCTGGACAAGATTGAAATCAGGGACGCAGCTATTCCGGTATATGCCAATGTAAATGCAAAAGCAGAAACGAAGGCGGCGGATATCCGTGAAAATTTGGTTTCCCAGGCGGCCCATGCGGTCCAATGGGAAACGTCTGTCAGAAATCTGGTGGCTGACGGAGCAGACTGCATGGTGGAATGCGGACCGGGCACCGTATTGTCCGGATTCATGCGCAAGATCAATAAGGAAATTGCTTCTTATCATGCAGAGGATATAGGAACGATAGAAGAAACAGTGAAAGCGCTGAAAGGAGTCTGAGAATGGAAGGCATAGAGAAAGCGGCCCTTGTCACAGGCGCTTCCCGCGGTATAGGACGTGCCGTCGCACTGGCTCTTGCCGGGGCAGGATATGCGGTGGCCGTCAATTACGCAGGCAGCGAATCGGCTGCCGAGGAAGTGAAAAATGAAATCATTTCCGGTGGCGGAAAAGCATTTACCATACAGGGCGATGTATCAAAGGCAGAAGATGTAGATAAGATATTTAAAGCAGTGAAAGAAAAATTCGGATTTCTGGACGTCCTTGTCAATAACGCAGGGATTACGAGGGATGCACTGCTGATCCGTATGAAAGAAAATAACTGGGATGAAGTCATCGCCACCAATCTGAAAGGCAATTTCCTCACGGTGAAAGCGGCAGCCACAATGATGATGCGCCGGAAAAAAGGAGCGATCGTCAATATAGCATCCGTGGTAGGGATTACGGGAAATATAGGACAGGCCAATTATGCGGCCGCCAAAGCGGGCGTCATCGGTCTTACGAAGGCGACAGCCAAAGAGCTGTCTGCGAGAGGCATCCGCGTCAATGCGGTGGCTCCCGGATTCATCACGACAGATATGACGGATAAGATTCCCGACGATCTGAAAGAAGGCATGCTCCATTCCATCCCTCTTGCCCGTCTGGGCCAGACGGAGGATGTTGCAAACGCTGTTTTATTCCTTGCATCTGATGATGCTTCTTACATCACGGGGCAGGTTTTGAATGTAGACGGCGGAATGGTTATGTAATATAATCTATGATGGTACAATTTCAGTGAAAGGTGGTGAAACTAATGGGAACTTTTGACAAAGTAAAGAAAATCGTTGTGGACCAGCTGGGCGTAAGCGAAGCTGACGTACAGATCGATTCCACTTTTATTGATGATCTGGGTGCAGATTCTCTGGATATCGTTGAACTGATCATGGCATTTGAAGAAGAATTCGAGATTGAAATTCCGGACGATGCTGCAGAAAAGATTAAGACTGTACGCGATGCAGTTGACTACATTGAAAAGCAGATCCAGTAATCATTACTGGACCATGGCGGGCGTCGGGGGCTTTGCGGCCCCCGACAAGCCACTATGAGGAGAACACCTCAAAAAAGCGGACCGCTTTTCTGTGCCATCCGTTTTTTTGAGGTTTTGTCCTATATATAGAAAAATTTAGAATTAAAAACGATGAAGATTTTATTAGTTGGTTGAGCGAGGTGCTTTGCAAGAATGGAAAGAAGAGTCGTTATTACAGGCCTTGGAGTGGTCTCTCCGGTGGGAATCGGAGTGGAAGAATTCTGGAACAGCCTCCTGACTGGTAAATCCGGAATAGCCCCGATTACAGAATTTGATACAACGGATTTCCCCGTAAAGATTGCGGGGGAGGTTAAGGATTTCGATCCTGTGGCGCTTGTTGCCGATCGTAAGACTGTCCGCCATATGGACAGGAATGCCCAGTTTGCCGTGGCTGCTGCCAAAATGGCCGTAGCTGACGCCAAGCTCGATATGGAAAAGGAAGATCCGAATATGGCAGGCACGGTGATCGGTACCGGCATCGGCGGAATCAATACCATGGAAGAAACCGTTCTCCGCATACAGGAAAAAGGACCGGGAAAGGTTAATCCTTTTGCGGTGCCCATGATGATTGCCAATATGGCCTCCGGTCAGGTTTCCATCACTTTCGGCCTGCAGGGCCCCGTGCTGACGGATGTGACTGCCTGCGCTTCCGGCACGAATGCGATCGGACTTGCGGCACGGACGATCAAATACGGAGATGCGGACATCATGATCGCCGGCGGTACGGAAGCGGCAGTATCCAAAGCACCGATGGCAGGATTTGCTGCGATGAAGGCATTGTCTTCCCGTGACTGTCCTCCGGAAGAAGCGTCCTGCCCATTTGACGCCCGTCGCGAAGGGTTCGTTCTTGGCGAAGGAAGCGGCATACTCGTATTGGAAGAACTGGAACATGCGAAAAAAAGAGGAGCCCATATTTATGCAGAGCTTGCAGGATACGGTTCCAACGGTGATGCTTACCATATCACAGCGCCCAGACCGGGCGGAGAACTGGCTTTCCGCTGCATGAAGAACGCACTGGCAGATGCCCGAGTGAAACCGGAAGAGGTGGATTATATCAACGCCCACGGAACATCCACCCATCTGAATGATTTGAATGAAACTTCTGCCATCAAGGAACTTCTTGGAAAGCATGCTTATGAGATTCCTGTTAACTCGACGAAATCCATGACAGGCCATCTTTTGGGGGCTGCCGGCGCCATTGAAGCGGTTGTATGCGCCATGACCATTGAAAAGAACAAGGTGCATCCGACAATCAATCTGAAGGAACGCGATCCGGAATGCGATCTGGATTATGTTACCGAAGGTGCCAGAGATGTGAAGGTTGATGTGGCTATGTCCAATTCCTTCGGGTTTGGCGGACACAATGCGGTTATCGTTATGAGGCGTTATGAGGAATGAACCGGTCAGAGCTCAGAAAACAGGAGCGTTTGAGTGAAGTCAAAAAATTTGCGGAAGATAATGATATCCCTGTACAGAATGTAGAGCTTCTTAATATCGCATTGACCCATACATCGTATGCGAACGAGCACAAGAATGAAGTGATCCATGATAATGAACGGCTGGAATTTTTAGGCGATGCCGTGCTGGATCTGGTTGTTGGGGAATATCTTTTCCTTCGCTTTCCCGCATGGCCGGAAGGAAACCTGACCCGTGCCAAGGCAAGCGCCGTATGCAAGCCCGCCTGCGCGGAATGTGCGGCGGCATTGCATGTGGGGGATTTCCTTCTGCTTGGCAAGGGGGAAGAAATGTCCGGAGGGAGGACGCGCGTTTCCATTCTCGGGAATGCCTTTGAATCCGTGATTGGCGCCGTGTATCTGGATAACAACTACGAAACGGCTTCCCGGTTTATTCTGGGGCATATGAAAAAATTCCTTGACCTTATCGACCAGGGAGCGTATGACCACGATTACAAATCGGATCTGCAGGAGCTTGTCCAGCGGCATGGTGATGTGGATATCCGGTATAACGTCGTGCATGACGAGGGGCCGGATCACGATAAGACGATTTGGATGGAAATCGTCATCAATGGCACCGTCATGGGAACGGGTATTGGGAAGAATAAAAAAGAGGCCGCACAAAATGCAGCTAGAGAAGCCATTGATAAAATCCATAACGGACAGGCAGCGTCTTTATACAGTAAATAAAACAGGAAGATAAAAATTTGGGTATCAGATGCCCAGCAGAAAAAAGACCTTTGAGAAAATAAAATTTGCTTTCAAAGGTCTTTTGATATGTGGGGAGAAGTAATGCGTATAAAAGAATAAAAAGATCCGGACATGGCTCATCATCCGGATCTTTTTATTCTAAGGTTTCAGTCTTCGATCCCTTTTCGCCCATCTACTCCCTGATCGTAGTAATGACGGATTTTTTTCATTTCCGTAATCAGATCGGCGGCATCCAGTACCTGCTGTGGCGCATTCCGCCCCGTGAAAACGAGTTCCGTTCCGGAAGCTCTGGCGTCCAGTATGCGGTGAGTATCTTCTTCGGTGGCCAAATCATACCAGCAAGCCATATTGTATTCATCGAGGATGACCAGGTCATAGGCACCGGACACGGCTTCAACAGCCTTTCGGATTCCTTCCAGAATCAGTTCCCTGTATTCCTTGGGCGGATGTCCGGCGGGGTAAATGTGTATATTATCGCCCCACGCCTTGATTTCCTCTTCGGACAGCATTCCCTCTTTGGCGATGAAATACGGCTTTCCGAGGGTGATCAAGGTGATTCCCGGAAGAGACTGTAAAATTTTCTGCTCTGAGTAGGCAAGAGATTTCATGAACTGGATGATGCAGACCTTTTTCCCTGCGCCGATGGCACGTATGGCAAGGCCGATGGCAGCGGTCGTTTTTCCTTTCCCGTCGCCTGTGTATACATGGATATATCCTTTTGACATAATAGCCTCCTTTTTTTATTTCATTATACTATAAAGAAAGTCCGGACATAATAAAAGCCGTCATCCCCCTGGCGCAGGGATACGGCTTTTCTCTTTAGTCTCCGCCGAGCATCTGGCGTTCTGATTCGCATTTATGTTTTTTATACCGGCGGTGCATGAAGAATCCGCCTAAGGTGAGTATGAATAAGATGACGAAACGCATTCCGTGCTGGGAAAAATGGATCAGGTCGTGGCCGAGGACGACTTCGATGACGACGGAGGGGATTTTCCCGATCAGGGACGCCCTGAGGTGCTGCCGCGAGGTGAGCTTTGTCAGGACGGCGACTGCGGTAAACAGGATGTTCGGCGAATAGGGAATGGCCCGGGCGACTGCCATGGCGTACACGGAGCTGTACTTGTCTATTTTCTGTAGCATGTGTTTCTTTTCGATAAAGCGCCGTGCTTCCTTTCGGAAAAATATCCGTCCCGTGTGGAAACTCAGTTCAATGCCGATGACTTCGCCGATCCATGAAATGATGATGCCCGGCAAAAGGCCGAAAAGGGCGCCGTTGATGGTCAGGAACGGAATGGTGGGGATGCCGAAGAAGTTACAGAAAATAAGGAGCAAAATACTCACCACAAAAGCGCCGTATCCGAAGGAGGAAATATATTTCGAAAGTCCGTCTATATCTCCTGCAAGGGTAAGGGCTATGGCGATATTATAAAATTCAGGAAAAAATATTTTAGCCGCGAAAAAACATACTGCAGCAAGGAGAAGCAGCATGACGATGCCGGCAAATTTCTTGTATGAATCAGGCATGTGTATTCCCTGGAAAAGCAATACCGACGAAAGCAGAAAGAATCATCACAAATTCTTATTATTATTGATATCGAAAGGCAAAAGGAAATCCATTGCCTTTTATTCCTATTTTATCTTTATTATTATAGACCAAACCGGTGATTCTTGCCAGTTTTAAGGCGTGGCCGCGTTTTACATGGTGAATGCTGCGTGTTTTCCGGGCAGCTTGCAAAAACGATATTTCCCATATATAATGGTGAATATTATATAAATTGGCGTGGATGGGAAAAAGCTGCGGATGTTCTCAAAGAGAGCCGCCCCTTGGCTGTAAGGGCGGCAGAAGTGAAACAGCGGGTCACCCCGGAGCCGGCGGGGAGACCTGTCCGTTGTGCACGTTACGCACAAATGAGTGATCTTTATGATTATTTAGGTGGTACCGCGGAAGTCTCTTTCGTCCTATGGGATGAAGGAGTTTTTTTATTTTCAAGGAGTGAATCAGATGGAAGAAATGAAGGATTTAGGGAAATATGATCCCGGCGCGATTGAAGAAAAGTGGTATGACTTCTGGGAAGAACACGGAGTGTTCCATGATGAGCCGGATCCGTCCAAGGAACCGTACAGCATCGTTTTGCCGCCTCCGAATGTAACCGGACAGCTCCACATGGGTCATGCGCTGGATAATACGCTTCAGGATATCCTGATCCGTTATAAAAGGATGCAGGGGTACAATGTGCTCTGGCTTCCGGGAAAAGACCATGCGGGCATCGCGACGCAGGTCAAGGTGGAAAAGCAGCTGGCCGAAGAAGGGCTGACCAAGTACGACCTGGGGCGCGAGAAGTTTTTGGAACGTGTCTGGGAATGGAAAGAAAAATACGGCAACACGATCGGCAAGCAGATCCGTCATCTGGGTTCCTCCTGTGACTGGAGCAGGGAACGCTTCACCATGGATGAAATCTGCGCCCGCGCAGTCCGTGAAGTGTTTGTTTCACTCTACGAGAAAGGATTGATTTATCAGGGCTTCCGCATTACCAACTGGTGCCCGCGATGCCAGACCGCGCTTTCTGATATTGAAGTGGAGCATGAAGACGATATGGGGCATCTCTGGTATGTCAATTATCCGATTATCGGGGAGGAAGGCTTCATCCAGATCGCGACGACCCGTCCCGAAACCATCCCCGGCGATACGGCGATCGCGGTGAATCCGAAGGATGAAAGATATACGCGCCTTATCGGAAAGAAAGTCAGACTGCCTGTTATCGGCCGTGAACTCCCGATCGTTGCGGATGAATATGTCGATATGGAATACGGCACCGGCTGTGTGAAAATCACGCCAGCCCATGATCCGAACGACTTTGCCATGGGCGAAAGGCATAACCTTGAAACCATCGTCATCATGAATAAAGATGGCACGATGAATGAAAATGCGGGTAAATATGAGGGAATGGACCGTTATGAATGCCGTAAGGCGATCATTGCGGATCTGACCGAAGCAGGCCTTCTGGTCAAGGTGGAAGAAAAAGAGCATGCCGTAGGCCACTGCTCCCGCTGCCATACTGTCGTGGAACCGCTCACGACGAAACAGTGGTTCGTCAAGATGAAACCGCTCGCAGGCCCAGCCATGGAAGCTGTCAGATCCGGCCAGACGAAATTTGTTCCGGAGCGTTTTTCCAATACTTATATCCAGTGGCTGGAAAACATCCATGACTGGTGCATTTCCCGCCAGCTCTGGTGGGGGCACCGTATTCCCGTCTGGTACTGTGATGACTGCGGCGCTGTCAATGTTTCCCGTACGGATCTGGATGTATGTCCGAAGTGCGGAGGCAAACACATCCATCAGGACCCGGATGTGCTGGACACATGGTTTTCTTCCGCCCTCTGGCCGTTCTCCACGATGGGCTGGCCGGATAAGACGCCTGTGCTGAACCAGTGGTACCCGACTTCTACGATGGTCACCGGTTACGATATCATTTTCTTTTGGGTCGCCCGCATGATGTTCATGTCCATGGAATTCATGAAAGAAATTCCTTTCAAATATGTGTTTATCCACGGCCTTGTCCGCGATTCCCAGGGACGGAAGATGTCCAAATCCTTAGGGAATGGCATCGATCCGCTGGAAGTTATTGATAAATACGGCGCTGATGCCCTCCGCTTCACCCTTGTCACGGGAAATACGCCGGGCAATGATATGCGTTTCTACTATGAAAGAGTGGAAGGAAACCGCAATTTCGCCAATAAGCTTTGGAATGCCACCAAGTTTACACTGATGAATCTCGATGACTATGACGATGCTTTCGTTCCTGCCAAAGAGCAGCTCACACTCGCGGATAAGTGGATCCTAGAGCAGCTGGCAGTAACGGAGGACCATGTCAGTGAAAGTCTGGACAAGTACGAATTGGGCGAAGCCGCTGACAGCATTTATAATTTCGCATGGAATTCTTTCTGCGACTGGTATATAGAAACGGCGAAAGCGCGTCTGTACGGACCACATAATGAAGACCGCAGGGTGACGCAATATGTCCTCATTTATACATTGACAAGGATGCTTGCCCTGCTTCATCCGTTCATGCCGTTTATCACGGAACATCTCTGGCAGCATTTGCCGCATGAGGGAGAAATTCTGGCAAGGGCGGCATGGCCGAAGGCAGACGGCAATCTGCGTTTCCCGGAAGAGCAGGAACAGATGGAACGCATTATGGATGCCATCAAGGCGATCCGCAATATGCGTGCAGAAGCGAATGTAACGCCCAACAGGATGTGCCATATCCAGATCGCTGTCCGCCGTGATGACCTGAAGGCCTGCATTGAAAGCCATGAAGGCTATTTCGAAAAGCTGGGGCATGTGGAGAAAATCACCCTCCTTCCCGCGGATGCGCCGAAACCGGAAAATGCGTTGACCGCAGTAGTGACAGGCATGGAAGTCTATCTGGAGCTGAAGGGGCTCATTGATACGGATAAGGAAAAGGAACGTATCGAAAAGAGCAAGGCTGCTCTCGAAAAGGATATCGCCCGTACTTCCGGGAAGCTCAACAATAAAGGATTCCTTGCCAAAGCACCGGAAGACGTGGTGCAGAAGGAACAGGAAAAGCTGGCGGAATTTGAAGAGAAAATGAAGTCGCTCAATGAACGTCTGAAATTCCTGGAGAATCTTTAATCTGTACATGCAGAAGACAAGTGACGCCGCCTCATGGAGTGAAGCGGCGCTCTTGCGCGTCTGCAGGAATTATTTATATAAAGGAGCCATTATGAATTATCAGGAATCGATTTCCTGGCTGGAAAGCACATCCTCTTTTGGTATCAGGCCCGGACTGGAACGGATCTCCGCACTGCTGAAGGAGCTGGGAAATCCGGAAACGGCATACAAGGTCGTCCATGTCACGGGAACGAACGGAAAAGGCAGCGTGGTTGCCATGGTGACCAGCGTGCTTGAAAATGCGACGCTGAAGGTAGGACGGTTCGTTTCACCGCACCTGATCGACTATACGGAGCGGATTTATTTTGGCGGGAAGGATATTTCCCGTGAAGATTTCGCCAAAGCGGCGACGATCGTAAAAGAAGCGGCAGACCGTATCCGTGAGGAAGGAACGGAGGAGGCTACCCAGTTTGAGCTTCTGACCGCTATGGCGTTCTGGTACTTCAAAGAACAGAAAGCGGATTACGCGGTGATCGAAGTCGGCATGGGCGGACTTTACGATTCGACCAATGTGGTGCTTCCGGTGGTTTCCGTCATCACCAACGTAGCGATGGACCATACGGCCTATCTGGGAAACACCCTGCAGGAAATAGCGCATCAGAAAGCAGGAATCATCAAGGAAGGCATTCCTGTCGTGACGGCGGCCCAGCATGTGGCGCTGAAGGAAATCAAAAAAGAGGCACACGATAAAAAATCCCGTCTTTATTTCTACGGGAGAGATTTTGAAATCGATACAAGGAACAGATGGAAGCAGGGGCAGGTCGTGGTTGTAAAAAGAAAGGACATGCCCAAGGAACTGGAAAAGAGCCTTCTCTATGTTCCGTTCGTGGGGACGCATCAGGCGGTCAATGCGGCGGTGGCAGTCATGGCGCTCACTATCGTCATGAAGCAGGATAAGCGGATTAATGAAAATGATCTCCGTGAAGGACTTGCCAGAGCCAAATGGCAGGGGCGGTTCGAAATCCATGAAATAGATGGAAAGACATTCGTTCTTGACGGAGCACATAATGCAGCAGGCGCTGAAGCTTTGCAGGAAGCCCTGCAGGAACAGTATCCGGATAAGAGAAGGATTTTCGTATTTACTTCCCTGAATGATAAGGATACGGAAACCGTCATACAGATGCTGATCAGAAAAGGGGATAAGGTCTATGCCTGCGAGGCTCCGACGCCGAGGACAAGGAGCACGGAAGAAATCTGCCGTTTGATCGACCAGCAGAAAATCGCCGCGGAGCATGTGGAGGAAGCGGATGTGACAAAGGCACTTGCTGCCGCTTCGGCGGAAGCGACGGATAAAGATATCGTCCTTGTCTGCGGTTCCCTCTACATTCTGGGAGACGTCCTGCAATGGATCAGGCAACAGGAGTCCGAGAAAAACAGCAATGTCCAATAAATATGTAAAAGGAGAGCATAAAGAGCTCTCCTTTTTATAATTTGTTATGTGAATGCTAAAAAATCTGCTTCACAGGGAAGCAGATTTTTCTGATGCAGTCGATTAATAGTTTTCAGCCTTGACGGAGAAGAAGGTCTGCGGATGGCCGCAAACGGGGCATTCGATCGGAGCTTCTACAGATTCGCAGGTGAATCCGCAGTTAGCGCAGATCCAGATTTTCTTTTCATCCTTCTTGAACTGCTTGCCGTTTTCAACATTGGCAAGGAGCAGCTTATAGCGTGTTTCATGCTGCTTTTCAATTTCGCCGATCTTGGTCAGGAGGAATGCAATCTGGGGGAAGCCTTCCTTTTTTGCTGTTTCGGCAAAGCCCGGATACATGGAGGTCCATTCGCCGTTTTCACCGCCGGCAGCCATTTTCAGATGTTCCTTCGTGTCCTTTTTCAGATCACCTACGAGCCAGAACCAGATTTTGGCATGGGCACGTTCATTTTTTGCTGTTTCTTCGAAAATATCAGCAATCTGGTCTGCGATGGAAGGATCCTTGCGGGCTTCCTGGGCAAAGAGTGTATATTTGACGTGAGCCTGCGATTCACCGGCAAAAGCGGCGCGCAGGTTCTTTTCTGTCTGTGTTCCTTTTACCTTTTGCATTTCTTCTTCAATTCTTACCTTGTCCATGATGACTCCTCCTTAGAAACAATACCTTTATTCCATCTGAGACATTTCCGTCCCTTTTTCACATTATACCCTATTTGATGGATGGCTGTCCTGAAATTCTTAAGTAGGAGGAAACATTTCATTCCTATTCGGCATAAAAGTAAAATCGATTTGTAAGTAAATTTTTACAAAGATTTTACATGAATGAAATATGATAAAAAAGAAAATGGATAGATATGTGCTTTTTGAGGGAGGTCCGAGGCATGTTCAGCCTGGTTAATAAGCATGAAGAATTCTTTGATTTTCTGGTCAAGAATTCAGACTATTTCTATAAATGCACGCTCATGGTCAAAGAGGTGCTGCAGGATCCGACGAAATTGGAACGCTGTGCCAAGGAAGCGGAGAAAATAGAGCACATGGCAGACGGCGTCACCCATGAAGTGGCGGCAAAGATGAAGCATGTATTCATAACGCCGATTGACCGTGAAGATTTTTATCTGCTGACCAGCAATCTGGACGACTGCGTGGACGATATCAAGGACGTCATTTTTTCCCTGCGCATCTATCATGCCGGCTTAGGCTGGGAACGCCCTCTCCGTATGGCCGACATCCTTGTGGAGCTTGCCGGGGAATTGATCGTTCTGTTCCGCCTTCTGAAGGATATAGACAAGAATGAAGTGGAGATTACGGAACGGGCAAGGAAGATCAATCAACTGGAGAGTGAGGCGGACAGTATTTATCGGAATGTCATTTCCGATCTTTTTGACGGGACCCATGATGCGATAGAAATCATCCGCTGGAAGGAAATCATGGAAACGATGGAAGATACCGCTGACCAGGCGGAACGTGTAGGGAACCTGATTAAAGAAGTGGTCATGAAATATGCCTGATATCTATTCCATAGGACTTGTCGTGGCGCTGGCCCTTATTTTTGACTTCATTAACGGATTCCATGATACGGCCAATGCGATAGCGGCCTGTATAGCCACCCGTTCGTTAAGCCCGCGGGTCGCTATCCTGATGTCCGCGTTTTTGAATTTCGTCGGCGCGATGGTTTCCACCGGCGTTGCCAAAACGATCGGCGGAGATATCGTCACATCGCCGCACATGGTGGATTCCACAGTGCTCATAGCGGCTCTGGCGTCGTCCATCTTATGGAATCTGTTTACCTGGCGGATCGGCATGCCTTCCAGCTCATCCCATGCGCTGGTCGGCGGTGTCATCGGCGCGGTCATTATTTCTTACGGAACCGGTGCGATCAACGGGCATGGCGTCCTCATGATCGTGGCAGGGCTCATCGGTTCGCCGATTATCGCTATCTGCAGCGGATATGTGGTGATGACGGTCCTGTTCGTCCTGTTTAGAAATATAGGCAAGTCAAGAGTGAATTATATATCCATCCATCTGCAGAACCTGTCAGCAGCGGTCATGGCATTCTCCCATGGCTCGAATGATGCGCAGAAAAGCATGGGGATCATCACGCTGGCCCTTTTATCGGGCGGCTATATCGAAGCGCTGGAAGTGCCATTCCTGGTCAAGGTGGCCTGTGCGGCGGCCATGTGCGCAGGAACAAGCGTGGGAGGCTGGCGTATCATCCGGACGGTGGGAAATAAAATATTCCGTCTGGAACCGGTTAATGGACTTGCTGCGGATATCAACGCGGCGCTCATCATATTCTCCGCAACATTTCTTCATCTCCCTGTATCGACGACCCACGTGGTCACAGGCTCTATCATGGGCGTAGGCTGGGCTAAGCGCTTCCGCGCCGTCCACTGGAGCGTGGCTTATTCCATGGTCGGCGCTTGGGTCATGACGATTCCGAGTACGGCAGCTGTGGGAGCCATGCTTTACCTGCTTATCCGGTATGCATTTTAAAATCAAAGAGAAGGATCGTCCGTTCTGCGGGCGATTTTTTGCTTATATTGTCTTTAAATAAATGATATTTGTATATTTGTATTCTATTACAGGCTGTTTGTGGTAAAATGATAAAGTACAGGTAACCCGGATAGGGTATGGAAGGGGTTATTCATGCTTATACAATGGTTTCCCGGGCATATGGCCAAGACAAAAAGATTAATTATCGAGCATCTGAAGGCTGTGGATGTAGCAGCAGAACTTTTGGATGCGCGGATTCCCTATTCCAGTGCGAATCCGATGGTGGAGGAGCTTCTTGCAGGAAAACCGAGGGTCATCATCCTGAATAAGGCAGATCTGGCGGATGCGGAGGCTACGAAGCGGTGGGAAGCCTTTTACAGGGCTAAGGGAATCACCGTGGTTTCCATGAGCTGCGGGAATGCAAAAGATAAAAAGAAATTTTTAAGGGTAATCAGGGAAGCCGCCGATCCCATGCTGGAGAAATGGAAACGCAGGGGATTGAAAACGCGGTCGGCCCGGATCATGATACTGGGAATTCCTAATGTGGGAAAATCGACACTGATTAATTTTATTTCAGGAACGGCGTCTGCGAGGACGGCCAATACGCCGGGACATACGCGGGGCAAGCAGTGGGTACGGCTTTCAGAAGGGCTGGATCTGCTTGATACGCCGGGCGTCCTGTGGCCGAAGTTCGAAGACCAGACGGCGGCTTTGCGTCTGGCAGCGACAGGAGCCATTGCGGGAGATGTCTTTGATGCAGATACAGTCGTGCCCGCGCTGCTTGAGGTACTAGCAGAGGTGGCGCCGGAGTCGTTAAAGGATAAATACGGGATTGAAGATGTTTCTGCAGATCCACAGATACTTCTGGAGCAGGCAGGAAGAAGGCGGGGATGCCTCCTGCCCGGAGGAGCGATTGATTATGACCGGGCAGAAACGATGATATTAAATGATTTCCGTAACGGTAAGCTGGGACGGATCACATTGGATGCGGTCCCGGAGGAGGATGTATGACGATTTCGGAAATAAGGGACATTCTGAAAGAAGAGGATGTACCGCAGGAAATATTACAGGAAATCATGTCGGATCCTCGGAAAGGCGCGCAGAACCTGATGGCGGCCTATGTGAGGAGACGGAACAGGGAAACAGCGGAACGCCTTCGGGTGGAAGAAATGTACCAGCCGGAATCTGCTTTTTATAAAAAAGGAATGAAATATATCGTCGGCATCGACGAAGTGGGACGGGGGCCGCTCGCCGGCCCGGTTACGGTGGCGGCGGTCGTACTGAAGCCGCATTGGTTTGTTTCCGGACTGAATGATTCCAAAAAGGTGACGCCTGTCCACAGGGAAGAAATCGCGCGGAAAATCCATGAGGAAGCGGTGGATATTTCCATCATCAGCCTTCCGCCGTCAGAAATCGACGCGTTGAATATTTATGAGGCGACGATGGAAGCCATGTACATGGCAGTAAAGAATCTGAAGGTGAAACCGGAAGCGGTTATCGTGGATGCCATGCCGCTCCATTTCACGATACCCTGCCTGTCCCTCGTCCATGGAGATGCACGGTGTGCTTCCGTGGCGGCAGCTTCCATCGTGGCAAAGGTGCATCGGGACCATCTGATGGATGAATATGATACAGCATATCCCGGATATGGATTCTCACAGCATAAGGGATATGGAACGGCAGAACATATAGAAGCGATCAGGCGGCTGGGAATCACGCCGATCCACAGAAAAAGCTTTGAACCCGTAAAAAGCATGGTCATGGGAAAATAAGTGACTGCATTGAAATCAGTAATTGGGAGGCAGACAATGAAACAGTGCATGGATACAGACAATCTTCACAGAAGATTGAGAAAGATCATCGGACAGGTACAGGCGATTGACCGGATGGTTGATGAGGATATCGCCTGCGAAGACGTCCTTTCGCAGATTAATGCGGCAAAAGCGGCTCTGCACCGTGTAGGGCAGATCGTACTGGAGGGCCATCTCCATCATTGCGTCCGTGACGGGATTGAACATGGGGATGCGGATGAAACGATTGCCAGATTTACCAAGGCGGTGGAACGTTTTTCCAATATGGGATGAGAAACGATAGAGGTGCGTTCATTGTATCCTGTTAATTTAAAGATGGCAGGGATGCCGTGCCTGGTAATCGGCGGCGGACATGTGGCATTGCGGAAAATCCGTGTGCTTCTGGAAGAAGGCGCATCGGTCACCGTGGCGGCGCCTGCTGTTTCAGAAGAAATGGAACGGCTTTTCCTGCGGGGGGATATCCTGTGGAGGAAAGAAACATATAAGGATGGGATGTGTGATGGCTTCTTTCTGGTCATCACGGCTGCAGGAAATAAGGAAATAGCAGAAAGCATCGGCAGGCAAGCGAAATGCACCGGATTTCTTTATAACGCAGCGGATTTTCCGTCAGAAGGGAATTGCCATATTCCTGCCAGGATAAAAAAAGACGGAATCATGATCACCGTTTCAACCGAAGGACGGTCTCCGGCCATGGCCAAATATGTGAAAAACTGGCTGGCAGGGCAGATTCCTTCCGGTTATGGGCTTTGGCTGGACAAAGTCAGCGTATTAAGGGAATCATTAAAAGGGAAGATAGAAAAGCCGGAACATAGGGAAATGTTCTGGCGGATGGCATTCAGCAGGGAAATCATGGAATTGGTCATCCAGGGAAATTTGGATCAAGCAGAGGAGTGTTTACGTCGTGGTATTAGCAGTTTTAGGTCTGAATCATAAGACTGTTTCTGTAGATGTACGTGAAAAGTTTGCTATTTCAGAAGAAAGCGCTAAAAGCGGCCTTTCTCATTTAAGGGAACAGGACGCGATACAGGAAGCGGTCGTACTATCAACCTGTAACAGGACTGAAATTTATGCGGTTTTACGGAATGAACGGGCAAAGGAAGATTTATACCGATTTTTCCTTACCTTGTCCGGAAACAGCGAAGCAAAAAAAGAATATTTCTTTTATTATGAAGGTACGGATTGCATCCGCCATCTTTTTCAAGTGGTGTCGGGATTGGATTCCATGGTTATCGGCGAAAGCCAGATACTGAATCAGATCAAGACAGCCTATACTTGGGCATTGGCGAAAAAGGCGACCCGTACCATTTTAAATACATTATTCCACCGTGCCATTACGACAGGAAAGCGGGTCCGCACGGAAACGCAGATTTCCACCAGCGCTGTTTCCGTCAGCTATGCGGCAGTCAAACTGGCGGAAAAAATTCTGGGGACGCTGGAGGGGAGGACGGCCCTTGTTTTCGGCGCAGGAGATGCAGCAGAGCTGCTCGTGAAAAATTTACAGGGAAAAGGTCTTAAAGAAGTCATCGTGACGAACCGGCATCCGGAACGGGCGGAGGAGCTGGCTAAAAAATGCAATGGCCGTACCGTTCCTTTCCATGACGCTGTCGCAATGGCAGAGGATGTGGATATTTTTGTCACGGCGACGGGAGCGACGCAATACATCGTCAAGGCGTGGGATGTCCGCAACCTGATGATGCGCCGCCATAACCGTCCGCTCGTGGCTGTCGATATTGCCGTACCCTGCGATATCGAGCCTGAGGTCGGGGATATACGGAATGTGACGCTTTGCAATATCGATGACCTGCAGGAAATCGTGGAGAACAATATTAAATTCCGTAAAGGAGAGGCTGAACGGGCGGGAATCATTATTGAAGAAGAAATCAGATCCATTGAAGAACGGTTTACCTATTTAAGTACGCGTCCCGTCATGGTTTCCCTTGCGGATAAGGCGGAGCACATCAGGGAAAGAGAGCTTCGGCGCGCTTTCGGAAAGCTTCCTGATTTATCCGAGGAGGAGAAAAAAATCATTGAAAACATGACGCATATGATGGTCCGCAAAATGCTGAGAGAACCGATGATCCATCTCAATAAATATGCAGGAACCGATATGGAAAGTGCAGGGAAAACGGCAGTGACGAAGTTGTTCAGTCTGGATATTCAAAAGGAGAAGGCGATTGAAGGATAAAATTATCATAGCCACGCGGGAAAGCCTTTTGGCGCTCTGGCAGGCAAAATATGTACAGAAAAGGGTCAGGGAGGAGCATCCGGAAATACAGGTGGAGCTTCTTCCCGTGACAACGAAAGGTGATCAGATTTTAGACCGCTCCCTTCTGGATATCGGAGGCAAAGGGCTGTTTATAAAGGAACTGGAAGTGCTGCTTCTTGACGGAAAGGCGGACATTGCCGTCCATTCCCTAAAGGACATGACGGCGGAAATCCCCAAGGGGCTCGAGCTGGCTGCGGTGACGGACAGGGAGGATCCGAGAGATGCCTTTATATCTTTGCAATACAAGGCCTTAAAAGAACTGCCCTTGCATGCGCGGGTGGGGACGTCCAGTCTGCGGAGGCAGTCCCAGCTGCTGCATCTGCGTCCTGATCTGGAAATAAGGACGCTCCGGGGAAATGTACAGACACGGCTCCGCCATCTGGATGAAGGAGAATTTGATGCGATCATCCTTGCGGCGGCAGGTCTGAAACGGCTCGGACTGGAGGAAAGGATTGCTTCTTATATTTCCACGGAAGAAAGCATTCCGGCGGCGGGACAGGGAGTCATGGCCATTGAAATGCGGGCAGGGGATACAGAGACGATGGAAATCATCCGGTTCCTCCACAATCAGGATGTGGCGTCATGCATAACGGCAGAACGTGCTTTTTTGGGAAAGGTCGGAGGAGACTGCAAGGTGCCTGCCGGAATTTATGCGGTACCTTCCGGTGATAAGCTTGAGGCATCCGCATTTATTGCCGCTCCTGATGGGAAAGTGCTGTATAAGGGAGCGATGAAGGGAAATATCTACGAGGCGGAATCCATCGGAAGGACATTGGCAGAACGGCTGCTTGCTGATGGCGGAGACCGGGTATTAAAAAGCTTACAGAAATAACGAATGAGGAGAATCGTATGAATAAGGGAAAAGTGTACTTGATCGGAGCAGGGCCGGGGGATCCGGAGCTTCTTACGCTGAAGGGAAAACGCTGTCTGGAAATAGCGGATGTGGTTGTAGGTGATTATCTGGCAGACAAGAGGATCCTTCGATATGCCAATCCGAAAGCAGAGTATATATATGTAGGGAAAAGCTGCGGCAACCATACCATGACGCAGGAGGAAATCAGTTATCTGCTGGCGGAAAAAGGAAAAGAGGGGAAAATCGTAGCCCGCTTAAAGGGCGGAGATCCTTTCGTGTTCGGCCGTGGCGGAGAAGAAATAGAAGTCATTAAGGCGGCGGGAGTGGACTATGAGGAAGTCCCGGGCGTGACATCCGCTATTTCAGCGCCTGCCTATGCAGGGATTCCGGTCACCCACAGAAAAGTAGCGGCTTCCTTTGCCGTCATTACGGGCCATGAAGATCCGACGAAGTTGCACTCTGATATTAACTGGGAAAAATTGGCAGGGGCAGTGGATACTCTCGTGTTCTTAATGGGCGTCGGCAGGGCGAAGCAGATTTCTGAAGAGCTGATAAGATACGGAAAGAGTGCGGATACACCGGCGGCCTTTGTGAGATGGGGGACACGGCCGTATCAGGAAACGTATACCACGACGCTTGGACGGGCGGCGGAGGACGTGAAGAAGTATGGAATCAAACCGCCTGCCATTTTCATCATCGGGGATGTCGTCAATTTAAGAGAAGAGCTGCGCTGGTATGATAATAAGCCGCTGTTCGGAAAACATGTGGTCATCACGCGTTCCCGCACGCAGGCCTCCCGCCTGACGGAAGTGCTGGAGAATCTCGGCGCGTTCTGCACGGAAATTCCTTCCATCAAAATCGTATCGCCCAGTGACGGGTGGAAAAGCCTGGATGAGGGCATCCGTGATTTATCCCGGTATGACTGGATAGTATTTACCAGCCAGAACGGTGTGGATTCTTTCTTCAAGCGTCTTTATGAAAAGGGAAAGGATTCCCGTGCTCTAGGAAATGCGAAAATCGCTGTTATCGGGCCGGCAACGGATAAACAGCTTCGGAATTATGGCTTGAAGGCAGATTGCGTGCCACTGAAATATAAGGCAGAGGATCTGGTCGAGGCCATGCGTCCCCTTGTGAAAGAGGGGGATAAAATCCTGATTCCCCGGGCAAAAGTAGCAAGAAGCGTGCTGCCTGAAAGCCTTGAAAAATTTGGCTGCGACGTAAAAGTGGCAGAGGCGTATGAAACGATCTGTGATGAGGAAAACAAAACCAAGTTAAAGGAACTCCTTGACAATCATGAGGTGGATATCATCACATTTACCAGTTCTTCCACTGTATACAATCTTTTTGATCAACTGGATGGAAATACGGAGCCCTTAAAAGAGATATCTCTTGCATGCATCGGGCCTATTACAGCGGAAGCATGCCGTAAGCATGGCCTGGAACCGCAGATTGTTTCTGATACATTTACTATTGATGGATTGGCGGAAGCCATCAAAGAAGGGATGAATAAAGAATGAAATTAAATACATTGCGTCCGCGCCGATTGAGGCGTACGGCTGCCATACGCAGCATGGTCAGAGAAAATTCACTGGAAATCAATGATTTCGTGTACCCCATTTTCGTGGTTCCAGGAACCAATGTGAAGGAAGAAATTCCGAGCATGCCCAATTGCTACCACCTTTCCGTGGATCAGGCGGTCAGGCAGGCGGAAGAAATTTACCGGCTGGGAATTCCGGCGGTGGAAGTTTTCGGCCTTCCTGCATATAAGGATGATATCGGTTCGTCCGCATGGGATATGGAAAGTCCTGTGCAGCAGGCAATCAAGGCAATCAAGGCGGAAATTCCCGATCTGGTCATCGTAGGGGATGTGTGTCTTTGCCAATATACGAATTCAGGCCATTGCGGACAGCTCTGCGGGCACGAGGTGGATAATGACCCCACGCTCAAGCTGCTGGCAAAGGTTGCTCTTTCACAGGCGGAAGCAGGTGCGGATATCATAGCGCCTTCCGATATGATGGATGGTCGGATCGCGGTTATCAGAGAAGCCTTGGATGCAGAAGATTTTAAAAACGTTTCCATTATGTCCTATGCGGTAAAATATGCCTCCGGCTATTACGGCCCGTTCCGTGATGCTGCCAATTCCGCACCGCAGTTCGGTGACAGAAGGGGCTATCAGATGGATCCGGCAAACAGCAGGGAAGCCATGAAGGAAGTGGATCTGGATATGAAGGAAGGCGCCGATATCATCATGGTGAAGCCTGCGCTTGCCTATCTGGATATTGTCCATCAGGTCCGTCAGCGTATCGACCGTCCTGTCGCCGTTTATAATGTAAGCGGAGAATATGCCATGGTGAAAGCAGCAGCGGCCAACGGATGGATCGATGAAAAGCGCATCGTGATGGAAACGCTTCTTTCCATGAAACGTGCCGGCGCAGATATCATTATTTCTTATCATGCCATAGACGCAGCCAAATGGATCAGGGAGGAAACAGGAAAATGATCAATCTGTCCCGTTCCAAGGCTGCTTTTGAAGAAGCGGCCCGATACATGCCCGGCGGAGTGAACAGCCCTGTCCGCTCTTATCCGCATATGAACTGTCCGCCTCCGTTTATCGCTTCTGCCAAGGGATCCCATATTACGGATATTGATGGAAATAATTACATTGATTATGTGGGTTCCTGGGGGCCGATGATTTTAGGCCATGCCTATCCGGAGGTCATCCGCGCGATACAGGAGGCGGCAGAAAAAAGCACCAGCTATGGGGCTCCTACGGTGATTGAAACAGAACTGGCAAAGCTTGTGACGGAATTCTATCCGTCCGTTGAAAAGCTCCGCCTCGTTTCCTCGGGAACGGAAGCAACCATGAGCGCCCTCCGTGCTGCCCGCGGATATACAGGCAGAGACAAGATACTGAAGTTTGCAGGCTGCTACCATGGGCACGGCGACAGCCTCCTTGTCAAAGCAGGATCGGGGGCTGCGACGTTCGGCAGTCCTGACAGCGCAGGCGTGACAAAGGGAACAGCAAAGGACACGGTCGTCGTTCCTTACAATGATATAGACGCATTTACAAGGAAAATGGAAGAGGAAGGCGATGAAATCGCAGCGGTAATCGTGGAGCCGGTGGCAGGGAACATGGGATGCGTCCTCCCTGTGGAAGGATTTTTGGAAACGCTCCGCCGCGAGACCGAAAAGCATGGAACCGTTCTGATATTTGACGAAGTGATGTGCGGATTCCGTACAGCTTTCCACGGAGCACAGGGAAGATACCATATCCATCCGGACATGACCTGCCTTGGAAAAATCATCGGCGGAGGACTGCCTGCAGCTGCCTATGGCGGAAAGCGGGAAATCATGAACTGTATTGCGCCTGATGGTTCTGTTTATCAGGCAGGAACTCTTTCCGGAAATCCGCTGGCTGTCACGGCGGGATTGGAAACCCTGAAAAAAATCCGCTCCATTCCGGATTTCCATCAGGTACTGGAGGAAAAAACATCCAGACTGCTTGGGGGATGGAAACAGGCGGCAGAAGAGGCAGGGGTGCCTGTGCAGATACACCAGTCCGGTTCCATGTTCTGTCTGTTTTTCAGCGAAAAGCCGGTTCTCAATTATGAGGATTCCTGTGCTTGTGATAAAAACCGTTTCAAGGCGTGGTTCCTTTCCATGCTGGAGCAGGGCATTTATCTGGCGCCGTCTCCTTTTGAAACCCTTTTCCTGTCATATGCCCATAGTGATGAGGATATCCGAAAGACGGCAGAGGCAGCACAGATCG
Organism: uncultured Dialister sp.; assembly: GCA_902462205.1. Taxonomy (GTDB): domain Bacteria; phylum Bacillota; class Negativicutes; order Veillonellales; family Dialisteraceae; genus Dialister. Next base: position 70,787 of record CABQAR010000001.1, read on the forward strand.
CGATGAAGGAAGCGGCAAAAGCATAACTAAATGGAAGAAACCGGTTTTCTCCGGAAAGGGAGCCGGTTTTTTGTTGCTGATAGTAATTATGGTTGGCATTTAGTGTGCATATTTTCTATAATAAGATAGAAAACAGACATGCCGTATTTGATGTGGAGCTGTGAAAGGCGGTGGGCAGCATGGATTGGGAAATCAGAAGAAAACTGGTTATTCCGGTCATGCTGCTTTTTGCGTTCCTTTTTTCCTTTGTGTCGGAGAGTCCGGCTCTGGCGGCCACTTATGTTTTTGATAAGAATTCCGGAGAAGCCTACAACCAGATATTTTTGGAATGGATGGATCAAAACGGACAGAGCGATGTTTCTGTCAACATGGTCAGTGACGGTGTCATGCAGGAGTTTTCTCTCGGCGCGGATGGTGCGGAAGTCTTTGACCTGCAGGCAGAGCCGTATCTCAGAAATATGCAGCGCCAGTATTTCTTTTATCCTCATTTCATGGCGGAAGTCGTTCTTGCCGTAGCTCCCGATGCAGATGTCGATGTGAAGGGATGGAAGGATCTGATGGAGTCTGACGCGACGGTATCCGTTACGACGCGGGCCCTGTATCAGGAGTATTTCTGCATGGCCATGGGCTACGGATTATCACATAAATGGGATGGAGAGGCAGGAATCAGGGCGATGCGCCGGCTTTACAGGGAGGGCAGACTGATGCCTGATAATTCCTGGGGGAGTACGGAATATATGCTGTCTGATTCAAAAAGCAGTGCCGATGTATACGTGCTTTTTGACTATCAGGCGGCTCAGACGAAGATCGACGGAAAACCCCTGCGCATCATCGTTCCGGAAGAGGGGACGCTGACCGTCCAGAAGGGGATGCTGACAAAACGGAAGCTTCCTGCCAAGGACTCTGCGCTGATGAAGCGGCTTTGCCAGGAAGGCTACGGATGCACCGCCTATTTGAGGGAAATGACGCCTCAGGATAATGAAACCTTCCGGTCGGATATTTTTTATCTGCGGCAGCAAATCAAACGGGATGTATATGGTATACGGGGACTCATGGTTTCCGGCGTTTATGAGACTCTCTGGCTGTATATCATCCTTGTGCCGGTCATCATTTTCTGGGGAGGAAGCATTTATTACCGCCTGCTGCAGGCTGGGACGCAGCGCGCCATGAATATGCTGCTTCCTGTCCTTCTTGGGTTGCTGCTTCTGCGCGTGGTCAGCTTTACGCTGCCTTTGCATGGAAATACGCTGCTCCGTTATGCATGGTATGGGTATTATATTTTCCTTTTCATGATTCCCGCTCTTGTCATCTGGATGGCGGCAGAAAGTGACCGTGCGGTCTTTGAAGCGCGCATGCCATGGTTCATAAAAGCCCTGTTTCTGATGAACGGGCTTGTGACGCTGTTCGTTCTCTCCAATGACTTCCATCAGCAGATTTTCATCTTCCAGCCGGGATTCAAGGACAGCACGCTGATATATGCATATGGCTGGGGCATTTATTTTATCAAGTTTGTTGAATATGGGGAAATAGGCATAGCGCTCCTTGTTTTTGCGAGGCGGGCATTCAAGCAAAGGGTGCTCAGCATCAAGGGTCTGCTTCCCGTGGCCGTCCTTGTCCTGCTCATTCTGTTCCATGTGGGATATGCTCTTCGGATACCCCTGGTGCGCCATACGGAGCTGGTGGCAGCCAATATTATTTTTGTCCTTGCCTTTATAGAGGCCTGCATGCAAAGCGGACTGCTTCATGCGAATGAGAAATATCTTGACCTGTTCTCCCATTCTGGGCTGGGCATGGAAATACATGATATTTACGGTCGGAAGGTCTATGAGGCACCACAGATTTCTGATGTGCCTCCTGAAAATCTGCAGGTCCGGTCCATGCCGATCCATGGCGGGACCGTCATATGGAAAAAGGATATTTCCTGGCTTAAAAAGAATCAGAAGGAGCTTGCCATGACGGCTCGCGCGCTTCAAAGAGCCTACGACCTGCTTTATCATCGAAAGGAAAACCGGAGGGAAATGCTTGCCTATGAAGTGCAGCAGCGTCTGTATCAGGAACTGGAAGCCGTCATCAGCGCCAAGCGCCCTGCTATGGAGAAGTACGTCAGGATCATAGAACGTGCGGGAGAAGATGTGGAAGGCTTACATGCGATACAGCACATGAATATTCTGGCAAGTTACCTGAAAAAGCGCTGCGTGTTGCTGCTGAAAGGAAAGAGTTCCACCCATATCCCGGCAGGGGAATTATGGATGGCATTGGATGAGACCGGGCTGTATGCGGAAAAGGCAGGCGTGAAGAATGCGATCCGTTTCCAGATGGAGGGGGGTATAGAAACGCAGAAAGCGCTGGTGCTCTATGATTTCTTCTATGAACTGATGAATGAAGCGGTGGCCCGCCAATCGGATGATATTGTTTTCAGTTTCCTTGAGCAGGACGGCTGTAAATGCATCTGCCTCCTGCCGGAGAAATACGGATGGACAGAGCCATGGATAGACAGGTTCCTCCGGCCGTTTGCCTTGCAGGGCGGCCATATTTCCTGCAAGGATCTTGAATATGCTTTTGCCATAGAAATGTCAGTGAAGTGACATTTGCGTGCGGAGAGAAAGGAAGTGATGATATGGAGAACCTGACAGGCTACAGCTTTACCTTTGTTTATTTCTGGCTCATCGTGTCATATGTGCTGTTCATGTTCCATATCATGGTTATTTTCTTCGGACATCCGTTGATGAACTACAGGAAGGCCGGCCGCCGCATAACGGGGGTTTTCGGTGTCTCCATCCTGTTCAGCGCCATCATCGCCACGTTTGGGTTCACACTGCTTTCCGCCCGGAACGGGACATTTTTCGGCACAGGGACAAATGCGATCCGCATTGTCGCCTCTTTGGTGAATATCGCTTTCTGTGCGTACTGGTACCGCACGCTCCGTTCCTGGGGAATGCTCCTTATCGCTTCCTTCCTGATTCTTCCCCTGTTCGATTTCTTTATGCCATGGAACGTGATCATAGGCCTGATTATCCTTTCCGTTCGGATGGCCATACAGGCCAACTATATTTTTGAAGAACGGAAGAAACAGCTGACGACCCGTTCTCTGCAGGAGGCGATCGACCTTCTTGATGAAGGATTGCTTTTCTGTGACGCAGACGGCAAGGCCCTTCTTTCCAATATATACATACTGCAGTTCATGGACAGGGAAACAGGGCGCCAGTTCAGGCAGGGGTTTTCTTTCTGGAAATATATGAAGGAAAAGGATGAGGGCGCGGAAGAATGGGAAAACGCGTTACGGATCCTTTATCATGGGCAGGATAGAAGGTGCTACCTGATAGAGAAGAAGGGACTGGAGGCAGGGGAAGAGAAGAGCTTCATCATCATGGTTTCCGATGTGACAGAGATAGAAAAATTGACGGAAGAAATCAGGGAAAATAACGTTTCGCTGAAGCAGAAAAATGAAGACATGAAACAGGCTATCCTTGATCTGGAAAGAATACAGCGGGAAAAAACCATACAGGAGGTGATGTCAAAAGTCCATGATATCATCGGACAGCGGATCACGATCCTGCAGCAGCTGCTGAATAACAGGAATTATAAAGATTATCACAAAATCGCCCCCCTCATAGAAAATCTGATGGAAGATCTGCGAAGGGACGTCAAAGTGGGACCGCAGGAGGTTTTGCGGGAGCTGTTTGAAACGTATCATCTGATCGGCGTCGAGGTGGTGCTTAGGGGAATGCTTCCTGAAGACACGGACAAGGCGGGCACCTTTGTTGAGATCATCCGCGAAGCCATGAGTAATGCGGTCCGTCACGGAAAGGCAAGTAAGATCACGGTTACCATTGCTGGGAACCGGAACGAAAGGCTGACGGTTTCCGATAACGGGGTGGGAATCAGGAATCTGAAAAAATTCGGTACGGGACTGGCCGGAATCAATCGGAAGATCCTTGCCCATGGAGGACGTATGATATTGCAGACGCGTCCGCATTTCACTCTGATCGCCGATCTGGAAGACGGCAATGCGTCTGCGGAAACAATGACGCCTGTCCATGAACCGCTCCTTTAAAGATTTGTTATAATGAATAAAAGAAGTCGTCTTTACAGCGAAAAGGCGATGCGTATCCATCGTATTCATAGAGAGGCGCACCAAGGAGGCTCTATGATAAAGCTTATGATTATAGATGACCAGAAAATACTGCTTGACGGACTGGCCCGGATTTTTGAAAAGGAAAAAGACATAAAGATCGTTGGATTATTTCCGCAGTCTGACGTGGCGGATGCGGCGTGCATCCGGCTGGATCCGGATATCCTGCTGATGGATATCTGCATAGAAGGGCGCATGTCGGGAATCAATACGGCGAGGGAGCTAAAAGAACATTTTCCGCGGCTGAAAATCATCATCATGACGGGATTTCCTGAAATATCCTTTCTGGAAAAAGCAAAGGAAGCCGGCGCAGACAGTTTTATTTATAAGGATTCATCTGCGGAGGAATTTATTTCCTGTGTCAGGAATACCTTGCAGGGCCATCATATTTATCCCTGCGGATCCCGTGTATATGAACATGGACAGTCTGATCTGGTATTGACCAAAAGGGAACTGCAGATATTGGAATACATCTGCCAGGGGCTGTCCTACCAGGACATTGCGGAGCGCATGATGCTCTCCAAGCGGACGGTCAGCTTCCATGTGAGCAATCTTCTGCTCAAGACGGGAAATAAGAGCATAGTGGGATTGGCAGTGGATGCGGTGAATAAAGGGTATACGGGGAAATAAAAATGGATATGGCATGTATGACGGGAAATATAAATAAAATATAAACAATAAAGAAACCTGTAATTTATTACAGGTTATTTTTTTCGGAGATTTTGTATACTACAGATAAAGGACAGATAAAAGGAGGCATAGGCATGAACGGATGGAAAATAGTCTTTCTGGCAGCACTCTGTATGGGGGAAGCCGTATCTGCCGCCGTGCCGGGCGTCTATAAGAACGAAGATGACGCCGGCGGATTAAGACGGTTTGTCACGGTGTATGAAGAACCCTATGCGCAGGTGGATTTCCGGTATCAGGACGAAGCGCAGCAGATTTATAAGACCATCATCGGGGATATCATCAAAAAGGATGGCAAGATATTTCTGAACGCAGGACTGATCAGCAGGGAAGTGTATGAAAATCAGGAATTTGTGAGCTATACCCAGAATCGGGATCCGTACCTGATGCTTGAATTGACAGACGGCAATGAGCGGATCCATGTCAAAGTCGCACCGGAGTCTTTCGTGCAGGATGCTTTCAAAGAATTTGAAGGCGACTATGGCTTCAGCAGCGGATGGATTCCCGGAAATCCGGCGCTGGCTAAATTCCTTCTATATCGTTCCTCTGTTTCCTCACCGTGGATGGATAAGATAAAGTCAGGGGAATATACCTGCAAAGTGGAATGGATGGAGTCCGGGTCGCCGGAAGAAAAACTTGTGGAAGGCATCGGGCGCGGCGCAGGCTATATCATCCGTGTCTATAATGAAAATTATGATGAAATCGGGCAAATGGCAGCGGATGAATTCATTACGACCGTTTTTGAACGGAGGAACGGAGTCTGGAAACGGTTATGACTTGTCAGGAATGCAGGAAGATTCTCCATGATTCGACGATAGGAGGATGAAAACCATGGAACAGAAAGTATCAGATCCCTTTGAAGTCCGATGCAATACCTGCGGGGCTCCGGCGGAGTTTGACATAGTGCAGCAGGTGTATCATTGCCGGTATTGCGGCAGTGATGTCAATGCAAAAAACGCACATGCCAAAGCATATGACTGGCAGGAAATCCGGAGGAAAGAACTGGCCAGCGATCAGGAAAAGGTGGAGAAAGAGATCCATGTCTGCAAGAACTGCGGAGCAAGAGTAATCATTCCGTCCGGAGAGGCCGGCGGTGTTTGTGAATTCTGCGGGGGAAACCTGGTAAGGGGAGCATTTACGGAAAATGAGAATATGCCGGATGTGATTATTCCCTTTTTCCTGACAGAGGCAGAAGCGAAGGCCCGATTAAAGGAGTGGGCGGATAAAAATAAGGATACGAAAGAAGGCCGATGGGTATCCTCCAATATCAACCGGCTGAAAGGGTATTATCTTCCCTATCAGATCGTCAAGGGGCCTATACGCTGCGTGGTTTCGAGAGACCAGGCCTATTCCGAGCAGAAGTATAATTGCGGAAGTTTTGTGCAGCGGCTGGCAGTGAATACATCGAAGCAGCTGGACAACCTCGTGCTTGACGGGGCAGAGCCCTTTGACTGGCAGGGGCTGAAGCCTTTTGAATTTGGCTATATAACAGGACAGAATGTGAAATTGCCTGATATAAGCGGTAATGAGGCGGCCAACCGCGTACTCAGGGAGATTGAAGAGGATTACCGGCCGACGGTGGAAAGGGTCATGGAGACTTCAGGCATCCAATTGCATGCCCAATCAGATTCGCTTCTTTCTCTGCCGGCATTGCTTCCTGTTTATCTTTTCGTACAGGGAAAGAAAATGGCTGTCGTGAATGGGCAGACGGGGCGGGTGGCGGTTTCTGCCGGGCGGGTGAAAAAAACGTACCCATGGGTTATTGAACCGGCGATTATGACGATACTCGCGGCGGTCATGATGCACCTCCTTTTTTGGGACTGGGAATTGACCGGTATGGGTACCATTGTGTTCGGCCTCATATTTTTCGTGGGATTCAGTAATGGACGTGGTGCGAAAATCAAAAACATGATTCTTAAGGGAGAAAACAGCAGGGCGGAAAGAGAAGGAATCCGGCTGGTTATGAATACTGATAAGGATCTGGAAGAGAAAGAAATCGAAGAGCCTGTGTTCTTTGAAACGGTTGGCGGTGTGCTGCGCCCTGTAAAAATTACGTTCAGTTCCATGGCGCGTATCGTGGTGGCCTTGTGTTCCATTGTGGTCTTTATCGGGCTTCCTGATATTATAGCCGCAGTCTGCGTTCTTTTGGGCGTAGAAGAACTTCGGAATATTGAATGGCTGGGGTCGGCGGCGTGGATGGTGCTCACTGTGCCGATATCTTTTATATTGTGGATGTCGGTTTTCAGAATCCGTCTGTATGATCATCCGATCGTGAAACTTATTGAACCTGATGGAAAACTCCGATCAGTGGCCGTGGATGGAATGAAGGGGGAGAATGCATTCACGCCTGTTTTGGAGATGCTGGGCATGATGCCGTGGTGGGCGCTGCTTATCATCGCTATCATCCTTCTCGGTTCGACGTTGGCCATGTTTCCGTAAATGGGAGCGGCTCTTGATGAAAATCCCCCCTGTACCGATTTTATTCGGGACAGGGGGGATTTTCAGGCGTTGCCTATCAAGACAGGAAGAAGGATTTTCTTGTATATGCAATTATTCAGTCAAAAAAATACCGGTTTCCCATTGTCAGATTTTGGTCTAACCTTTTTGGGGCCGGTATTTTTTCATGCCGTTCCTTATGATTTCTTGAACATAAATATGCCGCCGATGGCGAGTCCGGCAGAAACCAGATATCCCAGCACGGAGGAAATCATGCTGAAGTTATCATTCGATTTCAGGAAGTCCTCTTTTGAAGCAATCAAGTCGACATGGCTGCCTGTGAACTCCATGCCATCCACCGTGCCTTCGCCCAGAAGCTCATTTCCTTTCTGGATACCGACCACGGTCTTGTTATCCTCATCCTTGATTTTCATATATGTATAAGAAATTCTGTGATCGTTGGCAAGGTGCGGAAATAAGATGGAGGGTTCACGGTCAGTCAGATAAGTGATGCCCTGATCTTTTTCATTGTATAGCGTGATATTGTTTATGCTGATGGTATTGGGGAGTTCCGTTACTTTCGTATTGGTCGTCATGCCCCTCAGCAGGCGGTCTTTAATGATGAAATCGCCCAGCTTGACGGAGCCGGTAAAGGTTTTCGTTGAAAAAAGCCTGATGAGGAAGGCGTTGTTTCCCAGCTTTTCTTTTTTTCATTTCCCGTTCCGACTTCTTTAAGGACCCTTGCCGATCGTCGGATAACGGGAGAGTTGAAATCAAGCTCCAGATCCGGATCGCGGGCATTTTCAAACGGAGATATTTTTCCCGCGGCGATGACGACCTTTCCCTCATTGGCAGGGTCTACCTTTCCGTCAGAAACATAAATCGCTTTCTCGAGCAATGCCTGCTGGCTGTCTGAGCCCGTTTCCGTGAAAAGCAGAAGGGCGAGTCCGATTCCGCAGATGCATAAGATAATGCCGATAATTTTCTTCCCCATGGTACACCTCCTGAAAATAAATCTGCAGGATATTTTTCTTGTATTCATTGTATAAGAATGGGGAGGGCTTTCCTACTGTAACAAATTACAGGTTTTTCAAAATAAATTATAAACTTTCTAACGGAAATATATAATTTTTATTGAAGGGTACAGTTCAATGAGGGAGAGAAAGGGGAATTCCCAATCAAAAAACAGCCATGCCAAGCACAGCTGTTTCTGATTACCGGTTATTCTTTTTCAATCTTATCCGTTTCTGCATTTTTCTTGACGGAATCGACGCCGTTCAGGCAGTTTTTTAGGGTGGTGTACCCTTCGCTGACAGCGATGATCTGGCCGTTTTTCGCTTTCAGTCTGAAACGGAATTCACCTTTTTTATCGGTGTATACTTCGAATTTCGGATTTGTTTCGGTCACATAGCCTTCTACGGTCTGGTTTTCCAGTGCGGCAATAGGTGCATTCTTCTGAACGCTTGCAATGCCTTTCTTGCAGCTTGCTTCCATCTTGTAAGTCTGAGAGGAAGCGACAATCTGTCCGTTGCCTGCCAGCAGATCGAAACGAACACCTGATTTTGTTTCTTTGATTACGAATTTGCCCATGAGAAGGACCTCCCTGATTTGAATAAACAATGGGTTTCACTACCCATAAAATAGCACCAAATTTAGGCAAAAGCAAGTGATTTCTTAAGTAAATCCAACTTTATTTTGACTATGCCCTCTTATCGCCTTCTTACCTCATTTTTGGAGATTTCAGGGGACGATGAAAGGCTTGGCTGCATGAGACGGTTCTACAGGCAGGACAATAAAAAAGACGAGGACATGGGTCTTCGTCTCTCCTTTGAAAACAGATTATTTCTGTTCTTCCATAGCTTCCTTATAAGCTTCTTTTGCTTCTTCCTTTGCTTCTACGGCAGCTTCCTTTGCTTCGAAAGCTTTCTCAGCGGCGATAGCAGCATTGACGCTTGCGTTCAGACGGGATTTCTTACGAGCAGCAGCGTTCTTATGGATAACACCTTTCTGAGCAGCGGCATCAATGATGCTCTGGGCAGCGCGGATAGCTTCGTCTTTCTTTTCAGTGTTGGCAGCAGCTACAGCTTTTTTTACGGCACCGTGAATCTGGGAACGGACAGCAGCGTTGGCAGCTCTCTTTTTAGCGTCAGTCTTCATGGTTTTCATGTTGGATTTAATTTGCGGCAATTGTTTCACCTCCCGTCTGTTTTATTCATACCATGTCATTCTACCATGTTTCAATTTCTATGGCAAGAAATGATTTTAAAAAACAGGTTTGTGTAAAGAATATGGATTCGTTAAAATAAAGGAAACAGAAACGCCATCATGTAAAAAGGATTTGATTCGGCCCATATAGGGTGCCGCATGTTTTTGACAAGGAGCTTCAAATGTACGTCGGTGTTGATTTGGTAAAGGTCTCCCGCTGGGAACGCATCTGTGAAAAATATCCCGCCCGTCTTGAAAAAATGTTCACGCCGGAAGAACGGGAGCATTGCGAGGAAAAAGGAAAACGGAAAGCAGATTCTTATGCTGCGCTTTGGGCGGCGAGGGAAGCAGCCGGAAAGGCGCTCGGCATAGGGATTTTAGGATCGGGATTCGGCGATGCCTGTCTGTCTTGGTCAAAGTGGGGGGCTCCCATCCTTCATTTACAGGGGCAGTTTGCCAAAAGAGCGGAAGAAATGAAGATTACGGATATGTCTGTTTCCATTTCCCATGAAGATGGCATGTCTATCGCGGTGGTTGTCATGGAGGGCAAAAGAGAATGATACTTACGACAGCGGAAGAATCCAGAAGGCTGGATCGGTGCGCCATGGAGGAGTTTGGATTACCGGAAGCCGTTCTTATGGAAAATGCGGGAGCGTCCGTCATCCGGCTGATGCAGCCTGAGATTTCATGGGAAAATGCCCGGATTGTTATTGTCTGCGGTACTGGAAATAATGGGGGCGACGGATTCGTGGCAGCCCGGTATGCCTCGGCTGCAGGGGCGGAAGTCACTGTCCTTCTGATGGGAAATGTCTCCCACATGGGAGAGGTCTCTTTAATGTATAAAAATGTAATAGATAAAATGGGAATTCCCGTCATTCCGATTTCCGATGCGGAAGAGGCGGAGGAATACCTGTCTCGGGCGGATGTCATCATAGACGCTCTGATTGGAACCGGTCTGAAGAATAACGTGGATGAAAAAAAAGCGGCGCTGATTACCTGCATGAATGATTCCCGTGCCCTGATTATTTCCGTTGATACGCCGAGCGGGATGCTGACAGACAGCGGAGAGGCGGCAGGAGCCGTCGTGAATGCCGATTTCACCGTGGCATTGGGGGCGGTGAAAAGAGGCCATGTGCTGTATCCGGGAAGCGAATATGCAGGGGAAGTGATGTATTCCCCGATCGGCATTCCAGAAGAGGCAAGAACGGATTATTCGGTGCGTATCACGGAAAAAGAAGATGTATACGGATTTTTACCGGTAAGGAGCCGTATATCCCATAAAGGGAATCATGGATTTATCGGCGTGTTTGCCGGTTCGGAAGGCATGGCGGGAGCAGGGCTTTTGGCGGCACAGGGGGCTTTATACAGCGGGGCAGGAAAAATCGCGCTGGCCACCGTGGAAAAAACGGCGGGCGTCCTGGCAGGGAAGGTGCCGGAAATTATGGTATCCTCCTGCGGAAAAGAACCGTATTTCACAAAGGGGATGGTTTCACTCTGCCTGAAAAAAGCGGAAGACTACCAAGCCATAGCCATCGGCCCCGGGTTGGGGAGGGCAGAGGAAACACAGCTTTTTGTAAAGGAATTCCTCAGCTCGGTAAGAAAGCCCGTTGTTGTTGACGCAGATGCGTTATTTGCCGTAGCAGAACAGAAAATGGATATAAAGGAATGTCCCGGGCAGCTTATCCTGACTCCCCATGTGGGAGAATTTGCCCGACTGACAGGCCGGCCGGCGAGAGAAATAGAAGCCTGTCGGATAGATGCCGCCATTGAATTCGCGACGGCAAACCATGTCGTCCTTGTTCTGAAAGGGGCACCGACGGTTGTCGCTGTTCCGGACGGAAGGGCATGGATCAATCCGACAGGGAATCCGGGAATGGCGTCCGGCGGAATGGGGGATACCTTGACGGGGATCATCGCTGCCCTTCTCGGGCAGAAAATGGAAGCGGAAGAGGCGGCGGTGGCCGGCGTATATCTTCACGGTCTTGCAGGGGATATGCTGGCGGAAACCAATCCTGTGGGCTATACGGCAGGTGATCTGGCGCGTCAGATTCCGGCCGCCAGAAGCAGGGTGATGGAGGCATGAGATTTTTTGCGAGACTGGTTTCCTGCCTGTTTCTTTTTGCGGCGGTTATTTTTTCTGCCTGCCATGCGGATTTTCCTTTTGCCGGCGGAGAAAACCAAAAAAATCAGGAACTGATTATCCGAATGCTTGACATCGGGCAGGGAGACGCCATACTTCTTGAAAAAGGCGGGAAATTCGCACTGATTGATTCGGGGGATGTGGAACACCGCAGCCAGATGGCAGAATGGCTCAGGAAATATGGAGCAGGAGAGTTGGAAACCGTCATTATCACGCATCCCCATATAGACCATCTGGGAGGCATGCTTTCCGTATTTGCCCATGCAAAAATAAATCGCATTTATGATAATGGCGAGCCGTACTCCTCTTATACGTATCGCACTTACCGAAAAGTCATCAGTAAAAAAGAAATCCCGTGCCGGACATTAAAAGCAGGGGATCGGATAGATCTGTTGGATGGGGTTCCGTTCACGGTTATGGGGCCGGTGGCAGAAAGCCATGCCAATGGAGAGGATTCCAGACAGAACAATAACAGCATCGTAGGACAGGCGGCTTACGGAAACTTCAAAATGCTGTTTACCGGAGACGCGGAAGCGGAAGAAGAAATGTCCATTCTGAAAACGGGGGTGGATATAAAGAGCACGGTGCTGAAGGTGGGCCATCATGGGAGCAAGACTTCCTCGACGGATGATTTTCTGGAGGCCGTATCGCCGGAAGCAGCCCTGATTTCCTGCGGGGCGGGAAATGATTATGGCCATCCGAGCCAGAAAACGCTGAAAAAGCTGGAAGCAAGAAATATTTCCGTATACAGAACGGATAGGAACGGCACGATTACTGTGACGACAGACGGAAAGGGATGCCGGATAGAGAAGGAAAGATAGAAAGGAAAAACAATGACGGAAAGGGAATTGCCAAGAGCAGGAGAAATATGGAGGCATTTCAAAGGAAACCGGTATCTGATCATCACGTTGGCCGTCCATACGGAAACAAGTGAAGCGTATGTGGTCTATAAAGCGCTATACGGCGATTATAAGGATTACATAAGGCCATGCGCCATGTTCATGGATACGGTGGATCATGAAAAATATCCGGATGCTTCTCAAAAATACAGGTTTGAAAAAGTGGATTTGAATGACTGATACCGTATAAAAATGAAAGGAACAGATTATAAAAGGGCTTCTCTATACAGGGAAGTTCTTTTTTATCTAAAATAATCAAGCGAAAATGAAAAATCATTACTTTCAATCATGAATCAACTGTGGTAGATTATTCCTATACATGACGTCATAAACGTCATAAGTGCTGATACAGGTATAGAAGAAACAGGAGGGCGGGAGAAAATGAGCATCAGAATCGGAATTTTAGGATATGGCAATATCGGGCGGGGCGTGGAAACAGCGCTGAAGGACAACCCGGACATGGAGTTGAAGGCTGTTTTTACAAGGCGGAATCCATCCTCAGTGGAAATACTTTCTGCAGGAGTCCCTGTCGTATCCGTGGCGGAAATAGAACAGTGGAAGGATAGGATCGATGTGCTTCTGCTTTGCGGCGGAAGTGCGACGGATCTGCCGGTACAGACACCGGAATATGCCAAAATGTTTAATGTGGTGGACACGTTTGATACACATGCCCATGTGCCGCAGCATTTCGCAGCCGTGGATAAGGCGGCAAGAGAAAACAACAAAACCGCCATTATTTCCGTCGGATGGGATCCGGGACTATTTTCTCTGGCAAGATTATATGGCAACGTGGTTCTTCCGGACGGAAAAGATTATACGTTTTGGGGGAAAGGCGTTTCGCAGGGACATTCAGACGCCATTCGCAGAATCAGGGGCGTAAAGAATGCAAAGCAGTACACCTGCCCTGTGGAAACAGCAATGCAGGCGGTCAGAAATGGGGGAAACCCTGAACTGGATACAAGAGAAAAGCATACAAGGGAATGCTTCGTGGTCCTCGAAGCGGGAGCAGATGCATCTTATGTAGAAGAGCAGATTAAGACGATGCCGAATTATTTCTCCGACTATGACACGACGGTGCATTTCATTTCAGAAGAAGAATTCGCGGCCAATCATCAGGGACTGGGGCACGGAGGCTTTGTATTCCGCAGCGGGAATACGGGCAAGGATAAGGAAAACAACCATGTGATTGAATTCAAGCTGAAGCTGGATTCCAATCCTGAGTTCACCACCCATGTCATGGTGGCTTATGCAAGAGCCATCGCCCGCATGGCGAAAGAAGGGCAGACAGGCTGCAAGACGGTCTTCGATATACCGCCGGCCTACCTCTCCTCCCTGACAGGCGAGGAACTGAGGGAAACCATGCTGTAATGGCTTTCTGACTTGACAATTTTGTGGTGGATAGTGTATTCTTACATAAGTTCAGCTATGCGGAGCGGTACTCAAGTGGCTGAAGAGGACGGTTTGCTAAATCGTTAGACGGGTCTCCCGTGCGGGGGTTCGAATCCCCCCCGCTCCGCCATGAAATGACAGAAGATATCGGAAAATGGTATCTTCTTTTTTTATGCTGTTTATAATCAGGAACGCGCTTCTGTGTTTTTTGCCGGCTGCTGAAAAAATATAAAAAGCAGGTTCCGGAGTTATTTCCACGGCGCGGCAACAAGCGGATTTACGATTTTTAGGAAGAACATTTCATCGTTCTTTTTGCAGAATGAGATGTTTCGGCGGAAGGGAGGATTTATTTTGCGGGATTCTATGAAATCCTTTATAATTATGGAAACAAAATGGTTCTGCACAGAAGGAGAAGAAAATGGGATTTTTTGACAAGGAAAATGAATCCAACAGCCCTATCGGTCTTTTGAGAGCCCATATCGGTACATTCATGTACTATGTGAAAATAGGAAATACGAAATTCAAGAATAAGGAAGGCATTTCCGATATTTTTTATGATATGGAGCAGACGAAGTTCCTCTTGGACCAGGCGACACGGGGGACGATGTATGACTTCCGAAAGAGGATTGATGAGGCGCTTTGGGATGCAGCCGTCCATAAATATTCAGAAGATCTGGATCACCTGAAAAAGGAGCTGCTGAAAGCGGTAGATGCCGGCGCGGCCCAAGGATCCGTCATGGAGGAAGAGGAAGAAATCGATCAGGAAGAGCCGGAAGAAACCATGGAAGAGTCGGGGGACTGGAAGGCTTCCATAAAGGACGAAATGAAGGCGGCAGAAGAGGCCGCGCGGAAAAAAGCAGAAGAAAAGGACAGCGGAGAGTCTGAGGAAAAAGAGAAAGAAAAAACAGATGACGGAACCATGACGGAGGCGGATTGCCGCGAGCTTTGGAAATTGATCAAGGGCATGGATAAAGAATTTATCGAAATGAAACAGATTGCTGACGACTGGCTCATGGTCAACAGAAAGAAGGGCGGATGCTTCGGCATGATGGCCATTCTGATGCTTTTGCCTTTAGGGGCGGTTTATGGGATATGGTCTGTTTTTTAAAGAAACAGGCATTTAATACCTTGTTTTTCCCACTTTTGCTATGCTATTATATGCAGAGAAAAGGTTGTTTCGGGAGGTGACATTATGTCTAAACACATCGTTACAATTAACCAGTCTTCTTTACAGGACTCCATTAAGTTCGAAGGCTGCAGTGAATGTCAGACTTCCTGCCAGTCTGCCTGCAAGACCAGCTGCACGATCGGCAATCTGATCTGCACAGAACAGGAAGAAGCTGAAGAAGCGTAAGAAACGGCCATGCTCCCGATCTTATGGTCGGGAGTTTTTAAATTGTTTATGAGTTAGGAGAATTTCATGGATTATAACGTACAGCCCATGATCCATCGTTTCCGCCAGAATGGCATGAATATCGTTATGGATGTAAACAGCGGCATCGTGCACGTTGTAGATGAAGTAACATACAAGGTTTTGGAGTTTTATAAGGGCGGCAACAGGGAAGAGGTACTTTCCCGGCTGTCTTCCGAGTTTGATGCAACAGAGCTGAATGAGGTCATGGATGATCTGGATGAACTCATGGCGGCAGGTTCCTTATATGCTCCCATGGATAAGGATTATGAAATGGCGATCGAGGATAAGCCGATCATCAAGGCTTTGTGCATCAATATAGCCCATGACTGCAATCTGCGCTGCCAGTATTGTTTTGCCGGACAGGGCGGATATGGACAGTGGCGCATGCTGATGAGCTTTGATGTGGCGCGCCGCGCCGTTGATTTCCTTGTGGCACACAGCGGCCCCCGTGAGCACTGCGAGCTGGATTTCTTCGGCGGAGAGCCGCTGATGAACTGGCGTGTGGTCCAGCAGACGGTGACATACGTGCGCCAGCAGGAAAAGAAGCATCATAAAAAGATCAAGATGTCGCTGACCACGAACGGCATGCTTCTTGATGAGGAGAAGGTCAAGTATCTGACGGATAACCATATCAGCCTGATCCTGTCCTTGGACGGAAGGAAAGAAATGCATGATCGTATGCGTCCCGGCGTACATGGAGAAGGGACGTATGACCGCATCATGAAAAACCTCCAGTACTGCATCCAGCATCGGAACGGGGAGGAATATTATGTGCGTGGTACATTTACCCGTCATAATATGGATTTCACGACAGATGTGGAAGATATGATAGATCATGGGTTTCCTGCGGTATCGATGGAACCGGTGGTCGGCGAGGAGACGGAAGAATATTCCATCAAGGAGTCTGATCTTCCCCGTGTGAAGGCGGAATATGATAAGCTGGCCAATCTTTTCATCCGTCGTGAGGAAGAAGGGCGTCCGTTCTTTTTCTTCCATTTCAACATGGATCTGTGGAAGGGGCCGTGCCTGCCGAAGCGTCTGCGCGGATGCGGTGCCGGCCATGAATATCTGGCGGTGGTTCCCAATGGAGATATTTATCCCTGCCACCAGTTCGTCGGACGGGAAGGATATGTCATCGGAAACATCTATGAAGGACTGAAGAATATGAAGATGATGCGTGATTTCCGTGTCAATCACGTATTCAGCAAGCCGGAATGCGTGGACTGCTGGGCGAAATTTTTCTGTTCCGGCGGCTGTCATGCGAATAATGAGGCTTTCGCGGGAGATATCCATAAGCCATACCATATTACCTGCGAAATCCAGAAGAAAAGAGTGGAGTGCGCCATGATGATCCAGGCGTATAATAAATTAAAGGCTCCGAAAGTCATGCATCAGCCGGGAACAAGAGCGGCAAAAAAAGCGGAGGGGCTGCTCTGAATTTCATAAGGAGAATGAGCCGTTGAAACGGCTGTTGGAGAGGTTTCTGTTTGCGCGGAAGCCTCTTTTAAATTATAATAAAGTAGATATCATGGGATAATTGTAGAAAAATATAAGTACACTTATTTTTATAAGGAGGAACAAATCATGCAGATGAAAAAAGTGGCGGTTTCCCTGCTTGCAGCAGCAATGCTCGGCGCAGGCGTGTGTTCCAGCGTATCCGCAGCCAGCATAGGCAGCATTCTGGGCGGTGTGGTAAAAGTAGGCGGTATAGGATTCCTTGTGGATAAATATGGTGAATCCATCAATAGTGCAATTAATTCAGTCATGATGAAAGAAGGCGCCGGAACCAATTACGCGACCAAGGTCGTTCCGATAGTAAGTATCGGAAACAGCGGCTATATCGGAGCAGCTCAGGTCATTGGCGATGCTGACCAGGTGGAAAAAGTAGAGGCTGTGGGACAGCTCGAGGTCAGCTGGAACAGCAGGCTCTTCCGTATCAAAGGATTGATTCCCATGGACAGCAAGAATCCGACAAGCTTCAGCCGTGTGCAGGGTGTAGGCGTTTCGGCCGTTATTGACGTAAAGATTTAATCGGGAGGATTAAAGAATGAACAAGTTAATTCTTGCGGCAGGCATTTCTTTATTACTGTCGCTTCCTGCAAGTGCCGCTGAACCGGC
Source organism: uncultured Dialister sp. (assembly GCA_902462205.1). Lineage (GTDB taxonomy): Bacteria > Bacillota > Negativicutes > Veillonellales > Dialisteraceae > Dialister. Next base: position 88,207 of record CABQAR010000001.1, read on the forward strand.
AACTTTGAACGGCCGTATGGAAAGAGTGGAGGAAGTCATTTATGGCCAGGTACAGAGCGGGGCGCTGACGGATCGCATCAATTCAGCAGATAACGTGATTTACGGGACAGGAAATTCAACAGGCGTCGGCCTGGACGATAAGATCGGCAATCTGTACGAGGACGTTGTAAACAGCGGAAACGATGCAGCGCCGTCTATTTCCACCCGTACAAATGCGCTTGAATATTACCTGACCGATGAAATCAAGAAAGACGCCCTTACCAACCGTATCGGCGATATGGAAAAAACCGTATTCGGCGGTGTAAAATCCGGAGCTATCGATAAACGTTCCGCAGAGCTTGAAAAAGCGGTCTACGGAGACCAGCATATGGAAATGAAAGACGTCGTGCTTCCGGGGAAAACCGTATTCAAGATCGCATTGAATGAAGGCGTCAGCAGCAAGACGAATCTGGTCGGTGATCCGGTTTCATTTACGGTCAAGGAAGATGTAAAGGTGGGAGATGTGCTTGTTTTACCGCGAGGCTCACAAGGGAGCGGCGTGGTAACGAAGGTGTCCCGTCCGCAGAGCTTTGGACGAAGCGGTAAACTGGATATTTCCTTTGACCAGGTTTTTTCCTTGGATGACCAGCCGATTCCGACCGTATTGGGACCGGAAGCAAAGGAAAAACTGAAGATGGAGGCTGCTGCTGTGGGAGCCTCTGCCATCGGAGCGCTTGCGCTTGGCCCGATCGGCCTTGTCGGCGGTTTCTTTGTAAAAGGCAAAGACGTAGAGCTGCCGGCAGGCTCTGAGTTATATATTGAAACGCAGAGCGATGTGAGGACCAAAGGGCTTGCTATCGCATCCGGGGCGTCCAACGTCGTTGTGCGTAAGCGTGTTTCAAAGACCGCAGTGGCAGATGGGACGGCGGCAGCAGGCAGTATGGAAACGAAGGCAGCCACAGTATCTGAGGGTACCGGCGCGCCTGCGACCATTGAAAGCGCAAGAAATGAATTGAAGTTTGTCAATGAGAACGGTGAAGAAATAGATACGGCAACCAAAGAGGTGAAAGCGGAGACGGCCGAAATAAAGAGCCAGGCAAAAGAAGCAGGTGCGGAAGCAAAACAGACAACTGATGAAGGAGAAGATGCCGCTTCTGTGGTTATCGTGAGAAATGAGTAATTTAAAATCAAAGGCAGCCCTGCTTTTGTCGGCGCTGCTTTTCATGGGTCTGGGCACGGCGCAAGGCGCAGCTGCTGATCAAAATACGAGTAGTGAGGAAAGCCAGGAAACGTCAGTGTCTGCTGCCGCTCAAAATGAAACGGAGACGTCCGTAACGTCCGCGTCGGGTGGAGCTAATATGGCTCTATCGTCGGGGTCTGTTTCGAGTGCGTCTTATCAGTCATATGACTCGTCAGAAGAATATGTACCGGATGAGCAGTATAAAGGCGTTGTACGACCTTCTTCTGATACGGAAAACACAGTGATAGAAAATCAGCAAAGCGTAAGTGACACGACGGAAAAAAATGAAAGAAATAAGAACGAGACGAAAAAAGGTGACGAGGGGAAAAAATCGTCTATATCGGCAGAAAATCCATTGAGACTTACTGCGGACAGAATTCGATATAATGATTTGACCGGAGATGTAAATGCTTGGGGTCGTATAGATATGAAACATATGATGGATCGGTATACGACCGAATATGTGTATGGAAATACTCTCACGCAGAAATATGTGATTCCAGGTGAAGTGCGTTGGGATAATCCCACGACGAAATCAAGGGCTGATCGGGCAGAATATGACGCAGCGGCGGCTGTCGGCACTTTTTATGGCGTATCGGGATGGGACTCAGGGTTATATTATTTTCAGGGATCCGAAGGGAAATATTATAGGAATGATAATAAAATTGTTATCAAAAATGGATATTTCACGACGAAGCATGCTGTGGCAAAAGTACCGGATTATCGTTTAGAAGCGGATTCGATAGATATTTATCCGGGAGATCACTATACAGCGCATAATGTAAAACTTAAGTTTAAGAATACGATTTTTATGACATTAGCCAATTACAGTGCATCATTGCAGAATGATAATGCCATCAGCCCATGGTCTTTAATTCCGCGTCCGAAATATGACAGCGATAATGGATGGGGTTGGTACAATGGCGTTGAATTTTCCTTGGCGCACAGATCTGACTTAAGTTTCTATCTTAAAAATGAATGGTATACCAAGTCTGGCTATAAGCCTGATGTAGGGATTAGATATCAGTCACCTATCGGATGGTTTACTTTGCATTATGCGGAGAAACAAAGTGTGACTAATGATGATGGGGGCTTGTGGATCAAGAAAAGGCCGTCACTAGAGTTTGTCTCTAATCGTTATTATCTTTTTGGATCACCATTTTATGTTGGTGCTAATGGTGAGGTTGGATATTGGGAAGAAGATAGATCTAGGGGTTGGTCTAGGGAAGGTGCATATAAAGGCTTTAATATTTACTTTTCACGTAAGCCGGTTAAAATTGGTAAATTTTTAAGTTTTAATTGGAGAGTGGGCTTTGAAAAGAACTTTTATGAATACAGATCTGTTTATAGAGGGAAAAAATATGAACCCCTAAATACAGAAAGAACTAATACATATTATATGCTTGGTCTTAGAGGCACTTATAGAGCTATCTCTGCCTGGATTAATTATACAAATAGGGATCTGGAGGGAAGTTCTCCTTATCGCTATGACACATATAGCACGGCCAATCCAGTTGACACAGGATTCAGGCTACAAATTGCGCCCAAAGATGCTATCAGTATCACGTGGTCGATTAACTCCGAAACGGGTAATGTTGATCATAATTACTATACTTATTATCGAGATATGCATTCCTTTTATGGATGGATTAGTTATGACAAAATAGAGCAGAAGACTACATTCATGATTATGCCGAAGGACTTCAGATTCTGAAATGAAATATATTGTTTAGGAGACAATAATGAGATTTTCTTTAGATAGTGAATTATCCGTTGATTTAGCCTGTGTGTTTGGGGAGAAGTGGAACGTACAGAAGGAAGATTTGAAAACATATGGGGAAACAATTGCTAAGGCGGCGCAGCTTTTAGATACTATCAGGAGCACGGGCGTCGGCCCGGACGGTGGGAGCGTATATTTTCCGAGACTGCCATATATATTGGAAGAAGAGCTTCTGATGTCACAGTCCGAACGGGAACGATTTACCCATCTGGCAGCTGTTTCTCAAGAGCATGATGTTCTGGTTTCTATCGGCATTGGCGGGTCTTATTTAGGGAATCAGGCTCTTTTTGATGTGTTTTGCGGGCCTTACTGGAACCTGAAGTCCAAAAAGGAAAGAAATGGACATCCACAGGTGTTTTTTGCAGGTCAGAATATGGATCCGGCAAGCCTGATGGGAACAATCCGGCAGATAAAGAGGGAGGCAGAACAGGCTGACCATCGGTTAAAGGTTTTACTTCTCGTCATTTCCAAATCAGGGACGACCATAGAGCCGATGGCGGCATTCCGCGTATTAAAACAGGAGCTATCCGGTTTCTGCGAGTTGTCTTACATCGCCATCACTGATGCGGAAAAGGGAAATTTGCGCGCAGTGGCCGATAAAAATGGTTGGGGAAAATTTACTGTCCCGAATGGCATCGGAGGAAGATTCAGTATTTTTTCACAGGTGGGTTTGGTTTTTGCCAAGCTCATCGGACTTGATGTGGAAGAATTCCTTCGCGGAGCCCGGTTTGTAGAGGAATATTGCAGGAGCAATGATTTTAATAATCCTGCGCTGATGATGGCCGCAGTTAAATTTATTGCCATGAAAGAATATGGTATTGTGGCAGAAGTCATCATGCCGTATGGGGAGAAACTACGCTCCTTTGGATGGTGGTATGCCCAACTACTGGGAGAATCCTTGGGGAAGAAATACGATATCCATGGAAATATCGTATATAATGGCAGGATTCCGGTTGCCTGCGTGGGAACCACGGATATGCATTCCTTGACACAGGAACATCAGCAGGGGAAAAAGAATAAGCTTGTGCAGTTTATTTCTGTCAGATATCCGACGGATAATGTGAATGTGCCTTGTGAGGAAGACGGCATCTCCGGAATGGTCAAAATGAGCAGGATGCTCAATGCTGCGGCGAAATCCAATCAGGAAGCGCTGGCAAACGAGGGACGCATGAGCTGTCATATATGCATTAACAAACTGACTCCGTTCCACATGGGTGCACTCATGTATTTCTTCTTCCTTGCAATTGCCTATGAGGGGGCATTGGCAGATATCAATACGTATGACCAACCGGGCGTGGAGGATTATAAGAAGATACTTCATTCTTATTTGAAGAGCTATATAGAGAAGGAGTAGGCGGATGGATCCGGTAACGAAAAAGTGGATGTTGCCGGCAGGAGGAGCAGCAGCGGTCATCCTTACCCTATGGGGGATTTTTGGCGGAGGCACTGCATTGACAGTACTGCCGGAGCCAGAAAAGAAGGAAGGACCTGCTGTTTTAGAAAAGGACAGTTCCATCGTCCATGAAGGAAACAAGGGCGGCGTTAAGAAATATGACGCAGCCCTTTATTTACGCAGCAGGCCTTTGAGAGATCCGTTTCATGCGGAAAATATGGGTATACTGTCAAAAAATCAAGGCGCTGCGACAGAAGCAAAGCGTGGAATGCCTGCGGAAATAAAAGAAAATTATCAGGAGAGTACCCGAGGATACCCTGTCCTGCAGGGAATCATGCAGTATGGCGAAAATAAGCTCGCCATGGTCGAAGTGGATGGGAAATCGGAAACCGTTCGGGAAGGGGACAAGGTGTCGTCATGGTCAGTGGTTGCAATTCAGGACAAGTCAGTCAGTCTGGCAGGCGAAAGCGGAATGCTTCTCTTAACCATGCCGTAGTCGGCGGGATCCTTTTTTTGTGTGCATTTTTATGTGCGCCGTTGATTCCCGTAAATGCTGCAGATGCGGAAGATGCTCAGAAAATGAGGGAAGAATATGATTTGAATCTGGATAAAAGCGCGCATGAAACGATGAGGGAGGAGATTGTCCTTTCCCGAAAACGGGGTGGGCATCGGGAAAAAGGGAATACAGTCTATGCAGCTCCGGTCGCGATGCCACAGATCCCTTCCGATTCTGACAGATACCAAGAGAAAGGCGTCATCGGAAATGATGAGCGCAGTTTCAGCCTTCATGTCAAAAACGCACCATTACAGCCGATCTTGCAGAATCTGGCGGAGCTGACCGGGAAAAATATCATTTATCATGGGATCCTGGAAGGAACGGTGACGGCAGATTTAGACCGGGTGACACCGGAAGAAGCACTATCTGCCATACTGGCGTCCGGTGGACTGGTTGCCCGGTATGAAGGACGCACATTGATCATATTTAATGGGCCTTCGCTGAAAACGGCAGGCAAAACGGTGCAGTCTTACCGGTTATCCTATGCGGACGCAAAAGAGGTGGCGGAAGGACTGAAAGCGCTGTCTGAGAATTCCCATGTGACATATAGCCAGACCGCAAATACAGTCATTGTGAGCGGAACGCCCCTTGAAGTCATGCAGACAGGATCCATTATCCGGACACTGGATATTCCTGAAAAGCAGGTGAAAGTAGAGGCGGAAGTCATAGCAGTTAACCGCTCCCATGCAAAGGAACTGGGGATTGACTGGAATTTTAAATCACTTACGGGAAGCGGAGAATATCACCGTGAAAGCTGGACGGAACAGCGGTATGTGACAGATGGCGATGGCAATATCCGTTATGATAAGAATGGAAATCCCAGACTAAGGAATATAGAGCATAATGGCTGGAACGTAAAAATGCCGGAAGGCTATGCAGGTATTTCCTATGGAAGGTCGATCGCCGGTCATCCATACACGGCGTTCTTTCAGGCGAATTTGAATGCACTCGTGTCTACAGGGAAGGCGCGCATCCTTGCCCGGCCGAACGTGGTGACGATGAATGGCAGAGAAGCAGAAATCTTGATCGGCAATAAGATTCCCGTTCTGGTAGAACACGTGGACAACGGGGTACGCACGACCACGACGGAATACAGGGATGCCGGAATCAAACTGACCTATACGCCCCGCATCAGCAGGCGTAATGAAATTACTGCAGATGTGAATGCGGAAGTATCTACGCCATACCTGGTGCCTGAAATGAGGGCGTACCGGATCATCACCAGACAGGCGAACACATTGGTCCGTCTCAAATCAGGCGATATGCTGACCATTGGCGGACTGATCGATAAGGAAGAAAGCAAGACCTTCAGAAAAGTCCCTATTTTAGGAGATATTCCTCTTCTGGGGAAACTCTTCCAGAGCAAGAGCCGCTCGGTGGAGGAGTCGGAAATCATCATTATCATCAGGGCGGAAATCCTTGATGGATAAATTGTATCGGGAGATGGAACATGCATCTCTTTTGGGAGAAATAAACGTTCATGGCAGTACTTAAAGTCAGCGGCTTAACGAAAGCTTTCGGAATCAACAGCGTATTTGAAGATGTTTCCTTCGAACTCAGAAGTGGAGAACGGATCGGCCTGGTCGGAGCGAATGGGGCAGGGAAAACGACGCTTTTGAAATGCATCATGGGGACGGAGGAGGCGGATAAGGGATCTGTAAAGGTAGGGGACGGAGCCATCGTTGATTATCTTCGCCAGGATTTCGACTACGCCAGCCATACCATCAGGGAAGAGATGGAAGAAGCGTGGAAGGATGTCCTTTTCTATAAAGAGAAAATGGAATCACTGGCGAAGGAGCTGGAAATAAAAAAGAACGATGAAGAACTTGTCCTGCTGTATGGAAAGACGGAAGCCCGATTTGAGTTCCTTGGCGGATATGATTATGAGTCGACCACGAGGAAGATTCTGACAGGACTTGGATTCAGCGATGCGGATTGGGACAGGGACATCCATTCATTTTCCGGCGGGCAGAAAGTAAGGATTAATCTGGCCGCTGCTTTTGTGCGCCATCCGGATTTCCTGCTTCTTGATGAACCGACGAACCATCTGGATATGGGAATGCTGGAATGGCTGGAGGATTATCTTCGCTCCTATAAGGGGGGCATTCTCATGATATCCCATGACCGATATTTTCTGGATGCGGCCGCCACAGGAATCATTGATCTGGAAAATCACCACATCCGCACATTCCGCGGCGGATATACACGATATCTGGCAACAAAGGCCGGACAGGATGCGGCTTATGAAAAGGCGTATGAAAAGCAGCAGGAGCATATCAGGGAAACAGAAGAATATATCCGCAGGTACAAGGCAGGAATTAAATCAAAGCAGGCTAGAGGCAGGCAGTCCCAGTTGAACCGTCTGGAGAGGCTTGAAAGGCCGGAACATCAGGCGACGCTCCGCTTTCATTTCACGCCTCCTGATGATTGTGCGGAGAAAGTTCTGGATATCCTCCATGGGGAAGCAGGCTATGATGGGCAGAGCCTGTTCAGGGATATCGAGCTGCACATCAAAAAAGGGGAGACAGTAGGACTGATCGGTCCGAACGGCGCGGGAAAAACAACGCTGCTTAAGATGGTTACAGGAGATATCCGCACGGGAGACAGTCTGATCCGCGTCGGAAATAATGTCAGGATCGGCTATTATTCGCAGGAGCAGGAGCGTCTGCATACCGGCTCGACAGTGATAGATGAAATCAGGAATCTGTTCAATTTTGGCGAAAAGGAAGCACGGAACATCTTAGGCATGTTTTTGTTCCGCGGGGATGACGTCTTCAAAGAAATTTCTCTTTTGTCCGGCGGAGAAAAGGCAAGGTTGTCACTGCTGTGCCTTTTTCTGGAACGGCCGAATTTCCTGATTCTTGACGAACCGACAAACCATTTGGATATTCCCACCAGAGAAATCATGGAAGATGCGATCAGGGCCTTTGGCGGAACCTGTCTGGTTGTTTCTCACGACCGATATTTTTTAGATAAGATTGTTACACGGACGCTGGAACTCGATCAGGGGAAATTGACGGAATATCTCGGAAACTATACTTACTACAAAGAAAAGAAAAAAGATCTGGAAGAATTTGAACGTGACAGGAATGGAAGCTCGGAAAAAGAGCCTGTAAAGGAAATTCGAGCGGAAACTGAAAAAGAACAGGCCGGGAAAAAGGAAGTTTCTCCCGTGGCTGTAGAAAAGCTGGAACATATTGAGATGGAAATCGCCCGTTTGGAAGCAACGTTGAAAATGTATACGGCGAGAATGAACAGCGAGCCTGAGAACTATCTTTCCCTCAACGAGGAATACGGGGAAACGGAAGAAAAACTGGCGAAGCTGTATGAAAAATGGGACGCTCTGGCAGAAGAAATGTAGGCACACAAAAAGACGGCACCCTGAACGGACCTCCTTAAGTTGATTTTTGAGTTCACTTTCCGGAGGCGGTGCAGGGCACCGTCTTTTTTTGTCGCCGAATAGGCATGATAAAACCCCCAGTTTACTGGGGGTAGATAAAAGAACTTATAGAAAAAGGAAGAACCTCCCATGGTAAAATATTGCGGGTTTGGCAACCACAAATAATTATCTAAAGGAGGTTCCTGTCAATGAATGACATGAAAAGCTTATCACACAGTAAATGGAGATGTAAATATCATATAGTGTTCGCACCGAAATATAGAAGGCAAATCATATATGGAAAGATCAAGGTGGATATAGGAAGAATATTGAGAGAACTATGCGAAAGAAAAAAGGTAAACATCATAGAAGGAGAATGCTGTCCGGATCACATACATCTGCTGGTAGAAATACCGCCGTATCTGAGTATTGCCCAGTTTATGGGATATTTGAAAAGTAAAAGCAGCCTAATGATATTCGATAGACATGCAAACTTAAAATACAAGTATGGGAATAGGCACTTTTGGTGCAGAGGGTACTATGTAGATACGGTGGGGAGGAATGAAAAAATAATAAAGAATACATACGCAACCAACTGGAGGAAGACAAGATACAGGACACATTGGAGCTGAAAGAATACATAGACCCGTTTACGGGTAGCAGGAGAGAAGAGGGTAAATAAAAAGGCTCCCGGAGGAGGGGGCAGCCATGAGAAAAAGATGTGATTGTCAAACCTAATCGGAGCCACTTTAGTGGCAACCACAAGAGATAAGCCCTTATAGGGCTAGAGTAAACCACCCGTTTAACGGATGGTTTTGATTTCTTGCTTATTTTATTTGCAGGATGCGTTGGAAATCAGGATCGTCCCTGAGCCAGGAAAAGTGATCCTGCGTGGAGGCCGCGCTGATGACGTCATTTCCTCCTGTGAGGACGGCTTTCTCCAAGTAAGCCAATGCCTGTTCTCTGTCTTTTTTATCTGCATAATTTGTGGCAATGCCGTAATAGGACCATGTATTTTGCGGATCAGCTTTCAAAACCTTCTGGAAATAGGTGATGGATTCATCATAATGCCTGCCTAATTTCTGCGCGATTGCCATATCATAAGAAGCCTGCACATAGTCCGGATTGATGGCCAGTGATTTTTGTATGGAGGCAATTCCTTCCTCCGGTGAAACGTCAAAGGCGAGGATGATGCCTTTTAGGGACAGGGCTTTGTAATTTTTTTCATCAAGGGCAAGTGCCTTGTCAGCAAGCCGTATGGACTCGGCGTGATTTCCTTTTCCATAGGATTGTGCAGCTTCATGATAGATCTTATCAGAATCTGCGGATATTTCATGGATTTTCGCTGTTGCTTCCCCTGTGGTGGTTTCAGTCGGAGAGGACGTGGCAGGTGTAGCGGTTTTTGTATCTCCACAGCCGGTAAGGACAAGTAAAGAGGCCAGTATGGCCGGAATGAATATATTCATGATTTCCTCCTGCCCCTATTGTAAAAGAACTTAGTCAGGGAAGCAAAGAAATAGTATAATAAAAGAAAACCTTTAAAGGAGGAGCTATGGGCAAACTGGCATTTGTAACAGGCGCAACGAGCGGAATCGGACTGGCAACGGTCAGGGCATTGGCGACGAAAGGGTACGATCTGGCCATTGCTGCAAGAAACGGGGACAGGCTCGAAGAAGTGAAGCATGGACTGGAAAAAACAGGCGTGAAGGTGACGACCTATGTCCTTGATGTGCAGGATAAACAGGCAATCAGGAATGTTGCCGAAAAATGCCTGTCAGAATTAGGGACTCCTGATGTCCTGGTCAACGATGCAGGCCTTGCAAGGGGGCTGGAGTCCTATGGGGACAGTAGGGAAGAGGACATTCTCCAGATGATTGACACGAATATCAAAGGACTTTTTCTGGTGACCCGCGCCTTCCTGCCGGCAATGCAGAAAAGAAATACAGGACATATCGTCAATCTGGGCTCCACGGCAGGATTATATGCCTATACCGGAGCGGCTGTCTATTGCTCGACGAAAGCAGCCGTCAAAACATTCAGCGACGGCATCCGGATCGATGTAATTGACAGTGATATCAAGGTGACGACCATACAGCCGGGTATCGTGGAAACGCCGTTCAGTGAAGTTCGTTTCCATGGAGATAAGGAAAGGGCGGCGGCCGTGTATAAAGGGATAGAGGCACTGCAGGCGGAAGATATCGCTAATGTGATCGCTTTCGTCCTCGACCAGCCCAGACGTGTGCAAATCAGTGACGTGGTCGTCATGGCCAACCAGCAGGCGACAGGGTTCATGGTAAGCAAAAAATAGGTCCGGCATTGACAAATATGAAGCGGACCAGTAAAATATAACTTGTTAACGCCGATATAGCTCAGCTGGTAGAGCGGCGCATTCGTAATGCGTAGGTCGCAGGTTCAAATCCTGTTGTCGGCTCCAGAAATGACAAAGCCCTGACGGTAGGTAATCTCTTACTGTCAGGGCTTTTTTGCTATTCGTTAAAAAAATAAATATCCGGACAGGGCGGAATGCTCTTGTCCGGATATTTGCTTTTACAGGATGTCTATGGAATCATAGGACGGGCGGACGATGAATTTTCCTGTGGTATCTATCAGACCCCATTTACCGTCGATCTTTACTCCTGCTCTTCCGTTCCTGAATGCGGTTACATCCTCTGCTTCCTGCTTGAAGGTAATGGCTTCTTTGCCCTTGTCATCCAGATAAAGCCAGCCGTTTTTCGCTTTGACGGGAATCAGGTCGTTCCCGGCGGAACCGGTGCTTTTATAAATCGGTTCCGTCAGCTTTGTCCCGTCCTGCTTCATGAGGCCCCACTTGCCGTCTTCTTTATAGGCAATGAATCCGTTTTCCTTGTATTGGAGTTCATCATACATGAAGGGGGCGAGTTCCTTTCCGTCATTCATGGACAGCATGCCCCAGTTTTTATCTTCATCCTTGGCAAGAAGGACGTCCGCTTCGGGAACAGGTGTCAGCGTCTTATAAATCGTGTGGGCGATGTATTGCCCTTTCCTGTCGACCCATCCGTAGCGGGAATTATTATAAATGAGGATTCCTTTTTCCGTAGCGGGGAACACATGGGCATTGTTGGTGCTTGCGATGACTTTTCCCGTATTATCTATATAGCCTCTCTTGACCTGGACGGTAGGGATGGTTTCCTGATAGCCATAGTCCGGCCACCAGAGCGGGAAGCCGATGCCCCAGCCGAAATGGGAATGGTGGTGGTGATGGTGGTGCGGGCGGAACCAGTTTCCCCATCCGATACCGATTGAAATGGGGAATCCGCGGTTGACAACTGTTTCACGGACCTCGCCGTCATTTATCTCTGCGATTCCGTTTTCGAAGGGGTACAGCTTATCATAATCGGCCATGAATGCGATGGTGCCATCAGATCTTACATAGGCACGGCCGTCTATCGTGCGCACGCCGGCGAGCCCTTCGCTGAAGGGGGTCAGGATGTCTTTAAACTGCGGTTCGGCAACCGTATTTCCTTTATTGTCCACGAAGCCCCACAGCTTATTCCTTGCCTGCACAGAGGTCAGATTTTCGCTGAATTCCGGATGGACGCTCTTGTATTCGAAGGGGATGACCGTTTGTCCTTCCTTGTCGATGAATCCCCATTTGTCCTCACTGTTTTTCACGGCCAGCAGACCGGCAGAAAAGACGGGACCGGCTTCCGCATAGGTCGGTGAAATGACATAAGAGCCTGACTTATCGATGACGCCCCATCTGTTATCTGCCCTGACGGGAGCGAGACCGTCTTCGAAAAGACGTGCTTCCTGATAAATAGGAGTGATTTCTTTCCCTGTGCTGTCTATGTAGCCATATTTGCCGTTTGCCTTGATGATCGCCATGCCATTTTCGAAATCGGAAACAGATTCATAAACCGGCTTGGCAAGGATGGTGCCATCTTCCTTATAAAAACCGATTTTTTTATCTTTGCCCTCCACGGCAAGGAATCCCTCTTTCCAGACGGAACGGGATTCATAGGAGACGGGGACGATTTCCTTTCCGCTTCTGTCATAAAAACCGCGGAGGTCTTTGCGGCTGACTTCGATCAGGCTTGCGCGGTTGTCTTCACTGGACAGATCAGCCTCCTGTATTTCTTTTTCAGACAGCGATACGGCAATTTTGTCATAGCTGATAGGTATGATGGTCTTTCCATCCGCATTAATGGCGCCCCATTTACCATTCTGTCTGACTGCGGCGGCGAAAGGAACCTCCGCGGATTCGGACGTCTTTTCTGTGGACGGTTCATAGGAATCCGCCGGCATGTCCGCGGCATAAACCGCCGTGGTTAGGGACAGGGCGGCGAGAAGGGTAAGAGATTTTCTATGGTTCATGATCATCACCTCATTATTTAAACCATTTCTTTGCCTACATTTTATCATAGAAAAATAGGGACTTAAAGAGAAAATGAATTTAAGTCAAAAATATGATCTCTTTACATTTTTCCTTTCTTTTGTTAATATACTGCTATAATCATAGCGATGAGGAAAAGGAGTACGCATCGAAAAGCGAGCCGGTGACGGTGGGAGTCCGGCAATATGCGGAAGGCGTTTCCGAGCTGTTGCCTGAACGGAGTAGGGCAGCCATTCTAATGAAGGCGGGCCTTTGGCCAATGAGGGTGGAACCGCGGATTTGTAATTCGTCCCTGCAACTTGAACGTTGCGGGGATTTTTTATTTGCAGGAGGAAATATGACATTTCAGCAGATTATTTTGACGCTCCAGAAATTCTGGTCAGCGCGCGGCTGTATCCTTGAGCAGCCTTATGATGTGGAAAAAGGGGCAGGCACCATGAATCCGGCGACTTTCCTCCGTACCATCGGGCCGGAACCGTGGAACGTGGCCTATGTGGAACCGTCACGCCGTCCGGATGACGGAAGGTACGGGGATAACCCGAATCGACTGTACCAGCACCACCAGTTCCAGGTCATCATGAAACCGTCGCCCAATGATATTCAGGAAATCTATCTGGAGAGCTTACGGGAACTCGGCATCGTGCCGGAAGAGCATGACATCCGTTTTGTAGAAGATAACTGGGAATCTCCGACGCTTGGTGCATGGGGGATTGGCTGGGAAGTATGGCTGGACGGCATGGAAATCACGCAGTTTACCTATTTCCAGCAGGTCGGCGGCATTGACGAGCATCCTGTTTCCGTGGAAATCACCTATGGACTGGAACGCATCGCCATGTACATCCAGGAAAAGGATAATGTTTATGACTTGGAATGGACGGACGGTGTGACTTATGGGGATATCTGGCATGAAAATGAATATGAGCAGTCTGTATACAGCTATGACCTGTCTGACCATGACATGCTGTTCAAATTGTTTGACATGTATGAAAAAGAAGCGACCCGCGTCATTAAAGAGGGCTATGTCCTTCCGGCTTATGACTATGTGCTGAAATGTTCCCATGCTTTCAATCTGCTGGATGCAGGCGGCGCGATCTCGCTCTCTGAACGCACGGAATATATCGGACGTGTAAGAAATCTGGCACGCATGTGCGCGAAGGCGTATCTGAAAAAACGAAAAGAGCTTGGATTCCCGATGCTGAAAGGAAGTGACCGGAATGAGTAAGAATCTTCTGCTTGAAATCGGCACAGAAGAAATGCCGGCAAATATCATGTCCGGCGTGGTAGGACAGCTGCGTGCGCTTGCTGATGAAAAAATGAAGGAAGCACGTATTTCTTTTGAAAAGATAGACGTATATGCGACGCCGAGGAGACTGGCTGTCATCGTTACCGGAGCGGCGGAAGCACAGCCGGATGAACAGGTGAAGAAACGCGGTCCGTCCATACAGGCGGCCTTTGACGAGGATGGAAATCCGACGAAGGCAGCGCAGGGATTCGCCCGCGGACAGCATATCGATGCATCCCAACTAATTAAGGAAGGGGAATATACCTGGGCGGAGGTAGTGAACAAAGGAAAAGCGGTAGAAGAAATACTGCCCGATTTGTTTGTTTCCCTAATTACCGGTCTGAACTTTGCCAGAAGCATGCGATGGGCAGATGAAGAAGCCCATTTCATCCGTCCGATCCGCTGGATCGTGGCACTGGCAGATGACAAGGTCGTTCCCATGGAATTTGCCCATGTCAGGAGCGGCCGGATCAGCCGCGGCCATCGTTTCCTCTGTAAGGAAGACGTGGAAATCGCCCGTCCTGAAAACTATAAGGAATCTATGCGGAATGCCTTCGTTATTGTGGATCAGGATGAAAGAAGAAGCCTGATTGCGGAAGGACTGAAGAAAACAGCCAGAGAACTGGGCGGACAGGTATGGCATAATGAGGACCTCTTAGAAGAAATCAATTATCTTGTCGAATATCCGACACCGCTTTACGGACATATCGATGAGGGATTCCTCGACCTGCCTGTTCCGGCAGTTGTCACACCGATGCGCGACCATCAGAGATACTATCCGGTGAGAAAAGAAGACGGTTCCCTCATGCCGTATTTCCTTACGGTCAGAAACGGCGGAGATAATGCCATCCACAACGTGCAGATCGGAAATGAACGCGTTCTGCGCGCCCGTTTGGATGATGCCAAGTTCTTCTTTGACGGAGATCGTAAAAAATCTCTGGAAGGGCATCGGGAGGATCTGACAAGGATCAATTATCAGGAAGGCATGGGAACAATGCTGGATAAGGCGGACCGTCTTGGAAAACTCGTGGCAGCCATCGGAGATCAATGGAAATTTTCTGAAACGGAAATGACGGATGCGCGTCGTGCCGCGTATTTATCGAAATCCGATCTGGCAACGGGGATGGTGACCGAGTTCACCGAATTGCAGGGAGAGATGGGCAAGGAATATGCGCTCCTTGACGGAGAAAGAGCAAATGTGGCACAGGCGATTTTTGAGCAGTACATGCCGCGCTTCGCAGGAGACAAGCTTCCTCACAGCGCTATCGGCAGAGCTCTTTCTCTTGCCGATAAACTGGACAATCTGGCAGCAACATTCCTGCGCGGACTGGTGCCGACCGGCTCACAGGATCCCTTCGCCCTGCGCAGGCAGACGATCGGCGCGGTGAATATCCTTGTGGACGGGGAAATACACTGGGATATCAGAAATGGAATTATAAAAGCACTGGAGCTGCTCCCGGGAGAAGAAGAACAGAAAAAAGAAGTCGCATTACAGGTGGAAGATTTCTTCCGCCAGCGTATCAAGGCCATTCTTTTAGACAAGGGAATCGATTATGATGTAGTAGATGCCGTCCTTGCAGGAAATATTGATGATGTATATGCGATATTCCTGAAAGCCCGGTCCATGGTGGAAAGCCATGTCAAGGCGGAGGCGGAAATGCGTCAGGCAGTGACCCGCCTTGCCAATATCACGAAGGGGAAAACGGCTGGTGAAGTCCGCCCTGAACTTTTTGAAGAGGATGCAGAAAAGAAACTGTATGAAGCCGTCGCTTCTGCCATGAAGGAAATTACTCCTGCATATGGAAAGTATGAGTATGCCAAGGCGCTCCCTGCTTTAAGGGCTTTGACCGCACCGATCAATACCTATCTGGACTCCGTCATGGTCATGGTGGAAAAGGAATCTGTCAAAAATAATCGTATTTCCCAGCTGATCAGCACATTGGAAATCTACCAGTCCTGGGGAGATTTCAGCAAGCTGGTATAAAATCATCAAAGAGGTATAAATATAAAAGCAACACCTTTCTAAAGGGAGGGGTGTTGTTTTTTCGTGCAGTAAACAGCTTGCTTATTTTGCAGAAGGATGTCATTCCGGAAGAGATTGTATGAGTTGACGACATCAGGCGTGACAATTATAATTTAAACAATAAAATATACTGAGGTGACATTATGAATAATAATAAAACAAGAATGCAAGTGCTTTGTGCCCTTTTTGCTGCGTTCTGCGCAGTATGCGCGCAGTTGACAATACCGATCCAGCCGGTACCGATCACATTAAGCACGTTTGCCGTCCTTCTGGCAGGCGGTTTTTTAGGCGCAAGATACGGTCTGCTGAGCATCATCATTTATCTTCTGCTTGGCGCTGCAGGCGTTCCTGTATTTTCCATGATGCGCGGCGGCGTGTCCCTGTTGGTGGGGCCAAGCGGCGGATTCCTGATCGGATATGCCGCCATGGCGTTTGTGACGGGACTTGTCGTGGAAATCATGGGGTATAGTTTCAAAAACATGATGATTGCCGCCATCTGCGGAACACTGGCCTGCTATTTCCTTGGCATCAGCTGGTTCATATTCTCTACCAGAACAGGGGTATGGTCCGCATTCATGCTGTGCATGTTTCCTTTTATTCCGGGGGATCTGGCCAAAATCGTACTTGCCTCTTTCCTTGTCAGCAAGTACAGAAAACGTCTGATTACTTTGTAATGGCCATGATTAAATAAAACCATATGAAAATACTGAGGAGCGTCATCCGTCATGGAATGACGCCCTTTTTCCGTTGATAAAATCTGCCATCTAAAAGGCGAATACCATAATAAAATAGGCATATTCCATTTCATTGAAAATTGAAGATCGATATAGTATACTTAAGCCGGATTTATGAGGGAGATATTAAAATAGTGTCAATTTTAAGTAAAGCATGATCCCTCATTGTGATTGGGAGGCATACAAATGAACTGTAAAAAAGTATTGGCAGCAGGAGTATTATGTGCAGTGGCTTTTAGTATCGTTGCCTGTGGCGGCGGAAAGTCCATCCCCGGATCTCCGCAGGAGAAAAAGGACAAGGCATCAGGCAGCAAGACAGTCATGCTTTATTCTTCCATGCAGGAAGATCAGCTTAATGCGATTAAGCAGGCATTTGAAAAGAAGTATCCCGACATCAAGATGGATTACTATTTTGCAGGAACAGGCAAAGTCATTACCAAGATTGCGACCGAGGCAAAATCAGGTCAGGTGGCTGCGGATGTCATCTGGGTAGGAGATCCTGCGGATTACATCGGATTCAAGAAGCTGGGCATTCTTGAGAAATATGAATCGCCAGAAGCTAAAAACATAGAAAAAGTATTTATTGATTCGGAAGGCTATTATACGGGCGCCCGTATGATGAATATGGGCATTGCCTATAACACGTCCAAGGTGACGAAGGAAGAAGCGCCAAAAACATGGAATGACCTGCTCGATCCGAAGTGGAAGGGACAGATCGTCATGACAGATCCGGGAACGGCAGGCACGACGAAATATGCCGTGGGCGCATTGATGTCAAGCAAGGATTACGGACCGGCCTATTTCCAGAAGCTGAAGGAAAACGGTACGGAATTACAGTCGGGAACGACGGCCACGCACAACCAGATCGCTGCCGGAGCTTATAAGGTGGGGATGTGCCTTGATTATGTAACGGAAAATCTGAAGGCGAAGGGATCGACCATCGAATTCATCTATCCGGATAAGGATGTCATTTCCATTTACAGTCCGATCGCTTTGGTCAAGGGCGCGGCAAACAATGCGAACGGCAAGCTCCTTTACGACTTTATTCTTTCCAAGGAAGGCCAGGAAGTCCTCGTGGCCAATAATCTCCTTTCCGTGCGGAAAGATGTGAAGCAGAAGGGTGTGACAATTGAAGATATTGCGGCGCATGCGATGAATATCGACCTGGCTGCGCTGGCGGCAAATGCAAACAAGGTCCTGGATGACTTTGACGCAATCTTTAAGAAAAAATAATAATAATGTCGTTATAAGTTCTATTGGTGGTGAAGGCAGACCTGATGGAATGCCTTCACCATTCTTTTATGGAGGTATCGTATGGCGGACGTCCGTTTTGAGAATATCACCTTCCATTATGGGGATAAGTGCATATTGAAAAACTTTTCCCTTTCCGTGGAAGAAAGCCAGATCATGTGCCTTGTCGGGCCGTCAGGCTGCGGTAAGACCACGCTGGTCCGTTGTCTTTTGGGATTTATAAAGCCGGAGACCGGATCTATTTATGTAGGAGACCAATGCCTGTTCAGCGTGGAGAAGAAAATCAATGTGCCTCCGGAATATCGCCATATCGGAGTCGTTTTCCAGGATTATGCGGTATGGCCTCATCTGACCGTGCTGGAAAATATACTGTATCCGATGAAAAAGATGCGCATGAATAAAAAAGAAATGGCGGAAAAGGCGCACCACGCACTGGAACAAGTCCGTATGGTCGGGTATGAAAAGCATCTGCCAAGCCAGCTTTCCGGCGGACAGCAGCAGCGTGTGGCCATCGCAAGGGCTCTGGTCAGCAGCAAGGATGTCATCGTCATGGACGAGCCCATTACCAATCTGGATGCGAAGCTCCGGGAAGAAATGCTGGAGGAAATACGTATCATCCAACGAGACATAGGGACGACGATCCTGTATATCACGCATGATCAGGAAGCAGCCCTGCAGCTTTGTGACAGGATGGCAATCATGGACAGGGACGGACATCTCTGCCAGATCGGACAGGATGAAGACATCATTCTGAATCCGGCGAACCGGTTCGTGTTTGAGTTTATCGGAGTATCGAATTTCTTGCCTCTTGCCCATAAGGACGGACATACTTACATCGACGCAGGCGTGCAGTATCCCTATGATGAATGCCCGGCAGACATATTTGCGTCCGGCAGGAAGATGGAATTGGGGATACGTCCCAATGACATCGTGTATGATGATTCATCTCCGGTAAGGGCTGTCGTGAAAAGCTCCGTGTTCCTCGGCAGCGAGTACACCTATTTCGTGACCTTGGGAGACAGGGAGCTCCGCGTACAGGCGAATGCGCTGGAGGTCATGGAGCATGGAAACGTGGAAGAAGGACAGGAAGTAGGGCTTCGGTTTCTGCAGCCCCGGTATTATGAGGCGGAAACAAGTACAGATTGAAATGTACATACTTGGAGGTGTGTTATGAGAATAGGGAAGTCAGGGGCTCCTTCTGATCTGGCGGCGTTGGACGGCAAGACGCTCAGCCTGGACAAAGCAATGACTCTGGTCAGCTTCGTGCTCCTCTTTTTTATCGTTTTTATCCCTATCTTTATGATAGTGTATAATGCATTTTTCTTTGAAGGCCATTTTGATGCGGAAATGTTCAGGACGGTCGTATTCAGTACGGATAATATGGAAGCAATGACGAATACGGTCATTATCGGATTTGCCGTCACGGTTTTCGGTACCATCGTCGGTCTGTTTTATGCATGGCTTTTGGGGCGCAGCGACATTCCCTGTAAAAATCTGATGCGTGCGCTTTTCATGATTCCTTATATGTTTCCTCCTTTCTTCGGCGCCATGGCATGGGACATGCTTCTGTCGGGGCGCGGAGGATATGTCAACAGCTGGATCATGAGCACTTTTGGGATTGAAACCTCGCTGTTCAATATCAACTCCTTGGGCGGAATCATATTTGTCGAAGTTTCTTATTATTTCCCCTTTGTATTCATGCAGGTGGTTTCCGCTCTTGAAAGAATGGATCCGACCTTGGAGGAATCTGCCCGTATCGCGGGGGCTTCACAGAAGACGGTTATCCGTAAAATCACGATTCCCCTTGTCACACCGGCCATCTCAGCAGGGGCGCTCCTTATCCTTATTTCATCGCTGGCCCATTTCGGCGTACCGGCGATTCTTGGATTCTCGAAGCAGATTTATACACTGCCGACCGTTATTTACGCGTACATAGACAGGGCAGGCGGAAGTTTCGAAGGAATCCGACAGGGAGCGGCGCTGTCTATCCTGCTTGTCTTTGTCGTGGCCATGGCGCTTATTTTGCAGAAGGTCGTCCTGAGCTCAGGCTCTTTTGACATTATCAAAGGAAAGAGCATGAGGCCTACGCTGATCAAGCTCCGCGGGGCGAAATATCCGCTCCTCGTGCTTGCCATACTGACGCTGGTCGTCATCGTCCTTGTTCCGCTTCTGATGATTTTCCTCGAAGGACTGGTCAGAGCCTATGGTTTGCCGTTCACGCCGGAGAACCTGACGCTGGATAATTTTAGGAATATCCTCGCAAGTACGGCAACCATGGATTCCATCACAAACTCGCTGTTCCTTTCAGTAACGGCGGGCATACTCTGTATGTTCCTCGGGGTCATGGTGGCGTACGTCGTCATCAAGATCAAGCCGAAGGGAAAGGAAGTACTGGAGATGCTCTCTGTTCTTCCTTATTCCATACCGGGCACGGTACTGGCAATCGGCGTCATTCTGGCATGGTCAGGCGCATTGGAAGTGAATCTGTACAATACGATCTGGATCATCCTTGTGGCGTATCTGGCGAGATACCTTTCCTTCTCCATGAAGAGCGCCTCCGCATCATTGCAGCAGGTACATCCGTCTTTGGAGGAAGCGGCCAGAGCCTGCGGCGCATCACATACGGAATCCTTAAAGGACATCACGCTTCCATTGATCCGGCCGGCCATGGTTGCAGGGTTCTTCCTGATTTTCCTCCCGTCCATGCGTGAGTTGACGACGTCCATCCTTTTATATGGGCCTTATTCACGGACGCTGGGCGTACAGATCTTTGCCCTCCGTGACAGCGGGCAGATTCCGCAGGCCTCCGCATTGGCAGCGATCGCCATCGTCATCATCATTGTTTGTAACTATATCGTGACCCAGATTACCAAGGACAGAAAGGGCGTGTAGACATGGAAGACCAGATCATACTGAAACATGTGACCAAGCGTTTTACCACGAAGACCCTGGGAACTGTCACTGCGGTCAATGATTTCAATCTTTCCATCAGGGAAGGTGAATGCTTCTCTTTCCTCGGACCGTCAGGTTGCGGCAAGACGACGACGCTCCGTATGATTGCGGGCTTTGAAGATTTGTCGGAGGGAGAAATACATCTGTGCGGACGGCCTGTTTCCATCAAGGCGCAGAATTTATATGTGCCGCCGGAACAGCGCGGACTGGGAATGGTATTCCAGGCATTTGCCGTATGGCCGCATATGAACGTATTTGAAAATGTGGCATTCCCGTTAACAATCAAAAAGATACCGAAGGATGAAATCGTGAAAAGGGTGAAGGAAGCACTGCACCATACCAGTCTGGATGGTTTGGGAGAGGTATATCCTTCTGACCTTTCCGGCGGGCAGCAGCAGCGTATCGCCTTGGCAAGGGCGATTATTACGAATCCTAAGGTCATGCTGCTGGATGAGCCGCTTTCCAACCTTGACCCCAAGCTCAGGGAAAGCATGCGTTTTGAAATAAAAGCACTGCAGCGTAAATTCGGGTTTACCATCATTTTCGTCACCCATGACCAGAGCGAGGCCATGGCGATTTCGGACAGGATGATGGTATGTGATATGGGCAATATCATGCAGATCGATACACCGTCCAACCTGTATAATCATCCCTGCAACCGTTTTGTGCACAGCTTCCTCGGTCAGTCTACCTTCATCCATGTCGTATTGGAGCATGGAAAGGCTTATGCCAAGGGAGATATGGAGCATCCGCTGCCGGTGGAGGTCCCGGAAGGCGTGGATCGCGAGATGGTCATCGCCACCCGCCCCAACGCAGTGGATCTGAACCGTGACCATGGCTATGAAACGTCCATATTCAGCCGTATATTCCTGACGGACTCCACGGAATATGAAGTGAAGATAGGCAACCAGCTGCTAAAAATACAGACACCCCACAGGATTACCTTTGCAGAGGGAGAGAAATGCTTTGTCGATCTGAAGCATATCATGTGGTACCCGGAGGATTCTGCTGATGAAGAAGCAGAGCGGGCGAAACGACAGCTGGTCTGACTGGATTTTCTGACCGAACTACATAAAAATGGTCGGGCAGGTTATAAATGTTTGATACAGCAAAACCGGATTGCGTTGGCAGTCCGGTTTTATCATGCTTTTCAGATATTCGCAGGGAAGATATAAAATACGGAGCCAAAATATTTCTAAAAGCAGAACAAATTTTCTGTAGTTGTGGTAAAATTTGAATAGAAAATTTGTTTGGTGGTGATAAGATGGACATCGGTGAGAAGCTGAATATACTGGCGGATGCGGCAAAATACGACGTGTCCTGCTCTTCCAGCGGTTCGTCACGGAGGAATATGCCCGGCGGCCTTGGCAATGCGCATTACAGCGGTATCTGCCATTCATGGACGGCGGACGGGCGGTGCATTTCTCTATTAAAGATACTCATGACGAATTCCTGCATGTATGACTGTGAATATTGCGTGAACAGGCGGAGCCATGACACGCCGCGCGCGTTCCTTTCTCCTGAGGAAATCGTGACTCTTACTATACAGTTTTACCGGCGGAATTATATAGAGGGGCTTTTTCTTTCCTCCGGCATCGTCCGTTCGCCTGATTACACCACGGAACTTTTGATCAAGGTGGCGAAACTCCTGCGTGAGAGGGAGCATTTCAACGGTTATATCCATATGAAGGGGATTCCCGGGACGGATGAGAAGCTTTTAAATGAACTTGGCCGGTATGTTGACCGGGTAAGCGTGAATATCGAGCTTCCGTCGGAACGCTCGCTAAAGCTTCTGGCGCCGCAGAAATCCAGACAGGCAATCATGGCGCCGATGAAATATTTCCATGACCGCATCGTGGAAAGAAGGCTGGAGAAATCGAGGCGGGCGCCGAGCTTTGTGCCCGCAGGGCAGACGACGCAGCTCATCGTCGGAGCCAGCGGAGAAAGCGATCGGGATATTCTGCGTCTGACACAGGGGCTGTATCGTGTGGCGGAATTGAAACGCGTGTATTATTCCGCGTATGTACCTGTCATGACGGGGAAAAATCTGCCTGTGATAGCGAAGCCCCCGCTTCTTCGTGAAAACCGCCTGTATCAGGCGGACTGGCTCCTGCGGTTTTATGGGTTTTCCGCGGAGGAGATATTGACGGAAAAGGAACCGGATTTCGATACGGAACTGGATCCGAAGTCATGCTGGGCGATGCGCCACCGTGATTTATTCCCTGTGGAGGTGAACCGCGCTTCTTATGAAATGCTGCTCCGCGTGCCGGGGATAGGCGTACGGAGCGCGCTTCGCATCCTGCGGCTTCGCCGGTATGCGTATCTGTCAGCAGAGGATCTGAAAAGGATCGGCGTTGTCTGGAAGCGGGCGAAGCATTTTCTGACCTGCGGCGGCCGTTATGAAGGCGTGGGGGACGGAGATACCTTTCGGCTTCGGCAGGCGTTGATTTCGGAGAGGGCCAAGAGGGAAATGCAGCAGATGAGCCTTTTTCCCGGGCAGGTGTGAAATGAAATATGTCTATGACGGGAGCTTTCCCGGCTTCCTTTCCGTTGTTTATTGTGCGTATCATGATGGAACCAGCCGGGTGGAATCCATCAGCCCGTATGATGGAAATCGGGACCTCTTCGGAATGGAGGCGCAGGTGGCGACTGATTTCGGGCATGCGGAACGGGTGGCGGACGCATTTTGCAGAAAGTGCGGAAAGGATGCTTTCCGATGGATGTATCATGCTTTTCTTTGCGATGATGGCAGTGAGGATTTCCTTTTCGACTATATCGTGAGGGGATTCAGGCTGGGAAAACGGATTTATGCATACAGCGGAGACCCATGGATGTGGAACGTGCTTTCCCGTTCACAGAAAACAGGGAATGAGGCGGAGAAGTTCAGAGGGATATTGCGGTTCAGCGAACTGGCGGAAGGGATGCTTTATGCGGAAATCAGGCCCACCCATCATGTCCTTCCCCTTATCGCGGGCCATTTCCGGAGAAGAATGGCAGGAGAGGAGTGGGCGATCCATGATATGGGGCGCCGGCTGGCAGTTTATTATGATCGAAAGGAACTCATACTGGTGCATGTGGAGAATCCATCCGGGCGCCTGCTGTTCAGCGGGGAGGAAAAGAATTTCCGCAAACTCTGGCGGGATTACTGGAGCCATATGGCCATTGAGGAAAGAAAGAATCCGGTGCTCCAACGGTCGTTCCTGCCAAAGAAATATTGGGGGTTCCTGACAGAAATGGGAAGGACATAAAATCCATGTACGCAAAAAGGACTATCATGCGCAATGGCAGGATAGTCCTTTTTGCGTGGGAGTCTTCGGCCTTACTCGGCGGGAGGAAGCTCATGCAACTTTTGGTAGGCGTCCTTCAGGCGCTGCGGAAGGGTTTCTTTATCAATCCGGTTGGGCGTCTCGGTGGTGCCTGCATCTTTGGCTGTTTCATAAAACCATAGTTTGTAGTCAACGATGGAGGCCATTTCTTCCAATTCTTTCTGTTTCTGCACGATAATGGCTTTCTGTTTCTTCAAAATAGAAAGACGGACACGGATGGTTTCTTCTCCATCCGGCGGAAGCTGTATGAATTCACGGATGTCCTTCAGGGAAAGCCCCGTGCTTTTTAAACATTGGATCAGCCGCAGGGCGGTGAAATCCTCTTCCTTGAACATGCGTATCCCGCCGACGGATCGTTCTATGGCGGGGAGAAGCCCTTCCTTATCGTAATAACGGATGGTGGAAGCAGGGATGCCCAAAATTTTTGCTGCTTCGCCGGCTGTATAAATCATTGATTCCTCCTTGGAGAAAAAGTCTAAAAAAGCTCTTGACTTAAAGTTAACTTTAACTTGTAACATTATATTCAACTTCAAGGAGATTATATGATTTGCCTTGGATTTTGTCAAATGACCTGATGAATCCGAAATAACCATGATGGTTTTTATGAAAGAAAGGAAGAAAACGATGAACGGAGAAAACAAAAACGTATCAGTATTCCCCATGGGAGAAAAGAATGAGGCTTATGCGAAATATTTCACGGGACAGAGCTATCTTGCCATGCTTGTAAAAGGACGTGTGCCTGTCGCCAATGTGACCTTTGAGCCGGGATGCCGTAATCACTGGCATATCCATCATAAAGGCGGACAGATCCTGCTTTGCACAGGAGGCCGTGGATATTATCAGGAATGGGGGCAGCCCGCGCGGGAACTTCATCCCGGTGATGTGGTCAATATCGCACCGGAAATCAAGCATTGGCATGGGGCCGCGAAGGACAGCTGGTTTTCACATATCGCCATCGAAGTTCCTGCAGAGGGTTCTTCCAATGAATGGTGCGAGGAAGTCAGCGATGAAGAGTATGGCAGGCTGAAATAATTCCGTGAAGGAGGAAAAACCATGATGAAAAAATGGTGTGCGTTCCTGCTTGCTGCAGCAGTCAGCATGCCGGGCATGATGGCGTATGCTGATTATTCAATTAAAAATTCGGAGGGGAAAACGATGCATGAAAAAATTGTGCAGACTGCCGGTCGAGATGTACTCGGACAGTTTGCTCCTGAGTTTGCAAAATATAATGATGATATCCTGTTTGGAGAGGTATGGAATAAGCAGGATGCTTTGGGAACCCGTGAAAAGAGCATGATTACCGTGGCCGGGCTGATGGGGCTCGGCATCACGGACAATTCCCTGAAATATCATATTACCAATGCGAAAAACAAAGGGGTAACGAAAGCGGAAATGGTGGATGAAATCACGCAGCTTGGATTTTACCTCGGCTGGCCGAAGGCATGGGCCGTATTTCCTCTGGTAAAAGGCGTTTATGAGAATGATATGTCGGATGACAGGCCTCTTGCGGAAACAAAGACAACGCCGATGGAAAGACAGACGGCCGGACGGGAATTGCTCGGAAGTCTGGCGCCTGAATTTGCCAGATATAATGATGATATCCTGTTCGGCGAGGTGTGGGCGCGGAACAAGGTGCTTTCTCCTCATGACAGAAGCATGATCACTATTGCGGGCCTTATGGGCGCTAATATATTGGACAACTCTTTCAAAGCACACTTGCGCATGGGAAAGGCACATGGTATTACTAAAGATGAAGTGGTAGATGAAATCACACAGCTTGCATTTTATACGGGCTGGCCGAAAGCATGGGCAGCCTTTGGCATGGCGAAAGAGGTTTATGGCATTGAAAAATAAAATCCTGATCATTTATTATTCCATGACATCCCATACAAGGCGGATTGCCGAGCTTCTACAGAAGGAAATCGGCGGTGAAATGGCATCCATCCGTACAAAGGAAGCATATCCCCCGGATTATGATGAGATGGTGGAGCAGGGGCATCGGGAAGTGAATACGGGATTTCTGCCCGTATTAAATGATTTTCCCGTAGACCTTGCTGCCTATGACACCCTGCTCTTAGGTTCTCCGGTATGGTGGTACGGTATTTCTCCCGCCATGAAGAGCTTCCTCAGAAGCCACGACCTGGCAGGGAAGAAAATTTATCCTTTCATAACGAACGAGGGCTGGGCAGGACATGCGATGAATGATTTTGCTGCAGAATTATCCGGCTGCTTTGTGAAAACAGGATTGAACGTGCTGTTTTCAGGCGACCGGCTGGTTACCAAAGAAATGCAGATCCGGAATTGGGCAAAGGAAGCCTTGCAGGAATAAGAAGGCTGGTTTTCTGATGAAAGGCGGAATGAGGAATAGATGAAAATCCTTACTGTATACTTTTCCAAAACAGGCCACACAAAAATTGTGGCAGGAACGATCCATGAACGTGTCGGCGGAGATATGAAAGAAATACATACCAAAAGGAAATATGCGTCTTCCTATGGCATGGCAGTCATTCAGGGAGGATTAGAGCAGTTCAGGAAATCCCTTCCGGAACTGGAAGAAATTCCCGACGTGGCGGATTATGATGTGATATTTCTGGGAACGCCGGTCTGGTGGTTTACGTTGGCGCCGGCGGTCAAAAGCTTTATCGCAGCCTCTGCACTGGCAGGCAAGAAAGTGTATCCTTTCTTTACCAGCGGAGGGCAGCCCAAGGATACGGCAGAGGATTTCAGAATGCTTTTGGAAAGCAAAAGAGCCATAATGGCAGATACCCTCCATGTTTCTTACAGAGGGAACAAGCTGCAGATGGCATCTTCTGAAATTATCCGATGGGCAGATGAGAAGAAAAGGGAGTTTGAAGGACACGTCGATGAAATATATGAATCATAAAAAATCCATGGTGGCAGCTGTCGCAGCGGTCATGCTGTTTGCTGCAGGCTGTGCAGGCGGAGGGGGAAACAACCGGCAGCCTGCCGCCCTGCATGAGACAATGAAGCCGCTGTCCGTAAGGCAGCTGGTGACGGCAGATAACGAACACAGCAGGACGGTCATGTTCCAGCTGCTGAAAGAAGCGGAAGCCACCGTTGAGTACAGAGAAAAAGGCAGTGAAAGGATTTCCGCCGCGAAGGCACAGTCTGTTCCTTATACAGCCAACCAGGGGGTATCCAACAGTTATATCTATAAAGCAGAATTAAAAGAACTGGAAAAGGGAAAGGCCTATGAATACCGTACAAGGACAGGAGACACGGTGAGCCCGTGGATGACCTTTGCGACGGATAACGGGTCGTCCTTCAAGGCCATCATCTATCCTGATTCGCAGAGCGCGGATTATTCAGGATGGACGAAATTGGCGCAGCAGGCGTATCAGGATAATAAGGATGCATCATTTTTCATCAGCATGGGAGACATGGTGGATAACGGGCAGGATGAAAGCCAGTGGCAGGCCTGGTTCCGGGGCATGAAAGGAATTATTGACACCATACCCGGAGCGGTGATGATGGGAAATCACGAGGATTATTCGTTAGACTGGAAGATGGCGGAGCCGGAAAGATACATGTCGCATTTCAGTCTGCCGGATAATGGAGATGCAGATTTTAAAAACCATTTCTATTCCTTTGACTGGGGCGATGTCCATTTCACGGTCATCGATACACAGTTGAACGAGCTGAAAGAATGGCATCCGGATCTGTATGATCGGGAAAAGAAATGGGTGGCGGACGATCTCGCGAGGACGGATAAAAAGTGGAAAGTCGTCCTGATGCATAAGGATCCCCTGCAATATGCCTTTGCTACGAGAGAGGGCAGGACAGAAGGATTTTCGGAAGAAGGGAAAGAATTCATGCCCATTTTTGACAGGCGGAAGGTTGATCTGGTACTGTCCGCCCATCTGCATACATACCGTGACCGCGGGCATATTTATGATTTCAAACGTTCGGATCAGGGGCCTTACTATATCCTGACTGGTGTGGCCGGAGATGTGAGGTACCCCGGATTATGGAAGGCCCATTCTTTGGATATGTATTATGCTCCGCAGCCGGAGACCGATAATTATCTGGTCATGACTGTGGATGACCATGAGCTTGCCGTTACCGGTTATACATCGGATGGAAAAGAAATGCATAAATCCGTGCTGAAAAAATAGTCCGAAAGGTAATTGTTCCTGTCGGCTGCTTGAGAAAATCAGGCAGCCTTTTTGATTTTACGGGAAAGACAGAGATAATAAGGATAAATCGCCGTTTTTTGTGCATTATCCGAAATTTACGCAGAATGGAATAAAATGAAGGGATTTTCCCATAAATGTATAATTTATTCTTGACATTACTTCTGTTGTGTAGAATAATCAAGGAAATAAAAAGGTATGTCAGAAGAATGGAAGGGGTTGGGAGTTATGGCAGAAACAGCTTGGTCACTGGTACCGCCAATTATAACGATCGTATTGGCGCTGGCCACCAAAGAGGTTTACATGTCGCTGGCTATCGGGATATTCATCGGGGCGTTCATGTTTACCGGATTCAGCATCTTAGGTGCGATAGATACGATGTTCACGATTATGTCCGATAAGGTGGGGGGCAATGTGAACATCCTTGTTTTTTTAGTCCTTCTTGGAATCATTGTTGCAGCGATTCAAAAGTCAGGAGCGTCACAGGCATACGGGGATTATGCCGCAAGAACAATCAAGGGAAAGAGATCGGCTCTTTTCGTTACGATGTTCCTCGGGCTTTTGATTTTTATTGATGATTATTTTAACTGCCTCACCGTAGGCACCGTCATGAGGCCGGTTACGGACAGATTCAAGATCACCCGTGCAAAGCTGGCGTATATCATTGATGCCACGGCAGCGCCGGTCTGTATCATAGCGCCGGTTTCCAGCTGGGCCGCGGCCGTTTCATCTTCTCTGCCGGAAAACAGCGGGATTGACGGATTCGCCCTTTTCCTTCATACGATTCCGTTGAATCTGTATGCATGGCTGACAATCATTTTCATGATATTCATTATATTCATGGATAAGGATTTCTCCCGGATGGCGGAATTCGAGCGGAAAAGCGGAAGCACCCTTGTGATTCCTGCCGAATATGCGGATGATGATGGAATGGCTCCTGTCGGGAACGGGCGTATCATGGATCTTGTGCTTCCGCTTCTTGTCCTTATCGGAAGCTGTATTTTCGGAATGCTTTATACCGGTGGTATTTTAGAAGGCAAAGGGATTGCTGATGCTTTTGCAGAGTGTGATTCCGCAAAAGGCCTGGTCATGGGTTCTTTCATCGCACTTGTATTTACATTTGTACTCTATGTGCCGCGCAAGGTCTTGGACTTCACCACCTTCTGCTCCTGCTTCGTAAGCGGTTTCAAGCAGATGGCGTCTGCCATTTTCATTCTTTGTCTGGCTTGGACGCTGTCCGGCGTGTGCGGAGAAGATTATCTGAATATCGGGGGATACGTCGGTGCCGTGGTGAGCGGTAACCAGACAGTGGCAGTCATGCTTCCGGCTGTATTCTTCCTCGTCGCTTTGGGGCTTGCATTTGCTACGGGTACCTCCTGGGGCACTTTTGGAATCTTGATTCCGATCGTTCTGGCGATTACCGGAGCGGATATGAACCTGGCCACTATGACAGTAGCAGCCGTTCTTGCCGGTGCTGTCGGAGGGGACCATGTATCCCCGATTTCTGATACGACGATTCTGGCTTCTGCCGGCGCACAATGCCACCACATCGACCATGTGGACACCCAGATTCCTTATGTCATATGCGTGTCCATCTGCTGCTTTGTCGGCTATGTGGTTGCAGGATTCACCGGAGAAGGTTTGATGGGAACCGCAACTGGCGTGGTTCTGCTTATCGGCGTTATGCTGGGTATATATAAGCTGAAAGCATAAAATATTTAAATACAAAAACAGGATTCCGAAAGGGATCCTGTTTTATATTGGTGGAACCTTAAATAAACTTATCAGCTGAGAAATTTTTCTTTTGTTTTCAGAATCAGGCTGAGCAGAATTAAACATACGAATAGGGCGGTAATGGTGATTGACCATGAGAGACCGATATAAAAGCAGGCGGTAAGGGAGAACTCCATGGGAAACAGCATGACGCTGATGATGCCTGCGGAAATGCATCCGATGGCAATCAGGTTGATTTTCTGGCGGAAGGAAAGAATATATATCCATCCTGCAAGCAAGCCTGAAATGCCTGCTGCAGGGAGATATCCATATTTCCATGCGGCCAGTGATAGGAAAGCGAGAAGTACGGAATATTTCATAGAACGCTCCAGAATTTATACAACAGATGACAGGGAAAATACCGGCTTTATCCATTATAGGGGGTACGTCGACTGGTGCGTAAGTTTATCAATAGCCTGTTGATGTCGCAAGACGGATTTTCAATGGAAGAATCGGTGAATTTTGGAAAATTTGTGTTATACTAAGGCAAAATAGCATATGGGGCAAAGGAGATTACCATGCATAATGAACAGAAAATAAGGGATTCGATTTATTGGATCGGGGGAAATGATTTCATCACGCCTCGTTTTGATAATTATATCCCATTGAATAAAGGAATTTCATACAATACGTATTTTATTGATGATGAAAAAACCTGCGTGCTGGATGCAATCGATAATACAGTCAGAGATTTATTCATGGAAAATGTAAGAAGGCTTCTTCACGGTCGCAAGCTGGATTATATTATTGTGAACCATATAGAGCCGGATCATTCCGGTTCGCTGATGGAACTGGCGAGAGCCTACCCTAAGGCTAAAATCTGTGCGACGCCACAGGCTTTGAAAATGTTTGAACAATATTTCCATGACCCTCTGCCGGAACGGTATATACGGACAGATGAAAAACTGGTGATTGATCTGGGACGGCATAAGCTCCGGTTTATCACGGCTCCGATGGTTCACTGGCCGGAAGTCACCTTTACTTATGAAGAAACGGAAAAGATCTTGTTTTCTGCTGATGCATTCGGCACCTTCGGCGCACTGAACGGAAATCTTTTTGCTGATGAGGTTGCATTTGATGAGGAATATCTGGAAGGCTCCCGTTATTATTATATGAATGTGGTCTCCAAGTATGGGGTACAGGTCTTATCCGTGTTGAAGAAGGTGGCCGGTTTCGACGTGCAGATGATCTGCCCCCTTCACGGCCCTTTGTACAGGACGGCGGAAGATATTTCCAAAATGGTTGCCTTGTACAAAAAAATGGCGACATGGGGCTATGATTATAAATCTGTCACTGTCTTTTTCGCGTCAGGGTATGGAAATACGGCAATGGCAGCCCAGCGGATGGCATTCCTGCTGTCGGAAAAAGGAGTTACCCGGCTGAAGCTGGTCGACCTCTGTTCCATTCCGTTAAGCATTGCATGGACACAGGTAGCAAGGCGGAGCCATATGATTTTGGCAGCACCTACGCTGAATATGGGAATCCATCCGTCAATGGCTGCTTTTCTCCATGAATGCAGTGCAATGGGCATGCAGAACCGTGTGATTTCCATCATGGGAAACAGCAGCTGGGCACCTAATGTAAGCGGAAAGAAAATGAAGGAAATCGCGGAAGGCTGGAAGAATTGCAGGATTCTGGGAGAAACAATCCACATTTCATCAGCGATGGGAGACAGGGAAGAACGGGAAATGGAGGAACTGGCAGAACTTATTGCTGCAGATGTTAAGGAATAAGGCGGATTATGAACGTAAAAATTTTAATGGCAGCGGCCTGTCTGTCGGGCGCGCTTCTTATAGGGGGTTGTGGAAAACCATCAGTCCATGTGATGAACGTTGCGGTTGAGAAAGAGCCGTTCGTACTGGAAACAAAAGCAATACCGGAAGCGCTTCATGTGATACCGGTCATCCCCGGCGTTTCCGGCGGTATCATTTCTGAAATACCGGATATAGGGCGCACGGTGGAAGCGGGAGAGGTGCTTTTCCAGATAGATTCATCTTCTTATGAATCGCAGGCCTCTGCATTACAGGCGAAGATAGCATCGTCTTCCGTGCCTGCATACACGGCGCCGGCGCCTGCTGCTGACGACAGCATGGAAGCCTCCCTTTTGCGCCAGGGAATCATTACACGCGCAGAATATGACAAGATACAGGGAAGGAAAGGTATTTCTTCAGGCAATACGGCAGGAGGATCGGCCGCACCGGCGGTGGATCAGGGACTGGCAGAATCTTTGGCGGCCATACAGCGTTCCATCGCAGCATGTACGGTACGGGCACCCATCAGCGGAGTTATTTCGCAGGTGTATCTGGGAGATACGAAGATGGCAGCGGCGGGGAGGCCTGCGCTGGTTATACGGCAGGATACCCCTGTGACGATGACTGTCGGTATTCCTGCGAAGTTTGACGATTTCCTTGAGAAGGCGAAGGATGATAAGACGCTGACGGTTTCTTTATCTTCTGATGCGGACACCTGGTATGGGGAATTGAAGAAGCAGGCGAATGATCATGGGGAGAAATATACTTCTTATAAGGTACAGGTAGATAATACGGAAGATCAGATCACGATCGGAAGCCCTTACCGGCTGCGGATTGAAAGTACGGATTCCGCCCCTTATATAATCATTCCGAAAACGGCACTGATTGGTGAAAATACGGTGGCAGTCGTTACGGATGATTCTCTGATCGACATGAAAACAGTGAATGTGGGATACATCATCAACGGGAATGTATTTATTCTGGACGGACTGAACGAGGGTGATCGGGTAGTGACGGATCCTTCGGGCAAGATAGAAATGGGAATGCAGGTAGACGTGAAATCGTAAAGACAATCGCTTTTATGGAATGCGAAGAGAAAACAGGATAACAGATGAGAAAAGCGGTACGGGGATTTTTTCTGTGCCGCTCGTTTTATCCTCAAGAAACTTCGCTTTTATGGTTTCAGTGAGGAGGTTATATGCGCTGGACAAGGGAAGATTACAGGGGAACGGCGGTAGAAACGGCAAAGCGGCTAATTGGTTCGATATTGGTACATGAAACAGAGGAAGGCCGCATCGCAGGCAGGATTACGGAATGCGAGGCATACGGCGGATTTTACCGAGGGCATCCTGATGACGGTGCCCATTCTTATAAAGGACTTACTTCAAGAACAAAAGCTATTTTTGGTGATGGCGGACATGCTTATGTATATATGATTTATGGCATGTATTGGTGCATGAATGTGGTCTGCGGCAATGAGGGCGACGGATATGCCGTCCTTTTAAGGGCTGTGGAGCCGGTGGAAGGCATTGCACTGATGAAAAAAAGGAGGCGGAATGCAAAGGGAAAGCTGCTGACAGCAGGACCTGGCCGGCTAACGATGGCGATGGGGATTGATAAATCCATGTATGGAGCAGATCTGGTGGAAGGAAATCTGTATATAGAAGATGGAGCGGAGAAGGTGGAGACAGAACGGTCCAAACGGATCAATATAGATTATGCCAGATACGGAAAAAGCTTCCCCTGGAGATTTACGATGAAGGGAAGCTTATGGGTATCCAAATAGATTTAAATTTTATGCCTCTGTTTCCGGCGGCGTGCTCGAAGAACCCTGTTTCCATTTTCTGTAATCACGGGGAGTGTATCCTGTTTTTATACGGAAATTCTTGCCGAAATGGCTGAGCTGGTTAAAACCCACGGAGGAAGAAATATCGCTGATGGGCAGCTGGGTGTTTTCCAGCAGTGATGCGGCCTGAAGAAGCCTGTATTCAAGCAGGTAATTGTATGGGGTGATGGAAAGCGTCTGCTTGAAGCAGCGGAGACATTCGGATTTGCTCACATTGGCACTTCTTGCGAGCTCTTCCAGAGAAATCGGTTCTTTGTAATGGGCTTCGATGTAGGATAGAAAAATTTCCATCCTGCGTATGAGCACGTTTGGTTTTCGGGGTTGTGGGAAAA
This sequence comes from uncultured Dialister sp., assembly GCA_902462205.1. Taxonomy (GTDB): domain Bacteria; phylum Bacillota; class Negativicutes; order Veillonellales; family Dialisteraceae; genus Dialister. The sequence goes on from CABQAR010000001.1 coordinate 122,330, forward strand.
CGATATTCTTCAAGATGACAAGAAATAGCAAGCACAGGTTTGTCAGAATTTCATAGGGATAAAAGGGATTCTTTTCGGAGGAGTCCACCTGCCCCAACATGCGGAGGATATTCCGTATTTCTTTTTCCCATGAGGTGTAGCCGTTGAATGGAAGCACGGACAAATCCTTGTTTTCAGAAATCCGGCGGATATGGTTTCCTGCAGGGCTTCCTTCATAAAATTCCACCATGCAGGGTGGAAACAGGAAGCTTTTATAATGGCATTCGCTGGTAACGGGCTTCACCTGATGGACGACATGGCTGTTGATAAAGAGGCAGCTCTGGGCTGGAAGCGTCAGCTCCCGATCCAGCGTCCTTACCCGTATGGTGCCTTCATAGACAAGGATGAACTGGAAATCCTCATGATGATGCAATATGTGGAAGCCCGGCGGTTTAGGGTAGCTTTGTTTTGCATAAGCATCCAGAATCAAAAAGGGGAATCCGGAATCAGCTTTCAGATTGACGGAGTTTAAATAATCTGTGTTTTCCATTTTGTCATCCTTTTCATATACATGTGAAATATATGATATTATAACAAAAACAGGATGATTTTATTCTGTTTTAACTGGATAATTATCATGATAAGTGCAAGATTGATGGATAAATCCTGTAAGGAGGACCATATGCAGTACATTTCACATTACCATTCGCCTCTTGGCGGACTGATGCTGGCCGCTGATGAGGAGGGGCTCATCGGAGTATGGTTTGATGGAGAAAAATATTTTGCAGATGTATTGGAAGCTGGCTGTGAAGAAAAAGAAACCGATGATTTACAAATGGCGCGAAGGTGGCTTGATATTTATTTTTCAGGAAAGGATCCGGAGTTCCTGCCCCGGCTGCATCTGATAGGGACCGGCTTTCAAAAGGAAGTATGGGGTGCGCTGCTCCATATACCTTATGGCAGGACAAAAACATATGGAGAGATTGCCGGGGAGATTGCAAGGAGGCATCAGAAGAAAAAAATGTCTGCCCAAGCCGTGGGAGGGGCAGTGGGACATAATCATATTTCCTTAATCGTGCCCTGCCATCGTGTGGTGGGAACAGGAGGGAGCCTGACCGGATATGCAGGAGGAATCCGCAAAAAAGAAGAGCTGCTGAAATTAGAGCATGTGGATATGGCGAAGTTCTTTATCCCTAAGAAGGGAGCTGCCTTATAAATAAATATAAGATGGAAATATAAAAGCCCCTCGTCATGGAGGGGCTTCATTCATTATTGTCGGGCGGTTCTGGGAGCGGACAGAAGGAAAGAGAAAATCAGCGGAATCAGGGAAATGCATCCGATGACATAAAATGTAGCGGGAAGTCCGAAGGAGTCGGCAATCCGTCCAAGCAGGGGCGCCACGATGCCGCCGATGCTGACAGATAATCCCAATGTCACGCCCGAAGCTAGCCCGACCCTGTTCGGCAGGTATTGCTGGCCAAGAACGACAAGCGGGCTGTATACCAGACAGATGGCGATGCCCATGAAAATCAGGAACAATCCGGCGGAGAAGATATTCGGCATCCACAGCATCATGAGAAGGGCAGGCGTGAACAGGCAGAATCCCAACCGTGCAATGGTTCTGTGACCGTATTTATCAGCGAGCTTTCCTCCGAGAAGAGTGCTCAGCGCCCCTACACCGAAGTAGATGCTGAGGAGCGTGCTTCCCATGGTCTGGGATTGACCCAGCTCCTTTATGAGGTAAAGAACGATAAATGTGTTGACTCCGTAGAAAATAATAGACCGGCCGAAAATCGTGATGCAGAGTTTAAGGAAAGAGGGCCACTGGTCCGGAATATAGGAGAGGCCGGAGCCTTTTTTTGTCCGCAGCAGTTTTTTGTCACCCAAGGCTTTTAATTGGGGATACACATAAGCAATTAAAAGACAGATGATGATTTCAGGAACAAGGAAGAAAAGCATTCCTTTAAGCTCCCCGATGGCGATAAAGGTGCTGACCAATATCGGCCCCATGGTAAATCCCATATTTCCGCCGAAAGCAAAAATGCTGAGGCTCATTCCGCGATTGTCCTCTGTGGATACGCGATTGACGAGAAGGGCTCCCTGCGGATGGAACATTGCGATGCCGATACCGCTTATCATGACGGCAAGGCAAAGCAGATAGAAATCCGATATGATGCCGGTAAGGGCGATGCCTCCCCCGGCGAGGAACAGGCCGAGAGGCATGATCCATGGCCAGTTATGCTTATCGGATAGCTGTCCAAGCAGTGGCTGTATGATAGAACCGATGATATTAGCGGATAAAACAAGAAAAGCCGCGGTGGTGTAATCGTAATGGTGGGCGGCGATGAGAAAAGGCAAAATGGCAGATAAAGCGCTCTGGTTTATATCAGAGCAAAAATGACCGAACGCGCAAAGGCTCTGGTAGCTTTTTAACGGAATCATGGTACAGGCTCCTTTCTTATTATCATTATATTATCTGCTGAATAGAATGAAAACTATATTGATAAAGGCAAAAAATATTATAATATCGCCATATTATCATTCAAATCTGTATATATGAATTTTGAGGAGCCATCTCGCCAGATTGCATTCCGGTGGTAAAAAACGGGTATTTCCATTATAATAATAAAAATATAAAAATGGTCGAGGAGCAGGATGTATGAAGTTACTCCGCTTGATTTTACAGGGGTTTAAGTCTTTTGCGGACAAGACGACAATTGAATTCGCCGATGGAATGACTGTTATCGTGGGGCCGAATGGCTGCGGTAAGAGCAATATTTCTGATGCCGTGCGCTGGGTGCTGGGAGAGCAGAATATCCGCAATCTGCGCGGGCAGAAAACAGAAGACATCATCTTTTCCGGCGCAGAAGGAAGAAGTCCGAAGAATGCGGCGGAAGTGACGCTCATATTGGATAATTCCAACCATGAGCTGCCGATGGATACCGCAGAAGTGGCCATCACACGGCAGGTGCTCCGTAATGGCGACAGCGATTTCCGCCTGAATAAGAGGAGCTGCCGATTGAAGGATATTCAGGAGCTCCTTGCGAATACAGGACTTGGCAAAGGGTCCATGGCCATTATCGGACAGAACAGGGTCGACCAGGTGCTGACAGCCCATCCGGAGGAGCGGCGCGTTATTTTTGAGGAAGTGGCAGGAATCAGCCTGTACCGGATGAGGAAAAATGAAGGGCTCCGTAAACTGGAAAAGACCGCGGAGAATATGGAACGTGTACGGGATCTGATGGCATTGCTTGACGAGCAGCTGGAACCGTTAAAAGAAGCGGCGGAAAAGGCAAAGATATATAAGACGCTTTCGTCAGAGAAAAAAGCAGTGGAGGCGACGATGTCTTTATTGCGCCTGACTTCCGTCGGACGCATGATCGCCCGTTATGAAAATGAATACAATATGCTTTCCGATGAGGATGTGGAGTGGCAGACAAAGCTGGCGCAGTTTGCCGCGGCAAAGGAAGAGCTGGAAAAGAAAGCGCTGGAGCACCAGGAGTCTCTCAGGAGGATCGGTGAAGAATCGGCAGAAAAGCAGAAGTTGATGGAAATGCTTCGCGGGGATTACCGGGTGAAGGAAGAAGCCTTCCATCATGCGGAAGAAGAAGCGGAACGTCTGAAAGCAGACGAAGAAGATCAGACGGAAGCGGAGAAGGAACTGGCGGACGAGATCCGGGACATGGCAGAGGAATTGGCTTCGGCAGAAATCCTGCTGAAGGAGCAGCTGGAAGCCTTGCATGCGGAGGAAGAGAGAAAGTCAGGAATTGCGGAAGAATTAAAGAAAGCGGAGTCTGCATACCGTGAAGCGATGGATATCAATCGGCGGCGCCTTGCGGAAAAAGAACGTCTGGAACGGGAGCTTGAGCATGGAACCGATGAGAAAGCACGGCTTATTGCAGACCAGGAAGCTCTTGCCGTTTCTATAAAAGAAACACTGGAAGATCGGAATGAAACAGAAAAACAGCTGTCCGGCCTTGTGATGAGAGAAACTGAAATACAGAAAAAAATGGACCAGCTGGCAGAAAGCGGAAAAGAGGATAGCATCCGCTTAAAAGAGGAAGAAGACAGGCAATACAGTCTGCTCAACCATTTGAACAGTCTGCATGCGCAGATACAGCAGCTTAAGTCGCGAAGGGAATATCTGGATCGGGCGGATAAGGAATATGCCAGCTTCTCAAGGACGACGAAAACTATTTTGGAAAGCCGTTCTCTTTTTCATGACCACATACTGGGACCGGTCGGCGAACTTCTGCAGGTACCCCCCAAATATACAGAGGCGGCGGAAGTGGCGCTGGGCGGCGCGGTTTCTTATATCGTGACGGACACATCTAAGGCCGCGGGGGATATTATCCAGTGGCTCAAGAAAAACAATCTGGGACGGACGACCTTCTATCCTTTGGAATCCATGAAACCGAAAGGGAATGACGGGATAGAGAGGCAGGCGGCCAGAGAAGACGGTATATGCGGAATTGCGGCAGAGCTTTTTGGCTATGATGAAACATACGCGGATTTGATGGGTGCCATTTTAGGAAAGACGCTGATTGCCGAAAATCTGGATATTGCCCGCCATATTTCTCAAAAATATAATTATCGCCTCCGTCTTGTGACTTTGGACGGACAATTGGTCAACCCCGGGGGATCGCTGACCGGCGGTTCCATGAAGAAAAAAGAGAACACTTTTTTCGGAAGGAAAAAGGAAATCAATGACATCCTGAAAGAAGAGGGCCGTCTGGAGAAAGAGCAGAGTGCTGATAAGGAAAATAAAAGCAAGCAGGATAGCCTTTGCGCGGAGCTGTCGGAAAAAGTAACCCGTGAAAGAGAAGAATGGCAGGCTTTAAAGGTGGAATTGGCCGGTATCGCAGGACAGAAGGACGGTCTTTCCCGCACAGTTTCCGCACAGAAAACCATGGAGATAAAACATCAGGCAGAACAGAAGCATATGGAAGAGAAGCTGGCTTCTGTCATGGCGTATCTGGCGGAGCTGTCGGGAAAGCTGCCTGCCTATGATGATATTCCTGATTTAGGAGAAGATGAAAAGAGCGATGCCCTTCGAAAGAGTATGGAAGAAGCGGAAAAACGGCTGGTAGAATTCCATATCAGCGCCACAAAAGCGGAGGAAACCGTCAACTTCAACAGAAGGGGCCAGAAAGAACGGGAAGAAGCCTCCCGGGAACAGAAGCAGGACAGAGAAAAGCTGATGAAGTCCATATCGGAGAATGAAGAACTGAGGAAACGGCTTCAGCAGGAAATGAAAGAAATTGATGAAAAATTCAAGCTGGCGGAAAAAGAATGGCAGGACGTAAAAAAACGTCAGGAAGCCGTGCAGAATACATCAGATACATTTTCCATGGATCGCAAGTCGAAGGATGAAGCCTGGCGCGAAGCGCAGGAAAAATCCTCATCCATCCGGAAGGATATGGCCGACAGGGAAGCGCGCATCGACAGCTTCAAGCTGCAGGAGTCGGAAGAACTGGAAAAGCTGAAGCAGCAGGAGCTGAGCATGGAAATGGCAGAAAGTCTGCGGCTGTCCGGTTCCATGGCGGATATGAAGGAGAAGCAGGCTGATCTGGATTCCCGCATAGGGAAACTGGGAGCGGTGAATCCGAATGGTGAGGAAGAATATGAACTGCAATTGCGCCGGCGGTCGTTTTATGAGTCGCAGATCGAAGATTTGAAAAAGGCAAGGAACGGACTGGAAACGGTCATTCATGATATCGACGCGACGATGTCCGCCCAGTTTTCGGAAGCTTTTGCCAAAATCAATGTGGAATTCGGTCGGATCATGCAGCTCATGTTTTCCGGCGGCAAGGCCAGACTGGAATTGACCGATGAGGCGCACCCGCTCGAAGGAGGCGTGGAAATGTACCTCCAGCTGCCGGGAAAGAAGAGGCAGCCATTGACATTGATGTCCGGCGGAGAAAGAGCGCTGACCGTCATTGCCCTCCTGATTTCTTTCATGGCGTACCGGCCTGCCCCATTCTGTTTCGTGGATGAGATTGACGCGGCGTTGGATGATGCCAATGTGGAACGTTACAGCCGAATGATTGCCGATTACAAGAAAAAAACGCAGTTTGTCGTTATTTCCCACAGAAAGAAGACGATGGAGTTTGCGGATACGCTGCAGGGGGTCACGATGGGAGAAAAAGGGGTTTCATCCCTTGTGACTGTCCGGGTAGGGGATTATATAAAGGAGGATAAGGATGGGATTTCTTGATAAGATCAGAAGCGGTCTCCAAAAGACCAAGGCGAGTCTGATAAAAAATATTGAAACGGTGGTCATCGGATATGCACAAATCGATGAGGATTTTCTGGAAGATTTGGAGATGGTCCTTCTTTCCGGAGATTTAGGCGTGCGCACGACGGATTATCTGATGCGCCAGATCAGAAGAGGCGTTACGGAAGGAATCATCAACCATACGAATGAAGTGATGCCGTTCATGGAAAAAACAGTCGTTGACATGCTGTCGGAGGAAGAGGGAAAAGAAGAAGTCCTGCATCATCCGGAGGTATATCTTGTCGTCGGCGTTAACGGAGTGGGGAAGACGACGACGATCGGAAAACTGTCTGCCCAGTTCCATAAGGAAGGCAAGAAGGTCCTGCTGGCGGCCGCGGATACATTCAGGGCGGCAGCTTCCGAACAGCTGACGATATGGGCGGAGCGTACCGGCGCGGATATAGTAAAGCATGCGGAAGGAGCCGATCCGGCGGCCGTTGCTTTTGATGCGGTATCGGCAGCAAAGGCAAGAGGCGCTGATGTTGTCCTGATCGATACGGCAGGCCGTCTGCAGACGAAAGTCAATCTGATGGAAGAACTGGCGAAGATCAGCAGGGTAGTAAAAAAGGTGATTCCTGATGCGCCGCATCAGACCATCCTTGTGCTGGATGCGACGACAGGGCAGAATGCTGTCAGCCAGGCGCAGAATTTCGGGGAAATCGTTCCCCTGACAGGCGTGGTTCTGACAAAGCTGGATGGCACGGCCAAAGGCGGAGTCGTACTTTCTATCCATGAAGAGCTCCATGTGCCGATTAAATGGATCGGGCTCGGAGAAAGGGAAGATGATTTGCAGAGATTTGATTCCCGTGAATTTGCAAAAGCTCTGTTTGAGACGGAAGACCATGTGTTAGAAAAATCAACCAAGATATAAAAAATATGTATAGAAGCGTTTATTCCTTGGAATGGGGATAAGCGCTTTTCTCATGCGGGAATGAAAGGCTTCTTTTGAAAAGGACAGGGTTCATGGAATCGGGAGTAAAAGTTCTGTTTCCTTCAAATTTTCCTTGCGCTTTTAAATAATTTATTTACAATGGGAGATAAGGTTAGCATGTTCGTTTTTTAGATGGTCTGTTCAAGAGAAGGAGAGATGTGTATGCTTGAAACAATATGTGCCCCGCAGGCATTTGGCAGGAAATCCAACGATGCGATTTATGGAGCCAATAATGCGGCGAAGGCGGATATCGCAGTGACAGGAGCGGAAAAGGTCATTAATGGCACGATCGGCACCATTTTGGATGAGCAAGAAAAAATAGTCTGTCTGCCCACCGTGGAAAAGGTATTTCGTTCCTTGTCCATGGCGGATATTGTTTCTTATGCGCCGATTGCAGGACTGCCTGCTTATCTAAAGGATGCGCAGGAGGCTTGTTTCGGAGACTATCGTCCGGAAGGATTTACGGCGGCCGTGGCATCGACCGGCGGAACGGGCGGAATCCATCATGTCATCCATAACTACACGGCACCGGGAGAAGAGGTTCTGACCTGTGACTGGTACTGGGGGGCATACAAGACGATTTGTGAAAATGATGGCCGCCGATTGAGGACTTACAGGCTGTTTGATGAGCATCTCCATTTCAATAAGGCTTCCTTCGAGGAAAATGTACGGGACATGGCGGGAAAGCAGGAAAGAGTGGCAGTCGTCATCAATTCTCCTGCCCACAATCCGACCGGATATGCGCTGACGGAGGAAGACTGGGATTTCGTCCTGTCTTTATTTACGGAGCTGGCGGAAAAGGGACGGCATATCATTCTGCTGTGCGATGTGGCGTATCTTGATTATGCAGGACCTGACGCAAGGAAATTTTTCAGGAAGCTGGGGAATCTTCACGAGAATATATTCGTGCTGATCGGTTACAGCATGTCCAAAGGCTTTACGATGTATGGGATGCGTTCCGGAGCTTTGATTGCGTTATCCTGTAATGAAAAGCTCGTCCGGGAGTTCAGAGAAATCAATGAATTCACGAATCGGGCCACCTGGTCAAGCAATGTCAGGGGGGCGCAGGAAACACTGATCCGCATATGGGAAGATCCGGGACTGAGAAAGGCATGGGAAAAGGAAAAAGAAGAATATTATACGCTGATTAAGGAACGGGCGGAGATATTTGTCAGGGAGGCCAATGAAGTGGGACTGCCCATATTGCCGTATCAGGCAGGATTCTTTATTTCCATTCCGGCCAGAGATTCTCACGCGGTCTGCGAGAAATTGCATGAGGAGCATCTGTACCTTGTTCCGCTGGCTGCCGGCGTCCGTGTGGCCGTATGCGGAATTCCGAAGAGGAAGATTCCCGGAATCGCGGCCAGATTGAAACATGCCATGGAAGTGACAGGGCAGCTTTAAAATCAGAAAATAAAAAACAGAGATGTCTGAAAATGATTCTTTCAGACATCTCTGTTTTTTCATGAAGAAATCAGTAAAATTCTCTTCTTGCCCGGTTTAATTCCATTCGGAGTTCCTTATGGTCGGGAATCCATTGGGACATCAGCGCATAGAATCGTTTATTGTGGCCTGCCTCCAAAAGATGGTTCAGTTCATGGACAACGACCGATTCAATGCATGGCAGAGGCTTTGATACCAGGTCAAGCGAAAAATGGAGCACCCCTGTCTTTCTGTTGCAGCTTCCCCACCGGGTGCGCATGTGGCGGATGGAAAAGGAAGCAGGCGTGACTTTCATGACAGGGGACCAGTGACTGATATATCCGGCGAGGATCTCTTCCAGATACCGCTTCATTTCCTTTTCAAAAAGCTTTTCCGGATTAACGGCGTGGTTCCGCCTTATCATATATATGGCATCATCGGAAAGGATGCATTGGTTTCGGCTTCCCGCAAATAGACGGAGAGTCCTTTCCTTTCCGAGAATGGTATGGGGTTCGCCATCTGCATAGGTGTGTCCGGAAGTATCCGGGATATTCAGCAGGGCGTTTTCTATCCATGGCCGGTAAAGGGAAAGGAATTCATGGATTTTGTCATTTGATGTTGAAACGGGTACGCTGACTGTAATGGATTTATCCGGATGGATGCGGATGTACATGTTTTTTATCCGTTTCCTCATGATTTGTATGGCTGGTTCAGACATAGGGATTCCTTAAAATAAAAAATGACCTAAAAAATATCAATGCGACGGAAGCGCTGATATCCTTTAAATCATTTAAAAATACAGAAAAAGTTTATTCGGAAATATTGAAGTATCTCTTTACATAGTCCACAAAAATCTTGACCGGTGTAGACTGAAGCATCGCTTCCTTGAAAATCAAATGGCTCGGTCGGAGAATCGGCCGTTTCTGGCTGTCATAAATCATCTGACGGTCCACGTTATCTGTACATTTCGGCAGCATATCGGCAGGAATCAGGGAGTGGCCAAGGCCGTGATTGACGATTTCCACACAGGTCAGGCAGTCGCTGACCGTGAGGGAAAAATGGGGAGAGTCCGTAAAGTTCTGGCGCCACCAGCGGCTGCGAAGCTCGTCCAGAGACGGATCGCTGCGGTAACGGATGGAAGGCTGCTGTGCCAGGGTATCAAAATCAATCTTCTGGGCGGAAATCAGATACAGGGGAGCATCCTCCAAAAGGATATCCGAATCAGGCCATTCCTGATTGCCGCGGACAATGGCAAGATGGATATCTTCTTTCTTGACCAGCTTGACTAATCTGTCGCTGGTATCCGTGGTGAGAGAAATCTCTATATCATTGTATTCGTCCACAAAACCCTTCAGCAATGCAGGGCCATGGGATTGAGAGAAAGACTGGGAGGCGCCGATCCGAAGCACTCCGGAAATGGAATTCGGCTCATGGGTGACATAATTCTTCATGTCCTGATACTGCTGCAGTTCTTTCTCAGCAAAAGAAAAGAGCCTGTTTCCCGCATCGGTGAAATGGACACCCTTGTTCGTACGGATAAAAAGCGGACAGCCGATTTCCTTTTCCATCTGGCTTAATCGGTAGGTTAAAGAAGGCTGCGTCATAAACAGTCGCTTAGCCACCTTGTTGATACTGCGTTCTTCACGGAGATAGATCAGAATCTTCCAGTCCGTATTATTCATGCAAACACCTCTGCGTCGAAATGACTCAATATTTATAAAATAAGCATATAAAAGTTTTTTATTATTATATCATGCATATGCAATATAGAAAAGTCTTATAACGTGTAAATAAAAAGAAAAAGACTGCCAATCTGCAAATCTTGTGGTACACTGATAGTATAAATTGACCGATGGACAGTTTCCCGTTGGGCATGGAGGTGTGCATGATGAAAGGACTCTGGAAATATGTATTATGCTTTTTTATGATTTTTGCGATAGGGCTGACGGCAGAGGCTGCGGATAAGGAAATGAACCGCAGGTTGGGCTATTTTGATAATACGCGGACCGTGCTGCTGCTCCCCGTCAGGTATCAGGATTCCAGCGGAGGATATGCGGCTGCTTATCTGAAACGGGAGATGGAGCAGGTCTTCCGTTATCCGTACTACAGGCAGCTGAATACTACGGATTATGCACTTAAAAATATAAGTCCGTCACAGCTTCCCGAGCTGGCTGAAGAAACAAATGCAGACCTTGTGGTCATGCCTGTTGTAACGCAATGGGTGCAGTGGCGTTCCGTTCCTGTTTCTCTTTTCTTTGACCGAGACCCTATCGTGGAAACGAGGGTCATTGTAGACGTGTACAGCTATAAAAAAGGAGAGGACGTCCGCGATGACCGTGCCTCCTATTTTGAAAGAGAAGAAGAGGGCTCTGTACGGGACAGCTATATTATGGATGAAGTGACAAAGCGTCTGTGGAAAAAGTTTCCATACAGGCGTGTTCCCACAGATGTATCCAAAGCTCTTTCCGGAGAAACGGACCAGGGGGAGAATCACACTCCTGCAGCGCAAATGAATAAATAGGATGAGGCAATAAAAACAGATGAAGGCTTTTTATCGTGGAACCCTTCACCTGTTTTTTGTTGCTGCTGTTAACAGAGAAACCAGAGCAGGGGACTTATTTAATGGAAAAAGAATGAGTTACAATCCTTTTTGCTCTATGCCTGAAATTAAATATCCCAGATGGGCGGTGGAGTTTAACGTAACCAGCCGCCAGAGCCCCTGATCGTATTCGATAACATTGATGCAGCCGTTATCCTGTTTAATGTGCCAGAAGTATCCCATATCCAGATTGAGTATGTCGCACAGAATGACCTTGTTGACTGCGTCATGGGCGGCAACCAGAATGGTCTTTCCATCATAAGCTGCGGCATATTCATCAAATGCACGTCTTACGCGTTTCCGTACATCGTCAAGACACTCTCCCTCCGGCATCTGCACTTTGTCAGGATGCGTGTGCCAAAGCCGGAATTCATCGGGATATTTCTTTTCGATTTCCTCCGCATGGATTCCTTCCCATAATCCATGGGAGATTTCCGTTATGCGACGGTCTGTCAGAATATCCAGCTGATGGTACGCCGTGGCGTATCGGCAGGTATCAAGGGCACGGGACAGGGGACTTGAAATGGCCGCGTCAATGGGGATTTCTTTTAATGCGGTGCCGATCGATTTCCCCTGCCGGATGCCTTTTTCAGAAAGCGGTGTATCTTCCTGTCCCTGATAGCGTCCTTCTATATTCCATGTTGTTTCTCCGTGGCGGATCAGAATGATTCGTATCATGGTAGCCTCTCAAAATATCAGTTTTCACAGTGAATGACGGTGACATCGTGGATCCCGTCAATGTTCATAAGGGCAGGAATGACGGCGCTGGGAATATCTTTGTCAACGGCAACGGCCATGACGTTTGTTTCTTTATCCGTATTGGAAGCGCCGACCTGCATTCCGTTGATGTTGATGCCGGCCTTGCCTAAGACAGTGGCCATCTGGCCGATCATGCCCGGTTTGTTCTCATGAGGGGCAAGGATGATGCATCCCTTTGGTTCGAAATCCACACGGAAATGGTCGAGAGAAACGATTTTCGCTTCTTTGCGGTCAAAGAGGGAGCCGGTGATCCTGTGCGTCCCTTTATCGGTATCGATGGTCAGTGTGACAGTATTGGTGAAATAGTGGCCTTTTTTTGCTTTGACTTCTCTGATTTCCATGTGCCGTTCCTCTGCGATATTCCGCGCGTTGACGAAATTAACAGTCTGTTGGAGGATGGGGGTCAGTAATCCTTTCAGTACGGCGGTGGTTAGCGGAGCGGTTTCTGTTTCCGTCAGTTCACCGGTATATTCCACGCTGATTCTGGAAATACGTCCGTCAGCGAGGTCGATCCCGATATTTCCCATGCGTTCGCAGAGGTTGAAATAAGGCTGGATGACGGCAAGAGTGGCTTTCGTGATGGGGGAAGCATTAACTGCGGTGGCCACCGGTTCTCCGTGGAGGGCATCTGCAACGCCGCGGGCCACATCAGTGGCTACTCCGATCTGTGCTTCAATCGTGGAGGCGCCCAAATGGGGAGTGAGGGTCACGTCGGGCATTCCAAGGAAAGGATTATTTTCCGGTTTGAGCGGTTCATTGACCCATACATCGATTCCTGCGCCTGCCACTTTTCCTGCTTTCAGCGCCTCTGCCAATGCATCGATGTCAATGACAGCACCGCGGGAAGCATTGACGATACGGACGCCCGCTTTCATTTTTTCAAGTTCTCTGGCGCCGATCATTCCCCTGGTTTCATCAGTGAGCGGTGTATGGAGGGTAATGTAATCCGATTCACGGAGAAGCGTGTCCAGATCGACTAGTTCCACGCCCAGCTGCTGGCCTCTTTCCAGCGGGATGTAGGGATCGTAACCGATGGTCCTCATATTGAAGGCCTGAAGGCGTTTTGCCACGTTTGAACCGACACGGCCGACGCCGATGATTCCGACGGTCTTGTTTAAAAGCTGGATGCCGGTAAAGCTTTTCCGATCCCATCTTCCTTCCATGATGGACTGGTGTGCCTGCGGTATATGGCGTGTCATGGAAAGCATGAGGGCAATGGTATGCTCGCAGGCGGCAATCGTATTGGACTCAGGCGTATTGACGACGGTAATGCCTTTCGCCGTGGCTTCCGGAATATCTATGCCGTCTATACCGACACCGGCACGCCCGATGACTTTCAGATTTGTGGCGGCATCGATGACTTTCTTTGTAATCCTTGTCTGGCTTCTGGTAATGATAGCGTCATATTCTCCAATCACCTTGCATAAAGAATCTTCATCCATATTGGGCTGGATATCAACGATGAATTCTCTTTCTAAAAATTCCTTGGCTTCCTTTGCCACATCGGCGGTGATAAAAATCCTGTACATAATAATCCTCCTTTATCAATCAATTGAAACAAGAATATTTATAATGCTTTTATTCGTGAGTCCTTCTGTATTCGTCCATGAACTGTGCCACGGCTTCAGCCGATTCGGGGGTGACCGCATTGTAGAGGGAGATGCGGCAGCCTCCTACCAGGCGGTGGCCATTGACACCGATAAAGTCATTTTCTTTGGCTTTCATAACGAAATCTTTTTCCATTTCCGGGGTGGACAGATTAAAAGTGATATTCATCCGGCTTCTGTCTTCTTTGACGGCATGGCCTCTGTAGAATCCATTGCTCTTATCGATGGCGCGGTATATGGTTTCTGCCTTCGCCATATTCCTTGCTTCGATGGCGGCAAGACCGCCTTTGTTCTTTATCCAGTGGAGCATTTTATTTAATGTATAAATGCAGAATACCGGCGGGGTGTTGTATGTAGAATCTTTTTCTATGAAAGTCTTATATTGAAGAAATGGAGGGATGTCTGTACGGGCCGTTCCGGCAAAGTCCTTTTTCAGAATTGCGAGAGCCATCCCTGCGGCGCCAAGATTTTTCTGGATGCCTGCCCAAATCAGATCAAATTTATTGAAATCGATCTGTCTGGAAAGAATATCGGAAGACATGTCGCAGATCAACGGAACGTCCACCTCAGGGAAGGTTTGGTATTCCGTACCATAAATCGTGTTGTTGGTCGTGATGTGAAGATAATCCGTATCCGGCTGAAGATGGTATTCTTTCGGAATATAGGAGTAATTTTTGTCTTTTGATGAATTGGCATCATAGACGTCTCCAAAGAATCGGGCTGCGTCACGGGCTTTGTGTGCCCATACGCCTGTATCCGCATAAGCGGCACGGGTGTGGAGGAAATTGTATCCTTCCATCAGGAACTGCAGAGTGCCACCGCCTTGGATAAATACGATGTCATGATCAGGGGTCAGTTGCATCAATTCAAAGAGAAGCGCTTTCGTTTCATCGATGACTGACTGGAATTCTTTGGAGCGGTGGCTCATTTCAATGATGCCCATGCCGGTGTCATGGAAATCCGTCATTTCCGCCTTGATTTCCTCCAGAACCTCGAGAGGCATGGGGGATGGACCTGCGTTAAAGTTATACACGCGTTTCATAATTGATTCCTCCTGTGAATACACAAAAAGAGAAGACGTCCCATGGGACGAGCTTCTCTTTTCTCGCGGTGCCACCCAATTTAGCTGAAATATATCCGGGCTGTATCAAGGACTAATAAAAAACGCCCTCCATCCTGTAAGGGACGAGAGCACCCGCGATACCACCCAAATTGCTTTTCAGCCATCTTTGATCTGCTGTAACGGGCATACCCGATAGACTCTTCATCTATCACTCCGAAGCGGAAAGGATATTGCTATCTGGCAGCTCTCACCAAACGCTGCCTCTCTGAACAGATTTCAAAACCTCTTCTTCATCATCATGTATCTGATGTTGGTATGAGTATAATCGGGTTAATATCCGATGTCAAGTCTTTTTTTATGAAAATGAATATAAATTCGGGTTATCTGATAATTTATAAAAGCGATTTATCATTATTTATGGATAAGAAAGCCTGATCGAAAGAAAAGGGCTTGAAAATTTTTCAAGCATGAGGCATAATATACATCAGCAACACATATGGGCGATTAGCTCAGCTGGGAGAGCGTCTGCCTTACAAGCAGAATGTCGGCAGTTCGATCCTGTCATCGCCCACCAAGGAAAAGCAATCCGAAAGGATTGCTTTTTTACGTATAGGAATAAAGAGTATACAACCTCCTGCATTGGTGACTCACAATGATTTATGCGTCGCAAGCTCCTGTAAATCAAGTTCGCTACGTAGCAGTTCGATCCTGTCATCGCCCATCAAGGAAAAGCAATCCGAAAGGATTGCTTTTTTACGTATAGGTATAAAGGGTATACAATCTCCTGCACCGGTGACTCACAATGATTTATGCGTCGCAAGCTCCTGTAAATCAAGTTCGCCATGTAGCATTCGATCCTGTCTCGCCCACCACGGAAAAAGAAACCCCAAAGGAGTGACTTTTACATGTGAGGATAAAGGGGGATAACTTTCAGTGGTGGTGGCTCGTGATGATTTAAGTGTTGCAGGCCTTTGCCGGAGTAAATTATTTTGTGTAAAAGAGATGAAAGAGGTTATTGCAAAATTCCTGAATATCTGATATTATATCTCACGTACTCTTGTGTACATATTCCTGAATAGCTCAGCCGGTAGAGCGCGTGACTGTTAATCACGATGTCGCAGGTTCGAACCCTGCTTCAGGAGCCAATGGCCTGTTCGTCAAGTGGTTAAGACACCGCCCTTTCACGGCGGGTTCGCGAGTTCGAATCTCGCACAGGTCACCATATGGGCGATTAGCTCAGCTGGGAGAGCGTCTGCCTTACAAGCAGAATGTCGGCAGTTCGATCCTGTCATCGCCCACCAAAGGAAAAGCAATCCGAAAGGATTGCTTTTTTACGTATAGGGATAAAGGGTATATAACCTCCTGCATCGGTGACTCACAATGATTTATGCGTCGCAAGCTCCTATAAATCAAGTTCGCTACGTAGCAGTTCGATCCTGTCATCGCCCGCCAAGGAAAAGCAATCCGAAAGGATTGCTTTTTTGCGTATAGGGATAAAGGGTTACAACCTCCTGCATTGGTGACACACAATGATTTATGCGTCGCAGGCTCCTGTAAATCAAGTTCGCTACGTAGCAGTTCGATCCTGTCATCGTCGGCTAAGGAAAAAGCAACCCCAAAGGATTGCTTTTTTACATATAAAGACTACGGATAAAAATGAAGCTCCGAATCAGGGGCAGACACTTTCTACCCAGAAAATGAAATTATCAGTGCTGTTTCCTGTTCTTTCTGCCTTTGTGTGTTTTTGTTCCCAAACTGTTTCGAAATCAACGCTGTCCACGTCCGGGCGCGCCTTTAATGCCAATGCCAGATTCAATTCCGTATTTAACGAGGTGTCGCTTTGGAAAATGCCGGAACGGATTCTCCAGTGTTTTGCAAGTGTAGAAGGCTGTTTTACATTCTTATCATAAACAAGATAGGTCATTGGATCATACATCATCTGGCGGATAGGACTGGGAATGGAGAGGTTGTCTGTATTATCTATTTCATTGATATATTCATTTACTTTTTGTTCGTCCCAATCAGCATAGTGACTGTATTTACCCTGATTGGCTTTCAAAAGATAGGCCATGTAAGGATCGAAATGCAGGGGGCTTTCCTTACCGGTGCCAAAGAGTCTGTTTTCTGCCTGCTTTTTGTTTAAATCATCAAAAGCACCTGTATCTTTACTCGGTGATTTCATATGGGTGATGAACGCTTCGATGGAGGAAATACTGGCGGTATTCGTCTTTTCATCGTAATGGATCCAGGAGGTATTTTTATTAAGCGCGGAAATATAATCTCCGGCGGTATCATATGTGACTGGTTCCTGCTTCGTCTGTTGCATGGGCCTGCCGTCAGGAGATATAGGTCCTTTGAATACTCTTTCTTTTCCTCCCGGCAGATCGCCGTCGAGCATGAAGCTATCGGAACCGGAGGTCCATGGGAAGGCCGTATCTGACAGGAAATGATTGAGGGAGTCTTCTATCGTTTTTTTCATGTAGCCATAGTAAGATCCTGATGCATATATGCCATTCGTTGATTGGGTGAGTGTCAGGAGATTTCCGGTTTCATCCCTCAATTGCAATTGGTTGAGAAGCGCAGGATAGGCACGCGCCATGTCTCTCGAAAATTCTCTGGTCCATGTGCCGTAATTCCTTGTGCCCTCATGGCTGTATTGCCCCATCATCCATTCATAGGATAAATCGGATTGCGTCAGGTTTGTGATAGGGCACCAGCACATGGCACCATAGATGGCGTCACTGATGTATTGATTATCATCGTCTTTCATGATGGCACCGATAGAATCTAGATAAGGTGCATATAACTCACTGTCTCCGGTGGCACCCATGAGTGCGCTTTGTGCACCGCCGCCACTATGGCCGAAAGTAAATATGCGGTCTTTGTCCCCCGGGAGGGAGCCCGTATTGTAGCGAAGATAACGGATGGCAGCTTTCAAATCGGTTACGCCCCATGGCGCACCTCCATCAAAGGAAGTTCCATCCGGATTTGTTCCGTTATCCCTGCCGCGGCATCCAGCGTATATGTATACAAATCCTTTATCAAGATAGGCGGAAAGGTCTTTGGCGTTATAGGAGGCAGGGGCTTCCTGTGCCGCATAGCCTCCTGTGTTCAGGGGCATGACGATAGGGGCGGTGGCAGCGGTGTATTTTCCGACAGCTCTCTTTTTATTAATGGTACATGTGTAGGTTCCATCCTCGTTTTTACGGCCGTCAAAATATGCGCCGGGGACATAGACGGCAAGGGATTCATATTCATAGGCCTGCGGTTTCGCACAATAGACCAATCCGATCTGATAGTAAATATCATTTTCTTCATCATATTCCCATTTGTCGCGGCTCACCTGCAGAGGAGACTGCAGAGCAGAGGATACGGAAGGGTTCCTTGCGGGAAGCGACGATGGAGAATCAGATGCATAAGCGGGAACAGAAAAGAAAAAGAGTGCGGTGGCAAGAATATATGCTGATTTTTTCAAAATAACCCCCTCCTTAAAAGGTAATATACGAGGAAAAGATTTGTTTCATCTGCTGTAGTAAATTCTTTATGATCAGCCTTATTTTACCATTTCTCCGAAATAACTGTAAAAAGTGATTATGCTATAATATACACGTAAATATTTAATCACGTCCTTGTTTGGAAAGGAGATAAATATGACAAGAGAAGAACGTATCCGTGCAGCCATTGCCGGTGAGGCAGTAGATCGTGTGCCTGTAGCAGCCTGGATGCATTTATCGGAGCACGATCAGGATCCTATTTCTTTGGCAGAAGCGGAAGTGGAGATGACCGAGAAATATGATTTTGATTACATCAAGATGATGCCCTTCGGTTTATATTCGACGCAGGATTTTGGGAACCAGATCAAAATCTATTGTGATCCGTACAAAGAACCGATTGTGGCAAAATTTGCCATAGACAGTCCGGCGGCCTATGATGCCATCCGCGCGATACCGGCCATCCAGGGAACATATGGAAAACAGGTTGAATTTGCCCGTGAGCTCATCAAGCGCCGCCACGAGGGGACTCCTGTGATTCAGACAATTTTCAGCCCGTTTTCCACATTGAAGAAATTGGCCGGGGAGCGTCTCCTGAAGGATATGGTTGAGTACCCCCGCGCCATTCATCATGCACTGGCAGCCATTACGGCAACGACTCTTGATTTCGTCAGTTACAATATGGCAGCCGGCGTGGACGGATTCTTTTTCGCGACACAGAACGCGGTGCGGACGATGATGACAGAAGAGCAATTTGAGGAGTTTGGAGAGTTTTATGATTTAGAAGTCATACACAGCTATGAAAAAAAGACATGGTTTAATCCGATCCATATCCATGGAGAAGATATATATTTTGAGAAGCTGATGGATTATCCGGTGAATTGCCTGAATTGGCATGACCGTCATACGTTCCCTTCATTGAAGGAAGCACGGGAACTGACGGGTAAGTGCCTTATGGCAGGGATTAAATCCGCGCCTTATTTCGTAAATGGCGTTTTACAGTATGATGATATTGTTCTGGATGGCATGCCGGAAGAAATTACGGCGCATGTCAAGGATGCGATCGGCCAGGTGGAAGGAAAAGGACTGATTCTTGCACCGGGATGCGTAGTTGATCCGCGGGCGTCAGAAGAAAATCTCATGGCGCTTAGAAAAGCAACAGAACTGTGAGCTTTTGAATCGGTCTGATAAGAATTGATTGACAGGTAAATTGACAAGTAAAAGGATAATGGAAACAAATCAGCCATTATCCTTTTTGTATGGAATAACGGCGGAGAAAATAATTGTTTTGTGCAGAAAGGGCATATATAATAATATTCAACTGATATTATTTAAAGGAGAACAACTTGTTAGCGGAAATAAGGGAAAAACTGCCTAAAGGAGACAGATTTTGGGAAGTCATTCGCTTTCTCGCGGTAGGTGGCGGATGTTTTATTCTTGAATATGTATTGTTATATGGTTTGACAGAATTTGGAGGAATTAATTATCTGACTTCTGCTGCGATTGCCTTCACCATATCTCTGATTGTAAATTACATTCTTTGCGTGATGTTTGTGTTCCGGACGGGGAAGCAGACGGGAATGGAAATGGCTCTGTTCATGGCTACGTCAGTCGCAGGTCTTGGAATCAATCAGTTAACCATGTGGTTTTTCGTGGAGATTGCCGGCCTTTGGTACATGTTTGCGAAAGTGATCGCCAGCGGAATCGTCATGATCTGGAATTATTTCACGAAAAGATACATCCTGCATGGGCATCACTGATTTTGTAAACTAAAAGACCTTTGAGGAAACATGCTGAATTGTCCTCAAAGGTCTTTTTTATATTCATTATTTCTTTTGTAGTGCGCTTTTTAACCCGGCTCGAAAAATATTGGCGCCTCCGTTGGCCGGATGACGAAGTCCGGTAACAGAGAACCCTGCATCCGCCAATGTGGTCTCGCTTTTCTTTCCTACTGCGAAAATAGGAAGCGGGCCGGTGATGGACAACAATTGTTTGGTATAAGCAAGTCCAAGGGATAATTCATCTTCTGTCGGTGTACGGTTGCTTAAAAGGCAGCCTTTTTTGTAAGGGTGGAAGGGGAATATATTCCACAGAATAAATTCATCAGGCATCAGTCCGGATTCCAAACAGGCAGACCACACCACGGTGTCTGTCGGTTCATTGAATCCTTTTTGCCTTTGTGTGGATTTATCGATGAAAGGACTGTCTGCACGGCTCGTCCGAGCCCCTTGATATCCCAATATCATCATGGAATTGACCGTGGAATGGAGATTTAGAATCATCCGTTCACAGGTCATTGCAATTCCGCTGAAATGGCCCCCCTGATAACCGCAGGCTTCCGCAATCAGAAGGATTTTTGCAGATGACAGTCTGCGTGCCAGATAATCTTTCATCTGCGTTCTCCGTATCAGGGGGGCGTTTTCTATTTCATAATCAGGATCATGGTCCGACCATGGATTGAAAACGGAGTCCTGTTTAAATGCCGACAGGTTATCAATAAACCGTTCGGCCTTTTCTGTATCAGATGGATTGGTCATTTATTGCTCCAGCTTGAAAATAATTCCATTATCGAATACTTTATCTATGGAAAATCTATCACTTAAATCCCAGGACATCATATCATAAGCATTTTTATTATCAACATATAGATATACGGGTTTGGTTGGATCTGATTTCCTAAATTCTTCTTCTGTAATAGTTGGTATTGGAGATTTGTTGTTCCAACGGTTATCTCGCTTCTCAACGTCGGAGGAACCGGTCTTAGCTTTTATAGAATAAGTTTTTACAGATAATCGTGATGCTGGATCTCCTGTATAGTATGCATAGGATGTTTCATAAGTGTTAAAAAAGTAATGCTTTCCCGGAAGGCTGTGGAAGTATTCCGCCATATCGATGCTTGAGCGTGTGTGGAGGAATACGGGAAGTCCGGAAATGATGACAACGAGAAATGCAGAGGCGGTGACGGTGGAAATTACGGTCAAGCGCATGTGGGCGTTCCTGTTCCAACGAAAAACCAGTGCCCATACTGCATAGGCAAAAACAATATAAAAAGGCCACCACTGAACGTTGGGGATGAAAAACGTTCCGGTGAAGAGTGCGGAAATAAGCAGGAAAAACGGAATAATGGCAAGCAGGCCGGGGAGTTTTTTCCCTTCAGTCACATCCGGAGCCGCGTGGGCAGCAAGGATGACGGCAGGAGCGATGGCAATATAAGTATACGTCACATATTTAGTGGCCATCAGGGTGTAAAAGAGTATAGTTCCAATGCACCAGACCATCAGGAATTTATAGAAAGCGGGCTTGTCTGCCCATGATTTTTTTATCTGATACAAGGAAAGTCCGATCCAAGGAAGGACAGAAAGCGGAAAAAGAATAAGGTAGTAATAAAAATGATTGTCATTGGGGTGTTCAGAAACCGTGGCCCGAAGTACATTATGCAGGCCAAGGAATTCTGTAATGAAATCATTTCCATGAATGAGATACATCCCTCCGTACCAGGGGAGTGTGATAATCAAAAAGGCAAGGATTCCCTGCCAGGGGAACAGCCTGAAAAATAATTCCTTTTCTTTCATCCAGACGCACCAAATCAGAAAAAGCAGTCCGGGTAAGGCAAGTCCGACCGGACCTTTGGATAGACAGGCCAATCCTGCAGCTGCATAAGCAATCGTAAGATGGCGCTTATTATTTTCAGTAAGCCCTATGTAAGCAGAAAGAAAGGTGGGAATGGTAAATAACATGAGCATGCTGTCTGTAATGATGGCATGGGAAATAATCCAGAACTCAAAGGAAGTTGCCAGCATGACACCGGACCATATGGAAACAATATTGTCTTTTGTAATGCGTCGGATGTACCAGATCAGTGTAGGGATCGTCAATGCCCCACAAAGGGCGGCAGGGAAGCGAGAGGCAAAATCCGTAAATCCAAAGATGGTATAGGATAAGGAAAGAAACCAATAAACCATGATGGGCTTGTCATACCAAAATTGTCCGTAAATCTGAGGAGACATCCAGTTTCCGGAGAGAACCATTTCTTTTGCTGTTAATGCATAATTGGATTCCACCGGGTCGGTAATGGGGAGTGCTTGAGATCCCCATGCGAAAAACATAAGGGCAAGGACAAAAATGCCAATCAATGTTTTTGCCGTTGCATATTTAAGTCTTTCGTTTGTTTCCTGTTCCTGTGCAAATCGAAGTTTTTCACGTTTCTGTCTTTTTGTGCTCACTGATGTGACCTCTTAGTATAGGATGATTTATTAGATGTTAAAGTGCGTGTAGTGAAAGAGGCGAATGAATCGTCATGAACCGGAATCCATATTCCTCTTTTTTGATTTCTGCCACAGGTAAAATGCGAGAACGATGATTCCGGCGATGAGGCAGGAGATAATGGCGATTTCCAGTTTGTAGTCCAATAGGAGAGTCCAGTTTTGCCCCAAAAGCGCACCCATATATACAAGGAAAATCGTCCATGGAACAGTACCGATGATCGTGTATCCGATGAAATGGGGAAGAGGATAATGTGCAATACCAGCAGGAAGAGAAATGAAGGTACGTATTCCGGGCAGAAGGCGCCCTGTGAATACGGCAATACCTCCGTAGGTTTCAAACCAGTTTTTTGCAGCGATCAGTTTTTTTGCACCCATTCCGCCTTTTGCAGTGTGCTTCAGCATTAATTCCCGTCCGCCCTTGAGACCCATATAATAGGATAATAAAGAGCCGACGATGCCTGCGATGGTTCCGATGAGGATGGTGGGCCAAAATGAAAAAATATCCTGAGAAACAAGGAATCCGGCGAAGCCGAGAATGATTTCACTGGGAATCGGAATATTCATATTTTCGAGTACCATGCAGATGAAAAGCGCAGAGTAACCCCAATCAGATAAAAAATCGATAATAATTTCCATAGAGCCCTTCTATATAAATAATTATAGAAAAATATCATACTTTTTAACTATACCATGATGCCATATGGTGGTCAAATAATCGAAAATCCTTGTATATTTTATATAATATTAAGTTTAATAAATGTTAAATTCCAGTTGAATTCTAAATGAATTATTATTGACAGAAATGCATAATATTGATAATATGTGCATATAAATAATTTTGTTTTTGGATGGAGATGGAAACTATGTTTGATAAAAAGATGAAAATGGCAGTTGCGGCCGGTGCTATGGCTGTGGTATTGGCGGTATCCGGCTGTGGCGGCAGCGGTGAAAAGGCAAAATCCGGTGATTCAGGAAAATCAGGAATTCCGTCTGTTATCCGGGTCGGAGCAGAAACTACATTTCCTCCGTTTGAATTCACAAAAGATGATAAGTATGTGGGTTTTGATCTGGACCTGGCTGATGCGGTCATCAAACAGATGGGAAGCAAAATGGAATTCAAGAGCATGGGCTTTGATGCATTGATTCCGGCCGTTCAAAGCGGGCAGATTGATATGATTGCATCCGGGCTTTCTGCAAATCCGGATCGTGAAAAACAGGTTGCTTTTTCAGATGTTTATTTCGATAAGAACGGATTTGTCATCATTGTAAATAAAGACAATGATTCCATTAAGGATTGGGCAGATCTGGAAGGGAAGAAAGCAGGTGCCCAGGTGGGGACAGAACCTGTGAAAATGATCCAAGCGGCCAAAGGCGAAGTCAAGCAGCTCGACTCTAATGCACAGGCATTCATGGAATTGCGTGCGAAAACGCTGGATGCTTTCGTTGTAGACCAGCCGGTTGCCATGTATTATTTAAAACAGGGCGGTTCTGAAGACTTGAAGATTGTTGGAACCCCGAAAACGGATGTCGGCTTTGTATTTGCGATGAAAAAGGATAATAAAGAAATGCAGGCGGCTGTCAATAAGGCGCTGAAGGAGTTAAAGGCAAACGGTGAATATGACAAAATATTTGAAAAATGGTTTGGGCAGGCAAAAAAATAATAAATAAAAGAAAATAAAAAGGGCCTTCTGCTTTGGCAGAGGTCTTTTTTTATGGAATAGAAAAGAAAATTGATTTCTAGATGTAACTATTGACATTACATCCGGGGCCATGTATACTTAATGTAACAAATGCAATTACATTAAGAGGGGAGGGATGAGAAGTAAAAAATAGATAGAATATTGTAAAAGTAAGGAATACAGAATTTGATAAATTATTTTTAGTCTATTTTGCAGGAGGAAATATTATGAAAATTACAATTTTTGGACATGGAAATATGGGAAAGGCAATCGGTAAAAATTTTGAACTGGCAGGGCAGGAGGTTACTTTTGTTGGACATGAAGAATCAGCAACCTTGGGAGATATCATTGTTCTGGCAGTTCCTTTTGCGGCAGTAAAGGATATTTTAGGCAAATATAAGGGCGCCATGAAAGGAAAAGTCGTGGTAGATATCACCAATCCGGTGGATTTTTCCACTTTTGACAGTCTGCAGGTGCCGGCAGACAGTTCTGTGGCGGCCGGCATTCAGAAAGAGTTGCCGGAAAGCTATGTGGTGAAAGCGTTCAATACGAACTTTGCTGCAACATTGGATTCCGGAAATATTGGCGGTGATAAACAGACAACCGTGTTTGCGGCGTCTGATTCAGAAGAAGCCAAGAATAAGCTGGTCCAGGCGCTTGCAGGGAGTCCGCTGGCCGTTATTGATGCAGGGAGTCTGAAAAGGGCTCGCGAGATGGAAGCAGTAGGTTTCTTCCAGATGACATTGGCCGCAAGGGAAAAAATCGGATGGACCGGAGGGTTTGCTCTGGTAAAATAGCCGACTTGCGGCGTAGTTTTTCTTGCACATTGGAAAATGTTATATTATATAAAAGTAAATTCCATGGCAGGAGGGAATGCCGTTGCAGATTTCGACCAAATTTACCATCGCGGTTCATATGCTTGCGTACATAGCGCTGTATGGAGACAGGCAAAAAGTAACCAGTGAGATCCTTTCCGGAAGCATACAGGTAAATCCTGTCATTATCCGGCGGCTCTTATCGCAGCTTAAGGCTTTTGATATTATTTCCGTTGCAAGAGGAAGTGGCGGCACTTTACTCAGCAGGGCTCCCGAGAAGATTACATTTTTTGATATTTATTATGCCGTAGAGGCTAAGAATTCCAAGGGGTTGTTTCATTTTCATGAGAACCCTAATCCGCACTGCCCTGTCGGACTTCTGATTCATCAGGCTTTAGATGATAAGCTGGCGAAAATCCAGCAGTCAATGGAAGACGAAATGAAAACCACTACGCTGGCGGATGTAATTCGAGACATGGAAATAAATAGGTGATGGTAGAAGGCCATGGGACGGAGTGCGGATAGAAACGACTCTGTTCCATGGCCTTTGCTGTAGGAACAAAGGGCAGCAGATCATAGTTGCAATGCACGGAGTATTTCCTTATATTTAAATGGATAATAAATTGTGTTTAATAGAAGTAAAGGAAACCTTATGCGACTGGATAAATTTCTCTCTGATATGAATATGGGAAGCAGGAAAGAACTGAGACAAAAAATACGAAAAGGGACGGTCCTTGTAAATGGCGAAAAAGCAGCAGATCCCGGAATGGCAGTGACGGCTGTGGACGAAGTATTTTTTGACGGGGAGAAAATAGACTATCGAGCTTATGAGTATTATATGTTGAATAAGCCGGCAGGGCTCGTTACGGCGACCGAAGACCGATTTCAGAAGACGGTACTGGATCTCTTTGGCGAAAGCAGGCGCAAAGATTTATTTCCGGTTGGCCGGCTGGATAAGGATACAGTGGGGCTGCTTTTGATTACCAATGATGGGGATTTGAACCATCGCCTGCTTTCGCCAAAAAAGCATGTGGATAAGGAATATTATGTGCATGTGAGCGGCAGGGTCGATGAACAGGATATCCGGGCTTTCGGGAAGGGAATCCGCATAGATGAAGTCTTTACAGCGCTTCCTGCAGAATTAAAGATTATTTCTTATCGTGAAACCGCATCGGGCAATGATGCGGAAAATTTTAAAAGAGCCGGTCTAGATCCAACGCAACTCATAAAAGGCGTCAGTGAGGTGATGGTTACCATACAGGAGGGAAAGTTCCATCAAATCAAGCGGATGTTCCATTCCATAGGGAAGGAAGTCGTCTATCTCAAGCGGCTGCGGATGGGGACGCTCGTTTTAGATTCCCGGTTGGAGGAAGGCGGATACCGCCATCTTACGGAAGATGAAATTGCAGAATTAAAAAATACGCATTGAATTTGTAAAGACAAAATGAAAACTAAAAAGGAGATAGCTGATGAAGGATTCTCATTAGCGATCTCCTTTTTGATTGATTTATTCCAACATCATATGCGCTGTCGCTTCCGTCAGTATTTGTCCGTCGGCATCGTAAATCGTTCCTTCCATAATGACGAGACGGCCTTTTCTGCGGCCTTCTTTTCCGATGATTTTTATCGGAGTCCCGATGAGGATTGGCTGCCGGAATCGTATTTCAAGCCTCGCTGTATAAGCGGCCTTTCCCTCTTTCATGAAAAGGTAATTCCCCATGACTTCATCCAGAAGTGTGGAAATCAGTCCGCCATGCATCCGGTCATTATAGCTTTGATGTTCGTGCTTCGGTGTAAAAAATGCCATGGAACCATTTTCTATCTTGAAGAAATGAAGGTGCAGACCGATTGGATTGTGTTCTCCGCAGGCGAAGCACATGCCATATATAGGAAGCTTTTCTGTTTCCGTAAGCGCATGTCCTAAAGCCAGCTCTTCTTTCTGAAGCATTTGCTGCTCTTGCGGACTGAGGCCGGTATCAATGGTGCTAAGATGTTTATCCATGATCAACCCTCCCGTTTGATTTTCCTTATTATAACATGGAGGATATTCATAGGGTAAATCCGTCATCTTTTAATGGAAGTATAATTGTAAATGCTACACGATATATCCATTTTCATTTATAATGAGATTATGCATATATTCAATGATTTACCATTTTAAGGAAGAGCGGGTAAAAAATGAGCGGTTTTTTTGGTGCTGCACTTAAATCAGATTGTGTGTTTGATGTGTTTTTCGGAACCGATTATCATTCCCATCTGGGGACGAGAAGGGCGGGCATGGTATTTTATGGAAAGAATGGTTTTAATCGTTCGATTCATAATATAGAAAATGCCCCGTTCAGGACGAAATTTGATGATGATGTCCATCAGATGGATGGGAATATAGGGATAGGATGTATTTCCGATTATGAGGCACAGCCCCTTATCGTGCGGTCCCATCACGGAACTTATGCGATTGTAACGGTTTCTAAAATCAATAATATGGAAGAGCTGGTACAGGAAATCATCAGGGAGAGCGGTACTCATTTTTTAGAGATGAGCGGGGGAGATATCAATGCAACGGAGCTTGTGGCTACGTTAATCAACCAGAAAGATAATCTGATTGAAGGCATCCATTATGCGCAGGAGAAGGTAGAAGGGGCACTGACGCTCCTTTTGCTGACGCCAGATGGAATCTATTGCGCACGGGATAAGCTGGGGCGGACGCCTCTTGTCTTAGGGAAGAAAAAAGAGGGATACTGCGCAGCGTTTGAGTCCTGTTCCTATCTGAATCTGGAGTATGTGGATTATCGGGAACTCGGTCCGGGAGAAATTGCCATATTGACTGCTGATGGAGCAAAAACATTGGTGAAACCCGGAAAGGATATGAGGATATGCACGTTTCTGTGGATTTATTACGGATATCCTTCTGCACGGTATGAAGGCGTTTCTGTAGAAAAGATGCGGTATAACTGTGGAAAGGCAATGGCTGACAGAGACGGCTTTACCAGAGAAGATGTGGATATCGTGGCGGGGGTTCCTGATTCAGGAATCGCTCATGCGATGGGGTATTCCAATGAATCGGGCATTCCGTTTTCCAGGCCCCTTGTCAAATATACCCCCACATGGCCGCGCTCTTTTATGCCGACGATCCAATCCAAAAGAAATCTGATTGCAAAAATGAAGTTGATTCCAATCCATGAATTAATCAAGGGGAAACGGATGATCCTTGTAGACGACTCCATAGTACGGGGGACACAGCTCCGGGAAACCGCGGAATTCCTTTTTGAAAGCGGTGCGAAAGAAGTACATGCCCGGGCTGCATGTCCGCCGATTATGTTCGGATGCAAGTATCTGAACTTCTCCCGATCGAATTCGGAAATGGAGCTGATTGCAAGGCGCGTGATTGCGGAAGAAGAAGGGGAGCAGGTGGATCGGACGGTTCTGGAAGATTATGCAAATCCTGATTCAGACAGATATCATAAAATGGTTAAGAAAATCTGTGAAAAAATGGGGTTTACCTCCCTCGCTTATAACCGCTTGGATGATATGCTGGATGCGGCGGGGATAGATCCCGATAAAATGTGTACTTATTGCTGGAATGGAAAAGAATAACAGGATATAGGGCTTTGAAAGATTTGCCGAGGTAAGCTGCCTGTGCTTTTATGAGGGATACAGGCGGCTTCCATTATGAATCGGGATATCGATAAAGGATAAAAATTGAGCTGGTTAGATAAATCAGGGAGGATAGCGATGCTTGAATTTAAATATGATACGCAATTATTGATTGAAGGCGAACACATAAATAAGGAAGAAATAACGAAATATTTTAATGAGCAGCTGAAGGGGGACTGCCTCATCGTGGTACAGGTCGGAAATCTCACCAAAATTCATTTTCATACGAATGAACCGTGGTTTGTATTACAATACTGTGCAACCGCAGGAGATATCTTTGACATCGTAGTGGAGGATATGGACAGGCAAAGCCGCGGATTAAAAGGCTGAGGGATGTCGGGAATTTCTTTTGTGATAATTTTCAACTGCCGATTCGGATATGGACAGTCCCTGGCATGATGGTTATCACGGCCGGTATGATATAATGAACGGAAGATAGATGAGAAAAGGGGAAAATCAATGTCTGAGAAAAAGTCCCGCAGATTTTTCATATTAACGGCAAGCATAGGTACCGGACACAGCCAGGCGGCCAGAGCGATCGCGGAAGCGATTAAAGAGGCGCATCCGGAAGATTCTGTACGGGTATTGGATTTTGTGTCGCGCAATGCGCTGTCTGTAGATCAGATCATAAAACGGACATATCTTCATATGATCAGGCTTTTGCCGGATATGTATGACAGTCTGTATAGCAATTCACAGAAAAGCGGACTCGGAAAAACATCTCAGACACTTCTCTCATTGAGTTTCAGAAAACGCATGAAAAGGCTTATCCAGGTGTTAAGCCCGGATGCCCTGATTTTTACACACCCTTTTCCGGCAGGTGCAGCAGACCTGTTGAAAAAAGAGGGCGACATCACAATACCGCTGATGGGCGTCATTACGGATTTTGATATCCATCAATTATGGATAGACCATCATTTGGACGGGTACTGCGTAGCGACACCGGAGCTTGCCAGACTTCTTTCAAAATACGATATTTCACCGGATATCATCCATACCACGGGAATTCCTGTCCGTAAATCTTTTTATGAGGAAAGTGCGAAAAAGCCTGTGCCGGAAAAAGGAACAGTCCTTATCATGGGCGGCGGCTTAGGTCTTGGACGGATTACGGATGATTTAAAGTTGCTTGATGCTGTGGAAGAAATTTCTAAATTCATCGTTATTACCGGACAGAATATCGGACTCTATGAAGAAGTGGCCGCCTTGTCAGAAAAACTGAAGCATCCGGTAGAACTGCACAGTTATACCAATAAAGTGGCACAAATCATGGGAAGGAGCGAACTTCTTGTGACGAAACCCGGCGCACTCTCCTGCACGGAAGCAATCATCATGAATAAGCCGATGGTTCTGGTTAACACACTCCCCGGACAGGAGCGTGCCAATGCTTCATTCTTGAACGGGCTCGGATGTGCGGAATGGGTTAAACGGGGAGAACTGGCAGCTACGGTCAGCGATATCCTTAAAAATCCGGAGAAAAAGAAAAAGATGGAAGAGGCCTGTGGGAATATCCATCTGGAAAGTGCGAAGGAAGTTGTAAAAGTCCTTTACCAGATGATTGAATAAAATATGAAGGATACAAATACTTCGTCGGAAGGCGGAGTGTTTTTATGTGAAAATAGTTACTTTATTGCAATAATATATTTACGAAGCCAAACTATCAAAAAGAGGTGATCCCGAGCCGGATTTAAAAAGCTCTGATAATATGAAACATACTATGTTATAATGACATTTAATAGATATACATATACGGAGGGGTTTTATGCAGAAAATAAGAAAAGCGGTTATTCCTGCAGCAGGGTTTGGAACAAGATTTCTTCCTGCAACGAAGGCGATGCCAAAGGAAATGCTGCCCATTGTGGATAAGCCTACAATTCAATATATAGCTGAAGAAATCGTGGATAGCGGGATTGAACAGATTTTGATTATCAGCGGACATGCCAAGCGTGCAATTGAAGATCATTTTGATTCATCCCCTGAATTGGAAAGCCATTTGTATGAGCATGGAAAAATTGAAGTTCTTCGTGAAATAAAGAAAATTTCTTCTATCAGGATTCATTATGTGCGACAGCAGTATATGAGGGGTCTTGGAGATGCCATTCTCTGTGCGAAAGACTTCGTAGATGGAGAGCCATTTGGAGTCATTCTCGGTGATGATATTGTTTACCATCCAAAGAAGCCTGCATTGAAGCAACTGATGGAACAGTATGATAAAACAGGAAGCACAGTAATCGGATGCCAGCTGGTCAGGCAGGAGCAGGTATCTTCTTATGGAATCATCCAAGGGATAGAAACCGGTGATAAGAAATTACTTAAAGTGGAAGATATGGTAGAGAAACCGTCTGTAGAAGATGCCCCAAGCCGTGTGGCCGCATTGGGGCGATATGTGATTGCACCGGAAGTCTTTGCTGTCCTTGAGCAGACGGCACCGGGAAAGGGAGGGGAAATACAGTTAACGGACGCTCTCCGGGTCATGGCTCATACCGGGAGTGTATATGCATATTGCTTTGATGGAAAGCGCTATGATACAGGGGACAAGCTGGGTTTTTTAAAAGCGACGGTGGAATATGCACTTCGGAGAGAGGACTTGGGAGAGTCATTTAAGGAATACCTGAAAACACTCACAAGGGATTGGTAGTATATAAATATACGGATTGTTTATTAATAAAATGGGTGTTTGACATAGGGGTGGTATCTAAAAATGAATATTCTTGTTACCGGCGGCGCGGGATATATTGGTTCCCATACGGTCAGAGCATTAAGCCATACAAAAGATTTTAAACCGGTTATATTTGATAACTTGTCAACCGGGCATCGTGAATCCATTCCGAAAGATATAGATTTTGTGGAAGGGGACATTCACGATGTAGATTGCGTTGCGGATGTTTTAGCTCGATTTAAAATTGATGGGGTCATTCATTTTGCAGCCTCCAGCCTGGTGGGAGAGTCCATGGTTGAACCGGCTAAGTATTATTCAAATAATGTAGAAGGTACACTGCATCTTTTGCTCGGAATGAGAAAAGCCCATGTAAATAAGATCGTGTTTTCCTCGACTGCGGCAGTTTATGGCGAACCAGAAAAAACTCCTATAAAGGAAGATTTTCCGCATTGCCCTACGAATGTATATGGTCGGACTAAATTGGTTATTGAAGATATGATGCGCGATTTTACCAATGCATATGGATTGAATTATGTGGCACTTCGTTATTTTAATGCTGCCGGTGCAGCAGCAGATGGTTCCATTGGAGAAGATCATGATCCTGAGTCTCATCTAATACCGCTCATCCTGAAAACGGCACAAGGGGTAAGAGAGCATATCTCTATTTATGGCACAGATTATCCTACCCCTGATGGGACATGCCTTCGAGACTATATACATGTAATAGATTTGGCAGAAGCCCATATTTTGGCGATGAAATACCTTCTTAACGGAGGGAAGAGCGATGTGTTCAATCTTGGCTCAGAAAATGGATTTAGCGTAAGAGAAATAATTGATGTTGCCAAACGGGTGACCGGTCGTGAGTTTCGTGTTGTGGAGGAAGGTCGGCGCGCAGGCGATCCGGCGGTTCTAATCGCGTCTTCTGCCAAGTGTAAGGAAATCTTGGGATGGAATCCATTTCATAGCAGTACAGCAGAAATCATTGAAACAGCTTGGAAATGGCATTTTGCACATCCTCATGGATATTCAGATTAAAACTGAATGAATATGATTTAGCTTTGTGTTGTAGGAAATGAATATTAAGTCATAAAAATAAAAATAACGGAGGCCTTATGGGATATAAAGAGGCATATGCGGACTGGCTTGCATGGTGTGATCCTGCAACAAGAAAAGAACTGCTTTCTTTAACGGATGAGAAAGAAATTGAGGACAGGTTCTATAAGGAGCTTGAGTTCGGGACAGCCGGATTGCGTGGTGTCATAGGCGCCGGTTCTAATCGAATGAACAAGTATACTGTCAGAAAGGCAACGAAAGGATTTGCTGATTATTTAAAAGCGGAAGCTTCGGACAGAATCAATAAAGGTGTTGTTATAGCTTATGACTCCAGAATCGGATCCAGGGAGTTTGCTGAAGAAGCCGCCCATGTGCTTGGGGCAGCCGGTATTCCTGTCAGGATATTCAGCGAACTTGAGCCTATTCCTGTTTTATCCTTTGCAGTCAAGCATTTTCAGGCTGCGGGAGGAATCGTGATTACGGCCAGCCATAATCCTAAGGAATATAATGGATATAAAGTCTATGGTCCTGATGGGAGCCAGCTGATACCCGCAGATGCCAATTGTCTTTCTGAATATGTAGGCGCAGTATCTGACCTTGCAGAAATCTGCATAACTTGTGGAGAAGAGATGCTTACATGGCTGGGGCAGGATGTGGTGGATTTATTTATTGAGGCGGCGTATAAGCAGTCGACACTTTGGGGGGATGTTTCTGACCTCAAGGTGGTTTATACACCATTGCACGGGTCAGGAAATAAGCCTGTACGCCGGATGCTTCAACGGGGCGGTTTTCAGGATGTCCATGTAGTTCCTGCGCAGGAAAAGCCGGATGGCAGTTTTCCTACCGTCAGTGCACCAAACCCTGAAAATCAGGATGCATTGCAGATGGGAATAGAACTTGGCATGAAGCTTGGCGCCGACATAGTCATCGGTACGGATCCCGACAGTGACCGAATCGGCGCTGCAGTCAGACAGAATGATGGATTCACTCTCATATCCGGTAACCAGATGGGAGCACTTCTTACTGCATATATCCTGCAGATGAAGAAGGAGACTTTAACACCTGAATCCACCCTGGTCACTACGATCGTGACGGGACGCCTTGGCGAAGATATCGCCCGGAAGTATCAGGTGCAAGTGGAAGAAACATTAACCGGCTTTAAATATATTGGCGAGAAAATTTCTCAATACGAAAGGAGAGAAGGACATTCCTTTGTCTTTGGATATGAGGAAAGCTATGGATATCTTTCCGGCACCCATGCGCAGGATAAGGATGCAGTGGTTACAGCGCTCCTTATCTGTGAAATGGCAGATTATTATAAGAGACAGGGTAAGACCCTGATTGATATACTTTTACAACTCTATGAGGAATATGGATATCGATTGGATAAAATGTCTTCTTATACATTGAAGGGAAGACAGGGACTGGAGCGTATTACTGAAATTATGTCGCAGCTTCGGAATGGGCAGATTAATGAATTACACGGAGAAATCGTTAAGGTACTGGATTATAGCCGGGGAATATCCGGACTTCCTAAAGAGAACGTGTTGAAATTCATTCTGAAGGATCAGTCTTGGATCGCAGTCCGGCCTTCCGGTACGGAGCCCAAGATTAAAATATATTATTCCTTGAAGGGAAAAGATGAGCAATCGGTCACACACCGGTTTGAATCGTACAAACGAATTTTGGAAACTAAATTCCATTTATAAATATTGAGATAGGAGCTGTAGGAGGATACTTTTCTGAATACAGCTTTTAGTATGGATATGATGAGCATATGTGGAATAAATACAAGGGGCTTATGTTTTATGAATGAATATTTTATTGACATATATGCATAATTATGCTAATATCACTGTATTCAGAATGGAGTGATACCATGGATGACATGAAAGATAAAGAAATTATTTATGAAGTAAAACATTTAAAGAAATCCTTCGGGAAAGTGGAAGTGCTGAAGGATATCAATATGCAGATTGAGAATGGAGAAGTCGTTACCATCATAGGGCCGTCCGGCTCAGGGAAGAGTACGTTCCTTCGATGCCTTAATCTGTTGGAACAGCCTACCGGGGGAGAGCTCTGGTTTGATGGCAAGCTGATAGACAGGAAAACAGATATAAAAATGCTCCGCAGGGATGTGGGCATGGTATTCCAGTCATTCAACCTGTTTCCGATGTTCAGCGCGGTTGAGAACGTCATGTATGCGCCTATGCATATTAATAAGACAGATAAAAAGCAGGCGAAAGAAGAAGCCATGGAACTGCTATCCCGGGTGGGCTTATCTGATCGTGCCGATTATTATCCCGGAGAGCTTTCCGGAGGACAGCAGCAGCGTGTGGCGATAGCCAGAGCGCTTGCCATGAAACCGAAAATGCTTCTTTTTGATGAACCGACTTCGGCCTTGGATCCGGAATTGGTTGGTGATGTGCTTACCGTTATGAAGGAAGTGGCGCTGGAGGGAATGACAATGGCAGTTGTTACCCATGAAATGCAGTTTGCCCGCTCTGTTTCGGATCACGTTGTTTTTATGGATAAAGGGTATATCGTGGAGGAAGGAAATCCTGAGGACATATTCACCCACCCTCAGGAAGAACGGACACAGACCTTTTTGAAGCGCCTGCTTCATGCGGATATTTAAGGAGAGCTTATCATGGATATGGTTTTGGAAACTGCGGTTAAATATAATGATGTCTTTATGGCCGGAGTAAAAATAACGATCATTATTTCTCTTTTATCCTGTTTCTTCGGATTATTTTTGGGAATCATACTGGCGTTTATGAAGATTTCCGGAGTAAAGATCCTCCAGGCAATTGCTGCGGTCTATGTCGAAGTCATCCGTGGAACGCCTGTCCTTGTCCAGATTTCCCTTGTATTTTTCGGACTTCCTTTTCTGGGAATTCATTTTCCGAGCTTTGAAATCATGGGGGTGGATTTCGAAAGGCTCTCTGCCGGTGTTTTGGCATTGATCCTTAATTCCGGCGCCTATCAATGTGAAATCGTCCGTTCCGGCATACAGTCGATTGGCAAGGGGCAATTGGAAGGTGCGATGTCACTTGGATTCTCCAAATGGGAATCCATGGTGCGGATCATCATTCCGCAGGCAATCAGAAATATCCTTCCGGTTATCGGTAATGAGTTCGTTACATTGATTAAAGAGTCTTCACAGGTTTCTGTGATTGGCATGGCAGATCTGATGTATACGGCCACGACGATCCAGGGCATCAGCTTCCAGCCGTTCCCGCCCTTGGTCATCGTTGCGGTTTATTATTTTATCATGACGTTCTTTGTTTCCTCCTGCCTTCGCATATTAGAACGCCGGATGAAAGTAAAATCGGTCAGATAACGATTTTAAAATTAAATTTGGGAGTTGATAAAACATCCTCTTTATAGGGGGTGTTTTTATTCTGCCCAAAATATTTATGAATAATTATTGACTTCAATGAATAATAATGCTATCATTCGAATAATTCTTTTAGAGTTCTGACAGATGAAGCAGAAATATTTATCGAGAGGGAGGATAAGATCATGAAAAAATATATCAAGGGATTAGCTTTTGGAGTAGCAGTGGTTACCGCAGTAGCCATGGCAGGCTGCGGTAATGACGGCAAATCATCCGGCGGCGGACAGCCTGCTGCAGGTCAGGGAGAAAAGCAAAGCGCTCTTATGCAGAAAATCAAAAATGATGGAAAGCTCGTTGTCGGGACGGCATCCGGTTTCCCTCCTTATGAATTTCTGGATACATCAGAAGAGGGCGGCAAAAAGATCGATGGGATAGACATGAAGATTGCGGAAGCCGTGGCAAAGAAATTGGATGTCAAATTGGAAGTACAGGATATGACATTCCAATCCCTTTTATCGTCCATCACCACAGGAAAGATAGACATGGCCGTTTCTGCCATCAATCCTACGGATGAGCGTAAAAAGACGGTGGACTTCTCTGATGTGTATTTGGCGGGAAAGCAGACGCTGCTTGTACGGAAGGAAGATGCGGGGAAATATAAATCTCTTGCTGATTTTGAAGGGAAAAAGATCGCTGTGCAGAAATCATCGATACAGGAAAAGCTGGCAGCCTCGCAGATTAAGGATGCAAAAATTGTTTCACTGACGAAGGTCCCCGATGCACTTCTTGAATTAAAGCAGGGAAAGGTAGATGCGGTTCCTGTCCAGAATATCGTTGGCGGACAGTATCTTTTAACCAATGATGATTTGGCGCCGACAGATATATTCTTTGACAAATATTCAGGCGGAGCTGCCGTGGCATTACCGAAGGGCAGTGAAGATGTGGTACAGATTGTCAATGCCGTTATTAAAGAAAATATCGAGAATGGAAATATAGATAAGTGGGTAACGGATATGACAAAAAAAGCCGTAGAGAATGCAAAAAAATAATTTTACAGAAAAAGTACGATATCGTGTTTCCTTATTTAATTTGTAAGAAAGCTTATGTATAATAATGGTGGCATAAATAAAATGATTATTTTACATAGGAAAGAGGGCCATCATGAAGAAATCTATGAAATTAGCCATTTTAGGCATGGCAGCGTTCGGCGTGCTTGCTATTTCAGGCTGTGGGGAAAGTAAACCCGCAAATCCGCAGGGAACGTCTTCCGGAGACAAGGCTGCACAGGGAAAGCTGATGAAAGCCATTAAGGAAAGAGGAAAAATCATAGTAGGGACATCCTCTGGCTATCCTCCTTATGTTTTCGTGGATGCGACGTCCGGAGACAAGAAAGTTATCGGACTGGACATTGAGCTGGCGCAGCAGATTGCCAACAAGCTGGGAGTAAAGATGGAAGTACAGGATATGGGATTCTCCGCACTTCTGTCGTCTGTCACGGCGGATAAAGTGGATATAGCGGTTGGCGGTGTATCTCCGACGCCGGAGCGTGAAAAAGCAATGGCCTTTTCTAAACTGTATTTGCCGACGGAGCAGAAGATGCTTGTCCGGAAAGAAGATGCAGGCAAGTATAAAACGGCTGCTGACTTAAAGGGAGCCATGATAGGCGCAGAAAAGTCGACGACGCAGGAAGCAACCGCACAGAAAGTGGAAGGTGCCAAGGCAATCGGATTGACCAATGTGCCTGATGCGGTTCTGGAATTGAAGCATGGTAAATTGAACGGAATCGTATTGGAAGGCATTGTCGCCAAGCAATATCTGATCTTCAATGATGATCTGGCACTGGCAGAGGTGTCGTTCCCTGACGCGAAGAAAGTTTCCGCAGTCGCACTGCAGAAGGGGAATGATGATCTGGTCAAGATTATTGATGAGGTCATCGATGAAAACACAAAGAATGGAAATTTTGACAAGTGGGTAGATGAATATAGCAAGATTGCAGTGGAAAAAGCAAAATAATGTGATTCACAAAAAAAGCATCCAAAAGGGTGCTTTTTTTATGGATAAATATATATTTACGTGCCTGCTCGATTCTCTTTGCGGAAGAGAATAATTACTGATAATCCAAACAAAAAAAGTTACGCAAATAAACAGAATATTTATTGACAATAATGAATAATTATGCTAATATCCGTTTAAACAATATCAAAAAGGTGTTTCCATTGGGAAATGAAAAGGAGAGAATTTATATGGACATGAAAAAAATAATTAAAACAGCGGCGGCAGGGATGGTCGCAGCCACAGCATTGGCGATGATTGCTGGATGTGGAAATGATGCGTCAAAACCCGCATCTTCTTCCAATACAGGCGCAAAAGAAAGTGCTTTGATGCAGAAAATCAAGAAACAGGGGAAGCTCGTGGTAGGGACGGCGTCGGGATATCCGCCTTATGAGTTTATTGATACATCGGTCGGGGATAAGAAGGTCGTCGGAATTGATATGGAATTAGCGCAGAAAGTGGCGGATAAATTGGGCGTGAAACTGGAAATACAGGATATGAATTTCCAGGCTCTGCTAACATCCTTGACCGGCGGTAAAGTGGATGTGGCCATAGCAGGGATCAATCCTACGGATGAACGCAAGAAATCCATGGATTTCTCCGATAATTATCTTCCTACGGAACAGAAGGTCATCATACGGAAGGCGGATGCGGATAAATATAAATCAGTGGAAAACCTGTACGGAAAAACGATCGGTGTCCAGAAATCTACGACACAGGAAGCATTGGCAAAGGAAAAAATCAAGGATGCCCAGATTGTATCCTTAGCCCATGTGCCGGAAGTCGTTCTGGAATTGAAACACGGAAAGGTGGACGGTCTTGTTGTGGAAGGCATCGTTGGAGGGCAGTACCTTGTATTCAATGATGATCTGATGTTCGCTGATATTCATTTCCCCAATGCGGTGAAAAATTCAGCGGCGGCGGTTCAGAAGGGAAATGAGGATGTTGTAGCCGTAATTAACCAGGTGATCAAGGAAAATACGGAAAACGGCAATTTTAAGAAATGGACGGATGAATACAGCAAAAAAGCAGTAGAAAACGCAAATAAGCAATGATAAAGGGATATCATGCCGGGGAGCAGACCGTTTGGAATCTGCTCCTTTCTTTTGCCTGCGGGTGCGATCCGTATATCCGTGAGGTTATAGCATAGAATAAGGGAAAAAGCTATGTTATAATAAACGTACTTTAAAGGTTTTGAAAGGAGTCCTGCTTTATGGGTGAAAAAAAGCTGCCCTTTACAAAGGAGCTGATTGAGGATATTGCAGCTCAATATGGTACGCCGTTCCATATATATGATGAAAAAGGCATATTAAATAATGTCAGACGTCTGCAGAAGGCATTTTCCTGGCATCCCGATTTCCATGAATATTTTGCGGTCAAAGCAACTCCCAACCCCTGGATCATGAAAAGTCTGAAGTCTGCAAATGTCGGGGCGGACTGCAGCTCGATGGCAGAGCTTGTCCTGGCTGAAACTGTCGGGATACGCGGTGAAGAAATCGTTTTTTCTTCAAATGACACACCTGATGAGGAATTTAAAAAAGCAAATGAGTTAGGTGCCATCATCAATTTGGATGATGTTTCCAATCTGGATGATCTGGAGCGGCTGCATATCATTCCCGAAAAAATTTGTTTCCGATATAATCCGGGACCTGATTTAGGAAGAGGTAATGCCATCATCGGTACACCGGAAGAGGCCAAATACGGAATGACCAAGACGCAGCTCCTGAAATGCGTGGAATGGGCCAAAGATAAAGGAATCGATTATATCGGTATTCACACCATGGTCATTTCTGCGGAGTTGGAGCTTCCCGGTCTGCTTGGGACGATCAGCATGATGTTTGACCTGGCTAATGAAATCCGTGATACTCTGGGTGTGACGGTCCGGTTCATTGATTTTGGCGGCGGCATTGGAATCCCGTATCGCCCGGAACAGGAATCCGTGGATCTGGAAGGCCTGGGGGCAGGCGCTAAGGAACTGTTTGAAGAAAAGATGAAAGGCTTTGACGATGTGCGGATCTGTTTTGAATGCGGACGTGTAATAACAGGCCCATATGGTTTTCTGATTACCAGGGCAATCCACTATAAGAATATTTATAGGGATTATATCGGTGTAGACGCCTGCATGGCAGATCTGATGAGGCCGGGGATGTATGGCGCTTATCACCATGTAACGGTTCTTGGTAAAGAAGATGCAGCAAAAGACAGAGTGTATGACGTGGTCGGTTCGCTCTGTGAGAATTGTGATAAATTCGCTATCCAGCGAGAGCTTCCTCAAATAGAAAAAGGCGACCTCATCGTCATCCATGATACGGGAGCCCATGGGCATAGCATGGGCTATAATTATAATGGCCGTCTGCGTCATCAGGAAATCATGGTACATGAAGATGGAAGCATACAGCAGATCCGTAGAAATGAAACACTTCATGATCTGTTTGCGACACTGGATTTTCCGGAGCTTCATGAGAATGTAGACCGGTTGGAAAAGTAATCGCAGCATGTAGAGATGGAACTGTTGTTGCCTGATTTGTCAGCAATAAAAAAACAGCAATCAGAATCATTTTCTGACTGCTGTTTTTCTATTGGTAAATATGGGTTAAATAATTTTTTCTCCGTGATAAATCTCCCCGTCAATATCAGGTTTGACACCGTAGCCGATGGCCCATTCCGTTTTATATTTCAAAGCCTGGGCATGGATATTTTCCATTTTATTAATGGTGGCCTTTACTTTTCCGGGGACACCGACAACGAGGGAGTTTGGCGGAATGACCTGGTTCTCCATGACAAGGGCGCCAGCAGCAATAATGGAACCCCTGCCTACCTTGGCTCCCGTCAGCACAGTGGCGTTCATGCCGATTAATAC
Source organism: uncultured Dialister sp. (assembly GCA_902462205.1). GTDB lineage: Bacteria > Bacillota > Negativicutes > Veillonellales > Dialisteraceae > Dialister. The sequence goes on from CABQAR010000001.1 coordinate 162,832, forward strand.
ATGATCTTCAATGGTGCAGGCGTGGACACAGGCACAATGGCCGATCGTGACATAATCACCGATGATGCAGGGGTAGTCGTCAGCGACATGGAGGCATACGAGATCCTGGACATTGGTGCATTCGCCGACGGAAATATAGTTGACATCGCCTCTTGCCACCACGCCAGGCCAGAGACTTGCATACTTACCGATGCGGACATCGCCGGCGAGAAAAACGTGGGGGGCTACAAAGGCATTTGGATCAATCTGGGGATCTTTTCCCATGAAATCAAGATTGGAAAGGGTATACATAAACCAAAACCTCCTTCATATGAAAGGTATCTATATAAGAAGCACAAAGCTGCTCCCTGTAGATGGGGATTAAGAATCTTGCGCTGTTTGTATTATACAACACGCTGAAGAGGTGGGCGCAGGAGAATCTATAAGTTATATCAGCTTTGGTGCTTGGGATAAACGGATTTCCGCTTCAGAAATAATTCCTTCCACGATTTCCTTGACGGGCTGTATTCTTGTCAGATGGGTCAGAGACATGCCTGCCAGAATAAACCCGTTTTCCACATCTCCATAGACAGCGCCTTTTCTGTTCGTGCCGGCAGAAAGTTTCGTCAGTTCCTCCGCAGAGGCACAATTGTATTCCGCCTGAAGATATTTATCTGAGAACTGATTCCTCAGGCCTCTGACACTGTCATTTTTTGTAAAGCCTGTAACGACGGAATCCGTATCCTCCGCTTTTATGATAGCTTCCTTGGCATTTTTATGAAGCCTGCATTCTTCGGAAAGAAGGAAACGCGTACCCATTTGTACGCCCGAAGCGCCCATGATAAGGGCAGCGGCGAGCCCCCTTCCATCAACGATGCCACCGGCTGCAACGACAGGGATTTCAATATCAGGCAGCACATTTTCCATAAGTGCCATGAGGGTGATCTTGCCATCATGGCCGCCTGCTTCCATTCCTTCGATAACAAGGGCATCAGCGCCATATTCCTGGACTCTTTTTGCTAATTTGACATTGGGAACGACGGGAATGCATTTCGTCCCATACTGATGAAAGGTTTTGAACCAGGGGATCGGATTTCCCGCGCCTATGGTAACGAAGGGAACCTTTTCATCGCAGATGATCTGGGCGACATCATCTTTGTTCCGATCCTGAAGCATCAGATTCACTCCGTATACCTTGTTTGGGCCGGCGATATCCTTAAAACGGCGTATGTTATTTCTCACGTCATCCGGGGTGAATCCACCGGAGCCGATAACGCCTGTACAGCCCGCATGGCTCATGGCAGCGACCAGTACTCCGTCAGAAATATAGGCCATTGCACCCTGTATGATGGGATAGTTGATACCAAGCAGCTGTGTTATTTTAGTGTTCCAGAGCATATGATTTTCCTTTCCAGCCTTGGCTGTTTCACTTTGAAATACTAACGATTGAAAATAATCATAGATGGTCATTGCATTTATGACTTATATTCATTATATTCTATCCGTAAAGTTTTTTAAATGAACAAAATAACAGCATTCTTGGTGAAAAAAGTTTTTACAAAAGAGACTTACGAAAGGCTTGTGGACGTCTTAAAGGGATTCTTTTTTATTACGAAAAAGAATAAGCGTACATCAATAAGTTCAAATGTTTATAGTTGTTGTGGGATAAAATGCTGCGTGATATACTATATAAGTAAAGCCATGGAAATATTTATTTTGTGAATTGCTGGAAGACTGTTGCAGGGAAATCTGCGATGATTCATCAGCGTTTTATTATGCCCGCAGGAAAGTGACAGGCAGGTCATTTTGTGACGGGTAAACAAATTATTTCTTAATTGAGCCACATGGGAGGGTGCGAGAATGACAAAAGTAGCGATTAATGGTTTCGGAAGGATTGGACGGCTTGTTTTTCGTGGACTTCTTGAAAGAAAAGATCTGGATATTGTAGCGATCAATAATCCGAGCGGTCCGGAAACCGCTGCTTATCTTTTAAAGTATGATACTGTCCATGGACGTCTGGACAAAACGGTGGAAATTGACGGTGATGATCTTATCGTGGATGGCAAGAGGATCCATGTGCTTCACGATCGCGAACCGGAGAATCTGGACTGGAGCGCTTATGGAACGGAAATCGTTATCGAGTCCACCGGCAAATTGAAGGATCGTGCCAGCGCGGGGAAGCATATCCGCGGGACGGTTAAAAAGGTTATTATCACGGCACCGGGCAAAGACGAGGATGCGACCATTGTTTTCGGTGTAAATGAAAACATTTACGATCCGGTTAAAGACGATATTATTTCCAATGCATCCTGCACGACAAACTGCCTTGCGCCGGTATGCAAAGTCCTGAATGAAAAATTCGGCATTAAGCGTGGACTGATGACAACGGTCCATTCCTACACCAATGATCAGGCGATTTTGGAAAAAGCCCATAAAAAAGATCCGAGACGTGGAAGGGCAGCTGCGGAAAACATGGTTCCGACAAGCACAGGTGCTGCAAAGGCAATCGGGATCGTCATTCCTGAATTGAAAGGGAAATTGAACGGGCTGGCCATCCGTGTACCGACTCCGGATGTGTCTCTCGTTGATTTGACGGTTGAGCTGAATAAACCGGCTACGAAAGAAGATGTCAATGCGGCTCTGAAAGCGGCTGCCGAAGGGGAATTGAAAGGGATTCTGGCTTATACGGACGAACCTCTCGTATCCAGTGACTTCAAAACGACAGATGTAAGCTCCACTGTTGACAGCCTTCTGACCATGGTCATGGATGACAACCTGGTCAAGGTCATTGCATGGTATGACAATGAATGGGGATATTCCATGAGGATCATCGATCTGGTGGCCTTTGTTGCAGGGAAAGGACTTTGATTGGGAAAGGGTCGTTATTATAATGAATAAAAAAACGATTTATGATATCGATGTATCGGGGAAGACGGTTTATGTCCGCGTGGATTATAATGTTCCGCATGATAAGGACGGACGGATTACGGATGACAGAAGAATCCGTGCGACTCTTCCGACAATCCGGTATTTGATTAAGGAGGGCGCGGCGGTGGTTCTTGCCAGCCATATGGGGCGTCCGAAAGGTGAAATCAAATCGGAGCTTTCTCTGAAGCCTGCGGCAGACAGACTGGCAGAACTTTTGGATCAGCCTGTCCAGTTTGCTTCTGATTGTATCAGAAGTGAATCGGCGGGGATGAAAAAGGCTCTTAGACCCGGGCAAATCCTTCTGTTGGAAAATCTTCGTTTCCATAAGGAAGAAGAGAAGAATGTCCCTGAATTTGCGAAATCATTGGTGGAAGGATGTAACGTGGCAGTGAATGACGCATTCGGCGTTTCACATCGTGCGCATGCTTCTGTTGTGGGCGTCGGCAAGCTGCTGCCCATGGTTTCGGGTCTTCTGCTCAAAAAGGAGATTGATTTCCTTGACGGCGTGATTGAAAATCCAAAGCGTCCGTTTGCAGCCATTATCGGCGGTGCAAAAATCAGTGACAAAATCCAGGTCATTGCAAATCTGATGGAAAAGGCAGACGTCATCCTGATCGGCGGCGGCATGGCAAATACATTTGTCGCTGCGGAAGGGTATGATATGGGGCAGTCTCTGCAGGATAAGGATCGGTTTGATCTGGCACGTAATCTGATGCAGAAGGCAAAAGAAATGGGATCGACGATCATGCTTCCGGTGGATTTCATGGCAGGGGATGCTTTTGCGGAAAATGCAAATACGAAGGTGCTGGAGGCCAAAGATTTCAGTGATCCGTGGATGGCGCTTGATATCGGCCCGAAAACGATCCAGCTGTATGTGGATACCCTGAAAAAAATGAAAACAGTGGTTTGGAATGGCCCTATGGGTGTATTCGAGATGAAACCGTTCTCAAGCGGTACATTCACCATTGCAGAAGCTATTGCAGGACTGGACGCGACCACGGTCATCGGTGGCGGTGAATCTGCCTCCGTGGTGGACCAGCTTGGCATTGAAGATAAATTTTCTCATGTTTCTACCGGTGGCGGAGCGTCTTTGGAAATGCTCGAAGGAATGGTGCTTCCCGGTGTGGCAATTCTTTCGGATAAGGAGTGAGGTCTGTGAGGAAGGCTCTGATTGCAGGGAATTGGAAAATGAATCAGACCGTTGAAGAAGCGGAAAAATTTTTCAAGGAACTGGCAATTGAGGAAAAAGAGGCGGAATTGCTTATATGCCCCCCCTACATAGACATCCCTGCTGCGCGTTTGGCATTTTCCGGCACTTTTATCAAGTGGGGGGCACAGAATGTGTATCCGGTAGAAAAAGGCGCGTTTACCGGTGAGATTTCTCCGGTCATGCTGAAGGAACTGGGCTGTACCTATGTTATTTGCGGACATTCAGAGCGGAGACAGCTTATGTCGGAATCCGATGAGTTTGTAGGGGAAAAGGTGCGTTCCGTGATTTCTCATGGAATGATTCCTATTTTATGTGTCGGGGAAACTCTGGAAGAGCGGGAAGCAGGAAAAATGCAGGAACGCCTATCCGTGGAGCTGGAAACGGCGCTTAAAGGACTGGATAAAGAGAAAGCAGGAAAAATAGTCATAGCTTATGAACCTATCTGGGCGATCGGTACCGGAAAGGCAGCAACGGCGGAAGATGCAGAATCGGTTTCCTCTTTTATACGGAGCGTGGCAAGGAAGTTATTCGGAGAAGAAGCAGCTGAAAGAATACGGATCCTTTACGGGGGATCAGTCACTTCGCAGAATATTTCTTCTTTCCTGCAAAAAACAGACATCGACGGAGCACTTATCGGTGGAGCCAGCCTTAAATCCGGAGAGCTGGAACATATTTACAAACAGTCATGAGTTATATAAGGAGCTATTATGGCATTAATTACAGATCTTCATGCAAGAGAAATCCTTGATTCAAGAGGGAATCCGACCGTAGAAGTGGAAATGACCCTTGAAGATGGTACGTTTGCGAGAGCCGGTGTTCCATCAGGGGCATCTACAGGAATGTTTGAAGCGACCGAGCTGCGCGACGGTGATAAAGGGCGTTATGACGGAAAGGGCGTATTGAATGCTGTCAATAACGTTAACGGAGAAATTGCTGATGCGGTTTTAGGATGGGATGCCAGTGATCAGAGAGGCTTGGATCATATTCTGATTAATTTGGATGGAACACCGAATAAGAGCCGTCTCGGAGCCAATGCGATTTTAGGCGTATCTCTCGCAGCAGCCCACGCATCTGCGGAATCAGCAGGCCTGCCGCTGTTCCAGTATCTTGGCGGAGTAAATGCCCATAACCTTCCGGTGCCGATGATGAATATCATTAATGGCGGTGCCCATGCGGATAACAACGTTGATATCCAGGAAAGCATGATCATGCCGGTTGGAGCACCGACATTTTCAGAAGGTCTCAGGATGTGTGCCGAGGTTTATCATATGCTGAAGTCAGTGCTGAAGAAAAAAGGACTGTCTACTGCGGTTGGTGATGAAGGCGGATTTGCACCTGATCTTCCGTCTAATGAGGCTGCCATGGAAATAATCTGCGAAGCCGTGGAAAAGGCAGGGTATATGCCCGGGAAGGATATAGTCCTTGCCACCGATGTGGCGGCATCTGAGCTTCTGGGAGAAGACGGATTATATCACTTGGCCGGAGACCATGCAGCAAAGACTGCGGAGGAAATGATTGAATTTTATGATAAACTCGTTCAGAAATATCCGATCATATCAATCGAAGACGGATTGGGAGAAGAAGATTGGAATGGCTGGAAAAAGCTGACAGAAGCACTTGGCAAAAGAGTACAGCTTGTAGGTGATGATCTGTTTGTAACAAATACGAGCAGGCTGTCAAAAGGGATTCATTCCGGCGTGGCTAACTCGATCCTTATCAAATTGAATCAGATCGGTACTCTGACAGAGACATTTGAAGCGGTACAGATGGCGCAAAGAAGCGGATACACGGCCGTTATTTCCCACAGAAGCGGTGAAACGGCAGACACGACGATTGCGGATGTGGCCGTAGCTCTGAATGCAGGCCAGATTAAAACGGGAGCTCCTGGGCGTACGGAGCGTGTGGCTAAATATAACCAGCTGCTTCGCATTGAAGAGCTTCTTGATACGGAGGCTATTTATGGAAGTGGCGCATTGAGCCATAGGATGAGACATCTTTCCAAGTAGTATGCAGATAAGAAAGAGAGATCTGATGATAAAAGATCTCTCTTTTTGCGTGTTTCTAATGGGACTACATGATAATAAACTAATGATGGGCTAATCATAAAAAAATTCTATACATATGGGGGGTATAGGTATTTCGACGGGAAAATTACTGATATAGCCGCAAAAGCAGATGGTAATATTTCTCATTTACAAAGGAGGCTAATCCTTGCTTAGGAGGAGATATTCCCGATAGAATCTATTAATATATAATGTAGAATAATAAAGAAATAAAATCAGCTTTATGATAAAAATATGAATATAAATCGCAAATTACACGCGCGCTCTGCTAATTAAAATATATTCAATAATTAATTTATAACAAATAAAAATAGAATAATTTGCTTGAAATTAGATTAAGTTATGGTATGATGAAGTGGAAACAATAAGGCTCTTTTATAATTGTATCCATAAAATAATAAAAAATAATAATTTTCTTTTAGGTACAACTAATAAAAAATAATAAAAAAATCAAGAGCCATTGATGAGTGGAATGTTTTTTGTTATGTATTGGGGGAGGAACCTGAAAATGAGAAATTGTATATTGATTGTAGAAAGTGATCCCAGTGTAAGCCGTTTCATGCAACTCAAATTGGAAGAAGAAGGATTTTCTTGTCTGGTGGATAATATCGGTGATTCTGTAGTCGATCTTGCCGGACAGCGCCAAGTGGATATCATTGTGCTGGATCCTGATGAACCGATGAATGATGGCGGAAAGATTCTTGAGAAAGTAAGAGAAATAAGCACTTTGCCGGTCATTTATTTATCAGCCAACAGCAGTGTAGATGCAAAAGTAGAGGCACTCAATGCAGGTGCGGATGATTATATAACCAAACCATATGCGACCAAGGAACTGGTTGCACGTGTCCGTTCTGCCTTGCGTCGACATGAAGAACCGAAGATCATAGTGGATCCGTCCTTCAATATTGGAGATCTCGCCATTTATCCTGATCGTCATGAGGTTCGTGCCGGAGACGAGGTTGTGGATCTGACAAAAAAAGAATTTGATCTGCTTTTATTTTTGGCAAAGAATAAGAATCGTGTCCTGAAACGTGAGGAAGTTTTAGAAAAGGTCTGGGGATACGGGTATGCAGGGAAAACGAATATCGTAGATGTATATATTCGCTATCTGCGCAGTAAGATAGATGAAAAAATAGGAAAGAAATATATCCATACGGTCCGTGGCATTGGATACGTGGCACGGGACTGATATGATCCGCCAAGTTATTATCGTTGAAGGAAAGTCAGATATTGCTCGTGTAAAGCAGGCGGTGGATGCAGATATGATTGCGACCGGAGGGTTTGCCCTCCGGTCTGCTGTTATTGCAGATATCCGAAGAGCCTATGAAAAAAGGGGAATTATTATCCTGACTGATCCGGATGGGCCGGGAGAAAGGATTCGTGCCAGGTTGAGCAGTCTGTTCCCGAATGCGTTCCATGCATTTGTACCTAAAGAAGAAGCATCTACGGAGGACGATGTGGGAATTGAGGATGCTTCGCCTGCATCAATAAGAAAAGCACTGGAAAAAGTGAGGATCCTGTATCAGGAAGACAGGAAGGTTTTCTGCATGGAGGATATCTGGACTGCCGGGCTTACGGGAAAAGATGATTCCGCGAAAAAACGTGCCTCTGTCGGTGCATGCTTGGGGATAGGTTTCGGCAATGCCAAACAGTTTCTGAAAAGGCTGAATCACTTCGGTATAACGCGCGAGGAATGGCAAGCTGCATTAAAAGAGTGCGGGGGAAAGTAAATGAAAGATGCTAATTTGGCAGATGTTAAAGTCGTTAAATATATCCTTCAGCGTTTTGGGATTCGTGCCAAACACAGATTGGGACAGAATTTCCTCATCCGTCCTGATATCGTTGCCCAGATTGCGGAAGCGGCAGAATTGGAAAAAGGAACTCCTGTTATGGAAATCGGTGCGGGCATCGGTACATTAACGCAGGCGCTGGCGGAAACAGGAGCAGATGTGACCGCTTTTGAAATTGATCAAAGTTTGGAGCGTGTTTTATCCCATACACTGGAAACGTATGATAATGTGCAGATTGTTTACGAAGACATCCTTAAGACGGATCTGAAGGAGAGGCTTGGACAAAAGGACTGGCATGCGGCGGCAAATCTTCCTTACTACATTACGACGCCTATCCTTTTATATCTGATCCAGTCGGAATTGCCGATATCGCTGTTTGTATTCATGATGCAGAAAGAAGTGGCGGACCGTATCTTGGCTGCTCCGGGCTCCAAGGACTACGGGGCGTTAACCTTGGCAGTACAGTTTGACTGCACGGTGGAAAGAGTCGTGGATATCCCGTCCTCAGCATTTTTGCCACGGCCGGCGGTGACATCTACCGTGCTTAAAATCAGGAGAAGAGATGAACCGGCGGTAAAGGTGAAGGACAGGAAATTATTTTTCAGCCTTGTAAAGATGGGATTCGGGCAGCGCAGGAAGGTATTTACGAATGCGATGAAATCCGGTGGAATTTCAGCTGAGTTTGTGCAGAAGATGCTGGAAAATACAGGGATAGACGGAAATCGGAGGGGAGAAACCTTTTCGATGGAAGAATATGGCGTGCTGGCTGATGCGTGGTATGATCTGATCCATGCACCCGAATAATTACGGATTGGACAGGCGGCGGTATCGGCAACGGGTACCGCCGTTTGCTTTACAAAAATAGAAGCGGGTTATATAATGAATGAAACATAATGACAGAGAAAATATTTTTTGGACGTATATAGAGAAAAAGCGGTTGGTGGAAGCTTTTACGAAGGAAAATTTTCCGCTCTGGAATGGCCGGCGAGGAGTCGGACGGTTTGTGAACGTTATGACGCTGTGAGTTGGCTTATGCAAATTGGGTGGTACCGCGATGACTTCGTCACATAAAGGATGAAAGTCTTTTTTTATGAGTGTTATGCCAATGGGCAATTTTTATACGGGGAGCGATGACGATGCTGGATATTAAATTTATCAGAGAAAATGCAGAAGCAGTGAAATTGAACCTGTTGAACAGGCACAATCCGTTTGATTTGGATGAAGTGCTTGCTCTGGATCAGAAGAGAAGAACCTTGCTGCAGCAAACAGAAACGCTGAAGAGCGAAAGAAATGCAGAAACGAAAAAAATCGCACAGGCTAAGAAAAATGGAGAAGACGCATCGGCAGCTATTTCCGCCATGAGAGAGGTCGGACAGAAAATCTCTGCCATAGACAAAGAATTGAGTGAAATAGAAGGCAAGCTGAACGATTTGCTGCTTCGTATTCCAAACATGACAGACGCGTCTGTTCCGGTCGGTAAAGATGACAGTGAGAATCCGGAAGTCCGTCGCTGGGGTGAAATACCCGAATTCGATTTCCCGGCCAAGGAACATTATGAATTGGGAGAGTCCTTGGGAATTCTTGATTCTGAACGGGCAGGCAAAGTGTCCGGCGCACGCTTCTATTTTTACCTGAATATGGCAGCCCGTTTGGAACGGGCCGTATACAATTTCATGCTTGACCTGCATACGCAGCAGAATGATTTTACCGAGGTAATTCCTCCCTATATCATCAATGGCGACTCCATGCAGGGGACGGGGCAGCTTCCCAAGTTTGCTGAGGATATGTACAAGGTGGAGGGGGAGAATATGTATATGACGCCTACCGCCGAGGTACCGCTGACCAATTATTTCTCCGGTGAGATATTGGATGGCGCACTGCTTCCTGTCCATCTGGCGGCGTTGACGCCCTGTTTCCGCAAGGAAGCCGGTTCCGCGGGAAAAGATACGCGGGGCCTTATCCGGCAGCATCAGTTCCACAAAGTGGAGATGGTCAAATACTGCAAGCCGGAGGACAGCTGGGATGAATTGGAGAGTCTGACCGCAGAAGCGGAAAAAGTGCTGCAGCTGCTGAAGCTGCCATATCATGTGGTATGTCTTTGTACGGGTGATATCGGATTCTCTTCTGCCAAAACATATGATATCGAGGTATGGATGCCGGGGCAGAAAAAATACAGAGAAATCTCTTCCTGTTCCAACTGCCTTGATTTCCAGGCAAGACGTGCCAATATCCGTTTCCGCCGCCATCAGGGGGACAAGCCTGAATTTGTCCATACCTTAAACGGATCCGGCCTGGCTGTCGGCAGAACCGTGGCCGCCATTATGGAAAATTATCAGCAGGCAGACGGAACGATCGCTGTTTCGGAAGCTTTGCAGCCGTACATGAACGGACTTAAGGTTATCGGTCGGCGCGAAGGGTTTGCAAGCTCCAAGGGTGAATAATCAAATCGATGACAGAAAGCAGTTCCTTCCGTGGGACTGCTTTTTCAGTGGGCAGAAGTTTCGACGATTTATAGTATAATAAAGAAAAAGGATTTCATTTACAGATGGATAGCAACAACATATTTTCTTCGCAAAGGAGGGATGGAGTTGTACAGGTTTTTTCACAGGAGCGGAAATATTTTGGCGATCCTTGCATTATTTCCATTCCATGCATATGCCAGTGACGGCAATTATGTACTGGACTGGTTCCGTATACCTCTTGTAGAAGCTGTTATAGCTGCCATTATCTTTGTTTCCATTCTGGCGGAAATAAAAACGGCAGGATTTTCCGGAGGAGGCCTTGTGGCAGTTATAGCCGGAGGCATCCTGCTGGGGTCTCACTGGTATACGGGAGAGATCGCATGGTTTGAATTCCTGCTATATTTTGGCGGCGTGGCTTTCATCCTGTTGGATATATTTGTTTTCATATCCGGCTTCGGCATCATGGCAGGCCTGGTATCAATGATCGGCGGGCTTTACCTTACCTTCGGGGCGGATGTGACAGCACTCTGGGTTTTATCAGCCGCTATTATTTTAGCAATCATAATCGGTTATTTCCTCATCGGGCATTTATCCCAAAGCAGGCTGTGGAAAAGACTGGCGCTTACGATGTCACTGACATCTGCCAATGGGTATGTATCTTCCTATCGGGATCTGGAGCGGTTTAAAGGAAAAGAAGGCATCGCGACGACCGTTTTAAGGCCTTCAGGAAAAGTGCAGGTCGAAGGGGAAATCATTGATGCGATTTCAGAAGGCACTTTTATCCAGCCCGGTGAAAAAGTGAAGATATTACGTGTAGAAGGCAATCATTTGGTGGTTAAATAGTTATTTTTAGGAGGATTCCATGGAAGAATTATTGATAGTTCCCGTTTTTACTGTCGTGCTGGCCGTATTCGCAGTGCTTGTCCTGCTTCATTTCGTCCCGGTCGGATTATGGATTTCCGCTTTGGCGGCAGATGTAAGGATTTCCCTGTTCAATCTTGTGGGGATGCGCATACGCCGTGTAGAACCGAGGATGATCGTCCTTCCGCTTATTAAAGGGACAAAAGCGGGATTGGGGTTGAATGTAAATCAGTTGGAAGCGCATTATCTGGCCGGCGGAAACGTGGATAATGTGGTGGATGCCCTGATTGCGGCACACCGCGCGCAGATCGATCTCACTTTTGAACAGGCGGCGGCAATTGATCTGGCAGGAAGGAATGTCCTTGAAGCAGTACAGATGAGCGTCAATCCGAAAGTGATTGAGACTCCCACGATTTCTGCGGTAGCCAAAAACGGGATAGAGCTCAAGGTCCGTGCCCGTGTCACCGTCCGTGCCAATATCGACCGTCTTGTAGGCGGTGCGGGAGAGGCAACGATCATTGCCCGTGTCGGGGAAGGCATCGTCACCACTGTGGGTTCTTCCGAAAAACATACCGATGTCCTTGAGAATCCGGACCATATTTCAAGAACGGTCCTTGGCAAAGGATTGGATTCAGGAACCGCATTTGAAATCCTTTCCATTGATATCGCTGACGTGGATGTGGGAAGAAATATAGGGGCGCAGTTGCAGACGGACCAGGCGGAAGCAGATAAGGAAATTGCGCAGGCACGGGCGGAAGAACGGCGTGCCATGGCAGTGGCTCAGGAACAGGAAATGCGTGCTTATACACAGGAAATGCAGGCAAAGGTCGTGGAAGCCCAGGCGGAAGTGCCAAGAGCGATGGCAGATGCATTGAGAAGCGGCCATCTCGGCGTGATGGATTATTACAATATGAAAAATATTGCAGCAGATACGGATATGAGAGAAACAATTGCGGGAAACCCGGGAAGTAAAAAGTGATAAGAAATGATGGATTTTGATATATCAAACCTTCTTTTCATGCTCTTTTGGGGATTTATCCTGTTTCGGCTGATTTTCGGTAAAAGAATCAGAAAACAGCAGGAAAAGATCCCGACGGAAGAACAGGAAAGTACGGGAGCACCGACTGAACCATTGCCGGTGCCGCCTCCCAAACCGAAACCATATCCCCTGCATCACGGCGACGGTGATTCATACGATTATAAAGAGCTGAGAGAAAAAATCCTGAAGTCTTGGGGAGTGGAAAAAGGGGAAAAGCCGAAAGAAATGGATCTTCCCGATGAAATGGAACAGGGTGTGTATACAGAAGATACAATACATGGTCCGGGGCAGGCAGGTGTACCCCCGGTGCCAAACAGGTTCCAGGAATATGTTTCCCGTTCAGAAAAAAAGAAATATGATATAAAGGAGCGCGGATTACCTGCTGTGGCTCAAAATAAAGAAAGTAAAGAAGACGAAACTGACCGGTGGACGGAAGACAATGCCAGAAAATGGATCGTATATGATGCTGTTTTTGGAGAGCCTCGCAGCAGGCGCTGTTGGAGTCCGTTTATTGGTCGGAAATGAGCTGGTTGAACATGGATATGTATGATAGGGAGACCTGTGGGAAAACACTTTGGGAATGCAGCCGGGCAAAGAGTTATATCATGGGAGCATCGCTTCTGTATGTATTGCTTTGCGCCTGCCTTCTGGCCTATCTGTTCTCCATGGCAGGCATGATGACGTATTTTCTTGGGGGACTGATTTTCGTCCTCATTCTCTGGAGAATCCACTGGATTCATAAATCAGTCATTCTTATTTGCGAGAAAAAAGCTTTGGTCACTGTACCGGTTTATTGCGCGGAGTTTGAATGGATCGGCCTGATAAAGCCTCTTTATATGGTTCTCGATTATTCAGAAATCGTAGGTATATCTGATGATTGGAGCTGTCTGTTTCTTGGGGAACGCGTGGATGGTGGCATTGTCGAACTTCCCGTGCAATTAAAATATGTTTCTCCGCAGGACAAGGCCAGGATACAGGAATGGATCGAGCATAAGCAGCGTCAGGAAAGCTGATGCAGGAGTTCATTGCGTAATACAAAGCTGTTGAATAGTTTACTCTTGATGAAGGAGCAGCCATGCTTTCGGAAAAATGAAAAGCATGGTTGCTTTTTGTTAGGGCCCTATGATAACATGATGCTAATATTCGTGTTATATGAGGTGAAAAGAATGCCAACGAAAATTACAGTGACCATTGAAGAAGAACTGGGAGAGCTTTCTGTAGCATCCAACGGGTGGAAGAAGCAGTTAACATATACCAGCTGGAATGGCCGTGAACCGAAGTTTGATTTGCGTTCCTGGAGTGAAGACCATGGTGCAATGACAAAGGGATTGACGCTTACAAAAGAAGAAATGGTCAAATTGAAAGAGATTTTAAATGAGATTGATTTTGATAAATATTGATTCGTTATGAAGAAAACGAAGGCTCTCCTTACGGGGAGCCTTTTGGTGTATATAAGCCCTTTTAGGATTGCCATAAGTTAGATTTAATGCAACTATATAATTAGGGCGAACCGAAAGTTTGGAGATGATGGATATGGATGGTTTATATGAAGGCAAGGATGCATCACGGCAGAAGCGGGCATTTTATGTCGGACTTGTCGGGCTGTTAATCAATTTCATCCTTGGGTCAATCAAAATATTTTCCGGCTGGCAGAGTGGCTTCCTGTCTGTCATAGGGGACGGATTTAACAACATTACTGACATGGGGGCAGTTCTCCTCCTTATGATAACTTTTTATTATGCGGCAAAGCCCTCTGATAAGGAACATCCTTTTGGTCATGGGAGGCTGGAATACATCAATTCGACCATGATGTCTGCCGTCATATTGTACGTAGGCATTACGCTGTTCGTGGAGTCCGTGCAGAAAATCATGCATCCTGAGGATACGGATTTCAATATTTATACGGCTGCTGTTTTGATCGTGGGCATCATAGGGAAGCTGTTTTTGACCTGGTGGTACAGAAGGGCAAGTGATCGGCTGCGTTCAGAAGCGTTTAAGGCGTACAGTGCGGACTCTTTATCAGACATATTGTCTACTACGGGAGTTCTCATAGCGACTTCTGTTGAATATTTCAGCGGATACCATGTGGACGGAGCCATGGGCGTGGTCATGTCTCTCTTCATTCTTTATACAGGTTACGGGATTATGAGGGATGCATTGAATTCCATCATCGGCGCCACGCCGGACTCGGAGGTGTACCAGAGGATTAAAGAGGCCATTCTTCATTCCCCCGGAGTATATGGGGTCCATGACCTGATCGTCCATGACTATGGTCCGGAAAATCATTTCGCATCCGCACATATCGAACTGGACAGCCAACTCAGTCTGGTGGAAAGTCATGAATTGGCAGAAGCCGTGATGACCAGGCTGAGAACCGAATTTAATGTGCAGGCGGTGATCCATGCAGATCCCAAGGCGGTATCCAATCCGAAGGAAGCCGAGTATATGCGTGATGTCGAAGCAGCGATTTACCGGTCGGGGCTTCCGCTGTCTTATCATGACTTCTTCGTAATAGAAAAAGAGGGAAATATCTACCTGTCATTTGAGCTGGCATTAACAGGGCCATGCAATAAGGATGACAGCGAAATATATCAGCTTGTCTCCCGGGAATTGGCTAAAATCAATCCGAAGTATTTCGTGGAAACAATGGTGGACAGGAATTTTATAAGCGGCAAGGTGTATGGCCGTTTTGTGCAGGAGACGGGAACGGATACAGAGAAAAAGAATTAGAAAATAAGGGCAGGGAATGCTGTATGGTGTTTCCTGTTTTTATATGGAAATCAAAATTTTTTCACATATGTTAAAATGGTAGTGTAAAGTGAGTCCATGATGATCAGGAAATGAACCAAGATGTTTTTTACTATTGAATCGTGTTGAGGATATATGATGAAGAAAAAGTGGATTGTATTGTGCATGACGGGAATGATTTCTTTCGGTGTATCCTGTTCAGCCTTTGCCAGCTTTTCCTATGGAGATTCGGGAGCACCGGTTAAGGATTTGCAGAGACGGCTGACACAGGCCGGGTGCCTTGTCCGTGCAGATGGAAATTTTAATGAGGCGACCGTGAATGCAGTAAAGAAGTTTCAGCAGAAGCATCATCTGGATGTAGATGGCGTTATCGGCCCGGTGACTTATAAGGCATTAACCGGCAAGCAGATGAAAACTGATGCAAAGACCCAGGTGAAATCCGTCAGGAAAAATAAAGAGGAAATCGGAAGCGCAGGTATTAATGACGCCATGGTGGAATGGCATAAGACGGGAAATGTAACGCCCCAGGTCAAGGCCATTATGGAGGAAGCAAAGAAATACGTCGGGGTGCCTTATCGATTCGGAGGTGTCACGCCCCGAGGATTTGATTGCTCCGGATTTATCCAGTACGTATTCAATAAGAAGGGCGTCCTTCTTCCGCGGGCTGCAGATGAACAGTTCAGCACGGGGAAAAAGGTTTCTGTCAATCTGTTGAAGCCGGGAGATCTTGTGTTTTTCACAACATACGATGCAGGGGTGTCCCACTCCGGACTGTATCTTGGGGACGGTTATTTTATAAGTGCTACCAGCAGTCGCGGCGTAGCGGTAACGACTATGAAGAATGGATACTGGCATGACCGATACGTCGGCGCCAAGCGTGTTTTATGAGATCAGGTGGGGGCATAAGCCTCCACTTCTGCTTATATAGGGATTTTATGCGGATGGAGAATAATGAGAATCGGTTTAATTCAGATGGAAGTCATCCACGGCGATAAAGAACGGAATATAAACCATGCGTTTTCACTTTTGGAAGAAGCCTCGCATCAATGTGATACAGTTGTTTTGCCTGAACTGTGGACCATCGGGTATGATTTTCATGATTTAAACTGGAATGTGACACGGAAGGGTGATGGATTATTTCAGCGGCTTTCCTCCCTGGCGGCACATACACGGACGACGATCGTGGCGGGAACGCTTCCCGTAGAGCAGGATGGGGCGATCAGGAATACGGCGCTGGTATTTGGAGCCCGTGGCGAGCTGAAGGCGGAATACAGCAAACGTCATCTTTTTTATGGTTATCTGGAATCAGAGCTGATGAAGCCGGGGAAAAAGCTGCTGAATATGGATATCAACGGGATACATACAGGGATGGCCGTCTGTTATGAGTTCTATTTTCCGCGGATGTGGAGAAAAATGGCAAAACAGGGGGTAACTCTGGTGTTGGCGCCGGCATCCTGGCCGTCCATGCATATCTATCAGTGGGATGTGTTGACACGTTCGAGAGCGATTGAAAACGGATTGTGCATCGGGGCTGTCAATATGGCAGGCGATTATCGCGGCATGAAGCTTGGAGGTCGGACGCGTTTCGTGGATCCCTTGGGGAATGTGGCAGCTGAAGCCGGAGAAGAAGAGAGCATACTGTATGCGGACTATGATAAAGAGAAATATAAGGATTTAGGGAAGCAGCTTGCAGTCATACGATTGGATATGCAGAAACGATTCTGATTCTTCTGCCATGTTTGCATGAGCGGTGTAACTCATATATAATTATCAGATACAATGGAATCAAAAGACTTAAGGGGGCATATAATGAAGGGCAATGATATTCGAGAGGCATATTTGTCTTTTTTTGAAACAAAGAAAGATCATCTGAGGCTGAAGAGTTTTCCTCTTATTCCGAAGGATGACCCGAGCCTGCTCCTGATTGGTGCAGGCATGGCGCCGTTGAAGCCATATTTTACGGGGAAAATAGAACCGCCCTGCCATAGGGTGACAACAAGCCAGAAATGCATTCGAACCGGAGATATAGAAAATGTCGGGCATACGGCAAGACATCATACATTTTTTGAAATGCTCGGGAATTTTTCCTTTGGCGACTATTTTAAAAAAGAGGCAATTGCTTGGGCATGGGAATTCCTGACGGAAGTTATCAAGCTTGACCAGTCCAAATTGTATGTGACGATTTATCCGGATGACCAGGAGGCGCATGATTACTGGCACCAGATGATCGGCCTTCCTGAAAGCCATATCTATCCCCTTGCTGATAATTTCTGGGAAATCGGGGAAGGGCCGTGCGGTCCTGATTCCGAGATTTTTTATGACCAGGGAGAAGAGTTCGGAACGGATCCGGAGAACCAGATGGGAGGAGACGGTGATCGGTTCCTTGAAATCTGGAATCTGGTATTCAGCCAATTTGATCGTCAGAAAGACGGATCTTATCTGCCGCTGGCGAAAAAGAATATCGACACCGGTGCCGGTCTGGAACGGTTATCCGCTGTTCTCCAGCATAAAAAGAACAACTTTGAAACAGATTTGTTTTTTCCGATCATAGAAAAAGCTGCCCAGTTATCCGGCACGCCATATGGAAAGAATGAAGCAGGAGATGTGGCGCTTAAAGTCATTTCGGACCATACCCGCGCGATAGCGAATATGATTGCAGACGGAATCCTTCCTTCCAATGAGGGGAGAGGGTACGTGCTCAGAAGGATTCTCAGAAGGGCTGTACGGTATGGCAAGCTTATCGGCATTGAACGTGCTTTTATGGGACAGATGATCGATGTCGTTGTTGATATGATGAAACCTGCCTATCCGGAATTGATTGAAAAGCAGTCGTTCATAAAAAAGGTGGCCGGAGTGGAAGAAGAGCGGTTCCATGCCACTTTGAATGCGGGAACAGACCTTCTTTCCGAGATGATTGAAGCAACGGTGAAGGGACAGAAGGATATTCTTTCCGGAGAACAGGTATTCAAGTTATATGACACATATGGATTCCCCTGGGAATTGACAGAAGAAATTGCCAAGGAACAGGGAATCGCCATTGATAAGGCCGGTTTTGAGTCGTCCATGGCGGAACAGAAAGAAAGAGCAAGAGCAGCCCGTGCGAAGGTTTCTGCCAAGGTTGCAACACCGGACACGACAAAACTGGATGCAAAATCACTTTCTGCGGAAGATATGGATGGAATGACCAAAATCCTTCTTTTGGGAAAAGACGGGAAAGAAATCGTATCTGCTGCCGATGGAGAGGAAGTAACGGTTATTTTACAGAATAATCCGTTCCATACGGAAGGTGGCGGACAGGTCGGAGATACCGGCACCATAGAAGGAGACAGCGGTATTCTTTCCGTGGAAGATACCAAAAAGCTTCCCGACGGAATCGTCTACTGCATCGGTACGGTCAAGGAAGGGATGATTTCGGCAGGAGAAGCGGTAAAAGCGGTTGTTGATCGGAGCCGCAGGGAAGACATCGCCAGAAACCACACCGGAACGCATCTTTTGCAGGCAGCGCTCCGCCGGGTTCTGGGAAACCAGGTCAATCAGGCAGGTTCCCTCGTACTGCCGGAAAAGCTCCGTTTTGACTTTACATGGCCCGAAGCCGTTACTGCCGGACAATTAGAAGAGGTAGAAAAAATAGTCAACGAGCAGATTTGGAATTCTGCCGCTTTGAATATCAGTGAAATGCCTATTTCCGAAGCGAAAGAAATGGGAGCCATGGCGCTTTTCGGAGAAAAATACGGAGACATAGTCCGGGTTGTCCGTGTAGGAGATTTCAGTATGGAGCTCTGCGGAGGCTCTCATGTCGCAAATACGGGTGAGATCGGTTCTTTCCGCATTATCAGTGAAGGCGGCATAGGCTCCGGCGTACGACGCATCGAAGCAGTGACAGGACGTGCAGCTTACCAGGCAATGATTGAGGACCGCCATTTATTAAATGAAATGGCCTCCCTGCTCAAGACGAAGGTACAGGATATTCCTGATAAGATAGAGAAGAACCTGAACGGATTGAAAGAAGCAGAAAAAGAAATCGAAAAACTGAAAAAACAACAGACGAAAGATGCGTTAGGAGACCTTCTGAAAAATATACAGGAAAAGAACGGAGTACAGTATCTGGGGGCTGTTGTCAAAGCTGATAATATGGATGAACTGCGCAAGGCGGCGGATGTTATCAAGGGCAAGCTGTCCAAAGGTGCATTTATCGTCGGCGCCGTATCCGGAGACAAGGTCAACCTTGTGGGGATGGCCTCGGAAGAAGCTGTCAAAGCAGGGGTCCATATGGGCAAAGTTGTTTCTGCAGCAGCCAAGGTTTGCGGCGGAGGCGGCGGCGGAAAGCCTGCTGTTGCCCAGGCGGGCGGAAAAGATATTTCAAAATTAAAAGATGCTATTGATGAAGGAATCAAAATAATCGCATCACAGCTATAATCTGAAAAGGAGGAGATTGCTATGCCAGTTTCAGGCGAAACGATTTTGGTTAACCGTGGTGAGGTGGAAGAAGGCGGAAATACAGAGGCCGCCATGGTTCTTAATGAGGTATATGCCGCATTGAAGGAAGCTGGGCATAATCCGACGGTCCAGCTTGTAGGTTATCTTGTTTCCGGAGAACCTACGTATATTACAAGCAAGCATGACGCAAGGAAATTGATTTCTGCCGTTGAAAGAGATGAGCTGGTTGAAGAGCTTGTCCGGTTCTACGTAAAGAACAAAGGACTCTGACATGCGGATCATGAGTCTGGATGTCGGATCACAGACAATCGGCGTGGCTGTCAGTGATTTATTCGGCTGGACCGCGCAGGGAGTGGAAACGATCCGTCATACGACACAGGAAAAGGATTTTATCCGGCTGCGCCAGCTGACGGATGAGTTTAAGGTAGAAGAGTTCGTTATCGGCATGCCGCTGAATATGAACGGGACAAAGGGAATGCGTGCAGAAAGAACGGAAGAGTTCGCTGCGGCGCTTGCTTCTGCATTTCCTGACATCCCTTATCATTTCTGGGATGAAAGACTGACGACCGTCATGGCGCAGAAGCAGCTTATTGAGGCAGACGTCAGCCGCAAGAAAAGGAAAAAGGTCATTGATAAGATGGCTGCAGTGGTCATTCTTGAAGGATATCTGCAGCATCTGGCATTTAAGAATAGGGGCACGAATGATGGCAGATAATGAAGAAACCGTCGTGGTTACCGTGACGGGCCCGGATGGCATTGAAAGAGATTATGCGCAGGATGTGGTGATTCCCTTCGCAGGGAAACAGTTTGCCGTCCTTGTATCCATACCGGAGTCGGAAGATGATGACAGTGATCCGGAAGTGATCCTGGCAAGGATAGATACGGATCAGAATGGTGATTATGAATATGTGCCGCCTACCGATGAAGAGTATGATGCGGTGGCCGCCATTTATAACGAAATGTAAGGTAATCAAATAAAAAGAGAAAAGGCAATTGGAAAAGAGGATGCTCTGGCAATTGCTTTTTTTATGTCTGTCGTTCCTGGAAATATAAGCGTAAAATACGTATTTTTTGATATAAAAAATAGTAATTATGATACAATAAAAAAAATATTCGTTTCAGGAGGAAATATGGGGAAACATTTTTCTTTCATACATTGTGCGGATTTGCATCTGGGAGAACCATTTGCCGGATTGTATCCGGGAGATACAGGCCCATGGACGGAAGCCATACATAAAGCGACATTTAAAGCCTTCGCAAATGTGGTGAATGCTGCATTGGAATACAGGGCTGATGCGATATTGATTTCAGGAGATATATATAACAGTGAGAATCACAGCCTGGCAGCACAGATGGAGTTTGCCCGGGAATTGTACCGAGCGGCTCAGGCGGGGGTAGAGGTATTCATCATTCATGGAAATCATGATCCGGATGAGGCGTGGCGTGCGGATGTCCCGCTGCCTCCGACGGTGCATATTTTTCCCTCGGATAAGGTAGATATGATTCCGCTGACGGTACAGGGAGAAACAGTTGCCAAGATTTATGGAATCAGTTATAAAACACAGCATGTGACAGAAAATCTTGCGGAGCAGTTCCATAAGGATGACAAAGATATGTTTTCAATCGGTATGCTGCATACGGAGCTTGGTGTTGCAGGAAGTCCTTATGCACCCTGTACCATTGAGGATTTAAGAAATACAGGAATGGATTATTGGGCGCTCGGACATGTCCATTCCAGAAAAACGCCGTCGATGCGGCCTTATGTCGTGTATCCGGGAAATACGCAGGGGCTGGACCGTTCTGAAATGGGAGAACGGGGATGTTACCTTGTCGATGTCGGTGCATATGGCACGGTGACGTTGAAATTTATCGTTACCGATGTGATCCGTTGGTTGGATATGGAAATTGATATCACTCCGTTCCACAACCCGGAAGAATTGGTACAGGAAATCATCAGGCAGAGAGCCTCATTGCGGGAAAAAACGGGGAAACCGAATATGGTCCGGCTGATTTTCCGCGGACGGGGAGCGCTGCAGACGGCAGTTTCTTCTTCGGAAGGACAGGCCTATATCCTCCAGCTGCTTAATGACAAAGAAAAGTTTCATCATATTTTCTGCTATTTTTTTGAGATCAAGGATGAAACCAGTCCCGATATCGATCTGGAAGAACGAAGGCAATTACCGGATGTGATGGGGAATTATCTCTATGCGTTTGATGGAATCAAGCATCTTCCTGAATCAGAAAAAATCAGACTGCTCAGGGGAATCGTGGAAAGCAGGCCGGAAATGGCTCATTACAACGAGCTTTTAAAGAACGTATCCGATGATATGATTCTTCGTGCGTTTAACAGGGCGGAGCTGAAGGGAGCAGAAATGCTTGCGGAGGAAGAAGAATGAGGATTACGGATTTACAATTAGAACAGTATGGGATTTACCACAATGAATCGTGGTCTCCTGCTGCGAGCCGCCTGAATGTGGTCATGGGGGAAAATGAAAGCGGAAAAACGACGCTTCTGCGGTTCATACGGGACATGATGTTCGGATTTGAACGGGGCAAATGGCAGGGGAAAAAGGGAAATATGGCGTTTGTCCGTGCAGACGGAACGGAATACAGGGTGTTCCGTCACGATAAGGCGAAATGGTTCGTGGACGGGCACGGCGATCGATATGAGGAAGAACTCTCCGCCCTGTGGTGGCATGGGCTTAACCGTGCCCTGTATGAAAAAATTTTTGCAGTGGGACTGGAAGATTTACAGGGAACCTCGTTTCTCTCTGATGATTCCGTCAGGAGCCATTTTTTCATGCTGCAGGGGGGGGATCGTATTTCCCGTGCCAGAAATGCCGTTGCTGATGATATGGGAAATCTTCTGGTTTCTTCTTCCCAAGGGAAGCGAAAAATTAATCAGATACTGGCTTCTTTAGCAGCAGTACAGTCAGAATTGGATGATTTATCCGGGCAGGAAAAGGATTTTGCCGTACTGCAGAAAAAGCGTGAGACATTGAAAAAGGAATTGGAAATACTCATTTCCCGCCTTGCGCATGACAGAGAGGCAGACAAGCTGTTGGAAAAAAGATTGGGGGCATGGGAATATTATAAAAGGGCCAGTGAAATCAAACGGCAGCTCTTATTAAGCGAACAGGTCAAATTATTTCCTACGAATGGGAAAGAACAGTGGAATCATCTGGTTAATCGGATGAAAGTGATTAAGGAACAGAAGGATTCCCTGCAGGGGAAATTATCTGAATATCAGCCAAAAACAAAAGAGGAAATCATTCCGTGGGCGAACATGTCCTCCGAATTGGAAAAACTTTATATTGATCTGGGACAATGGAAACAGACTCTTGCCGATGAGGATGAATTAAAAAGGACAAAGTCTGCATGGGAAAACGAATTTATCCATCTCGGATATGCGCTGCCTCTTTGGGATAAGGCGCTCAATCCAAAAGAAGCCTGCCGACCCGTAGACTGGAGCCGTGGCAGGGAATTGGCGCAAAGTGTAAATGTAAGGAATAATGAGCTTCATTTCTGGCAGCAGCGGGAGCCGGAGGTGGAGCTGGTTGATGGAGAAGCGTCGGAACCGGCCGCGGCATTTACAGAAGAAGAGTGGAAGGTGTACGAGTCGGATGCGGCCAAACTGGAACAGCTTATCCATGATGAAGCGGCTCTGACGGAAGAACAGGCAGCGCTCAATGCCGAGGAAGACAGAAATTATACTTTCTGGTTCTGGGCTGGTGCATTTTTACTGGTCGCCGCCATAGCGGCGGTGGTCATGTTTTATATGTCTGCCGTAGGTTATACGGTTTTATATGGTGCGGCAGCCGCTTCTGCCGTTTCCCTCATCTGTTTCCTTGTAAATAACCATATAAGCCATACCAAGGGCAGCCGCCTCGAAAAGCTTGGGTCGGAAATTTCCGCGCTCAATGGGGAAAAAGAGGAAATCATCCAACGCTTCCCGGAGAATGCGCCTCGCAAAGAAGAGGATCTGCCTGCGTTCCATAATATGATGCAGGCCAAGAGGGGCAATTTTTATAAATTACAGGCCCGGCAGCAGGCACTTTCATGGAAAAGGGAGACAGTGAAAAAGCAGCAGGCTGCACATAAAACGTGGGCGGAAGAAGGGAAAAGTCTTAAAGAGTCCCAGGCCTCCGTGATGAAGGCATGGCATGAATGGCTGGAACAGAATAAGTTGCCTAAGGCGGATCCGGATAAATTGTCTGAACTTCAGGAGCAATGGCAGAAAATATATTCAGAGGAAGGGAAAGGAAGGATTTTTGATGTCCGTATCGAAACAGTGAGGGAAAAACTGAAAGCCTTCGGGAAAAGGGCAGAATCAATCATCCGTGCGACGGGGCTTTCTTATCCTCTGGTTCCTGACAGCATTGCTGAAATTTATGAAGAAAACAGGGCACGGAATCTGGAGTGGCAATCCGTTATAGAGAAAAACCATCAGCATGCGGCGTATCAGCAGGAAATGAGCAAGCTGAATCTGGAGTGGGCATCGTGCCAGCGCGAGATGGACGCGTTGTTTAATCTGGTGAATGCAAGGAACGCGGAGGATTTTGCTGAAAAGGTAAATGCCCACGAAAATCATGACCGACTGGTAAAGGATTGGGAAAATGTCCGCCACGATATCCGTTTGTATGCAGGCAGCGATGATGATTTCAGCAGGCTTTGGGCGGCACTCGAAAGCGGCAAATATGAAGAATGGATGGCGGAGCATCATCAGCTTCTTGAAAAGATTGAAAACGAATCAAAGCAGATGGGCGAAATGCAAAGGCAGCAGGGAGCCGTTGAAAATGAGGTTTTCCGGCTGGCCGGTGATGATACGATAACGAAGAAGCTGCAAAAGAAAAAAGAAATAGAAACAGAACTTGCTAGGCTGATGGAAGACTGGCTGGCATGCCTGTTTACGGAAACGGTTCTGGAAAAAACACAGGAACGGTATGATTCGGGAAAACAGCCCAAAATCATTGAAATGGCCAGCCGATTCCTTGGGGAAATGACAAAAGGGAAATATTCGTTGGTGGCCGCATCAGATGGGAAAGACATACAGATCGTGGATGAGGCGCATAATGTAAAGGATTCCAAGGCGTGGTCTTCCGGTACGGGTGACCAGGTCTATCTGGCGATACGCCTTGCGATGGCGCTTTCTTTTGGCAAACAGATGGAAGCATTGCCGATCGTGCTCGATGATATCTTCGTGCGGTTTGATGAAGGGCGGCAGCGGGAAACCTTGCGCTTCCTTATGGAACTGGGACAGAAGCAGCAGATATTCCTGTTTACCTGTCATGAACGGACCATGAAGATTGCCGAAGAAGTGGGGCGTGAAAAAAACACAGGAGAATTTATCCGCCTGCAGGCAGGAAAGATTTCTGTAAACAATAATATGTAAAGTAAAAAAGGATCTGTTCCGATTTCGGAAACAGGTCCTTTTCGTTTGTGATGATTTGTTTTCAGATCAAGTGGTTGAAATAAGGAATTTTCTTGAGCAGATAAGTGAATGCAAGTCCTAATGCAAAAGCGGTGCTGATCCAGAGAATGGCATCAATGAAGGGAACCCTTGGCATATAGGTAAGGAGGATGTGATGGAATCCCCATCGTGTGAGTGCCCGGGTAATTTCCTCAAAGAGCATGACTCCGAAGGACATGCTGCCCAGAAAAATCAAGGCACGCTGCCAGGCTTGAGAAACTTCATGATGCAAGAACCACCATCTGAAGAAGCAGAAAACAAAGGCAGTGTTTAAAAACAGGAAAGAATCGTAAAAACGTTCCGAAATGGCTTCAGTCAGACCGCCGGCGACAACTCCGTGATACCAGGTCATCGAGGCGGCGATACAGGTGCCTGTTACGGCGGCCAGTCCCAGAAGGAGAAGGTTCCGTTTGGTCAGCCATGTTTCGGGCAGCACGTTTTCTATCCAGTATCCGATAATGAAATAAAAGCTTGGCTCGCTGACGGCAAGGATCGGATTCAGGAACCAGTTGATTTCTGCCGTTCCTTTAAAAATAAGGAAGGAAAATACGGGAACGCAGCCGACAAAGAAAAGATTCAGGCCAATCAGATACAAAAAAAGCCAGTTCGTCATATTTCTGACTAAAACACGCCATATGGGGAGCATAAGGAGGAACGCGATATAGATATAAAGGAAATAATAGGCCGTGGCCATGTCCGAAGTATAAAGCATGGTGAAAAATTTTGAGATATGTCCGGGGAGGGAAAGGTCAAGCATATGGTAAAAATAAATATAATTAATCAATGAGAAAATAAAGATGACCTGCAGGAAGCGCCAGATGCGTTTTCTGAAAATCGAAGAAATGGATTCATCTTTTTTCAGTAACAATGCGCCGGATATCATGAAAAAAATGGGGACGGCTGTTTTCACCCAAAATGGAACTGCGATATAAAAGGGGAAGAAAAAGGATTCCGGCCGTGTCAGAAAAATAGAAAAACCGCTGGTGGACGTATGGGTAAACATAACCAGCCAGATGCAAAGGAAACGAAGAAATTCTATATGCAGCTTTTTTACCGGCGGTTTATTCTCAGACAATGGATTTACATTCATAAAAGGATCCTCTTTCTTTTGTTTCACTTATGATAGCACGAGAATAATCTCCCGGCTACAAACAGGGGAGGACAGGACGTGGATAAAAAATGGAAGGAAGAGAAAAATCTTCTTGCCATAGGGTATCCTTTTTGCTAAAATAAAAAAGCATGAGTACACATGCCTGTGGATTTTGCATCTGTGCCGATACGGTGGTTGCAGGAGTGGAAGCAGGCAGAGGTTATTAACAGGAGGTTATTATTATGTCAGTTGTATCCATGAAACAGTTATTAGAAGCAGGTGTTCATTTTGGTCATCAGACCCGTCGTTGGAATCCGAAAATGGCAAGATACATTTTCACGGAACGTAACGGCATTTACATTATCGACCTGCAGAAAACTGTAAAAAAAGTAGAAGAAGCTTATGCTTTCGTGCGTGATGTAGCAGCATCCGGCGCACCGATCCTGTTCGTTGGAACCAAGAAGCAGGCTCAGAATTCCGTTAAGGAAGAAGCACAGCGCTGCAACATGTTCTATGTCAATGAACGTTGGCTCGGCGGCATGCTGACCAATTTCCGCACCATCCAGACCCGTGTTGCCCGTCTGAAGGAACTGGAAAAAATGTTTGAAGACGGAACGACCGCGCAGTATCCGAAAAAAGAAGTCATCCTGATGCAGCGTGAACTGGAAAAGCTCCAGAAGAATCTCGGCGGTATTAAGGATATGAAGAAGGTTCCAGGCGCGATCTTCATCATTGACTCCAAGAAAGAAGAAATCGCCGTTGCCGAAGCACATAAGCTCCATATTCCGGTTATCGCCACCGTTGATACCAACTGCGATCCGGATGTTGTCGATTATCCGATTCCTGCAAACGATGATGCTATCCGTGCCGTAAGGCTCCTCACCAGCAAGATGGCAGATGCTGTTCTGGAAGGACGCCAGGGCCAGCAGGAAGAAGCAGCTGAAGAACCGGTTGCCGAAGAAACTGCTGAAAAAGTTGTCGAAGAAGCAGCAGAAGAAAAAGAATAATATTTACATAGACAAACACCTTATTTATTTAATGGAGGTCATAGTATGATTACTGCAAGTATGGTAAAAGAACTGCGCACCAGTACCGGCGCCGGCATGATGGATTGCAAGAAAGCCCTTGTCGAAGCTGACGGCGATATGGCAAAGGCAGTGGATATCCTTCGCGAAAAGGGATTGTCCCAGGCTGCCAAGAAAGCCTCCCGTATTGCTGCTGAAGGTGCTGTAGTTTCTTATGTATCTGATGATGAAAAAATCGGCGTCATTGCTGAAGTGAACTGTGAAACCGACTTTGTCGGCCATAATGAGAATTTCCAGACGCTTGCCAAAGCCATTGCGGCACAGATCGCTGCTGTCAATCCTGCTGATGTGGAAGCCCTTCTTGCTTCTGCCATGGATGGCAAGACAGTGAAGGACGTGGTTACGGAAGCGATTGCCAACATCGGAGAAAATATTTCCATTCGCCGTTTCACCCGTTATGAAAGCGCGGAAGGAAAGGTGTACAGCTACATTCACGGCGGCGGAAAAATCGGC
Source organism: uncultured Dialister sp. (assembly GCA_902462205.1). GTDB lineage: Bacteria > Bacillota > Negativicutes > Veillonellales > Dialisteraceae > Dialister. Next base: position 190,447 of record CABQAR010000001.1, read on the forward strand.
GTTTTAGTGGATATCAAGGGCGGAGATGCAGAATTGGGCAAGGATATTGCCATGCAGGTAGCTGCAGCAAATCCTTCTTACATGGATCGTTCCGAAGTATCCAATGAGGAACTGGAACACGAGAAGGAAGTTCTTCGTGAACAGGCACTGAATGAAGGTAAGCCGGTCAATGTTGTTGAAAAGATGGTTATGGGCCGTGTCAACAAATATTACAAGGAAGTCTGCCTCATTGATCAGCCGTTTATTAAGGACGGAGATATCTCCGTTGCCAAGCTTCTCCAGTCCAAGAATGCGGAAGTGGCCCGTTTCAGCCGTTTCCAGTTGGGCGAAGGCATTGAAAAGAAGCAGGATAATTTAGCAGAAGAAGTCGCTAAACAGATTAATCAGTAATTTATATAGATAAGAGAACACTTTTTGTGTTCTCTTATTTTATAAATAAGGATAATATTCTATAATAAGGGAAATGGTTAATTTGGAGGTGCGGAATGGGAACGGATAATAAAAAATATAAGCGTGTCATGCTGAAGCTGAGCGGCGAGGCGCTGGCCAATGATAAGGGTTTTGGCATCGATCCCGAAGTCGTATACAGGCTGGCCGGAGAAATTAAAGAAGTCAGCGAGTCAGGAATAGAAGTGGCCGTGGTTGTTGGCGGCGGAAATATATGGAGAGGTCTTAAGGGCAGTGCCGGCGGGATGGATCGTGCTTCGGCGGACTATATGGGCATGCTTGCTACGGTCATCAATTCCGTGGCACTTCAGGATGCGCTTGAGAAAATGGGAGTGACGACGAGGGTGCAGACGGCAATCGAGATGCAGCAGATTGCAGAGCCGTATATCCGTCGCAGAGCCATCCGCCATCTTGAAAAAGGACGCGTCGTCATTTTCGGCGCAGGTACGGGAAATCCATATTTCACAACAGACACGACCGCTGCATTGCGCTCCGCGGAAATCGAAGCGGATGTGATGCTTATGGCAAAGAAGCAGACTAACGGAGTTTATGACGCAGATCCCAAATTCCATCCGGAAGCAAAGATGTTCACCCATCTGACCTATAATGATGTTTTACAGAAGAAGCTGGAAGTCATGGACAATACGGCCATTACCCTTTGCATGAATAACAGGATTCCGATCGTTGTATTTAATATTGATATAGATGGAAATATTGTGAAAGCCTGCCATGGTGAAAGTCTTGGCACGCTGATAGAGGAGAAATGAAATGTACGAAGACGAATTGAAAACACTGACGGAAAAAATGGATAAATCCATCCAGGCATTAAAAAATGAATTTACATCTATTCGTACGGGACAGGCAAGCGCCAGTCTGCTTGACCGTGTGTTTGTCGATTATTATGGATCAAAGACACCCGTCACCCAGGTCGCGTCGGTAACCGTACCGGAAGCAAGGATGCTGGTGGTCCAGCCATGGGACAAGGCGTTACTGAAAGATATAGAGAAAGCAATCAACATGTCTGATCTGGGACTCGTGCCTATGAATGACGGCAATCTAATCCGTATGGCGATTCCCCAGCTGACGGAAGAACGCCGCAAGGATCTGGTGAAAATCGTCAATAAAAAATCAGAAGAAGGAAAGGTTGCTATCCGTAACATCCGCAGAGACGGAAATGTTTTCCTGAAAAAGGAAGAAAAAAACAGCGACGTTTCTAAGGACGTGATTAAATCCGTGGAAGATAAGATCCAGCAGCTGACAGATAAGAAAATTAAAGAACTGGAAGCAGCGACGGATAAAAAAATAAAGGAAATCATGTCCGTATAATGAAGGATGAAGTTTATGCAGGGATGCATCTTGATAAAGAAACCCTGCAGCGTATTTCCGAAGCATATCCGGAGTGGCGTTTTTCCGTGACCCGTGGCCGGCACTATCCCCTGGATGAGGGCAGGCAATATTTGGTGCGCTGCGGAAAGGATGCAGTGATCATGCCACATATGAAATACAGTGACGGCGTGATTTCCGCATTGGAGAATCTGCTGAAGAAGGAGAACGAGATTGGCTGATAAGAAAAAGTTTCCGGAACATGTAGCCATCATTCTGGATGGAAACGGCCGTTGGGCCCAGCTGCGGGGACGTGAAAGAACGTATGGACACAGGATTGGTGCGGCAAATGTAAAGAATATAGTCCGTGCCGCTGACCGGATGGGGATTAAGCGTCTGACGATTTATGCCTTTTCTACAGAGAACTGGAAAAGATCTTCTTTTGAAGTAAAGTTTCTGATGAAGCTGTTTAAGAATTATCTGATCGAACAGCTGCGAGAATTGGTGGCAGACCGTGTCCAGGTCCATATCATCGGAGATTTATCAGGATTATCGGAGTCTCTGCGAAAAGAAATCAGGACCTGCGAGGGCGAGACTGCAGGCAATGACGGCCTGGTGCTGAATGTGGCAATCAATTATGGCGGCAGGATGGAACTGGTCCGTGCGATGAAAGAAATCGCGGCTTCTGCCAAAGACGGACAGCTGGATATTGATGATATCACGGAGCAGACGATTACGGATCATCTTTATCCGTCGGCCATGGAGGATGTGGATTTGCTGATCCGTACAGGAGGTGAATCCCGTATTTCCAATTTCCTTTTATGGCAGATTTCTTACAGTGAATTATATTTTACACCTGTCTTGTGGCCTGATTTTACAGAAGAAGAATTGGGGAAAGCAGTTTCCTGGTTTACAGGAAGAGATCGCCGCTTCGGTGGTTTGACGGAGGCTTCTACATGAGGGTTCGCATTGTTACAGCCGTGTTGGGAATATTGGCAGTGTTAGGCCTTGTGGCGCTTGGCGGATGGTTCCTGACACCGGCTGTTTTTATCGTAGCGGTTCTAAGCTTATTGGAATACCAGAAAATGATGGCAAATATCCAGATTCCTGTTTATACGCTGCCATCAGCCATTGCGCTGGCGGTCATCATAGGATCGTCAGGATTTTATTCGTTACGTATTTTCCTTGCAGCAGTGATTTTATCGTTTTTTTTGCTTCTGTTTTTAGTCCTTTATGCTAAAAAGGAACGAATGAACAGTGTGATTTACACTGCATTTTCCGTTGTCTATTTCGGGCTTGGTTTCGGATCCCTGTCTTTGCTTCGCGGCTGCGACGAGCTGCTTATGCATGTGAACCTTTCCATAGAACCGGGCGTTTTTCTGATTTTATTTGCATTGATAGGGACATGGGCCAGTGACTCTTTTGCGTATCTCGTCGGTTCACGGTTCGGCAGGTACAAAATGGCGCCTCACATCAGCCCGAACAAAACGGTAGAAGGATTGATCGGCGGCATCGTGGGAGCTGTCCTGTTATGCATCGTTTTATCCATGGTCGTCGGATTTTCCACGACGGAAGGCTTTTTTATGGGGCTTCTCGTGGCAATTATGGCTCCCGTGGGTGATTTGTTCGAGTCATATCTCAAGCGTGCATGTGATGTGAAAGATTCAGGAAATATCCTGCCGGGTCATGGGGGAATGATGGACCGTTTTGACAGTCTTCTTTTCGCGGCACCTGCGGTCCTTATATTTTTGAGTTTGATCAGGTAATGGTGTTTAAATGAAAGAAATTGCAGTACTTGGCAGCACCGGTTCCATCGGAACGCAGACGATGGATGTCATACGTTTATATCCGGATTTATTTCATGCATCTGTTATTGCAGCCAATAAGAATATAGAGAGACTTCTTCTGCAGGCGGAGGAATTTAAGCCCAATGCCATTGTCATTACTGACGTGGAAGCAGGTCAAAATTTCCGGATGCGATACAAGGGGACGGCAGAGGTGCTGGTTGGAGAAGATGCGCTTTCTGCTGCAGCCTGTCGCCAGGATGTGGAGCTTGTCTTAATAGCGGTTGTCGGTATAGCAGGGCTGAAACCTACGCTGGAGGCGATTTCGGCAGGGAAGGAAATCGCTCTTGCCAATAAGGAAACGCTCGTGGCAGGCGGAGAGCTTGTCATGAAGGTTGCTAAAGAAAAAGGCATACTGATCCGGCCGGTGGACAGTGAGCACAGTGCTATTTTCCAGTCAATGCTCGGACAGGATGAAAATGGAATCCATAAAATACTTCTTACTGCCTCCGGCGGACCATTTCGTGGATATACAAGGGAACAGCTTGAAAAGGTCTCCTTGCAGGATGCGATGAAACATCCCACCTGGAACATGGGCCGCAAGGTGACGCTTGATTCTGCGACCATGTTCAACAAAGGGCTGGAGGTCATAGAGGCTCACTGGCTTTTTGGTGTGCCTTATGAGGATATCGAGGTTATTGTACAGCCGCAGAGCCTTATCCATTCCATGGTGGAATATGATGACGGATCCATTATTGCCCAGATAGGGAATCCTGACATGCGTCTTCCCATACAGTTTGCACTGACCTATCCGCAGCGTCTTCCATCCCCGTCCCGCCAATTTGTAGACTGGAAACAAATCAGTTCCATCCAAACAGAGGCTCCAAATCTAGATGTATTCCGTTCATTGGGGCTGGCTTATGAGTCCGGAAAACGCGGAGGAGACACAACAACTGCATTCAATGCTGCTAATGAAGAAGCGATTTCAGCCTTTATTGATGGAAAGATATCGTTCCTTTCTATTTATGATGTGGTCGGCCATACGTTGGATGAATGGAAAACAGGAGAAATCGAATCTTTGACAGATGTACTTGACGCAGATCATAACGCCCGCATGATAGCCAGAGAAATTATCCGCAGAGGCGGCGCATGCTGACCTCGATCTTAGCACCCGTCTTTGTTTTTGCCGTTATTGTCATTATTCATGAGGGCGGACATTTCATTATGGCAAAGCTGACAGGGATGAAGGTGGAGGAATTTGCCGTGGGATTCGGTCCCAAGCTGGCTTCTTTTGTAAAGGGCGAAACCACGTATTCGCTTCGCGCGATTCCTTTGGGGGGCTATAATAAAATTGTCGGGATGGATCAGGAAGATTCTGATGATCCGAGAGCTTTTTCACAGAGGCCTGTTTGGGCAAGGCTGTTAGTCATATCAGCAGGTTCTCTGTTTAATATTCTGCTTGCTTTTTTTATTTTTGCAGGTATTTTCTGGCTGACAGGGATACATATATTCAAAGATGTGCCCGTGGTGGGAAGCGTCATAGAAGGAAGCTCGGCCTATCATACAGGTATGGCTGCGGAAGACAGGATATTGTCAATTAATGGAAACAAAGTGGAAAAGTGGGAAGATATAGGGAGGCTTGTTTCTGACCAATCCGGAAGAGTGGTTTTCCTGACCATTGAATCTCATGGACAGACGAAAACGGTGACTGTGATTCCGCAGGACAATGGGGAAGGAAGGGGAATCATAGGGATTACTCCTTATGTAGAAACACAGGATGTATCTTTGGGACATGCGCTTTCCTTAAGTGTCGAAAGATGTGCCTTTATCCTTAAAATGATTTTCGGCGGACTGGCCGGAATGCTTTCCGGCGGTGCAGCTGATGTGGCGGGGCCGATAGGCGTTGCACGCATGGCGGGAGCGGTGGCTGATTCCGGCATGCTGGCTTTATTTTCATTTATTGCGTTATTGAGTTTGAATTTGGGCTTTTTGAACTTACTTCCGGTTCCTCTGTTGGATGGAGGATTGCTTGTACTGACGATTATCGAGGGTATACTGGGGAGGGAGCTCCCTGAAAATGCCCTTCGTTACATACAGGCGGCAGGGATAACGGTCATTGGATTTTTATTTCTGCTGGCCATGTTTAATGACATAACGGCTTTATTAAAATAGTTCAGGTGGTTGGATCAATATGACAAGGCAAATAAAAGTAGGGAACGTATTAATTGGTGGCGGAGCACCTATCGCTATCCAGTCCATGAGCACTTTCAGTCCGGTGGATACGGAATATGCAGCAGCGCAGATTAATGCTCTAGAGGCGGCAGGTGTCGATATCGTCAGGCTGGCGGTGCCGGATAAAAGAGCTGCAGAAGCATTGGGACAGCTAAGAGAAAAGGTAAGGGTTCCGTTGGTGGCGGATATCCATTTTGATTATCGTCTGGCGCTTACGGCCATGGAGTCAGGGATCGATGCGCTTAGAATCAATCCGGGCAATATAGGGAAACGGGAAAATGTGGTCAAGGTTGTAAATATGGCGAAAGAAAAACATATCCCTATCCGTATCGGCATCAATGCAGGTTCCCTGCCTGAACATATCCTTGAAGGCTATGGCGGACATCCCACGGCAGAGGGCATGGTTGCCGGAGCTATGGAGCATGTGAGGATTTTGGAAGAAGAAGGTTTTCATGACATCGTTATTTCTGTAAAGTCTACTGATGTGCCCATGATGGTCAAAGCAAACCGTATGCTCCACGAGAAGGTGGATTATCCATTGCATCTTGGTGTGACGGAAGCAGGTACGCTTTACCGGGGAACGATTAAGTCTGCCATCGGAATCGGTTCGCTGCTTTTGGATGGAATCGGTGATACAATAAGGGTATCTCTCACCGATGATCCTGTTAAAGAAGTAAAGGCAGCAAAAGAAATATTGAGCGCGATCGGATTGCAGCAATACGGGTCGGTTCTGATTTCCTGCCCGACCTGTGGACGAACACAGGTTGATTTGATCCATATGGCGCAGGAAGTGGAGCAGCGGATAGAAAAATTCAGGAAACCCATACGGGTGGCTGTTATGGGGTGCGCGGTGAACGGCCCCGGAGAGGCAAGAGAGGCTGATTTCGGCATTGCCGGCGGAAAGGGGACTGGGTTGCTTTTCCGTAAAGGGAAAGTCATCCGCAGCGTACCGGAGAACCAATTGATTGACGCACTTATGGAAGAAATTGAAAAATATGAAAATGAAGGAGAATGAACATGTTAGCATCCAAGCTGTATAGTCCGACATTAAGGGAAATCCCTGCAGACGCAGTGGTAACTAGCCATCAATATATGCTGAAGGCGGGAATGATGAGAAAAGTTTCCAGTGGACTCTATGCCTTTCTGCCGTTGGCGCTTCGTTCCGTACGGAAAGTGGAAAATATTGTCCGGGAAGAAATGAATGCCATCGGAAGCCAGGAAATTCTGATGCCCATCGTACAGCCGGCAGAGATCTGGCAGCAGTCGGAACGTTGGGAAGTATATGGAGAGGAAATGTTCAAGCTTCAGGATCGTCATGGGCACCAGTATTGCCTCGGGCCGACCCATGAGGAACTTGTCACGACATTGACGCACATGGATACTTCTTCTTATAAACAGCTCCCTGTTTCTCTTTACCAGATACAGAATAAATATCGTGATGAAAAAAGGCCTCGCTTCGGTCTGATGAGAAGCCGTGAGTTTATCATGAAAGATGCTTATACTTTTGACATGGATCAGGAAGGGCTGGATAAGCAGTACCAGCTGATGTATGATGCCTATACACGCATATTTACCCGTTGCGGACTGCATTTCCGTCCGGTCGTGGCAGATTCCGGGGCTATCGGCGGAAGCGGTTCCCATGAATTTGAGGTTATAGCGGATTCAGGGGAAGCAGATATTGTTTATTGCAATGGCTGTGACTTTGCTGCCAATGTAGAAGCCGTAGAACCCAATCCGCTCCTTTGTGATATTCATAATGAAAAAGAAAAGGAAATAGTTTCGACACCCGGGCAGCATACGATTGAAATGGTCTGTGATTTCCTCCATGCCCCTGTCAAACAGTCGATAAAAGCGGTGGTCTATAAATTGGATGACACAGTCGTGCTGGCCATGGTGCGTGGCGACCATGAGGTGAATGAAGTGCGTTTGCAGAATCTGTACCATGCGGTCAATGTGGATATGGCGTCTGAAGAAGACCTGAAACGCTGCGGTCTGACGGCCGGATATATCAGCCCGATCGGACTGGGCAAGGTAAAAGATTTCGATATCGTCGTGGATAAGACCGTGATGGAAATGGAAGATGCCTGCTGTGGAGCAAACGCGGTGGATAAGCATTATGTCCACGTCAATCCGAAGAGGGATTTCGGAGACGTGAAGGTGGAAACCATCCGCCTGATTACTTCTGAAGATGTATGCCCGGAATGCGGAGGACATATTGAACTGAAAAAGGGGATCGAGGTCGGACAGGTATTCAAGCTTGGTACGAAATACAGTGAGAAATTGGGATGCACCTATCTGGATCAGAACGGAAAGACGCATCCTATGGTCATGGGATGCTATGGAATCGGTGTCACCCGTACGGTGGCAGCTTCCATCGAACAGAACCATGATGAGGATGGAATCATCTGGCCTGTGGCGATTGCCCCGTATGAAGTGGTCATCGTTCCGACCAATAATAAAGATGAAGAAGTCATGGCTGCAGCGAGAAAATTATATGATGAAATGGAAGATTACCACGACGAGGTCGTCTTGGATGACAGAAACGAGAGAGCCGGAATTAAATTTAAAGATGCGGATCTGATCGGTTATCCGGTCCGTGTGACCATTGGTAAAAAATGGCAGGAAAGCGGAATGGTGGAGGTGCGCCTCCGTAGGGACGGCAGCGTGGCAGAGGTTCCGTTAGAAGAGTGTAAGGCTAAGGTTGATGAGATACTGAAAGGGCTTCATCAGTCTAATTTGTAATTCACGGAGAATGGATATGGACGATAAGGAACTGGATGCACTTCGGGAAGAAATTCGAAAAATTGATAAGGATATGGTTGTGCTTTTTGAAGACCGCTTGAAGTTATCCCGGGAAATCGCCAAGTGCAAGATGAAGGCCAATATTCCCATATATGATGCGGAAAGAGAAGAAAAAAATATAGAGGAATTGTCAGCGCTCCTGCAGGAGACGGTCAATCGGCCATATTTTGTGAAGTGGTACCATCTTATGATGGATTTCAGCAAGAAAGTACAGAAGGGACTTATACAGGGAGACAAGTAATGGATGAACTGCTTGGAACGGTAAAAGCACTTGTCTTTACGAGCAGAGATGAATCGTATTGCGTCTTTCGCATGGAAGAAAAAGAAAGCGGCAGTTCTGTGACAGTGACAGGGAATATTGTGACGCCCTATCTGGGAGAGAATGTAGTCGTTCGGGGATGCTGGTCAAGGCATCCCCGTTTTGGCGTGCAGTTCAGGGCGGAGTCGCTGGAACAGGCGAAGTTGGAAGAAACAGCAGATGTGGAGCAGTTTCTTGCATCAGGCATGATCAGCGGGATAGGTCCATCCATGGCAAAACGCATTGTAGAGTATTTTGGAAAACAGACCTTGGAAATATTTGAATCCAATATCGATGCTCTTTCGGAAATTTCGGGGATCGGACCGAAGACGCTGGAAAAGATCAAAGAATCCTATGCCAATATCAGCGCGATGCAAGAACTGATCATGTATCTGCAATCACTTGGCATATCAGAAAAATTTGCATCATCCATGCAGCAGCTGTATGGGGAAGATGTCATGCGTGTCATCCGGGAAGATCCTTATCGCATGGTTTCGGAAATATCCGGATTGGGTTTCAAAAATGTTGACAAAATAGCTCTTGCGGAAGGATGGGATCCCGAGGATGCAGATCGGATCGTCCATGGCGTTTTCCATGTATTGGCACAGGCTGTCAACAACGGACATTCCTGCGGGCCTGCAGAAAAAGTATATGATGCTGTGGCAGCTCTTCTCCATGTAGATATGGACGCGGTCTGCATGGCAGGACAGGGAGCGGTCGGCACGGGAGAAATACCGTCAGTGACCTACGATGGACAATGTTATCTGTATCTGCCTTATCTTTATGAGGCGGAAACGGAATCCGCCCTGCGTATCCGCCAGTTGTTGGAAATACAGGCTGATGCATCCGCTAATCTGGCGATAGAAAAATTTGAAGCAGAGAATGGATTCTTGCTGGCCGAGGAACAAAAGGATGCGATGTGGCAATCAATGAAATCGGGGATTTCAATTATTACGGGGGGCCCCGGCACCGGAAAGACTACACTGATACGGGCCATCATCATGGCGGCGGAGCAGCAGGGACTGGAAGTCCGACTGATGGCGCCGACCGGAAGGGCGGCCAAGAAACTGGCCATATCGAGCGGACGAAATGCCGATACGATTCATAAAGCACTGGAAGCATCCCTGCGTGAATCCGGCGGAACCTATTTTGAAAAGAATGAAGCCGATCCGCTGGAAGAAGATCTGATTATTGTAGATGAAGCCTCCATGCTTGATATCGCTCTTTTTTACCACCTGCTTTGTGCATTGAAGGAGCGGGCACGCCTGATCCTGGTAGGAGATATTGACCAGCTGCCTCCCGTCGGCCCGGGAACACCGTTGAAGGACCTGATTGCATGGGAAGGAATCCCTGTGGTCACGTTGAAACATATATTCCGACAGGAGGAAGGCAGCGCCATCATTGAAAATGCGGCATTAATCCGGGACGGAGAAATATGTGCGCCTGATGAAAAAGGGGAGTTCAGAATCATTCGTGCTTCCGGCGATGAAGAAGCTTTTCGTGTCGTGATGGATTTATGCCGTGAACTGGATTATGGTGATGAAAAAAATAAAATGGCCATGCAGGTGCTTTCTCCCATGTATAAAGGCATTTGCGGCGTAGATCATTTGAACGGAGCCATACAGAAAATGATTTACGGGGAGGAATTTTCTGATGGAACAAGGTTCATGCCCGGTGACAAAGTCATGCAAAGAAGGAATGACTATGAAAAAGGAGTATATAACGGTGATGTCGGTGTTGTCTGGGCATCGACCCCGCAGAAAGTATTTGTCCGTTATTTTGGCAAAGAAGTCGTTTATGAAGGAGAAGAACTGTTTGATATACAACTTGCTTATGCCGTGACAGTGCATAAAAGCCAGGGGAGCGAGTATGACACGGTAATTTTCGTGCTTCGGCCGACACAGTATATCATGCTGCAGAGAAATCTCTTGTATACGGGGGTCACACGGGCTAAAAAGAGAACCATCCTTGTGACTACGCAGGAAGCGCTTCAGCGCGCGGTGCGTACACATTTCGTGAAAGGCAGGTACAGCCTCTTTCTGCCGCTCATGCAGGGAGAGGCATGCTGATGGAAATTTTGAACGATTTTCTGGACATGATTTATCCGAGAGTCTGTCCGGGGTGCGGCAGAAAATCCGATTCCACTGCAAACTGGTGCGATCCATGCCAACGGAAATTCTGGAATCCCCGGCTTTTAAACTCTTCTGTGACGCATTCCCTCCATGGGTGTTACACACTATGTAATTATGATGAGGGGATAAGGAAATGCATCATCCAGCTGAAATACAATGGGAAATCAGAGCTAAAACGCGTTTTTCCAGAACTTTTGGAAAAATTCCCATGGTGGGACAGACTGGAAAAATACACACTGGTCATTCCGATTCCGTTGTCACGGTCCCATAGCAAGGAAAGAGGCTATAACCAGACGGATATCATATTTGAGGAATGGGCAGGGAAGTCAGGAAAAATATATTATCCCCAGGGCTTGGTCCGTATCCGTAATACAGAAACACAGTCATTGCTGTCAAAAGAAGAAAGATATATGAACATGCGTGGCGTATTCCATATCAACCGTGGCATCGATGTGAGAGGGAAATACATACTTCTGGTGGATGACGTGTATACGACCGGAGCGACGATGGAGTCGGCAGCCGGTGAACTGAAACGTGCCGGTGCGGAAGATGTCATTGGAATTACCTTGGCAAGCGGCGCAATATAAAATACCATCTGCGAAGAAAAGCAGGTGGTATTTTATATTGCTATTTTATTTCCGCATTATGGAAGATAACCTTGAAAAATGCAGAGGTGACATCCGGATCGAACAGGATGCCTGAACCGCTGAAAAGTGCCCGTGCGACTTCAGATTTCGTTTTGTTCTTGAAATCCGGCGAGGAAAAAATAACATCGTCATAATAGGAAGCTAGAGAGATAATCCTTGCACCCAGGGGAATGTTCACTTTCTTGAGATGCTTGGGAAATCCGGTTCCGTCCCAACGTTCATGATGGAAACGGATCAGAGGGATCAGTTCGTGGCATCCCGGGCAGGCTTCGAGCATGTTTGCACCCAGATCAGGATGCTTTTTATATAGCTGGAGCTCCCTTCTGGACAGATAGGGGTTCTTATCCAATATCTGGTTAGGCACGCAAAGAAGGCCAATATCATGAAGAAGGCCTGCATATCGGATAAGCGTGATATCATTGGCAGGCAGCCTCATGTATACAGCTGTGGCTCCTGCATAATTGGATACCCGTACGGCATGGTCATATAACGTCTTTGATTTCATCCTTAGCAAGTCGGTGAAATGAAATATGACGGTATCAAGTCTGTCCTGAATGCTCTCACTTGTTTCAGCAGACTGGAATAGGGAAGAGTTATACATAAAAATATCCTTATATCACAAAAATAAAGGGCGTTACCGGAGTAACCCGCCCTTTATCGTTTCTTCAAACAGGTTACTCTTTGATGCCTTTGCGCTTTAGCCAGGCAGTCATGTAAGAACATTCGGACTTCACTTCATAATTATTTTTTGAGGCCCATGTAAAGGCTTCATTGGCAAGCAGGCCTGCCAGCCCTTTGCCGGAAAGTGCATCTGGAACTATGGTATGGAGCACGGTAAACGAAGATTCTTCAAGGGAATATTCCAGATAGGATTCACCTTCAGGATTTTCAATCTTAAATTTGTGGTTTTCTATATCATGGGTGACCATTGTATCCAGTCCTTTCTTAAACGCAAGTTCTATTGTACTAAGTGAATCGGTTTTCGTCAAAGAAAAGTTATAGTGCTGTTTCCTTTTCATTCCGGACTCTATGTTATAATTTATTATACGACTTTGGAGGAGAATAAACATCACAGTAAAAATCTATAGAGTGGTAAAAATATTTCAATAGAAAACGTCAGTTCTGTTTTAAGGCGAAGGAGTCTGCTGTGGAACAATACCGTATCACTTATCTTCATCATAGCGGGTTTATCTGTGAGCTAAAGGATTGCATCCTTGTTTTTGATTATTATACGGATCCTGCGGGACGATTGGAAGAGGTCTTGGAGAACGCAGAGAAGCCTGTTTATTTTTTCGTAAGCCATTTCCATGGGGATCACTTCAATCCATCCATCCGCAGATATGAAAAACGGGCAGCCGGATATATTCTGCATAGTGATTGTTCACTCAAGGTGGTTGATTGTGACCGCATTCACCATATCGAGGTTGGTGATTCATTGGTGACTGACCATTTTCAGGTCAGAATGTATGGATCAACGGATGTAGGCGGATCGTTTTGGATTTTCCATGCAGGGGGAAGCATCTTCCATGCGGGAGATCTTAATTGGTGGCATTGGGCCGGAGAAAGCGATCTGGAAAATGGCGATGCGCGGGATATGTTTTTTAAGGAATTGAAAAACATAGATGAGACGGAAGCGGATATTGTTTTCTTTCCTGTTGATGCAAGGCAGGCAGTGGCGAGGGAATGGGGTGTCAAAGCATTTTTGGATAAAATCAGGGTAAAATCGATTTTAGTGCCGATGCATGCATTTGGAAGCCGCTGGGTTCCTTCGTATGAATTCCGCTGGAAATATCCGGACGTTCCTCTGTGGATTCCCAAAGAAGATGGTGAAATATATACGGGAGAGAAATAATGAACTATACCTGGGTTTATATTATGATTTTGATGTTCATGGGCACTTTCATTCTGCAGATGGTTCCCCTGCTGTTTTATTTCGAAGCAGTGATTGCAGTTAATCTCCTGATTCTTGTAGCATCATATTTCATTCTGCGGAGGGACAGGCTTTCCGACCTCCGATCCAATATGCTTTTTATGGGCGGACTTACCATCATCAATATTCTTACCGATTTGGGGATCATGTCCGGCACGCTGTCATGGATTGCTTTCGCTGCGCTGCTTGTATGGTCGATGACCGGCGGAGGAAGGGGAAGATAGCCGCCGCCGGCATTGAATCGGCTTATGTAATTTACATTCTGTAAAATAAGTACAGACGGGATGGAAGTATATCCAACCGTATGTGCTTATTTTTGTTTTATGGCTATATAAAAGAATGGGCTCCGGTTTGCCTGTCAGAAACGGGATACATATTAAAAATTTGCCGAATGCGCCGGTTTTTTCAGAATCGCGCCATCTTGACAATAAAATCTAAAAATTCTAAAATTAAATCAGTCAATCGAGAGATTGTACTTTTTTAGTGTTTATTCCCTGTTGAAACTAAAATATAAAAAAGAGAAGAGGTGAATTATTTGGACAAAGATGAACTTTTACTTTATGTAATCATAGCCGGTATTATTGCAGCCATTATCGGTGCCGGCGTCGGATATCTCCTTCGAAAGAGGATAGCGGAAGCGCGCATCGGATCGGCTGAAGAAAAAGCCGGAATGATCGTGGCAGAAGCAGAAAAGACCAGAGAAAATGCTGTCCGTGAGGCAGAAACCCTGAAAAAAGAGGCTCTGGTACAGACACGTGATGAAATACACAAGCTGCGTGAGGATGTAGAGCAGGAAAATAGGGAACGTCGTGACGAGTTACAGCGGTATGAGCAGAGATTGGTTCAGAAAGAAAGCAATCTTGATGCAAGAAGCGGTAATTTGGAACAGCGTGAGACATCTTTAGGGAAAAAGGAAAACCAGCTTAAGGCGCAAAAGGAAAAGATAGAAGGGCTGTACGCTGTGCAGCAGGCAAAGCTGGAAGAAATCTCGCAGCTGTCCCGGGATCAGGCGAAAGAGATGATCCTGGCTCGCGTCAATGATGAGCTGACCCATGAGAAAGCGGTCCGCATCAGAGAGGCAGAAGAAGAAATCAAGATGACTGCCGATAACAAGGCTCGTGAAATCGTGGCGGCAGCCATTCAGCGAAATGCGGCAGATACGGTTTCAGAAACGACGGTTTCCGTAGTCTCGCTTCCTAATGAAGAAATGAAAGGAAGAATCATCGGGCGTGAAGGCAGAAATATCCGTGCTATTGAAACATTGACGGGTGTTGACCTTATTATCGATGATACTCCGGAAGCGGTTATCCTGTCATGCTTCGATCCGATCCGTCGTGAAATCGCACGGCTGTCACTGGAAAATCTGGTCAAGGATGGGCGAATCCATCCGGCAAGGATTGAAGAGGTGGTTGCCAAGACAAAGAAAGATGTGGATAAGGCAATCCGTGAAGCCGGCGAAGAAGCAGTACTCCAGTGTGGCATTCGTGGAATTCATCCTGATCTGGTGAAGATATTGGGACGATTGAAATATCGTACCAGCTACGGCCAGAATGTACTTCAGCATTGTATCGATACTTCCTATTTTTCCGGTATACTTGCAGCAGAAATCGGCGCGGATGCAGATATGGCGAAACGTGCCGGACTGCTTCATGATATCGGCAAGGCGGTTGACCGTGAACAGGAAGGGACCCATGTCGAGCTGGGTGTCGAACTGGCACAGAAATATCACGAACCGGTGCAGGTTGTCAATGCGATCGCTTCCCACCATGGGGATACGGAAGCGTCTTGCGTGGAAGCGGTGCTGGTTGCCGCCGCAGATGCTGTTTCGGCAGCAAGGCCGGGGGCAAGAAGGGAGACGCTTGAAAATTATATTAAGCGTCTGACGAAGCTGGAAGATATCGCTAATTCGTTCCCTGGCGTGTCAAGCTGTTACGCAATCCAGGCGGGACGTGAACTCAGGGTGATTGTGAAGCCTGAAAAAGTAAGCGAAGACCAGGCAGTAATACTGTCACATGATATTGCACAGAGAATCGAAAAAGAACTGCAGTATCCGGGACAGGTCAAAGTAGTGATTATCCGTGAGACACGGGCTACAGATTTTGCAAAATGATTTCCGAAAGAGAACTCTGCGAAGGGTTCTCTTTTTGCTTGCCGGAAGAGTGGAGCCATGCCGTAGAAAATACCTTTGTGATATAATGAAAAACACAATAAAGCAATTAAATATTTTCTGGAAAAAGATATGAGGTATGTCATGGATAGAGAAGATTTAGACAGGCAGCTCAAGGTGCAGGGGGAGAATGAACAGCAGAAAGTATTGTATTCTCCTAATGGGCGTAAAAAAATTGCAGCTCTTGCGGCAACGCTGCTCATGGCAGGCTTGATCGGGGGATGTTTCTTCGGAAATATAGCTCCCGGCGGCAAGGCAGATAATAAAACGGAATCCACCTATACATTTCCGCAGACAGAGAAAAAGAAAGTGCAGGATTTGCCGACGATCAGGAACACGGCCATTGTTCAGGCGGTTAAAGAGGTGGGGCCTGCAGTTGTCGGGATTACCACCCGTGTATACGATAAGGATATTTTCAATCGGCGTGTGGAAGTGGGGCAGAGTGTCGGTTCTGGTGTAATTTTCGATAAAAAGGGATACATTGTAACGAATAACCATGTAGTGGCCGGAAGTAAAGACGTCAATGTCTCTTTGTCCAATGGACAGACCGTGCCAGGAAAAGTTGTAGGAACAGATCCGTCAACCGATCTGGCCGTGGTTAAAATTGATGGAAATGATAATCTGCCGGTGGCGGCTTTTGGCGATTCGGATGCGCTGCAGGCAGGGGAAACTGCGATTGCGATTGGAAATCCGCTTGGACTTGAATTCCAGGGAACCGTGACTGTCGGCGTTATCAGCGCATTGAACCGTTCTTTGGATGACATAGACCAGAGATTCAAGCTCATACAGACGGATGCTGCCATCAATCCCGGTAATTCCGGCGGAGCACTGGTTACTGCCGATGGCAAAGTGGTCGGAATTAACAGCGCGAAAATTTCTAAAGAGGGCGTAGAGGGCATGGGGTTCTCTATTCCCATCAATCAGGCGAAAGGCATCATCGAACAGCTGATTGCCAATGGCAAAGTACAAAGGGCATATTTAGGCGTTTATGCGGCTGATAAGGATATTGCGGCCCGTTATGGCTACCAGTGGGATCATGATGCAGGAATCCTTGTCATGAAGGTGGCAAAAAACAGTCCGTTGAGCCTGACAAACGTACGTGTCGGTGATTACATCCTGTCCTTGGATGGAAAAGCGGTGAATACGGTAAAAGACATGAGGGCGATCATTGACAGCCATAAGCCGGGAGACAGAATCAGCATGACGTATGAACACAATGGAAAAAATACAGATACGGAAGTCCTGTTGGCATCAGCACCCGAGGGTAATGATTAATGAAGTTCTCCATCCTTGCTGTCGGGAAAATAAAAGAGAAATGGATGCGTGCCGGAATAGAAGAATACGATAAACGTTTGAAGCCCATTGTGAAAATGGAAGTGGTTGAATATGACGAAGAAAAGATGCCCGATTCGCCATCTCCTTTGATGAAAGAAAAGGTCATGGAAAAAGAGGGGGAAAAGCTTCTTAAAACGGTAGCTGATTCCGATACCGTCGTACTTTTGGACACAGCGGGAGAGGAGCTGTCCTCTGAAGAATTGGCGGCATGGATACAGAAACAGACTGTAATGGGAGTCAGCCACTTTTATTTCATGATCGGCGGTCCATATGGGAATGGAAGTAACATCAGGAATCGTGCAGACATGAAGATTTCCATGGGGCGGATGACATTTACGCACCAGATGGCAAGGCTGATCCTGTTTGAGCAGCTCTACCGGGCGATGAAGATTAATCGCCATGAGCCGTACCACCTATGAATGGGAATTTGCTTTTAACATTTGCGCAGTTTATGGAAATTGGTTAAGATACGAATAGATGGATTTGTTTTGAGAATACAGGAGGAATGCTGTATGGATAATCAGAAAATCAAGGCCAAGGATTTCATGACGAAATATGTTTTCAGTATTCCGCCTGATGTTACAGTGCAGGAACTGGTCGGATTATTTGTAACGCATCCGGTCAGTGCGGTTCCCGTCGTGGGAGAGGATAACCAGCTTTTGGGAATTGTTTCTGAAGGCGATCTTCTTTACAAAAAGGTAAAACCGAAAATTCCGCCTTATTTGGATGTTTTGGGCGCCAATATATACTATTGCGGATTCGGAAGATACGAGAGGTCATTCAGAAAACTTTTGGCAACAAAAGCGGAAGACCTTATGACGAAAGATGTCCGTTGCGTCACGCCTGAAACAGATATGGAAACCATTATGAACCTGATGATTGATGAACATTTGAAAACAGTTCCCGTCGTTGAAAAGCCGAACCGTCTGGTGGGAATCATTACAAGACACGATATCCTTGGGGCCATTGCTGCAACAGAGCTTGAAGAATCGGTCAAAGCCAAATCCGAAGAATAAATAGAATATGAAAGGGGCAGCCTGCCTGCCCCTTTTGTGTGACTGCTGTCTTGGTGTAATGAAATAATAAAGAAAAGGCTTTCTTGAAAACATTTATTTTTTTTGCTATGATACGAATGATTTTTGCCTTATAATGTAAAACAGAATATCCTATTCGAATATCTTGAATATTCTTTTATAAATATTGGAGTGATTTTTTTGGAAAAGTTGATTATTCACGGGGGAAATCCTCTTCACGGCACCGTCCGCGTGTCCAGCGCAAAAAATGCGGTTTTACCGATCATTGTGGCAACGCTTCTTCCGTCTACGCCGGCGACCATTGTTGATGCGCCGAATCTGGATGACGTGTCGACGATTTGCAGCGTGCTGGAATCTCTGGGGGTAAGAGTATCTCATGGAGAAGGTCGGATTACTTTTGATGCTTCAGAAGTAAGTAAGACAGAAGCCTCGTATGATCTGATGAGCCGTATGAGGGCGTCTTTCCTGATCATGGGGCCATTGCTGGCAAAAGTGGGCCATGCGAAAATTGCTCTTCCCGGAGGATGCATGATTGGCAGCCGGCCGATTGATTTGCACCTAAAGGCATTCGAGGCTATGGGTGCGGAAATCCATGTGGGGAACGGATTCGTGGAGGGACGTGCTCCCGGCGGATTAAAAGGGAATACCATTTATCTTGACTTCCCGAGCGTCGGCGCAACTGAAAACATTTTGATGGCCGCTGCTACGGCACAGGGGCGTACGGTCATTGAAAATGCGGCAGAAGAACCTGAAATCGTTGATTTGGTTACTTTCCTGAACAGTATGGGCGCGAATATCAAGGGTGCCGGAACTAATGTTATCCGTGTTGAAGGAGTGAAAGCATTAAACGGTGTAGAACATACCGTCATTCCCGACCGGATTGAAGCAGGCACGTTTATGATTGCTGCTGCCATGGCCGGTGGAGATGTCGTTATCTCCAACGTGCTGACCGAACATTTAAAGCCACTTCTTGCAAAGCTGAATGAAGCCGGGATCAAGGTGGTGAAAGATATCGACAGTGTCAGAGTTATCAGTGACGGGAAGATTCGTTCCACGGATATCAAGACACTCCCTTACCCGGGATTTCCAACTGATTTGCAGGCACAGTTTATGGCACTCATGACGGTTGGCGATGGAATCAGCAAGGTGACGGAGACTGTTTTTGAGAACCGTTTCATGCATGTGGGTGAACTGCAGCGAATGGGCGCCTCTATAGAAGTAGAAGGAAGAACGGCAACTATACAGGGAGTTCCTTTTTTGAAAGGAGCTTTTGTGAGAGCGACAGATCTTCGTGCAGGTGCCGCATTGACGCTGGCAGGACTTGCTGCTCATGGGCAGACTGAAATCGGGGAATTGCATCATATTGATCGTGGATATGATCATCTGGTGGAGAAGTTGCAGGGGTTAGGAGCTGACATTGTCCGTGTCAACGAAGACTGACGGAAATATTTCCGAGAAAAAGCGACAGACAGCCCAACGCTCTTTTCTGGATTGGATTGGTGCGTTTGGCTCGGAAGACATTGGAGTGGATTTGGGAACCTCCAATGTTGTCGTCTATGTAAAAAATAAAGGGCTGGTGTTTCCGGAATCTTCCGTCGTTGCCAGAAATGAAGTCACAAAAGAGATTTTTGCCTATGGCACGAAAGCGGAAGAAATGGAAGGACGTACCCCGCAGGGGATACAGATCATACGTCCTTTAAAGGCAAGCGCTATTGTTGATTACAACAGCGCGGCATATCTTTTAAATTCCATTATCAATCGCTCCTACCTCAAGGGGATGTTTTTCCATCCCAGACTTTTGATGTGCGCACCTAAAGGGATTTCCAGAGTACAACGCAGGGCCTTGCTTGAAGCAGCAGTCGCAGTCGGCGCAAGGAAGACGGTATTGATCGACCAGCCTTTGGCAACGGTGATGGGATTAGGCGATAGCGGCAGAAAGAGGGAAGGGACCTTCGTCGTTGATATAGGCGGCGGATCTACGAAAATTTCCGTGGTTTCTGATCACGGAGTGGTGGGTAGCCAGTTTATTTCCGTATCAGGCACTTCAATGGATGAAGAAATCATGAATGTGATTTTGGAGAAATACCATGTCCGCATCGGCCGCAGGGCTGCAGAGATGTTGAAAATAGCACTGGGAGTGGAATGGGATTTAAAACGCGATGCCCAGGTTTGCGAGGTATGCGGCATATCGACGATGTCAGGCCTTCCGGTGAAAATAGTTGTTACCGGAGAACATGTCGCACAGGCGTTGAATCCGAATTTATATCAGATATTTTCAGGAATAACGGCGGTTTTGCAAAAGACGCCTCCTGCAATTCTTTCAGATATAAGAAGGCAGGGAATAATGCTGACCGGTGGAGTTGCCCAGCTTAAAGGGCTCAAGGAATTAATAGAGCATGTAACCGATATGGATGCCCATGTGGCGGATCATCCATCCTATGTGAATGCGGTTGGCGCCGGATCAGCTCTGGAATATATGGATTATTTTCGTGATTCATTACAGGAATTACACTGATCAAAGAAAGGAGGACTATCAATGATAGTTCTCTTTTCTGTTTTGAAAATGCGCAAGGAGAGATAATTTCCGTAAAATGGTGTGAAAGTGATGAAAAAATGTTAAAATAATGAGTAAACTAATTGTTATATAAAAAGTGAGGTTATAAATATGAAAACTTTAGCGAAGATAGGAGTTGCAGTAGTTGTGGCTGCTTGTATTGCTGGTGCAGTCAATGTTTACGCAAGCGGAAATATTGAGCATAAATCCATTTTGTCGGGAACGGTAGTTTCTGTGGTTGCGCCCGGAACTGAAGTCCACGAAGGCGATGTCCTCGTCATGGTGACCTCTTTGGCCGGCCCGGTTCCAGCGGCACGTGCGGAATCAGACGGAGTTGTAAAGGAAGTCCTTGTAACAAAAGGACAGAATCTTGCTAAACAGGATGTGGTTGCCGTTATAGCGGCCCGCTGAATGGCTTGGGAGAGTGTGGATGACTGGTGTAAAGAAGAAATATAAGGCACTGGCATTATCTGTATGCCTGTGCCTGTCAGGGGTGTTCTGCTCCGCTGCGCAGGAGTTTCTTCCCATATCTGATGTCCGTGAAGGAATGCACGGATATGCAAAAACCGTAGTACATGGAACACAGATAGAAACTTTTGACGTGGATGTTTTAGGTGTCATGAAGCAGAAAGGGGCTACCGGCGGAGATCTCGTATTAGTCAAGGTATCAGGACCTCTGATTGATGAAACAGAAGGTATTGCACAAGGAATGAGCGGCAGTCCCGTTTATATAGACGGAAAACTGCTCGGCGCCGTGGCTTACGGATTTCCGCAGTCCGGCGGAAGGATAGGCATGGTTACGCCGATTTCAGATATGATAAATCTCTGGCTTGTAGATGACAAAAAAGAATCCTTTATACCAAAGCCTTCTGCGGATTTGATTCCGATAGATACGCCTCTTATGGCATCTGGATATACGGCCGGAGCCATGGATTACCTTTCAAATAAGATGCAGGATTTCCATATGGTTCCATATGCCGCGGTATCAGCAACGCAGGATGAGCAGGCAAGACCGTTGGAGGCAGGCGGCGCGGTAGCTGCTTCTCTGGTGACGGGGGATTTGAAATTAGGTGCTATCGGCACGGTTACCTATGTGGATAATGACCATATGGTCGCTTTCGGGCATCCGTTCATGAGTCGCGGCTCTTCCGATTATTTCATGCATAATTCATATATTTTCACGGTGGTTCCGAGTAAGAATATTCCTTTTAAATTGGGCTCCGTGGGGGCTGAGATTGGCGTGGTTAATCAGGATCGTGGAGCAGGGATCAGCGGAATCAGCGGCGGCCTTCCGGATTCCGTGGCTCTTCATGCCTCTGTTAAGGATGAAGACACTGGCGCAATCAAGAATCTTAATGTCCGTATGATTCAAAATGAATCATTACTGCCGACTCTTTCTGCCACAGCTGTTTATAATGCGGTCAGTACGACGATGGACAGACGAGGGCAGGGTACTGTCAGGTTCAGCTATACCTTGCATCCTGAGGATATGAAGCAAAAGCCATTTACAAGGACAAATATGTATTGGTCGTCTTCTGATATAGCAGAACGTAGTGTGGATGAAATATATCAGATCGTTAAGCTGCTTGAACAAAATCGATTCGAACCATATAAATTGAGAAGCATTTCGATGGATATGCAGGTGACGAGGGAAAGAAATACGGCACAGCTTCTTGATGCATCGGCATCGCCGATTATCGTCAGCCCCGGAGATACGGTATATATTCGGGCGCGGCTTCAGGCGTGGCGAGGAGAGATATTTTATAAGGATTTGACGTTTACCGTCCCTAAAGACCAGCCCTTTGGCGAGATGATCCTTGAAGTGCGCGGAGGAGGAGTGATTCCGCTTCCATACCTGATCCAGCAGCAGAAATACAACTTAACGGAAGAGATACTGAATAGGTTGCGGAATTATAAGGATTTTAACGAGCTTCACGATAAGCTCATGAATGAAGATCAAAACAATCAGGTTGTTGTGGAAATTATCGATCCTGATGTGAGCATGGTGGCTAAAGATGAGGAACGGCAGACAAAAGCTGAAATCCAAGACCGACCGGATAACCGTAATCCTGATTACCTGAAAAACAAGGAAGGCGGACAGGGTGCGGATGGCAGTAAGGAAACCGCTAAAAGCCGCGTAGATACCAACTATGTTGTTTATGGAGACGGGCAGTTTAGTTTCAAGGTAATGGCGCCTGCAGAAAGAGACGAGGCCCTTAAAAAGCTGGCAAAGACAAATAAGAAGTTATCAGCAGAGATGTCTACGGACGAAAAAGAACTTACCGAATCAGATAAGTCAAACGGTACAGACGAGAAGAAAAAAGATAAAGCAGGGAAGGAACCGGATACAAAGCGGGAAAAGAATCAGGATAAAAAATGACGCGTGGTCAAAATTTAATTGTAATTGATTTTATTTTAGGCTATCATATCAAGTGATCAGATTCGTATATTGGTAAATAAGGAGCTTATGCAGTGCAGTTTTTCGAATTATTGGGAAGAAAAACTTTAGGCATATTTCATCAGCTTGGAGCAGTTATATTACTTCTGGCAGCCACATGCCGGGAGTTGAATCGCATCCGTCCCAAAGAAACAGCAAAACAATGCCTTGATCTTGGTGTGATGTCCCTTCCGATCGTGGCGCTGACCCTTTTGTTTACAGGGATGGTGCTGTCGGTGCAGATTGCCGGTGAATTGACGAAATATGGAGCGGAATTCACTGTGGGCGCCGTGGTTGCGATTGCTATGGGGCGTGAATTGGGCCCTGTGCTTTGCGGCGTCGTCCTGGCCGGCAGGGTTGGCGCGGCCATCACTGCTGAAATCGGTACCATGCGTGTGACGGAACAGATAGATGCTCTGCGCTGCATGGCAGTCAGTCCAGTGGGATATTTGGTTCTGCCAAGAGTGGCAGCATGTATGACAATGCTGCCTTTGCTTACTGTATTTGGCGTTTCTATCGGAGTCTTTGGCGGCATGATCGTAGCATCACTTACCCATGGGGTATCGTCCTATTCTTTCATGCATTCCATCCAGATGTTCTGTGTACCCTCCGATCTTTATATCGGGGTTATAAAGTCCATCATCTTCGGCATGATCGTGGCTTTGGTCGGATGTGACAGGGGCATGACCTGCGAGGCTGGGGCAGAAGGTGTAGGCAAGGCGACGACCCAGTCTGTTGTTTACTCTATCGTTATGCTGTTTGCAGCAAATTATCTGCTTTCTTCTGTTTTATTCTGAGGATATGTATGATTGAAATCGAGCATGTATATTTATCTTTTGGAAAAAGAAAAATATTACAGGATGTGAATTTACAAATCAATGAAGGGGAGACGATGGTGATTTTAGGAGCCTCAGGCTCTGGGAAATCGACACTCCTTAAGCTGATGATCGGACTTCTGAAACCGGATTCAGGACGGATATTGATAAACGGCAAAGAAATTTCATCCATGACGGAGAGGGAAATCAATATCGAAAGACGGAATATGGGGATGGTGTTCCAGTATTCGGCGCTCTTTGATTCCATGAATGTGAAAGAAAACGTTGCATTCGGACTCAGGCAGCATATGAAACTAGGTGAATCAGAAGTTGAACAGATTGTTGAGGAAAAGCTTCATCTTGTGGGATTAGACGGTATAAGCGACCTGATGCCGGCAAATCTATCGGGTGGGATGAAAAAGCGGGTAAGTCTGGCAAGGGCGATAGCCCTCGAGCCTAAAATCATTCTTTACGATGAACCCACGGCGGGACTTGACCCTATCCGCTCGACGGATATCAGCTTATTAATTAAAAGGACGCAACGTGAAATGAATGCGACGAGTATCGTCGTTACCCATGATTTAAGATCTGCGGGGATGATTGCCGACAGGATGGCGTTTTTGCATGATGGATCCTTTTTGGCGGTTGGCACGACTGAAATGCTCTATAAATCAGAAGATATCAGAGTCAGGCAGTTTATGAATGGACTGCCATCTGATGAAAGTATGTTAAAGGCAGGTAATGTGGAATGAAGTGGTCTACAGAAGCGAAAGTCGGTATATTCTCCCTTGCGGGGATCCTTGTTTTTGCAGCCATTATCGTTCAGCTGAGCAGTACGGCTCTTTTTGGCAAGAGCGGCTTCCATGTCACCGCCTATTTTCAGGAAGCAGAAGGGATCAAGCCGGGAAATCCTATCCATTATGCCGGTGTTGAAGTTGGAAAGGTAGACAGAATCACTGTTGAAAACGGAGAAGCGGTACTGAATCTCCGGTTTTATGATGATGTCAGAGTTCCGAAAGATGCGGATTTCACGATACAGACCAGCAGCGTCATGGGAGGACGGTTTATCAAGGCGACCGGCGGCCATCAGGGGCGCGGCTATTTACAGGATGGCATGACTGTGCAAGGACAGGCGACACCGGGGATTGATGCCGCTATGGATAAGATGGACAAGCTGATGGCATCTGCCCAGATGATGCTTGATGGAATCAATAACATCGTTTCTGATCCTGCATCACAAAAAAATGTTAAAAACAGTTTGAATAATTTTGATGCCGTATCTGAAAATCTTGCCATATTGACCGCACAGGGAATACAGATTGCGGATCAGATACAGGGGGTCACGTCCCAAATGAATTCCATGCTGTATCAGTTAAACGGAGACGGTAAGACAGTTGCTGATGCAAGAAAAATTATGGATAATCTGGCGGTGGCATCGGAGAACGCTAAATTGATTTCCGGAGATGCCAGAAATCTTTCGGGCAAATTAAATCATTTAATGGATGGGGAAAGCCTGTCCGTATCGGGAGAATTGTTATATAATACTAAGAAAGATGATTTTTCACCAAATGCAGCACTCCGGATTGGCGGGGATTCATTTGCATTACTTGGGGTGGAGTCTTTGGGTAATGATACTGTGTATAATGCACAGTATGGCAGAAAACAGGGGAACATGGCTTTACGTGGAGGAATAGTCCGGAATAAATTGGGAGTCGGGGCTTCTTACGATAAGGATCGTTGGAAGTTTGACGCAGATTTATTTGATCCCAATGATTTAACGGTCAGATTGCATACCGCATATGAGGTATATCCCGGAATTTATGCAGTGGGGCAGTCGATATTCCCGCATTCCCGCCGAGGCGGCGGAGAATACGTCGGTATTGGTTATACATATTAAGACAGTCTTAGAAAGGGCAATATGAATATGAATAAACGTAAAAGCATGATCTTGACAGCAGCCTTACTGATGACGCTATCCGCAGGAACTGTTGCACAGGCAAGGGAAGAACTTCACCTAACGACAGATTATAAACTAACGGAAAAAGCAATTGAGTCACAGATGAAGAAAGCAGATACCAAGCGTGAAATTAATTTTGATAATATGCTTCTTCAGCAGAATCTCAACGGACTTATGCCCAAAGCAGAAAATTCTTCTGCAGCGAATTCTCTTAATATAGACTTGAAAGGTGCGGTTGCCACAGCTGTCCAAAATAACAGGGATATCCGGCTGGCGGAGCTGTCACTGGCTGATGCCGAAGCAACGGTAAGCGAGACAGCGGCACAAAAGAATCCGTCTTTAGGATACTCATGGAAAGGTACAAAAGTAAATATTACTGATACGCACTCCTATAGCCAGGGATTGTCTGTTACATGGCCGATCTGGACCGGCGGTAAGGTAGAAGGGGCGATCGAGTCTGCCCGTTATGCAGAGGATATCGCCCATGTCAATGTGTACCAGACAGAAGCAGCGACAAAGCTTTCTGCTGCTAAGGCTTATTACCAGTATCTGGAAGCTATTAATTTGGCGGATATTGCCAATGAATCCGTTACCAATCTGGACGGACATCTGACCAATGTCAAACAGCAATATGCTGCAGGCATTGTGGCGAAGCTTGATGTCTTATCCTCCAATGTCTCTCTGGCAAATGCAAAGCAAAGCAGTATCTCTGCGGCAAATTCCAGAGATGTGGCAGAAGCAAACTTGAACAATATCATGCGTATTCCCATGAATACGAAATTAAATCCTGTCGATAAGAATTTCCCGGAGCCTGAATTTGATATTACGATGGAGCAGGCAATCGCCATGGGGGAAAAGTACCGCTGGGAGCTCATCAAGGCAGATTATAACGTTCGTATCGCAAAAGAGAAAATCCGTATCGCGAAAGCCGGATATATGCCGACAGTCGCCGTGGGAGGCGGATATAGCTGGGATACAGCAGCCCTTAGCGGGTTCGATAAGGACAATTGGTCAGTGTACAGTACGGTGAGCTGGAGCCTTTGGGATGGCGGTGCTACGGATGCGAGCATCAAAAGTGCGAATATAGGTCTGAAGACCGCAGAAGAGACACTGCTGCAGGCGCGGGAAGGCGTAGAGCTGGAAATCCGTCAGGATTATCTTAACGTTCTTTCTGCAAAAGAAGAAATCCGTGCGACGGAAGCCGCGGTAGAGCAGGCGCAGGAGGCGTATAAGATTGCAACCGTACGGTATCGTTCCGGTGTGGGAATCAACCTTGACGTACTGGATGCACAGCTTCAGCTGAATCAGGCAAGAACGAACTACATTACCGCGTTGTATAATTATAATATCGGATTGGCAACCCTTGAAAATGCAATGGGAGTTCCGGCAATTATTCATCCGGAGTTTATGAAAAAGAATTGATATTGATTATTTAAGGAGTCCGTTTTGAGTTCAAAGCTTAAGTGGTGGCTCAATGGGATCGGGGCAGTCATTTTTGTAGTGGTTGCCGTTGTATATCTTATTGTCCGACCGATTGTGGTTCAGAATCTGGAGCCTGTTATCCAAAAGGCTGTAGCGGAAAAAGTCAATGGAAGTCTGGCGTGGCGTTCCATGGATCTTGATCCCCAATATAATCTGTCCTTTGATTATGTTGAGTTAAAGGATGGGAGTGATGAGGGCGTTTTAAAGTCGCCTAATATTACTATTGACTGGTCTCTTTCCGGCTTATATGCCTACATGATGAATAATGGGAATATCGTAGACGTCGTCCGTGGCGTGACTGTAGAGGAGCCCGAACTGACTGTACGTGAAAAAACGGATGGTTCATGGAATGTACAGAATCTTTTGAAGCCTGCAAAAGATGATACGACCGGTGATTTTAAGGGAAAAGTTTTTCTGAATAAGGGAAATGTCAAAGTAGAATTTAACACCGGAGATACATATCAGTTTCATGCGATTGATGGTAAATTCGCATGGCAGGATGATAAAAAGATCAAGGGAACCATAGATGGGACCTTCTTGGAAACGCCTTTTAAGGGTGATTTACTATATACAAATGAAAATAATTTTGAAGGGAATGTGCAAACGGAATCGGTGCCTTTAAATTCTTTGAAGCCACTGATCAATAAGATGCCCGATACGATGCATTCTTTTGAGGTTAAAGCCGGTACGGGAGAAGTGACGAGCGCCAAAATTTGGAGAAGTGATGGCGCTCTGTCTTATCACGTGAAGGGCCGCCTGGATCAAGCCGAAATGAGCTATACGCAATACGCTCTTACGGATGGGGCGGCCTTTTTTGATATTTATGATGGCGTACTCCAGGTTCAGAATTTCTCTGGAAAAATCAACGGGCAGAAAATTACGGGGAATATGAATGTAAACTGGAAAGAAGAATCACCGGCACTTGATGGGGATGTGAAATTCTCGCAGATTGAAATTGAAGAGGTGCTTCCTGATGAAGGGTTGAAAGGAACCGTGACCGGAAGCGGATACATATCGGGAACGGTGGCTGCTCCCTCATGCGTGGGTACGATTTTTGTTAAAGACGGGGCTTATCAGGATGTTGCCGTCAAGGACGGTGAGGCATCTTTCAGTTATAGGAATAACGGGATTGAAGTATCTTCGTTACAGGCACATACTGCAAGCGGCTTCATTACCGGACATGGAAAATTAGATGTAGGGAATGGCGGGTTCAATGGGGAGGTTGTGGCAGAAGATATTGACCTGTCACAGCTTCCGACGGGATATGATTTATCCGGTACGGTAACAGGCTCTGCTATTGTTAACGGGAGTTATACAGATGGAAGCATGGTTCTGTATGATGCGACTGTAGAAGGAAACGGGAAAAATATTTCCTACAACGGTAATGAATCAGGGGTGATATCGGGGGAAGGCGTTTATGAAAACGGGGGATGGACAGCTTCTTTTGTCGGAAGTGATTTAAATATTCAAGGGATAAGTGCGGATTCTGTGGCAGGGAAGATAAGGAAAGAGGGGGGAACCTATACTATTTCTTATTTAAACGGGAGTGATAAGGAAAGTGCATTCTCTGTTCATGGAATTTATTCTGACAGTTATATTTCCTTAAATGCAACAGGGACGAATGTGGATATTTCGAAGTTCTCGCAAATATCAGATGTTGATATGGCAGGGAAGGCCTCATTCGATATGAAAATAGGAGGGTCTTCTGCAGCGCCATCGTTGGAAGGGAATATCCACGCCAGGAACGGGCATCTTCAAACTGCACGATTCGACTCTATTGACGGATATATAACAAGTGCGGACAATCAATTGAATGTTAATTCCATCCTTTGGAAATATAATAGTGGAGTCCATAAGGTGTCCGGCTATGTTGGCTTGGAGCAGCAGCATTCGTTGGAGCTGCATGTTGAAAGCAGCAATATCCGTATAGAAAACTTATTGTCCATGGCATCTCTTTCATATCCGGTGACGGGATGGATTGAAAATAAGATGGATATTACCGGTACCATGGATAATCCCCGTGTGACAGGAGATTTTCTTGCATGGGATGGCTCGGTATCGGACCAGCTCTTCCAAAGCGCTTCCGGAGAGTATTCCTATGCAGATGGGAAAGCAAGCATTAAAAATGGATTGGCTTATATTTATGATGGGACAGCTTATCTGCAGGGAAGCGTTGATAAAGATAATCTGGATTTAAAACTCTCCATGATAGACGTGGAAATCGGAAAGGTGGTGCCGGATAAGGGGGCGACGGGGAAAGTCGCATTAAATGGGCACGTCTTCGGCACGACAGGGAATCCTTCGTTTGAGGGGACGATACAGAGCCGGAGGATCGATGTTGGCGACGGGCATCTTGGCATGATTTCCGCCGGTATTAATTACGGTGACCACGTGTTGTCCATTGTGGATGGAAGCTTCCGTCAGGGAACAGGGGATTTTAAGTGGAAGGGCGTCTATAATGACAACTTGGGGACAGTTTCCGGAGATTTAGGATTCCAGAATTGGGATGTAGGTGAAGTCGTTAAATTTTTCAAGCTGCCGGTTTCTAATGTCAGCGGAACGGTGGATGGAGGCATGTCAATAAGCGGTACGCTGGAAGACCCGAATGTATCCTTCCGTGCGAAAGTTAATGAGGGGCATTTGGCGGATACGATAATCGGACAGGGAGACATTGATTTTTCCTATATCAATCATGCGCTTTCCATTCGTAAGCTTTATATACCTGTAGGGAAAGGCATTTTGGCAGCAGAGGGGGGCATGTCTGCAGAGGGGGATCTTAATTTAAAATTTGCCGCAAATGGCATGGATATCGCATGGATTCCCAAGATTTTAGGAAAGGATAATATCCATTTAGGCGGAGAATTAACCACAGCTGTTGATCTGACAGGGACTAAATCTGATCCTGTCATAGATTTTTCAGTGGGTGTGGAACATCCTTCTTATAATGATTATTCTTTTGATTCCATGGCCCTGATGGGAAATACAGAAAATGGTGTCATTCATATTTCGCAAGCGCTGGTAAAGAGAGAGCCTTATAAAGTAAGTGCAAAAGGCTCCATGCCAATCAACGTGATTACCCGGATTCCCTCTGAAAATGCCACGCCTTTGAACTTAGATTTGAATCTCGATAATGCAGATTTGAATGCATTGGCATTATTCTTCAAGCCTGTTTCTTCTGCAGAAGGACCGATCAAAGGTCAAATAAAGGTCCGCGGAAGCTGGGATGATCCGGAGTTGTTTGGAGATATTGCAGTAAAGAATGGGCATATGACACTTATGACCTTAAGCAATCCCGTATCCCCTCTTGATATGGATGTCCATCTTACAGGAAAAAATGCAGATGTAGATGGGAGTGCGGTTTTCGGGGATGGGAAGGCATCCATGAAGGGGCAACTATCCTGGGATAATTGCGCAATAACCGGATATAAGGGAGAAGCGCATCTTCACGCGAAAAATATTCATTCCGATTACTATAAGGGAGCCATTGATGCGGATTTTAATCTCGGAGAAGTAATGGGCCAGCCCGGAATTGATGGAATCGTCAATGTTCATGATGCGGTTATTGATGTTCCGTTGTCTTTATTGTCTGAATCATCAGGATCAGATATTCCGGCGCTTATGAAAACGGAAATCATCGTGGGAGACAAGGTAAGACTGTATAATAGTTCTTTGTATGACTTGTGGCTGAGAGGGAATATCGAAGCTGTAGGTCCTGTTTCATCACCGATGGTCAATGGAAGGATTGACGTGGAAAAAGGAACCGTCAAGGTAAATACGACAGAGTTTAAGATTGACACAGGAAATGCGGTCTGGAGCGGAAATCAGGAAACCATTCTGCCTGATGTCCATGTAAGGGCGTCTACAAAAGTAGGTCATTACAATATCAGGGCAGAAATGGACGGGTTACCGGGGAACATGAAAACCGTATTCCATAGCGAACCATATCTTAATGATTCGCAGATACTGATGCTTCTTACCTTGCATGCAAATCCCAATGGAGAGAACAGCGGGGCTATAGAAGGGGCGCTGTTCAATGCAGGATTGACCATGGTATTGGGAAACGGAGTGCAGGATTTCTTCAAAGACACGATTGGGCTGGATCTGATTAGTATTACATCAAGTCTGACCGATTATTATGACAGCACCTCTGCAAACAATGACAATTACTACTATATTAAGATAGGCAAGTATCTGTTCAGTGATTTCATGCTTACTGCAACGACAGGTGTGAATAATAGCCAGAAGAGCGTTGGCTTCCATTATGACATTAACTCGCATGTGGGTTTATCTTCATGGTATAATAGTCAACATGAAAGTTATATTGGAACAGATTGGAAATTTAAGTTTTAGGAGACTTAGATGTTAACAGAGTATATAAATTCCCTTCCCAAGGAAGGAAAGCTTTCACGGGAAGAGGAAGCACGGCTGTGGCATGAATACAAGGTAAACGGACGGCTTGAGGCGCGTCAGGAGCTGATAGAGCATTACCAGCTGCTTGTCCTTCGAGAGGCGACCAAGTACCCCGTGCAGGAAACAGTCATCCTTGACCTGATCCAGGAAGGTACCGTCGGGCTTATGGAAGCGGCGGAAAAGTATGAAGTAGAGCAGGGGGTGGCCTTTTCACTGTATGCAATCCATAGAATCAGGGGACGGATGCTTGATTTTCTGCGGAAAAGCCAGACAGATATACTTGTCGGAGAAGAACAGGAAGAAAAGATATTCGGCCTTGAAATCGTGCCGGATACAGCTTTTGAAACTGCAGACAGGAATTCTCTGAATTTTGCAGTATCTGAAGCGATAAACCGCCTTCCGGATCGAGAAAAAAGCGTTATAAGGAGTGTTTATCTGAAAGAAAAGACTGCGGCAGAAACAGCCAGTGATTTATCGGTGAGTACCGCTTATGTTTATCAGTTGGAAAAACGGGGGATCCGCAGATTGCGGGGTATGCTGTCACAGCTGATGCATGATAGAAAGCAATAAATGTCTGATTAATTTATGCAGATTCTTTTAGAAAGAAATAGAAAATCATAGAAAAAAGGCGGAATTGAGACATATCCATCGTTCATAAATATGTATAAAAAACAGATTATATTTATAAGCGAAGGAGGGAGAGCATATGCCCGGCGATAAACTGACACGAGTGAAGTCTATAAAAAAATGGCTTGATAAGGCAGAAGAATCATATTCCAGCCATAAAGACATTTCCGGAGAGCTTAATTTAATTATGGCGCAGGCAGAGATGCAGCGTCTAAAGGAAACGCATCCTCACGCTTTCCTGAAGAAATGGGGAGTCCGCTTTTCTGCAATGGCAGTGGCGGTCATGCTGTTTGCCGGCTTCAGCGGAGTGTCACGGCTGATGTATTCGCAGCCTCCGGCTCCGGTTATTTCGCAAAAAGAAAATGGAATCAAAGAAAATCCAATCGTGGTGCCGGAAGAGAAAAATAATATGAATGCCAATGCAGTGATACAGGCTAAATCCCCTCAGGATGCAAGACCCGAAATAACGGCGAGCGTACCTGCAATTACGGAGGAAGCGCCATCTGTACCTGCAAGGGCTGAAGCTGCAGCATCTGTCCAATTGGCGCCGGTCATGCCGGTGATGTCGCAGAGCGAGATACAAAGCGTTGTTGGTGAAGCGGGGCGCGCATTACGCGGCCAGCCCTGATTTCAATATATAGAATTAATCCAAAAGTCAAAAATACATTTGGGAGGATATTCATGATTATTTCAAGAAAAAAGAGAGCTGTCCTTGTGGCTGCAATGCTGATCTCCGTATCCGGATTCAGTGCATTCGCAGAAGCGCCGCAGATGGCGGGGAGCGGAAATGGAATGTCACAGAGCTCCATGGTCGATGTGAAGAATGGCCAGTCAAAAGGGGTGAGTGACACAGCAAATCCGGCGGAGCCGATGTCTGAACAGCCGGGAATGGCGCTTCAGCAGTCTCAGCAGACTGTAGCAGTGGGAGATGCATCCTTATATCTATCTCCTGAAGATGATGCAGCCATTGCAGCGCAGGAAGGAAAAACCATTACCGCTGTTGATTTCAAAGGAGTGCCTATGGAAGTTAAACCGAAGCTGTATCCGTTGGTTAAGAGCAAACCGGGCAGTGTCGTAGCTTCTGAAACAATCAGGAATGATGTGGCGTCGCTTGGAAGCACGGGAGTATTCTCCCAGATATCACCGGCATTCTCGGAAATGCCTGAAGGGGTGCAGCTCGACTATAAATTGGCGGCCAATCCAGTAGTCCATAAAGTCGAATTCACTGGGAATACGATTTTTACAAGTGATTATCTGCGGAGCGTCATGAATGTTCCACAGAACAGCGTGTTGAATTTTGTGTTAGTTAATGAGAAACTGCACGAAATTGAAAATATGTACCTGAAGCAGGGATATATTCTCGTTTCAATCCCCAGTGTACAGGTCACTCCTGATGGAACGCTGAATATCGCGATTTCAGAAGGCAAGATTGAAGATATTGTCCTGGTCGGGAATGAAAAGACAAGGGATAAGGTCATTTTGCGTGAATTACGATTCAAGAAGGGCCAGCCATTTAATAAGTTCCTTGCCAGCCGAAGCATGGAGCGTCTTTACAATCTCGGATATTTTGAAGATGTAAATATGAAGCTTCTTCCCGGCAAAGAAGGGGAACATAATGTTATTGTCGAGATTGATGTCATCGAACAGAAAACAGGGATCATAACAGTTGGTGCCGGTTATTCCAATTCCGACGGCATGGTGGGGATTCTGGAGTTAGGGGATACGAATTTCCGTGGAACCGGCGATAAAGTCAACGTTCATTGGGAATTTGGCGGAGCAGGCCATGGAAAGAATTACCAGCTGTCCTATACAAGGCCGTGGATTAATTCCAATGGGGATTCCCTTGGCGCATCCATTTTCAACCGTGTCTATCAGTATGATGATTACAATGCCAATGGCGATACCGTGGCTGAATATGACAAGCGGAGAAAAGGCTGGAATCTGACCTGGGGCCATGTTTCGGATGAATATCGGACCAATTACCTGAACTTTGAAAGCGTCAAGGAATCCTATGATGATACCGATGGATTTGTACCGGGCAGCGTAATGAAAAACCAGACAGAGGCTACACAGGCAAAGTGGAAGCAAGCCATTATGGATAATTTTGGTATGACAAACAGCCTGACGTTTACCCATGTATATGACAATCGCGATAATTATTTCAATGCAAGCAAGGGCAGGCGTATTTCTTTTGCGGCACAGTGGGGCGGACATGGACTTGGAGGAGATTATGATTTCTACAAGTTTACGACCGAAGGTCGCTTCTATAAGGCGCTCGGTAATGGACATATCCTGGCATTGCGCCTGATGGGAGGCTATATCAGCGGAGATGTTTCCTACGGTAATCTGTTTGATTTAGGTGGTTCCAATACACTTCGCGGATATGAAGATGACCAGTTCAAGGGGACAAAGATGTACGCTGCTACTTTGGAATATCGTTTCCCGATTGCGAAGAAGGTACAGGGCGTGGTCTTTACTGATGTTGGTTCTACATGGGGAATTGATGAAGATAAAATCCCGTGGTATCAGGATGATGACTCTGTTCACTTTGCCGCCGGTGTCGGCCTGAGGCTTCAGACCCCGATCGGACCGATCCGTCTGGACTATGGGCACGGCGATCAGAATAAATTCCATTTCAGCTTCGGCACACAATTCTAATTATTGGAATAAGGAGGGAAAATGGTTCCTTCTTTATGGACGAAAAAAATCATGCGGGCAGGATTTTTTCTGCTCGCATGCTTTACCTTTGCGTCACCTGACGTGATGGCGGCACAGATACAAAATATTGATGTTTCTGTTTCTTCGGTGCAGGGAGAAATACCGGATTCAGTCGGCAAGCGTATAGAGGCAAGTATTTCTGCTATCGGAAACAGGGTTTTCGTTGGGAAGGACGATAGTCTTTTCCGGTTGAATAAGCCGCAGTATGATAAAGTTTTAGCGGATATTGTGAACCGTGTGGTTATTGGATATATCGTCAGTGATTTACAGGTTGATTACGGCAGCCAGACGTCTATTTCCGTACGCCTGCAGCCTGTTGGCGAAATCATACAGACTGTACAGACAGAAATCGATTACGGGAATCTGACGCCGCAGGCGGCCTCGTATGTGCAGAAAGATACAGCAGAGATTCCCACGCTTATGTCCGAGCTGCTGACCGGATTGCCCGTGGATTCTGTGGGATGGGCGGAAAGCGTTTCGGAATCGGCAGGGCGGAATCTGATAGAACGGATTTTACCTGAGTTTGATGCAAAGTTTGAAGTCCAGTCCGGCAGGGAAACCAAGGTTCGTATATTTCTTATCCCGAAAGGGGAAATTGTTCGGACAGGGGAATTATCTTTCAGAAAAACGACGATTCCGAGACTTTTGATGTTCCGTGCAGCCACTCATGCGGAAGATGCAATGAAAGGGCTGGAGGGGCTGCCTGTCAATTTTGTCTCCCGTCATGCGCAGGAAATTTCCGGACATATGAAAGAAATCCTTTTAGAGGATCCTTTTATAAAAAAATACGAAATAGAAATAGAGA
Organism: uncultured Dialister sp.; assembly: GCA_902462205.1. Lineage (GTDB taxonomy): Bacteria > Bacillota > Negativicutes > Veillonellales > Dialisteraceae > Dialister. The sequence goes on from CABQAR010000001.1 coordinate 226,383, forward strand.
CAGAACTATTCGTCGGAGAGCGATCCATTTTAAAAGTGGATGCATTGACGGATCACTGGACGATCAAGACCGAAGCATGGCTGGATGCAGGCAGAGATGGAAATAAGAATTATGCATTCCGAGGCATCCTTGGACATTATATAGGGAAAAGGGACGTCCTATTTAGCGAAGTACGGATTTATCCGGGGCCTATGGATTGGAATCTGTACGGAGGCATCGCCCATCGGTTCGGAAATGCATTTGATGCCGGATATAAATATGATTTCGTGGAAGACAGCAGCCATATGTTTGGCGTTATTCCTTTCGGAGAAAAGATAGCATTCAGATTTGACAGGGATTTCTCCAAAAAGGAAAATGAATACGGACTTTCTTATAAAATCCATAATTACATGACCATAGAATATGTGTATAATGAGGAAGAAGGCAAGTGGCTCAGGCTGATTGCCAATTTATAAAAGGAGTGATTATTATCATGATGACAGCTCTTGGAAACAAGAAGAATGTGAAAATCTTTTCATTTGCTTTAGCAGGTGTGTTTATTGCCTCTGTAGGCGCAATGGCAATAGTTTCTATGGGAGATACAGCGAATGCTGCTCCGACCTCCGATATTGGCGTCGTGGACCAGCGACAGGTTATTTCCAATAATGGAACATTAGCGCTTGATTACCAGAAGAAACTCAAAGAAACAGCGGATGAGATGCAAAAAGATTTCGATGCTAAATCTGCCAATATGAGTGATGCAGAAAAAGAGAAGCTTTTTGCAGATATGCAGCAGCAGTTTAATGAAAAGCGGACAGCTATCGAAAAGGAAATGGAAGATCAGGTGACTGGCGTCGTTAAATCGATTGCATCTAAACGGGGATTATCCCTTGTTGTGGATAAATCGGCAGTCATTTACGGCGGAACTGATATTACAAAGGATGTAAGTGATTCTCTTGCACAGAAATCGAATGCTTCAGATACGGCAGGTTCATCCGGTAATGCAGCTCCTGCATCGACTTCGACAGATGCATCTTCTTCCAGTAAATAACGGCAGGCAGCCATGAAAAAGAAAAGCCGTTTGGTGGTGATGATGGCTGCAATCCTCATGGGGAGCAGCCTGGCATTCACGGGATGTGGGACAAAGAAGGCAGAGCCGGAGCAGCCGCGCCAGGTATATGGCGTAGCTGATTTGGAGACTCTTGTAAAATCGCATCCAAAGTACAGTGAGTACTTTCGACAGGAAACGGAATATAACCATTTACTTGAACAATACAAAAATGAGCAGAAGCGTGTTATCCAGATAGCATCACAGCAGGCGAAAATCAGGGCGGCCGTACAGGATCAGAGCATGCGTGTGGCGGCAGAGAATGAATTGAAAACGAGGGTGAAAGCAAAAGAGGATGAATTGAATAAGCAGTTACAAGCTCTTTATGCAGAAATTTCATCCAAACACGGTGTGTCCGGCAGTGTCGGCAGCTTTGATAATCTTACACCTGAGGAACGTGCAAGGATGGCAAACCTTCAGATGAAGCTGACCGTTCTTGGCGTGACCGGGGACGAGAAAGAACAGATTAAGAAAGAACTGCATGAGCTTTTGAATGCCAGATCCGGTAAAAATGATCTTCCTATGGCAGGGTGGACGGCAGAAGAAGTGAAACGCATGACCGATGCCAAAGAGAAGGGATCAGCAGAGCTTGAAGCTTATGCCAATGCTCAGGCCGCAGAAATCAAGGCCGAATTGGATAAGAAACGTGAAGCTTCTCTTCAACAGTTTGAAACTGCCGGAAATATTGGGGATCCTGCAACCTTCAATGCTGAGTGGAAAGAAAAACTGGATGCCAAGCAGAAAGAAATGGCAAGTGTTAAAGAAGAAATTATGGATGATATACGGAAAGAGGCTGGCCGGGTCGCATCGGAAAAGAATCTGGCGATGATATTTACAAAATATCGCGTGAATGTCAATGCCTCTGATGTGACAGGAGAAATAGCCGGTCGGATTATCAATATAAGTAAGTAGGAGAAAGCAAATGGAAAAAGCTTTATTCAAAAAAGTAGCTTGCGTAGGATTACTTGCAGTGGCAGCCGTATTTTCAGGTTGTGGAAGCAATAATAAAGTGGCGGTTGTCGATGTGCAGAAAATACAGCAGCAATCCACAAAGATTCAGGAAATACAAAAGGAAATAAACGATAGGAATACGGAAATACAGAATCGACTGACGACAGATTCACAGGCAGGGCTGTCTGATGAAGATATGCAGAAAAAGGTACAGGAAGCTCAGCAGGAGAGGATGATTTTCATCCAGAGCAAGCAGAAGCAGATCCAGTCAATGGTAGAGGCGCAGGCTGCAGCCATTGCCAAGGATAAAAATATTGGCATTGTCATGCATAAAAGGGTGGTTCCTGCCGGGGCAGTGGATATTACTGACGAGGTATTGGCTAAATTAAACGGTACAGATTCTTCATCGAATAAGAAGTGAGGAGAAGCATGATAAAAACAGCAGGAGAACTGGCAGAAATCGTTGGCGGAAATTTGTATGGAGATTCTTCCGTGGAAATCGATGATGTACGGAGTGCAGAAAGCGCCGGACCGTCCCATGTGACATTTGCGCGGGGAATATATGCGGATCATATAGAGGAGATGCAGGCAGGAGTTATCCTCGTTGATACCCTTCCCGAAAAATACACTAAGAATCTGATCGTGGTGGAGGATTGCCGTCGTTCTTTCGGTGAATTGATCGAGTTGTACCATCCCGAAAGCCATTACGAAGCAGGTACTCATCCGACAGCGATTGTAAGTGATACTGCTGTTATAGGAAAAGATGTAAGCATAATGGCATATGCCGTTGTTGATGACGGGGCAGTGATTGGAAACGGTACGGTCGTATTTCCCTATGTTTATATAGGAAAAAATGTTAAAATCGGTGAGAATTGCGAATTAAATCCGGGTGCGGTCATTCACGAAAACAGCGTCCTTGGAGATCGGGTAGTGCTTCGTGCACATGCAGTGGTTGGCGGACAGGGGTTCGGTTTTTCTACAGATGGCCAGGGACACCATACGCACATCCGCCAATTGGGCAGGACCGTGCTGAAGGATGATGTGGAAATCGGATCCGGAAGTGCCATAGACAATGGAGCGATGAATGATACTGTCGTAGGACGCGGGACAAAGATTGATAATCTTGTACATTTAGGGCATAATGTGGAAGTCGGAGAAGACTGTTTCATTATTGCACAGGTCGGAATCGCAGGAAGTACTAAAATCGGCAATTCCTGCATCTTGGCAGGACAGACAGGAATTACCGGACATATCCATATTACGGATAATGTCATCCTGGGCGGAAAGACCGGAGTGGTAGGGAATATAGAGGAACCGGGGACTTATGTCGGATATCCCGCACGGCCGCATGGAGACTGGGGCAGGGAGCAGATCATGGTTACACGGCTTCCGGAACTGATGAAGAAGGTACGTCGTTTAGAGAAATTACTTGCTGATAAACAAGGTAAATAATTTCCATAGATAGCCCATCAGTATTTCTTCACATTTTTTCTGATATTTCTAAAAAAGGTGCATAGGCATCTTTTTTTATTACAGGTCTGGCAGGGGTTTTATGAAAGGAACGTATCAGCTTTTAAAATTCTTAAGCGCGGTGTGCTGTCGTTTATCTGATAAGAATGCAGAAAGAATGGGCCGGGCACTCGGAAGTTTATTTTGGCACCTTATTCCGACGAAAAGGAAAAGGCTGGCAGTGGAAAACATTATCCGTGCCGGGCTGGCAGAGGATGCACGAAGGGCAGAAGAAATATCGAGGGCTGCCGCAGTCCGCTTTGGTCCGTTGGGCGTTTCCATGTTCAGATTTCCGCTGCTGAATAAAGATAATCTATCCAACTATGTGACATTTCATGGAACGGAAAAGCTGGATGAGCTTCTTTCTGCAGGGAAAGGCTGTGTGCTTGCGGCCAATCATTGCGGCAACTGGGAAATGGAAGGTGCGGCACTGGCGCTTCGCGGATATCCGATTCTTGCTGTTGGAATGAAACAGTCCAATCAGGAATTTGACAGGTTTATTCGCGAATACAGAATGATTCCCGGGCAAACGGTAGAATATAAAACAGGAATCCGTGATATGCTTCGGCGTTTAAAAGAGGGATACTTTGTCGGCCTTTTATGTGATCAGGATCCGGGAGATGCAGGAATCCTTTCTGATTTATTCGGACAGAAGACTCTGACGCCGACAGGGCCTGCCCATTTCTCCGTTATGACGGGACTTCCGGTCATGACCGTTTTTATCCATCAGACGGGGGAATCAAGGTACGAAATATTTATTGAAGATCCTGTCCAGCCGAGGGAAGGATTATCCAAGAAGGAAAAAATTCAGCAGATTACGGATGAAATTAACGGGAAACTGGAAACATGGATTAGAAAATACCCTGAAGAATGGTTTTGGCTCCATAACAGATGGAAATGGACAGATCGGCTTTATCCGAAGCTCAAGGAGAAGAAATGATGCAGCTGCAGATTACGAAAGAACGGTATGGGGAGATTCCCTGCCATATTGTTCATTCTCTTCGTGAGAATGGAAATGCTGTCGTTTTTTATCACGGATGGAGCAGCAGCGCTGAGGCACAGCTGACCAGGGCCGCCATTCTGGCGATAAACGGATATACAGTTTTTTTACCTGATGCGGTTCATCATGGCGGGCGCGGTCCATTGACAGACTATTATGCTTATGAAGATTATGACATCTTTTGGAAAACTATTTTTATGAACATAAATGAGTTTTCTGGTTTAGAAAAATCAGTAAGGGCAAGCGGATGCAGGCAGACGTTCCTGATGGGGCATTCCATGGGAGGCATGTCTGTACTCGGAATAGCGGCTGCGTATCCTTCATCGATAGACGGCGTTATATCCTTTAATGGGTCCGGGGATTGGGAGCTTACCCATTTGTTTATGCAGGCCCGTTTTGGAATTGCCATGGACAGAGAATGGAATTTATATGATGAAATGCAAAGCCTGTCTCCGGTGAACCATCTGTCCGAATTAAGCGCTGTACCGCTCTTATTGATAAATGGAGAGGCCGATACATCGGTAGATCCTCGCGCGCAGGCACATTTTTATGATCTTCTTTCCAAGGAAAAAGGAATGGTGGAAAGAATAACATATCCCGGCCTGGGGCATTTTGTCACCACGAATATGATGGATGATGCATTGGCATGGCTCGATGAAATCAGAAAGAACGAAAACGACTGAATAAAAAAATTTATACAAAAGAGGCGGAATCTTGAATGGTCGGAATGTAATTGTATTAATAGGAAGCATGTTCTTAGTTGCTTCCGGGTACACGATGGTTATTCCCTTTTTGCCGCTGTATCTTCTTGAGCTTGGCGTGGCTCCTTCTGAAATAGGAACCTGGTCCGGGCTTGTTTTCTCCATATGTTTTTTGGTGGCGGGGATCATGAGTCCTGTCTGGGGGAAATTGGCAGATGCCGGTGGGAAAAAGAGGATGGCTGTCCGTGCCGCAGTCCTTCTCGGGTTTTCTTACCTGTTCGGAGGTCTTTGCCAAAACGAATACCAGTTATTTGCAGCCAGAGCGTTTCAGGGCGTTGCGAATGGGTATGTGGCGGCTGCCATGACGATTATTTCCGCGAGCACGAAGCCGGAAAGGCTTGGCGTCGTACTTGGATTCTCACAGACGTCTCTTATTATCGGCGGGATTTGCGGGCCTCTCATGGGTGGCGTGATTTCTCATTTGGCAGGAATGCGGAACTGTTTCTTTATTTCTGCCGTACTCTTATGGCTGGTCAGTCTGGCAGTGATTGTTTTTGTAACAGAACCTCCGGCGAAGGAGAACACGGAAGCTCCATCAAAACGATCTGAAGCGGAAAGCTCCATGATGGCTGATTTGCAATATGCCTATCATAATACGCATTTAAGGGAATTGCTGGTAATCACCTTTCTTCTCCAATGCACGATCCTTATGATACAGCCAGTCACCTCTCTATATGTAGGAGAGCTGATGGGAACGATGGATGGTGTCGAGGTAACGGCAGGATTCATCATGAGCGCAGGAGGGATTGCAGGTGCATTGACCACGGCGCTGTGGGGGAAGTTCGGGCAGAATCACGGATATTATTTCGCCATGCTGGTTACCATGGTGAGTGCAGGCATCCTTACGATATTACAGGCTGTCCCCGACCAGATCCTTGGGTTTGCAATCTGTCAGTTTTTTGTGGGCTGCTTTATTGTCGGAGTCAATCCTTCGCTTAATGCCGCCCTCGTAAAATACACACCTGCCTCATTCCATGGACGTGTCTTCGGTCTCTCGACCGCGGCACAGCAGTTTGGAAACATGGCAGGTCCGCTGCTTGCTGCGGTGGTCATGTATTCTGCCCTTTGGCACGTATATGTGCTTGCAGGCGTCATACAGCTCTTTATCGGAGGATGCCTCTATTGGAACCATGTGCGCGTGGGAGAATCAGGAAAATGAATAAGGTCCGGACATGAATCCGGGCCTTTTATAATGGCTGATATTGATTCTTATGGGATATTTGAAAATACTTTTGTTTGTTGGTATTCTTAAAATACAGATTACACAGATGAATCAGACAAGGAGGAGCCATGAAGATTACCTGTGAGGGGAAAGTATACGATTTATTTGATGGCGCTACACCGCAAAATCTATGGAATATTGTCCGCGGGGAACGAACGAGGAATGATGCCGTCCTTGCTGATTGTGAAGGGGATATCATTGATTTTCAGACACCGTTCAAGACAGATACCAGCGTAGAGTGGATTCCGCTCGATTCACCCCTTGCGCATCGTGCATACCAGAGGTCACTGATCATGCTGCTGGTCATCGCCGTTAAAGAAATATATGGCACAGACATGGATGTGGAAGTGGAACATGCACTGGGGAAGTCGCTTTATTGTGAGTTTAGTGACGGACATGTCCCTTTACAGAAAGAGTTAAATGTTCTTTCCAAGAAAATGGAAGAAATCGTGAAAGAAGGGCGGGATATTGCGCAGTTATCCGTCGGTACATCAAGAGCGGCCGCATTTTTGCGGCTGAAAGGGAGAGAAAGGGATGCACAGCTCCTTTCTCAGCTGAGCGTGCAGGAAATCAACGTCAGCCAATGCGGAAATTTCATCGACTATTTCTTTGGGCCGATGCTTCCGGATATGAGTTTCTTAAAGCTTTTCCGATTATCTTCTTATGCGCCAGGGGTCCTTCTGCGTGTTCCTGCACCGGGAGAAACAGAACTGAAAGCAGAGAAAGAGACGCCTTTGTTTGCCCGTGTATTTTTAGAATCACAAAACTGGAGCGAGCTGATCGGGTGCCATTCGTTGCCGGAGCTTAATTCAGCGATTGACAGCGGTTCCATTGTTGACCTGATTGCAGTGGCAGAAGCGCTGCATGAGAAAAGACTGGCAGAATTGGCGGATGAAATCTGTGGGCAGAAGCCGGAAATCCGTCTGGTATGCATTGCAGGACCGTCATCCTCAGGAAAAACGACATTCATGAAACGGCTGATCATCCATCTGTGGGTGAATGGAATCCATCCCGTCATGCTGTCCTTGGATGATTATTTCAAGAACAGGGATGAAATCGGAAAAGACAGCTGGGAGAATCTGGAAGCTCTGGACTTATCGCTGTTTGAAGATACGGTGATGAACCTGCTGGAAGGAAAGGAAGTCCGTCTGCCCCGATTTAATTTTGTGACGGGAAAAAAGGAATGGCAGGAAGAATGCGTCAGTCTGGAAAAAGGCCAGCCAATACTGGTAGAAGGCCTCCACGCCCTGAATCCGGAATTGACCTATTTTGTCCCGGGCTACCAGTGCATGCATGTGTATCTCTCAGCGCTGACACAGCTTACCATTAATAACCACAATCGGATTTCCACGTCTGATACCCGATTACTGCGCAGGATGGTCAGGGATGTGAAGTTTAGGGGAAACAGCCCTGAGCATACGCTTTCAGTCTGGGATTCTGTAAGAAAAGGGGAAGAACAGAATATTTTTTCTTTCCAGAACCGGGCGGATAAGGTTTTCAATTCAGCTTTGATTTATGAATTGCCAGTATTGAAAAGGCTTGCAGTGCCTATGCTGAATAAAATTTCCAAAGGAGAGGCTTTGTATTCTGAAGCACAACGGCTGATTCATTTTCTGGAGCCATTCAGGGAAATCGATCCTGCCTTTGTTCCGGATAATTCGTTGTTGCGTGAATTCATAGGGCATAAGCCGGTGGATTATAAAGGATAAAGCAAATAAAAATTGACTATATCGAAAAATAACGATATAATGAAATAAATAAAACTACATAGGAGGACAATGAGATGGATATAACGGACGTGCTGATCGTCGGCGGAGGACCGGCGGGCCTGAATGCGGCTCTTTATGCGGTAAGAAAAGAATTATCCGTCACCGTGGTGACGACTGACATAGGCGGACAGATGCTGCTCACGAATGAAATTGAAAATTATTTAGGGTTCCCCACAATCTCAGGCTTTGAATTAGTGGATAAGATGGAAGCCCATGTCCGGCAATATCCGGTTCAATTCGTAACGGCAAATGTAAAAACATTGGAACGTCTTGCTGATGGGAATTTCGCAGTCCATTTGGATGATGGGAAAACCCTCGTGGGGAAGACTTGTATTTTAACGGCAGGCAAGAAAAGCAGAACGCTTGATATTCCCGGGGAAATGGAATATACGGGACGGGGTGTCAGCTATTGTGCGACCTGTGACGGGCCGTTTTATAGAAAAAAGACCGTAGCCATTGTTGGAGGTGGAGATAGTGCCGTTCAGGCGGCAATCGAGCTTTCCGTTATTGCCGAAAAAGTGTATCTTCTCGTAAGAAGCCGTATCCGTGCGGCGGAAATCGTTGTAAAACGAATGAATGAAAAGAAAAATATCGAGGTCCTGATGCAGCATATACCGGTGCAGGTGAAGGGTGAAAAGAAGGTCACCGGCGTGGTCGTAAAAAATAAAGCGGACGATTCGGAAAAAGAACTGGTCGTAGACGGCGTGTTTGTTGAAGCAGGCGGATTGCCTAATAACAGCTATCTGCCTGGCGATGTGGATACCAATGCTCTCGGCGAGATCATAACCGATAAGGAAGGAAAGACAAATGTTCCCGGATTATTTGCGGCTGGTGATGTAACCGATTGTAAGAACAAGCAGGTCATTATTGCAGCAGGTGAAGGTGCTGCTGCCGCGCTGGCAGCTCATGAATATCTTTTGAGGCGTGAGTGATGCGGGTCACAAAAGCGATAAGGGCAGAACAGCTTCGGCGATTGGCCGCTGTTTATAAGGACGATGGGACGATGCTTTCCTTCCGCAGTCCGTTCACATTGCTTGTGGCGGTCATATTATCTGCCCAGTGCACCGATAAACGGGTGAATATCATTACCGGCCGTATTTTCCCACGGCTGGATACGCCGGAAAAGATGGCACAATTATCCGCTTCTGAATTGGAAGCGGAAATCCATGATTGCGGGTTGTATAAGGCAAAAGCAAAGAATCTGCTTGGCATGTGCCGGATGCTGATTGAAGAATACAATGGAAAGGTACCGGAAGCTTTTGATGATCTGGTCCGTCTGCCGGGAGTAGGAAGGAAAACCGCGAACGTGGTACGGAGCGTGGCCTTCGGCTATCCGGCCATCGCAGTGGATACACATGTATTCCGCGTTTCCAATCGATTGAAGCTGGCAGTGGGGGATACACCGGATAAGGTGGAAGAAGGGCTAAAGAAAGCAATTCCCATGAAAGACTGGTCTTCTGCGCATCATTGGCTTATCTGGCATGGGCGCAGAGTGTGCCACGCTAGAAATCCGGCTTGTGAAACCTGCTTTCTGTCCGATATATGTCCTTCCAGCCTGATAAAGAATGTGCATCAGAAAAATTAAATCATTCCTGACGCAAATAAAAACGCTGTTTTCGCAATGAAAACAGCGTTTTAGCTTGTCTATGAAAATCAGAACATGTTCCATATTCCTGTAAAGCCGTAATAACTATGGTTTAAAAATGCATCGACAGGAGCGGTGACACCGATAGGCGTAGGTGCGGTCAGGAAAAGAAGGAAGGCTGCCAGTACGGTAATGCCGAGGGCTACCAGATTGGTTTTCCCTTTTCCGCTCATTTCATAGTAACCAAACAGACGCAGTCCGATGGCTGAGAAGAATACGATAACCATGCCGCAGAGGGAGAAAATGCCAAAAAGGATGTTTGCCATGACAAAGGTGATGAAGAAGGCAGGAAGGAAGATGAAGGGAAGATTGAAGGCAAGGCGCGTCGGATTGACATTTCTTTTCAGGTCATCAATCCAATCTGCCATATCAAATCCAAACAGTCCGGCAGGAATAAAGGAAGCGATGATCACCTTGTCCCAAGCGGAAGACAGGCGGTCACGATCGTTTCCAATCCACCAGAAAAAGGCGCACAGTGCAAGAATCACGATTCCGCCGAATCCATAGTACAGGTTGTCAGGAATAAACTTTACGGCAATCATGGCAATTGTCATGATGACAACGCCGGAGATGATGTAAGGGATAAGCTCATTATTTGACATGCGGCGTTCAGCAGGGAGTTCCGCACGCATCTTGGAAAGAACCTCCGACATGAAGACAAGGAGGAAGATGGCAAGTCCTGCAAAAGGATACAGGAATAAGGCGATGATGATGAGTGCTATGGCCGGTACGATTTTCAGGCCGGTAAAGACTTCCATCTTTTTAAAGTTGACCCGATTTTTCTGCGTATAAATGGTCAAACGCATAAATACGAGGTATGTCAGCATCATTCCGATCGTTTCCAGCGGGGTGGCACCCATGTATACCACGGAGCAGAAAACCAGAATAGACATCACGGCACCGGAAAAACGGGCGACGATGGCACTGAATAATCCGATATTCAGAAAATAAACGAGGGTGGTTACGAAATCCAAAACATCCATCTCCTTAATCTTAATTCATGAAAGTCATCAAATATCCTTTTAGGATAGAGTACCTTCAAAGTATACCCATAAAAAAGAGTTGGTGCAAGGTAGAAATAAAAACTTCCCATGGAAGTGTGTGCAGGGGGAAATGTTACTTTTACATGGTAGTTGAAAACTGTTAAAATGTAATGGAATAATAAATCATTGAATGAGTGAGGGGATACGCATGGATACTTTGATTGTTGTCGACTGCCAGAATGATTTTATTGACGGTTCGCTTGCCTGCAAGGCGAGTCATGAAGCTGTGGAATATCTGATCCGGTTCATTAATTCTCATGACGTGGACGTGTTTTATACAGCGGATTGGCACAGCCCGACGAATCGTTCTTTTGCCGTAAACGGCGGGATATGGCCGGTGCATTGTGTGGCCGGACAGGAAGGAGCAATGCTTGATTTCCATTTCAGCCAGGATGTAAGAGATGAAAAAGATCGTCCAAACGATGGGAATATCTACCGTAAAGGCAAAGATGATGAGGTGGAAGAATATTCCGCCTTCCATGGAATGAATGAGGCTGGAAGGACCGTTGCTGAAATGGCGACACCGCATGTCTATGTAGGGGGGATAGCTTCCGAATATTGTGTAAAGGAAACAGTTCTTTCTCTTTTAAAGGCAGGCCATTCCGTCACACTACTGGTGCCGGGCGTGGGATATGTGGATCAGAATGACCATATAAAGGCCATAAAAGAAATGAAAGCTCTCGGCGTCGAACTTATCGAGAAGTAATCATGGAGACGGTAAAAGACGTTGGAGAGTTTGGGTGTATCCGGGAAATAGCCCACGACCTTATCTATCGGCCGGAGCTTGTGAAACTGGGAGCCGGTGATGATGCGGCCGTCTATGTCACTCCGCCGGGGTATGACCAGCTTATCTCCACGGATACGATGGTGGAAGGCATACATTTTACCAAGGAAACAATGGCTGCTGCCGACGTGGGGTATCATCTCTGCGCGGCGAATTTCAGCGATATGGCGGCGATGGGGGCAGAACCGACAGTTTTTGTCATATCGGTCGCCATACCTGATGATTTACCGGTTCAATGGCTGGAAGATTGTTATGACGGGATTCGGGAATGCTGCAAAAAATATAAGGTCAACCTTCTTGGCGGGGACATTACCGGATCGAGACAGGGCGTTGTCATGACCGGAACCGTCGTCGGCATGGTGCCGACGAACCGGGCAGTCAAACGAAGCGGGGCACAGCCCGGGGACATTGTCTTTGTGACAGGTACGCTTGGAGATTCCGCAGCAGGATTGACAGCTCTTTTGAATAACAAGGAAAAAGATTTTCCGACGCTGGCCAGACGCCATCAGAGACCGGAACCGAGGATCGGATGGGGGAATTTGATAAGAGAAGCGGGAGCATCGTCATTAAATGATATTTCTGACGGCCTTTCCCGTGAAATAAATGAGATAGCGTCTGCCAGCAAGGTGAAAATAGAATTAGATGGGTCATTGATACCTTTATCGGAAGAGACCATCCGGCTGGGTCAGGAGATGAAGAAGGATCCCTTATTTTATGCACTTCACGGCGGAGAGGATTATGAGCTGGTTGGAACTATTTCTGAAAGCGGATGGGAACAGCTGAAGGATCATGCGGGTCTGACACGGATCGGGCATGTTTTGGAAAAAAATACCGGGCGGGTATTTATAAAAAAAGGAAATCATATAGAATTGCTTGAAGCCATGGGATATGATCATTTTCGTTCATAAGGAGGAAACAGATGTATACGTTAGTAGTTATCAGGCATGGGGAAAGTGAATGGAACAAGCTTAATTTATTCTGCGGCTGGACAGATGTAGATCTCACCGAGACGGGATATGCTGAAGCGGAACAGGCAGGAAAACTTCTTAAGGAGGGGGATTATCATTTTGACGTATGCTATACTTCCGTGCTGAAACGTGCGATCCATACGGCCTACACCGTCCTTGATGAATTGGATCTGGCATGGATTCCCATGGTAAAGGATTATCATTTAAATGAACGCCATTACGGCGCCTTGCAGGGACTTAACAAAAAGGAAACCGCCGAGAAATACGGGGATTCACAGGTACATCTCTGGCGTCGTTCGTATGATGTGCAGCCGCCTGCCCTTGATTCCGATGATCCGAGAAATCCGAAGAACCAGGCGCCATATCAGCATGTAAAAGGAGAAACAGTACTTCCCCTGACGGAATGTCTGAAAGATACCGTGGCACGCGTGGCTCCCTATTTTGAAACGGAAATCAAGCCAAGAATCCAGGCCGGGGAAAAGATATTGATTACGGCACATGGAAACTCCATCCGTGCCTTGAGAAAGCATTTGGAAGGAATTTCTGATGAAGAAATTGCCGGGATGAATATTCCGACCGGGGTACCGTTGGTGTATCATCTGAATGAAGACTTTACCGTACATGACGTGGGGTATCTCGGTGACCAGGATGCGATCAAGGCAAAGATAGATGCAGTAAAGAAACAATCAGCCCGTACAGAAAAATAATTTGCATATGGATTTGGCTGCAGGGATGCGCCGGAGGAGGAGAATTACGATAAAAAAGGATTTGCTTGATTTTTATGCACCGCAGGGCTGTGCCCTTATTTTGGAAGGGGGCGCGATGCGCGGCGTGTTTGAAGCAGGCGTTTTGGACGCATTCCTGTCCAAAGGACTGCATTTCCGGCATGTCGTGGGAACGTCTGTCGGCACGATGCAGGCGATGTGTTATCTTTCCGGTCAAAAAGGAAGGAATATCCGGATCAATGCGACGTACTGCAGAGATCCGCGGTATATGGGAATCAAGCACCTGCTGAAAGAAAAGAATTATTTTAATTTTGATTTCATGTTTGGGGAACTGGCCCATCAGCTGGATCCCATGGACATGGAAACGTACAGGGCGGCCGAAACAGAGCTTTATGCAGTGCTTACTGATGGGATTACGGGAAAGCACAGATATATTTCCAATAAGGAATGCGGTGAAGAGGAATTTACAAAGGCAGTCGAGGCCAGCGCATCCATCCCGTTGCTTTCGCCTCCGGTTGAAATTGATGGGGTTCCTTATGTGGATGGCGGACTTGCGATGCCGTTGGTTCCATTTCCTTATGAGTTGCCATTCCCTGCTGAAAAGCCTGTGTACATATTGACACGGCAGAATTCATATCGTAAAAAATCCATGCCATCGGTTGCAAGAAAAATTGCACAGGCAATATGGGGTAAAAAATATCCAATGATTCTGGAATCCATGTGCACGATTCCGGAAAGATACAATGCAAGAATAGAAAAGCTTCTGCAATTGGAAGCAGAGGGTAAAATATTTGTATTCCGTCCGGAAAAAACGGTCACGGTAAAAAGAGCAGAAACGAATCCGGCAAAGCTCAGACAGTTGCATGGGGAAGGATACAGAATCGGAATGGCGAGGTTTAATGAATTGATGAGGTGGATCCATGCATGAAGTGAATCTGGAAACCCATAGTGAAAGAGAGACGATGGAGCTGGGGGAATGGTTTGGCTCTCATGCGGTTAATGATCTGTTTCTTGCATTGTCGGGAGACCTGGGCGCAGGGAAGACGCATTTTGTCCAAGGCCTTGCCAAGGGAATGGGAATTGACGGGGTTGTCGGAAGCCCTACATTTGCAATTATGAATTATTATGATGAAGGCAGGCTGCCTCTTAAGCATTTTGACTTCTACCGCTTACAGGAGGCAGAGGAACTGTATAATATCGGCTGGGAGGAATATAGCACCGGCGGAGTGACCGTGGCGGAATGGGCGGATATGTTTCCGGATGTACTGCCAAAGGAAAGTATTTTCATCAAAATAAAAAACATAGGGGCGGATAAACGGGAGATCACCATATCGTGGGATGATACGGCGCCCGAATCCGTTACGAAGGAGATTTTACGGTATGCTTCTTGCCATTGATACATCTTCATGTGTGCTTAGCTGTGCTCTTGTGGAAAAAGATAAGCTGATATCGGAATGGACTGTGCAACGCAAATTGACACACTCAGAGCAGCTGGTTCCCCATCTTGATACGGTATTAAAAGATGCAGGGATTGAAAAGAAAGAAATAACGGCCATTGCAGCAGCCAAGGGACCGGGATCATTTACGGGGCTCCGTATAGGCCTTGCTACAGCGAAAATGGCAGCCCATATTTGGAAAATTCCGCTTGTGGGCGTGGATACGTTGGAGGCCTTGGCATGGAATATGGCAGGCGCACAGGCTTTTATCCTGCCACTGGAGGATGCGCAAAGAGGAAATGTCTATGCAGCCCTTTATGGAGCTTTTGATCAGATGTGGCAGGAGGCACCTGCGGAAGCGGCACCCATAGAAAAGGTCATACAGGCAGCGCTTCGCCATGGAGGGCCGGTGATTGCCGTTGGGGAAGGGGCAGACATGTATAAGGAGCAGCTTCTTGCAGCGGGTATACAGCTGGCGCCATTGAATAACCGTTGCTGCAGGGCAGCGTCTGTAGCGATGGCAGCGTTAAGAAAACTGGAAAACAATGAGTTTGATGATCCGTTAGCGTTGGTTCCTAATTATATCCGCAGGAGTGAGGCAGAGGTGTTATGGGAAAAAACACATCAGGAAACACCCTGATCCGAGAAGCATTGCCAAATGATGCGGGAGATATCTATCAAATAGGGAAAGCCTGCTTTTCTGATGCATGGCGGAAAGAAACCGTCAGGAATGATTTATCAGGAGGCCATAGTGATTATTTTATCGCGTCTGTTGATGGCAGGACGGTAGGCTATGGCTGTTTCTGGTTTGTTGCAGATGAAGCGCAGCTTGTGAATATAGGCGTACTTCCGGATTTTCGGCGGAAAGGGCTTGCGGAGGAAATATTGAAGCGTGGGATTGAAGAAGCATCGGTCCGCCGGATGCAGACGATGTTCCTCGAGGTGAGGGTAAGTAATCTGGCCGCGCAGGCTTTATACAGAAAGTATCAGTTCCAGGTGGTCAGCGTCAGACAGGCGGTATACGATCTTCCGCGTGAAAATGGATATATTATGTCCCGAACTTTATAAGGAGACAAAATGAAAATTTTAGCATTTGAAACGAGCTGTGATGAAACATCATGCGCGGTTATTGAGGATGGGAGAAAAATACTGTCGGATATCATATCTACGCAGGTGCCCATCCATAAGAAATTTGGGGGAGTCGTACCTGAAATCGCATCCAGACACCATATAGAGGATGTGATTCCCGTTGCCATGGAAGCGTTGGAGGAAGCCTCTTTGACGTGGGAAGATGTCGATGCGATCGCCGTTACACAGGGACCGGGACTGGTGGGTGCCCTGCTTGTCGGGGTTGCGACAGCGAAGACAGCGGCATGGGCATTAGGGAAGCCTCTTATCGCGGTTAATCATATGGAAGGGCATATTTTTGCTAATCTTCTTCAGTATCCTGATTTGGAACCGCCATTTCTCTCCCTTGTTGTTTCCGGCGGGCATACAATGCTTGTTGTTGTCCGTGATTACAATACTTTTGAGCTGCTGGGGCAGACAAGGGATGATGCAGCAGGAGAAGCCTTTGACAAAATAGCAAGGGTTATGGGCTATCCTTATCCCGGCGGTCCCCACATCGATCGTCTTGCCAGAGAAGGAAATCCTGATTCTGTCCAGTTTCCATTGGCGCTTCGCAAGGAACACAGCTTTGATTTCTCATTCAGCGGACTTAAGTCGGCTGTGATTAATTACCTTCATACAAAGGAAATGAAAAAAGAACCTGTCAGTTATGAAAACGTGGCAGCTTCTTTCCAAAAGGCAGTCGTTGATGCATTGGTCGAAAAAACGATGGCGGCCATTGAGGCAACCGGATTAAAAACCGTTGTTTTAGCCGGAGGGGTTGCAGCAAACAGCGGGCTCAGGGAAGCATTGGGGGATGCATGCACAAAGAAAGGCGTCCGCATGTGCCGTCCTGATTCCGTACTGTGTACAGACAACGGAGCAATGATCGGATGCCGTGCTTATTATATGGCGCAGGTAAATGACTATGCGCCGATGACATTAAATGCCGATCCCCGGCTTCCATTTCTGGCGGATCAGGCAAAGTGATAAAATGCCATTGTGGTTAAAATATATGGAATGATCAGGTGATAACGGAATGAATCAGCTATATTCACTGGCTCGTGAAATGACCAATCTGAACGAGGTGCAAATCAGAATTCTCGATCACATCCAGGTTGCGTTACCCTTTTCATCAGATATTTCCAAAAATCAGATTTATATCTGCGCAAGGGGGAAAAATAAGAGGGTTTTCGTAGTCTTATTGGCAGCGAAGCCATCCTATTCAACGGGAAATACATATTTCCAGCAGGGAGATGCTTATCTGGACGAGGAATTTACTCTTGTGGAAAATGTATTTTCTACAGGCAGCAAAGTCGTGGGGCGGAAAGAACTGGATCTTGGAAGGATGGTATCTCTCACGGCGTACCCCATTGTGGACAATGCGGGAATTCCTTTTGCCGTAGCGGCATTCCTGTCAAATTCGCAGAAACAGCAGCAAGTATTGACGGACACTGCGTATATGGCGCTCCAGGTTCCGTTGGAAGAAGGGGCGTACCATCATCTCCGCCCGCAGGACGGCATGGTTATTTTGGATTCTGTCGGCCGTATTATGTATGCCAATGATATGGCGGATGATCTTTATTTTGTACTTGATAAAGAAACAGTGGAACGGAAAGAAATCATCGGCCATTCCATGGTTCATTTCCCATTAGTGGATAAAATCATGGAAACAGGGAAGCCTGCCTACGGGGATGAGGTCTCCGGAAATATGACGCTATCTGCATGGGGGATGCCTATCTTATCCGGCGGTCGTGTGGCACGTACAGTCCTTCTCCTAAGCGATGTGACAGCAGTCAGAGAGAAAGAACGGCAGATCCTTGTCAAAGATTCTGTTATTCGCGAAATCCATCATCGGGTGAAAAACTCTTTGAATACGATTGCCGGTATGCTCCGTATGCAGGCAAGGCGGGCGAAGGATCCGGATACAAGGGAAGCCTTAAAAATATCTGTCAACCGCATTTTGGGAATATCGCAGATCCATGATATCCTTTCAAACCAGAGCGGAGATCAGGCAGACTGGAATCTGCTTCTTGACAAATTGTGCCGCCTTTCCATTGACAGCCTGGCAGGATGCCCTATCCGCCTGGTTCGGGAAAATAAAGAAGAAAAGATAATGGTTAATTCCGAGAAAGCAGTACCTCTGGCAATCGCGGCCAATGAGCTTATACATAATGCCATTGACCATGGATTTAAAGGTTTGAAAACAGGTACGCTGGTTGTCGGGACATGTATAGAAAATGGGAGATTGCATACCTTTATAAAGAATGACGGCCATTCCTTGGAGGAAAATTTTGATTCCAGGGAGTTTGATCTGGGGCTGCAAATCGTCAGAACGCTGGCTGAAATAGAGCTTGGTGGTTCATTCGTTTTGAAAAACGAAGATCATATGGTGACAGCCCATATCTGGTGCCCTTTATCCGCAATGGAGGAGAATGATGCGTGAGACATATCGGATTGTGATTGCAGATGATGAGGCAATCATATGCATGGATCTAAGGGAGATTCTTGAAGAGGCAGGGCATGAAGTTGTCGGCGTGGCTTCTGACGGGGTTCGTGCGCTGGAATTGGTGAAAGAGAAAAAGCCTGATTTGGTGATTTTGGATATCCAGATGCCAAAACTGGATGGACTGCAGGCTGCGAAAATGATTGCTCATGATAATCTGGCTCCGGTTGTTCTTTTAACAGCCTTTGGCGACGAAGAAATCGTTGAAAGGGCGAAAAAATCCAATGTATTCGGATATGTGATGAAACCCGCAGAGGAACGGATGCTCTTTCCTGCCATACAGATAGCTGTCAGCCAGTTCAGAGCCAAGAAGGAAATCGTCGACCGTGTCAAGAATATGGAACAGGAGCTTGCTGCCAGAAAAATCATTGACCGTGCCAAAGGATTGCTTATGGATTATTACCATATCAGTGAAGAAGATGCCTATCACAGGATGCAGCAGACCAGTATGAAGCGGGGGATTGCGCTGTCGGTGGTGGCGCAAAAGGTTGTGAAGGAAATCATGATACGCAAGAATACATAGGTGGTTTATCGGAAGCCAAAATTTCTGTCTGGCTTTTGTACAATTAATGATTAAAAGTGGTGTTTAGCAAAGGAGCGGTGGAAATGAAGTTTACATTTTATGGTCATGCCTGTTTTCAGATTGATACCGGTGAAGAAAAGCTGCTGTTCGATCCATTTTTGAGCGGGAATGGTCTGGCTGCAATTACCGCAGACAAGGTGGAATGTGACTATATCCTGATTTCTCATGCCCATGCGGATCACTTTGGTGATGCAGGCCAGATAGCCGCAAGGACGGGGGCGAAAGTAATTAGCACGCCTGAAGTGATCGGGCTGTTTTCTAAAACAATAGAAAACTTCCAGCCGATGAACCTGGGTGGAACTTATCAGGCACCTTTTGGAAATGTAAAGATGGTGCTTGCCCTTCACAGCTGCGGTGTGGCTGGCGGAGTACCCTGCGGATTCATCATCACCTTTAAAAATGGAATCACTGTTTATTATTCAGGGGATACGGCACTTTTTGGCGACATGAAGCTCTTCGGTGAGCTGTTTGATATCGATTATGCGATCCTTCCCATCGGGGATGATTATACAATGGGGCCTGATGATGTGATTCTTGCAGCGGAGTTCCTGAGGGCAAAAAAGGTGATTCCAATTCATTACAATACATGGCCGATCATTGCACAAAATCCGGAAAGTTTTGCAGAGAAGGCGAAAAAGAAAGATATCGAAGTTTTGCTTGTCCATCCGGGAGAAGCAGTGGAACTCTGATTGGATCTTGATGGAGGCATCGATCGATAGTGGTCGATGCTTTTTCATTTTCTAAATGAATGTATGGAAATCTTTTGACAGACTGACAGAAATTTTTGTAGAAGAAGGAGTGTACGAAAACTGTGCGAGGTTTTTATTTTTGTCGGAATCTATTGACATTTTATAGGGTCAAGAATATACTAATATCGTAAGTTTAGCACTCGATAGTAATGAGTGCTAATAAAAGGGTGATAAAGATGGCAAAACGCAAAATGGATGACTCCTTTGGCGGGATGAATGATCTTAATGAAAGAAAGCGTAAGGTCTTATGGGCTATCGTACAGGATTATTCTTCGACTGCCGAACCGGTTGGCTCTCGCACCATCGCAAAAAAATATGACCTGGGGGTAAGCAGTGCTACCATCCGAAATGAAATGCAGGATCTTGAAGATGAAGGATATCTGGAGCAGCCGCATACGTCGGCCGGTCGGATTCCGTCAATCAAAGGCTACCGCTACTATGTAGACTGGTTAATGCAGCCGTCTCCGATGACCTCGGAAGAAGAATCACTTTTGGATCAGGCATTGACGGATCATGTGACAAAAGTAGATGAAATATTCCGAAACATGGCAAAAGTGGTGGCCATGCTCACGCACTCTCTATCTGTGGCGGCATCTTCTGAAATAAAAAGCACGCTTAACTATATCCGTTTTCTTCCTTTGGATGGCCGGCGTGCGATCCTTCTTGTGGTGACCAATGAAGGAGATGTATCTAACGCAGTTGTAAATATCCCCAAGGATTCTTCTTTTGATGAGATGCAATTGCTGGCAGATAAACTGAATCATTTTTTACATGGACGCGATATTGATGCCACTGATGAATCGGTGATCATGTCATTCCAAAAGGATGTAGAAAGAGATATTTCCTCTTACATGCCTGTATTTACAGCCATGCAGCAGGCATTGAGCCATCCCAAGCAGGTCTATTCCGGCGGTGCATCCCAGCTGATTGAACAGCCTGAATTCCAAAATATGGAAAAGGTGCAGGACATCCTGAATCTGCTTGAAGAACGGGATATACTTGAAAGCATGCTGCTTTCCTCTATGGATAAGCCGATTGCAGTGCATATAGGTACTGAAAATACATTTAAATCATTTTCTGATTTATCCATTGTCCGCGCACAGTTTACTGCAAACGGAAAGATTATCGGCTCTATCGCTGTTTTGGGGCCGACACGCATGCAGTACAGCAAGGTTATAGGAATGATGTATTTTATGCAGCAAAGGCTGAATACACTCCTGCGCAGGGATGAAAATGAGTAAAAGACATTTTGATGATTATCGAGATGACTGATTAAAATATGCAAATGGAAAAAAGATGAAAAAATTTTGGAAGCAGAGGAAACAGGAGGTTCCGCGCATGACGGAAGACAAAGAAAACATAGAAGTGGAAAATTGTGAAACGGGTTCTAATGCAGAAGTGCGGGAAGAAATGACCGCGGATGCGGCATCAAAAGAGCAGGTGGATTCATTGCTGCAGCAGGTGATGAAGGCACAGGAGGATGCAAAGGAATACAAGGATAAGGCAGAAACTGCTGAATCCAAGCTTGCAACGACGATTTCGCAATATATCCGGCTGCAGGCAGATTTTGACAATTTCCGCCGGCGTACCCGTGAAAACGATGCCAAGATGACCGATACGGTGAAAGCAAAAACATTGAAAGAATTTCTTCCGATTATCGATAACTTCGAAATGGCTTTGGTACAGATCAAAAAGAGCGATCCGGGAGATGCATTCATCCAAGGTGTTGAACTGCTTCTCAAACAGTTTATTAAGATATTGAATGATTCAGGAGCCGTTGAGATGGAAGCTCAGGGAAAACCGTTCGATCCCCGATTTCATGAGGCGGTCATGCAGATTACTTCAGATGAATGGGAAGATGATACGGTGTCCATGGTTTTGAAAAAGGGATATATGTATAAAGATACTGTGCTTCGTCCTGCCTCGGTACAGGTTTCTCATAAGTCCTAAACGGACTTTGGTTAATTGATATAGAAAATAATATTGGTTTTACTGCTTGAAAAAAGAAAGGGGACATATTAAATGTCAAAAGTGATTGGTATTGATCTTGGTACAACAAACTCTGTTGTGGCTGTCATGGAGGGTGGCGAGCCTGTTGTTATTTCCAATACGGAAGGCTCACGCCTTACTCCGTCTGTCGTGGGTTTCTCCAAGACAGGAGAACGTCTTGTAGGCCAGCTGGCGAAACGCCAGGCTGTTTCCAATCCTTCACGGACCGTCGTATCCATTAAGCGCCACATGGGGGATGCGAATTATAAGGTAACCATTGATGACAAATCCTATACACCACAGGAAATTTCTGCAATGATCCTTCAGAAATTGAAGGCGGATGCGGAAGCGTATCTTGGGGAAACGGTTACTGACGCCGTTATTACCTGCCCTGCTTACTTTACGGACAGCCAGCGTCAGGCGACAAAAGATGCAGGAGCTATAGCCGGACTGAATGTTCTTCGTATCATCAACGAACCAACGGCGTCTTCCCTTGCCTATGGCCTGGATAAGGTAAAGGATGGAAAAGAACATCGCTTCCTTGTCTATGACCTTGGCGGCGGTACGTTTGATGTATCTATCCTTAATCTGGCAGATGGCGTGTTTGAGGTAGAGGCTTCTCACGGCAATGGGCACCTCGGCGGCGATGACTTTGACGCGCGTGTCATGGACTGGATTTCCAATACATTTAAGGCGCAGAACGGTTTTGAACTCCGCCGTGATCCTATGACGAACCAGCGGTTAAAAGAAGCGGCAGAAAAAGCAAAAATTGAATTGTCCAATGTAATGTCCACTGATGTGAACCTTCCATTTATTACCATGGATTCCAATGGGCAGCCAGTCCATTTTGATGCACAGCTGACTCGTGCGATGTTTGATAAGATTACGGAGGATTTAGTGCAGGATACGGTAGAGCCTATCGATATCGCTCTGAAGGATGCAGGGCTCACCGTTAATGATATTGATAAAGTACTTCTTGTCGGCGGTTCCTCCCGTATTCCGGCAGTACAGACACTGATTAAGAACAAATTCGGCAAAGAACCGAGCAAGAGTGTTAATCCTGATGAATCCGTGGCGGTCGGCGCAGCAATCCAGGCCGGAGTCTTGAAGGGAGAAGTCAAGGATGTCCTGCTGCTTGACGTAACGCCGCTTTCACTTGGTATCGAAACACTGGGCGGCGTATTTACCACGATGATCAAGAGAAATACGACCATTCCGACCTCCAAGAGCCAGGTATTCTCTACTGCCAGTGATAACCAGCCTTCTGTAGATATCCATGTTCTGCAGGGGGAACGTCCGATGGCAGCCAACAATAAAACGCTCGGACGGTTTGAATTAAGTGATATTCCGCCTGCTCCACGCGGAGTTCCGCAGATCCAGGTAACCTTCGATATTGATGCGAATGGCATTGTCCATGTATCTGCCAAGGATTTGGGAACCGGCAAGGAACAGAAGATTGATATTAAATCATCTTCCGGTCTGACTGACGAAGAAATTGAAAAGATGCAGCAGGATGCGAAAGCGCATGAGGAAGAAGATAAAAAACGTAAAGAGATCATTGAAGAACGCAATAAGGGTGAATCATTAATTTATCAGGCCCAGAAGACAGTAAAAGACCTTGGCGATAAGGCTGATGCCGATAAAGTGAAGGAAATCAATGATGCCATAGCCAAACTGCAGGAAACCTTAAAAGGAGAAGATGCAGAGAAGATGAAGGCTGACGCTGAAGCATTGACGAAACCGTTGTATGATCTGACAAGCAAGATGTACCAGCAGGCTCAGCAGCAGGGCGCTCCGGGAGCTGATGCAGGCGCAGGACAGCAGGGAGCACAGCAGGCGTCCGGCAAGGATAAGGACAATGTAGTCGATGCGGATTATAAAGTGGTTGATGACGATAAAAAATAAGGATATCATCCAAATATAGTTAGTAAGATGTTCATAAACATGAGCTGTGGGCGATAAAACAGCCTATTCCGGTATATACCTGTATGTGGCGGTCTTATCGTGCACGGCTCAGTGTTTCTTATTGTGGTTGGAAAGGGATAGTGTGTTCTTTGAATGGCGAATCGGGATTATTATGAAGTTCTTGGTGTAGAAAAAAATGCCACGGATGCGGATATTAAAAGAGCATATAGAAAAATGGCGCGTAAGTACCATCCGGATCTGAATAAGGACAATCCGAAAGAAGCGGAAGAAAAGTTCAAAGAAGTCAATGAGGCTTACCATGTCCTTTCTGATGCGGATAAGAGAGCGCAGTATGACCAGCTGGGACATGATGCTTTTAAACAGGCATCACAAGGCGGCGGAGGTCCGGGCGCAGGCGGATTTGGCGGTTTCGGCGGCGGTGGATTCGACTTTGGTGGATTTGGTGGCCAGGGCGGCTTTGACATGGGAGATATTTTTGACATGTTCACCGGTGGAAGCCGCAGAAGAAGCAGTAATGGGCCGGAGCAAGGCGCTGATTTACGTTATGATATGGAAATCACTCTGCGGGAAGCCGCAAAGGGCATACGAAAAAAGTTCTCTGTAACCAAAAATGAAACTTGTGACCATTGCCACGGGAGCGGAGCAGAACCGGGATCGACGGTTGAAACCTGTCAGACCTGCCACGGTACGGGGCAGCAGCGTATTGTAAGAAACAGTCCGTTTGGGCAGATGGTCAATGTAGTCACTTGTCAGGATTGTGGCGGTACAGGGAAAATTATCAAGAATAAATGCAGCCAGTGCCATGGTTCCGGTACGATCCGCAAACAGAAGACCATTGAAGTGAATATTCCTGCCGGAGCAGATACCGGAGTGCGTATGCGGGTATCTGGAGAAGGAGAACCCGGTAAACGCGGCGGGCCCAGAGGTGATTTATACGTATATATTTATGTAAAGTCGGATCCGGATTTTGAGCGGGATGGTGATGATTTATATTGCAGCACCAATATATCTTTTCCGACCGCGGCACTGGGGAGCGTCATCCATGTGAAGACACTTGACAAGGAAGTGGAGCTGAAGATTCCTGCCGGTACGCAGAGCGGTACACGTTTCAGGATTGCAGGGGAAGGAATGCCGCACTTACAAAGCAGCTATAAGGGTGACTTGTATGTGGAAGTGAAAGTGGTAGTTCCAAAGAAATTGAAGGAAGAGCAGAAAGAAGCACTTCTGAATTACGCCAATCTCTCCGGAGAGGATCTGACACAGTATAAAGGGAAAGGCTCCTGGCTGGATAAGATTATTGATAAAATCAAGAACTGTTAAGCGTAACATAGAGGCAGGCTCATGGTCTGCCGAAAAAATAAAATTTCCATTTAAAAATGCTATGTCCCTATCAAAAGGGCATAGCATTTTTTGTGACATGGATCCAACGCACTGCACTATATTTAGATTTGCCAGAATACTTTATAATTCACACTTTTAAACGCTGGGCTAAAGATGGGAATTTAAAAGAAGAAACGCAGGAGCGCAAGGAAAATCGTTCCGGGAATGCCGAAAATGGCAACGACTATGGCGTCAAAGACGCTCCAGTGCATGCGAACCACTTGCAGAGCGTCAAGCGCATAGTAAAGGATGCCGCCGGCAATGATGTTTCCGATGAGGGGAAACACGGCACAACTTAAGAATTTCCAAAAGATGAATATACACACTGCGGCGGTAATAAGTCCGACAATGCTGACTCCCATGATTTCCATGATAAATCCTCCAAGTGGAATAATTGTAAATAGTTTACATAATTATATTATCATATAAAAAACAAGTGCGCAGTATTTTAGCAATGGCTGCGCACTTGTTTTTACATTTCTTTTCTGTTTTCAACAGCGCCTGCAAGGGTCATACCGTCTGCGTATCCGATATCACCGCCGGCAGGAAGTCCGCGGGCAATCCTTGTAACCCGTATGCCGAGCGGCTTGATCAGTCGGGAAAGATAATAGGCGGTTGCTTCGCCTTCGGTGTCCGGGTCTGTGGCAAGAATGACTTCTTTTACTTCATCACCGGAAAGCCTGTTTAAAAGTTCCTTGATTTTGAGTTGATCGGGTCCGATTCCATCAAGGGGGGATAGCGCGCCATGGAGTACATGGTACAATCCGTGATATTCATGGCTTTGTTCCATGGCCTGTACATCCTGTGGCTGTTCTACTACGCAGATGATGGATGAATCCCGTCTGTCGTCTGCACAGATTTCACAGGGGTCAGAGGTGGCCAGGTTGCAGCAGACAGAACAGTAGCAGATTTTTGCCCGGGCATCGCTGATTGTTTTTATAAAAGCGTCTACTTCAGGCTGCGGACGCTCCAGCATGAAATAGGAAAGACGCCTTGCTGTCTTTACTCCGATTCCGGGAAGCTTGCGGAACTGTTCTGCAACAAGTTCTAAATCATTATTCATTAGAACATGCCGCCGGGAAGACCGAGGCCCCCTGTTACCTTGCTCATGCCCTTTTGCACCATGTCATCAGCTTTTTTTCCGGCTTCATTGACAGCGGTGGTGATGAGATCCTCCAGCATCTCAGAATCTTCTGGGTCGATTGCATCTTTTGCGATTTTTAAGGAAACAATCTGCTTTTCCCCGTTCATGACAATGGAAACGGCACCGCCGCCAACGGATACATCGACGGTCTGTTTCTTTAGTTCTTCCTGCATTTTCTGCATATCTTCCTGCATTTTGCGTGCTTTTTTAAGCATGTTCTGCATTTGTGCCTTATTACCAAACATTATGATTCCTCCTTAAGATATGGAACAAGTTCTAAACGATGTGGCCATTAAGAAAAACCGCATCGTATCAATTTACATAAGTCATTATACCGTATCCCTGCAAAAGTGATAAGGGGATGGCCAGTTTAAAAGCGAATCATCTTTTTTCATAAATATCGCAGTTTGAAATCATTTTCAGTGCTTCCGATAAGGCAGGAGTATCCTGATCTTTTTGGGGGATTTCATCTCTTCCTATCAGGCGATATCCGTCATTTTCAGATATCGCGGAAGATGGGGACAGAGGGATATTTTCTGCAGAGGATTCAATTTTTTTCGCCTGTGCAAGGAAGTCTGCCTCTTCGGGACTGCCTTTCAGGACAGACCGGAATTCCAGTGAAAATCCGGTGGCTTCTTCAAAAGCTTCTGCAATAATTTTCTGATAACTTTTGTTGTTTCCTGCCATGACCAAGTACTGCTGCGGCGCAGCGGCGACCGCTTTGGCGGGATTGACGAAAATCAGAGAGCTTTTTTGCAGGCAGGTCCATATATCGATTCGATGAATGGTCTTAAGGTGGGACAGTACCTTCACCCATATATCAGCATATTTTGATGGCTGAAGCGGAGATCTGTCCTGTACGGGGGCTATAGAATCGTTATCCATACGCAGGCTATCTGACTGAGGTGGAACGGGATTTATCTGATTGTTTTTTGTCGAAACTTCAGGCGTCGATGTCTGACGGATAGATAAGTCTGTTTCGGGGACGGGTATGGATGTAGATACTGCCGGAATATCAGGAGCAGGCACTGGTAATGAAGGAATGGCCGGTGCTGGTGACGGAGCCGGCGCGGCTTTTGATTTTGGAGAAGGGATGTCTCCTTTTTCTAACTGGGACAGCGTTTTTTCCAAGGCTTCAATCCGCTCTACAAGGCTGTTGAGTTCTCTGGAACCGCGGAGATGGCATAAACGGATAAGGCCCATTTCCGCATTCATCCGTGGAGAGGAGCTTCTCTTTGTGTCTGAAAAGGACTGGTGAAGTGCATCAAAAAGCGCATCCAGATAAGCATTGCTCAGGCGAAGGGCATCTTCTTTCAATACGCCCAGCTTATTTCCATAGGCAGATAATTCCGGCGCTTCAGGATTGATTTTGCAGATCATCAGACTTCTGAAATGCTCCAGCAAATCCCGTAGGACGGCAGCAGGCTCTTTGCCCTCCTGAAGGATGTCATAGAACAACTGGAGTGTTTCGCCGCTCTTGCTGCTTATAATGGCATGCGCCAGATCGATAATCTGATCTTTTCCGGTTAAACCAAGGAGGTTATATACGATTTCGGCAGAAAGTTCTTTTCCCTCGGAAGCGCCGGAGCACTGGTCAAGCAGGGAAAGGGCATCGCGCAGTCCGCCCTCTGCACGGACGGCAATTAAATCAGCGGCTTCCGGCGTAAGGTGAAGATTACTTTCTTTAGAAATATAAAGTAAATGTTCTTTAATATCATTGACGGAAATACGATGGAATTCATACCGCTGGCATCTGGAAAGAATCGTAAGAGGGATTTTTTCAGGCTCGGTGGTTGCCAATATGAAAAGAACGTGGGACGGGGGTTCTTCCAGTGTTTTCAAAAGGGCGTTAAATGCTTCCTTTGTCAGCATATGTACTTCATCGATAATATAAACTTTTTTATTTCCGGCTGCCGGAAGGGTACGGACTGATTCTCGGAGTACGCGGATTTCGTCTACTCCTCGGGCAGATGCGCCATCGATTTCATAGACATCCAGGCTGGAGCCGGTGTTGATTTCCTTACAGTTGGAGCACTCATTGCAGGGGTTTCCATTTTTTAGATGGAGGCAGTTGACAGCCTTTGCCAGAATCCGTGCCATGCTTGTTTTTCCGGTGCCGCGGGGCCCGGAAAATAAATAAGCGTGAGCAAGGCGTCCCTGTTCCAATGCACGAAGGATAGGGATGGAAATATGTTTCTGGCCAACTACCTCATTAAAAGTAGAGGGCCGCCATTTACGATACAATGCCAAATAAGCCATAGGAACCTCCCGGTATAGGTTGTTAGATTATCAGACAGATGAAAAATGATTAATCTGGGAAAGCGATGGTATGTCATCCTTGAAAATTTGGATATATGACAAGAAAGCCATTCATTTCATATGAAAAAGACCTTGCAGTCCTCATTTATGACAGCCTCCAGGATGCACCGTGGCACATGGAAAGGGCCACTTACTGCTGCTTCCTCTCGGACCTGACAGGATTCATGGGATTCCATTGCACGGGGCCCGAAGACTGCCATAAATCAGAATTGCAAAGCCATGTGCCATCATTATACTATACGAATTTTATTTTGCAAAATTTTTTGTATGGATTAAATGTGCAGACAAAGAAAGAGGCGGAATAAAATGGAGTATGCCTGTATGTATTTTATAAATGACAAATTTCAATATGAAATGGTAAAATAGGACAGTATCAAAATATATTTCCTAAATAAAGGGGGAAAATAAAAATGGAGTATCGGATTGAACATGACACCTTGGGAGAAGTAAAGGTACCTGCTGATCATATGTGGGGTGCCCAGACACAACGTTCTTTTGAAAACTTTAAGATCGGAAAGAACCGGATGCCGATAGAAATCATCCGTGCTTTTGCTATTTTAAAAAAATGTGCCGCTGTGGTGAATTTTGAAACGGGAAAACTGGATGAAGAGAAACGGAAGGTCATCTGTGAGGCCTGTGATGAAATCATAGAAGGCAAATGGAAGGATGAATTTCCGCTCGTCATTTATCAGACCGGTTCCGGTACGCAAAGCAATATGAATATGAACGAGGTTATTGCCCATATTGCCAATCAGAAGCTGGAAAGCAACGGAAGCAAGACGCGCATCCATCCGAATGATGATGTAAACATGTCACAATCTTCCAACGACACGTTTCCGACCGCGATGCATATAGCTGCCGTGGAGACACTCCATCATAAGCTTTATGCGCCCTTGGATCATTTGATAGCTACCTTTGAAGAGAAAAGTAAAAGATATATGCATCTTGTAAAAATAGGACGGACCCATTTACAGGATGCGGTGCCGCTGACCTTCGGACAGGAAGTTTCTGCATGGACGGTCATGCTGGAAAAGAGCAGGGATATGATTAAGGACAGCGAGAAATACCTGCTTGGACTTGCCATAGGTGGTACGGCTGTGGGAACCGGACTAAACAGTCCCAAAGGCTTTGGTGAAAAAGTATCGGCAGCGATTGCGAAAGAAACCGGATTGCCTTTTACATCGGAACCGAATAAATTCTATGGATTAACCGGAAGAGATGATTTTGTTTTCTCTCACGGAGCACTTGAAGCATTAGCCATGGACTGCATGAAGTTTGCTGACGATATCCGGCTGCTTGCCTGTGGCCCTCGCGCAGGCTTCGGAGAACTCACTATTCCGGCAAATGAACCGGGCTCTTCCATCATGCCGGGAAAAGTGAATCCGACGCAGTGCGAAGCATTGACTATGGTAGCCTGCCGCGTACATGGCAACCAGGCCACGGTTTCCTTGGCTTCATCGCAAGGACGATTTGAGCTGAATGTATTTGCCACGGTTATGGCTGAGGCTTATATCGAATCGGCATCACTGTTAGGGGAAGCCATCCACTCCTTTGATGTCCACTGTGCAGAAGGACTGGTAGCAAATGAAGACAAGATGGGAGAATTGGTGGAAAAGTCATTGATGCTTGTTACGGCACTTTCTCCGCATATCGGATATGAAAAGTCTGCAAAGATTGCCAAACAGGCATTTGCAGATAACAGCTCCTTGAAAGAAGCCGCCCTGAAGCTCGGCTATGTAACAGAAGATGAGTATGATACCTTTGTTGTGGCAAAAGACATGACAAACGTAGACAGATGATTATTTAAATTAGCCTGATGAGAGAACCCTCCTGTTCATTTTTTATGGGAGGATTCTTTTTTGTTATGAAATAAAATATTTGGATGGTATAGGATTTTTTATATGATAAAATATAAAAAGATAATAAGGTGAATCTTGCTGCGATGGCTATTTATTTGATGGGTATGTTTTAATTCTTGTGCCAAGTCAAAAAGGGACGTATAAATGTAGGTGCCGGAAAGATATACCCTTATTTAAGCTGTCATAGCGGACGTCTTTGTGGTACTATATAAAGGTTGTTTAAGAGATAATTTTACATGGGAGGGATCATGAACCATATTTCTGTGATTGGCAGCTGCAATATGGATATGACCGTGGAAGCTGATCGAAGGCCTCTTGCCGGAGAGACCGTCATGGGAAAGCGTTTGATTGTTTCTCCGGGAGGTAAAGGTGCGAATCAGGCCGTAGCTGCTGCGCGCCTTGGCGCAGAAGTGTATATGATTGGCTGTGTCGGTGATGATGCAAACGGGCAGATGATGATAGAGGCTTTGCAGGCAAGCCGTGTAAATACGTCCTATGTTTTCGCGCTTGCCGGGACATTAACGGGAACCGCACATATTGTGCTGGCGGAGGGGGATAACAGCATTATCGTCCTTAAAGGTGCAAATGATAAGGTGGATACAACAGTGGTTGATCGTGCATGGGATGTGATACGCACATCCGCACTCGTATTGCTTCAGCATGAAATCCCATTGGAAACAATCGGATATATCATTCATCGTTGCCATGAAGCAGGTGTTCCGGTGATGCTTAACCCTGCTCCGTATATGGATATCCCGAAAGAATGGGCAGACATGGTGACATATCTCACTCCGAATGAGCACGAGGCCGCACTCCTGTTTAAAGGGATGGAGCGGGAAAAAATACTTCTTTCAAATCCGCAGAAGGTTGTCATGACTGTCGGGAAAGAAGGTGTCGTTTACGGAGACAATGGAAATATTGTCCAAGTGCCGGGCTTTCCTGTCAATGCGGTTGATACGACAGGAGCTGGAGATACATTCAATGGCGCCTTTGCCGTAGCGAGAGCTGAAGGAATGGAAATGAAGGAGTCTGTTCGTTTTGCCAATGCGGCGGCGGCTTTGTCTGTCTGCAAGCTTGGAGCACAGGGAGGCATGCCCTGGCGTGAGGAAGTGGAGGAATTTCTATCATGCAGAAAATAGGTATCTTGAATAGTGATATTGCCAAAGTATTGGCTGATTTAGGCCATACCGACCGCATCTGCATCGGTGATTGCGGCCTGCCGGTTCCGGCCGGGGTTTCTAAAATTGATTTGGCTCTTCGTCTGGGAGAACCGCAGTTTATTGAGGTGGTAAAAGAAGTCGCCAAGTATATGGAAATACAGTCGATTTATGTGGCTCCGGAACTGCAGAAAGAGAATCCTCTCCAATGGAAGGCGCTGCATGAGGTATTTCCGGAAGACCAGGTGGAATGGGTGGTTCTTTCCAGCCATGAATCATTCAAGCATGAAACGAGATCCTGCAAGACGATGATCCGTACCGGTGAGATTACACCGTTTTCCAACGTGATTCTTGAGTCAGGAGTCATCTTCTAAGGGGTAATCATGGATATAAATATGATTGGGATTTGCAAGTCGTTTGGTACGAATCAGGTGCTGAACGGCGTCAATCTGCACTTGCAGCCCGGGGAGATACATGCCCTGATGGGAGAAAATGGTGCCGGTAAATCCACATTGATGAACATCCTTACCGGCATTCATAAGGCAGATGCAGGTGAAATTTTTGTGGATGGAGAAAAAGCCACGTTTAAGAATAATCGTGATGCAGAAAAGCATGGGATTGCCTTTATCCATCAGGAATTGAACATATGGCCTAATTTATCCATTCTGGAAAATCTTTTTATGATGAATACGCCAAGGAATAAGCTTGGAATTATTGATTATAAAAAGATGAAACAACTGGCTGAGGAAAAATGTAAGGAAATCGGTATAACGCTTCCTTTGGAAAAGCTGGCAGGAGAATGTTCCGTCGGGCAGCAGCAGATGGCGGAAATCACCAAGAGTCTGATGCTTGATGCAAAAACGGTGATTATGGATGAGCCGACAGCTGCATTAACGGAACGGGAAACAGACCGGCTTTTTGAGGTCATGCGCAAGCTGAAGGAAAAAGGGGTTTCCATTATTTATATTTCCCACCGAATGGAAGAAGTTTTTAATAACTGTGATATGATTACGGTTATGCGCGACGGGCAGACGATCAGCAGTTGCCCTACCCGGAAAACTGATATGGAAAAAGTCGTTGGTGACATGGTGGGGCGGGTCCTTTCGGAGTATTATCCGGCACGGACGAACCAACCGGGAGAAGATTTGCTGCAGGTAGAAAATTTCTCGGCACCCGGTGTTTTCGACAATATTTCCTTTACCCTTAGGAAGGGGGAAATTCTCGGGGTTGCCGGACTGATGGGCGCTGGGCGTACAGAAATCATGAGGGCCATATTCGGTGTGGATAACTGTCAATCCGGTAAGATCACACTGGATGGGAAAGAAATCTCCATTAAAAATCCTATTGATGCGATTCAACAGGGATTCGGCTTCATTACGGAAAATCGTAAATCTGAGGGCTTGATATTGGACTTTTCCATCGCGCAGAATATCGCTCTTCCCAGTAATGAACGATTGGCAAAGCATAAATGTATTAACGCCAGAAAAGAGTTTGAATTTTGCGACAGTTTATCCAAGAAGCTCGGCGTAAAGGCGCAGGATATCAGGTTGCCTGCAAGTACGCTTTCCGGCGGAAATCAGCAAAAGGTCGTTATTGCAAAATGGGTGGGAATGCATCCCAAATTGCTTATTCTTGATGAACCGACCCGTGGCATAGATATCGGGGCTAAAAAGGATATTTATGACTTAATGAATGAATTGACCAAACAGGGGGTTTCTATCATCATGGTATCTTCGGAATTGCCGGAGGTCATGGGGATGAGTGATCGCATCATGGTTATTCATGAGGGACGCATAGCGGGAATTCTCGACCATGACGAAGCAACACAGGAAAAAATTATGACGCTGGCGACCGGAGGAGAGTAAAAGATGGATTCAGCAAAGATGAAGAGTCTGGCACGGGATATGGGGCCATTGATCGGTTTAATCATTCTTTTTATTGTTATTTCATTTTTAAACGACAGTTTTATCGATATTTCAAATTTAAAAAACCTGGCACGCCAGGTATCTATCAATGCATTGATCGCATTTGGCATGACTTTTGTCATTCTGACCGGTGGCATTGACTTGTCGGTAGGCTCTATATTGGCCCTGTCGAGTGCGCTTATGGCAAGCATGATTTCTAAAGGGATGAATCCAGAGATGGCAATCATATCTTCCGCCTTTATAGGAATCGGGCTTGGATTGGTCAATGGCATCATTATTTCTTATGGTAGGGTAGCACCTTTTATTGCGACACTGGCAACAATGACCATTTATCGTGGATCGACTCTTGTTTTTACAAACGGAAATCCTATAAGCGGATTGACTGACGATCCGGTATTTACTGCGTTCGGGCAGGGATTCCTGCTGGAAGTCCCTGTTCCGGCGGTGGTCATGCTTATATCTTTTGCCATCTTGCTGTTCGTGCTGAATAAGACTCCTCTTGGACGGCAGACATATGCAGTGGGGGGCAATGAAAAGGTATCCTATATATCCGGCATTAAGATTGACAGGATAAAGATTTTTGCTTATGCTTTGACAGGATGTCTTTGTGCCATAGCAGGGGCGATTCTGACGGCCCGTTTGAATTCTGCCCAGCCGACGGCAGGTATGGGATATGAGCTTGATGCTATCGCGGCGGTTGTGCTTGGCGGAACAAGTCTCTCAGGCGGCAAAGGACGGATTTCCGGTACACTGATCGGTGCCTTAATCATCGGGACACTGAACAATGGACTGAATATATTAAATGTTTCCAGTTTTTATCAGCAAGTTGTCAAAGGCGTTGTCATTTTGTTGGCAGTACTCATGGATCGTAAGAAATCTTAAGGAGGAAATTATCTTGTTAAAGAAAATTGCATTAGCCTGCATGATTGGTGCGGCACTCGTTTCTGTTACCGGTTGCGGATCTTCCGATAAAAAGCCGGCTGTGTCAGGTGATAAGAAAGTAACGATCGGTTTCTCTGTTTCCACACAGAATAATCCATTCTTTGTAACAATGGCGAATAGCGTCAAAGCAGAAGCAGAAAAGGCCGGCGTTGCGGTAAAGATTGTAGATGCCCAGAATGATCCGGCAAAGCAGGCAAATGATATTGCGGATTTGATTCAGGGGAAAGTCAATGTCCTCATTATCAATCCTGTGGATTCAGCAGCAATATCAAATTCGGTTGTTTCTGCCAATGGAGCGAAGATTCCGGTCATCACGATCGACCGTTCCGCTGATAAAGGTGATATTGCGGCCCATATTGCCTCCAACAATATCAAAGGCGGTGAAATGGCCGCAGACTTTATCATAAAGAAATTGGGCGAACAGACTCCGGTTGCGGAATTGGAAGGGATACCGGGCGCTTCGGCTACCCGTGAACGCGGACAGGGCTTCCACAATATTGCAGATAAAAAGCTGAAAGTACTTGCTAAACAGTCTGCTGATTTTGATCGCAGCAAGGGACTGACAGTTGCAGAAAATATGCTGCAGGCAAATCCGGATGTAAAGGCTATTTTTGCACAGAATGATGAAATGGCTTTAGGCGCTATCGGTGCTGCTAAATCTGCTAATAAGCAGATCCTTGTCATCGGGTTTGATGGAACTGATGACGGAATAAAGGCGATCCAGGCCGGCGATATGGCAGCGACCATTGCGCAGCAGCCGGATAAGATGGGCGAGATCGGTGTGGATACGGCACTGAAACTTGCCAAAGGTGAGAATGTAGAAAAGAATATCGCTGTAGATCTGAGACTGGTGGAAAAGAAATAATTTCATGCTACTGGTACCAATGACAACTTGAAACATTAAAGAGTCGTTTCATATTTTTATGGAATGGCTCTTTTATGTTTCATCCGGGTTACAAATCTGCCTTGCAGCATATGATGGCAAGAAGGCATGATGGTGTCTCCCGTAATTGACGTTATAGGGATTCATCCATATAATGGAATGGATAGAGAATAAGATAAAGAGTCATTAGAAGGAATTTTACATGGTTGAATATAAAAATCTTTTTTCTTCTTTTCTGAGGGAAAATCAAATAAAAATAAATGAGCCTATGAGCCGTCATACAACTTTTGGAATCGGCGGGCCGGCAGATTGCTTTGTGATGCCTGAAACACTGGAGGAGTTGCAGAAAATCGTCAAAAAGGTAAATGAGGAATCAATTCCCCTTTTTGTCCTCGGCGGCGGAGCGAATCTGCTTGTCCGCGATAAGGGAATCCGTGGTGTTGTCGTCCATATGGGACGCATGCAGAAAATGGAGTGTGACGGAAGCCATCTTCATGCATTTGCAGGTGTTTCCACGGCGGCCGTTGCTAAAAGGGCGATGGAACATGGGCTTTCCGGTATGGAGTTTGCTGCAGGGATACCGGGAAGTATCGGCGGTGCGGCATATATGAATGCAGGAGCCTATGATGGAGAAATGGCTGAGGTTGTGGAGTCCGTCATCTCTTGCGACAGCAAGGGGAATATCGTCCTTCATTCAGGGAAAGAACTCGATTATGGATATCGGCACAGTCTTTTTATGCAGAACAAGGAAATCATCATAGAGGTCGTAATGAATCTAAGCCCCGGATGTATTGAGCAGATAAAAATGAAAATGGATGATTTTAATGACCGGCGCCGCACCAAGCAGCCGTTGGAAAAAAAGAGTGCCGGGAGCACCTTTAAAAGACCTGCCGGCCATTTTGTGGGACAGATGATTGAAGAACTCGGGCTCAAGGGGTTCTCTGTCGGGGATGCCAAAGTCAGTACCAAGCATGCGGGCTTCCTGATCAATGATGGAAAGGCATCCTGCAGCGATATGATTGCGCTTATCCATGAAGTGCAGAAAAGGGTAGAAGAAAAGTATAAAGTGAAGCTCAAAACAGAAGTGCAGATTATCGGGGAAGAATAATCGTCCTGTGCAATTGCCATTGAGGAGGTGATAAATATGGAAGTAATCGCATTCACGGGGCCGCCGGGGAGCGGTAAAAGTGACCGAGCATTGGTCATTGCCTATGAAAATAAAGCAGCCTGCATCATTGATGACGGCATCCTTATTTATCATAACCGTATAGTCGCAGGGAAATCGGCAAAACGGGAAGAAAGCCGGCTGAAGGCTGTCCGGCGCGCACTTTTTTGGGATAAGGAGCAGGCGGATGATGTAAGGCGGCAGATTGTCAGAATCAATCCAAGACGCATATTGATTCTGGGAACGTCGGAAAAAATGACGGAGAAAATAGCAACGGCTCTTAATCTGCCGAAGCCGTCCAGATACATTCATATAGAGGATGTGGCGAGACCGGAAGAAATACAGCAGGCGCATGATGCAAGGCATAAGGAAGGGAAGCATGTCATCCCTGTTCCCACTATGGAGCTCCGTCCCTATTTCAAGGGATATCTCGTCGATCCGCTTCAGTTTTTTAGAAACAGAAAAAGAGGAAAAACGAAACAAAAGGGAAGTGAAGAAAGATCTGTTGTCCGTCCGGTATTCAGCTATTATGGAAAATTATCGTTTTCCAACCGTGTGATTGAAGCCTTGGTTCATTATGCGGTACATAAGATGCATCGTATCCGGATCAGCCATATTTCCAGCAAAAAGAGTACAAGCCAGATGAATGGCATCATATTGTCTATGGATGTCAGCATCCGTCCCGGAACACCGGAAGAAATCAAAAAGCTGATTCATGAAATGAGAGATCGGATTCAGCACGAAGTCGAATATACGACAGGAATGTCGCTGGAAACCATAAAAATCAATATAGTAACTGATGTATCAAGATAAAACCTGTCCTTGTGGATGGGTTTTTATTTGAATAAGAGAAGTTTCCTGTGTGATATAATAAAGTATCAATATTTAAACATGACGGAGGAGTTTCCCTGTGGAATCAGAGCAGCTTGTGAAGAAATATTTTATAGAGACATATGGTTGTCAAATGAATGAAAGTGATACGGAACGTATCAGCGGACAATTGGAGGAATTAGGATATAAGCCTGCCGAAGTATTGAAAGAGGCAGACATCGTTATATTAAATACATGCAGTATCCGCCAAAATGCGGAAGAAAAAGTGTATGGGAAGATAGGCGAAGTAAAAAAGCTGAAAGAAAATAAACCGGGAGTTTTATTGGGAATTGCCGGTTGTATGGCGCAGGAGAACAAGGATAAGCTGATCAAGCGCATGCCGGTCATCGATTTTGTAATTGGTCCATACCATATCCATGATTTGAAGGATATTGTTTCCCGTAAAGATGCAGTGGGATCCCACGTGGTCATGACGCAGATGAATCCTGACAGGGTGAATGATTACAGTGAACTCCACTCTGTAAGGAAAAGCCGGATTTTTGCATGGGTTCCCATCATGCAGGGATGTAATAAGTTTTGCACTTACTGTATCGTACCTTATGTCCGCGGCAGAGAAACGAGCCGCACCATTGATGATATTTGCCACGAAATAAAAGGCCTTGCAGCAGAGGGATATAAAGAAATCACCCTTTTGGGGCAGAATGTTAATTCCTATGGTCTGGATTTCAGAAATGGAACAGATTTCGGTGATTTAATACATGCTATTGATGGGATTGATGGTATTGAACGTGTCAGATATATGACATCACATCCCCGTGATATGACATTTGACATGGTGGATGCAATGGCATCCTCTCCTAAGGTCGTACGTCATATGCATCTTCCCGTACAGCATGGGTCCAATGAAATGCTTCGGAGGATGAATCGCGGATATACGATTGAGCATTTTAAAACTCTTTTGGCTTATGTCAGGAAAAAAATGCCGGATATTGCAGTAACAACAGACCTGATTACAGGTTTTCCGGGGGAGACGGAGGATATGCATCGGGAAACTTTGGCGCTTTTGAAAGAGGTTCAGTTTGATTCCGCATACACGTTTATTTATTCTCCCCGGCAGGGAACTCCTGCGGCCCGAATGGAAGATCAGATTGATGATGAGACCAAGCACAGACGCCTGCAGGAAATCATGGATGTAGAAAATGAAATCAGCCTGACGCTTAACAAGCAGATGGAAGGACAGGTCTATACGGTCATTGCAGAGGGACCGACGAAGCAGGATCCTGACAATTGGTTCGGGCGGACGTCAGGGAATAAGATGATTATTTTCCCGAAGAAGAGAGATATCGCTATCGGCGATATTCTTCAGGTGAAGGTGGAATCGGCGCAGACCTGGGTATTAAAAGGGATAGTGACGGAGTAAAAAATGGCAGCTAAATCACCATTAATGGAACAATATAAATCGGTTAAAAATGAATATAAAGATGCATTCTTATTTTACCGGCTCGGTGATTTTTATGAGCTTTTTTATGAAGATGCCGTTACCGTGTCTCATGAGCTGGAATTAACCCTGACAGGGAAAAATGCCGGACCGGAAGGCAGAGTGCCCATGTGCGGTATTCCATACCATGCGGCGGAAACTTATATTTATCGATTGATTCAAAAGGGCTATAAGGTCGCGATTTGTGAACAGCTTGAGGATCCGAAAAAAGCGAAAGGGCTTGTGAAACGGGACGTTATCCGTGTCATTACGCCGGGGACAATTCTTTTTGAAAATGCTATTGCGGATAAGGCGAATAATTATCTGATTTACCTTTACGAGTCAGAAAAAGAAATAGATACGATTTTGGCGGATATTTCCACCGGAGAATGCTGGTGGGGTGTCTGGGATAAGAAAAGAGAAATGGACGCATTTTTTGACATGATGTCTGTATATGCGCCGACAGAAGCGATCTGCGCCATGGGTGATGAGCTTTATGGCAAGATTCAGGCATATTGCGTATCCCGGCTTAGCGCATGTCTTCTGACGCGGAGAATGGAATCACAGGAAGCATCGATTCCCGTGGTTGCCGATGCACTGGAAAACGAGGATGTAAAACGCGTTTTTGGATGGCTATACGCTTATCTTAAAGAAGTCATGAAAGAGGATGTGGCGGAGTTTCATTCCATTATGCCAATCAGGGAAGACGATTCACTTCTGTTGGGAGAAGAGTGCCTTCGCAATTTAGAAATCACCAGAAATATGCGTGATGGCGGAAGACGGGGCACGCTGCTTGAAATCCTGGACCATACGCATACGGCGATGGGAGCCCGGATGCTGCGGCGTTGGCTGGAAAGACCGCTTGTGGATGTGAACCGGATCATATTGAGGCAGGATGGGATTGAAGAGCTGGTGGGCCATGCCACGGAATTATCCAAAGTGGAAGAAATGCTGTCACAGGTTTTCGATTTTGAAAGGATTTTATCACGGATCGAAGCAAATACGACATCCCCAAAAGATTTATTGGCTTTAAAAGCATCCTTGGGGATGGTGCCGCAAATTAAGGGGCTTTTATCCGGTACGACTTCCGTTATCCTAAAAAAACTGGATCAGCAGATTGCGTTTCATGCATCTGTGTATGATTTACTGGACCGCTCGATGAATGAAAACGGAACAGGGAACATCCGTGACGGGAAATATATAAAAGAAGGCTATTCGGCTGAATTGGACGAGTTGCGGTCTCTTTCGGAGAACAGCAGAA
Organism: uncultured Dialister sp.; assembly: GCA_902462205.1. Lineage (GTDB taxonomy): Bacteria > Bacillota > Negativicutes > Veillonellales > Dialisteraceae > Dialister. The sequence continues at coordinate 266,486 of CABQAR010000001.1, forward strand.
AATGGATTGCCGACCTGGAAGAGAAGGAAAAAGAGAAAACCGGTATCAAGTTGAAAATCGGGTTTAACAATGTATTTGGATATTATTTTGAGATTACGAATGCAAATAAGCTTCCGATTCCTGCTTACTATATGCGAAAACAGACATTGGTCAACGCAGAGCGGTATATCACTCCTGAACTGAAAGAATTTGAAACAAAGGCTCTTTCGGCGAAAGAAAAAACAGAGGAACTGGAATTGAGGCTGTATCAGGCAATCAAGGAGGAAATCCGGCCTGAAATTGCTGATATGCAAAAAACGGCAAGAGCGCTTGCAGCCGTAGATTGTCTGGCAAGCCTTGCGCGTGCTGCTTTGAAGGATCGCTATGTGCGGCCACAGATTACTAATGAGAGAGAGGGCAGGATCATCATAAAGGATGGCCGGCATCCCATGGTGGAACAGGCATTGAAACGGGAAATGTTTGTGCCTAATGATACGGAATTGAATCATTATGACCAGGAAATCATGATTATCACCGGGCCTAACATGGCCGGTAAATCCACTTATATGCGACAGGTGGCTGTACTTACGATCATGGCGCAGATTGGTTCCTTCATTCCTGCAAAGAGCGCTTCGTTTTCTCCTGTTGACCGTATTTTTACAAGGGTGGGTGCAGCCGATGATATTTCTACGGGGCAGAGCACATTCATGGTGGAAATGAAGGAAGTTTCCCATATTCTTCGTAATGCAACCAAGAACAGCCTTATCCTTTTGGATGAAATCGGACGGGGAACCAGCACCTATGATGGAATGAGCATAGCTAGAGCCGTAGTGGAATACCTTGACTCAAAGATACATGCATATACTCTTTTTGCAACACATTACCATGAATTATCAGACATGGCCGCAGGAAGTCCGCATATAAAGAATTATACGGTGACGGTTAAGGAACGTGGAAAAGACATTACATTCCTTCGCCGGATTGTTCCCGGCAGTGCGGATAGAAGCTATGGAATCCATGTAGCACGGCTTGCCGGACTTCCTGAGAGCCTGTTAAAAAGAGCGGATGAAATACTTGAAGGCTTTGAGCTTGAGCAGCCGGCAGTAAATCATATCGTTGATACGGGTATTGAAGAAAATCCGCAGATGGGTTTATTTGCGTCGCCTATTATCGAAGAATTGGCAGATCTGGACGTGATGAGTAAAACGCCCATTGAGGCCATGGAAATTTTATTCAGGCTCAGTAAAGAAGCAAAGGAGGGGAATTAATGTCTCTGATACATATACTTGATGAAGTCACTTCCAATCAGATTGCTGCAGGCGAGGTTGTGGAAAGACCGGTAAATGTCGTGAAGGAATTGATTGAAAATTCCATAGACGCCGGAGCGCATGAAGTGGAAGTGGAAATTGCCGATGGAGGAATGTCTTATATCCGTGTTACGGATGATGGAAGCGGAATGACACGGGAAGATGCAGAATTATCTGTTATCCGCCATGCGACAAGCAAGATTTCAAGCGTGGAAAATATTTACCACATCGCATCGCTGGGATTCCGCGGGGAAGCACTTCCCAGCATTATGTCCGTTTCCCGTGCGACCATAACGACACGGCGGGCAGAGGATATAGACGGAACGGCAGTTGATGTGGTCGGAGGGGAAGTCAAAGAAGCACGAATGGTCGGAGCGCCGGCCGGTACGACTGTCGAGGTACGGGAACTGTTTTATAACGTGCCTGCACGCAAGAAGTTTTTAAAATCAGAACGGACGGAAAGCAGTAAGATAAATTCCATGGTAGGGAAATTAGCGCTGGCGAATCCGGATATTTTGTTCCGTTTGATTAATAATGGAAGAATCGTTATTGAAACGCCCGGAAACGGAAGGCTTGTCGATGTGGTTTCTGCTCTGTATGGCGTGAAAACCGCAGGTGAAATGCTTGATGTAGAAGGAGAAAGCGAAGATATTTCTCTGTCAGGAATGATATCGAAGCCATCGTTGCTGAAAAGCAGCCGGCAAAGCCAGACAATCATCATCAACCGAAGAGTCGTGGAAAGCGCAGCCGTTACGAAGGCGGTGGATAATGCCTATCACTCGCTCTTGCCTAAAAATGGATATCCCGTCATGGTTCTGTCATTTACGCTCCCTCCGGAAAGCATTGATGTAAACGTCCATCCGCAAAAAAGGGAAATTAAATTTGATGATGAGCAGAGGATATTCCGTCTGGTGTATCATTCGGTCCTTCAGACACTGACATCGCAGTCCGCCCCGGATTCTATTGTGAAAGAAATGATTCTTCAGCCGAAGCATCATGAAGTCAGCAGTGATGAATTAGATCTGTCTAACGTTAAGATTCAGGAAAAATCAGTAGGGCAGAATGCTATCGGTCTTGCGGGAGATGATGTCCGGGTTGGAAATATAAAAGCGACGATTTGTCAGGAGGATGTTTCTGCTTACAGGGATTCCCGTGAATATAATCAGGGGCCCGCATCGAAGCCGCCGCAGTCTGATTTCCGGTTAGACGTGAGCAAAGCAGAAATCTTATCAGATGAACCGATATTTATAAAACCGGAGATTGAAGAAAAAGACCTTCCAGCAGCACAGCCTCTCTTTAAGGAAGAATCAAAGGAGGAATGTCCGGTTATTCCTTTAGGGCAGGTTGCGGATTGCTTTATTCTCTGCCAGCATGGGGAAGATTTATTCATTATTGACCAGCATGCCGCTCATGAGAGGATTCGCTATGATCGGTTTGCTTCCAGGGCGGATGGGATTCCGGTACAGGAGATCCTGATTCCCTATTTGATCCATGTGGATGCAGATGATTTGGAGCTTCTCCTTGAGAAGGAAGATGAAATAAAAAGGCTGGGAATCACTTTTGAACAGGCAGGCCGTGACGTCATTCGAGTTACCGGTACCCCTGAAGATTTTTCCGAAAGTGACATAGACCAGATCATGAAAGATATTCTTGTCGCATTTCATGAACAGGATATACCGTCTCCGGAGACTATGCGGCATAGGATGATGGCTTATGCTGCATGCAGGGGGGCTATTAAAAGGGGTGATCCGCTCAATGTAAGGCAGATGAAAGAACTGATTACAGATTTATTTCATACGACCAGGCCTTTCGTTTGTCCCCATGGCCGGCCGACGATTGTAAAGTTTACACTGGATGAATTAGGAAAGCTTTTTGATCGGACATGAATATTGGGGTTACGACGATTCTGAAGCCGGATTCCAGACTGGAAAAGGTGGCGCAAAGCAGGGCAGACAATTTCCATTTCCCGTATCATCAGAGGGAAGGGAAACTGTCGTCAATGGCAGAAAAATATCGTATGGAAGGCTTTCTGATTTACGGCCATCAGCTGCCTGTGTTCTGGACGCAAACAGGGGAATACCGATTTCATTTAGGGACTGCGGCACTCCGTATTCATCAATTGGAACAGGGACATGGAGACAGATTATGCGACTTGATTCCATGCGGCTGCCGTTCTGTCCTTGATTGTACCTTTGGACATGGAGGGGACTCCTTCGTATTATCCTGGCATTTGGGAGAGGATGCGCAGGTTACTGCTCTTGAAAAAAGCCCGATTCTTTATGAGATCGGTAAATGGGGACTTTCCTTTTATCCAGACCTGAATCCGGAAGTAGTTAGGAGTCTTCAAAGAATTCGTATTCTACATGAGGATTTCAAGAATTATTTAGACAGAGCGGCAAGTAAAAGTTTCGATATAGTCTATTTTGATACCATGTTTAAAGCGCCTGTTAAAAGGGAAGAAAACAGAGTGGAAGGATTTCGGACAGCCGCCTGCTATGACTCTTTGGACAAGGAAATCATTCGTTCAGCGATGAGGGTGGCTAAAAAGAGAGTCATCGTAAAGGAACGCCCCTTTTCTATTCTGTTCAGGGAAAACGAATTTACCCGGATATATGGGAAACATGGGCAGACAACTGCTTATGGAGTGATTGATGTATGAATCAGGAAAAACTGATAACGATTTTAGGGCCGACGGCGACAGGGAAAAGTGAACTGGCAATTCATCTGGCCGGACGGCTGGGGAGCTCCGTGATTTCCGGAGATGCGTTCCAGGTGTATCGCGGGATGGATATAGGCACGGCAAAGGTTACAAAAGAAGAGTCCCGTGGCGTTACGCATTATCTGGTTGACTGCATGGATCCCATGGAGCCATATTCAGCTGCGATTTTTCAGGAGCGGGCAAGAAGATATATTACGGAAGAGAATCAAAAGGGAAGGATTCCTATTGTTGCGGGCGGTACCGGATTATATATTCAGGGACTTCTGGAAGGGTATGCTTTTTCACCGAAAGTAGGAGGCAGGGATAAATGGTATTCTCTCTATAAGGAAAAAGGGAAAGCGGGATTGATTGCGGCCTACAGGGAGTGCTCTCAAGATGGTCCGATGCCGGCAGATCCTCAGCGTATGATCCGTAATCTGGAGCTAATGGATTCAGGATATGGACTCGTGGAGGAGCGGGCTCCTGCATTGGTTTATGAGGGACCTGTCATTGGGATTACTATGGACAGATTGGCTTTATATGATAGAATAAATAAGCGAGTACACCAAATGATTGAGAACGGGCTGAGAGAAGAAGTACGATCCCTTCTTGAAAAAGGGATTCCTGAAGATGCGCAATCATTGAAGGGAATCGGGTACAAAGAAATGATTCCGGTCATCCATGGGGAAAGAACTTTGGCGGATGCGGAAATACTGATTGCAAAGAATACACGTCATTTTGCGAAGAGGCAGTTAACATGGTACAGACGCATGCCGTATATTCATTGGGTGGAGAGATCGGAAGAAAGCAGCGCATGGCTTAAAGAGGCGGAAGCCTATATCATTTCGTGGATTAGAGGAGAATAAAAATGGAAGGGAAAATGAATCTTCAGGATACATTTCTGAATGAAGCAAGGAAAGAAAATGTACCAGTCAGTATATTTCTGCTGAGCGGCGTGCAGCTTAAGGGAAAAGTGAAGTCTTTTGACAGTTTTACTGTGCTTCTTGTGAGTGAAAACCGTTCACAATTAATTTACAAGCATGCCATATCTACAATACAAAGGATCTGATTTTAGAATATGAAGACACAATTACAAAAGGTGCAGCAGGATGCCCTTGAGCTCTGCGCACCTATTTTTCATGAAATGGAAGATATTTCATTATTTAATATGCAGAAGGTTCTGGGGGCATTCAGAAAACACCAGCTTTCCGCATATCATTTTGCACCCTCGAACGGATATGGTTATGGAGATTCCGGACGGGAAAAATTAGAGGAGATATGGTGTGATATCTTTCATGCCGAGGCAGCGCTCGTGCGTCCGCAGTTTGTGTCCGGAACACATGCCCTCGCGACGGTCTTACTGGCTCTTTTGAAGCCCGGGGATACCATGGTATCTGCAGTGGGAGCTCCTTATGACACGATGCAAAGCGTTATCGGTATTTCAGGCCATGCACCGGGAAATCTTGCGGAGCGCGGGGTTATATACAAAGAAGTACCGTTAAAGGGGAATACATATGATTTGGAAGGAATCGCAGCTGCTGTAGACGAGAGTACAAAGCTGGTGGAAATTCAGCGATCCCGCGGATATATGCTTCGCGATTCTTTATTTCCGGAAGATATTAAGAAAATCATCGAAACAGTAAAAGCAAAGAATCCTGATACGATTTGTTTTGTGGATAATTGTTATGGAGAGTTCACCTGCAGAGAAGAACCGATTGAATTAGGTGCGGATATCACGGCCGGGTCATTGATCAAGAATGCAGGTGGCGGTCTGGCGCCGACCGGTGCATATATTTGCGGAAGGGCAGATCTTGTGGAGTTATGCGCCCATGCATGGACTGCACCTGGACTTGGTGCGGAAATGGGATCGTATGCAGCCAGTTACCGGCCATTTTTTGAAGGGCTTTTTCTGGCGCCGCACGTGACGCGTCAGGCGATGATGAGCGCTGAATTCTGTGCTGCCGTATTTAAACTCTTAGGATTCGATGTGACGCCTGAACCCGGGCATTTAAGAACGGATCTGATTACAGCGGTTACTTTAGGCTCCGAAGCCAATATGTGCCGCTTTGGGGAAGCAATACAGAGCTGGTCACCTGTTGATTCCGGTGCAACGCCGATTCCGGGACCGATGCCGGGATATGTAGATCCGATTTTAATGGCCGCAGGAACGTTCGTGCAGGGATCGACCATAGAAATGTCTGCTGATGGTCCGGTCCGTCCTCCTTATATCATGTATTTTCAGGGAGGACTTGTATTTGAACATGCTGTTCTCGCAATCATGGGTGCAGCAGAAAATATTATAAAAAATCAAAATGACCAATGAAATGAAGTCCTTATGGGCTTCTTTTTATTGTAAAACATAAGAAATGGCAGATTGATTTTTTTAAAATGCTCATGTATAATAAACTTTACTTATGGGGCTATAGCTCAGCTGGTTAGAGCGCTTCGTTGACATCGAAGAGGTCTTTGGTTCGAATCCAAATAGTCCCACCAATAGTTTAAACTGCTTCAGTGAGGCAGTTTTATTTTTTTACTTGCTTTTATAAATTAGATATTACAATTCGAGATAAAGAACATAGGTCTTTTGCTACATAGGAAGTTGATATGAATCTTTTGGCAGTATGCATGGTGATTATTGCAGGTGCTATGTGGGCGGGAAGCGGACTGGCAGCACAGCACTTCCTTGCACATAATATGCATAGTGCGATGGATCTGACTGTTTTTCGAATGATTACGACATCTTTGATCATTTTTCTCGGAATATTGATTCAGGGAAGCTTGAAAAGAGATATAGCGATTCTCCGCAGGAATCCCTTACTACTGGTCGAAATCTTTCTTTACGGAATTGCTATCATGATTATGCAGTATGCCTATTTTGCGGGAATAGGTGCCGGAAATGCGGCGGTGGCTACGGTGATTCAGTATATATGCCCCGGTATAGTTATCTGTTGGACTGCTTTAAGACAGAAAAAATTTCCGGGAATAGGTGAGATGCTTGCGGTAGGTTTTGCGATTATCGGGGTATTTCTGCTTGTCACCGGCGGAAATCTGAATAATTTATCGGTTCCTGCGGCGTGCATTTATTTCAGTCTTGTTTCCGCTTTGTTTTATGCTGTTTGTGCGGTGTATCCTAAACATCTGATGGTGACTGTAAATAATTCGTTTTTATTAATGTTTGGCATGCTGTTTGGAGGAGCAGCCGGATATATTATTAACCCAATCGCAGATATAGGTGCATTTTTGGCTGCGGATGTACTTTTTGACATGTTCATGATCATCATCTGCGGTACGGTGGTGGCATTTATCTGCTATAATGCCGGACTCGCATGGCTCAGCGAAGGACAGGCTTCTGTAACAGCCACGGTGGAGCCGGCAATCTCGGTCATTGCTTCTTATTTCCTGTTTGATACTTCATTTGGGGTGATGCAGACCGTGGGAATCATACTCGTTATTGCAGCTATCATCATGCCTGTGGCTATAAAGGAAAATAAGGGAAACAGTCGTTATTCTCCATGAGGCCGTATTTTGATATAATGCTGTAAATGGCCTTATCCAGGATAATATAGGCTTATCATTGACATGGGAGAAATCATGGATACAAAACATATCAGAAACTTTTCTATCATTGCACATATTGATCATGGGAAATCTACATTGGCAGACCGTCTGATTGAAATGACCGGTACCGTGCAAAAGCGTGACATGGAAGCGCAGATACTCGACACGATGGAATTGGAACGGGAACGGGGAATTACAATTAAGGAACAATCTGCCCGTCTGATGTACACCTATGAAGATGGAGAAACCTACGAATTGAACCTGATTGATACGCCCGGTCATGTGGATTTTAATTATGAGGTGTCCAGAAGCCTTTCTGCCTGCGAAGGAGCGATACTGATTGTCGATGCGACGCAGGGGGTGCAGGCACAAACGTTGGCCAATGTCTATCTGGCGCTGGATAATAATCTGGAAATCGTTCCCGTTGTTAACAAGATTGATTTACCAAGTGCAGATGTGGAACGTGTCAAGGCGGAAGTGGAAAATGTCATTGGATTGGATATGTCGGAAGCAGTCCCTGTCAGCGCGAAGACAGGGCAGAATGTGGAAGAGGTTCTAAAGCATATCGTGGAACTGATTCCGCCTCCGGAAGACCATTCTGACCAGCCGCTCCGCTGTCTTATATTTGATTCCCTTTTTGATTCTTACAAAGGCGCCATTGCTTATGTCCGCGTCATGGATGGAGAAATACGGCCGGGGATGGATATCAAGATGATGTCTTCGGGAAAGGTATATACGGTCACCGAGGTCGGTTATTTCACGCCATTGCCCAAAGTGGCGGACGTATTGACCTGCGGCTCCGTAGGTTATGTGGCTGCAAGCATAAAAAATGTAGGTGATTGTGCGGTAGGAGATACGATAACCTCTGCAGAAAATGGAGCGACGGAACCATTACCCGGATATCGGAAAGCATTGCCCATGGTATTTTGCGGAATGTATCCGATTGAAAGTAAGGATTACGACCAGTTAAAGCTTGCATTGGAAAAGTTGCAGCTTAATGATGCAGCTCTAGAATATGTTCCGGAAACGTCACAGGCATTAGGGTTCGGCTTCAGATGCGGATTTCTCGGCCTGCTCCATATGGATGTTGTCCAGGAGCGTTTAGAGAGAGAATACCATTTAAAGCTGATTACGACGGCACCTTCGGTAATCTATCATGTTTTCAAGACGGATGGAGAAATGGTGGCGGTGGATAATCCTGCGGAATTGCCGCCAATGACAAAAATCGAGCATATAGAAGAGCCTGTCGCAAAGGTGGAAATACTTGTCCCATCTGATATGGTTGGAAATGTCATGGAGCTTGTGCAAAATCGCCGTGGAGAGTTTCAGACCATGACTTATTTGGACGAAACCCGCGTGGATTTATCCTATAGGATTCCGCTCTCAGAAATTATTTTCGATTTCTTTGATAAATTGAAATCTGCAACCAAAGGATATGCATCACTTGATTACCAGGTGTGCGGATACCAAAAAACTGATGCAGTCAAGCTTGATATTCTGTTGAACGGAGAATTAATCGATGCATTGTCTATCATTGTGCACAGAAGCAATGCGGCGTCACGAGGGAGAGTGTTGGCACTCCGCCTGAAAGACATCATCCCGCGGCAGCAGTTCGAGGTACCGATTCAGGCGGCCGTTGGAAGCAAGATTATTGCAAGAGAGACGATCAAGGCCTATAAGAAAGATGTCCTGGCCAAATGCTATGGTGGTGATGTCAGCCGTAAGAAGAAACTTCTGGAAAAACAGAAGGAAGGGAAAAAACGCATGAAGCAGGTGGGAAGCGTAGAAATACCGCAGGAAGCATTCATGGCGGTACTAAAAGATGATTAGTGATAAAAAACTTGGAATATATATGCATATTCCTTTCTGCAGAAGCCGCTGTCATTACTGCGGCTTTTATTCTGTCGGCAGAGTCCCCTCTGAACGGTTTGCAGATGCAATTATCAGAGAAATAGAAACTAAAGGGGCTGTGTTAAAAGACAGGTGCTGCGACACAGTGTATCTGGGCGGAGGAACGCCGTCTTCATTGACGGAAGAACAGTTAGAAAGAATCATGACGGCGCTGCATTCACATTTTCATATAGATAAGAATGCGGAAATTACGATGGAGATGAATCCGTGCGATATGAACCGTCATTATATAGAGCATGCCTTGTCACTTGGTATTAATCGTGTTTCCATAGGAGTACAGACAAATCAAGATAAGCTTTTAAAAGAGATTGGCCGCCGTCATTCGGCACTGGATGCAGAGCGGGCTTTAGGCAATGCTTATTCCGGCGGATTCAGAAATATAAGCATCGATCTCATGTGTGAGCTTCCCGGCCAGACCGTGTCTGATTTTGAAAGGACATTGAAGTGGGCGGTGCATCTTTCGATCAATCATCTATCTGTTTACAGTCTGATCTTAGAAGAGGGGACAAGGTTCTGGCAGCTGGCGGAAAAGGGAATGCTTACACGTCCGTCAGAAAATGACAGTTGGGCTATGTATCAGGCGATGTGCCGTATATTGCCTCATTACGGATTTGAACGATATGAGATTTCGAGCTTCGCCAGGAAGGGATTTGCATCAAAGCATAATTTAAAATATTGGAAGCTGGAGGATTACGTCGGGATAGGGCCATCTGCCTGTTCCAGAATCGGACGGGAACGAGTGGAAAATCTTGCTGGCGTGAATCTGTATGAGAAAGAAATTTTATCAGGCGGGAGAGTTCCTGAGGAGCGTACATTGCTATCCTGTGAAGAAGAGATGGAAGAGTTCTGTTTTCTTGGTCTTCGGATGAGCACAGGGATTGATAAAAAGAATTTTCTGCAGCGATATGGGAAAAAAATAGAAACGGTATATGGAGACGTCATACGAAAACTGATGAATGAAAAGATGATCGTATCTGCTGATGATAAAATATATCTGACTTACAAGGGTACGGCTTTTGGCAACTATGTGTTTGAACAGTTCTTATTGAGCTGATTCGGTATTTTATTTAAAAATAAGGTCATTATTTTCGGATAAGACTTATTTTTGCATAAGGCAAGAGTAAAGTGAAATGCATATAAAAAAGTGAGAATATATCTATATTTTTCTTGACACGCTCATTTTTAAACTGTATAATACTTCCTGTGAGATTTGTCCGGAAACCACTAGCCCCGGAGGAAGGATGATATCTTGCGGTTCCGTTTTTTATTAGGAGGATCATTAAGGATGAAAAGCACATTTATGGCCAATGCGGGAAACATTACCCGTAAGTGGTATATCGTTGACGCTGAAGGCAAGACTCTCGGCCGCTTGGCTGCAGGAATTGCAGAAGTTCTCAGCGGCAAGAATAAACCTACCTTTACACCGCATGTTGATACCGGCGATTTCGTAGTTGTTATCAACGCAGATAAAGTCATTCTGACCGGGAAGAAACTGTTAAAGAAAGAATATTTCCATTATACAGGATACATTGGTGGAGATCGTTACCAGAAAGCTGGCGACGCACTTCGTGAAAAGCCGGTATGGGTAGTTGAACATGCCATTCGAGGCATGCTTCCCAAGACAAAGCTGGGAGACCAGATGTATCGTAAGTTAAAGGTTTATGCAGGCAGCGAACATCCGCATGCAGCGCAGAAACCAGAAGAACTTAAGTTTGATATCCGTTAACCAGAAGGGAAGGAAATAAGAAATGGCAGAAGCTACATACTACGGCACAGGCCGCAGAAAGACATCCGTTGCCAGAGTCCGTCTGGTAGCAGGACAGGGAAACATCGTAATCAATGGTCGTGAACTGAATGACTACTTTGATTTGAAGACCCTCGATTTAATCGTTAAACAGCCGCTGGAACTGACAGGTACAACTGCTGTATATGATGTTATCGCTTCCGTAAAAGGTGGCGGAGCATCCGGACAGGCAGGTGCAATCCGTCATGGTATCAGCCGTGCATTGCTTGAAGTTGATCCGGAATACAGAAAGGTATTGAAGTCCGCTGGCCTTCTGACCCGTGATCCAAGAATGAAAGAACGTAAGAAATACGGTCTTAAGAAAGCAAGAAAGGCAAGCCAGTTCTCCAAGCGTTAATTTCTGGAGGATTTATAACGCACATGGTTATTCCATGTGCGTTTTCTATTGGAATGAAGGGGGAGATGTCCTGAATCCTATAAAAAAACACTGATCAATCTCAATGCTGCCAATCAAATAAGTGTATACTTGAAAGTAAAGGGTATGGCTTTTTAGAATGACTTAGCATATAATAACTGTATATTAAAGGAGAAGAATCATGACGGAAGAAGAAATACAAAAGGCTAAAAAGTCATTTGCAGATATGGGTGTTCCTGAAAACCGTATCTTCGCTGAAATTATGCGTGCGCACTATCTTGATTACAATCTCTTTTTAAATCCCACAAACGCGGAATATGGGGTCACAATCGAAGATTTATATAAAAACATGAAACTCACCACAGACAAACTTGGGGATTATACCGGAGACGAGGATACGTATGCTAATGTATATACACTTGCAATGCGTATAAATCCCATGGATTTTGCGGAGGGCGTAGCTAAAGCGGATGAAGAGCTGCGGGCGATCATTCTCAGTGCCATCAATAAGGCGAAGGAAGCCGGCAAGACGGTTTTATTTGCCGGTGCGGATCAGTATCTGTATCTTTTACCTAAAATTTTTTATGATTTGAAAGATTGCCGTATTGCTGTCGCAGTCAAGGATCCAGAATGGAAAAATAAGCTTGCTTTTCTTTTTCCCCGCGGCAGAGCAATGGGGAACGAAGAATTTTTTGAGGATGACGAAGCTTATGATTATATCTTTGATTATGAGATGGAAGATATAAAGCAGATTCCGGTATTGAAGGATCATTTATCGGCTGAGGCATGCATGGACGTGTTTCTTCCGTATGATCTCCTGATTGATACAGAAGGAAATGCATCGGAGGTAAAGAAGAAAATCGCGGCAGACGGGGCACTTTCCGAGTACTATGATATTCCTTATTGCGGAAAAGAGTTTGCTCTTTTATCAATAAAAAATAAAGGAAATGGGAAGGTTTCCTTCGGAGAAGCACGCGTGGAAAATACTTCCGTAGAAAAGTATCCCAAAGTGGAGCTTGATAAAGATGCATTTATACAAGCGGATGAGTGGAACCATGACGTTTATCTCTATAACGGGTCCGTAGCGCTTCAAACAATATTGAGCGCCAATATCGTATCCATGGAGCATGCCATTGGACATGAATTCCGTTCTGTGCCAGCAGAAAATATTCCATCCAGGCGTATCCATAAGATAACCAAAGACGCAATCATTGAGGATTTGGGGCTCAGAGAAGACCTGGTTGAAGAAGCGGTGTTGCAGGCCGATACCTGTTATATAAAGGTGCGTGACGGGGACTTACTGCTGGCTGCTACTGGAAATAAACTGTCTACTGCGGTTGTCTATGCACCACGTCCGGACACAGTCGTGGATGAGGGAGTCATCGTTTTGCGGCCAACCGATAAGTATACAGCAGAATTTCTGAAGCTCTACTTAGACGGTCCTGTCGGGAAGTTATTCTTAAACACGATGGAAGCGGGAGCCAAACTCTGTCTTCTGGCGTCCCGCGTGCTCCGAATACCATTACCGGTCTCGGATATGGAAAAAATCCTGATCGCGACAAAAATGTGCCGGACATCCGTCACAGCTCTTTCCGAAGCCGCATCGAAATGGAGAGAAGTAAAAAGAGAAGCAGTGCAGCTTATGATGGGCAAGTGATTATTATGTTATTTTGGGAGAAGACATGCAGGTCATATTAGCAACTCATAATAAGGGAAAAATAAGGGAGTTCCAGAAGTGCTTTTCTGAAATCGGTTGGAAGGCTGTTCCTATTTCTGAGGTTGCGGATATTCAGGAACCGGAGGAGACAGGAAAAACTTTTGAAGAAAATGCACTGCAAAAGGCACGGTATTACGCAGAGATGATACAGCAGCCGGTATTATCGGATGATTCGGGTATTACCGCAATTGCACTGGGTGATGAACCGGGGGTATATTCTGCGCGCTATGCAGGAAAACACGGAGATGATGAAGCGAACAACAGGAAGCTGATAGAATCTTTGAAGCCGTATAGCGGTGAATCGCGGCGCGGATACTATACCTGTGTCATTGCTGTTGTTTGGCCTGACGGCAGGGAAATTACTGCTGAAGGGAAATGTGAGGGAATTATCAGGGATTTTTATAAAGGAAATGGCGGGTTTGGGTACGATCCATTATTTTATCTGCCGGAAATGGGAAAGACGATGGCAGAATTAACGATGGAGGAGAAAAATAAGATCAGCCATAGAGGGAAAGCGTTAAAAACCTTATTAAGTAAACTTAAAAATATATAACGTAGCGTATTTTGGTGAAAATGTGTTATAATTGTACCATTAAATGCTTTTGATAGAGTGTTTATTGTGGTGATGCATCCATAACTATTGAAATTCAAAGGCATTTTAATGAATATAAAAATAATCAGGTCTATTTAGATTCAAAAAATTAATTTACTATTTTAAGGAGGAACAAGATGGACATCAGAGAAGAAGCGATTAAGTTAAGAGAAGATAAGCATCAGATCATCAGGACAGAACTGAATGCGAAAATGGAAGACAACCATGATTTGGCAGTTGTTTATACGCCGGGCGTTGCAGCTCCCTGTCTCGTAATCAAGGAAGAGGAAGATAAGTCTCTTGAACTGACGTGGAGAGGAAATGTCGTAGCGGTCATTTCTGATGGCACGCGCGTGCTGGGACTCGGCGATATCGGACCTGCGGCTGCAATTCCGGTTATGGAAGGCAAGAGTGCCCTTTACAAGAAATTCGGAAATATTGATGCGATTCCGATTGTTTTGGATACGAAAGACAAAGATGAAATCGTCCGTACCATCCGTATTTTGGAGAAATCTTTTGCCGGCATCAATCTGGAAGACTTTTCTTCCCCCAAATGCTATGACATTGAAGATGAATTAAAGGCAACCATGAATATTCCTGTATTCCATGATGACCAGCATGGCACGGCTATTGCAGCCCTGGCCGCTGTCCTTGGAGCACTTCGCCTGATTAAGAAAAATATCGGAGACGTAAAGGTCGTTGTTTCCGGTGCAGGCGCAGCCGGCACGGCTATTGCCAAACTGCTTCTTGAAGATGGAGTAAAAGCAGAAAATATGACAATCCTCAATAGCAAAGGCATTCTTTATGATGATGGAAGACTGAATCGTGTACAGAAGGAACTTGTTTCCTTGGTAAATCCTGAAAATAAGCAGGGATCCTTTGGCGATGCAGTGAAAGATGCAGATATCCTGGTCGCAAGCTCTGCTCCGGCGGCATTCAAAGAACAGCATAAAGAAGCCATTAAGACGATGGCGGAGAAAAATGTCGTTTTCGCAATGGCGAACCCCATTCCGGAAATGATGCTGGAAGATGCGCAGAAACTGGGCGTATATGTGTTTGGTACAGGAAGAAGCGATATGCCGAACCAGGTAAATAATTCCTCCGTATTCCCCGGCCTGTTCCGTGGGGCGCTGGATGTCCGTGCGCGCCAGATCAATGAACCGATGAAACTTGCTGCTGCACATGCACTGGCAGATCTGGTTTCAGATGAGGAGCTGGCTCCTGATTATGTAGTTGTCAATGTATTTGATAAACGCGTTCCTCATGCGGTAGCAAAGGCAGCTGCCAAAGCCGCTTTGGAATCCGGCGTGGCCAGAGTAAAGGAATTGCCGGAACAGTATAAGGACTGATTGATATTGCTTAATGAAAAGCCGCTCTTCTTTATGAGGAGTGGCTTTTTGCATGATAAAACATTGATTCCTTGCACCAAGATATGAAATCGTATATGATAAAAAAAATTAAGAAAGAGCTTTTTATGGATTTTATTGCGAACATGACAGAATATTTTAGAAATAAAAAAATATATAAACATAAGATGGACCAACTGTGCGAGAAATTTGATCAAGGCGCATTGGCCATTATTTGTGCGCTTGAAAATCATGGGTTTGAGGCTTATGCGGTGGGAGGCTGTGTCAGGGATTTACTGATGCATCAGATTCCTCATGACTGGGATATTACGACTTCTGCCAGGCCGGAAGAGATTATTTCTGTCATGGAAGAATGCGGATGGAGAGGGATTGATGGATCGGGCAGACGGTTTGGAACGGTAATAGCTGTAGTTTCAGGGGAAAGCTATGAAGTGACGACTTTCCGCAGCGAAATATATGGGCAGGATAGTCACAGACCCGAATCGGTTGTTTTTGCGAAGACCTTGGAGGAGGATTTATCACGGCGGGATTTCACGGTGAATGCAATGGCACTTGGCCGTGATGGGACTCTTTATGATTATTTTGATGGGGTAAAAGACTTAAAAAATAAACGATTAAGAACCGTAGGGAGTGCGGAAGATCGATTTAATGAGGATGCACTCCGGCTTTTTCGTGCCTGCCGCTTTTTGGGACAATTGGATTTTATGGCAGATGGAACATTGGTAGAAGCGATTCCCTCTGCATTTGGCAGGGTGAGGGGACTATCACTCGAGCGGTTTAAATCAGAAATAGAAAAACTTCTTGTCTCTGTACATGCCGCACGCGGGCTGGATCTGATGGTGCGGACGGGATTAAATGAATGCAGCTGCCGGGTACGTGAAAGAGGGAAGACAGAAGAGATACAGATCCTTCCTGAGCTTTCTCATCTGGTTGGACTGCCGCAGCAAAGAGAGTTTCATAAATTTGATGGCTGGTATCATACTTTGGCTGTTGTGGAAGCGGCGCCAAGGACACTTATCCTACGTTGGGCGGCACTCCTCCATGATGTGGGAAAAGGAATAGAAGGCGTAAGGGCTATCAGAGCCGGGAAGTATACAGATTACGGGCATGATAAAAGAGGCACCGAAATGGCAAAAGATATACTGACCCGCTGGAGGATGCCTTCTTCTTTTATCAATCGGGTATCCTGGCTCGTAGAGAATCATATGCACTACCATTATTTTGCGAATGTGCCGGAAGCAAATGCTGTCAGATGGCTGAGGCAAATAGCCAGAACCAGGCAGTTTTCTTCGTCAGCAGAAATGGCAGAAGGCATGAAAGAAATCACGGATCTTTGTAATGCAGATATCATCGGTTGCGGCAGAGATCAATCATCATTGGAAGGGCATACGGAATTTGGACGGTATATGGTTGATTTATGCAAGACGATTCCCGTATCAACAAGAGATTTGGCCTACGACCAACGTGTTATTGCCGCATTGAAACCGAATGTTGCCGAAGGATTCGCCAATTTGCTGCTTCGTGTTCAAAATGGGGCGTTGGAAAATAATCCGGAAGCGCTTTTAGATGCTGCCGTGAGATACAGGAGGCGTCATAATGAGGATTGTTAATCCTAAAAGAATAATGAACAGGAGGAGCCGGTATATATCCCTGTTTCTTTTCACGATAGGAATTCTTTTAGCGGTCCGCCTTTTCTATATACAGATATTTGATGGAAATAAATATCAGAAAATGGCATTGAATCAGACAGAAGGGGTGCAGACCTTATATTCACCGCGAGGCACCATTTATGACCGGAATGGAAAACAGCTTGCATTTTCTGTCATGGTGAAGTCTCTTTATTGTGACCCGGGCATGTTAAATGCGGATCGTGCTGCAATAGCAAAGGAATTGGCGCCTGTGTTGAAACAGCCGGAAGGGGACATCCTAAAGAAGATTTCTCGAGATACACGTTTCGTATGGCTCCAGCGATTGATGGAACCGGAGGATTCAGATAAGGTAAAGGAACTTATCAAAGAAAAAAAGTGGGAAGGATTCCGGTTTATTGATGAGAGCCGCCGATACTATCCCAATGGGCCATTGCTTGCCAATGTACTTGGGTTTGTCGGCCTTGATGATAAAGGACTGGACGGGCTGGAAATGTCCATGGACAGCCTGATCAGCGGATCGGAAAATAAGCAGCGTCTCCTGATGGATGCAAGGGGAAACCCTATTCTTCAATCCGCACTGGCACCGTATAAGGCGGAGGAAGAAAAGTCTGTTTATTTAACGATAGATCAGAATATCCAATTTTATGCGGAACGTGCGCTTGACCGTGCGATGACCAGTACAAAAGCACAGGGAGGAATCATTATTGTCATGGATCCTAAAACAGGCGGGATTCTGGCTTTGGGGAATCGCCCGACCTATGATCCAAATCATTTTGAAAAAGCGACAGAGAAAGATTTTAAGAATAAAGCAGTTGTAGATATTTATGAACCGGGTTCAACCTTTAAACCCATTATCGCTGCGACGGCGCTGGAGGCAGGGACATATTCCACGGATATAGTCTGGCATGACCCCGGAGAAGTATGGGCTTCAGGCCATGCCATTAAGAATTGGGATGACAGTTCCTATGGAGATGTCCGTCTGGTGGATATTATTAAATATTCAATCAATACCGGATTTGCGCATATTGGATTACTGACCGGCGGAAAGACTTTAACTGAATATGCACAGAAATTTGGCTTTGGGAAGCCCACGGGCATAGAGCTTCCCGGTGAAGGGGCAGGGATTCTTTTTAATCCCAAGGATATGAGGGCTATCGATGTTGCCACCATGTCCATCGGGCAGAGTATAGCAGTGACGCCGCTTCAAATGCTGCAGGCCTATAGCGCTCTGGCGAATGGCGGAAGAATGGTCAAGCCACATATTCTGGATTCCATTAAGAACCCGGATGGATCCGTCTATAAATCAACAGAGGTGGAATATTCCGGAGATCCTGTATCTAAAAAGGTTGCCGATGAAGTAAAGGATATGATGGAAAAAGAAGTATCCGAAGGCGGTGGCGGAAATGCCCAGGTGCCGGGGTACCATATGGGGGGGAAAACAGGAACCGCCCAAAAATTGGATCCGGTGAATGGTGGGTACCTGGAAAATCAATATATCGCGTCATTTTGCGGATTTGGTCCAACAGAGGATCCGCGAGCCATATGCCTTGTAATACTTGATAATCCGCGTGGCGTATATTATGGAGGGCAGGTAGCGGCCCCCGTGTTCAAGGAAACAATGGGGCACATCATGAGATATCTGGAGATTCCGACAATTGAAGAAAAGGATATTCATGATAAGATGCAGGAGCAGAATACCGAATCATCCTTGCCACCTGTTCCGGATGCGGATGTAAAAGCATTCAGGCTCCCCAATTTTTACGGATGGTCCATGCGTGATGCAGGAGAATGGCTTGGTAAGGCAGGGCTTGCCTTTAAGCCTGATGGAGCAGGCCGGGCGGATTCTCAGTCGCCGGGGGCCGGTGTGACTGTAGAGCGTGGAGAAACGGTAACTATTCATTTTTCAAATCCTTAAACGATAAAAGCTTATTGGTTTTAAATCAGTAAGCTTTTTATATGTTTGAATTACATATTTACAATATATTTGAAGCATTAAGCTATGCTATAATAAAAAAAATTATCCATACCAATGTTTGTAAAAGGGGGAAAATATGTTAAGTGATATCGAAATTGCACAACAGGCCAATTTGAAACCAATTTCTGAAATTGCGGAAAAAATTGGAATTCCGACAAAAGAACTGGAAAATTATGGCTTGTACAAGGCGAAGGTTTCTCTAAAATTTACAAAAGAAGCAGAAAATAAGCCGGAAGGCAAACTGATTCTTGTTACTGCCATTTCTCCCACACCGGCAGGAGAAGGGAAGACGACTACGACTGTAGGTCTGGGGCAGGCATTGGGAAAATTAAATAAAAAGGTCATGATTTGTTTGCGTGAACCCTCGCTGGGTCCCTGCATGGGCATTAAAGGAGGGGCTGCCGGCGGCGGATATTCCCAAGTGGTTCCGATGGAGGATATTAATCTTCATTTTACGGGAGATCTTCATGCCATCACAGCGGCCCATAATCTTTTGGCTGCAATGGTAGACAATCATCTCCAGCAGGGAAATGAGCTTGGAATCGACCCGCGAAGGATTGTATGGAATCGTGTTATGGATATGAATGATCGTGCACTCAGAAATATCGTCATCGGTCTTGGCGGACGTGTTGACGGTGTTCCGAGGGAAGGAAGCTTTGATATTACGGTCGCGTCGGAAATTATGGCGATACTGTGCCTTTCTCATTCCATCAGGGATATGAAAGAGCGTTTTGCAAGAATCATCATTGGCTATACATATGATAATAAGCCGGTAACCGCAGGAGATATACATGCGCAGGGAGCCATGGCCGCATTGATGAAAGATGCATTGAAACCGAATCTGGTGCAGACATTGGAGCATGTGCCGGCTTTCATCCATGGGGGGCCGTTTGCTAATATCGCCCATGGATGTAATTCCGTTATCGCGACCCAGACAGCGTTGCATCTGGCAGATTATGTTGTCACGGAAGCCGGCTTCGGCGCTGATCTTGGCGCGGAAAAGTTCCTGGATATCAAATGCCGCTTTGCAGGGCTGCATCCCAGTGCAGTCGTCCTTGTTGCCACTGTAAGAGCATTGAAGATGAATGGTGGAAAAGGGAAGAATGAACTGACAGAGTCTGATCCGGCGGCTGTCAAACGCGGGTTGCCTAATTTATTGCGCCATATTTCAAACCTGAAGAAATATAATATTCCTCTTGTAGTTGCATTAAATTTGTTCCCCTCTGATACGGAAGAAGAAAAGCAGGTTATTTATGAGGCCTGTGCAGCTGCTGGAGTACCGGTTGCTGATTCAGACGTTTTCATACATGGCGGAGAAGGCGGACTGGAGCTGGGAAATAAAGTATTGGAGGCTCTCAAGGCTGAATCAAAATACAGTCCTCTGTATAGTCTTGATTTATCATTGAAAGAAAAAATTGAAGTTATAGCTAAACAGATTTATGGTGCTGCCAATGTCCAATATGAAGCAAATGCGGAAAAGGAATTGAGGCATATTGAAGAAATGGGATATGGAAAAATGCCTGTCTGCATTGCTAAAACACCCGTATCCTTCTCGGATGATCCCGGCAGGTTAGGCGCGCCGGAAGGGTTCACGTTGCATGTCAGAGATTGCCATGTTTCAGCAGGGGCAGGTTTTGTTGTGGTCTTAACAGGGAAAATTATGACGATGCCGGGATTGCCGAAACGTCCGGCTGCAGAACGAATTGATGTGGATGATGAGGGAAATATCACAGGTCTTTTTTAAGAGGTGCATATGATACTCGATGGAAAAGTAACTGCAGCTGCATTGGAAGCGCAGTTAAAGGAGCGGCTAAGCGGATTGAAGGCGAATGGTTATTTGCCAAAGCTTGCTATCGTACTGGCAGGCAGCAGCAAGCCTTCTGTGATGTATGCTCAATTTATGAAAAAAGTGGCGGCCGGATATGGAATCGAAGCTGCTTTGTACGCGAAACCGGACGATGTGGCAGAAGAAGAGCTTGGCGGCTTAATAAAAGAGCTTAATACAGATAACTCGGTTACAGGCATCCTGATGATGATGCCGTTGCCCGGGCATCTTCAGGCGGAGCATTTGATTGAACTGATTGATCCGGATAAAGATATCGATGGATTGACAACGATGAATGCAGGCAGGTTATTTTCAGGGAAAGACGGATTCTTCGGCTGTACGCCGAGAGCGGTTATGGAAATATTGAAACATTACGATATTTCCGTAGATGGAAAGGAAGCCGTTGTTGTCGGAAGAAGCAATGTGATTGGAAAGCCTGTGGCAGCCATGCTGATGCAAAAAAATGCGACTGTCACGGTTTGCCATTCCCATACAAGGAATTTAAGGGATATCACGTGCAGTGCGGATATACTTGTCGCTGCAGTGGGAAAACCGGATGCCATTCAGGCAGATATGGTAAAGCCGGGAGCTATCGTTATTGATGTGGGAATCAATCGTGCAGGCGGAAAAACAGTAGGGGATGTTGATTATGAAGCTGTTCTTCCGATTGCAGGAGCAGTGACACCTGTTCCCGGCGGAGTAGGGGCTGTAACGACTACGATGGTGATAGAGTCCCTTGTCAAGGCTGGGGAAAAGGCCTGTGGCATGTAAAAATTATTGGAGAAAGGTCAGTATTTTATCAGCTTTCATAATTAAAGTCGTTGTCCCTGCTTTTTATGGCGGGGACAATCTTTTAAACAGGAAGGAATCCGCAAGTGGGAAATAGTATTGTGGGCAAGGTCGTAACCGATGAGGTCGATATCACTACCCGTATGATTAACGGAATCAAAGACTTCGCCTTAACGAAGGGGCTTGATGTCGTAGAAGCAATCATCATATTTATCGTCGGATATATGGTGTGCCGATGGATACGCGGGCTTGTGAGAAAGCTGCTGAACCGAAGCAATGTGGAACCATCGGCAAACAGCTTTATTTCTGAAATCATATTTTTCTTTTGCCTGGCTGTCGTGGCTATCATAGCCTTGTCCGTGCTGGGAGTTTCTCCCGGAGCACTGGCTGCTGCTTTTGGCGGAGTCGGACTGGCGATCGGTCTTGGACTGAAAGATAATATCGGAAATGTAGCTTCAGGCATTTTTATCTTGATATTCAGGCCATTCCGTGTCGGTGATTATATACAGATCGGAACAAGCGAGGGAACCGTGATTGATATCCGGATCATGTATACGGAAATATCGACGTTAGGAAATCAGATGATCGTTATTCCCAATTCCCAGCTTACAAACAGTGTCATTAAGAATTATTCGTCTTTTGCGACCAGGAATATAGAATTCAATTTTGATGTAGCTTACAATACCAACCTGACGCAGTGTGTTGAGCTTCTGAAAAAGGTTCTGGGAGCAGATGATTATGTGCTGAATGGAGCAGATATTCCCATATATGTGAGCGGCATGGCAGAGTCAAGCATCCGTATTTATGTACGTGTGCAGGTGGAAAGAACCAAGTACTATGAAGCGCAAAATCATCTTTACATCAAAGTAAAAGAGGCTTTTGATAAGGCAGGGATAGAAATACCCTTTCCGCAGCTGGTTGTTCATCAGGCGCGCAATGACATTTGAAAAGTAGAGATTTCTTTGACCATTGAATGAGTATTTCTGTTTTGAAATAAAATGCAGAAGAAAAATAAATAGCATTGACACTAAAAAAATGTGGTGATATACTCTTTCTAATCAATATCAATGATCAGGAAGAGTAGTAATGATAATCTGTCCAAGAGAGTCGGCGAAGGTGGGAGTCCGATACAGCTTTTATTATGAATGGGCCTGTAAGATGCAGTCCGAGCCGAAGAGGGGTAGGCGCTGCCGGAATCTTCCGTTAAAGAGAATATGGTGATGGCCATATAGAGTCGGACTTTCAAGTCAATAAGGGTGGTACCGCGGAATTAGTTCCTTTCGTCCCTTTGCATTTACTGCAAAGGAATGAAAGGTTTTTTATTTTATGAAAACAGGCTTTATAAAAAATATAATGCAAAGGGGGAAATGTTATGGAAGCCGTTAAGGATGTAGCAAATCTGGTTTTTACTAAATCAAGGGGAGGGAGATTCCGCTGGCTTACGATTTCCACATTGATGCTGGCCATTGGCATGCTTCTTCACTTAGTATCTCCTTCGGTGGCAGGATTTACACCGAACTGGATGATAGCGACATATGTCGTGGCCATATTGCTGACGAAGCCCTCGTATAAGCAATGCCTGGGAATATGCATGGTGGCGGCCCTTATGGAAGTGTTCACGTCCAAGTCGGCATTTCCTTATGGGGACTTTGCAAGTGAATTTGCAGGAGCGTTTGTTGCCGGTTTTTTTGCACACTCGGTGCCGCCTATTAGGATTGGGAGATTTTCCCTCCGTCCGTTAATTGCAGGTTTTGTTACCACCATAGTCAGCGGCTTTATTTTCGTATCCATTCTGACGTTAGTCATGGGCATTCCCACCAAGGTCTATTTATACGGAATGCTGCCGATGGTGGCTCTTGTAGGGGTCGGTAATGCGATCATAACCCCATTCCTGTATTTTCCTGCATTGCGGCTGTTTGAATCCATGCATTATATGGGTACATCCGATGTGGAAGACAGTGACCACAGCCGGCTGAATTTACAGCAAAACGGTAATGGCGTTATCAGCATTGAACACCTGACATATTCATATCCCTTTTCTAAGGGGACCGCGTTGAAAGACATCGTACTGGATGTGGAAGCCGGATCGTTCACGGTCATAACGGGGCCCAATGGGGCAGGAAAAACAACGCTTCTTATGGCTATGGCCGGCGCAATTCCTCATTATTACGGAGGAACAATGAAAGGTATGGTTTTCACCGGCGGAAAGGCGACCACGCAAACCGGAATTGCAGATCTGGCATCCAGCATCGGGGTCATACTTGCTGATTATACGGCACAGATTGTCACGTTAACCGTCGGGGAAGAAATGGCCTTTACGCTGGAGAACCATGGATTTGCTCCGGAAGAAATAAGGAGAAGGTCGAAAGAGGCATTGCAGAAAGTACATTTGGATGGACTGGAAGAAAGAAAGGTATCTACCTTATCCGGCGGACAAAGGCAAAGGCTGGTCGTTGCCGCAGTATTGGCTGAAGAACCGGAAGTGCTTGTTTTTGATGAACCGACGAGTGCATTGGATCCGGAGGGCATCCGTGAATTTTATGAAATGGTCGGAGAGCTAAATCAGAAGGAAAAGCTGACGGTTATTGTTGCTGAGCATCATTTGGAGGCGACCCTTCCTTATGCGAAACGATTTGTCCTTATGGATAAGGGAACAATCATCAGTGATGGAACCCCTGAAGTCGTCATGAAATATATGAAGTCCAATCATGTATATGAAGATGCCATTCCTGATATGTACAGGGCACAATTGGAACTGGAAGCGGCAGGCATTCAATTTGAAAAGCCGTTCTTAAATATTAAGGATGCGGAATACGCGGTTATAAATGCAGCGATGGGAGGAAATAGGAATGCTTGAGCTTCAAAATATTACATTCCGGTATACAAAAGATACACCTGTCATCCTATCAGATATTTCTCTCTCCTTTGACAGGGGAGAGTTCGTGGCAGTGACAGGGCGGAATGGCAGTGGAAAAACAACCATAACACGTCTGCTGACCGGATTGGAGAAACCGACAAGAGGGCTTGTCGTATACAACGAAAAGGATGTGACCAATGAAAACGCGGCGAAAAGGAGCCGTTTCATTGGATATGTGTTCCAACAGCCTGATCGGCAGATGTTTATGCCGACTGTACGGGAAGAAATAGGATTTGGTCCGTATCAGCAGGGGAAACGCGGTGAAGAACTGGATGAACTGGTCAATAAGGCGATGGAGGATACAGATATTCTGATGCTTGCAGATGAATATCCGCGCACACTTTCTCGCGGTGATCAGCAAAGGGTAGCTATTGCATCAGGCCTTGCCATGAATACGGAATATCTGGTCCTTGACGAACCCACCAGCGGGCAGGACGGACAGGAAAAGAAAAAACTGATGCGTCTGATGGAGAGCCTGAAAAGTAAAGGAATTACCATTATTTTAGTTACACATGACATGGATATCGTAGCCCGGGACTGTACAAGGGTCATTGTGATTGCCGGCCATGAGGTTGCCTTTGACGGGAAGCCTTCCGATTTATTTTCTGCGGAAAACAGGCCTGAAGATTGGGGGTTGGCATATCCTCCGGCAGTCCTGCTTGGGAGAAAGCTTCCGGGGGCACCGTATTGCAAGGACATGGATGCATTTTGTTCGAAATTCTTAGAGCTTAAAGGAGGGATGGGGGAATGAGAAACCTGGTACCGTTGACAAAAATCCTGCTGACGCTGGGAACGGCCGTATGGGCAATCGTACTTCACGAACCATCCAGCCTTATTATTCTGTGCATTTTCGAATTGGGAATACTCCTTGTCTCTAAAGAACTTTTTAACAATGTGAAGGCATTGCTTATGCTTGGCATCTTCGCTTTCTTTTTGGGGCTGATTGAGTATATCGGCGGGGGAAGTGTGAAAGAGTGCCTCGTTGCAGCATTAAGGATGCTTGGAATGACCATTATTTTTGTCTACCTGCTCACGACTGTCAAATTACAGGATCTTACGGCAGCGATGGTCCGGCAGCTTAAAGTACCTTATGAGTATGCATTCATGTTTACTGCAGGGCTCCGTTTTGTTCCTGATTTCATAGAGGAAAACAGGGCTGTGGCAGAAGCGCAGGCATGCAGAGGCCTCGCGATTGAAGGGAACTTCATTAAACAGGTAAAAAGATACATGTCAGTGGTCCGCCCATTAATGCTTCGATCCCTTGGAAGAAGCGAGACGATGGCATTGTCCCTTGAGCTTCGTGGATTTGGCGGTTCCCATCGTACATTTATGGAAAGCGTGGCGCCTAAAGGGGCAGACTATATCGTTATGCTTATCGTGGCAATGATAACGGTGGCGGTTGTTTATGCCCGTGTTAAGTATGGAATGTGATTTCTTGCCTGCCTGTACTTTACGAATGTCTTATAATAAGGGAAACCCATTATTCATAAAGGGAGGAGCTTATGGCTGAAAACAGAAAAGAACTGGAAGACTTGAAATCTCTCGGGAATCAGGATACAAAATACTCCTATGATTATAATCCCGGCTTTTTGGAAAGAATCACAAACAGACATGAAGACCGGGATTATTTCATAAAATTTAATTGTCCTGAATTTACGAGCCTTTGCCCGAAGACGGGGCAGCCTGATTTTGCAACTATGTATATCTCTTATATACCCGACAAATATATTGTTGAAAGCAAGTCGCTTAAGCTATATCTGTTCAGTTTCCGTAATCACGGCGATTTTCATGAAGACTGTGTCAACATGATTATGACGGATCTGATCAAATTGCTTCAGCCAAGATATATCGAGGTCTGGGGAAAGTTCCTGCCGCGAGGGGGATTGTCCATTGACCCGTACTGCAATTATGGAGTGCCTGGTACGGAATGGCGTGATTTTGCAAGGTTCCGCCTTCTGCACCATGATATGAATCCGGAAATTATCAATAATCGTTAATGCGATAAAAGGTCATGCCTTTTCAGAATTGTTCTGTAAGGGTATGGCCTTTTGCTGTTTAAAGAGTGTCGGCGAGTTCTTTGATGACTTCTTTATATTTACTTTCCGGAAACCATTGTATGGATAAAGGTGCGTGGCATAGCTTTTCATAAGATTCAACAATTTTTTTCGTCGCGTGTGCGGGAACATCAAAGTTTTCCTTATTTAAATAGACCCGTATATCCAGGGAACGTGAATCATAAGTGCAAATGACCTGTGAGACGCTCTGCTCATAGCTTTCATCCAAACCTTCTGCCAGTGATAGAAAGCAGGATAATGTTTTCACTTGCTCAATCTCATTTTCTCCAAGGATACGGGCTTCTTTGATGGATTTTAAAATTTTGCCCGAAAAGCCATGATGGAAGGCATTAATTAACGCACACATCACCTGTTCTTTATGTGACCAGCCGAATATATGGGCATTGGCGGTCATATAAGCGCTGTGACGGGCATGGCTGTAATAGTTTACGATTTGGCCTACATCATGGAGAAGCCCTGCAGCATAGAGTAAAGTACGCATCCTGTGGGGCATGTTATGGACTTTTTGCCATTGGTCGAACATGGAAAGCGCCAATGCAGTTACATACTTGGTGTGGACATCATTATTCAACCGGAGTGTCGCATAATAATTTTTAGCAGAAGCAATCAGCATGTTTTTATATTGATTGCCGTCTTTGTCATAAATAGGGTCATACCAGTGATAAAAAAGACCTTCTCGAAGGCCGCAGCCGGAAACAGTTAAGGTGCTTGCATGGACGGCCTTTATGATTTCTCCTATGATCAGGGATCCTGCGATGATGATATCAGATCGTTCGGAAGAAAGCCCGGAAATCTTTTTTCGTTCCTCCACGGTGGCACTTGTAATCATATGGATGACGGAAAATAAACCACGAATCGACATATTATAATTATGAAGCTTGGATAAAGGATAACCGGAACTTCTTTGATGGACCTTGGCGAGATTTCTGATGGTTCCCCCTATGCCGACAACCGGAATGGGAGATTTGGGAAGCCAGGAAATATCCTGAAGCATATGATGGATATAGGACTGGATTTCTTTTATTTCCGAAGAGGACACCGTATCGGAAGAATGGAATTTTTCGGTGAGGGTTACGGCGCCAATGGGAATACTTATGGAGTGAAGACGTTTTTTATTCCTTACGAGAGACAGTTCGACACTGGCACCGCCTAAATCGAAAAGAAGGAACTCGGAGGCGTCAATGGTATGAATAACGCCTGAGAAACCAAGGGCGGCTTCCTGCTTGCCGCTTATGATGGTCATCGGTATATTGGTTGCGGTACGGACTCTTTTTAAAAAAGAAGAGCCGTTTTTTGCATTTCTTACTGCTGCCGTTGCGACCGCCAGTATTTTTGTGACCTGATGGACTTTTGCAATATGGCTGTAAACTTTCATGCAGTCAATGGCACGTCGTTGCGCATCTTCCGTCAGAAGCGGAAAATCCTGTGTCATTCCCTCTGCCAGGCGGATAGATTTCTTTTCCTGATAAATAAGTTTGTAAACGCCTTTTTCACGGACCTGTATGATGATAAAACGTATGGAGTTGGAACCGAGATCGATAATGGCAATGCGGTTCATGGGAATCTCCCTTCAAAATTTTTGTGTGATTAATTTCATTTTACAACAGATGTGTAAATAAGTCAGAGGATTTCTGCAGGTAAACATAAAAATGATGATTATTTTCAGTCTTTTTACATACGTTCCATGCTTTTTTTAGTATAATAAAAATATAAAAGATATAAGTCAGCGGGATCAGTCATATTTACTGTTGGTTGCAGAAACGAGGATGGAAAATGATGGAAGGAGAATCATTTATTTATGGAATAATCCATATCGGATCGTCAAATCTTTCGATGCGGATTGTTGAATATAAGGACATAGATAATATAAGGGTGATTGAGGAGGTTCGAAAGGAAACCACGTTTGGGGAAGAGGTATTTATTAATAAGAAATTGTCCTTTGCCTCTATTCGCCGTCTTTGTGACATGTTAAACGGACTGAAGCAGCTCCTGCGTGATTATCAGGTCAGTGAATATAAGGTATATGCAACCGCCGTGCTAAGAGAAGCGGAAAACAGAAGGCCGATAATGGATCTGATCCGCGTCAATACCGGCTTTATTGTGGAAGTTGTCGATATGCCTCAGGAAATTTACTATAAGCATTATTTCCTGCAGTATCATATAAAACAGAATAGAATCCAGGGAAAATATAATTATGGAAATCACTTGCTTTTCGTGGATATTACGTCCGGATGTGTGGGCCTTACTGTCTGGGAAGAAGGAAATCTGAAATACCAGCGTAACGTCCATATCGGTACGTTAAGGCTTCTTGAAACATTTAAACTCAACCAACGCGACTCAAGGGATTTTCCGAAGGCCATGGCGGAATATATCCATGTAATCATGGAACCGTTATGGGAGACTATTCGGGGGTATAATCCTTCCAGTGTCATTCTTTCAGGGCGGGAGTCAAGAATCATAGCAAATCTGATGAAACTGGATATGGATGCCGATAACATGGCGGAAGTTAAGATAAAAGATTTTGAAAAGCTTTATGAGGAAGCAGGGAGTCTTTCCGCATCAAGGACGAGGCAGAAATATAATATCAGCGAGCAATGGGCAACGACGGTGCTGCCGACGATCCATATCTATCAAGAAATATTGAATAATGTACCGATGAAACATGTCATTATGTTCGGCACAACGTTTATTGAGGCGGTGGCAATGTTTTATGGGGCGGATAAGACGAAGGATCTGTCTATTTTTGAGATGCGGAAGCAGAACATAGAGTTGACCCGCGCGATTGCAGCCTCTTATTATTATGAACCTAAGCATGCAGAAGCACTGGAAAGCTATGGGCATGCGATTTTGACAGGTTTGAAAGGAAACAGCGGACTTACAGAAAGAGATGAGTCGCTCCTTCGAATGGCGATTATTTTGTATCAGGTGGGGAAATATGTGAACCTTCTTGATGCACAGGAACATGCATGGAATCTGATTCGGGGAACGGATATTTTTGGAATCTCTGACAGAGAAAAGGATATAGTTGCAAGTGTTGCCTATTATGACCACAAAGGAAATCCCAATGATGATGATTTGCCATTCAGGATTTTGTCTGATGCGGCCAAAATGACAGCATTGAAGCTGATCTCCATATTCCGGATGGCATGGGCGTTAGATATTTCCAGAAGGCAGAAGCTGAGGGATATTACCGCGCATGTATCCGGATCCATTCTGATAATTGAATATGACAGCTTGGAAAACACGGCGCTTGAAACCTGGATATTTGATAAAAATAAAGAGCTGTTTGAAAATGTATATGGTCTTGAAGTGAGATTGGAGCGTAGATAATCATGGGGACTGCTGAAAAGAATCATCAATACTATTTAAATCGTGAGTTATCATGGCTGCAGTTTAATAAACGGGTGCTTCAGGAGGCGTCGGACAACAGCAATCCTCTTTTGGAAAAACTTAAGTTTTTAGCGATAACAAGCTCCAATCTAGATGAATTTTTTATGATTAGAGTGGCAGGGCTGAAGCATCAGAAAGAGAACGGCATTAAAAGGCGGGATATTGCCAATATGACGCCGACCGAACAGCTGGAAAATATTTCCGATACCTGTCAAAAACTGGTTGCCCAGCAATACATATCCTTTAAAGAAATACGGAAAGAGCTTGAACAGGAAGGACTCTTCTTCATAAAACCGGTAGAGGCTGATGAAGAACAGCGGAAATGGATAGAAAATTATTTCGAACGGGAAATATTTCCTGTAGTTACCCCCATGGCAGTAGACTCTTCACATCCTTTTCCTTTTCTTGCCTCAAAAAGCTTAAATATAGCGATGCTTCTGGAGCGGAATGAAAGAGACGGAGGGCAGGATGAAGAAAATGATATAGATGTAAAGACGGCCATTGTTCCGGTTCCATCTGTACTTCCCCGCATCATACGGCTTCCTGATTCGTCACAAGATGCTTCCCGGCATGAATTTATTTTATTGGAAGATGTCTTAACATACTATGCATCCCGCTTTTTTATCGGGTATGATCTGCTGGAGGCACGTGAATTCCGTATCACAAGGGATGCAGACCTTTATATTGATGAGGAAGATGCACAGGATCTCGTAGTAGAAGTAGAACGCCAGCTGAAAAAGCGCCAGCGCGGGCAGGCGGTCCGTCTAGAATTCAAGACCGGAACCAGCCGATTTATGAGGCGCTTCATGACGCAGGAAATGAATCTGAGCAATGAAGACATGTAT
Source organism: uncultured Dialister sp. (assembly GCA_902462205.1). Taxonomy (GTDB): domain Bacteria; phylum Bacillota; class Negativicutes; order Veillonellales; family Dialisteraceae; genus Dialister. The sequence goes on from CABQAR010000001.1 coordinate 297,239, forward strand.
GAAATAGACGGCCCGTTGGATTTGACTGTGTTTTTCGGATTCTGCGGGCTTAAGGGGTATGATAACCTGAGATATCCGGAAGCGCATCCCCAATATCCATGGAGTATGATTGAATGGAAAAGGGATACAGAATCCAATATTTTTGATATGATTCGGAAAAAGGATATCCTGATTCATCTGCCATATGAATCTTTTGATGAATCGGTTGTTAATTTTGTAGCCTCCGCAGCAACAGATAAAGATGTACTTGCCATTAAGCAGACTTTATATAGGGTAAGCTCGTCAAGTCCTATCGTGCAGGCGCTTGAGAAAGCCGTACAAAATGGCAAGCAGGTGACGGTCCTGATGGAAGTAAAGGCGCGGTTTGACGAGGCGAATAATATACTTATGGCCAGACGGTTGGAAAAAGCGGGAGCCCATGTCATTTATGGGCTGGTCGGCCTGAAGACACATTCCAAATGTACGCTTGTCATCCGTCGGGAGAAAGATGGAATCCGTCGTTATGTCCACGTTGCAACAGGGAATTATAATGCATCCACGGCCAAATTATATACAGACCTTGGCATATTGACCTGCAGCGACCGATTTGGCAGTGATGCTTCCGCCTTCTTTAATCTGCTTTCCGGATACTCTGATCCGCCGATCTGGGATTCTTTCATTGTGGCTCCGATTAATTTAAGGCAGCGTTGCATGCAGCTGATTGACCGTGAAATACAATTTGCCAAGGACGGTGAGCAGGCACACATGATTGCCAAAATGAATTCATTGCTGGATAAAGAAATCATAGATAAATTATATGAAGCATCCCGCGCAGGAGTGAAAATCGAGTTGATCGTACGTGGTATTTGTGTACTGATACCTGGTATACCCGGATTAAGTGACAATATTACGGTTCGCAGCATAGTAGGGCGCTTTTTGGAACACAGCCGTATTTTCTGGTTTGAAAATGGAGGACGGGAAGAAATCTACATAGGAAGTGCGGATTGGATGCCTCGAAACCTAAATGATCGCGTAGAACTCATGATACCTATCGAGGATCCTGAAATCAAAACAAGGATACGGGAAATGGTCAAAATTGAATTAGCGGATAATCAAAAGGCGCATATTATGCAGTCGGATGGCAGCTGGACAAAGACTGTTGATGTAAATAACAGGATTTGTGCACAGGAATTCTTTCAGGGAACTGCTGAAAAAAGAGATAAGGAAAATGAGCTGACATTAGCTCAGAAACTGGAACCTTATATTCCTGTGATTGGCAGAGGAAATTAAAAAAGGCTCTGGTTATTAGTGAAGAGTGCTAATAATCAGAGCCTTTTCGTATCAGAAGGAATCAGTACAGAGACCTTATTTTTCGTTGATTATAAAATGATATAATATATAAAAGAATCATAAAATAAATGGAGCGCCTAGAGGGATTCGAACCCTCGCACCCGGTTCCGGAGACCGGTGCTCTATCCCCTGAGCTATAGGCGCCTAACGTGGAATATTATAGCATATTCGTTATTTTTCCTCAATCATCAGGATTCATTTTTTGGTTGGGGACTTGAAAGGCATATAGATAAAAAAGAATAATATCGAATAAAGGAGTGAATCATATGGAAAAAACAGATGAAAAGTTTTCACGGGATAACGAGAAAGAATTATCGGAAGATGAGCTGAACGAGCTTATGGGAGCCTATAAAAAAGAACTGGCACACATATATAAAATGGCAAGCGCTAAAAAGGCATTGATGGTCAGAAAGGGAATGCCTTGTCTGGAATCAGTATTGGCAGAATGCGACAGGGATATGCGAACAGATATTGAGCGATTAAAGGATAGATATGGGATTCATTATTGAAGCTGTAATTACATCAAGGGATTTTCATCTTACGAATTAACTGCGTAGGGGAATAATTTTTTAGATAGTAAAAAAGCATTTGACAGGATATAGGAGCAATGATATAATACTCTTCGTTGAACGGATCATTAGCTCAGTTGGTAGAGCACCTGACTCTTAATCAGGGTGTCCGGGGTTCGAACCCCTGATGATCCACCAGAATCATTCCACAGCTCAGGCTGTGGTTTTTTTATGCAGAAAATCAACATATTTTAACATGAAGCAAAAGTGAGGTTTATTTGTAAGGGTTGAATTTTTATACAATAATAATTATTTTTTACACATTTCTGCTTTTTATTTATGAGAGATTGAATTAAAATAGAAGAAACTTAAATTCCAGGAGGGAATCAAAATGTCGGTATCTTATATGGAAATAAATTTAAATGCTTTTCGACATAATTTGCGGGTAATTCGACAGCATTTGGGGGATTCGGTTCCCGCACTTGCCGTGGTTAAGGCCAATGCGTATGGGCATGGAGCAGTGGAATGTTTACGTGTGGCATTGGAAGAAGGCTACCAAGGTGCTGCCGTGGCCCGGGTGGAAGAAGGTCAGGAACTTCGCGATGCGGGATTTTCCTGTCCGATTTATGTCTTAGGATTACCGCTTCCTGAAGATATGCCCTTAGGGATTGGAAATGATCTGATACTTCCGGTAGATGACACGGTGGATTTAGATGCATTAGAGTCCATTGCGGGGATTGAGAAGAAGACAGTAGAAATCATGCTTCCTGTCGATACCGGGATGAATCGGATAGGTACTCATCCTGACGATATTCCTCGTTTTTTCGACAAGCTGAAAGGCTATCCCCATCTTCACATATGTGGAACCTTTACACATATGGCTACAGCAGATTTTAAAGATAAGACCAAGGCCATTGAGCAATTAAAGCGATTTGACAAAGCAATTTCATATATGGAAGTGACTGATAATTTCATCATTTCAGCGGCAAATAGTGCGGGAGTCGTAGATCTACCCCAAAGCTGGCATAATCTGGCGCGGCCGGGAATCATACTTTATGGACCGGAACCGTCTGATGTCATGACAAATCACTTGGATTTACAGTATGTGATGTCAGTCCACAGCCATGTAACCCATGTACAAAGACTTCATAAAGGGGAAGAAATCGGCTACGGAGGCACTTATGTTGCGAAAGAGGATATGTGGACGGCGACGATTCCGATCGGTTATGCGGATGGGTACCCTCGTAATTTATCTAATAAAGGGATTGTCTTGATTGGGGGAAGGCGTTGTCCGATTATAGGACGCATATGCATGGATCAGTTGATGGTAAGCGTTGGAGATACGGTTATTCCAGGCGACGAGGTGGTCCTTATCGGAAAACAGGGCGAGGAAGAAATTACCGTGGATGAATTGGCAATACAGGCGGAAACGATTCCGCATGAAATATTCTGCAGTTTGAAGCGTATTCCGAGAGTGTATGTTGAAGAGGAATGATGAGGATAATATAGGAAATCCGGAATTCATCATATTTGCCGGTTAATAGAGCATGGAGCGCATGTCCAGCTGCGTTCGTTGGTTTTATAATAGGAAAGGAACTTCCCTGACGATAAGAAGGGGAGTTCTTTTTGTTATTCAAAGTTCAAAAATACAATATCTGCATTTTATGGTTCAACTGCAATTGATGATTGGTAATTATCTGGATAGAAGTGGAGGTGCATGATATAGGGCAGCATCTAAAACTACATGTAGTAATATCTCTTCAGTAATAATCAACAGAAAGTATATGTCATCCACTTTAAATGCAAAATGGGCTATTTTATGGGAATTGACATGGTAAATTAGCTATTATTTGAAAAATTTCCCCACTTTTAATCAAAATATAATATTTTAGAGCGCGGGGAAGCGCATATAATGAGACAAAAAAGACTCATCAAAAATGGTTACTCGAAAGAAAAATGGAGCGTGGTACTTGTAGGTGATTTAATGATTTTTTGATAATTCCAATTAAACAAGACAAAATAAGAATATACTTTTTGCGGATTATAATCATTTGTCTATTGGGAGAGGACGTTGTTTACAATTAAAAAAAGAAATAAATATAGATATTATATGGAAATATCTATAAATCTCCACTCTGAAATGTTGGATAATTTGTGAGGAGACTGATTCGAATAACTGAAAAAATATAATATATAATAAGGAATAATATGTCAAATTATTATTGTAAACGTATAATAATTTGACAAAAAGTCCACCTATGGTAGAATAGTCCTCGTAGGAGAGATAGTTATGAGGACATCAATACATAAAAAAGCACAAACAGTAGCAACTGGTTCTCTACTTATATTGATGGCAATTGTGCAGCCTGTTTTTGCACTGGGAGATTTTAATTTCTCTTCCGCCAATAATGCTAAAACTGTCATCGTATATGATGGGGAAACAAAAAAGGTAGTTGAAACAAAAGCCAAGACTTTTTCCCATATTCTTGACGAGCTAAAAAAACCGCTGAAAGCACATGATACTTATTGGACGAGTACCAATAGCCTGAAAGACGGCGCGGTACTTTACGTGGAACGGGCGGTTCCGATAACGATCGTCGAAGGCGGCAAGTCAAGAGTAGTTTACACCACGCAGCAGACGGTACAAGGGGCGGTCAATGACGCAGGTTATGACTGGCGTAAAATGATGTCACTGGAAGACGGATTGTTGCGTGTCCATAAAGATATGAAGATCCACGTTGTTCCTTATACGGTTCGTACGGTCGCGCGGGAGGAAGCAGTGCCCGGTGATTATGATAAATGGTATGACAGCTCACTTTCACCTGGTGAAATGGTTGTGGTGAAAGAAGGGAGTCCCGGTAAGCGTAAGGTCCAGGTAGAGGAATTTATTTCCGGGGACAAAGTGGTTCGGCAAAGTATATTAAAAACAGAATCCATCGAATCAGGAACAAAAGGCATTGCGAGAACCGGATCAAAGGATGGAACAGTTGGTTGGGTGACGACCATGAACGCGACCGCGTATCATCCGCATGATGGCGGTGGTGCAGGTATAACGGCTACCGGTACGAAGGCGGGTTATGGAACGGTTGCCGTAGATCCAAGCGTTATTCCATTAGGCTCTAAATTATTCATTCCTCAATACGGGAATGCAATAGCTGCCGATACAGGTGGGGCTATTGTAGGAAATAAAATAGACTTATGCATGGAAAGTTATGAAGAGTGTTACCAGTTTGGACGCCGTGATGTTCAGGTGTTCATAAATTATTAAAGAATGGTCCTGTTAAAGGACCGTTTTTTTGTGGGTGGAACAAGTCTGATATAATAGTAACAATATCAGACTTGGAGGAGTTATGCTTACTATTATTGTTGCATTTATTACTGTCGCGGTGGATCAGCTGGCTAAATTTATTGTGTATGAAAATATGGACTTGGGGCAGTCGATTCCTGTCATTAAGGGCATATTTCATTTAACCTATATCACGAATCCCGGAGCAGCATTCGGTGTTTTACCTCATCAGGACGTTTTGTTTTTGTTAATCGTAGCATGCTTGTTTGGCGTGTTTATCTGGTTGAGGAATCGGATTCCATCCAAGCCTTTTTATTTTCCCGTGGCGGTTGGCCTGTTGCTCGGAGGCGCGTTGGGGAATGCGATAGATCGGGTCAGAATGGGCGGAGTGGTAGATTTTTTTGATTTCCGCATCTGGCCGATTTTTAATGTGGCGGATATTGCGATCTGCCTTAGCGTCGCATGCATCATATTTTATTTTTGGAGGCATGAATAATTAAATGGGCAAGGGAATTTATATAGCTACGGAAAAAGAAGGCGGCGCTCGTCTGGATCAATTTCTGAAAGAGCAGACTGGATTAACACGTTCAGAGGTACAGAAGTGGGTCAAGGAAAAACGGGCGATTCTAAATAATGATAAAATACTCGCATCTAATTATCGTGTGTCTCATGGAGATGAAATTTCTTTTTCGTGGGCTGTCAGAGAAGAAATAGAGCTGAAACCACAGGATATTCCGCTTAACATCCTGTATGAGGACGAAGATTTCATTGTTTTAAATAAAAAACGAGGAATGGTCGTGCATCCCGGATCAGGAAACATGGAAGGAACGCTGGTGAATGCGCTTCTTTTCCATTGCGGAGAAAATTTACTGCAGGTAGGGGATCCGCAACGTCCCGGAATCGTCCACAGACTGGATAAAGATACGTCAGGGGTTATGGTTGCAGCGAAATCAGTGAGAGCATATTCCGCTTTACAGACAGAGATTTCGAGCCATGAGGCGCAAAGATGTTATGTCGCCCTTGTCCATGGACAGATGGAGGGAAATACAGGGGTCATAAAATTTCCTTTGGGGCGCAGTGCAAAAGACAGGATGAAATGGGATGTACAGCCGGAAACAGGAAAGCCTGCCGTCACACATTTTCGGGTGATTGAATATTTACCGCATTATTCTTGGATTGAATGCAAGCTGGAAACCGGACGGACACATCAGATTCGTGTCCATATGGCCCATATTCATCATGCCGTAGTCAATGATCCTCTTTATGGCTGGAAGAAGGATCATTTCCCCATAGAGGGGCAGGCATTGCATTCCCATACACTGGACATAAAGCATCCGGTGACTGGCAAGATGATGCATTTTGAAGCACCCATTCCTGAAGACATGCTGGAGTGTCTTGATATAGCGAGAAAAGGGAGTATGGCTTGATGAAAAGGAAAATCCATGTACCCGGATATCGGATTGGCACCCAGGAAGATTTAGATGGCCTGACAGGCGTTACAGTGATCATGGCACCCTCTGATGGAGCCGTTGCGGGCGTTGACGTTCGTGGTTGCGCTCCGGGAACGAGGGAAACTGATTTGCTTCGCCCTGAGAAAACGGTACAGAAAATCCATGCAGTCGTCCTTGCCGGCGGTTCTGCGTTTGGTCTTGAAGCGGCTTCCGGCTGTATGCGATACCTGGCGGAACAGAAGGTGGGATTCCGAATAGAAGATGTTTATATACCTATCGTATGCAGCGCAGTCCTTTTTGATTTATTGATAGGAAAGAATACTGCCTATCCGGATTTTAAGATGGGATATGCTGCGGCAAAAAATGCCGACAGAAAATTTTCGGTGGGGTGCAAAGGTGCAGGGGCAGGAGCTACGGTAGGCAAACTACTGGGATTTGGCCGCTGCATGAAAAGCGGTGCAGGTTACCATGAAATTGCTTTGGACAGAGGGCTTTATGTAGGGGCCTATGTGGCGGTAAATGCCTGCGGGGAAGTATTTGATGGTGATTCTGTTCTTGCGGGCGCTTTATCAGAGGACGGAAAGAATGTAGTTTCTTCACATGAATTAATGATTTCCGGAGCGGAAAGAAAAATGGCCGGTGCTAATACGACCATAGGGTGCATTATCACCAATGCCAGATTAAATAAGGCAGAATGTAATGCCGTTTGCGGGATGGCTCATGATGGTTTTGCGAGGGCGATCCGGCCGGTTCATACGACCATGGACGGTGATACCCTTTTTACGATGGCTTCCGGTGAAGTGGATGCTGCTATAGACACCGTTGGATATTTGGCAGAAGAAGCCGTGCGTCTTGCGATTATTGATGCAGTTAAGAATGCGGAGTCTTTCGGGGGGCGTCCCTGCCATCAAGATATTTTTGGCAAATAATTTTTGACAAGGGCTGCATATTGATTTACAATGGTGACACCCTGGGGATGTACCGGTTTCGACAGGAGATTCTGTATCATAAGTAGCGAGTCGGGATTCCATCCACCCCGTTAAACGGTGGAAAACCTTAAACGCAAAACGTGATTTTGCTTTAGCAGCCTAATCTGCTAATGTCCCTCGAAGTATTCCTATGACTTCGGGCTGACATCAACCAATAGGATACCAAAAAAGCATGCTTGGGACTTTTACGGGAACTTAATTCCAGGATCGGCAAAGGTAGTTTGTCACTGTACGGTACTTTGCTTAAATATCCAAACAATGACTGCACTCGGAGAAGCTTATGGGGCAGGCTCTTTGGACAGGGGTTCGACTCCCCTCATCTCCACCAGAAAGATTCTAACCTAAGATAGAATAGATTTTATCTTAGGCTTTTTATTTGCCCGGTTTTATAAAATAGACGCCTAAATATTGACATTTATCGATTTAGATGATAAAATGTCAACAACAACATAAAAAATTGTTTTTGAGAAAGGATGTCTGCTATGATACAACCAATTACCGGGACAGAAAAATTTGATGAAGTAATTGCAAAAGGGAATGTGATTGTTGGATTTAGTGCTCCGTGGTGTGGCTATTGTCGCCGGCTTCGTCCGATTATGGAAAAGGTTTCTGAAGAGATTGATGTGCCTATTTATGGAATCAATTGTGATGAAGATAAAGAACTTGCAGCAAGATATGAAGTTGATACGATTCCTAATTTGATATTTTTTAAAGATGGAAAACCGGTCGATAGCATTATCGGATTTGGCAACGTGGGTTATCCCGAGCTTATAGAATTTATAAAAAAGAACAATGTGAAATAACCTGACTGATAAAAGACTGTGGCGGAGTGAGATTTTTAATTCCGCCATGGTCTTTTTGTTGTAAAATATAAATATGACTTTCTAGGATTTCATAAACGAGGAAATATCGTGATAAATATAGGACAGTATCTGGAAAAAATAAAAATAGAAAAACCGTTGATACATCAGATCACCAATTTTGTAACGGCGAATGATTGTGCTAATGCGGTTTTGGCAATGGGCGGGGTCACGGTTATGGCTGATGAACCTGATGAAGTGGGAGAAATCGTGAGAAATGCAAAAGCCTTGATTTTAAATATGGGGACATTGTCCGAACGTAAGGTTAAGGCAATGATTATAGCAGGGAGAGAAGCGAATAGACGGAATATTCCAATTATATTGGATCCGGTGGGAAGCGGAGTGACGTCTTTCAGAAGAGAGGCGGTCGGGCGGCTTTTATCTCAAATAAGGGTATCGGTAATAAGAGGGAATGTTGCAGAAATCAGATATATGCTTAGCGGAAAATATACGGGCAAAGGTATAGACTCCTTGTGCGAAGAGGATAGTTTGCGAATCGAAACAGCAAGAGAATTGGCACAGAAGCTTAGCTGTATAGTGGCTGTTACTGGTGAAACCGATATTGTATCCGATGGAGTAAAAACGTATGGCGTTAAGAATGGCTGCCTGCCTATGGGCGGAATTACAGGAACCGGATGCGTATGCAGCGCTATGATCGGAACATTTTGCAGTGTTGTTCCGTGGAATATGTTGGAGGCGGCGACATGTGCCATTGCATATGTGGGAATCGCGGGAGAATTGTCTTGGAAGAAATACGGAAGCTTGGGCATGGGGCATTTCCATATGGGGATGTTTGACATGTATGGCAATATAAGCGAAGAAACCTATAAACAAGAGGAACGCGTTTATGAAATATTTTGACGGTACTTTATATCTGGTCACTGACAGAAGCCTGGCGAAAGACATCCCATTAGAGACAATCGTTGAGATGGCTATAAGAGGCGGGGTTACCTTAGTTCAGCTGAGAGAAAAAAATATAGACGCAAAAGACTTTTATGACCATGCAATCAGATTAAAGGAAATAACAGATAAGTATCATATACCGTTAATCATTAATGATCGGATTGACATTATGATGGCAGTCGGTGCGGAAGGGGTGCATGTTGGGCAGGAGGATATACCTGCAGCAGCGGTAAGGAAAATCATAGGGCCGGATAAGGTCATGGGGGTGTCTGCACACAACCTGAAAGAAGCCCTTCAGGCAGAAAAAGATGGGGCGGATTACATAGGTGTTGGTTCGATATATCCGACAGATACTAAAAAGAATACAAGTCCTGTATCTCTGCAAGAATTGCAGAAAATATGCCAAAATGTTTCTATACCGGTGATTGCAATCGGGGGAATAAATAACAAAAATCTTACAACCTTATTAGGGACAAACATAAGCGGCATTGCCGTCGTTTCTGCAATTATCAAGACGGATTCTCCGGAAACATCTGCGCGGAACTTACTAAAGGTGATGAAATCATTCAAAAAATAAAAAAGGGGATTGACAGTCAGGAAATAAAATGATAACATAACACACGTTGTCGGCTACGGCAGCCCGCCCAAGGAGGCCCGGTCAATA
>CABQAR010000002.1 GCA_902462205.1 uncultured Dialister sp.
TTCCCAGTTATGTCTATAAGTTTTGTCATTTATCATCCCTACAAACCTCAATTTGCCTGAGATTTGCCTTCCTTTCTAAGCGTTTAACAGCTTCTCCAGCTCATCCATTTCGTTCTTGATATCAGCTTCAATCTTACGAATATTTGCCATAATCTCGGATGTTGGCGGATACTCCACTGCTTTATATTCGACCTCTTTGTACTTATTGATGCTGAGGTCATAGCCATTGTCCACGATATCCTTCTTAGGAACCATGAAGGATTTATCCGTTCTCTTTCTGTCTGCTTCACCGGCAAGATCCTTAAATCTTGCAATGATATCAGGAATGTCGTTCCCTTTTACAGGAGTTCTCTTATCATCCAAACTGAATCCATCTGCCGTCATATCATAGAACCATACTTTATCGGTGCCGCCATGCTCCGTCTTGGTGAAGACCAGGATAGCTGTTGATACTCCGGCATAAGGCTTGAACACACCGGAAGGCATTGAAATAACAGCTTCAAGTCTCTGGTTCTCAACGATTTCTTTTCTGATTGATTTATGTGCTGTAGAAGATCCAAAGAGTACACCGTCAGGAACAATGCATGCACATCTGCCACCAATCTTTAGGATACGAATAAAAAGGGTCAGGAATAGTAATTCTGTTTTCTTTGTTTTACATACTTTCAGTAAATCACCGGATACGGATTCTGCATCAAGACTTCCCTTAAAAGGTGGATTGGCAAGAACCAAAGAATATTTTTCCTTGTCCGGATTTTGATCAGACAGGGAGTCTCTGTACTCGATATATGGATTGTCAATTCCGTGAGTCATCATATTCATGGCACCAATGCGGAGCATGGTACGATCCATATCATAACCATGGAACATGTGGTTCATGTAGTGATCTTTCTTCTGCTTATCGAAGAAGATTTCCTCTTTCTTATTTTTCTTCAGATATTCTCCTGAAGCAACCAGGAAGCCGGAAGTACCACAAGCAGGATCACAAATCACTTCATCGCTGGAAGGATTCATCATCTCTACCATCATGCGGATTATATGTCTCGGTGTTCTAAACTGACCATTTCTGCCTGACTGCGAAATCTTGGAAAGTAGATACTCATACACATCTCCCCTTACATCAGAGGTCTGAATCTCATTCATCAGGGCATAGATTTCATCCAACGAGTCAACTACTTTTGAAAGTACCAACGGCGTCGGCAACTTAAAGATAGCGTCATCCATATACTTGGAATAGGCACTGTTCTTATCACTGTGAAGAGTCTTGATAAATGGGAATACCCATTCCTGCATTACGGCGTACATTCTGTCTGCCGGAAAATCATGGAAAACAGACCACTTAAGCTGATTACCATCGATGATCCTTTCACCAATCTTCACTTCTTCTGCGAAAATGCTCTGATAAGGAAGACCAAGCATTGCGCTCTCCTTAGCCCTCATATTGTCGAAATCATCCAGATCATGAATAAACATGAGGTAAGTAATCTGTTCAATAACATCCAGTGGATTTACCATGCCACCTGCAGCGAAAACATCCCATAACCCATCAATTTTATTCTTTAATTCGCCTGTAATCATTTAGTCCTCCGCTTTCCACACATACTTCGTGTAACGGCCACCGCCAATTTTCTCTATTGCTCCACTCTTAAATAAGTCTGCAAGCGTCCTCTGGATTGTTGTATCGCTGATATTCGGATTCATTTCCATCAGTTCTGACTTTGTAATCGTACCGACATGTCTTTTAATCATTTCCCGAATGCGATCCGGCTTAGTCAACTCCGGATCTGTCAGCAGTTTCACTCTGGATTCAAACTCACGATACGCTCCTATGATGATTCCAAGCATGTAATTTATGAAAGGCTTGTAGTCATTGGTATTGACGTGCCAATTTATGGAACTGTCCTGAAGAACTTCGTAATAGGTCTCTTTGGAATCCTCTATTATTTTTTCTATACTGATATACTTACCAACAATGAATCCTGACTGATAAAGGAGTAGCAACGTAAGCAATCGGCTCATCCTTCCATTTCCATCATCAAATGGGTGGATGCACAAGAAATCAAGAATGAACATCATATTCAAGATCAGCGGGTCCACTTCATCCTTGGCTTCCTTATAAGCTTTACAGAGTGCGTCTACGGAAGGTGGTGTCTCCCAGGCAGCCACAGGCCTGAATCTCACGCTTGCATTGCCATCTGAATCCGTTTCTTGAATGATGTTGTCCGATGTTTTAAAGACTCCTCCTACAGAATTTCCCAAAAACTTATATAAGTCTCTATGCAATTGCAAAAGATAGTTGTCATTAATCGGAATATAATTGTAGTTCTCATGAATCGTATTCAGCACATCCCTGTATCCTGCAATCTCTGACTCATCTCTATTTCTCGGAGTAGTCTTTGCTTTAACCAGATTTCTTAAGCGATCATCTGAAGTAGAGATTCCTTCTATTCTGTTTGATGCTTCCGTACTCTGTATTTTGGCAATCTCAACGAGTTCATGCAGCTCATCTTTATGAGTTTCTACAAACAATCGTTGCTCGCCCTTAAATTCATTAATAAGCGTAAGCTTCTTCACTATTTCCGGAGTCAAAAGTTTTTTCCATTTTTCTTTGTAATTGTAATCTCTCATTCAATTACCTCATTTGAGTTTTATCTTTGTCATTTTTCTCTTATTTGACTAAATTAACTATTATTAATTTAGCACGTCCTAGTGTAGTAGTCAATGATTTTAATTTTGTCATTTTTAATTATTTTGACCAAATTGAGCGCAAAGCTGACCAATTTAAAAGAAGCCTCCATCGGAAGCCTCTTTCATGCATATCTATTTATTCTTATCAAGAACAGTCCCTTACGTGACATACCATGCCATGACCAGACCGTAATCCGCTTTCGTTCCCAACCCGTACTCATACATGAAGCTTTGCAGACATATATTTCCCCGATTCCGTCCTGCTGACAGGATTTCCGGACAGTGTCTGTGCAAACAGCCAGTCCCGGATTCCTTCGATCTGGTATGCCACGGACCAGGTATACATATGGTTGCCTCCCTGGAATACGGAATAATGGATATGGGCGCCCTGCGCTTCCGACGCCCGGGCCAGACTGTCAAACTGTTCTGCCGTGGAATGGCTGTCCCAAAATTCACTGCGGGCCACCTTCGTCCCCAGTTTTTCCCAGTTTTCCGTAGCCGTATTCATCGCGGGATATGCTTTCGAATCCCCTTCGGATACGAGTATCCAAAGATTCTTATCCTTCAGCACATTCATTTCATCCGTATCCCACTGGCATGCCACAAGGTACTGGGCTGCAAACAGATCGGGATACCTGTCGCTGATGGCGATATTGGCCATGCCCCCCTGTGACTGGCCTGAGCCGTAAATGCGGTCCTTATCCACAGCATAATGGCTGATGACATGATGAAGAAGATCCGTGACCAGTGTCAGTCCTTCTGTCCATCGATTTTCATCCGTCGTCATCATTCCCAGACGATCGACCAGATCCTGCGTATACTGGGGCGCCAGAATAATCGCTTCATGCTTTGCCTGTTCCTTTTCCGTAGCAAAAATGGTGGCGCCGTTCCCCTGGAACAGAGGCGTCCTGTCATTATTGATATTGGCGCTTGCATCCGCCACAAAGAAATAGAGCGGATAGCTTTTCGACGCGTCATAATCCTTTGGCAGGTATAAATTATAGGGAATGGAATAACCTGTATCCGGATCTGTGTAGGTATACGTCTTAAATTCATCAATGATGCTGGGCGCTTCCTCCGTCCCTTCCATGACGTCCCCGTTTCCCGGATATACGGTGCCATCCATGGCTGATACATCTCCGGACTGGACCACCTTAACTGACAAATGAGGCACCTGCCGATCCGATCTCATCGGAGCTTCCCCTGATTTCCCGACGCCCGCTTTCGGCGCCCCTCCGTCATTTCTCTGCTTCTGCACAAACGGCACCGTGTTTTCTTGCCTGAATTCGATAACCACGTACTTTCCTGTTTCTCCACCTTCTTTTTCAGAACGGCCTGCCCTGTTATATGTGTATAGCTTGGAAATATTCCGGCCTTCCACGGAATAATCGGCCATCTGCAGCGATTTTCCGTCAATCGCCTTTGGGTATTCGATGGCGACCGCAGATACCTTTTCCCCGTCACCATATACGTCGGGAATGATCGTCACCGGCAGAGCGGCGAAGGACGGACCTGATACGGCCGTCAGATATAATCCGAGAAATGCGGATAATGCATGTCTTTTATCCATAAAAACCTCCCTGGTATTCCATTTCACTTCCAGTATACTCTCCCTGTGAAATGGAATACAGAATCCTGCCCTTTGCGTTTCATCCCACCATATAAAAGCGCTCCCCCAAAAATAAGGAGGAACGCTTTTCCTGTTTATGCATCCTGAAAGGATCCATGCTTTTCTTATTGATTCATTTTGAGAATCCTGCACAGGGCTTATACAGGCTGTTTTTCCGTTTCTTACAGCCTTTCCATCATGGCCCTTGCCCATTCTTTATCTATGATGACGTCCGTCGGGGAATACAGGTTGATCATGTCTGCCGCCTTCTCCGCCAGCGCATCGTAGAGCGACCGGTCGAATTCCATGGCCGCTTCCATTTTCCCTTCCTTCCGCAGGAGGAACCCATGCTCTCCGTCTTCATTCGTCGCGAAAAATACTTCGTCGATCCCCTTATCCTTGTAATGGGCTTCCAGATTGGCATAGATGCCGCTTTTCATGATTTCTATGATTTTGTCATTGAGGCCTGCATCGAAAATCAGCAGTTTTTCCTTGAAGTCATTATAGGATAAAACGATGCGGCGGGTATAATCCTTAAACGCATTCGTCTGATCCGTCAGCACGCCCCTCATTTCACTGTAATCCGAACCGTCGGCGTCGCAGAATATGAAAAGCCTGTTTTCCGGCTCATGGTAAAGGAAATTATAATTGAGCATGGCGGACGCGCCGCAGTCCCCGCAATGAAACCGGAAGGCCTCATCATTTCTGACCGCTTCTTTCATTTCCGGATTTTCCATGGTATTGATGCTGTCCCAAACCCGGAATGACTGTTTCTTTCCGCAGCCCGGGCAGGTGATTTCCTGCATTTGTGCCTGTGACATGATGGCTCCTTTTTATTTATATTTTCTGAATTTCTGCCAGTGCTTTCGCACTCCATTCCGCATTGATGACGGGCTGGTTTTCGGACAGCCTGTCCACGATTTCTTTCAGACCCGTCCGTATCTGTTCGTACATCGGCCGTTCGAAAGCATAGGCGGCCACGGTTTTTCCCTGTTCCTCGAAACGGAAATAGTGGTTTCCGTCGCCGCCGAGATCGAACCGTACCTTTTCAGGGTGCAGCTCCGGCTGCTTCTGACGCAGGGTGGCATAGGCGATGCCTTTCATGATTTCAATGATACGGTCGTCCAGTCCCCCATCAAAGATCATGAGCTTTTCCTGAAACGCTTCATGGGAAGTCACCAGTCTTTTTTTCATTCCCTTGAGCTTTTCTTCATCCAGCCCATGCTTTTCAGACTGCCCGGTCAGCAGCTTCCATGCTTCCCCATAGTCTTCCTGATCGGCAGCGTAATAAATCATGAACAGGGAAGACGGCTCGGAGTACAGGAAGGAATAATCCATATGCGTCCTGTATCTGCAATGGCCGCAGGAAAAAAGGAATGCCTCATTATTCCTGACCTTACGAATCATTTCAGGCTGCTTTGACGCATCTATATGGTCCAGCCTCTCAAAGGAAACTGTTTTTCCGCAATGTGGACAGGAAACTTCCAGCAAAGACATACAACCTCCGTCAATCGAAATCATTTACCTTATTATATCATCTGCCAGGAAAAGGGCGCCCGCATGGAAAAAAGCTGCCGGAACCGGACACGGCAGCCTCGTATTGCTCTCTGCAATCATAATTTGAAGGTCAATACCTGTTTCAGGGGCTTCCTTTCATTGGCGATGGGAATCACTTCCGGATAGCCGACCGCGATGATGCAGGACACGTCATATTCTTCCGGCAGGTCAAGTATTTCCTTGATCTTATCCTCATCATAGCGTCCCATGATCAGCGTCCCCAGATTGACCGCGCGGGCAGCAAGGCAGAAATGATCCGCAGCCATGCCTGCGTCAAACGACTGCCAGTGGGTTCCTTTCGTCGTGGACGGCGTTCCGTCCGGTTCGTATCCCGAAAGCCCCTTCACCGTGCAGAGAACGATCAGCGCCGGCGCTTCATGGATATTTTCCGTATTCCATGGGAATTTTTTCGTACATTCATCAGCAATCCTGTCTTTCAGCTCCTGATTCAGAACCGCCACATATCTGACAGGCTGTGTGTTTTCCCAGCAGGAAACCATCTGCGCGATTTCCACCACGTTCTCTATATCCCCTGCCGACACTTCGTCTTTCGTATAATTGCGGATACTTCTCCTTGTAATCAGGCATTCAATTGCATCCATCGTTTCCTCCTCCAGAAAAAGAATATGTAAAGAATATTTGCCTTATATTATACGGAATCCATGGAATGCTGTCACTTCCCTATGCATACAAAAAATGACCGCGGGAGTTCCACGGCCATTTCCATGCTATGCTTGTATTTTACATTATTTCCAGTATTCCAGTTCGTCAAGATTCAGTCCTACATCTGCCGCATGGAACACGGGATCTTTCCCTTCCGCCTTCTGTTTTTCATAATCCTTCATCACCTTGATCGCAGTTCCGCCGAGCGTCAAGCACGCAGGGATATTGATCAGGCACATGAAGGCCATGAGGATATCCGCGATATCCCAGGCAGCTGCCATGGACATGCCGGCACCGATGAAGATGACGGCGGCTGCCACGATGCGGTACAGCATCATGAAGGATTTGCCTGCTTCCTTCTTATTGATGAAGATGATGCAGTTGTCCACATAGAACAGGTTGCCGATCAGCGTGGAGAAAGCGAAGAGCACCATGCTGAAGGTGATCAGGATGGGTCCGAAATCGCCGAAAGCCACCGTGACCGCATTCTGTACATAAGCTGCTCCTGCCACATCTTTGGTGATCGGTGTGCCGGAAGCAAGGCACATCATGGCCGTAGCCGTACAAATGAGGAGCGTATCAATAAATACGGAGAGCATCTGCACCAGACCCTGTTTGACAGGATGGCTGACATCAGCCGCAGCTGCCGCGTTCGGTGCGGAGCCTACGCCTGCTTCGTTGGAATACAGGCCGCGCTTTACGCCGTACATCAGGCAGGAACCGGACACGCCGCCCAGAATGGACTGGAAATCAAAAGCGTCTGCGAAAACGATGCTGAATACATGGGGAATCAGATCGATATGCATGATGACCACGATCAGGGCAGCCGCGATATAGATGACGCCCATCACCGGGACCATGAAGCCCGTTACTTTCAGGATACGGCGTCCGCCGCCCATGATGCAGTAGCCGACGAGCAGTCCGAGAATCGCTCCGATCACCCACGGGCTTGTCACAGGATCATACCAGCTGTACGCTGCAAAGGTGGACTGCAGGTTATAGGACGCCAGCATATTGAAGCCGCCTGCATAGGTAATGATCAGGAAGAATGCAAAAGCAACGCCGAGGGCGCGGTTGTGCATGGCTGATTCGATGTAGTAAGCAGGTCCGCCATAGCTGTCCCCGTTCGCATTCCTTCTTTTGTACACCTGGGCAAGGGTGCTTTCAATAAAGGCAGAAGCACCGCCGACAATGGCGATGACCCACATCCAGAACATGGCGCCCGGTCCGCCGAGGCAGATCGCGGTAGATACACCGATGATATTTCCTGTCCCTACACGGGAAGCCGTGGAAACCATCAGTGCATGGAACGGTGAAACAGCGCCTTCATTCTGTGGCTTTTCCATGACAAGCCGGATGCTTTCCCAGAACATCCGGAACTGGATCAGTCCGGTCCTGAAGGTGAAATACAGTCCGGCTGCTACCAGAACGACGACGAGGATGGGATAATACAGTATCCCGTCCAGATAATCAAGAATGGCCATCATAAAATTGACTCTCCCTCCGCGTTCCTGACGGCTCCTTCTGCATCGGCAGTTCCGGCAAGCTGTCCGGCAACGACTTGAATAAAAAAATACTTCCGTTTCCCTATGTGACTACTTTGTCACAGTCCATATGACCTTTCATCACAACTATAAAAATAGTAATAAGTTTTATGTCCCTTGTCAATATTCCGGCCCTTCTTTTCCTCATGAAAAACCGCTGGCGCGCCTGATATTTTTCACACAAAAAAGACAGCCCCATGGCTGCCTTTCGAATCAATCGCGTGCTTCGCTTTTCTTATTGCTTTTACATAAACGGAGGATGCCAGCGCATTTCAGATAGGCCCGTTCTGCGGTACGTTCCGTAAATTCCCGGTGCGTCACGCACAGCCTGATTGTCACAAAGGAAATCAGAAGGCCGAGAACGATGGCGCCAAGGATATCCGTCGGAAAGTGGACGAAAAGATAGAGCCTTGAAAAGGACACCAACATTGCCAGCGGAATGGCGATACGCCCCCAGCTCCCGTTCGCCGCCGTCAGCACTGTCGCACCGATAACGGACGCCAGCGTGTGCCCCGAGGGGAACGAATAATCCCGCGGTACGGAAATCAGCAGCTGTACGGCCGGATCAAGCCAGCACGGCCGGGGGCGGGCCACGAAATGTTTCAGGAATCCGTTCCCTATGAGGACTCCTGCCGCAAGGGCCGCAAGAAGCACGAGCCCCCAAAAACGATATTTTTTTGTAAAAAGAAGGATAAATCCCGATAAAATCCACACGACTCCATAGCCGCCGATGGTCGTCACAAAAAGCATGAGATGATCCATCAGCCCGGAGCGCAGATTTTCCTGTATCCAATACAGAATTGACCAGTCCATACTATGCCTCCGTTCATTTTCATCCAAATGGCCTTATCCAGTGCTTTCATCCGTCCGCGCCTCTGCAGAGAACGCGTGCCGGAATCGGGAAGGCCCGTGGCCAAGAGTCTTTCCCGCTTATCTGCTTATTGTTTCAAAATAGGAATAGGTCCGTTCCAATCCCTTCTGCCAGTCCGTTTCCGGCTTCCATCGGAAAGACGCATATGCCTTCTCACCGGACAGGGCGGAGCGGAAGATATCCCCTTCCCTTGCCGCTCCGTATAGGACAGGCTGCCGGCTTCCGGAAATACGGAGAAGACGGTCCGCCGTTTCCTGAATGGTGACTTCCTTCCCTGTGCCCAGATTGCAGGTCACATCCGCTTTCTCTGCCAGAAGGCTTTTCTCTATGCCCCTGGCAATATCTCCGGCATAAATGAAATCCCGCGTCTGCCGTCCGTTTCCGTAAATCGTTACCGGCCGGTTTTCCGCCAGCGCTTTTGCGAAAATACTGATGACGCCCCCTTCTCCGCCATTTCCCTGACGTTCGCCGTATACATTGGCAAAACGGAAAATCGTGTAAGAAAGTCCGTACAGCTTATGGTACAGACGGATGTAATTTTCGCAGGTCATTTTGGACAGGCCGTAGAAAGACATCGGTGCCGGCATCTCCGTTTCCCGGATGGGCAGCCGGTCGGCAGGGACATCGCCGTATACCGCCGCGGAAGAGGAAAATATGATGCGTCCCACGCCGTACTTCCTCGCGGCTTCCAGTATATTGACCGTCCCCTCCACATTATTTTCCATATCATTTTTCGGATCCATGAGCGAGGCGGGAACCATGGTCTGAGCCGCCAGATGGACAATGGCGTCGAAATGGCCGTCTTTGATTACATCCTGCGCGATCGGGCTGCGGATATCGCAGCAGACGAAATTGATGTCATCAGGAATATTTGCCACCTGCCCGGTGGACAGGTTATCTAATACCGTAACATTGTGCGAGGATAGCAAGCCAGTCAGATGAGACCCTATAAACCCGGCCCCCCCGGTAATCAGTACTTTCATTTGCATTTTCTCCTTCTACATCAATGATTTTCACTTCTTCAGTCGCTTTTTTCGGATAAAATACGGAAATATACCCTTCTTTCCCCTCTTTCAGCTGCTCTTCCGGATAGAGAGGCATGACATTCTTCGCATTCCATGACAGCGTCCCCGGTTCCATGCCGGCCATCTTCGCCTCAGGAACCAGCTGATAAATGGTCTTGCCGCTGTAAAACACGGTGGACGTCCTGTATCCGTTTTCATAAACGATCTTTTTGTTTCCCGTATCCATGGAAGCAAGGAGCAGTCCCGGCCCCTTACCGGAGCTGAGATAGGTGGCAATCGGCGCCACGGTGAGCACAAGGACGATGTAGACGGCGCCCGTGACGATGGCTTTCCATTTCACACCCACCGTATATTCGTCCAGTATTTTGGCCGAAAGGATGGCGAAGGCAAAAATGGACGGGAAGGTATAGGTCGTGTACTTGGTCGCAATGATCTGGAACACGAGGAGGACGGAAAACGCCCATATCAGAAGGAACTGCGTAATCGCATCCGCCCGTTTGAAGGACAGCTCATGCCTTTTCCATTTCCTGAAAAGGGTGGGAATGGTGATGAAGCTCCACGGCATGAAGCCCACGAAATACATCATGATATAAAACCACCAGTGGTTCGTATTCTGATGCTCCGCCATGGTCGCCCGTAAAAAGTTATGGACGCCGAAGAAATTCAGAAGGAAATCCGTCCCGTGCTGCTGCACCATGTACGCATACCATGGAGCGCAGACGATGAGGAACAGCGCCAGCCCCGAAACCAGATGGACGTGGAGCATTTCTTTGATGTCCCTGCGCCAGAGCAGGAATACAAGGGCGGAAAAGCCGGGAAGCAGGAGGCCGATCGGCCCCTTGGTCAGAACGGCGAACACCGCGAAGATATAGCAAAGGTAATAATATTTCCTTGATTCCGTGTAGCCCAGATAGAAAGAGCTGACGGACATGCTCATGAACAGGAACAGTGTCGCATCGGTAATGACCGTCTTGGAAAGGAGCCAGAACTCAAAGGACGTCATCAGGATGATCGCGGACAGCCAGCCGATTTTGCGTCCGTAGATTCTGGAGGCAAACCAGTAGGTGTACAGCACGGACAATGTGCCAAGGATCACGGAGGGGAGGCGTGCCGCAAATTCATTGAACCCGAGGGCCGCGAAAGACGCTGACAGCTCCCAGTAATAGAAAATCGGCTTGTCATACCAGTACCGTCCGTAAATCTGCGGAGACATCCAGTCGCCGGAAAGGACCATTTCCTTGGCGGTCAGCGCGTAATTGGATTCCGCCGTATCCGTGATGGCCGCCAGATTGTTCCCTATCAGAAATAAAAACCCCGAAATAATGATTAAAAGCAGATAGGGATGCTTTTTTAAATATTCTGTCATATTTGACCTCCTCATCTATGACTACGATACCCCGAAAACTTGAACACATTGTTTCCTGTCTTTAAACAAAATTTAAATTCTGTTCATTCCGCTGGAATAAGCATATAATTTAATATATGGTAAGGATAGAAAATACTTATCCGGAGGAATTATGACAATCAAGCGAAGGCTCCTCATTTCCCATCTGATCATGTTCATCGTGCCCGTCGTGATGGCCGTCATCGTTGCCGTCGTCCTTTTCACGGGCGCCATCGTATTGAGCCGCGGCGATAACCACCTGCATCTGGAAAGCATGGCCAAATGCACGAGGGCTGCGGAAATTTCATACCATATCTTTTTCCACGGCGATCTGGAGCACCCGAAGGATTCATGGGGCGAAAGTCTGGTCTACATGCTTTCCCCGAAACAGAACATGATCCTCATCACAAAAAACTCGACACCCATTTACCATTACGGAAACAGGGACTATCTGCCCCAGCTCGCTCAGCTGCCGCTGGATGAATTGAAAAATCCCTCCAGTCCCGAGACGGATACGTATATCCATGCGGAGAACGACTCTTTCTATTATGCCAGAAAAGCCACGTTTGAGAATACACCCTATTATTTTTACTTCATTTCCAACCATGTCCGCAGGGAATACAATCCGGGTGACGAGGCTGTAGAGCACTTGTTCCACGGCACCATGTGGATTATTTACGGCTCGATCATCCTGATCATCATACTGACGAGCCGTTTCCTCTCCTCTTTCATGATCCGCCATATCGTCCCCCCTTTGGAAGACCTGAAACAGGGAGCGGCGGAAGTGCAGGCAGGCAATCTTTCCGTCCGCCTCACCCATAAGGAAAATGATGAATACAGGCCCGTGTTCCATTCTTTCAACCTAATGGCGGAAAAGCTCTACCAGTCTCTCCGCGCACGGGAGGAAGAAGAAGAAAGCAGGAAGGAACTGATCGCCAGCATTTCCCATGACATACGCACGCCCCTGACGGTCATCAAAGCCTATGCAGAAGGACTGCGTGACGGCGTCGCGGCCACGGAAGAGAAAAAAGAGAAATATCTTTCCGTCATCTGCAAGCGCACCGACGACCTGGACCGCATGATCAACCAGCTTTTTGAACTCTCCAAGCTGGATATAGGCTCCAAGGCCTATACGGAGGAAGTATTCGACCTCGGCAGCGTCCTTCTCTCCTTTGCGGAAGATAATAAATCCTCCTTCATGGAAAAAGGGCTTTCCATTTCCTGCCGGGCAGAAGGACCTGTCCTCATCCGGGGAAGCCGGCTTCTGATGAACCGCATCCTCACCAACCTTGCAGTGAACAGCGCCAAATACAAGACGGCGGAAGAATGCCATCTCACACTGGATCTCCGCCATGACGATACGGACGCCGTCCTTTCCGTTTCCGATGACGGCCCCGGCGTGCCGGAAGAATCCATCCACCACCTGTTCGATCCTTTCTACCGGACAGACAGGGCGAGAAGCCGCACGGAAGACGGAAGCGGCCTCGGCATGACGATCATCCAGAAAGCCGTCCGCCTGATGAAGGGAACCGTGGTGGCAAAGAACCGGGAGCCCCACGGCCTGACAGTAGAAATCAAGCTGCCGCTTGAGAAGGGAGTTTCCAAACCATGAAAAAAGTGCTCATCATCGAAGACGACAAATCCATCGCTGAAATCGAAAAAGATTATCTGGAGCTTTCCGGACTGGAATCCGAAATCGTGGACAACGGGCCGGGCGGTATCGAAGCCGCCCTTTCCGGCGATTACGGCCTGATCCTTTTGGACCTCATGCTTCCCGGCATCGACGGATTCGAAGTCTGCCGCAAGCTGCGGGATAAAATCGACATCCCCATCATGATCGTCAGCGCCAGGCGGGATGATATAGATAAAATCAGAAGCCTCGGATTCGGTGCCGATGATTATATCGAGAAGCCGTTTTCCCCTGCCGTACTGGCTGCCAAGGTGAAATCGCAGCTCGCCCAGTATGAGCGTCTCAAAGGCGCGCCGAAAGAAAACACGGGAATCATCACCATCGGCGACATCGTTCTGAATTCCTCCACCCATATCGTCACCGTCCGCGGAGAAAACAAGCTCCTGCCGAATAAGGAATTCCAGCTCCTCGAATTTTTGATGATCAATGCGGATATCGTATTCAGCCGCGAAACCATTTATAACAGGATCTGGGGCATGGATTCTCTGGGAAATACCGCCACCGTGCCCGTCCACATCAACCGCATCCGCGATGCCGTGGAGGAGGATCCGGCCAATCCGAAGCACATCCTCACCATCTGGGGCGTCGGCTATAAATTCAATCCGTAACACGGCTTTTAACAGGACCTTTGCAAAAATCGCATGGGTCTTTTTATTTTCCCACTACTTCCTTCCCTGCTTTTTTTGATAGAATAAAGGCAGAAAATAACATATAAAAGGAGAATGCCATGAAAACTTCCCTGCTTGCCCTTGCCCTCTGCACCGCCCTGTCAGGCTCCGTCTTTGCAGAATCCGCTCCCCGTGACAATTTCTACTGGCTCGGCCAGATTAATAAAGCGTCCGACATCATCAACACCGATGAAGGACTCCTGACCGAACAGGAAGGCCATGATTTCGCCAGAGGGATACAAAAGGTCCTGACGGAAGGAAACAGACCTGACGGCGACCGCCCGTCCAACGTCGTCGCCTTCGAGCCGTACCTCATCAAGGCCGCCGGACCGCAGGTGACGAAAATCCATGCCGGCCGTTCCTCCCAGGACATGCTCACCACCGTGGGCATCATGGAACAGCGGGAACATCTCATCGCGCTGGCGGAATCTCTGAACAGGCTCCAGCATTCCTTCATCACGCTGGCGGAAGCCAATAAGGAAACCATCATCCCGAATTACACGAACGGAGTCGCCGCACAGCCGAATTCCCTCGCCCATTACCTGCTGGCCTATGCGAACGCCTATAACCGCGACATGCAGCGGATCAGGGAATATTACGTCCGACTGAACCGTTCCCCGATGGGCGCCACCGTCCTGAACGGCACGGGCTGGCCACTCAACCGCGACCGCATGGCGGATTACCTTGGCTTCGACGGTATCGCCTACAACACTTATGACGCAGGCCAGGTATTTCCGCAGGAAGCCCCCATCGAAACAGGCGGCATCACTTCCGCGATCGCCATCCACACGACGAGCTTCATCGAAGAAATCATGCAGCAGTATGCCCAGCCCCGTCCATGGATCCTTTTGAAGGAAGGAAACGGAAATACTTATGTCTCCAGCGCTATGCCACAGAAACGGAATCCGGGCATACTGAACAGCTGCCGCACAGACGCCTCCACCCTTCTCGGAATGGCTGTCGAAGCCTCTTTCCGTTCCCACAATATCCCGGCAGGCATGGCGGACGGCAGGCTGAACGGCAGGAAGGATTTATTCCCCGCCGCCACCCAGGTCGTACAGGGCCTTGACCGCATCATAAACAATCTGGATATCCGCCCTGACCGTGCCTATGAAGAGCTCAATCTGGACTGGACCTGCGCGCAGGAAATCGCGGACGTCCTCATGAAGAAGCACGGCATCCCGTTCCGTACCGGCCATCACTTCGCTTCCGAAATCGTCACCTACGCAAGGACGAATAATATCACGCCTTCCGATTTCACCTACGAAGCGGCGAAAAAGGTATACAGCAGCGTCGTCACCAACGATCCCGTCCTGCCGCAGACCTTCCCGATGACGGAAGACGAATGGACGGCGGCCAAAGATCCCCGTTCCATCGTCCACAACCGTGCCGTGAAAGGCGGCCCGCAGCCGGCGGAGCTGGATAAAATGATTTCCATGGCCAAAGCCGATCTGGCAGATAACGAAAGCTGGGTCAAAGATATTTCCGATAAACTGCGGAACGCAGAAAACAGGCTGAACGGTGATTTCCAGCAGATGCTGAAATAAAATCATCTGCGAAACGCGGCGTGGCTGTATGCCGCATATGTCTGTACGGGGTGTCCTCTTTCGGACACCGATTGTCCAAGGAGGTGCTGTCATGAAAAAAACTCTGGCCTTATTCCTGTCCCTCACATTCTTTGCCTTCGGCATGACTGCCCAGGCCGCAAGCCGTGTCAATGCGGATGGATACTATAAGGGAATCCGTCTGGCAGGAAAAGTCCGCATCGTCGAACATTTCCCGGACATCAAAGTCAAAGTGGTGACCGCTTTTCCCGATCTGAAGGTCAAGGTTGTCGAAGCCTTCCCGGATAAGGTGGGCGAATGGAAATTCGTCGAGCATGGAGAGGACTTCACCGTGCAGTTCGTGACTGCCTTCGAGGATATCCGCATCCAGTATGTGGAAGCATTTCCCGGCGTAAAGTAAAATAAAGCCATATACATGGATGGATCCCCTGTTTCCGTGCAAACCCGGATCAATCATCAGAAAGAGAGCATGATGAACGAAAAAAATATCTTATTTGTAGTAACGAAAATAGAAGACCTTCCCCATTCAGAGGAAGTCCTTTCCCATCTCAGCAAGGGTTCTCCGTTCCGAATCATTCCCCTCACCGCCGAGCAGTGGCAGTTCCAGAGGAACTCCTTCAAGGACAGTGACAAAGTCCTTTTCATCGGAAACATCGCTCCTGTCCTCCCCCTTCAGCAGAAAATGCCGTTGAAATATGATCAATTCGGCATCCGCTATGGGTGGCTCGGCAACAGGGCTGCCCTGATCTGCGACCGGTCCGGGGTAAAAGACAGAGACGTTTATCATCGCTTTTTAAACCAGTTCAGAAAAGAAACCGCTTTCACCGACGAACTGAAAGAATCCAAGGACAAGGACATTCTGGATATCCTTGCCATGGTCGCCTTCGCCTTCATCGTTCCTTTCGGCATCCTTGCCGTGGGAGGAAAGCTCCTCAAGGACTATTTCGAAAACGAAGGCCATGTGAAAAAGCAGCAGTATATCTTTGGCATCTTCCATTTTTATAAATACCATTTGAAGGAATTCATGGAATAAGCAGCAAAAAACTGCCGTGCACGGGACAATCCCCGGCATGGCAGTTTTTTATTTTACGGCTGTTCCCTGATTTCCTTCCTTCTTCTACGGCGGATCCGGTTGATGTGCCTTTCAAAATTTCCGCTGTTAATGAGTTCCGCCAGCACGAGCTGGTCAAGGACGGGAACCGTGCAGGAATAAAAGCCCGTCCTTTCCCGGAACGCAGGCAGCCTTTTTTTCGGAACGACCAGGTAGCCTATACGGATGGAGGGCGCTATGGTTTTCGAAAAAGTGTTCATATAAACCACGCTGCCTTCCGGCGACAGGGAATACAGCGTGTCTTCCGCCTTTGACAGCAGCGTGAATTCAGAATCGAAATCATCCTCGATGAGAAGGCCTTCCCTCGCTTCCGCCCAGCGGATGTATTCGTGCCGTTTGGATGCATTGGCCGTCACTCCGCTCGGATAGCTGTTGAACGGCGTGACGTGGAGCACATCCGCCTTTGTCCTGCGCAGTTCTTCGGTCAGGATGCCGTTTTCTCCCAGCCGGAGATTTTCCGTGGACACGCCGTTGGCATGATAGACCCTGCGTATTTTCTCGTAACACGGATCCTCCAGCGCCACCGTGCGCTCCCTGCCGATGGCCTGCACAATCAGGCCGTAAAGATATTCCGCGCCGGAACCGATGAAGATCTGCTCCGGACTGACGAGGATACCCCTGCTCCTTGCCAGATAGGAAGCAAGAGCCTCCCGCAGCTCCTCCATGCCTGCATTGGGGGAACGGACTAGGATTTTCTCCCCCCATCTGGACAGCACGGCGCGGACCGTTTTCACAAAGACATTGAAAGGAAATATTTCTTCTCCCATATCCGTTAGCTCCGGCAGGCGCGGTTTCCTTTCCTTCTGCTTCGGCGCCACGGGGAATGCGTCCTCTTCCTTGTAGACGACGAAATACCCGCTCCGTTCCCTCGTTTCTATGTAGCCCTCCTCGGAAAGCAGGTCATAGGCATGTTCCACGGTAATCACGCTCACGCCCGTCCGTTCCGCCAGCGCACGCTTGGAGGGAAGCTTTCCGCCGTAAGAATAAATCCCCCGGATGATGTCTTCCCGAATCTGCGTGTAAAGCTGCATATATGCTTTCAATTTCTTATCTGTTTCTATCCTGTATCTCATATTTCTCCATCTGGTTATATTTTTATTTCTATTTTTGGTGATTTTCACACAATCAGTCTATCATTATAATGAAATGAAGTAAAGTTAAGATTATTCACAGGAGGATTTTCGATGACACATACAGAAACGACAGCGCAGCAAATACAGGCAGGCACACCGCGTTATAACGTGCGATGGCTGACTGTCTGCGGATTCCTTATGGCGATGAATACCGTTCTTTCTTCCTTCAGCATCCCCGTACCGGGCGGCCATTTTTATCTGAATGATGTCATCATCGTTGCAGCCGCTCTCTCGCTGAACCCCCTCGGCGCCTTCCTTGTCGGCGGTGTCGGCGCTTTCTTAGGCGACTTCTTCTTCTATCCCCTCCCCATGTTCGTTTCCCTCGCCACCCACGGACTGGAAGCCGTCGTCATTTCCCTCTTCGCCAGACGTTTCGGTAAAACGAGCTTCCCCCTGACCCTGCTCGGCGTATTTCTAGGCGCCCTGATTGTCGTCGTCGGCTACTCCATCGGCCGCGCCTATGTATACAGCACCCCTGAATACGCAGTCATCAAGCTCCCCTTTGAAATCCTGCAGGCCGGCCTCGGTGCCGTCATGGGAACCTTCCTCTGGAAGTACAGGCATTTCGGAGACATGGTTTCCAGAATTATTTACAGGAAATAACAGAACAGTTCCGCACCGTTTTCCCCATAACGGTGCTTTTTTATTGCCGCCCTGTTCCGCCGGAGGATGTCCCTATTATCTTTTATCAGCCGTCCTTTCCCTGATTTCCTTGCAAAATCCGTATAACCGCGCCTGCCCCATCCGCCTTACCACCTGCCTCCTTTTCTGTTACAATAATAGCCGGACAGAATAAAACATCCAGGAGGAATTATGAGAACACTTCGTGACGCCATATACGGACTGGCCATAGGTGATGCGCTGGGGCTCCCCGTGCAGTTCGAAGAACGTGATTCATTCCACATAGAGACAATGACCGGCCACGGCACCTATGACATGGAGCCCGGCACATGGTCCGATGATACGAGCATGACCCTTGCCACCTGCGACAGCCTTAAGCTGATGGGGCGGATCGATCTGGAAGATATCGAATGCTGCCTGACAGACTGGTACAAGGAAGGGAAATACACGCCTGACGGAACGGCCTTTGACGTAGGCATGACTACCGGCGCGGCGCTCAGCCGCGGGGAAGGCTTATCCGATGAAGCCTCCAACGGGAACGGTTCGCTGATGCGCATCATCCCCCTTGCTTTCATTCCGGAAGTGAAAGACGATGAAATACGGGAAGTCTCCGCAATCACCCACGGGCACCGCATCGCAAAAAATGCCTGCGTCACCTATGTGCATATCGCGCAGGAACTGCTGAAAGGAAAAGGCATCAGGGACGCCGTCCGACTTGCCGTTGAAAATGAAATCGAAGAAAGCCTTTTCGGAAATCTGCCGGCCATCGGTTCGCTTCCGCGGAACGAAATCAAAAGCACCGGCTATGTGAAAGACACGCTGGAAGCCGCCATCTGGTCCCTTGAAAATGCGGACAATTTCAGGGATACCCTCATCACCGCCGTCAATCTGGGAGACGATACGGATACGGTCGGCGCTGTCGCCGGCGCACTGGCAGGCATCATGTACGGCTATGAATCCATTCCGGAGGAATGGCTGGACGCGCTGCGCAGGAAAGACCTGATCGAAGCCTACCTCTTTTAGAAAATAAAATCCCTCATCGGATACAGGAAAAAGGACAGAACCGTTTACGGCCGGCTGTCCTTTTCTTTTTTTCCAGGGATTGCCAGAACGGCTTTTTCTTATTATGATAAGAGCCGTAAATCACACAAAGGAGAACCCATGGAACAATCAAATGCAAATACGGAAAGAAATACGCCGGAGCAGTCGATGTACCGGACGCGCTGGCTCACCGTCTGCGGACTTCTGATGGCGATCAACACCATCTTTTCCTCATTCAGCGTGCCCGTGCCGGGCGGCCATATTTACCTGAACGACATTATCATCGTCATTGCCGCCCTTTCCCTTGATCCCCTCGGCGCTTTCCTTGTCGGTGGCGTCGGCGCCTTCTTAGGCGACTTCTTTTTCTATCCTCTGCCCATGTTCGTTTCTCTTGCCACCCACGGCGTCCGCAGCGTGATCATGGCACTCATCGTCAGAAAGTACGGCCCGGACCATCTTCCTGCCGTCATTACTGCCGTCGTTCTCGGCGCCGTCATCGCCGTGTTCGGCTATACATTCGGAAAGGCTTACATCTACAGTACGCCGGAATACGCCCTGATGAAGCTCCCTTTTGAAATCGCCCAGGCCGCCATCGGTTCTTCCATCGGCTTCCTTCTCTGGAAAAACAGGCATTTGGGAACGCTTATCCACCATTTTATTTACGGAAAATAAAATTACCCATCAAAAAAATCGCCATCCCGTTATTGAACAAGACCCCTTTCATCAGATTCCGTCTGACACCTTGGGTTCAGTCCATTGCGGGATAGCGATTTTTTGATTGTCTTTATTCTTCCTCTTCCTCGAATTCCGTCACGACGTCGATGGAAGCGATACGGTCACCGTCCTCCAGACGCTGGAGGATGACGCCCTGGCTTCCCTTCGCTTTCTTGCTGGAAATCTGGTCTGCCGGGATACGGATCGTGATGCCCTGTTCCGATACGCCGACAAGCTCGTCATTATCATCTGCCGCAACAAGGGCCACGACTTCGAAACCTTTCTTGAAGTTGATGGTGCCCTGTCCGTTCCTTCCCTGCAAGCGGTAAGCGGAAGCCGCATTCCTCTTCGCATTCCCGTCTGCGGAAATCGTGAAGATGTCTTTGTCCGCCGCGATGACGACGCCGACGACTTCATCATCCTCTTTCAGTCGGATGCCATGGACGCCGGAAGCGGAACGGCTGAGCGGACGGATATCATCATCACTGACGGAGAAGCGGATGGCCATGCCACGGCGCGTGCCGATGATGATTTCTTCCTCTCCCTTGACCGGAAGGACGGCCACCAGACGGTCTCCTTCCTTCAGACGGATGGAAATCAGTCCGTTCTTGTTGATATTCTTGTATTCCTCCAATGCTGTTTTCTTGACAAAGCCGAACTTCGTCACCATGAGGAGGTACTTCGTCCCTTCGTCCGCCGTATCGATATCAAGAAGCTCCGTCACATGCTCGTCGGCATCCAGAGAGGTGATGAAATTAATCATCGCGCTTCCCCTTGCCGTACGGCTGGATTCAGGAATATCGTAGGCGGTCTTCATATAGACCTTGCCGTTGTTCGTGAAGAACAGGATCCTGTCATGGGTCGAGGTGGAAAGCACCTTGCGGACATAGTCGCCGTCCTTCATCTTAAGCCCGCTGACGCCGCGGCCGCCCTTCTTCTGGGTGCGGAGATCCGCTGAATCAATGCGCTTGATATAGTTCTGCTTGGTGAGCGTGATGGTCATCGGCTTATCGGGAATCAGATCTTCCACGCCCATATCTCCCAGAGCAGCGGCGATTTCCGTCCGTCTCCCGTCACCGAAATTATTCTTCTCATCAATCAGTTCCGCCTTTACGACGCCCATAATCTTATCCCTGCTGGAGAGCAGGTCGCGGAGGTATGCGATCGTTTCCTGCACATTCTTGTAATCTGCTTCAATCTTATCCCTTTCCAGTCCCGTCAGTCTTCTGAGACGCATGTCCAGAATCGCGATGGCCTGCTTTTCAGAAAGTCCGAATTTGGAAATCAATGCCGTCTTGGCTATTTCATCCGTCCTTGATTCGCGGATCGTCCGGATGACTTCATCGATATGGTCGAGCGCGATCAGCAGGCCTTCCAGAATATGCGCCTTGGCTTCCGCTTTTTCCAGCTCATAGCGGCTTCTTCTGGTGATGACCTCTTCCTGATGCTTCAGGTAATAATACAGGATCTGCTTCAGATTCAGGATGCGCGGATGCCCATCCACGAGGGCGAGCATGATGGCGCCGAAATTCATCTGCATCTGTGTATGCTTGTACAGATTGTTCAGCATGATCTGCGGATTTACATCCGCGCGGAGCTCGATGGCGATGCGCATGCCGTCCCTGTCCGATTCATCACGGAGCGCCGTGATTCCGTCAATGACCTTCTGACGGGACAGATCGGCTATGCTTTCAATCAGCCTTGCCTTATTGACCTGGTAAGGCAGTTCCGTAACGATGATGCGGCTCTTTCCGCGTTCCATTTCTTCCACATCGCATCTCGCGCGGACGGTGATCGACCCGCGTCCCGTGCGATAGGTATCCTCGATTCCGCGATGCCCCTGTATGATGGCGGCTGTCGGGAAATCCGGCCCCTTGATGTACTTCATCAGCTCATCAATCGTGATTTCCGGATTGTCGATCATGGCGCAGAGTCCGTCCACCACTTCCGTCAGATTGTGGGGCGGAATATTGGTCGCCATGCCGACCGCGATTCCGTAGGAACCATTCACAAGCAGGTTCGGAATACGGGAGGGCAATACGAGCGGCTCCTGCAGGGAACCGTCGTAGTTGGGCATGAAATCGACTGTGTCCTTGTCAATATCACGGAGCATTTCCAGCGTGATTTTCGCCATGCGCATTTCCGTGTAACGCATGGCCGCTGCAGAGTCGCCGTCAATCGAGCCGAAGTTGCCGTGGCCGTCTACCAGCGGATAGCGGATAGAAAAATCCTGTGCCATGCGGACCGCCGAGTCATAGACCGCGGAATCGCCGTGGGGATGGTACTTACCTAATACATCGCCGACGATGCGGGCAGACTTCTTATACGCCTTGTTCGGAAGCATCCCTGCTTCATTCATCGCATACAGGATACGGCGGTGGACAGGTTTCAGTCCGTCCCTGACATCAGGCAGCGCGCGGGTAACGATGACCGACATGGCATAGTCGATGTAGGAATTCTTCATCTGGCTTTCCAGCGGCGTGTTTACAATCTTACCTTCCTGCCAATCCATAATTTCTCCTTACATAAAAACAGGAGCCCCAAAGGGACATCCGTAAAAAAAATAATTTTATCCCCTACCAAGGCAGGATTTTTACAGATTAATTATACCATAAATCAGCCTTATAAGCCATTTAAACGCATTTTCTGCGCATTATAAAACAGATGTATTAAATTCGTTTATTTTGTAAACAGAAAAATGAAAAGAACTGCCTCTTTTCCGATCCCGATATTTCCTTTTGTAAAGCTTTCCTAAAATCACAGGGCCCGGCTGTAAATGCTTTGCGTATCCAATCCCTCCTGTGTTAAAATAAAAAAACAGCTATTGACGAAAATTACGACACAAGCAGGATCATCTATGAAGAAATATATCATCATCGGCATCATCGCCCTTCTGGTCATCCTGACCGGCGGCGCTTTCGCCCTGTTCTCCGCACTCACCGGCGGTCCGTGGGAAGGCACCTGGTGGGGCGTGCAGGAAGCAGGCATGAACTGGAGCGGCGACCAGATCCGCAATCTGGAAACCGTCACATTCACCAGAAATGAAGACAAAACCATCACCGTGGACCACCGCGTGCAGCAGGGAAGCAAGGAAGTGGAAGGAAGCCTCTCCGGCAGTGGCACCATTGACGGAGGAAGACTCGTCGTCACGACCAAATCAGGCAAAGAAATTACTTTTTCCTACAGCCGGATCGACAAGACCATCGAAACGCCCCTGAAAAACGCGGATAAGACGGCCGTCATCCTGAAACCGCTCACGGAAAACAACAACAATGACATGGAAGAAATCAGAAGCGAGATCGTGAAAATTTCCCAGAAACCGGAAAATAAAATAGACACGACATTAAGCTCCACAAAGAGTTAAAATAAAAGGAATGAGACCACCACGACAAGCAGGATGGCTTCATTCCTTTTTCATTTTCCACAAGGAGGTTCCTTCGATGGAAATCACACTCTACAAAGAGTCCTATAAGCAGCAGATCATCGACCTGGTCCTACACATCCAGAACGAAGAAGCGAAAATCAATCTTTCTCTGGAAGAGCAGCCGGACCTGCTGGACATACCGCAAAACTACACCGCCAATGGAGGCCGGTTCTGGGTCGCCGCAGACGGAAATCAGGTCGTCGGCACGGTCGGCCTTATGAAGGAAGGCGATACAGGCATCCTTAAAAAATTTTTCGTCCATAAGGACTGGCGGGCAAAAAAAGTAGGGCTTGCGCTCTATCAGTCGCTTCTCCGTTTCGCGGAGGAACAGAAGCTGGCCCGTATCATTCTGGACACTCCGTCCGTAGCGGAAAAGTCGCACCGCTTTTATGAACACGCCGGATTCCGCCGCATCACGAAAGAAGAACTCCCCGTCCCCTACCATTATCCGGACAGGCACTCCTATCTGTACATGCTCACAATGAAATAAAATTACCTGAAACCAATCATTCATGGCACGCAAAAACACCGACCGTAAAAAGCGGTGTTTTTCTTATGCTTTCCTGTGCAGGGTGAAAATCGCCAGTTCCCTGCTGCAGCCGAAGCGGGAGGGGAACCATCCGCCGTTTCCGCGGGATACGTAGCCATAATTCGTTCCATCGCTGTACATGCCACGCATATAGGTAAACGGCGTCATCAGAGGCTTTCCGTCCAGCCCCGTCTGTCCGCCATGGGTATGGCCTGTCAGTGTCAGGAAGGCATGGCGGACAAAGCCTTCATTGATAAAATCAGGATGGTGCGCAAGAAAAAGGATCGGCGCATTTTCGGGGATTCCTGCAAATGCTTCCTGTACCATCTCCTTGATGAGCGCGTCCCTGCCCTCTCCTTTCATCTCGGGATAATCCACGCCTGCCACATAAAGACCGGCGCCGTTTTTCATTATTTCCACATGGCTGTTGTTCAGGATCCGGACAGGCGTCTTCCTTAATTCTTGTTCGATGTATTCCGGATCCTTGTGGAATTCATGGTTTCCCCGGACGTATAGTATTCCGTCAGGAAATAAATGACTCCTTCCTACCAGCAGCTTTTCCGTTTCCGGCATGACCTGCAAATCATCAATCAGATCGCCGGTCAGCATGATGGCTTCCGCGCCTTCCGCTTTCGCATGGTCCAGATCTTCTGCCAGATCCGCCGTGCGGTAATACGGCCCGATATGGGTATCGGTAATCTGCGCGAATGTGAATCCCTCAAACCCTTTCGGAAGATTATCCACATATATATCATGGTGTTCCGTGGTTTCCCTGAGCGTTCCGTCCACCGATCCATACACGCCGATGAAAAGCGAGCCAAGCAGCACAAACGTGCCCAGCGCCTGCGCATATTTCCGCACCGGCTTCATACAGCCTGCCAGTGACAGAAGGATCATCGGCACCAGTATCATCAGATCCATGACGAGGATGCCGCAGACAATATAGGCAAGGAGCCGTCCTGCGTCTCCGTATCCGTCATACGCAAGGGCGTACCAGATATAATATTCCACGGCGCAGAAGGCGATCGCCGCTCCGCCGAGAGCGTACAGATAAAACCGTTTCAGCCGGAACAGCGAGGCGATCAGTCCGCCGTTGGCCAGGCCGAGGACAGAAAAGATAAGTATGAGTATACGATAAAAATTCACAAGATTCTCCTTTATGGTAAATACACCCTCTGGGCATCAGAAAGGATCCAAACGCGCAAAGGATGATGGGTTTGGGAATCAGGCGTCCCTGCAGCTATTCCTGCTCCAGCCTGTTTTCCAGATAGGCCGCCAGTCTGGCATGGGGCCCTGCAAGGGGAATCTCCCTGTATTCTTCATGGGCATACCAGCGGTACTCTCCCTCCGGAATCCTGATATGTCTGAACACATACGCTTTCATGTGCCAGATGCGGTGGGTGAATACATGCGTGTATTCCCAGATTTTTTCCTCTGCCTTTCCCTGAAGCAATTCTTCCAGTTCTCTTTTTCCCGCTTCTTCCGTGTCGGAAAGAGCCATGGGAAGCTCCCACATGGAGGAAAGCATCCCTTTGGACGGACGCAAACGGAGCAGGAGCTTTCCATCCCTGATCACCACCGCGCAGCAGGCGATATACTCCTGCTGTTTTTTCTTCGGCGTGCGGACAGGAAGCTGTTCCTGCATGCCTGTTTTCCGCGCGGCACATTCTTTTTGCAGGGGACAGGCGTCACATTTCGGATGACGCGGGATGCAGACTTCCGCCCCCAGATCCATCAGTGCTTCATTAAAATCTCCCGCCCGGCAGGGCAGTGTTTTTTCAACAAGCGCGGTAATTTCCTTACGACCTGCCGTTTTTAAAATATCCGCTGTGATTCCGTACAGACGGGCATAGACGCGGAGCACATTCCCATCGACTGCGGCCTCATGCTGTCCGTACGCCATGGAAAGGATGGCGCCTGCTGTATATTCCCCGACGCCCGGCAGTCCGAGTATCTGCTTTTTCTCCTGCGGAACCTGTCCGCCGTAATTTGCCACGATTTCCTTGGCCGCCCTGTGCAGATTTCTGGCACGGCTGTAATAGCCAAGCCCCTGCCATGCGTGCAGCACGTCGGATTCCTCCGCTGCAGCCAGCGCGTCTATCGTGGGAAACCGTTCGTTCCAGCTGTCAAAATACGGTTTGACCGCTTCCGTCCGTGTCTGCTGCAGCATGATTTCCGACACCCATACATGGTATGGATTCCGCGGCTTGCTTTCCCTCCACGGCAACTCACGGCGGTTTTGATCGAACCAGTCCAGAAGAAGTCGGGGCCACTCTGCCCCGGGTTCATATTTTTTCAAAATGCTCCGGCTCCTCATTTTTTATTTCATCGTTTCAAAATGGTAATCATAAACGGTGCTTCCATCCTTTTCAAAATAGATGGTCCCCCTGATTTTCTGTCCTGCAAGGATCATGGGAATCCATATGCGGTCGGCCATCCACATTTCTTGGAAAGGAAATTCCTCCGGAACGAACCATCTCGGTTCCATCTCATCGGACATCCTGATTTTCCCGCTCCATTCCCTCACGAAATAGACAATGCCTGCATGGGACCAGGTTGGATCGGAAGGCTGGTGGAAGTATAAATCGCCTGCCAGTTCAAAAGCTTCCGGGCGGGCTATAAGGCCGCTTTCCTCGAAAAGCTCTCTTGCCGCACATTCCCTCATGGTTTCTCCCGGCTCTATCTTTCCGCCGAAACCGTTCCATTTCCCGTAGCCCATGCCTCTCCGCTTATGCCCCAGAAGGATCCGTCCGTCTTCTGCCACAGGATAGACCAGCGATGTATCACGCATGGCATCCCTCATAAGTTTCAAAATACAATTCGCGGAAAATGCGTTTCCCCGTTTCCGTCTTATACAGCCTGCCGTAGAGCGCACGGTTCTGTCTTTCTTCCGCGCCGCTTTCATACTGGTTGACCAGCATGTCCGCTTCCGCCAGTATCTGCGCATCCGGACCGTCGATGCTTCCGTAGGAATGGTGGTGTCCCACGAGCCAGCAGATCCGTTCTGTATCAGCCTCGGAAAATCCAAGTGCCTTCAGCATTTTTTCCGCTTCCGCCGGACCTAAATCCTCCTGGATTTTTCCATCATTCCTGCCGAACCGTATTTCTCCCTGATGGATGCCTATATCATGGACATAGGCGGCCGCCTCCAGACGGAACTGTATTTTTTCTTCCAGCCCTTCCTCCAGTCCGATCTGCCTTGCGAAAGCATGCACCTTAAGGAAATGGTGGATGCGGCGGGGATCTCCCCTGTCATAGGCAATCATGGCCTTGCAGAGCTTTGCCAGTTGGTTACACATGATGACGACTCCTTTTATTTATATATTTCAATTTTACCATGATTATGAAGGACAGGGCATGGGACATTTTCGCTCCGGCACCGCCAACATGAAACAAAAAAGAGACCTCTCTTGAGATCTCTTCTTCATGAAGCAAAATTATTTTGTAAGCTTGGATCCTACTGCAGAAGTTACATCCACGCCGCCGTCAATGACCGCGCCGGATTCCAGAATGATATCCAGTCCTTTTTCCTGACGAACCTGCTGGATGGCCTTGCGGATATCCTGCAGAATCGGCTGCATGGTGCTTCTTTCCTTGGTGTCCAGATCACGCTGGATTTCCTGTGCGATCTGCTGTTTTTCCTGATCGCTCTTGCCTGCGCTGCGGCTGTTGAAATTTTCCTGTGCTTTCTGTGCTGCGTTCCTCATATCCAGCTGTGCTTTTTCCATTTTCGGATGCGCCTGCATGAGTGCGGCGGAATTTACATAACCGATTCCTGCTGCGGATGCGGAGCCGATTGCTCCGAAGGCAATTATACCAGCCGTGATGGCAGCTGCTGCTTTATTCATTTTCATTACCACATTCCTCCTTAGAAATATCCCCGTCATTCAATGGGATTTTGGGTATGTACTAATAATAATATAATACTTATCATCTGTCAATAAAAATCGACCTTAAGTCACATTTATTCTTCGACAGGCTTTGCTTCCAGAGCAGCTGTTTCCGCTTCTTCCTTCATGGCTTCCTTAGCTTCCTTCAAAGCCGCCTCACGGACTTCGTCCTGCTTTTCTTTTTTCTTTGTGAAATGGGAAACGACCTCCGGCACCATGTTCAGCACCTTGTCCACCGTATTGTTCGGCGTCGCGTTCTTAATGGAGAAAAGTTCCACCCGTTCCCCCTTCATGATG
The DNA here is from genome assembly GCA_902462205.1 of uncultured Dialister sp. GTDB lineage: Bacteria > Bacillota > Negativicutes > Veillonellales > Dialisteraceae > Dialister. The sequence continues at coordinate 28,025 of CABQAR010000002.1, forward strand.
AGGACCGCCGTCGGGCTCATTTTTCCGCCGCCCGCTTCCCCGTTGGACTCTCCGTTCGCTCCATGGTTGCCCGTGCCGAAGCCGAAGGAAATATCCACGAACGGAACGATGGTGGCATCACCCAGATAAATCGGCTGGCCTACGACGGTTTCCGTACGGATCATGTCCTTGAATTCTTCGAAAATCTTTTTTCTTAATTCTTCGTTCATAATAATCTTCCTCCCTGTCTGTATCGCCAGAATTGGCGTATCGGCAGGCTTACCGCCAGCCTTAAAACAATACCGATGACATATAAGGGGATAATCCGTCCCCAGCCTTCCCCTTTTATCCGGTAGGAAGACTCTGTATATTTCCATGTGATTTCTTCTGTCGGTCCGGGCAGGAATGCCTTTGTCATCCCCTGCAGCATGCCTGTCACCATGGGATCTCCCGTTCCGAATTCGCCATACAGTTTCCACCGGCCGGGCAGGCTGTGCGCCAGAATGGCGACCGCCGCTTTCAGCACGGCTTCCACCGCACCATTTTCCAGCGCGAACTGGATCTGCTGCAACAGCGTGGGCCGTTTCCTCTGTTTTTTCTCCTGCTTTTCTTCCGCCTTTCGTTCAGGCTCATCAGCAGGCGCTTCTTTGGCACGTCCCGTTTCCCGATCGATTTCAATCGGCTGTTCTTCTTCTATTTTAGCAGGAGTTCCTTCATCCGGCAGGTTTTCTTTTTTCTTTTTCCCCTTGGGTTTGGGGAATATGATTGTTTTACTGACCAGTCCGAAGAGCGCCCTCACTGTGACCGATGCTTTCCACATTTCCAGTGAAAACCGGTAGCGAATCGGGATAAGCAGCAGGACAAGAAGAACAATAAGGACGGCGAGAATGATTTTCCATGCCATCATCCACCGCCATAGAGACGCGTCAGATCCGCCGCTGCATCTCTTACCGACTTCACCAGCGATACCGGTGATACCACTTTCACAAGCGGCGCATTCTTGAGCACCCACGCACGGACCACGGCAGGCGGCGCATTTACCTCCACGAGGACGCGCCCCTGTGTCGCAGAGACAAGGAAGGCGGATTTACCGAAATCCGTGATGATATCCGTCATGAGGTGCCAGTCCGCATCAAACCGGCAGACCTCGGGCGCCCCTAAATAGGTACGGCTGACCGTGGCAAGGAAATCCGACGTCCGTATCCCTGTTTCCGCGCCGCGGATCGTTTTCTGCGGGCGGACTTCCCTGTCCGTCATTTTGGCTTCCGCGATGAGCTCCACGGCAAAAGCGGTGATTTCCTCTTTATCATCGATGCTCCCCAAAAGGAAGTACCGTCCGTCAGAAGCAGCGACCACATAGGGATTCACCACATAAGAACGGTCCTTGCCGTCCGACATCCTGCCGTGGTGCTTCTTTCCGTCCGCTTCGTAATGGTCATAGAAAAACTGTACCTGCTTCTTCTTTCCGATAGCATCAGACAGCACGGAAAGCGTATCCTGGGGCGGAACGGGTCTCTGCACCGCCGGAATATTCCGCACGCCTGACTTTCCATCATTGAACCCCTGGCGGTGGAGCCGTTTCAGCTTCTCTGAAATCTGTTTCACCTGCAAGGTAGGCAGATGGGAGAAATACAAAAGGTCGATGAGCGTCTGTATGTCCGCCTTCGTCATTTCATGCTTCCAGTACCAGTCAAGAGAAAGGGGTGCCTCTCTGCCTCGGATGACACGGTCCACCTCCCTGCATTCCACGGGAAGGCCGTTGTCACGAAGAGCCATCAGGTTCCGCCTGACCGCCTTCCTGTCCATTTCCAGCCCGTATTTCTCCTGCAGCCTCGCCAGTATCTGCTGCTGCGAAAGGGGATGCTCCTCATCGGATTCATAAAAAAGGATCTGGGCGATCCTGACGATGGATATTTTCCGTCCTGTTTCTGTATCAACCGCCAATACGATCACCTGCCCCTTGCAAAAAAGAAAATCCTATCCGAAACCAACGACAGGAAACGGGTTATTTTCACCATGAACGGCAGAACCCTGCCATGATTCATCAAATGATGGACCGCTGCCGCGATTCCCATGCCTCCCAGAAGATCCGTGGGATAGTGCATGCCTGCAAAAATACGGGAAAAAGCAAGCAGTCCTGACAGCGCGGACATCCACCACGCGCCCGGCATCCGGTCGCGGAGAAGCTGGAATGCCACAGCCGCGCCGTTCATCGTATGATTGCTGGGGAAAGACGCATTGGCCTTGTGCCCCGTGAAATTCCATATCCGCCAGTCCTTGGTAAAGGGACGCTCCCTGTGCCAGAGCCTGCCGATCAGAAAAGAAATACAGGAACAGACGCAGACCGTCAGGAACGCCGTGACGCAGCTCTGCCTTCTTCTTTCCCGATCTTCTCCCGGCGCGAGCCACAGAAGGATTCCATATATGAGAAACGCCCAGTGTCCGTATCGGGTAATCAGATCCAGCATCAGATCCACAGGCCTCACGCGGCCGGCCAGACCATTGATGTGCCTCACCATATCCAAATCGGAATTCATAAACACGCTCCTTACCTGCGGCAGGAAAAGAATTCGAAAAGCGCCACGGAATACGATGGCCTGCCATTCATGGCCCGCGCTTCCCATCCGAAAATATTCCCTGCCATTATATTTAAATTTTAACACAATCAGCAGTTGAATAGAAATACCGTGCCGCTTCTCCATGCAGATTCTTCATACACGCAAAAAGCAGCCCGCTTCGGGCTGCCCTTTTCATTCCTGCTTTTCTTCTTTCTTTTCTGCCAGTCTCCGTTCCGCCTCCCTTTCCTTTTCCTCAAGACGGGCGGTATATCCGGACCGGCGCATCACGGTGGAAACGACGGACACGGTCAGACAGACGAGGATGAACAGATTCACCAGTGTGAACCCATCTACAAATCCGATTTTATAAATCACATATCCTGCCACGATGGCAAGAAAAATATCACTGAATTTAAACATGGCCGCCTCCGTTCACTATTTCCCTTAACAATACAGAAATTCCGCCCTTCCGTCAAGAAAAACGATCCGGACTCCCCATTTTCCGCCATGCATGGAAAACTTTCCGCCTGCGATAAAATATTTCCCGCCGGACAAAGAAAAAACATGCCGTTCCATCGTATCAGGAACAGCATGCTTTCATTCCACGCCATCGCTCAGTCTGTCAGATCCTCGATGAGCCATGCCTTTTCACTGGGGAAGGCTGTATATGCTTCTCCTTCTAAAATCGTCCGTCCCGGGTCAAAGACATCGACGATCCATTCTTTTTCAAGCCCGTCTCTGACGAAATAGCGGATCTTTTCTCCAAGGAACATCTTATTGATGATGGTGACCCTGATATTGACAAGGCCTTCCATCGGCTCTTTGGAGAGCTTCAATGATTCAGGGCGGATGCTCAGACAATATTCCTGCCCGTCATGCACCGGCTTCGCGGTCCGGACAGAAACCGTTCCGTAGGAAACGGCCTCATTGCCATTCCCTTTGACGCGGAGCAGGTTCGTCGTGCCGATGAAATCCGCCACAAACGGCGTTTTCGGTTCAAAGTAGATTTCCTGCGGCGTGCCGGTCTGATGGACGACGCCGCCCTTCAGGACGACGACCATGTCGGACATGGACAGCGCTTCCGACTGGTCATGGGTCACGTAAATCGTGGACAGCCCCATCTGTTTTTGTATTTCACGCAGCTCCACGCGGACGCTTTCACGAAGCTTCGCATCCAGATTGGACAGCGGTTCATCCAGAAGGAGTACCTCCGGATTCATGACGAGGGCGCGGGCGACGGCGACACGCTGCTGCTGTCCGCCGGACATCTGGTTGGGAAAACGCGTCTCCAGTCCTTTGAGCTGCATCAGCTCCAGTGCTTTCATTACGCGCTCTTCGATTTCTTCCTGCGGGCGGTGCTTCACGCGGAGGCCGTACGACACGTTACCGAAGACATTCATGTGCGGAAACAGCGCGTATTCCTGAAACACCATGGCGGTATTCCGTCCATACGGCGGAATGCGTTCTATGCGTTTCCCGTTAAGCAGGATTTCTCCGTCATCCGGTTCATAAAATCCCGCAATCATGCGGAGGAGCGTCGTCTTTCCGCAGCCGGACGGCCCCAGGAACGTGACGAAATGCCCCTTTTCAAAATCAATGTCCACATCCTTGATGACATGGTTATTTCCAAAATATTTATTGAGTTTTTTCAACTGTAATACAAAATCGGACATCCTGATCCACCTCTGTTTTCAACAATTGCAATCCATGCGGACTATAAATCAAAGATATTGATCTTATCACGAAGAATGAGCTTGACCACGCCGAATGTCAGATAAATGACAAGCATGATGCCTACCGCGGTCGCGCTGGCGGTCGGAAGGAAGCCCTGGTTCGCCAGACTCATGATATTGATCGAGGCCAGATTCCATTCCGGTGATACAAGAAAAATAACGGTGCTTAATGTATTCATAGAGCGCATGAACGCATAAACAAAGCTGACAGACAGTGAATTTTTCAACATGGGCAGCACGATTTTACGGAACGTGGTAAAGCTGTTCGCCCCTAAATTCGTGGAAGCCTGCTCCAGAGACCCTTCGATCTGCTTCAGACCCGCCACGGCCTGACGATAGCCGACAGGAAGCTGGCGGAGCGCCATGCCGAGGATGATGATGGCGAGCGTGCCCGTCATTTCGAGCGGCCCGTCATTGAAGGCAAGGATCATGGCAAGGCCGATGAATGTTCCCGGCAGGGAAACGGGGAGCATCGCCAGAAAATCCATGACGTTCCTTCCGGGAAATTTCTTGCGGAGCGTCAGGAAGGCAAGGGCAATGCCGAAAACTGTGCTGATGCCTGCGGTCGACATGGACGCGAGCCATGAATTGACCATGACATTGGACTGGATGACGCCTTCCTTGAAATAATCAAAGGTGAAGGTGTAATCCGCCCCGAAGGACACGGTAAAGGCAAACAGGATGACCACGCCGATGATCATGAGGATGCCGAGGCTGACAAGCATGCAGAACGCGAAGAAGCACCATGTCGCCATCGGCCCTGCCGTCACGCGGATCAGTCCTGCCACAGGTTTCCCCGTCACGGTGACATAGGAATTTTTCTCCAGATAGTACCGCTGGACGAAGAACACGATCAGCGTCGGTATGACGAGAAATACGGACAGCGTCGCCCCCATCGGAAGGTCCCATGCGCCGGTGACCTGCGTGTACGCCTCTGTCGCAAGGACGTGGTAATTCCCGCCGACGAGCATCGGGTTGCCGAAATCGGCCAACGAATTGATGGCCACCAGAAGGAATGCGCTCGCCAGTCCCGGTGTCGCCAGACGGAGCGTCACGGTACGGAACAGATACCAGCCGCGGGCGCCCAGATTCTGTGCCGCCAGCTCCAGATTTGGGCTGATATTTTTCAGCACGCCGGAAATCGTGATATATGCGAGCGGAAAAAACGCGATCGTCTGCGCCACCCACAGGCCGATCGGCCCGTACAAGTCTACTTTCAGATGCAGCAGTTCCCATGTAATGAATCCGCGGCGGCCGAAAAGCATGATGAACGCCAGACCGCTGACAACGGAGGGCGCCATCGTGGGAAGCAGCGCCACCACCTGGAAAAACCGCTTGCATTTCATATCCGTGTAATTGATGCCGTAAGCGAAAATAAAGCCAAAGACGATGGCCGTCGCAGTCGCTACAAGGGAGGAGAAAATAGTATGGCTGAATACTTCGATAAATTCCTTGTCCGTAACCGCTCTCGCCCAGTCCGCCGCTGTCGGCACCAGAAGAATTTTCACAAAGGGATAGATGATAAAAATGCCGAATATCAGAAAGACAGCAAGGATGCTGACCAGAAGCGGAGGCTCCCGCAGGAGGACCTTCAGTTCCGCTCCGATCCCGGTATGCTCACGACCGGTTTCTTTTTCATTCATACAAAGACTCCTTAAAAGACAAAGAATCGAGTTCGTTATTATGTTTCGATGACAGAAGGAAAAGAAACCTGCTTCCTTTCCGATTCTCCATGAATCCCCCATGGGGAAACAGGCTTCTTATGTCTGCCATTCCTTAAATCCCCGACAAAACGAAAGACATCTGACTCATAAAATATGACTCATGAAATATATAGATAAAAAGTTACCCCCACCGATGGTGGAGGCAGCTTCTTACTGATTACAAATTATTCTGCAAAGAATGTATCGCAGTTCTTCTGCTTATCAGCACCGGCTTTGACAAGGTCATAGGTCTTGAATAGCGACAGTTCCTTAAGCGGCTTCATTCCTTTCGGCGGAGCGACATCAGGATTGCAGGCGATGCCGTTCGTCGTTCTGACAAGGATTTCCCCTGCTTCCTTCGTCAGTACGAAATCAATGAATGCCTTTGCCACGTCTTCGTTGGCCTTATTCTTGATCTTGCCTACCGGGCAAACCGTCCAGCCGGAGTTTTCATAAATCGTGCTGACCAGCTTCTGCCCCTTATTGCTTACCAGGTTCTGGTCAGAAATAAAGTTGACGCAGATCAGATATTCTCCTGCTCCCGCCTTCTGTCCCGGGGTGAAGCCGGAAGGTGTGAACTGTGCGACCTGCGGCTTCAGGGCTTTCAGATATGCCCAGCCCTTTTCGTCGCCCATGCTCTGGAGGACGGAGCTGATGAATGTATTGCCCGTACCGGATTTACGCGGATCCGGCATGATGATTTCCCCTTTGAATTCAGGCTTCAGCAGATCCTGCAGGGTGGTCGGGGCAGCAATGCCCTTCGGCTTGAATTCTTCATTGAACCGTTTTTCATTATATCCGATGGAAAGGACTTCCAGATATGTGCCATACCAGAAACCGTCTTTATCCTGATATTCCGGAAGGATCATTTTCGCATTTTTGGATTTATAAGCTTCCAGCAATCCGTCAGCGGCCGCTTTCGCATGCGCATCAGCCGTGCCGCCAAGCCAGATATCCGCTTTCGGCGCATCTTTTTCCGCCGTGATGCGGGCAAGGGCTTCGCCGGTCGGCAGACGGATGAAGCTTACCTCTGCCCCCGTCTGTTTTTTAAACAGGTCTGCCAGTTCCTTTGCCGTATCTTCATGGAAAGATACATACATCACCAGTTTCTTGCCTTTCAGATCCGGAGCACCGGACTTGGCACCCGATGCCGCCTTGTCACCACCGCCGCCGCAGCCGGCAGCAACCATTGCCAATCCTGCCAAAGTACATGCAGCAAGAGCTTTCCATTTCATGAAAAAACACTCTCCTCTCAACACTTTACAAAAACTTTACTTCCGCAATTATTTTAGCACATTATACCGTGCAAATCCCCATTCTTCCTCTTTTGACATAGATGCGGACAGTTTCAATCACTTAAATTCATAATCCTTGGAAAATCACGCTTATTTTTCATAAATCACGACATTTTTAAAACAGAAAGCATATATTAATCCATTCAAGTATGTTTTTATTGATATAAATAACGTATCCTCTTTCTTTATTTCCCCGTAAAATCCCCGTCCATCCGCCTTTACGGACAAAAGTTCATAAAATTTTCCTTTCCCTCCATTTTTAACAGTGTATACAAATAAAAACGGCAAAACGGATCAGCAGGCGCGCAAAAAAAAAATGGCCTGCCCCATGGGTACAGACCATTTACTTCCTTTTTTATCTGACAACTTTGACTCTGTCTTCAATGACTTCCTTTGCTTTTGCCTCCGGCTCCTCCACAATGCCGCCGAATGGCATCTGCGCGATGAGCTTGTAGCTTTCCGGCAGATCCAGCAATTTCCTGACCGCTTCATCAATGACCGGATTATAATGCTGGAGGCTTGCCCCCACATTCAATTCACGCAGTCCGCTCCATATGCTGACCTGGAGCATCCCGTTCGCCTGGTTCGCCCAAACGGGGAAATTCTGCGCATAGGAAGGAACGGCTTCCTGCATTCCTTTTACCACGTTTTCATCGTAGAAATACAGGACGGTGCCTGCGCCTGCCTTGAAGCTGTCAATCTTTTCACGCGGCACTTTTCCTTCAAATACGTCATATATCGTATCCCACAGGACATCCTGCTTATCTCCGAGGACAACGACGGCGCGGGCGCTCTTCATATTAAATGCATCCGGAACGAGCGAGGTCAGCTCTTTCACCAGATTGACGATCTGCTCTTCCTTCACGGGAAGATTCTTATTGATATTGTAATACGTTCTTCTTTTAGCAAGAGATTCTGCTATTTTCATCATGGTAGGCTCCTTTTGGTACAGCTCATATTTTTTTAAAAACTAAATCGAATATTTTCGTTTGTTTCATTATACTCCTTCCTTCTATTTATTCAAGATATATTTAATATTTTAAATGAAATATTTTTACCTTTTTTGTTTTGATACCCTGATAAAGAAATTTTCGATACACAGAATACTTTAGTCTTTGTGCAGTTCATTCCCATGATCTGTTTAGCCGTCCGATTTGTCAACTTTTATTCCGCGAAGAAAAGTGTATAATGAAAGCAGGTAAGTATGTGATGGACGCTTTCCGCGGGTCTGTATCCCAAGACCTGCCTGCAGAAATGGAATAGAAAGGGAGGATATCAGGGCGGCATGTATTCCGTCTGTGGTTTCCGGCCATATATCTCCACTCTGCCGGCAGTGTTCCATGAGGTCCGCCTCCGTAGCCATCCGACTGTTAAATCCATTTCCGCATGGCCTGTCAATGATTGCCATGCAGAAGTTTTTGGATTTACCGGATCAGCAGCTATTCATGATCCTCTTCTGTATCCTGCGATCCGGATTCAGCCTTGCAGAAGGAAAGAAATATGGATTCTTTTTCGAAAAGCGGATTTCTCCGGCCAGTCGTAACGGCCATGAGGCGTCCGGTCTCCAAGAACATCCATCCGCCGTTCCGTGGCGCATGATTTCTTTTCCCCGCGTAAGGTCAGCGCTTCTGCCCGACTGAAACATGACAGCCCCGGTCTGAACAAGTTGCATGCCTGCCCTGCCGCAGATGTGCCGGCAACGCAGTACGGAATCCGCATCGGATTTCCGCGTACATCCTTCATGGTTGCCAAATCATGAAGCTTTCATCCATCTCCAAAAATAAAAAGTACCCCGTGGGCTGCCATCCTGCGGGGTACTTTAATGTATACGGCATTTTCTGTTTTCAGGAGTTCAGAATCTGAAACAAGCCGATCAAAAAGGATTCCCTGCTAAAAGGAATCCTTTTTTCATTTTAATTTGTTTTTTTCGAATCTGACGTTTCAGAGGGCTTGGAGTCTTTTCCGGAGATCTTATCCAGCAGCTTGTTTCCAGCTGATTTGACCTTATCTTTGACGTCCTGTTTCTTTTTGGCTTCTTCCGCCTTCTTCTTCGCTTCGGCCTCCGCCGCTTCCTGGGCCGCCCGCTGCGCCCGCGCCCGTTCTATTTCCTGACGAATGGCTGCCGGTACTTCGAAATTCTTTGCGCTGTATCCGACTTCCGCCTCTGACATGTAATCACGCCAGATGGCAGCCGGAATCGTACCGCCCGTATAGCCCGCATTCGTCGAGGTATCATCCCCGATCCAGACCGCCGTGGCGAGGTTCGGCGTGTAACCGACAAACCATGCATCGTGTTCCTCGTCTGTGGTGCCTGTCTTGCCTGCCGCCTGACGGCCGATATATGCATTTCCGCCGGTTCCGCGGGAAATGACTTCTTCCAGAATGCTCGTCAGCTTCCAGACCGCCGATTCATCGACGACCTGCTTGCTTGCCGGCGTTCCCGTATTATCCTCGATGGTATTTCCGTTCCGGTCAACGACTTTCAAAATGACTGTCGGTTCCACGAGCTTGCCTCCGTTGGCAAACACGCTGTATGCCTTGGCCATGTCCCAGACGGACACGCCGTTCGTCAGTCCGCCGAGGGCGGCCGCAAGATTCATGTCATTGGACCTTCCGTCCGTGACAAGGCTGGAAATGCCGCAATCCTGCGCTGTCCTGATAACCTTGCTGATTCCCACGTCATCGGCCAGATAAACCGTCGGGATATTCATGGACCTGACAAGCGCTTCCGCCACGGTCGTATTTCCGCCGGAGGAGCCGCCGTAATTCTTCGGCTTCCAGCCTCCGCCGAAATCCTTGGATTCATTGCTGAGCACATCATACGGGCTGACCTTGTTGGCGAAAGCCGTCAGATAGACAAACGGCTTGAAGGAGGAACCCGGCTGCCTCGTCATCTGCACTGCACGGTTGAAATGATCCTGTCCGCGGCCGCCGACCATGGCACGGACATAACCGGTCCCCACTTCCACGGAAACGAGCGCCCCCTGCGGCTGGGTCAGCTTATTCGCATCCGTATAGGCGTCGGGCAGATTCTTCTTTAATGCCGCTTCTGCTTCCTTCTGCATATCCAAGTCAAGGGTTGTGTATACCTGGAGCCCTTCCTTGTAAATGGCATCAGAATCATATTTCTCACTGACGGCCTGAATGACATAGTTCACGAAATAAGACGCCACGCTGTCCGTATTCCTTGCTTCCTGCGGCTTGGCAAGCTGCAGATCCGCTTCCTTGGCCGCCTTTGCATCCGCCTCGCTGATATAACCGTACTTCGCCATCTGGTCAAGCACGATGCCCTGCCTGTACTTGGCAGCCTCCACGCTGCGGAACGGGGAATAATAATTCGGACTGTTCGGCAGCCCTGCAATCAGGGCGCACTGGGCAAGCGACAAATCCTTCACATCTTTTCCGAAATAAACCTTTGACGCTGTTTCAATCCCGTAGCAGCCCTGTCCGAAATAAATCTGGTTCATGTACATTTCCAGAATCTGCTTCTTTGTATACTGCCGCTCGATCTTGAGTGCCAGCACGACTTCAAGCAGCTTGCGTTTCAGCGTCTGCTCCTGTGTCAGAAAGGCGTTCCTTGCCAGCTGCTGCGTAATGGTGCTGCCCCCCTGTCCGGTGGCGTTGCCGCTGATCAGGTTATTGAAGAAAGCGCGGAGTATCCCTCTCGGATCCACTCCGTGGTGTTCATAGAAACGGACGTCTTCCGCCGCGACAAACGCATTCTGAAGATTGACCGGCACCTTGTCGATCGATACGGGTATGCGGTTTTCCTCGGCATGGACCGTCGTAATCAGCCGCCCCTTGGCATCATAAATGCGGGACGATGCGTCCGGCGCGATATTGGAAGAAATATCCGGCAGTCCGCTCGTCACAGAAACAAAAAATCCCGCCGCTGCCCCTGCCCCTGCGATAAAGACAAGGATGAAAAGGAAAAAGACGATCTTCTTCAGAGGAGAAGATTCTTTCCTGCGATGACGGTGAATTTCAGAGTTTTTCATAAAATCTGACTCCCTGTATAAAAATGTAACTGGCCTTATCAATAGCAATTTTTCACATTATAGCACAAGCACTCCCTTAAACGCTTGGCAACACCTTTTTATTCAAAAGCTTATTTCTCGTCTGATCTGACGGAATTTATTCACTCCGCCATTTCATCCGCTCCTCTTTCGTTAAGCCGCATAAGATATGTTATTTATATGACAGATACCAATGGTTGTGTTTCTCACTCACTGTCTACAATATGTGGTATAAATATATCTATATCATCCTATAAAAAAAATCTTTATTATCAATAAATCCTGTGAAACGCTGCGTGAAACAGCCGCAAAGCCTCCCGATTCACCACCCCTTATCGAATCTTGCCTGCTTCCCTGTTTCTTTCTGTTCCGCCCACTCAAAAAACAGGGGCTTTCCCTATTTCGTTTTTCCCTATTCCTTTTTCCATGGAATTGTTGTAACATAATTTCCGACACAACATGTTGTATTTACATTTACAACATTTCTATATTTTGTATTCATATTTCAATTACAATAAGTCATAGGGGAGTGTTTGTCATGAATCAGAGCCATGCAGAGGAAATCAAAGTCCGTACCAATGTCATCAAGAGAAATGGGCAGGAAGTCACTTTTGATATCACCAAGATCATCAATGCCATTGGAAAAGCCAACCATGAAGTGGAAGGCATCCACCAGATGAATGATTTCCAGATTCGTGCCATTGCGGACAACATCGCAAGAAAGATCGCCGGTTATCCGCACGCCGCCAATGTGGAAGACATACAGGACATGGTGGAAACGGGCATCATGGAAATGCGTGGCTATGAAGTGGCTCAGAAATATGTGCGTTACCGCTATAAACGTGAAATTTCCCGTAAGAGCAATACCACCGATGACGGGATCCTTTCCCTCATCGAGCTGAATAATGAAGAAGTCAAACAGGAAAATTCCAATAAGAACCCTGTCATCAATTCCACCCAGCGCGATTACATGGCCGGCGAGATTTCCAAGGACCTGACCAGACGCCTGCTTCTTCCGGAAGAAGTCGTCAAGGCGCATGATGAAGGGATCATCCATTTCCATGACGCGGACTATTTCGCGCAGAAGGAACACAACTGCGACCTCATCAATCTGGAAGACATGCTGCAGAACGGCACCGTCATCAGCCAGACCATGATTGAAAAGCCGCATTCCTTCTTCACTGCCTGCAACGTCACCACGCAGATCGTCGCACAGGTGGCTTCCAACCAGTACGGCGGACAGTCCTTCACGCTTTCCCATCTGGCACCATTCGTTGATATCAGCCGCCAGAAGATCAAGAAGGAAGTCATTGAGGAAAGAAAAATCACCGGCGAACCGATGGACGATGAAATCATCAGCAAAATCGTGGAAGCCCGCCTCCATGACGAAATCAAGAGCGGCATCCAGACCATCCAGTACCAGCTCATCACCCTCATGACCTGTAACGGGCAGGCTCCCTTCGTCACCATGTTCATGTACCTGGACGAAGTGCCGGAAGGACGGACCCGTGATGACCTCGCCATGATCATCCGCGAAGTCCTGCTCCAGAGGATGCAGGGCGTCAAGAATGAAAAGGGTGTATGGATCACCCCTGCTTTCCCGAAGCTGATTTATGTCCTCGACGAAGACAACATCCATGACGATTCCCGTTATTACGAGCTGACGAAGCTCGCTGCGGAATGCACCGCAAAGCGTCTGGTTCCCGACTATATTTCCGCCAAGGTCATGAAGGAATACAAAAACGGCGACGTCTATCCCTGCATGGGCTGCAGGAGCTTCCTCACCCCCGATCAGGAAGGGTTGGAAAAAGACGGCTCCCACAAATACTACGGCCGTTTCAACCAGGGCGTGGTCACCATCAATCTTGTCGATGTGGCCTGCTCCGCCAACGGCGATATGGATAAATTCTGGGAAATACTTGAAGACAGGCTCGAACTCTGCCACAGGGCACTCCGCTGCCGTCATGAAAGACTGCTCGGCACCGTTTCCGACGTAGCGCCTATCCTCTGGCAGTACGGCGCCCTTGCCAGACTGAAGAAAGGCGAACCGATCGACAAGCTCCTTTTCAATAATTACAGCACCATTTCCCTCGGCTATGCAGGCCTGTATGAAATGTGCGTCCGCATGCTCGGCGTTTCCCACACCACGGATGAGGGCAGGGAATTCAGCCTGAAAGTCATGCAGAAGCTGAACGATAAATGCGCGGAATGGAAAGCCGCCGAACACATCAGCTACTCCGTATACGGCACACCGATGGAATCCACCACCTACAAATTCGCGAAATGCCTGCAGAAGCGTTTCGGAATCATCCCAGGCGTAACCGATAAGAACTACATCACGAACAGCTACCATGTCCACGTGGCGGAACAGATCGATGCTTTCCACAAGCTGAAATTCGAGTCCGATTTCCAGCGGCTGTCCCCCGGCGGCGCGATTTCCTACATCGAAGTGCCGAACATGCAGAACAATATTCCGGCAGTCATCACCGTCATGAAATATATTTATGACAACATCATGTACGCCGAGCTCAACACGAAGAGCGACTTCTGCATGGAATGCGGCTACGACGGAGAAATCAAGATCATCGAGGACGAAAACGGCAAACTGATCTGGGAATGCCCGAACTGCGGAAACCATGACCAGCACAAGATGTCCGTCGCAAGAAGGACCTGCGGCTACATCGGCACCCAGTTCTGGAACCAGGGCCGTACGCAGGAAATCAAGGACAGAGTCCTCCACCTGTAATCACTGTTTATTTCCAAAACAAAGAGCGGCGTTCTTTCCCATGAGCGCCGCTTATTATTTCCCATACTGAGAGGTTATGTATGAACTACGCCGGCATCAAAGAATATGATATAGCCAATGGGCCGGGGATCCGCTTTTCCCTGTTCGTCTCCGGCTGCACCCACCACTGCAAAGGATGTTTCAATCCTGAGACCTGGGATTTCGGTTACGGAAAACCGTTCACGCAGGAAACCGAGGATTACATCATCCGCCAGCTGGGGCAGGACTGCTATCAGGGAATGACCCTCCTTGGCGGCGAACCGATGGAACCGGTGAATCAGAAACGGCTCCTCCCCCTCGTCAGACGGTTCAAGGAAACCTATCCGGAAAAAGACCTCTGGTGTTTCACAGGCTATTTATTCGACAGGGACATCCTCGGTCATTTTGCCAAGACCCTGCCGGAAACCAATGAGCTGCTGAAATATATAGACATCCTTGTGGATGGGGAATTCGTCCTTGAAAAGAAAGACGTCACCCTCCTGTTCAAGGGTTCCTCCAACCAGCGGACCATCGATGTGCAGAGATCCCTCAGGGACGGAAAGATCATTTCATGGAATCCCGGCTGGACCAGCATGTCGAAACTGGCTAAAATCTGATGAAAGTTCCCATGCCATACGGCACGGGGGCTTTTTCTTTTTCTCCTGCATGCTGTTTTGAAAAAAGGAACCATTTATGATTTTTTGTTTCTCGTTTTTCATTTACGCCCTGACTTGCAGCAGGTAGTATAATAGAAAATGTCTACAATAGGGAAAGAAGGAATGCATATGATTATTACGATCGCCCGTGAAAGCGGCAGCGGCGGATACACGGTCGGCGCCATGCTCGCCAAACATTACGGGATCCCCGTCTATGACCAGGATTCTCTCTGTAAAATGGCAAAGGAACAGGGGCTTTACGACGACATGCCCATGTTCTTCAACGAACTCCCCACACAGGGATTTCTCCTCGCCCTCTCCATGGGCGCTGATGCGGCAAGGATCAACCGGCCCACGGAAGAAGCCCTCATGAAGCTCGTCGGGAATCAGGACTGCGTCATCATCGGACGCTGTGGAAACTATATTTTCAGAAACCGTTCCGACTGCGTCAAGGTCTTTATCCACGGAGACATGGAAAAAAGAATCGCCTATAAGATGAAATACTGGCATCTTTCCCGCGCCGATGCGGAAGATACCATCAGCCATGCTGACCAGAACAGGAAAGATTACCATAAATTCCATACAGGCCAGACATGGGGAGAAGCGAAATATTACGATCTCTGCATCGACGCGACACGGTTCGGCCATCAGAATTCCGCCGATCTGATCATCCGCTATATTTCCAC
The DNA here is from genome assembly GCA_902462205.1 of uncultured Dialister sp. Lineage (GTDB taxonomy): Bacteria > Bacillota > Negativicutes > Veillonellales > Dialisteraceae > Dialister. The sequence continues at coordinate 43,415 of CABQAR010000002.1, forward strand.
CGTGCTTGGCTGCGGAGGGAGTCAGCTATGAAGTACCTTATGCAGTTCGGCATCATCATGGCTATTTCCTTTACAGGGGAAATCCTGCATGACCTCCTGCCCCTGCCTGTCCCTGCAAGCATTTACGGCATCGTCCTTCTTTTTTCCCTGCTTCATTTCAAAATACTCCACGTGGCGCAGCTCCGTGAAACCTCGATGTTCCTCATCAGTATCATGGCGTTTCTTTTCATTCCTGCCGCCGTGGGGCTCATGGGCGCATGGGGATTCATGGAATCCGCCATCCTCCAGTACATCATCATCAACGTGCTTGCCATGATCATCTGCATGGCCGGCGCGGGATATATGACGCAAATGATTCTTAACCGGTCGTCAGGAAAGGAAAACAATAATAACCAATAATGATCAAGCTCCTTGAACAATCCGCCTACATCGGCGCATTTTTAAGCATTTCCACCTTTTGGCTCGGGATGTACCTTCAAAAACGGTTCAAAAGCCCGATTCTGAACCCGCTCCTCATTTCCACCCTGCTCATCATCGCCTTTCTGAAAATCACCGGCTATGACTACGACCGAATGAGCCAGAACCTTCAATTCATCAATTACCTGCTCACACCGGCCACGATCTGCCTCGCCGTTCCCCTCTACGAGCAGATGAAAACCTTGCAGAATAACATGTCCGCCATTTTCTTCGGCATTTTTTCCGGCGTCCTCTCCAGTCTGATCTCCATCGCCGCCCTCTGCTTTGCTTTCGGCTTTGACCACGCTTCCTATGTGACCATCCTCCCGAAAGCCATCACGACGCCGATCGGCATGGGCGTTTCCGCCGAACTGGGCGGCTATGTGCCGATCACGGTGGCATGCATCATTTTCACGGGCATTCTGGGAAATATCACGGGAGAATATATTCTCAAATTCCTCCGCATCCGAAACCCCATCGCCAAAGGGATCGCCATGGGCACGGCCGCCCACGCCATGGGTACCGCAAGGGCCATGGAAATGGGGCCGGTGGAGGGCGCCATGAGCTCGCTGTCCATCTGCGTAGCAGGCATCATGACCGTGGCAGGCGCAAGCCTTTTCTCCTACCTGATATAAAATTTCACAGGAACACACAAAAAGCGTATCGCATTCCTTTCTGCGGTACGCTTTTCTTTTGCATCCATATCTCCGCCGCCAATGTCTTTACGGCAGGACAATTCATGATGTCTGATACGCCAATGCCATCAATACGGGAGCGAATTGAAAAATACATCCCCGTCATAGAACCAGATATATTCAGAGTCACGGTCACTGGCCACGATCATTCCCATTTCCTCGTCCCCGTCATGATAATAGGCGCTATAATCGGAAAACGGATTCCCGGCTCCCAGCCCTGACCGGTCGAAGGTCCTCGGGCTTCCTTTTTCAAGGACGATCCCGTCCACCACGTCATAGCAGAACTCGATCTGCACCTTGTCATCCGCATATTTCCACGTCTGATACATCCCTTCACCATCGTAAGCGTCAGGTTCTCCGTAAACTTTCACGACATCGCTTTTTTTCATGCCCAGGTACACGCCGCCGACAGATTCGAAATATTTGCCTGTCAGCTGATAATAGGTATCCCCTTCCAAAGCGAAGATTTTATAATTGGGGCTGACCGTGTCCCAGCTTATTTCTGCGGAAATCAGGCTGCCGCGTCTTGTAAAAACAGCCGTACCGCTTCCCCGGTCGCTGCCGCCGACGATCTGGTCGATGCCTTCCAGCCGGTCTCCATTGATTCCCGTGTCAGTTATGTGGATCGTCCTTTCTCCGCCGATGTCGGCCCAGATTCCCTTAAGTTCCGGCGGGAAAACGGTTTCCTCATACGCAAAGCACAGACCGCCCAGTCCGAGTAGTGCCGCCGCCATTCCTGCCGCCAGGATATTCTTCCTCATCATGCCCTCCTTTCCGACCTCACAAATGATATATCAGGCCTTACATAGCCCATCCATTCGTCATCCACGACGATTTGATAATCGGGAATGCTCCATGTGCCTGCGAGCAGCTCCATTTCATCCCTGCTCCCGTGCATGCCGTCTTCCTTTTCCATCACAAGGGCGCCGTGTATGGAAATCACGCTTTCCACCTGCAGGGAAATATCCTTATTTCCGGCTGCCTCCTTGTCCTCGGCAAAAGCGATGACTTTCCCCTCTCTGTCCAATCCGTACCACAGAGAACGTATTATTTTCAGATACATGCCGGCTTTTTTTCCCTGCAGCACCTCTCCCACCTGTACATGTCTGATTTTCCTAATCCTGCTGTCATCAAGGAAGACCGTCCTGTATCCGCCATAATAGGTGACAATCATCATATAGGAGACTTCTCCCTCGCAGTTTCCGCTCAGTATGGCTATGCGGCCCTTGGGCGCCCCCTTTTCAAAATCAGCCATGGTATGCAGTTGATCCTCGTAGGCCATGCTCAGCTGGCACATGCCCGGACGCGCATCCTTTGCTTCCGCCAGACCGCCCGGACCGGCAAAAGATAAAAGGATGATCAGAATCAGGCTGAAAAATTTCATCTGCGACACCTCCGCCCGTCGAAAAACAACGCCGCTTATTGGTATCCGCCGTTTCAGAATTCGCTCAGGAAGAGCGATCCGTCGTTTCCGCTCATGCCCACGGCGAACCGTCTGACATGTCCGTTTTCATCCTCGTAGGAAATCCCATACCCCGGTGTATCCCCGTAAAAGACCATGCCGAGCACCAGCGGCTTTTCCGGAGAGAGCCAGTCTGACTGATAAATTTCCACATACGAATATGTGAGGTTTCCGTTTTCATCCATTTCAGGCGTCAATTGGAGGATGTTGAAATTCCTGACACCTTCCTGCGTGGAAAATAAAAGCTTCACCTGGTATTCCGAGCTGTCCGCAATAAATTCAATGCGGTCCGAATAACGGGAAAGCGCCTCATCCGCCCATTCCACCTGCACCATGCCGCCGGACACCGCTTCCTCCTGCCCCATGGACGGAGCATATTCCGAGAAAGGAATCAGTCTGAGATGCTGCGTCTGCGCCTCCAGCTTCTCCTGCATGTGCAGAAAATCCGACGGCGTCATCGCCACTTCCTGCGATACAGATGCATCGGGGACGCCGGATGTATTGTGATAATATACGATCGAATCCCACTGTCCGTTTTTAGGCTCGGTGAAATAAAAATCCTTACACTCCAATTGTGTGCCGTCATAAGAAATTCCATACGTCCCGAACAGGGAATTCGCGGCGCCGCCGGAGCCTTCATGCAGAAATCTGCCTCTTTTCCCCATCATGTAATACCGGTTTCTCGCCCATCCTTCAAAAGACAGCTGCGGCGCCCCATAGGCCTGGCTGTAAACGGCGTACACGTTGCTGCCGCGGAAGGAAGACGAACTCCCGTTTTCCATGTCGCCGATCAGCAATTCAGGAATCCCGTCACCACTGATATCCTGTACCGCATACCCGATCTGCATCAAAGCTTCCTCCGGCGCCAGCCCCAGAATCTTTTCTGACACGCCGGTCAGTCCATCGCTGACGATGACCTCCTCTCCCCCGCGGGAAATGAAATCATGATACTGGTCCAATACCTCCTCGTACCCCTGCGGCGCGGCAATATCCTCCGCCCCCGCCACGGTTCCGCCGGCCAGACAGGCAAGCGCGGCAAACGAAACAACCACTCCGGATAATTTCATAAAAGCCTCCTCTCTGCATGAAATAGGATGGAAGCCGCCAGATCCTGCGGCTCCGAAAGAAATACACAACCATGAACCCATGCCGGATCCTTACCGTCCATTTCGTTCAAGGATGACGACAGGGATTTAACATACATATGGCATAGCTACATTTATTTTCGGACGTAGAACTCATCACTAAGAACCATCAACTAACTACTTTTTCTGACTTCTGATATCCGACATCTGACTGCTGGCCACTGCCTACCGCTATATGATTTGTCGCGGCGCACCGCAATCCCTCATTCCGTATTCTCTTTTTCTTCTGTAACACGAAAAAACCGCTTCTTTATCTTCATTATAAAGGAAGCGGTTTTGTGATTTCAAGATTTCTGAAATTTTATGATTCTACCACGCTTTTCAGCTCACTGATGAATGCGTCCAGCGGACGGTAGCCGGAAAGACGTTTGATTTCCTGTCCGTCCTTGAATACCACCAGCGTCGGAATGGACATGATATCGAAATCAGCGGCCATCTGCTGCTGTTCATCCACATCCACCTTGCAGAAATTAATCGTATCGCCGAGCTGCTTTTCCGCATTTTCCAGCACAGGCGCCATCATGCGGCACGGCTGGCACCAGGTCGCCCAGAAATCAATCAGGGCATAGCCCTTATGGTTGGCTATTTCATTTGCAAAATCTCCGGCAGAATGAAGTTCTTTACTCATAATGATCACTCCTTTTGTCATTTGTATTTAAATCTAATATTTTCGATATTCATATTATACAATAGAATTCCATCCCTGTAAATAGTCTGCCTGTCCCATTTCCATGGACAGCTTCCTTTTTTCCGACATATTTCTCCATAGCTTTTCTCCTTTGCTATAATAGAGCCATTAAAATGTTTATTAATGAGGAGCTTGTATGAAATCAGGAAACTGGAACCGTGAATTTATCACGGGGCTGTTCCATCTGGTCACCCCGTACTGGAAAAGCGAGGAAAAGAAATCCGCATGGCTCTACCTCGCAGGCATCATCACTCTGACCGTCGCCGCCGTGTATATGACGCTGCTTTTGAACGACTGGTTCAATTCCTTTTACAGCGCCCTGCAGGAATACGACAGCGAGGCCGTCTACCACGGACTGATCCGTTTCACCGGACTTGCCTTCGGCCACATCGCCTTTGCCGTTTACGCCTATTACCTCCAGCAGCTTCTTTCCCTGCGCTGGCGGAAATGGATGACGAGGAATTATCTTTCCAAATGGACGGAACACCAGATGTACTACCGTCTGGAAATGTTTTCTTACGGAGAAGCGGATAACCCTGACCAGCGTATTTCAGAAGACATCAAGCTGTTCACCGCCCAGACGCTTGCTTTCATGAACGGCCTCCTCCGCGCGATCACCACCATCGTATGCTTTATCTTCGTCCTCTGGAATCTGTCCGAGCCGCTGGCATTTTCTCTGGCAGGCAGCGAATTCCATGTGTACGGCTACCTTGTATGGACGGCGCTCGCCTACTCCCTCCTCGGCACATGGATCACGCACAAGGTCGGGCACAGGCTGGTCTCGCTGAATTTCATCCAGCAGAAATACGAGGCGGATTTCCGTTTCGCCATGGTCCGTCTTCGTGAAACGGCGGAAAGCGTCGCCTTTTATAACGGGGCCATGCAGGAAAAAAATCTCCTTTCCGACCGGTTCATGACTCTTTTAAGAAATACGCTCCTCATCATCAAAAAGCAGAAACAGCTGTCCTGGCTCACAAACAGTTACGCCCAGATTGCCATCATCTTCCCCTTTGTCGTCGCCGCTCCCAGATACCTGTCAAGAAATATTTCTCTCGGCGGCCTCATGCAGGTGGCGAACTGCTTTGGGAAAGTGCAGGAATCCATGTCCTACTTCGTCGATGTTTACGCCGCCCTCGCCGAATGGCAGTCCTGCGCCGAGCGTCTCCTTTCCTTCGATACCCATATTTCCTATATCCGTGAAAACACAGACGCCGTGGAAAAGGATTTGCAGCGCAGGGAAAACAGCAGCGCCATCATCCTTTCCTCCGTCAATATTTCCGTTCCCCCGTTATGGAAGAAAGGGACAGGCCCCGCGGAAAACAGGACGATCCTCCGGCAGGCGGACTGCACGATCCGTGAAGAAGAGCACGTCATCCTGAAAGGCCCTTCGGGCAGCGGGAAATCGACCCTGCTCCGCGTCCTTGCCGGCTTCTGGCCCTATGCGGACGGCCATATCTCGCTTCCTCCGCAAAAGGAAATGATGTTCATTCCGCAGCGTCCCTACATCCCCATGGGAACCCTCGCCGTCGCGGCCGCCTATCCGTCGGAAACCGCCGACAGGGAAATCCTCTCCTCTCTTCTCCATACCTGCGGCCTCGCCCACCTCATCCCGCAGCTCGACACGGAAGCGGACTGGAGCCATATCCTTTCCCTCGGCGAACAGCAGAAACTGGCCTTCGTCCGCATTTTCCTCAAACAGCCGAAATGGATCTTTCTGGACGAAGCCACCAGCGCGATGGACGAAGAAACAGAAGAAAGAATGTACCGGAAACTGTCAGAAACAAAAGGGACGACGGTCATCAGCATCGGCCACCGCTCCACGCTGGACAAATGGCACACACGGATTCTGCGCATAGAAAACCGGAACCTCATCGGATAAATCAAAAACTGCCCTTCTCACGATTTGTGAAAAGAGCAGTTTTATTTTTCCCTTAATGCCCTGAAAAATGGCTTTCCGCCTCTATGATGCGATAGACCAGTCCGCCTGCGTCATACAGATCCTTTTCCGCCAGATTTTCACGGCTGGTATGGAAATCCTTCATGCCTACCCCCACGAGGGCGGAAGGAAAACCCTTCGTTCCGAACCAGTTGGCATCGCTTCCGCCGCCGCTTGGGGCCGTCCGTACGACAAAGCCCGCCATATCACAGGCCATGCGGAACAGCTTCATCAAAGGCGCATCCTCCTCCACAGAGAAGGCGTCATATTCTTTCGACCGTTCGATTTCGACGGAACCGCCGGAAAATCGTTCCGCCGCCGATGTAAAGGCATGCACGATATCCTCTGCCAGTTTCTCGAGCTTCTCCGGATTCCTGCTCCTTGCCTCCGCTTCCACGACGCAAAGCTCCGGCACGATATTCGTCACCACGCCGCCCGTGATTTTTCCGATATTGCAGGTCGTTTCCTCATCGATGCGCCCTGTCGGCGCCGCGGCAATCCCCGCTGCCGCCATGGCAATCGCATTCACCCCTTTTTCCGGCGCCATCCCCGCATGGGCGGCCACCCCGTGGAAAGTGAATTTCATCGTATACTGGGCAGGCCCTGCGATGAATATGTTTCCTGCCGTCCCGTCCGCGTCAAGGGTATATCCGAAATCAATTCCGGAGATATATTTTTCCTCTATACATCTCGACCCGATCAGCCCGATTTCTTCCTGCACCGTGAAAATAACCGTGATTTTTCCGTGGGGAATGAAATTTTCCTTCATAAGGGCGAGCCCTTCTAAGATAGCGGCCACACCGGCCTTGTCATCACCGCCAAGGATCGTATCTCCCTGGGAACGATACACGCCGTTGTCCAGAACAGGCTCGATTCCGCGGCAGCACTCCACGCAGTCCATATGGGCGGTGAACGCGATGGACGGAAGCCCTTCCGTATCGGCAGGAAATACGGCGATCAGATTCCCGCTGTTGCCCCCGGCGACCGATCCGCCATTGTCTTCCACGATTTTGGACGCGCCGAGGGCTTTCAATTTCCTTTTCAGATACTCGCAGACCTCCCGTTCCCCCTTACTGGGCGCATATATCCGCACCAGCTCCTCAAACGTGCGGCGCATTCGTTCTTCATTGACCATGGTAAAACCTCCTGTCATACAATTTAAATCGAAAATCCATATACACAATACGATATATCTCCGATATCCTTGATTCCCGAGTCCTTTTTCTCCAGCCACATGGCAAGCCACAGCTGAATTATTTTTTTCCGTTCATTCATCCTTTGTTTTTTCTGCCTCCAGCCAGAAGCCTTTCCTCAGCGCCGTCTCCCCGTATTTTTTCTGTATCGCATCCATCACCTCTGCCGCCTTGGCCCGTTTTTCTTTCGTTCTGGAAAATAAATCCACCGTTTCCAGCGGAGGTGCCAGATTGGATGCCGTGACGCCGATGAGGCGCACGCCTTCATCGATGAATATCCGTTTTTTCAGATTCAGGGCGGCCGCATAAATTTCTTCCTGCAGATTCGTTCCTTCCTCCAGCGACAGGGAACGCATGACGGTGCGGAAAGAGGCAAATCGGATTTTCAGGGAAATCGTCCGTCCTGCCAGATGGTGCTTCCGAAGGCGCTGCGCCACCACATCGCTGTGCATGGCGATCTGCCTGTTGATATCCCTTTCATCCGTCAGATCTGTTTCGTAGGTCGCTTCATCGCCGATGGATTTGATCTGCCGCTCCGCTTCAATCGGGCGGTCGTCGATTCCCTCGGCAAGCTGCTTCATGACCTGCGCCTGGTTTCCCAGCAGAGGCATCAGCTTTTCCACCGCTGTTTTCTGCATATCCCCGATCGTCAGGATGCCCGATTCCCGTAATTTCTTTTCCGTCACCTTCCCCACGCCCCACAGGCGGCGAATCGGGAGCGGCTCAAGTATTTCCTTTTCCTTCCCGTAAGGAATGATGAAAAGTCCGTCCGGCTTATCCAGATCGCTTGCCAGTTTCGCAAGGAATTTATTCGGCGCGATTCCGGCAGAAGCCACCAGCCCTGTTTTCTCCCTGATTTCCGCCTTAATGGCGCGCCCTACGGCGCCCACGGTATGGAACTGCTCGTGCAGGTCGGAAATATCCATAAACGCTTCATCCAAAGAAATAGGCTCGATGGCGGTCGCGTAATGGAGCATGATTTCATGGATTTCATCCGAAACAGCCTTGTACACCTCGAACCGAGGCTTTACAAAAATACCGTCGGGGCAGAGCTCATGCGCCTTGGAAGCGGGCATGGCGGAATGGACGCCGAATTTCCTTGCTTCGTAGGATGCCGTCGCCACGACGCCCCGTTTGGAAAGTCCGCCGACGATCACCGGCTTCCCCCGATAGCTCGGGTTGTCGCGCTGTTCCACCGATGCGTAAAACGCATCCATATCCACATGCATGATCCATCGCCGCATCGTTCCGCCCCTTCCGCCAATCACTGTAAACACTGGATCCTTTCTCTTCCATCTTAGGAAGAAATTTTCCTGCTGTCAAACCGTTTCCTTTACGGCTTCCCCCGTTTCAGTTACTATATACCTATGAAGTATCATATACTTATTTTACGGCTCAGGGAAATGCAGCCGGATTTGAGGAGGAATTATGAAAGCACTTGTGATTTGGTCATCCCGTACGGGAAATACGAAGGCCGTCGGACAGGCCGTTTATGATGCGCTCCCCTGCGAAAAGGATTTCGTGGAAGCAGGCAGGCAGCCAAAGGATGTATCCGGTTATGACATCATCTTTGTCGGATTCTGGGGATTCCGCCGCGGCGCGGACATGCCTGCCAGAAATGTCCTGACCGCCCTGCACGGACAGAAAGTCGCGCTCTACGGCACCGCTGGAACCTATCCTGATTCTGATGCGGCCAGAAGTTACCTGCAGAGCTCCGCCGAATTGCTGGCGCCTGATAATATTTTCCTTGGCGGGTTCATGTCCCAGGGCCGTGTCCATTCTTTCCACATCGGGAAACGAAACGAACACGCGCAGCAGGTCCATCCCATGACGCCGGAACGTCTGGAACGTTTGCAGGAGGCAGAAAAGCACCCGAATGAAGACGATTTCCGGAAAGCAGCCGCCTGGGCCATGGAAATGCTCGCCAAAGCAGAAAAGGCTTGACCCATAAATACCTTAAAAGCATGGAGTATCTATATATCGATGAAACTTTTAGATAGCTCCGTGCTTTTTTATTGACAAGATTTTTCTTATCATTTACAATGGGCTATATATTTAAATATGTCGATAACCAAAATCCGGACGTCCCTGATCCGGATGGAACGACGAAAAGAGGAGAACCATGGATTTCGAACCGAGTTACAAAGAATTTGCCGCTATTTTCAAAGCACTGTCCGATGAAACACGCCTCCGTGTCATCGATATGCTTTCCTGCCGTGAAATGTCCGCCTGTGACATCCTTTCCAATTTCACGCTGTCCCAGTCCACCTTAAGCTACCATATGAAAATCCTGATTGAAGCAGGAATCGTAGATGCTCGTCGTGAAGGCCTCTGGACGAAGTACTCCATCAATGACAACACCTTCAACAAGATCATGGACTTCCTGCCGGAGCTGTACAAGCTGAAGGACAAATGCATCTGCCAGCAAATCAAGTACTGCAAGAGCCCGGAAGAATGCGCTTCCGACAAAGACGCTTTTGGAAACTGATATACAATTAGGAATTAGAAATGACGAATTAGGAATGATTGAAACGCCGCCTCTGCATTACGGGCGGCGATTTTATTATAAAAACGGAGCTTTCCCCTGCTGCAAAGCTGATAAGGATACTCCGTTTTTTTATGTGTGAACGTAATACATTCAATTCGTTTTGATTCTTGGTCAGACATTCATATTACCCATCAGAAATGACGAATTAGGAATGACTGAAACGCCGTCTCTGCATCATGGGCGGCGATTTTATTATAAAAACGGAGCTTTCCCCTGCTGCAAAGCTGATAAGGATACTCCGTTTTTTTATGTGTGAACGTAATACATTCAATTCGTTTTGATTCTTGGTCAGACATTCATATTACCCATCAGAAATGACGAATTAGGAATGACTGAAACGCCGTCTCTGCATCATGGGCGGCGATTTTATTATAAAAACGGAGCTTTCCCCTGCTGCAAAGCTGATAAGGATACTCCGTTTTTTTATGTGTGAACGTAATACATTCAATTCGTTTTGATTCTTGGTCAGACATTCATATTACCCATCAGAAATGACGAATTAGGAATGACTGAAACGCCGTCTCTGCATCATGGGCGGCGATTTTATTATAAAAACGGAGCTTTCCCCTGCTGCAAAGCTGATGGGGATACTCCGTTTTTTTATCGAAATTACTATATATTTTCTGCTTTCTGCCTCGCAGTTTTCGTTATGGAGGAAAGAAGCGCTTTCAATTCATTACAGTCCTTGGCCAGTGATTCATACTGCCCATCAGACAGATACTGCGTTTCATGCAATAAGCGAAGCCAGAATAAAGTTTCCGCCGATTCCTTGAAAGCAATATAGAGCTTGGCAATAAAATCGTTCCTGCTGACAGCACATTCCGCTTCCGCGATATTCGCACCGATGCTTGTTCCCGACCTTAAAAGCTGTTGGGATAAAACATGTTCTTCCTTTTCTGCTGAAAGATATTTAAAAACGTTCACGATACGGACTGCAAAATGGAAACTCTTGTCTGCAACGATATTCCCGCATTTCATCTATACGCCCTCACATGAATAATGAAATATACCTGCGCCGCCATATGATCTGTCGCGGCGCACCTCAATTCCTCATTCCTAATTCCACATTTCTAATTTTCTATATGTTCCAATATTTTGGCACATATTTCGCTTTGAACAGGTTAATGGCGAAATTATCGGTGAGGCCGCTGATATAATCTCTGGCTGCCAGGGAGATATTTCCGTTGGCCAGATTTTTCTGTTTTTCGGGAAGCTCTTCAGGATGCTCCATGTACCATTGGTAAAGCATGACCACCACGTCATGCCCGCGTTTTCTGTCGGGAATGAGCGGCGCCGACATATAGACCCGGGAAAACATGAATTCCCTGAATTCCATCAGCACTTCGTCTCCCTCCCGATCCATATGGATGGAGTCTTCGTCCATGGAATTTTCTACAAGGCTCTGCACCATGGCGGTGATCATGGAGGAATGGGTGGTTCCCAGCACACGGCGTACACGGTCCGGCAGCTCTTTCGCCGAGATAAGCCCCATATTTTCCGCATCGTCATAATCGTGGCAGAGGTAGGCGATACGGTCTGCATACTTGATCAGGTTCCCTTCGAGCGTATGTGCCTTAAGCGAGCCGGAATGGTTGAGTATGCCGTCCTTGACTTCTTTCGTCAGATTCAGTCCTTTTCCGTCATTCTCCAGACATTCCACGATACGGACGCTCTGCTCATTGTGTTCAAAATGGCCGCACGCATCCCGAAGCGCCTGTTCTCCCACATGGCCGAAAGGCGTATGCCCCAGATCATGTCCCATGGCGATGGCTTCCACGAGGTCTTCGTTCAGCCGGAGAGCCCTCGCCATCGTCCGCCCGATCTGCGCCACTTCCAGTGTATGGGTCATGCGCGTGCGGTAATGGTCTCCCTCAGGCGCGATGTACACCTGCGTCTTATGCTTCAGCCGGCGGAAGGAATTGCTGTGCAGGATGCGGTCACGGTCACGCTGGAATCTGGTGCGGATCGGATCCTCGATTTCCTCCCTGCTCCTTGACGCATCAGCGGAAAACGCCGCCCTTGGGCTCAATATTTTTCTTTCTATCTCTTCAGAACGCTCTCGGATCAGCATGGAACCTCCTTGACGGGAAATGAGAAATAACGGGGCAGACGGCAGGCGAAAGAGCAGGGAACCCTCCGCAAAGAAGGCAATTCCCTTTGGGCCCTTATCGCAGCCATCAGCATACGATATTTCGACAGCGGATGGAACTATTGATTGTATTGTAGCACAGGCACTCTGATTTATTTTATTTTTGCAAGGAAGCTCCGGATATTTTCCCTGTAAGAATCTCGATTCGATGCCATTTCCATCGCATGGGCCGCCCCTTGGAAAATAAAGAGCTCTTTCTCCCTGCTCCCCGATGCCTGCAAAAGCTCTTCCGCCGCCTTGGGCGGTACGAGGGTATCTGAGCCGCCATGGAGGAAAAGCACGGGAGAGGTCATTTTCTTCACCGTATCCAGCGGATCGATGTCTGACAACAGCTTCCCGTCCCGGATGAACATCACGCTCTGGAAAAAGGGATTCAATACGTCCATGCCCCACACAAGACGGTTATTTCCCGTATAGGCAGATAATTTATCTTCGCCCAGTCCGATCAGGTTCCCATAGGAGCTGTCCGCCACATAGAAATCCATCTGCCTGCCTTTTTCCGTGCCGCTGTAAACAAGTGCCATTGCTGCGCCAAGGGATATGCCGTGCATCCCGATACGCATGGAAGGATTTTTTGCCCTGAGCCAGTCCACCCATGCATCCATGTCCTCCGTTTCCTTCATTCCCCATGTCGTATGCGTTCCGCCGCTTTCGCCATGGCCGCGCTGGTCGATCATCAGCACGTTGTACCCCATATTTCTGTACAGGCCGGCATAAGGAATGCACATGGAACGGTTCTGGTACAGCCCGTGCAAAAGGATGACCGTCGATGCGCCATGGGCGACATCTTCGATATATGTCCCGTGGAGCTTCGTCCCGTCGGCAGAAACCACGTCGACCGGCTGCCACCCGTAATTCTGCTCCGCCCGGTGGATCCTCCGCAAATCATCCTTATTGTTCGTCACGCCGAGTATACGGTCCCAAGGCGAATTCAGCAGCTGGTCGTAGGCCAGATTGCCTGCGTAAAAGCCTGCGCCGATGGCAGCAAGAAAGACAAGAAAAACAATCCCTTTAATCAGATTCCAGAGAAAACGCAATAAGACCTCCTATATGGACATGAACCGCCGCCACATACCATGGATAGACACGTTCGGCAGTTATTTTTCATTTCTAAAGTTGAGATAGATAACGATGCCTGCCGCCAGAAAAGCAAGGGCGGTCGACCAGAAAACAGCGCCGTAACCGAGCGCCATGGCAAGAGAACCGCTGAACACCGGTCCCGCCACATTCCCCATCAGCGTCACACTGGAAACCACGCCGAATACGATGGCCCTTTTTTCAGGCGGCACAGCGCGGGCAATCAGCGTATTCGCCACAGGCATGATGAAGCCCATGCCCAATCCGGTCACAGCACGGAAGAATCCGAGCCCCCAGATGCTTGTCATCATATACTGCATGATGAATGTGAATCCGACAAAGAAGGTCGCTCCGATCAGCAGCTTGTGCAGGGGCACTCTGGCCGTCACCCTTCCCACGGAAAGGGAGCACATCGCACTCGCACCGCCGGCAAGGAATATGATGACGCCGACGATCGTCGCAATGATTTCCGAATCGCTGCCGATCATCTGCCTGATATAGAGCGGCAGGATCGGCCCGATGCCGGTGATGCCGAAATTGCAGAGGAACTGCATTCCCACCATGATGCGGACACGGGGAATTTTTGCGAAATATTTTAATTCCTCCCAGGTCGAAGATTTTTCTCTTTCCGCCCCCTGCCGATGGATGACAGGCATGAAAAGCCGCAGGAATACAAGGCATAGCAGAGACAACACGCCGAAGAAGATAAAAGGCATGCGGTATCCGAATACGTCCGCCACGATGCCGCCTGCCAAGGGACCGAACATGATTCCCATGACCATGGCCGCTTGGAAATACCCAAGCGAACGGGACGTCTCCTCTTCCGGCGTGACCGAAGCGATCACGGACAGTCCGATCGGCACGAATCCGCCCACAAGTCCCTGCGCCATGCGGAGCGCAAAGACCTGCCACGGCGCCGTGGCAATCGAGCAGAGGAATGCGGTAGCAGTCACTGCCACAAGGACGATGGACAAGACAAGCCTTGGGCCCCGACGGTCTGCCTGTATTGACCAGAACGGCGCGCTCAGAGCGATCATGAACGGGGTCACGCCGGAAATCAGTCCTGCCCAGAAAGCGGCCTCTCCTGCATCCGTTACACCCAGTTCGCTCAAAAAAAGAGGAAGGAACGCCATGACGCCGATCATCGCGATTCCTGCACCGACCTGTATGGCGCACATCAGATACACGATCCGTTTCCAGTTTTTCTCTTCTGCCATGGTTTCCCTCCTTTCCTGTCAATATAAAGCTACAACTTACAGTTATACAGAACATCTGACCTAAAGTCAAATATCTGCTTTTATTTTACATCAGCTATTTATTTTTTACAGCCCTGCCGGCCGGAATTCCCCCTCAGCCTCCTATATATTTGTTATAATATATAAACAGATTAACCGTTCATAAGGAGGAGCTCTATGAATTTTATTGAAATCAACCCGGAAGAAATCACACTCAATCCATTCACGGACTGGAGCAGGTATGTGCTCGTCACCGCGGGAAATGCGGAAAAGTGCAATACGCTGCTCGTCACATGGGGCGCGTTGGGCGTCATGTGGAGGAAAAAGACTGCCACGATCTATATCCGCCAGAGCCGTTTCACAAAAACAATCCTTGACAGCCAGGACTATTTCACCCTGTCCTTCCTTTCCGAAGACCACAAAAAGCAAATGAGCTACATGGGCAGCCATTCCGGCAGGGACGAAAACAAATATGAGGGCTCCGGCCTCCATCCGATCGCCATCGGCGATGCGGCAGGCATTGAGGAAGCCGATCTGATCCTCGTCTGCAAAAAGATTTATACCCATGAAATGACGCCTGACCATTATACAGACAAAGACGTTTACGAGCAGTGGAACAGCGGCAGGCAGGCCGATAACAACCACAGCATTTACATGGGGGAAATACTGAAGGTATTAAAAAGGGAAGAAACGAAATAAAGGATTTTCGCAGTTAAAACCCGTTCCACAAAGTGGTTACCGATCTGCCGTTTTTCACGCAACGATTTGATTTCCATTCACAGGGACAAAAAAAGACGCTTGACGCGTCTTTTTTTATTGCGTTGCCTTATTTTACGTTATACAGGCCTGCAGTTCCGTCTTTCAGATTGATCATGATATTCTTTGTCTGGCTGTAATGTTCGAGCATGACCTTATGTGTTTCACGGCCGATGCCGGACTGCTTGTAGCCGCCGAACGGAGCACCTGCAGGGATTGAATTGTAGCTGTTGACCCATACACGGCCGGTCTGCATGCCGCGGCTTACTTTCATCGCCGTATTCAGGTTGCTTGTGAATACGCCGCCGCCGAGGCCGTATACGCTGTCATTGGCAAGAGCGATGACTTCATCTGCCGTCTTGAATTTCTGTACGACGACGACCGGTCCGAAGATTTCTTCCTGGCAGACACGGGCTGCATTTGTCTTGGAAACCATGATGGTCGGTTTCATGAAGAAGCCTTTGTCACAGCCGTTTTCCGTATATTTTTCACCGCCGGTAATCAGTTCTGCACCTTCGCCAAGGCCGATCTGGATATATTTCAGCACCTTGTCCTGCTGGCTCTTGTAAATCTGAGCGCCGAGCTGGGTGGACGGATCTGTCGGATCGCCGACCTTGACGCCTTCAAAGGTTGCTTTCAGCTTCGCAAGGAACTTGTCAAAAATGCCTTCCTGTACGAATACACGGGAACCTGCACAGCAGACCTGGCCCTGGTTGAAAAGGATGCCGGTTGCCACGCCTTCGACGGCCTGATCTATATCGCAGTCATCGAAAATAATATTGGCAGACTTGCCGCCCAATTCGAGGGTTGCCGGAATCAGCTTGTCGCAGGCAGCCTGATAAACGCCGCGGCCGACTTCCGTAGAGCCGGTAAATGCGAGCTTATCCAGATCCGGATGATCCAGAAGCCACTGTCCGGACTTGGAGCCTGCGCCGGTGATGACGTTCAGAACGCCCTTCGGCAGCACATCAGCGATCAGTCTGATCAGTTCCATGATGGAAAGGGAAGTATGGGAAGACGGCTTGATTACGATCGTGTCACCGGCAGCCAGTGCGGGCGCCAGTTTCCAGCATGCCATCAGGAACGGGAAGTTCCATGGGATAATCTGTCCAACTACGCCGATCGGTTCATGGATGACAAGGGACATCGTATTGTCGTCCAGCATGGTGGCAGTCCCTTCCTGCGCGCGGATACAGCCTGCAAAATAGCGGAAATGGTCAGAGCCGAGGGGGATATCTACCGTGCTGGTTTCACGAATCGGCTTGCCGTTGTCCAATGTTTCCACAAGTGCCAGATGAGCGGCATTTGCATCGATGATATCTGCAATTTTCAGAAGATAATTCTGTCTTTCAATCGGAGAAGTCTTTCTCCAGGATGGTAATGCACGATGGGCGGCCTGGACTGCCTTATCCACATCTTCCTTGGTCGCTTCTGCAAAGGAAGCCAGCTTTTCGCCGTTGGCCGGATTGTGTGCATCAAAAGTCTTTCCATCAGATGCGGGAACGAATTCACCGTCGATAAAAAGGTCATACTGTTTCTGAAGATTTGCGTTTGCCATAAAATAACCACCTTTCAAAAAACTGTAAATAAGAGTTTTTCTTCCCGGAGTTTTTTACGATTGGTCGGAGGTCCGAGAGTTTTAGGAAATACTGACCGAATCAGAACACTGAGTTATTATTCCCTTACGCCGAAATCTTCTTCCTTAAGGATGTAGCCTGTCATATATTCACACAGTAACCCTTAATTCATCAGATTTGTTAATTTGATTATATCAAAGCAAATCGATATATTCAAGTACCTCGATAAAGTTATTCTTGTCTTTATTTTTACAGACAGGCTGATAAAATCCTCCGGTGAATATAGCCGTTGTTCTCTATCATTCACAGGAAAAACGAACTGTCATTCCGGCAGAAAAATTATTCCGCATATCATTTCTGTTCTCTTTCCACCAGACCTCCTGCATGCCGTTACGCAACCCCCATTCCCGATGACAGGCAGCAAAAAAGACCTCTTGCGAGGTCTTTTTTAAGATTTCATCTCTGATTAGAATACATAGTTCAGGGATACGGATGCCAGATCATCATAGTCTGTGCCGTCCTGTGCGTCTACGCTGAATGCATATTCGCCGTGGAGTTTTACATTCTTGGCGAGGATGACATCAGCCTGTGCCAGCCAGTAGTTGATATCAGTCTTTGCGATTGCTTCGTCAAGCGGAGTTACGTTATATGTGGAAGCGCCGAAGAGGCTGCCTTTTTCTGCATCAATGTACTGGGCGGAAACTCTGAAGGTGCCCGGTTTCATCCAGTTGGTCTGGCCAAAGCCGAGGCCTGCTGTCCACAGCTGCGGATCATTGGCTGCATCAAGGTTCTTGTAGTAATCACCGAATACGTCTACCTTGTCAGCAACGTTTACGGTCAGGCCTGCGCCCCATACCTTGCCCATGTCATGTGCGAGGTCGATGTATTCCGCATCATAGGCAAGACGGCCGGATGCGCCGTATGCACGAGCCAGGAATGCTTCCGGTTCCGTGCCTGCCACATTGGCATCCCAAGACTTGAAGCGGCCATAGCCGAGGTCGAGGGCGAGCTTGCCGCTGCCGAGGGTAGCGATGGCGCCATCGAATTCATCATCATAGTAAGTGCCGGTCTGGCCGAGGAACAGGTCCTGGCGGCCGATGGTCAGGCCTACTTTGTCACCAAACTGATGGTGAACGATCAATTCTTCCGCATAGGTGTTTGCATCTGCGCCATCTTTGAAGTCCATATCGCTGCGGAGACGGCCTTCTACGTAGGTGCTGTCGTTGACATCAGCATGAGCAGTGATCTTGATACGTCCGTCATACTTGTCAGCAGCCTTGCCGGCATCATCATAGCTCTGGTTCCAGCGCATACGTGCATTGCCGGACCAGGAGATGTTGCCGACCTTCTTTTCCAAATTGGATACGCGGACGCCCAGGTTTGCCAGTTCGTCTGCATATTCGCCGGCCAGTTTGTCAACGGTGGCTCTCTGTTCAGCATTCAGCTGATCTTCGCGAGCCATCAGGCGGGCAATAACCTGCGCCAGTTCATAACGGGTCATGTTTCTTTCGCCTTTGAATGTGCCGTCCGGATAGCCTTCTACGATACCCTGATCGGAAAGATCGGATACTGCCTGGTAAGCCCAGTCGCTTTCGGATACATCAGAGAACGGATTTGCAGCGTATGCGGATACGCCTGCGGTGAGTGCTGCTACTGCAGCGATTGCGAGAATCTTTTTCATAGTTCTTCGCTCCTTCTGAAAACAACATATCTGTCTCATCAAATACAGGATTTCAGAAAAGAACGCTGACGCGAGTTGCCGTGTTTCCTCTGTCTGTCTTTCCTTCTTCCGACCTTCTCGCCATGAGACCATGCTTGAAGGTATCCTAAAGTTATCATATTTATACAATAAATGCAACCACCTTCTTAAGAAAACAGAGTTAAACGTATACATCTGTTTCATCGGACATATAGTATTCATCGCTTCTAGCCTGTACAGAAAGAAACAAAAAGGCAGGACTCCGCAAAACAGAGGAATCCACGCCTTTGGTTCTGTCTGTCACGATGGCCGTCTTTGTGCCATTCTCCTGACATATTATATTTTACTTATATATTAAAATTTTTTCTCATAAATATTCTTTATCTGTCCTTTCGGACTTTCCGGTGACACATCATACTGGTATACCCTGACGGAATCCATTTTCCGTGTCTTGGCATCAGCCGTCATCGTGATATGGTAAGAATGCTGCTCCTCCACCGTTTTCCCGTCCACGATGAAAGATCTTGCGTGATGCCCGGGCAGCTTGCCGACAAACTGGTAAGTATAGATATCCGCCCCTTTCGCTACGGCGGAGTTGAATACGAATTTTCCTTCCGTTCCGAGCTTTTCATCCTTTGGCGCCAGCGGCACGCCCTGCGCCTGTCTCTTGAATTCCCCAAGGATCTCATCCGTCATCGGCGGCACCTTATCCACATCATCAAGGAACAGGGCATATTCATACAGGGGAGATTTCGGCACCGGTCTCACCGCCTCTTTCTTCACCGCTTCCTGCTTTGCCTCCTTCTGTTCCGTCACGGCAGGCTTCGTACCCCTGTCCGCCGTATCCGTTTTCTTATCGCCGCAGCCGGCGGTAAAAAGCAGCGCAGCGACCGCCGCACCTGCGAGCAATTTCTGAAACACCCTGTCCATCATACTCCTCTCCGGCCAAATATCGGAATCCATGCCGCTTCCTCCCGGCCATCAGAAAATCTCCTCCAATTCCCGGAATTTTTTCAGATGGAGCGTCCTGAGCACTGTTTCAGAGCCCGTCTCATCCACTCCCCGGTTTTCATAAAGCTGTCTTATAATAATCTCCAGCCCGCGTTCGTTTCCATATATATCTTTGTAAATCACGATATATTCTGTCACCATGTACATGTCATCTCTCCTTGGCTTGTCGATCTGCCACGCCTCCAACATGTCATGGGCGGAAATAAGGCGGCGGATCTTTGTATATCCGTACTCCTCCGCATGCCGTACCATTTCTTTCATATCCAGCAGAAGCTGCTCCACCCTTGTATCCCGGACGACGATCTGTTCTTCCGGATCCCCCTCGTCACTTCTGGAAATACTGGTCAGCCACACCGCATACTCATCACTTGACTCCAGATGATGCACATTTTGATCATAATAAAAGGAAAAATAGGAATTTCCCGCCTCGGCCACCGTATCTTTCCTGACCGTGCCTGCATGTACATCCTCCTGTGCCGTTGAAACAAAAGTACAGGGCGCCGCGAGCAGCAATCCGGCCAGCGCCAGCCCCGCCATTCCTTTCCACCTCATGTGATACACATCCCTTCCGCATAATCAGAAATTCGCCTTATGGCTGATTTTCTCTTTTTCCGATTCCTTTCTGTTTCCAGTATAGCAAAAGAAATAAAAAAATAACCTGTACTTTATTACAGGTTAGAAAACTTTTATAATGTTTCTCTTTTTATCGCATGGGATAGCGGTCCTCTCATCCTATTCCAAAAAGCCGTTCCGTATTCTGCTTCGCGGCCCGGATAAGCTCCTCCTCCCCGACCCCCATGTAATGCGCCAGCGCCCGGATGACATAGATGATATTCTGCGGCACATTCGTCCGTTTCAGCCCGGGAACGCCACGGGGCGTCAGATACGGCGCATCCGTTTCCACAAGGACACGATCCAATGGCAGGATTTTCACGGCTGCACGCAAAGCATCCGCCCGCCGCTCATCACAGATCCATCCCGTGATTCCGATGGAAAAGCCCATTTCCAGCAGCTTTTCCAGTGTCTCCTTGTTTCCCGTATAGCAATGCACGACGGAACGTCTGCATATTTCCCCATGCCCGTCAAAGCAGGAAATGAAATCCTCCTCCGCTTCCCGTTCATGAAGGAAAAGCGGCTTCCCCAGCTTCTCCCCGAGGGCGATCAGTCTTTTGAAATAATGAAGCTGGTTCTCCTTCCGTGAATACATCCGGTCGTAATCCAGTCCGCATTCTCCGACCGCCACGATGCGCGGATTCGAAGACACGATTTCCTCTATCCTCTTTATATCCGCCTCTGACGCGTCATCCGCGCTGTGGGGATGGATTCCTGCCGTGCCGTAGACATCATGGGTCTTCACAAAGGCATCCACCAGTTCATTCTCCTTTGCTTCCGATCCTGTCAGAATGCAGCAGACTCCCGCCGCCTCCGCCTCTGCGATCACCTTTTCCGCATCCGGGAAAGAACGGGTAAACAGATTCAGTCCTATATCATAATATTTTCTCATTGATGATCTCCTTATCTCCTCTGCATGATTGTACACTGTTTTCCTCTTTTCGCCAAAGCGCACTTCCCGGACAGGAACCCCTGCACCATAAAATCCCGTTCTGCCGGAGCATTTTTTCCTGCCCCTGCAAAACGGGATTTCCCCTCACGGACTATATTTATCCGAGAACCTTTTTAACGATGCCCTTGTGCAGCTTCACGCCGTAAGGGAGCGCATCATGGTTGAAATGCATGGCCGGATCGTGAAGTCCGGGCTCTGCATCTTCTCCCAGCGCGATGAATCCCGTCTTCAATTCCGGTTTCATTTTCGGATACCAGAAGAAATCCTCGCCCCCCGCCGTCGTAATCGGAGGAATATAGGCGGCTTCGCCGAGTTCCTCTTTAATGACCTCTCCGATCATGTCGGTGATTTCCGGCGTGATGATGGAAGCAGGCGTCTGATGAAGGATTGTAAAGTCCGCCTTCGCGCCGATGGAAGCGGCCGCGTTCTCCGCCGCCGTCCTTAGCTTCTGAATCATCAGCTCCATGATGTCATTATCCCGACTGCGGAGATCGAAAGTCAGCGTGGCAAATCCCGGCACCGCATTTGCTACGCCTGCATCCGCATGCATCTGCGTGGCCTTCAGATTATAAACGATATTGGAATTGAACCGGAGCGCATTGGCCGCCTGTACGATGAGGCAGGCCGCGTCCAGCGCGCTCGTACCGAGATACGGACGGGCGCCATGGCTCTGCACGCCGGTGATATCGATCTTCACATGCGTTGCCGCGCTGTAATACAGGGCAGGCGCCGCTTCCCCGACACGGCATTCCTGGATCGGACGGCCGTGCATCCCGATAAGAATGTCGATATCATCAATCACGCCGCCCTTCAGCATGGACAAAGCGCCCTCGCTCGTTTCCTCCGCCGGCTGGAAAAGAAGCTTCAGCTTGCCTTTTTTCACCAGCTTTTCTTCCATGATTTCTTCTGCCGCCGCCAGAAGCATGGACATATGTCCGTCATGGCCGCAGAGATGCGCCGCGCCTCCATCCTTCGTTCCGAGGGCGTCCATATCCGAACGGAGTCCGAGGACCGGCCCCGGCACGCCGCTGTCATACACGGCCACCACGCCGGTCGCTCCTCCCACATTCGTTTCCACCTCGTAACCAAGCCCTTTAAGCACCTCCGCCACATAGGCAGCCGTCTTAAATTCTTTCATCCCCACTTCAGGAATCGTATGCAAATATTCAAAATGCTTCAATACTTCTGCCATGATATTCCTCCTCTGCTTCCACCAATCCTGAAAAGCTTATCTGAAAAACGGCATCAGCAGCTTCATAATGAACATGCCCACAAAAGCGTTGAATATACTGATGACCATAAGCAGCGGCCAGTATTTCTTCGGCACATCCGCCAAACCGAGCAAACGGCCCATGTACTGAATCTGTGACGC
The DNA here is from genome assembly GCA_902462205.1 of uncultured Dialister sp. Lineage (GTDB taxonomy): Bacteria > Bacillota > Negativicutes > Veillonellales > Dialisteraceae > Dialister. The sequence goes on from CABQAR010000002.1 coordinate 65,978, forward strand.
CATGAGCAGCAGCGCCGGCATGAGGATCGTCACATGCTCCTGATTAATGATGCCCGACGCATACATGGAAGCCGCCACGCCGACACCGGCAGAGCAGGACAGCCATGTCGTCAGAAGGATAACGAACGACTGACCGGGCAGCCCGAAAATCCCCATGATCGGTCCGAGCCAGTAGCCCAAAAAATCCATGACGCCCAGAATATTTAAAATATAAGCGATGACATAAGCCATCAGGATATTCGGCACCAGATTCTGAGTCGCCAGATTCCAGCCCTTCCTCGCACCGCCGATGAAGATATCAAATATGTTCGGCGTATTCTGTGTTGTCTTCGTCTCAGTTGTCATGTTTGAAATCTCCTTTATATACGGAATCCAGTACGAACCGGCAGATGATGGCGCCGACGAACTTCATGACCATGATCACCGCGATCGGAACGATGATCGGGCAAAGCATGAAACCGAAGAGCGCCCCGGCAATCGCGAAATAATTATTAATCGTGCCTGCGCCGGAATACTGCCATGCGGCAATAATGGTCTGCTCACGCTTATCAATCATGCCTTCATCATACAGCTCCTTCGTCAGGGCCGCCCCTGCGTCCGTGCTCTGCAGGTCGGTGATCAATGCAAGGCCGACAAGTCCGGGCACATCCATCAGCGGCTTGAAAAGAGGCGTCATCAGCTTCTGCGCCGCCGCGAGCGCGCCGTAATGATCCAGCACATCCACGATGCCGATGGCCAGCATGACCGAGGGAATCAGCGACAGAGCGAACAGGAAACCGCCGCGGGCGCTGACACCGCCGGCACCGACGAACGTCGCCTTCGCCGGATCCTTCATCGTCCCGAATTTACCAATCAGCGTACTGTAATCAAATGCCTTCAGCCATTCCGCCCCCTGTATGGTCGCGAAAATGCCCGCGAAAAACAGAATGCCGAAAATCAGGGCCAGCATCCCTTTCATGCCGACCTTGGGCAGCTTTCCGATTGAATCAGGCTGTGTCTTTTTTTCTTCTTCCATAAATCCATCCTCCTATACATCCGTTAACCACAAAATGAACCTGCAACCTCTTTCGATAACAAAAACATGACTTCTCTTCTTCCTTCCTCCTTATCTGACCACATCACAATGAAACAGAAAACATTCCTAAAAATGTTTGTGTCCCATTATAAAGGAATAAAATGCCCCTGTAAACCCGACGGCTTCAGGCAGACACGGCAAACAGGGGCGTAATCCTTTGCATACGGAACCTAAACGAAGCATCAGAAAGATTTTCACCAACCCTTTTCAGGAAATACAGACCCGCTTTCTGCCGATATCTTGATAATTCTGATGAAATCAGTTAGAATAGGAAAGTACAAACAACATATGCGGGTGTAGTTCATCGGTAGAACGCCAGCTTCCCAAGCTGGACAGGAGGGTTCGACTCCCTTCATCCGCTCCACAGGAAAACTCCCCTGCCGCATGAAACTGCAGGGGAGTTTTATTTACATTCTCCTCTCTATAACCATAAGAAAAGTGCACCTGCCTGTGCGGGTGCACTTTTCTTATCGCCTTGCATATCATTCGGAATTGATTGCAGCAGTCTATTTCTTTTCTGCCTGCCCTTCATCCTTTTCCTTCCTCATGTCTAAAATAGCCTGTTTGAGCATTTCCACCTCGGCCTGCAGCTCCTTGATTTCCCTTGCCATTTCGACCTTGGAGGTGGACACATGGTTGCCCTGTCCCAGTTTGACAGATACGCCTGCATTGACCATGTTCTCGCCACCGCCTATGGAAGCGCCTACGCTCACCATCGTATCCTCATTCGGACGATAGAAAGCCCCCAGTGCGGCCGCATTGGCGCCGTTGTAATTGCCATAGCCTGCCGAGATATCCCACTTGTCCTCCGCGTCAAAATCAAGCGGATGGAGCGCCGCCAACGCCGCTGCACCTGCGCCTGCCCTATTGATCCGGTCGCCCAGTTTTCCGACCTGGTTGCCCATGTTATTGATAGTCGTGTTCAGATTATTGATGCTCTCCGTATTCTTCTGGATATTGCCCGCATTGGTCTTTACCTGTCTGTCCAGTGCGGAAATATTCGCGCCTGCCGTGTTGTCTTTCTTTACATAAGTTCCATCACCTGACACACGGGTTTCATTATAGACGGTATTACCGCTCACGATTCCCGTATTCCCGGGCGCCACCTGTCCGTCCGCCTTTACGCTCACGGTAAAAACAGTGCTTCCATCCGCATCCTTTGCTTCGTCTACTGTTACATTCGTTCCTGCCTTGACTGCTGTGTGTTTAACTGCTTCTCCGGCAACAGAAGAAGCAAGCCGGCTGACCGCTTTCAGCTGCGCCACGTTCACGGCATCCGTATCTTCAGTGCCGGCTGCCACACCAGTGATCTGGCGGGAAACCCCTTTTGAAGCGTCGCCGACCGCAATCGCTCCGGCAGAGGATTTAAAGGGCGCCAGCAACATGTTTTTTTCCTGCACGACAGGCTTTAATTCCGCTGCTGCCGCATTCACTGCAGGAATGGCCTTGAAATAATATTTGATATATGCATCAGTATATGCAGCCGCCGCAGCATCCTTCGCCTGTTTATTTTCCTGCGTGGGATTGGCATCATAAGCGGCGGAAGCCGCTTGATCCGCGGCCACTGCCGTATTAAAGGCATTCTCAGCAGCAAGATAATTATTGTATGCCGTATCATAGGCGGCCTGTTTGGGTGCCAGCCTTGTATTGATGTCAGCAAGTTCTGCTGTCTTACCCAACGCTGCGGCAATGGCGGTCTCACTGGCAAAAGCTGCCTTGCTGACCGGGTCATATCCTAATTTTTCTCCTGCCCTGCGGTCAGCCACGGAATTGCTTCCCAAAGCCACGGTACCCGCCACATTCGTTATCGCATTTTTCCCAATCGCCATGGAATTCGCAGCGTTTGCAGTGGCACCTTTCCCGATCGCCGCAGAGTTAGTTGCACTTACCGTGACGATGCCTCCGCTGAGGGCCGTGGAATTTTCGGCTTGCGCCTCGGATTCTTCACCTGCGACAAAGCTGGTGCGTCCGGTGGCCTTACTGAAACTTCCCGCGGCAAAACTGTTCTCTCCTTCCGCCTCCGTGTTAAGATTCAGCGCCACGGAGTTGGCTCCCAAAGCTTTTGTAGAATTGCCTAACGCGACGGAGTTATTCCCACTGGCAATCAGTTCAGAATCCAATTCTCCCATACTATTGGTCGATCCACCATAACCAATCGCCAGAGAGTTTGTACCTGCGGCGATGACCCTTTCACCATAAGCAATTGAGTTCCTGCCATAGGCAATCGAACCCTCACCGCCGGCAAAGGCGAAGCTGTTGCCCGCCACGGAATACCAGCCTGTAGCGATAGCGCCTGTCGCCCCCGCCGCCGTACCAAAGCCAAGCGCCGTAGCATAACCATATTCAGCCGCACTGTCCGCTTTCTTGAAACGAGCGCCACCTGTAGGGGCGTTCTCGGCCGCATAGGAAATATTCGTAATGCGGCCTTCTGCATCCTTTATTACGGTGGGATCAAGCTCGATGCCTGCAATCGTCAGACAGCCGAGCGCTGTGTTTCCTCCCTCAAGGCCCAACGGCCCGCTGCTCCTGTGTGATCCGACCTGATTGAATCTGCCGTAAATATTTTGAATGTATTGCTGGTGCCTGTAATCTGAATAGATATGCTCACCATTGTCGATAACAAAGCCGTTGATATTGATAAGGCAGTTGAACTGAGTTGGATCTGTTGGCGGATTTACTGTTTGACTGACAATGGAAATAGCGCCGATCTGCGCTTTGCCGTCGCCGTCAAGACCAATTGTACCAATCTGCGCAGTGCCGTTGTCCTTGCCGTTAAAAATAATATTATTACCTATTTGCTCTTTGCCGCTATCGTTGCCGTCAAGAGTAATAGCGCCGATTTTCCCTATATTATCAGTCGGCGCAAGATCTGTAGCACTGACCCCCCCCCATGACCGACAGTCAATAAAAAAGTCATCAAAAGCGCTGACATCGAAACAGCGCTTTTTGATGACTTCGTTTTTTTATGGTTCCCCGTTATTTCTGAAACAACGATATAACTGCTTTTTAACGCACTCCAGATAACTTTATAAATTCTATTCATAAGCAGACCTCTCCTGTCAGCCACCACATAAAATATCCCCGATGATAAATAGATTAAGCCGTATCTTTTCTTTTTTTACATTCTCCTTACAATTTTTACATTTCAAAGAAATAAATTATATTATGTTTCTTGATTTTCTTTTATAGTCTTCCAAAAATTAAGTCCTCCCTATGATACCACTCCTCATACACATGACGCAAACAAAATGATTTATTTATGCATAAATCGCATAAGCATTCCAAATATTAGATAATCGGTCATAAATGGTTATATATGAAGAATCAGCATGATCAGTAAATCCGACTGTATAATCTGCATATTAAGAAACTAAATCAGACGTTTCAATGAATACAGACAGCTGAAAAGCAGCGGGCCGTTGAAAATGCCTGCTGCTCTTTTTATTGTCCCGTTATTTCTGAAATAACGACATGACTGCTTTTTAACGTACCCCAAATGACTTTATACATCCTGTTCATAATCAGACTTCTCCTGTCAGCTGCCACGCAAAAGATATCCCTGATGATAAACAGATTAAGCCGTACCTTTTTATTTTTTTATTATTTTACCGTTTTTCATATTTTAAGGAATAAACGGAATACGTCCATTGATGCAGGTGAGACCATCTAACCCCAGTAAACCGGGAATTTTATCGTACCTATCCGGCAGCAAAAAACCGCAGTGCAGGAAATCTCCACTACGGCTTTTATGGATTTTAGCGGCTGATCTGTGTGCCGTATACATCCCGATATACCTTGTTCTGCAGGTCATCTTCGTTATTGACACGGACACGCTCTACCTTGTTTCTGTCATCATCTTTCCCGGAAATCCTGTCGACACGGATGCGGTCCAGACGGATCTGGCGCAATTCCGGTTCGAATTCATTCATTGCACGATCCATATCGGCATTCACCGGTGCTCCATTGATTAATGCACGATACAGCATGGCTGCAAATTCATATCGGGTCATGGTACGGTCACCGGAGAAATTGCCATCCGGATATCCTTCCAGTATTCCGTTTCCGGCCAGCTCGGAGACATATTTATATGCCCAATGGTTTTCAGGAACATCAGGAAAATCTGTTTTCTTATTCGTATCCAGAATTCCCAAGATGGTATTCATCTTCTGTTCCATGCTGTCCAGACGTTCTTTCAAATCTTTGTTTTCATTTCGCAGATCCACGATTTCTTTCGCCATGGCGACTTTGGACGTTGAAACATGGTTGCCCTGTCCCAGTTTGACAGACACGCCGGCGTTGACCATGTTATTGCCGCCACCAAAGGAACCGCCTACGCTCACCATCGTGTCCTCATTCGGACGATAGAACGCACCGACCGCCATCGCATGGGCGTCTTTATAATTACCGTATCCGGCTGCCACATCCCACTTATCATCGGGATCGAAGTCGAGCGGATGGAGGGCCGCCAGTGCCGCTGCTCCTGCACCTACTTTGTTGATCCGGTCTCCCAGTTCTCCCATATTCCCCTGCAGCGCACGAAGCTGTCCATAATTGACAGCGTCTCCGTTTTCCGTGCCATCTGCCACATTGGTGATTTTCTGTCCCCCTGCGTTGATTCCCGTATCTTTATTGATCGTCACGTTTCCGACTTTCAATGTATCCGTTTCCACATCCGTATCCGTGATATGGGTTGAGTTTTGACCAACGTCCAGTCGATCTACTTTCAAAAATGTCAGTCCGGTGATTTCTTTTGCCAGCTTGACCTTCAATTCACCATTTTCCGATACGACACCGATGTTGTTATCTGTCAGTTCTCCTGTGGCGCCGCCAGTTACTTTCAGGGTGTTTCCCAAATCTTTGTGGATCGTATCTCCGCTGTCTCCGGCATAATTCATCCCATCAGCAATAAGTTCCGTTTTCACTGCCGCTGAATCTGAAGTCCCTGATGAAGATATATTATTGGCTAAAGATGCAGCCACTGCATAGAGCTGGCTCCCGTTGACGGCATCCGTGGAAGTCGCGCTGATTAATCCCGCCGCTACATTCTGGATACGCCGTGTACCCGTGGACGAACCGATGGATACTACTCCGGAAACCGCATTTCCACCTGCGAAGCTGATCGTTTTCCCTGCGACTGTATCGCCTGTATAGGCATCCAGTCCTTTTGTCGTGGCACCGCTTTCTACATAGGCAGAGCTGTCTCCAAGGAATACGGAGTTCGCCGCTGTCGTTGTAACCGTGTTCCCAAGGACGAAAGTCTTATCTGTCGTCACGGTATTATCATTGCCCAGTACATAGGATTCTGTCCCGCTGACTGTATTCGGATCGCCGATGGCGCCGGAATGAGCTCCTGATACTATATTTCCTGTACCAAGAGAAATCGATTGTTCGCCGGTGGCCTGCGCTCCATTACCGATAGCGATAGCGCTTACAGCCGATGCCCTCGCGGAGGTGCCCATGGCAATCGCATCTTCTCCGGTCACAATAGTATTCAGACCGACAGCCATGGCACCTTTAACCGTAGCTCCGCCTTTGGAATCCACCGGACCCGCATTGGTCCTCCGATCCCCTGCCACCTGGTTTGCATCACCTGTATTCACATGGAAATAGCTAGAAAGGCCTCTCACCTGTTTCAGCTGTGCCACGTTGACCGCATCCGTATCAGCACTGCCTGCCGCTACATAATTGATCTGGCGGGTAACCGTGATTTCCTTCGGTTCTCCCAAATCATCGCTGTCATTGCCATCACTGTATACTTTCGTCTTACCGCCGACAGACACGCCTGCAAAGGTAGACTGCCACGTGGGATTATTCTTATTTTCACTGTCTCCGTTAAGTATCGCATCATATCCCATCTTACCGGCTTTTGTATCCGCGACAGAATAAGCACCCAATGCCACTGATCCGCTAACTGTCGTCACGGTACGACTGCCCAACGCGGTCGCGCGGGAAACGCTTACCATGGAGTCATTGACATTATCACCGACCATGACATTATAGCTGGAGTATTGATTATGGCCGCCGGAATGATTTCCCAGGATGGTATTATTTGTACCCACACTCATTTCTGCGCCTGCATTGGAACCCACCGCCACATTGTTATGTGCATTCTGCGCATTTTTCAACGCGTCATAGCCTATCGCCGTATTGTAGCTGCCGGTCGCCTTATATCCAGCATTGGCAGAACCGATATATGTATTGTCATTCCCCTCTGAATACTGACCACTTTGCTTTCCTATAAATAAAGCAGAATTGGAAATAAGAGCCCCCTGTCCTGCATTCGCGCCGATGGCAACATATTTAGTTGTTCCAAACTGACTGGTAACGATGATATCTTTCGCTGCCTGATTACCGATGGCTATAGCCCCATCTACCTTTGCCAAGCTCTCGGAGCCGATGGCAACGGAAGAATTCCCCTGTGCCACGGAGCTGGTGCCTACTGCGATTGAGTTTACTGCTGCGGAAGTAGAAATCACATCTCCATCCATATTCGTGATTTCCGCATCCTGCACTTTCGCCTCAGAGCCGATAGCGATTGCATTTGCACCGGAAGCAATGGCCGTATTGCCAATTGCCGTAGCGGATACCGCTAATGCCTGTGCCCTCCGTCCGATGGCCGTAGAATACTCGTTCTGCGCATGGGACATTGCGCCGATGGCCGTGGCTTCCGTATTATTCGTCTTATTTGCATCCAATGTCGCAGCGGCATCGTCACCGGACAGAACAAGAACATTTCCATCACCAGCCGTCGCTAAAACGCCGATGGCCGTGGAACCGTTACTTAAAGCCTGTCCGTGAACACCTACAGTCAATGCGCCTATCCCTGTTGATACGGATTGTCTGAAATATGGCACCGCTTTCGTACCTGTTTGATCCGCCCTGGCATATCCATATTTTGATGCTGCCAGTAAATCATCAGCAAACGGGCTGCCTTTTATATTGCCTGTACGACCTACCGACGTAGGGTCTTTGGTGTCATCTCCCCCTATGACAATAGCACCAATCTGTGTTGCATAGGCATCATTGCCGATGGCCGTGGACTGGTCTGCACTGGCAACCGAGGAACCTCCCAGGGCAAGCGCCTGTTTACCTGTCGCCGTTGTTCCTGCGCCGATGGCAAGAGCTGACATCTTTCCATTTGTAGGGGATGTCGCTTTCGCATTAAATCCTATTGCCACACCGGCATCAGCATTTGTACCGGTCCCTATAGCCATGCCTGATTCAGCACTTGCATTCGATCCGATTGCTATATCATTATTTCCAACTGCCGTTGCTTTATCCGTACCCGTATTTTCCGGTGTCGTATCCGTGGTGCTGTGGTTCAGTACCAAACCTGTAGCCGCATACGCCGTTTCCGCGCCAAAAAAGATACTGCCTGTGATCAGCGCCAATGCGAGCAACGCCGCTGATGACGTCTTAACGATGCCGGATCCCTTCCCTTTGGTATGTCTTTTTACAAATTCAGATCCGACAACATAACAATTTCTGGAAGTGCTCCAAACCACTTTGTATACCTTATTCATTTCCCCAAATCTCCTTCTCGCAAAGCATAAAACCTTTCAAAACACTGTTAGAATAAAAACATACCACCAGCGGCTCATAAAAAAACGTCCAACACTTCTCATCCGGCTTCATTGCCACGTATCAGACTTCTTGTTACAACCCCATCACTTTTTGCACACCATGAAACAGAAAACAGGAGATTAATCTCAGGAACACACAAAGCTTCTTTATACTGAATGAACAAGTTTTGCCATAGAACATACTGCATTATTTATCCTAAAATTAAACTCAGAGAATTATATTCTACCTTCTCGTCTCATGTATGTAAATACTTTTTTGGTAATATTCGTATTTAAAATCCATGTATGCGTCCACCGAATAATTGAGCATTCTATACAAAATGACATTGATTATTATATTTTCGGTCTTAGGAAATCCAGCAAAGCGTCTAGCTACTAAAAAGGTAAACAATAAGTCATTATGCCCTTCAATCAATGAGATATTTTTATGCTCGACCTAATACTTTTATGTTATTTTGTATGATTAGTTTCGGCTAATTTAATCTTTATACTGTCATACTGTAATTCATGTGCCATACTTACACTTGAAATGGAAAGCAAAAATCATTTCCTTTTATGCAGGCAGCAAAAAAGCAGAAGCATATACAAATACGCTTCCGCTTTTTCTTTCGGACTATGCAGGACGGAAATGAACTCTCCATACAAACAGCGATTGCAGTGATAAAAATATCATTCTACAGGACACTGAAATAATCCTGTTTCAGGATTTTATCCGCCTTATTCTTCCTCTTCGTCTTTATATCTGAGGAGCAGGGCGGCATTAACTACGACGAATACACTGCCGAAATTGTGCCACAGGGCTCCTGTGACCGGGGTCAGGATGCCTGCCGCGGACAGGATGACCGCGGTGATGTTGATCACCATGGCGGTGATGATGTTGGTTTTTATTTTCTCCATGACTTTCTGCGTCAGCCGGAACAGGTAAGGGATTCTTTTTATATCGTCGCTTACGAGGACGGCGTCTGCCGATTCTATGGCGATGTCGCTGCCGATCCCTCCCATGGCGATTCCTGCGTCGGCCGCGGTGAGGGCAAGGGCGTCATTCACGCCGTCTCCGATCATGCAGATCGGTTCGCTGCTCCCTGCATATTTCCTGATGATTTCCATTTTTTCTTCCGGCAGCAGGTTGGCCCGTACTTCTTCTATCCCTGCTTTCTGTGCGATATGGGCTGCCGCCGATTCGTTATCCCCGGTCAGAAGCATGGGAAGGACGCGGGATCGTTTCAGACGGCTTATGGTGTTTTCCGCTTCTTTGCGGAGTGTATCGGAGAGGACGAGGAAGCCTGCGGGGCTTCCGTCAACGGCCAGATAAATGACGGTGGCGCCCTGCCGGATGAAGTCCTGTCCTCTTTGTTCCGCAGAAGACAGATCGATCTGTTCTTCTTTCATGAAACCGGATTTGCCGGCAAGGATCCTTTCCCCTTCTACGGTGGCCGCAATCCCTTTCCCTGCCATGGCACGGAATCCCGAAGCCTCGGACAGTTCTCCGCTGTAACGGTCTGTAATGGCTTTCCCCAGCGGGTGCTCCGAGAGTTTTTCCGCGGAGGCGGTGATACGCAGGATGTCTTCTTCAGAAAAGGATGCGTCGCAGCTGATGACATCCGTCACTTCCGGTTTCCCGCGGGTGAGCGTCCCCGTTTTATCGAAAGCGGCCCTTCTGATTTTGGAGAGCCTCTCCAGCGAGCTTCCCGATCGTATGATCATGCCGTATCTCGCCGCGTTCCCTATGCCTGCTATGACGGCGGTGGGTGTCGCAAGGATGAAGGCGCAGGGGCAGAATACGACGAGCACGGTGACGGCCCTCATGAATTCCCCCGTACACACCCATGTGGCGACCGCGCAGGCGAAAGCAGCAAGGACGAGCCATGTCGCCCATCTGTCCGCCAGCGAAACGATGGGGGCTTTATTTTCTTCCGCTTCCTTTGCCAGACGGATCATTCGCTGCAGGGCGGAGTCGTCGCTCGCTTTTTCCGCTGTCATGGTAAAGGTGCCGAATTGGTTGACGGTACCGCTGCTGACATCATCTCCTGACTTTTTATCCGCCGGAATGCTTTCGCCTGTCATGACGGATTGGTCGATGGTGGTTTCCCCCTCGGAAATCCTGCCGTCCACAGGGATGGTTTCTCCTGCAAGGATCCGCAAGGTATCTCCCACCTGCACCTCGTCGGCAGGAATGTCCATTTCTTTTCCGTCGCGAACCACGTGCGCCGTCTGCGGTGTCATCCGCACCAGTTTTTCGATTCCTTCCGTCGCTTTTCCCGAGGTATAGTCTTCCAGCAGCGAGCCAATCTGCATGATGAGGGCGACTTCTCCGGCTGCGAAATATTCACCCGTGTATACGGAGGCAACCAGCGCCATGGCCACCAGCACGTCGGCCTTGACATCATGCTCCAAACCCAGTCCGCGCACGGCGCCGACAAGGATGGGCACGCCGCACAGGATGATCGCGATCCATGCGATATCCACGGAGAATACGTTTTCAAGGGCTCCCGTAATGCTCAGGACAAGAGAAATCGCTGAAATCCCCGCGAAAATCCCTGTCAGCTTTGTTTCATTTTCCAGCCATCTGTTCATCATTCCATTCCACTTTCCTTACCAAAGCTTAAAATCACATATGTTTTTCTTGCCGCCTGCTTAAATCCATGGTAATGAAAAATGAATGGACTTTAAAGAGTTAAATGGAGCAATCTGTATGATACCGGACAGTTTATCAAAATTATATGGCAGACCATGATTTTTACCCATAGTAAAAGCCGCAGATTTGAAATCCCTTTCTGCGGCTTCGTTCTTTTATTTCTTTACATCCCACGATCATGCCGCGGCTGTTTCCCCTACGGCAAGCGCCCTCATGGCATTTAAGACGGCAAGTATCATCACGCCTACGTCGGCGAAAATGGCAAACCACATATTGGCGATCCCTGCCGCCCCCAAAAGGAGGCAAAGCACTTTGATGCCGATGGAAAACCATGTGTTCTGATTCACAATGGACAGGCATTTCCGGGAAATACGGATGGCTTTCGCTATTTTCATCGGATCGTCGTCCATCAGGACCACATCTGCGGCTTCAATGGCCGCATCAGAGCCCATGGCGCCCATGGCGATTCCGATATCCGCCCGTGTCAGGACGGGCGCATCGTTGATTCCATCTCCCACAAAGGCCAGTTTTCCATCTCTCCGGCTTTCTTTGAGGAGCGTCTCCACATGGTCCACCTTATCCGATGGAAGAAGCTCGCTCCGAACTTCCTGTATTCCCAGCGAGCGGCCTACATTTTCCGCCACGGCCCTTGCATCGCCGGTAAGCATGACCGTCCTTGTGACGCCTGCCGATTTCAGGGCGGATACGGCCTGCTTCGCCGTTTCCTTCAGGACGTCGGAAATAATGACATGGCCGGCATAGTTTCCGTTGACCGCCACATGGATGATGGTCCCGCCCCTGCTGCATTCATGCCACTTCGCACCGATAGCATCCATCAGCCTGTGGTTCCCCACGCAGACGGTATTTCCATTCACTCTTGCACGGATTCCCTGCCCTGCGATTTCTTCCACCTCTTCCACCCTGCAGGTATCCGATTCATTGGGATAGGCCTTGCGAAGGGAGGCGGCGATGGGATGGGTGGAGTATCTTTCCACATGGGCGGCCAGATGGAGCAGTTCTTTTTCGTCCATTTCCTGCGGATGGGCGGCGGTGACTTCAAAAACGCCCTTCGTCAGCGTCCCCGTTTTATCAAAGACTATGGTTTTCACTTTAGAAAGCGTTTCCAGATAATTCGAGCCCTTGACAAGGACGCCTGCCCTGCTCGCGCCGCCGATTCCTGCGAAGAAGCTCAGCGGTATGCTGATGACGAGGGCGCAGGGACAGCTGATGACGAGGAACGTCAGCGCCCTGTATATCCACGTGTCCCATGCGGGATCCATATGCAGGAATCCCATGCGGATGAGAGGCGGCAGAAGCGCAAGAATGACGGCGCCTGCCACGACAGCCGGCGTATAGATGCGGGCGAACCGCGCAATGAAGTCTTCCGCCTGCGACTTACGGGAGCTTGCATTCTCCACAAGGTCGAGGATTCTGGACACCGTGGACTCTCCAAACTCTCTGGTCGTCCTGATTTCCAGCAGTCCGCTCATATTGATGCAGCCGCTAATGACCTCATCGCCCTCTTCCACATCACGGGGCAGGCTTTCTCCGGTAAGCGCGCTGGTGTTCAGGGAAGAGCGGCCTGCGGAAACCACGCCGTCAATCGGGATTTTCTCTCCCGGCTTCACAATGATGACCGTTCCCACTTCCACCTCGTCAGGATCGACCTGCTCGAGCTGTCCGTTTATTTCCACATTGGCATAATCCGGCCGGATATCCATCAGCTCGCTAATATTCCTTCTGCTCTTCCCGACGGCGTAGCTCTGGAACCATTCTCCCACCTGATAAAAAAGCATGACGCCGATGGCCTCCGTATAGTCGCCCTCATCATAAATGGCAAGGACGATGGCTCCGATCGTCGCAATCGCCATCAGCAGATTTTCATCCAAAGGCTGCCGATTCAGAATTCCCTTGTATGCCTTCCAGAGGATGTCATAGCCAATGACCAGGTAGGGAACCAGGTACAGTCCGAACCGCGTCCATCCGATCACAGGGATGAAATAAAGCAGCACCATCAGAACGGCGGCAACGATGATCCTGGCCAGATTCTTTTTCTGCTTCCTGTTCATGGAAACCCCTTTCATCAATAAATCACTTAAGCATAGATTTAATCTTAAAATAAAATACATGCTTTTGATGTATTTTTTCTGTCTATTTCAAAAATATCTCGCAGTCGTCTTCCACTTTCTTACAGTTCCTATAGACCTCTTTCATGACAGCCTTCGGATCCTGTCCCTCTTCAAACTCCACATTCATTTTCAGCATCATGAAATTCACGACACAGTCCCTGACCCCTGCCGTCTTCTTGGCGGCATCTTCCATTTTCAGCGCACAGGCTGCACAGTCTACATCAATTTTATAGCTTTTTTTCATCCTATTTCCCTTTATTATTTTCATAATTAAACAACTATTTAATCGTTTGATATATTATACTTTCCCTATTCCTATACTGTCAAGCATAAAATGAAAGTCATTATTATATTGAATTTTTGGCATATTATGCGTAAAATAGAAGAGAAGTGTAAACAGAAGAGGTTAAAAAAATCATGAACGAAAAAACATGGACCCTGCCCCATCATCACGGCAGCAACGAAGACATCATCATCAAACGGATCCCTTCTCAGGAAACCATCCAGACCGTATCCGACCATCTCAAGCAGCTCAGCGATCCGACCCGCCTGAAGATTTTCTGGATCCTCTGCCACGTGGAGGAGTGCGTCATCAACATCGCCGCCATCATGGAAATGAGCAGTCCCGCCGTTTCCCACCATCTCCGCCTGCTGAAGGCAGCCGGACTGATTACTTCCCGGCGTGACGGAAAGGAAATGTATTACAAGGCGGCCGAAACGGAAATCGTGAACGAGCTGCATTACACAGTCGATAAAATCGCGACCACGACCCACCAGTAAGAGAAAAGGGCTTCCCCTATGACAGGCGGAAGCCTTTTTTATTTTTCTCACAGGAAAAACCCTGATTAGAATCCCCTGCACGCAAAAAAACCGACCCGTACGGATCGGTTTTTTATGTATTGATCAAATGGTTCCCGTAGCTCTGAGCCTTGTCAAAGCACGCCGGAGAGCGGATTTCGCACGCTCTATATCGATGTCCTTGCTTTTGGACGCCAGTCTGTCCTCTGCGCGTTTCTTTGCCGCCTGGGCACGGGCGATATCAATGGTTTCCGCCAGTTCTACCAGCGGGGCCACGATGTTCACCCTGTTGTCCTTGACTTCAAGGAATCCGCCGAATACAGCCGCTTTTTCTTCCTTGTCTCCTTTTTTTATACGGACAGGAGCCATTTCCAAAGCAGCTGCCAAGGGCAGGTGGTTTCTCATGATGGCAAATTCACCGTCAGCTGCACGGGCAACCACCATGTCCACTCCGTCGTCCTGATAAATCGGACCGTCCGGACTGATGATTTCCACATGCATGGGATTCGTAAGGGTATCAGCCATGGCTTATTCCCCTTTCTTCATCTTTTCAGCCTTTTCGATTGCTTCATCAATTGTGCCTACCATGTAGAACGCACCTTCCGGCATATCATCGTGCTGGCCTGCAAGGATTTCCTTGAAGCCGCGGATGGTTTCCTTCAGGGATACGTATCTTCCCGGAGAGCCTGTAAACTGTTCAGCTACGAAGAACGGCTGAGACAGGAATCTCTGAACCTTTCTTGCACGGGCAACGATGACCTTGTCGTCATCAGAAAGTTCTTCCATACCCAGAATGGCGATGATATCCTGCAGTTCCTTGTAGCGCTGCAAGATGGCCTGTACGCCGCGGGCTACTTCGTAGTGTTCCTGTCCGAGTACGTTCGGATCAAGGATACGGCTGGTGGAGTCCAGCGGATCTACTGCCGGATAGATGCCCAGTTCCGCAATGGAACGGTTCAATACGGTGGTAGCGTCCAAGTGGGTGAATACGCCTGCCGGAGCCGGGTCTGTCAGGTCATCGGCCGGTACGTATACGGCCTGGATGGAGGTGATGGATCCGTCTTTGGTGGAAGTAATACGTTCCTGCAGTTCGCCGATATCGGTGGCCAGGGTCGGCTGGTAACCTACGGCGGACGGCATACGTCCGAGCAGTGCGGATACTTCAGAGCCTGCCTGTACGAAACGGAAAATGTTGTCTACGAAGAGAAGAACGTCCTGTCCCTGTTTGTCACGGAAATATTCAGCCATTGTCAGACCGGTCAGGGCCACGCGCATACGTGCTCCCGGCGGTTCGTTCATCTGGCCGTATACCAGTGCTACTTTGGAAAGAACGCCGGAGTCTTTCATTTCACCCCAGAGGTCGTTCCCTTCACGGGTACGTTCGCCTACGCCGCAGAATACGGAGCAGCCGGAATGTTCCGTTGCTACGTTGTGGATTAATTCCTGGATCAAAACTGTCTTTCCTACGCCTGCGCCGCCGAACAGACCGATCTTACCGCCTTTTGCGTACGGAGCGATGAGGTCAACGACTTTGATGCCGGTTTCGAAAATTTCAGTTGCCGGAGACTGGTCTTTAAAGGCCGGTGCCGGACGATGAATAGGCCAGTAGTCGGATGCCGGTACTTTCGTATCGTCATTATCCACGGTCTGTCCGAGGACGTTGAAAATACGTCCCAGGCAGCCGTCGCCAACCGGTGCTGCAATCGCACGGCCGGTATCTACTGCTTTCATTCCACGTACCATGCCATCTGTGGAGCTCATTGCAACGGTACGGACTACGCCGTCACCTAAATGCTGCATGGTTTCACAGATAACATCTACCGGAACTTTGCCTTCTTCATCCTTGACATGAATTGCGTTATAAATGGCCGGTAGTTCCTGATCGTCACGGAAGGCAATGTCGACAACCGCGCCCATTACCTGTACGACTTTACCTACCTGCCCCTGCTGTTCACTTGCCATGAAGAAGCATTCCTCCTTAATCAAATTACGCCGGTTTATTCAAGAGCTGCCGCACCGCCGACGATTTCGGAAATTTCGTTGGTGACCTGTGCCTGACGTGCTTTGTTGTACGTAAGGTTGAGGTCGGCGATTCTTTCCGTCGCGTTGTCGGTCGCTGCAGACATGGCCGCCATACGGCTGCCGAGCTCAGATGCCGCGGATTGCAGCATCGCGTTATAAACCTGCACTTGTACATATTCAGGAAGCAGCTTGGAAAGGACTGCCGATGCATCGGGAAGGAATATATAGGGATCTTCCGGAATACGGAGGAAATCCTGTCTTTCTTTTTCCCATTCGCTTGCAGCTGCTTTTCCTGCTTCCCCGCCTTCTGCCGCTGTCGGAGTTTCTACCGGGAGAAGCCGGGAGACCTTGACCTGCTGGCGGAGGGCCGTAATGAATTTGGTATAAATGATATAAACTTCATCGACTTCTTCTTTGGTGAAGTATGCCACCATTTCTTTTGCAATCTTAATGGAGTCATCCGCCGATGGTTTATCAGAAAAGCCGAAATGATAGGAATCAATGTCATAGCCGCGGAATTTCAGGTAGTTCTTAGCCTGTTTCCCGCAGACATACAATGCGTACGTAGACCGATCCTTTCCGGAGATTTCCTGCAAGGTACGCTTCATAACGTTTGAGTTATAAGCGCCGGCAAGGCCTTTATCACCGCAAATAACGAGATAGCCGACCTTCTTTACTTCCCCCGTCCTGAAGAGCGGGCTGGTAAAACCGGGTGTCACCGAAGAAGCACGGCGCAAGAGCTCTCCGATCTTTTCTGCATAGGGACGGGAGCCGTTTGCCTTTTCTTCTGCCTTGCGCAGACGGGCAGCAGCTACCATCTTCATTGCTTTCGTGATCTGCTGGATGTTGGTGACAGATTTTATGCGCCCTTTTATATCACGCGTACTTTCCAATCAGATCACCCCTCTACCGTTTCAGACTTTTCTTCGGCTGCGGATTGAGCCTTGTAGCGTTCTTTGAATTCGTCAATAGCAGCTTTCAGATTGGCTTCGTTATCGTCGGTCAGTTTCTTGTTCGCTACGATATCTTTGCCGATTTCCGGATGGCTGCTGTGGAGGAATGTCAGAATCTGATGTTCGAAATCGACAACCTTGTCGACTTCCACATCATCCAGGTATCCTTTGACAGCGGTGTAAATGGCCATGACCTGGTCTTCTACCGGATATGGGGAATACTGCGGCTGTTTCAGGATTTCGGTGGTTCTCTGTCCACGGTCGATCTGCGCCTTCGTGGCAGCATCCAGATCGGAGCCGAACTGGGCAAATGCAGCCAGTTCGCGGAACTGTGCCAGATCCAGACGCAGCGTGCCTGCTACCTGTTTCATGGCCTTGATCTGTGCGGAACCGCCTACACGGGATACGGACAGGCCGACGTTGATAGCCGGACGGATACCGGAATAGAAAAGCGCGGTTTCCAGATAAATCTGTCCATCCGTGATGGAAATAACGTTTGTCGGAATGTATGCGCCAACGTCGCCTGCCAGCGTTTCAATGATTGGCAGCGCGGTGATGGAGCCGCCGCCCAATTCGGATGAGAGACGGGCTGCACGTTCCAGCAGACGGGAATGTAAGTAGAATACGTCACCGGGGTAAGCTTCACGTCCCGGCGGACGGCGAAGCAGCAGGGACATCGCACGGTATGCCACGGCGTGTTTGGAGAGGTCATCATAAATAATGAGGACGTCTTTGCCCTGGTGCATGAAGTGTTCCGCAATGGATACACCGGAGTACGGTGCGAGGTACTGCATCGGAGAACCTTCGGATGCGCCGGCGTGTACGATGATGGAATAATCCATGGCGCCTGCAGCTTTCAGGCGTTCGTATACGCGGACTACGTTGGAGTTCTTCTGCCCGATGGATACATAAATACAAATAACGTTCTGACCCTTCTGGTTCAGAATGGTATCAATGCCGATGGCGGTCTTGCCCGTGCCACGGTCACCAATGATGAGTTCGCGCTGTCCACGTCCGATCGGAACCATGGAGTCGATACATTTCAGACCTGTCTGCAGCGGGACATTAACCGGCTGTCTGTCAGCAATGCCCGGAGCTTTGATTTCAATGTCGCGATAAGCGTCAGTCTTGATTTCGCCTTTACCGTCAATCGGCTGTCCCAATGCGTTGACCACGCGGCCGATAACCGCGTTGCCTACAGGAACCTGCATCAGGCGGCCCGTCCTTTTAACGGTGTCGCCTTCCTTGATTGTCTCGGCATTCCCCAGAAGAACGGCACCTACGTTGCTTTCTTCCAGGTTCATGGCCATGCCGTATACGCCGTTCGGCAGTTCGAGCAGTTCGCCGGCCATGCAGTTTTCAAGGCCATAAATATGGGCTATGCCGTCGCCGACTTCAAGAACCGTACCTACTTCATCGACATTGAGGTCTACTTTGTAATTTTCAATCTGTTTTTTGATGACAGATGTAATTTCATCTGAACTGATTTTCATTTCCTATAAGTCACCTCAATCTCTTTGCATCATTTGAGCACGAAGTGCTGCAAGCTGACGGGCGATAGATCCATCAATCAGACGGTCGCCCATCTGGACGGTGAATCCGCCAATCAAAGATGCGTCTACTTTCTGCTTCATGATAATTTTGCTGCCTGTAATCTCAACCAGTTTCGCCTTCAGGGCTTCTGCCTGGGACTTGGTCAATGGAAGCGCGGATGTGACCACGGCCTCCTCCATACCCATCCCATGATGCGCAAGAGTGGTATAGACATCAACCATAGCGGCAAAATCAGCGATGCGGCCTTTGTCGATAACAACATAGCAGAACTGTAAAACTATCGGCTGCACCTTATCCGCAAATAACTTATTTATAGTATCTTTCTTGACATCCTTAGCAAGCAGAGGATGGTTCAGAATATCTCCAAGCTCTTTGCTTCCCCCGATGGTATCTGCCATAAGGCGAAGGTCTTCTTCCGTTTTTTCCAGGCAGTGCTGCTCAGCAGCAATTTCATAGATGGCGCGTCCGTACTTTTTTGCAAGGATTACGTTCTTATCCATGATTACTTACCTGCTTGTTTAGCATCCAACTTGGCGATGCTCTCTGTAATGAGCCGGTCATTCGTATCCGGCGTCATATTCTTGCTGATGATCTTCGCTGCTATATCGCAGGAAAGGGCTGCCACCTGTGTCTTGAGATCTTCCAGAGCATCCTTGCGTTCTCTTTCGATCTGACGTGTAGCATTTTCCTTTTCCTTCTCGATAGCGGCATGAGCTGCATCAATCTGTGCCTGCGCCTGAACCTGGGCTTCCTTGACCGCTTTATTCACGATTTCCTGCGCCTGGACCTGCGCATCCTGGAGCTGTGCTTCATAGCTTTCTTTCAGCTTGGCAGCATCAGCCTTGGTGGCAGCAGCACTATCCAGATCATTCTGGATGCGTGCTTTTCGGTCGTCCAGCACCTTGAGCATCGGTTTATAAGCGAAATGACCCAATAAGGCAACGAGGATGATAAAGTTGAGGATCTGAATCAGCAGTGTACCGTTAATTTCTACCAATGAGCTCCCCTCCTTAGGCTAATAACTCTGAATGAATTAGCCGAGGAATGGATTGGCAAATACAAGAACGATAGCGATAACGACAGCGATAATCGGAATAGATTCGATAAGACCGATAGCAACGAGCATATTGGTGAAGAGCTGTCCAGCCATTTCCGGCTGACGGGTCATCCCATCGATAGCATGGCAAGCAACGCGGGAGTCAGAGAATGCGGCGATAAGAGCAGCAACGCTGGAGATGATAGCAGCAGCAATAAGGGAATACTGAACAACAATAGTCTGATCCATGGTGATAATTCCTCCTGAGAATTAATTAAAAATTTTTCCGGCCTCTGCCGGTTATTGATTCTTCCGTTTGTACGGGCGGTGCCGCTTTCGTGATTAATCCACGCTTTCCTTCAGATAAATGGAAACGAGGGTGGTGAAAATGTACGCCTGGATCAAGCCCACGAACAAGCTGAATCCAATCCAGATGATAGGTACGAGCCACGGTGCCATCGCATAAAGAATTTCCAGAAGGATTTCACCTGCCAGGATATTCCCGAATAGACGCATAGCCAGCGTGATCGGTCTGGATATTTCTTCCACTATGTTGATGAACACGAATGGTGCAAACGGTTTGAAGAAATGTCCAAGCCAGTTTCCCAGTCCTCTGTTCTTCACATAGAAGAAGTGAATGAAAACAGATGCGCCAAGCGCCAGCCCCAATGTCGTATTGACATCATTTGTCGGCGATGCCGTCAGATGGGCCGTCGGCAAAAGGCCGATCTGGTTGGCCGTAAAGATGAACATGAAGAGCGTCAGCAGAACAGGAACGACCTGCCTGTATTTATGCCCGATGTTCTTCTCAAACTGGCTGCAAAGCGATTCCACCACAAGTTCAACCGCATTCTGCACGCCACCCGGCACCAGCGCCCTGCCGCGGCTGGCAGCAATCGCAACGATAAGGACGATGATAGCGGAAAGCCACGTTGTGAAAAGCGTATCCATATTGACCTGCATGCCAAACAGCTCAGCAATGGCGTGTGTACCCGTATGAAGATGCATAATCTCACCCCCTCCCTCTTACACGAATGTCAAGAAAAGAATTATTCCTTAATCACACTGACCGCCCGATCCAGAAGTGTCACAAGCGGCAATGAAAGTAAGCCTCCCAATAGTCCCATGATATTCAGCGGCGTCAGGACCACGACAGCCACAGCCAAAAGGATTTCCAGAATAAAACGCATGCCGGCGAAGCCTGCAATCCGCTGTCCGATGAATACCGGTTCACGGTTGGCTTTCACCCACTGGAAAAATTTAGCCCGTAAAAACAAGAAAAAAGCAGCGTGGAAAAATGAGCCAACGAGCCAAGCCGCACCTACCTCCCATCCCCATATGAAAAAGAGGACGGCAGCGCCGGCCACTCCCAGGCCGGCAAGCCAGTGTATCATACGGCTGGCATATTCAGGGAAAGTCTGATCATACGTCACTTTGCACTATTTCTCCAGCATCTGCCTTATAATTGACCACAATCCGGTAACCGCGCCAAGAAGGGACAGGCCGATCAGGCCATACGGATAGGTTCCGAAATACTCATCGCATTTCAGTCCGCCCCAAACCCCCAGACCGATACAGGTCAGGATGGAAATACCTGCTCCGCTCGCCACAGCGATGCTGTGGACCGGGTCAAAGCCGCCTTTCTTCTTTTCCTGTTCCTCGGTTTTCTTCATGCCAGGCTCCGGAAATACACTATTATGAAAAACTGCACGCAAAATACGTACAGTTCAACCTATACAAAAATATTGTAACATATGAAGATTTACTTGGCTATAAATTTAGACGGTTTTTTGTCCGAAATTCCTGATACATACAAAAGCGTTTCTGCGATACGGCTTGCAGATCGGCCGTCTCCGTAGGGGTTGACCGCTTCTGCCATTGCGTCGTATTCCCTTTTATCCGTCAGCAGACAGTATGCTGTCTGATAGATTCTTTCCTCATCCGTGCCGACGAGTTTTACGGTCCCTGCCTCTACGGCTTCAGGCCGTTCCGTCGTGTCCCGTAGGACGAGGACTGGTTTTCCAAGGCTCGGCGCTTCTTCCTGTATGCCGCCGGAATCGGTCAGCACGATGCAGGAGCGGGCCATCAGGTTGGTGAACGGTTCATATTCCATCGGTTCCACCAGATGGATGCCCGGCACGCCTTCCAGTTCTTCCTCCACCGCTTCCCGGACAAGGGGATTCCGATGGACAGGGAACACCACTTCCGTATCCGGCACCGTTTCCACCAGGCGTCGGAGCGCGCGGTATACATGGCGCATCGGATCTCCCAGATTTTCACGGCGGTGCGTCGTCACAAGGATGACCCGCTTATGCTCCTCGATGGACTGTATTTCCTCATCGGCAAAGCGGTAATCCTTTTTCACCGTCGCCAGAAGGGCGTCAATGACCGTATTCCCTACGACGAATATATTTTCCTCTTTCTTATTTTCTTTAAGCAGATTGTTTCTGGCCGTTTCTGTCGGCGCGAAATTCAGATTCGCAAGCACGCCGGTCAGCTGCCGGTTAGCCTCTTCCGGAAACGGAGACAGCAGATTCCCCGTACGGAGCCCTGCTTCCACATGCCCAACCTTGATCTGCTGATAGAACGCGGCAAGAGAAGCGGTGAACGTCGTCGTCGTATCTCCGTGGACAAGGACGTAATCCGGCTTTTCTTTCTGAAGCACTTCTTCCAGACGGCGGAGCACGCGGGCGGTGATATCATACAGGGACTGTCCGCACTGCATGATGTCCAAATCATAATCAACCGGCAGCCGGAACAGATCCACCACCTGGTCCAGCATTTCCCGATGCTGTGCCGTCAGGCAGACCTTTGTCTCCATCTCAGGATGCTTCAGAAGCTCCTTCACCACCGGCGCCATCTTGATGGCTTCCGGACGCGTGCCGAAAATCGTCATAATTTTCATTGAAATTACACCCCTTAAAGTAATCTTCACAACTTCCTTCAGCTTATGCTGAAGCTTTCATTCCAACCTGCCACAGGCAGTTTTGCAGAAACATCCGGGAAACCTTATTCCTCGTCTTCTTTTTCTTTCTTCATCTGGTATGGAGAGGGAACGACCTCTTTCAGGACGCCCAGCTTCCTTGCCCAAAGGATAAACACGATGAGCGCAAGGATGATCACCGCGGTACCGATGAACGGGCGGACATGGATCACAAGCAGCGCCATGCAGGAGAAAAACGCCGTCAGCGCATACATGATGAGCACGACCTGTTTCTGCGTCAGCCCTTTCGCCAAGAGCCGATGGTGCAGATGGTTTTTATCCGGGGAAAATACGGGAACACCGGAATGCTTCCTCCTCACGATGGCAAGCACCGTATCCGTAATCGGCACCGCCAGCGCCACCAGCGGCACGATCAATACGGCAGCAGCCGCTGTCTTCATGGAACCCATGACGGATACGGCGCCGATGACGTAGCCAAGGAACATGGAGCCCGTATCCCCCATGAAAATTTTCGCAGGATTGAAATTATATTGCAGGAACGCCAGACAGGCACCGGTCATCGCGACCATGGCCGCCGCGGAAACCCACTGCCCCATCTGGAACGCCAGAAGCGCGATGGCGATAGAGGCAATCGTTGCGATGCCTGCAGCCAGTCCGTCCAGCCCGTCGATCAGATTCACCGTATTCACAAAACCGATAATCCAGAAAATCGTGAGCGGTATGGAAATAATGGCAGGAAACGTAACGATTCCAAAATAAGGAAGATTGACCCAGTCGATATTCACTCCGAAGAACAGGACGAGGATGGCTGCCGATACGATCTGACCCAGCAGTTTTACCCTGGCAGGCAGAGAAAGAATATCATCCGCAATCCCGACAAGAACGAGACAGGTCGCCCCTATCATGATTCCTGCCATCTCATAGGTGAATCCGATGGTAAAGATGACTGAGCCCATAAACCCTGCATATATGGCAAGACCCCCGAGACGGGGAATCAATCCGTGATGAACCTTTCGCGCGTCCGGCTTATCCACCGCACCGATCCTGACAGCGAAATTCTTGACAACCGGCGTCAGGATGAAGGTAATAAAAAGCGCGACAAGGAACGTGAACGCATAAGCGAACAACGAAGCACCTCCACTGTTTATCATTATATGAATATTTTAGCACAAGTCGCGAAATATTGTATGCCAATGGAATTGACGGGTAAACACAAAATACCCGCTCCGCGAAAAAGAACATTTCTTTAAAGAACAAATAAACATCTCCCGCCCTTATCCGTCATCATCATTCCTGCCATACGCGGAATTTTTCAATCCCTGTTCTTTTTCAGATTTTAATCCTTTTACTTCAATAACAAATTATTTTTTAATAAATTTTATGATAATGGTTTTCAAAATCATTTTATTGTGCTATAATCCAATTAAAGATGGTTGCAGCATACCTCCTGCGGCCGTCTTTAGACAGATATTTCCACACAGCGTGGAATATCAACTCCTTTCCAACTTCCTTTATTTTTATACTCCTTAAAAGAGAACGGGTTTATCCGTTCTTTTTTATTGCACGGAAGAAATACCTGCCGTTTTGCAAGATGGAAATATCATCGGAATCGCTCCGCAAAAAAAGACTGCCGACACAATATAAGTCAGCAGTCTTTTTGTTTTTTACATTTTCAGGGAGGCTTTCGCCAGTTTTTCTATTTCTTCCTTCACCATCTCTTTTTCCGCATCACTGGTGATGGCCGCCATGCCCCTGTATTCATTTCCTTTCTTCATCAGATACGCCCTGAAATACGCTGGCACGAGGAAGCCGTCCACCTCCGCCCAGATCCTGCCTCCCATCGTGTACATGTCCGTTCCGACAGGACGGATGTATTCCAGATCTTTGATGGACACATGGGCAAAGTTGGCCGGAATTTTTCTTTCCGCCGTCTTATTCCTCTCCGCAATGTTTTCCTGTATGCCCGCATTAATCAGATTTTCCGCGCCCATCAGGAACATATTGGCCATGCCCACCGCCATCTGCGCCGCCTGCCCCGGCTGACCCTTGGCGTCAAAAACGAAGAGCTCGTTCACATCGTTTGAAGACAGGCTCTCCTTGGAAAATGCGAAATCAATGATCCACGCGGAAGCGGTGACCCCTTTTTCCACAACCAGCTGTCCCATCGGAAGCGTAAAGGTTTTCTGTCCTGTTTTCAGATTCTCCGCCATTTCCTTTCCATACTGCTCAGGAAGCACGATCGGGCGGAAAACGGCACCATTTCCCAAAGAAAATTCCTGTGTCAGGAACGGTCCCGGCACCCCTGATACCAGCGGCAATTCTTCGGCCTGGCTGAAAATCGGCACGGCAAGCAGAGCGATCCCTGCGGCAATGGCTGCCATCTGCTTTTTCATTTCAATCCCTCCGCTCCTTTTTTCAGAATGGGCTCAAACACCTTTCCCGTCACCTGGTCTGTCAGGAATACGGTCAATCCCATATGGTCATCATCGGCCGTTTCAAGGACGAACGCATACAAAGGGAACGTCATCCCCTCATTCTGCGGCGCCGCATATACGCCGCCTGCCACATAAGACGTTCCGCAGACTGTCTTTCCTTTCACAAACCGTCCGTTCTGTGCGCCGGTAGACTTATATTGCGCTTCCAATATGTCCCTCGGCTCCGGCACGCTTGGCACAGAGTTTATTTTTTCCGGATGCGCCCGATGGATGGCGTTAACGATTTCCACCCACCTTGCCAGATCCTCCCTGCCCATTCTTGCGGAAACGGAAACCATCTGGTACATGGCTTCCGGCCTTTCGCTGCGGAGCTGGTACACCTTTCCTTCTTTCAGCAATCGGATCAGCTGGTCGGCCATCATTTCCTCATGGGCCGTGTCTCTGTCAGGAAAAAGTCCGAGCGTCCTGATCCGTTCCGCCAGATTCTTTCTCAGCTCCGGCTGTTCCAGACTCTTCTCAAATTCCGGCGCCAGGTAGGACCGGCTTCCGTCATGGACGGTGATCGTACTGTCCAAAGGCAGGACGTGCCCGTCAGAAAGCGTCAGGTCGGCTGCCATGGAAATACTTCCGACTGCCAGCGCGAAAGCCAGTGCAAGAGCGCCTGTCCGTTTTTTCATACCCTTCTCCTTTCTATGCCCACAAAAATATTCTTTGCCCCATTATAGCAAAATAACGCTTGATCTGCGGAAAAATCCACAAGAAACGGACACCCCTCCACGGAGTGCCCGGTTGCTTATTTTTTCAATTCTCTGTCAATCAGTTCGCTTTTCAGTGCCTGGAGCCTGTCAGACAAATTGATTTCCATCCTGTCCGGATTTAACAGACGTTTGTATTCCGGCCAGATCGTATCCATCTGGTGGTTGGCGTATTCGATCGTCTCCCTCAAAGACGGAAGAGGAAGCTTTTCTCCCTGCCTGATGACCGGCTTCAGAAGCTCTTCCACCGTGTAGGTGCCTGCCTTCAATTCCTTCCTGCGCCATCTGGCGGATTCCGTCACGAGCGTGAAATCGCCGCCGTCCGCCGCTTTTTCATCGGTCAGGCAGACAAGGTCCGTAATCATCTTTCCCGATTTCTTTTTATAGAAACGGTACACCGTCTTGATTCCAGGATTCGTCATTTTTTCCACATCGTTGGAAATCTTCATGACCGGCACGAACCGGTTTTCCTGTTCCTTGGCGCTCATTTTGAACACGCCGCCCAAGGCAGAAGTGCCGTCCGCCGTAATGATTTTCGTCCCGACCCCCCATGAGGTCACCGTGCATCCCTGCGCCTTCAGCGACTGGATGGTGTATTCATCCAGATCATTGGAGCCGGAAATGATGGCGTCCGGGAATCCTGCTTCGGTAAACATGCGGGTGGCTTCCTGCGACAGATAGGAAATATCTCCGCTGTCAATTCGGATGCCGTATTTCTTCGGCAGCCGTCCTGCCTCTTTCAGTTCCGTGAAAATACGGATCGCATGGGGGACGCCCATTTCAAGGACGTTATACGTATCCGCGAGCAGTATCAGATTGTCATGGTACTGGCGCACATATTCGCGGAACGCTTCCAGTTCATCGTCAAAGCTCATGATCCAGCTGTGCGCCATCGTTCCGAGGACGGGGATGCCGAATTTTTTTCCTGCCTCCACGTTGGAGGTGCCGTTAAAGCCGCCGATCATGGCGGCGCGGGCGCCCCAAAGCCCTGCGGAATGTCCCTGCGCGCGGCGGAGGCCGAATTCCATCAGCGCATCCTTCGGCGCCACGGTACGGACGCGGCGCGCCTTTGTCGCAATCAGACTTTCGTGGTTCATGATCATGGACAGTCCTGTTTCCAAAAGCATCGCTTCCGTCGTCGTTCCATGTACGCGGAGCAGCAGCTCGCCGGGAAATACGACCGTGCCTTCCGATATGGCGTAAATATCGCCGGTAAAATGGAAATCCGCCAGATACGCAAGAAATTCGGGATAGAAAATGCCGAGAGATTCCAGATAGGCGATATCTTCCGCGTCGAAGCGGAAATTTTCCACGAACTCCTGCAGATGGGCAAGTCCTGCCACGACGGTATATCCGCCATTAAATGGATTTTTACGATAAAAACGGTCAAATACGACTTTCCTTTCATGCATGCCTTTCTTAAAAAGCGCATTGGCCATTGTCAACTGGTATAAATCCGTAATCAGTCCATTCATTCCTTAACCCCCTTTAAAAGATGAGAAGCATCTGTATTCGTTCCATTATAACACTTCTTACTCCCGGTATTTCCATACAATCAAAAAAGGCAGGGCAGGAAACAGTCCCCGCTCTGCCTTTTGCGTATTCTTTCTGATTCCGGCAGAATCAATTCATTATCCCCATCCACGGATTATAATTCGATTTCTTCCGTCTTTCCCATAAATTCCGTGATGACTGCCTTTCCGCCTGCGATGCGGAAAACGGTCAGCCGTCCTTCCTTGCGGATATTATCCAGTGATTCCGCGCAGCTTTTCATCATGGCTTTTTTAGGCTCCTCGCCCCTGTCTTCTCTCAGCTTGCAGACCATGTGGATCGTGGATTTATCCGGATGGGTCGCGCAGATTTCCGCGCGGTCATTGATGAGGAGCTGCCCGTAAATCTCATCGTCCTTATTGAACAGGAAATGGATGACATCACCGCAGACACAGACATCCTTCAGCGGACGAAGGCGCGGCCATGTGCCGTCCACCGTCGCCATATAGAAAACACCGCATTGTTTCAAATATTCCGAAATCCGTTCTGAGCTGGTCATGATGATCCCCTTCCGTTCCCTTATTATTCATCCTATTTATTTTATCACACCGTGGATACCATGGTGTTATGCTTTTATTGCTTCTTCACGGTCTGCAAAAATCCTGACCTGTACATCCTCCAGATGGGACAGGATATCGACGACCTCTTTTCTTGTGTCCGCCGTGGAATTAATCACGCAGACGGCACGTTTCGGATCCAGCGTCGTCAGCACGCCCAGATATTCATATCCCTCCATGATGCGGTTGACGTAATTCACTTCGCCCGGATCGATTTCTATATACACCTTAGTGTCCAAAAGCGCGCCTCCTCAAAATCGTATACGGCGGCAGACTGTTTTCCACCATCATGGTCAGTTCTTCCAGCGGATGGGGAGCCGCCGGAACCTCTTCGCCTTCCGCATTCACCAGCTTGCCGATGGTGACGGGGAATACATCGCCTGCCGGCGTCAGACATTCCACCACTTCTCCCGTTTTGAAATGGTTCCTCTGCTGCACCTGCACCGTTTTCTTTCCCTCATTACCGCTTAAAACCAGACCGATGAAATCATAGGGCTGCTCGGGCTGCGATTTCACATACTCCTGCGCGGAATGGTCAGGCTCCTGGAACGCAAATGCCGTCGTGTACGGGCGGTGGGAAACTTTTTCCAGCTCCTCCCGCCATTCGGGACGGACAGCGAAGGCAGTCCCTGCCTCATAATAAGAATCTATCGCCTTGCGGTAAGCCGCCACCACGGCAGCCACATAATAAACGCTCTTCATGCGCCCCTCTATTTTCAGGGAGGACACGCCGGATTCGATCAACTCCGGGATGTGGTCGATCATGCAGAGATCCTTGCTGTTGAAAATATACGTGCCGTGCTCATCCTCTTCCACCGGGAAATACTGTCCCGGGCGGGACTCCTCCATGACGGAATACTTGAACCGGCAGGCCTGTATGCATTCGCCCCGGTTCGACTGGCGCTTTCCGTTCGTGAAATAATTGGAAAGCAGGCAGCGTCCGCTCCATGAAATGCAGAGCGCGCCATGGCCGAATACTTCCAGCTCGATATCCACCCTTTTACGGATATCCGCCATTTCCGCCAGAGAAACCTCACGGGCAAGGACGACGCGGGACGCGCCCATATCCTTCCACCGTTTCACCGTCCGCCAGTTGGCCGCGCTCGCCTGCGTGCTGACATGGATCGAAAGCTTCGGTGCGGCTTCCCTGCATATATCAAAGACGCCGAGATCGGAAATCAGGACCGCATCGACATGGATTTCCTGCAGGAAGCGGAAATATTCATCCAGCCCCTTCAAATCCTCATTGCGGGGGATGATATTGGCCGTGATATACACCTTTTTATGCAGAGAGTGGGCATATGCCACCGCTTCCTTCAATTCCTCATTGCTGAAATTTCCGCCATATGCGCGGAGGCCGAACATCTTTCCCGCCATGTATACGGCATCCGCCCCATACAGGAGCGCCATCTTCATTTTTTCCATATTTCCTGCCGGAGCAAGAAGTTCCATCTTTTTGACCAAATTCATCCGTAACCCTTTCTATACGGCTGCCACAAAACCCATGCTGCAAAAGCATCGCAAGCCCGGCGCCGCTCCTTATTTTTCCTTATCTGTCTTCCGTCTGACGGATACAGCGAGGCCGTCTCCGTTTTCATAAACCCTTGTATCATAATTCCTGTCCACATAGGACATGTATTCACGAAGCCGGGTGACAATCGTCCTGTACCGATGGGCGATTGACTCGCTGCTCCGTACCAGTCCGCGGAACAGCACATTGTCCGCCGCGATGACGGCCGCTTCCGAAAGCATGGGCTCGACCAACTGCAAATGGCGGAGGTACTGTCCTTTGGGACCGTCAAGATATACGAAATCATAGGGGCCTTCCAATGCGGGAATGATTTCAGCCGCATCCCCCAGATGGCAATGCACGCGATGGGAAATGCCTGCTTCCTCCATGACGGAAACAGCCTTTTTATGCCGCTCCCCATCTATTTCTATCGTATCTATCACGGCAAATGGGAACCGCTCCGCCAAAAGAAGCGCGGAATAGCCGATCGCCGTCCCTATTTCCAGTATCCGTTCCGGCTGGACGATGCAGGCGGCCTGCAGAAGCAGCTCACGCTCATCACCGCGGATGATCGGCACATGGTTTATTTCTGCTTCCGTTTCCAGCTCTTTTTTGATTTCAGATATTTCCCTTGCCATACATCCGCACCCTCCTGTCATCCGTCAGAGCCGTAAATCCGGCTGACCTCAGCCTCATGCTCCTCATAAGTCTTTGTAAATACATGGTGGCCGTCTTTTTCCGCCACATAATACAGATATTCACCGGGCTCCGCCTTTAAAACCGCGCGGATGGCATCCATG
The DNA here is from genome assembly GCA_902462205.1 of uncultured Dialister sp. Classification (GTDB taxonomy): domain Bacteria; phylum Bacillota; class Negativicutes; order Veillonellales; family Dialisteraceae; genus Dialister. Next base: position 96,315 of record CABQAR010000002.1, read on the forward strand.
CCCGGACTTCCGATCGGTCCCGGAGGCAGCCCGTTCCTTATATATGTATTATAAGGGGAATCCACCTTCGTGTCCCCGAGAGACAATTCCGCCTTCTGCCGGCCAAGGGCATACTGCACCGTCGCATCAATCTGTAGCCGCATGCCTTTTTCCAGCCTTGCCAGAATGACCGAAGCAATCTTTTCCTGATCCTCCTTGAACCGCGCCTCCCGTTCCACCATGGACGCGATCGTCATCAGCTCATGGATCGTCAGCTTCTTTTTTTCCGCCTGCTTCCGGATATCCGCCGCCAGCATCTCATCCGTCCTCTTATACATCAGGTCGCAGATCTGCCGGGCCGTATACGCCTTCGGGATTTCATAGGTGTCGGCAAAAAGAAAACCTTCCCCCTTGATTTCCGCCGGTTCAGGACCGTACATGTAGGAAGCCGGCGCATACGAGGACGCTTCCGCCAGAAAATCTTCTCCGCCGGAAATTCCCGCTTTCTTCAGGAGCTCGGCAATCCGTGCCGCCGTATATCCTTCCGGCACCGTCACCGTTTCCACGTCTTCCCTGCCGCTTTTCAGCTCTTCAATGGCTTCCTTCACCGTCAGCCCCTGATGCATCCTGTAATGGCCGCTCTGCAGCGCCTTCTGATTCCCCGTCGCGATAATCATGGCGCGGAAGATCATCGAACTGCGGATGACTCCTTTTTCCTCCAGCCTGTCACCGATTTCCCGGCCGGACGCTTCCTTGGGGATATCAATCGTCACCATCCCCTTCGCCGGCCAGTGGTCAAAGGCGTAAAAATAAATAAACGCCCCTCCCAGAATGCACAGCAAAAGAAAAAGCACGGTCTTCATCCTTTTCCCCTGATCATTTTCCACGGGCGTTTCCTGTTTCTTTTCGTCCATAAAAACCTCAAATGAAATAAACAGCTTTTATAACTGGTTTATTATACCATAAACAGGCAAAACGGCCGTTTTCCACATATGCTACAATGAGGGCATACGAAAAAAAAGGAGGACACCCCATGGAAATACAAATCGGAGCCACAGGAAAAGCCGGGCGCGCCGTGACGGAAAAAGACACCGCCCGCATCGTGAAAAGCGGTTCTCTCAACGTACTGGCCACCCCCGTCCTTTCCGCCCTCATGGAAGAAGCCGCGGTCAATGCCCTGGCGGACTTCCTGCCCGAAGGAAAAACCTCCGTCGGCGGATATATCGCGGTCCACCATAATGCGCCCACCCTTCCCGGCCGCAGGATCGAAGCCACCGCAATCATCACAGAAGCCACGGGAAAGAAAATCACCTTCCGGATCACCGCGAGAGAGGATGAAAAAGAAATAGGAACCGCCGACCATATCCGCTTCATCGTTGACGAGACAGACTTCATGGACAAGTTGAAATAACGCAAAAGAGCCTCTGCCAAACAGCAGAAGCTCTTTTTGATTCCCATGCCCCCATCCGCCAGACAGGGCGGTGAAGCACGATGTTTCATACTACTGTAAAAGTCAGCAGCCTTGCCACGTTCCATCCTTGGGCTGCGAATCCTCTACGGATGGAAGTGATACCAGAAATAAACAGAAAACAGAAGCTGCAGCATGAAAATCATCGGGACGCCGAACTGGAATTTCACATGCCTTGTCTTATGACGGAAAACCTGCATGGCGGCAAATGCGCCGACAGATCCTCCAAGAATGGCGAGAAGAAGCAGGGTAAGCTCCGAAATCCGCCACCATCCGTTGATCGCTTTCCACTTATCGATGCCGTACATCAGGAACGCAAGCGCATTCATGAACGCGAGCCATCCCCCAACCATCTGCCACATTTCCATTTCCATACCGCCTTATCCAATAAAACCATATATCCCATTATACTATTTCACGGAACCGTCCCCTTATTTCCATCCGTCCCTTACATATGTAGTATAATGATACATACGAATCTGACAGAAATTATACCGTAACGGAGGAACCCCATGGCAGACACACTGCAATTTAATCCGGGCAGAAACAAAAAAGCCGATCTATTTGAAAAATACATGAAAGACAATGACCTGAATTTCTTCCAGCGCCGTGACGTCCATGACCAGAAAGACACCGTCGTCTTCATCACAGCCGTCCCCGCCGGAGACAGCCACCGCCTCGTCGCCGCCGTCCTCACGGACAACAGCATGTACACCGTCGTCCGCATCCATCTGGGCATCGCGCCGGTCGGCCCCGCCCATCAGACCTTCCTTGCCTTCATAGGGAAACTCAATGCCACCCATTCCATCTTCAAATACACCCTCACAGAAGATAACAACGCCTTCCTTGACATCTGCATCACCTCAAGACCGGACTTCTTCGATCCCGAAGTCGTCCGCACCTCGCTGAACCTCATCGTCTACCACCTGCAGGAAACCTACGAGGACATCGCCAGACGGCTTGCAAAACCGGGCGACGCCTCCGAAGGCTTTGAATTATAAAAAGCACGGACAGAAAATATCAAACGCACAGGGAACAACCATGATCAGACCCATCGTCAAAGACATCCTGCTTCTGTCACAGAAATCAGAACAGGCAAAAAGAAACGACCTGTCCGCCGCCTGTGACCTCGCGGACACACTGGAAGCAAACAAAGACCGCTGCGTAGGCATGGCCGCCAACATGATCGGCATCACGAAAAACATCATCGCCGTTAAAGACGGAAGCACCTCCCTCGTCATGCTGAATCCGGCCATCACGAAAACCTCGAAGGAAACCTACGAAACAGAAGAAGGCTGCCTCTCCCTCACAGGCAGCCGATCCGTCACCAGATACAGATGGATCGAAGTCACATGGGAAGACATGAAATTCAGAAAACAGAAAAAACGCTTCCACGATTTCCCCGCGCAGATCATCCAGCACGAAATCGACCACCTGCAGGGGATATTGATTTAAAAAATAAACGAACACGGAAAAAGCTTTATCCGCATGATGTCACTTATCTCAGATAAAGCTTTTTCTGTTAAATATGAATTACTTGTTATTTAAGCGGGATATTCCCTTATCTCTTTCTTTCATTTCTGATAAAAGTGTTCGCAGTCTGATTTTTATTGCCCCCGTATTCGTCCCCTGGTCCAAACTGAGCACAGTAAAAAATCTTTTACCATTCCTTAGCCCGGGTTCTATCTCTTCCATAACATGACGATCCATCCCACAACCAACTGAACGTAGAATCACTAACTCCAGCCGTTCATTTTTTCTGACAGCTTCGTAGGAATCATGAAATATCCTCTCCGTATTCCTGCCCCCACCAACAGGGCCACCGCCAGCCAATAACGAAAAACCTTCTCCGGACAATACCGGCATCCCTAAAGACAGGCTCATATACGGTACTCCTTTATGTAACTGGGCATCTATCTGGCATGACTTTCCCGCAAATACCCATCCATACCTTTTATTTTTTTCCATCCATGAGAGTGCCTTCTTCATTTCTGCACGATATTTATTTTCATAGGCGGCTAATTCGGAATACCCTGCCTCTATTGCCTCTTTTATTTTTTTAGGCGGAATATCCGGCATATATTGGCAAAGACGTTTTTCCAGCCGCTTATCCCCCCATTCCGGCAAAGTGGGGTGCAAAAAGGGAATTGAAGAATCTAAAATCTGTCTTTTCATAAACCGTGCCAATATATGCCCATAAAGAGCATGACGTTTTTCATCGGTATAGATATTATCCCATTCCCGTTTATGGGCAGGCATCCAGATAAAATCCGGTTTCCTTCTCAGCAGATTCTGTAAATGCCCATGTGCCAATATGCATGGATAGCAATGCACCCTGCGAGGAATAGTCATGGATGCTTCTTTTGCATCCTTATCATTCCATTCGGAAATCATGATGTCATATTCCAAAGCATTCCAGAATCCGGCCCAGAATGGAAAATCAGACCACATGTCCAGTACTGCAGGGATCCCTACAACGCCCCGACAGCTCCCTCTTAAGTTCCGTTTCCTAAAGACATTATTTTTCACCCATCTGTATAAGTTGGGTAATCGATGTATATGATCCTGCTTTTCCCGGCTAAAAAGCATTTCTCCTGTTTCACAACGATTCCCTGTAATAAAAACTTCTCCATTTGAAAAACGCTTAATATTTACTTGGCAGTGATTCCCGCACCCTGGACACGGACGGGTTTCCCCCTCCATACGGAATTTGAGTATTTCCTCCGGCTTTAAAAGTGTAGACGTATGGGATGCGCCAAACAAATCCTTTGCTTTAAGAGCCATTCCATATGCTCCCATTAGTCCGGAAATATCTGGTCGAATGACTTCTTTTCCTATCAGCTTTTCAAGAGCTCTTAAAACTGCGTCATTATAAAAGGTTCCGCCTTCTGCCACCACATAATTCCCCAGTTCCTCACACGAACCAAGACGTATGACGCTGAATAAAGCATTTTTTACCACGGCCACACAAAGCGCGGCTGCCAGTTCATCAGGTTGCAGTCCATTACCTTGAAGCTTCTTTACATGGGAATTCATAATCACAGTACAGTGTCGGCCTAAATCCGGCATTTGCTTCGCAAGTGCCGCCATTGCAGCAAACTCCCGAATATCCACATGCATGCTTTCTGCAAAGGTTTCCAAAAAAGAACCGCACCCCGAGGCACATACGCCATTTAAAGATATCCTGTCTATTTTCCCATTTTTAAGCTGGCAATACTTCATATCCTGACCGCCGATATCCAGCACCGCCGTTACGTCGGGACAAAAAAAGCGGGCAGCCCTAAGGTGGGCCATCGTTTCCACTTCTCCTGTATCGACATGGAAAGCCTTCTTTAAAAGCCCTTCTCCATATCCTGTCACTCCGCTTCCTGCCAAATAGCAGTTTCCCGGTAAACACCCATAAGCGTCCAAAAGCAGCCTGCCTGTCCGAGAGAGTACATCGCCCTTATGATTTTCATACCATTCTTTTAAAATAGCGCCTGATTTTGAAATCAAAACTGCCTTCAATGTCGTAGAGCCTGCATCTATTCCGAGCCATACAGGCCCCGAGGATTTTTCCAGCAGTTCTTTTTTCGCCTTGGCCTTGCCATGCCTTTCTGAAAAACTCTTGTATTCTTCTTCGGAACTAAATAATCCTTCCACGATTTCTATATCAGAAAGCGCCCTTGTTTGTTCCCGGAAAATCCGATTTTCCAGTGTTTTCCATAACACGCCTTTACTTTTTCCGGACAGACAAGATGCCCCGATAGCTTGATAAAACACTCCATCATCCGGACAAAAAGCCTCCCCATCTTTTAACCCTAATTCTTTCTGAAGACAATCCCGCAATGCAGGCAAAAAACATAGCGGCCCTCCTAAAAAAATGATCTTCCCCCGTAAAGGCCTTCCATGCGACAATCCGGAAATCACCTGGTTTGCCAAAGCATGAAAAAGAGAAATCGCCAGGTCAGCCTTCTCTACCCCTTCATTTAAAAGCCCTTGTGCATCTGTTTTAGCAAACACGCCGCAACGGGATGCAATAGGATATACTTTCTTCCCTCTGCCTGCCAGCCTGTCGAGACCTTCCACGTTGGTTCCCAGCAGCTTTGCCATATGTTCTAAAAATGCTCCCGTTCCACCGGCACAGGCACGATTTACATGCTGCGTTACAGCAGGTTTGAAATACGTTATCTTTGCACTTTCTCCACCAATTTCGACTACATTATCCACATTTATCGAACAATGTTGAAGGTAGGCCAATTCTGCGTCTATTTCATTGATATAAGGAATTTGTAAGCATTTAGCTATTTCCTCTCCTCCCTGTCCGGTAATCGCCAATCTGGGCATGGTCTTTCCATACTCCGCTGCCCATCCACGTATCATGCGGCGGACAGTTTCCATGACCTTATATTCATGGAATACATACTGCCTGTCTAAAACTCTGCCATCACCGTCGCATATATATGATTTAACTGAAACGGCGCCAATATCTATTCCCACAAAAACGGATTTCATCGATTCTCCATTTCTTTCCGAAAAGCGGTACTTATTCCATGTATATTCGTGTTTTACGTTATACCGAGCCTTTCCCACAAACAAATTCCTGTCAGTATCCTGTATTGGAATACCGCGCGATTTCTATCTTTTGTTCTTATCAACATACCATTCATTTTGCTTTTCAATTCTTCTAAAATATATAAACAAACAGTAGAAACATCCTGGTCATAATCTCTTTCATTCTTTAATTTTTAGAATGAAAATCATATTCCTTTGCAAAGATAAATTGTCCCGGATACATGTACATAGCCATATATCCGGCTGAATCTATCACTCTGGTCATAGGGCCATACGCATATTTTAATGGTATTCCATGCAGCCGATTATTTTGGATGAATTTCAGATGTTGAAAAGCCTTTTTATTCCTGACACTATTTAATCGGGACTCTGTATCATCATAGGTAATTATAAAAACAACATCCGGATTTTCATTCACCACCACCTCATCGCTGATCATGGCTGTGGTAACGGGCACCTCTCCCCCCAGTTTAGCCGCTATATCTCCTGCAATCTTATCCCTTCCATAGGAAACAGTTGTAGACAGCAAATCCAAAATCATGACCTTGGGCGGAGTCCCCTTTGCATTCTTCCGGACCGCATCAAACCGTGAATTTGTAGCCAAAATGATTGTTTCTGCTTGTTTCTCCCTGTGGTATATCCTTCCCATATCATGAATATATTTCATTTCTCTTTCGACAGTTTCCTGTTTATTCATTTTTCCCGGGCTGGTTGTATTTAAAGAGACCATCGTATGGATCCCCTTCGAATTCCAGTATCCTGTACTTCCTAAGCGGTTTTTGGAAAACCAAGATTCCTCTGAAACGATCAGATCCGGTTTCAGTTCCAGCACGCTTTCCAAAGTGATTTCCTGCCGCGAAATAAATGCCAGTTTTTGAAATTCTTCCTGATTAGACTCTTTTATCGGAAAGTCTTTGCTATCTTCATATTTAACCGCCCATTTAATGGAATCTCCCACTTCCAAATCCAAAAGAGTCTCTGTCTGTGCCGCACCTATAACCATGACTCTTGAAGGTATCTGTGTAAAATATTCTATGTTCGGGCCTATTTCAAAATAATTTTCTACCTGGATATTCTCCACATCCACACCGCTATGGCGTATATTTTTATCATCATGCCACCCGCAACCTCCAGAGATGGAAATTATCATCATAAAAGCAACGAACATAAGCAGTTTCATGAACCACCTCCATATTTATGCCGCAAAAGCATCCACACAAAAACCGGTGCACCGCATACTGCAGCAGCGATGCCAATTGGAATCGAAACTCCTGGTATACAATTCCTCCCCAATACATCTGACCAAGACAAAAAGCAGCCTCCTGCCAAGAATGCAAAAAAGACCAGCTTCTTATGTCCGCTTCCTACGATTAAACGGATCATGTGAGGAATAATTAACCCCACAAAACCAATTATGCCGGTCATATACACGATGGTTCCCATAATCACTGCAATGATTAAAATATATAACTTTCTGTAATGCGCCAAATTCCGCCCCATGCTGAGTGACAATTCATCTCCTACCAGCATTAAATCCAGAATACGGCATTGGCTCATAAAAAAAGCCAGCCCTGCCAGAATGACAATGGCCAAAACGCCTATACTTCCCCACTCTTCTGTTTGTATATTCCCCATTAGCCAAAATTGGATTGATTTAGTCTTGTTTACATCTGACAAATATGCAACGATGAAGCTCAATGTTGCAGTGCAGAGCGCATTTACGGCGAATCCTATCAGTAGTAAAATCAAAGCCTGATTTCCTGCCACGAAGGACGAGAAAATCAAAATCAAAATAGAAACTAAAACAGCTCCTACAAAGGCAAATAAGCCTGTCCCATTGATCCCCTCTATGATCCCCACGCCAGCGGCTATGGCAAAAACCGCCCCCAGAGCCGCTCCCGCGGAAATTCCCAGAAGATATGGATCAGCCAATGGATTTTTCATGACCGACTGCATAACAGTCCCGCACAGAGCCAATCCGCTGCCTGCCAAAAATGCCAGTATAAAATGCGGAAGCCTTATATATTTCACTACATCGGTTACTGCAGAACCCGTCTCCCCTGAGTCCGTCACCATCTGCCATACAGCCAGGGCCGCCTCCCCTGGCGTTGCCGGAACAATACCCCATGATAATGTTAAAAATGAAGCCGCCAGAAATAGTATGGCCATCATGGCAAATCCCACAGACTTCTTCATGGCAGCCTTCTTTCGTAAATAATCGCCGGTCTGCCATCTGGCCGTTGGCACACCATAGATTTGACATGATAAAGCATTTCTATGGTCTCCGGTATCAAGACTTCTTCTGGCGTTCCTTCTGCAACAATCTTCCCTTGGTCAATGGCAATGATCCGATCGCAATACATAGCTGCCATATTCAAATCATGTATTGCTGCCACAACCGTTAATGAACGTCCGCTGACCATATTCATGATCTGCAGCTGGTAAGTAATATCCAGATGGTTTGTCGGCTCATCCAAAATCAGGCAAGGGGTCTTCTGTGCCAACGCCCGTGCCAGCATGACGCGTTGTTGTTCTCCTCCGGACAATGATGAAAAGGATAATAACTCCATGCCTTTGACACCAGTTTCCGCCATCGCTTCATCAGCAATTTCTTTATCTTCCGCATTATCTCCTTCCATGATCCCTTTGTACGGAGTCCGCCCCATAAGAACCACATCCTTGACACGAAAATCCAATCCTATCTTATGTGTCTGTGTCAAAACGGCAATTTTCTTCGCGCTCTCCTTGTAAGAGAGCCCGGACACCGCCTGATCGTCCAGAAACACTTCTCCTGCATATGGCTTGAGCACACGATAGATGCACTTAAGAAGCGTACTTTTCCCGCTGCCATTCGGCCCTATTAATCCTGTCAGTTCATTGGTATGAAAAGAGATATTGATGTTTTTTAATATATCCCGCTTCCCATATCGAGCCGACATATTTTCTATCTGTATCTTCACATTTTTTCACCTCCATATTCACTCGTCTGTTTCAGCAACATAAAAATGAATAAAGGAGCACCAATAAATGAGAGCATGACCCCAATTGGTATATCTGATCCATGGATGATCGTACGCCCCAGCATATCTGCCCATACGGTAAGAATTCCTCCGCAAATCACCGATAAAATCAGCAATTCCCGATGATTGCCCCCATATTGCAGCCGCACAAAATGCGGAACTATCAATCCCACAAAGCCGATTAATCCTGCCTGCATAATAATGCATCCTACAAGCAATGAATTCAGCAACAAATACAACCGAAAAAAAGGAAATATATCCTTACCGAGCGGAAGCACATCCTCCCTACCAACCGCCATCAGATTTAAAATCCTTGACTGCGTTATAAAAAAAATCGACATGGCCAGCACAATAAACAGCAAAAAAGTTGAATTTTCTAACTTAGCAAAAGCCACGCTTCCCATAAGCCAATATAATGTAACATCCACTCCAGAAGAAGAAGCCCCGGAATAAATGATTACCCCCGTCAATCCGCTGCATACAGCCCCCAACGCCACGCCAAAAATTAAAAGATGCGCGATATCTTCCTTATATTTTTCTGATATGGCAATTACACAGAGAGAAACAAGCAATGCCCCCGCGAAAGCACCTATTCCCATTAGGTATGCCCCTGCGACAGATACGCCTGTTCCTAGAAAAACGGCGGTAACTACTCCTAAAGAGGCTCCGGAAGATATACCCATGATATAAGGGCTTGCCATTGGATTTCTGAACATGGCCTGCATCACGACACCGGATAATGCCAATCCCATACCGGAAGCAGTGGACAGAATAACCCGTGGCAAGCGAATGTCCCATATGATATCGACAGCATCTCCACCTTTACCGAATAGTGCCTGCAACGCATCCAAACAGGATAACCTTGAATACCCCAAAAGTAAACCCAAAAAGCATGAAAAAAGCAGTATGGAAACAAGGAACACGATCAGCCTCGCTGACACCTGTCTTATTCCATACTGCATGATTTCTCCTTCTCTATTTTACCAATCTGGAAATATTCATAAAATCACAAATGCATTGTTGCGGAAAGCACAATCGTCCTCGGGCTACCCAAACGTACTGCATCACTATTGCTGGATACCGCCAGCCAATAATTCTTATTAAAGGCATTATAAAGCATAGCCTGCAATGTCACTGGTGTTTCATGTATCTTGGTATCATAGACTGCGCCAAAATCAAATACCACATGCGAAGGAACCGTTAATTTTTCATTCATAATGGGCGCTGTTCCCATATATTGGGCTCTTCCAATCACGTTCCAGGACTCATTGGGCCTATAAACCATCCCTAAGGTGGCGGACCACTTGGCTGCGCCATTGACCGGTTTCCCTGTCAGGGCCTGCTTGGCATTCATATAGGCTACGCCGCCGATAATATCCAGCTTCTTTCCTATGGCTCCGGCAATGCTGTACTCGATTCCCTTATCATCCTGTTCTCCATACTCTCTGTAATACTTAAGCCCATTTATAGTCTCTACATTATAATTAGCCTGTTTCAGCGCATAGAAGCTTAATGTATGCAATAACCGGCTTCCCTTATATTTAAACCCAAATTCATTCTGCTTCGCTTTATTAGGATCCAGTAACTCTCCTGCATTAGCATATCCCATGGTCGTAGAAACCATCGTCCCGGAATTAAATGTTTCTGAATGGCTGGCATATATGGAGAATTCCGGAGTGATCTTATAATTAACCGCGTAAGTTGGGCAAACCGCATCATAGCTTCTTTCCTGCTGATTGACACGAGATTCCGTCACCTTATGCCCATGAACGCCCAGCATAAAGCTTAATCTGTCATCCAGCATAGAAATCGTATCTGTAACGTGCCACCCGGTAATTCTCTCATCCATATACTTCGCAGGACGTCCATGCGTAATAATCGGACTAAGCCATGAATTGTCCTGATAAATATTCCCTGTTACTTTATATACCCCGCCTGTTCCAAAACTTTTTTCCTGGCTCAGCCAATAGTTATACCAGTTTTTATCCACATTGACTAAATATTCATGTTTTGTGCTACCGAGTTCAAATTGACCCTTGATTCCAATTCCCAAGTATTTCTTCGTCAGCGCCAAAGGATAATTGGTTAATGAGATAGAAAAATCACCATTTTCATTTAATATACGAGGTGTTCCATCTATATACCCAAACCAATCCTCCCGATGGTAACCTGCATTCACAAATGCCGTCACATGGTCGCTTAATTTCTGTTCATGGTTAAATGCAACGATCCAGTTATCATATTCATTATAGGACCATTCCGGTTTATAAGTTCGTCCGGCTTCGGGTGCCTTGGGCAAGCGGGAAAGGTGAGTATCGAACGAAAACGAGTAGGGACTTCCATGCTGGTTTACATAGTTATATCCAACAAGCAGATTGCTTTTGCTTTGTGTGGTTTTCTGATCAATATTAACGAAAAAATCCCTTTGCTTTATATTTTCACCTTTAATGGCGGTATCTCCATCCATATTATCCGCCATGACACGTACTCCCCAACGTTGGTCATCACCAAAACGACGGCCGATATCCACTATTTCACGGAACGATTCTCCGCCTTGATAAGAAAGTGTTAAATCAAAATTTCCTTTTTCATGCGCCCGTTTCGACTGGAAATCAACAGTGCCACCTACCGCATTGGAAATCGGCGTTCCTGTAATTCCTAAATTTGGTCCGGAAATAACCGTTGCTTTGTCCACGAATATATCATTGGACCGTTGTTGGTCTAAAAGCCCCGGAATCCCATTGATATACATTTGATGCCCATTTATTCTAAATCCACGTATGGCAATGTCGTTATATAAGCTACTGGAACTGTCTCTGACAGAGGGATTCAATGTCAACATATCGGTGACACCCTTCTCCGGACTGCCGAAATATTCCAAATCCTTATGGGTCAGTGTCATACTGCTGTAAGGTGTTTCTAACGCGTCCTTATTCCCTAAAAGTCCCACTGACTGGACCTGGTCAGCTACAACCCCCAAAGGCACTACAACGCTTTCATTGCCACTTCTCCGATACCTCTCTGCCTCAACAACCACCTCATCCAGTTGGCTCACCTCTGCATAAGAACAAGGTGCTGCAAATGATCCAGTTAAAGCTGCTAAAACCGCGATTGACAAAAGCCTGATTCTTTTCATGTCTCCTCCAAAAAGTAACACCCTTCTCATTAATCCCCTTATTGGTGTGCATTAATTTTATGCACACCAATATTTTAATTATTATATCATAATTATATATTTTTAGACAATTTTTATATTTGATATTTTAATAATCTCTTTGTGTCAATTAAAAATAAACTTATTGCGGTAAACACAAAATTCTGTTATGCTTGTATTGTCATTGGGGGGTATAGCTCAGCTGGGAGAGCGTTTGAATGGCATTCAAAAGGTCAGCGGTTCGATCCCGCTTATCTCCACCAACATATTTAATCCGCCACATCTAAAAACGATGTGGCTTTTCCCTTTACATTCTCCGAACCGCTATAAGTGACTCGCTCCTATTTGCGCGTCTCTTCGTTCCTTCAAACAGGGCTCCCTACTTAACCGGTTCTTCTCCCCCTTATCTTCACCAATATTTTCAATCCGCCACATCCACAAACGATGTGGCTTTTTTCTTTCCATTCTCCGAACCGCTATAAGTGACTCGCTCCTATTTGCGTGTCTCTCCGTTTCTTCAAACAGGGCTCCCTACTTAACCGGTCCTTCTCTCCCTTATCTCCACCATTATTTTCAATCCGCCACATCCAAAAACAATATGGCTTTTTCTATTCTCTGAGACACGATCAAATCGTTTCTGTTTTCCCTGTCACGCCCTGCCTGTTTATTTCCTGCCTTGCCATGGATTTCTGCTCCCTTTATACTTGAAGCAGGAGCCATGCTGTTATTTCAATTCCATGATTTATTTTTATGGAGAATGCCTATGATAAAGATTCTTTTTGTCTGCCATGGAAATATCTGCCGTTCGCCGATGGCGGAATTTGTCATGAAAGCACTGGTTGGACGTGCCCGGCTTGCACAGGAAATATCTGTTTCGAGCTGTGCCGCCCGTCATGATGAAATCGGGAATGACACGTATCCGCCGGTCCGCCGCCTGCTTCTGAAAAAGGGAATCCCTTTCACGAAACGGGCCGCCCGTATATTCAGGACGGAGGATTATAAGGAAAACCGGTATATCGTGGGGATGGATGGAGAAAATTTCCGTGATCTGATGCGGTATACGGAAAACGACCCGCAGAAAAAAGTGTCCCTCCTCATGGATTGGGCAGGAGAGAAGCGCGACGTTGCCGATCCCTGGTATACCGGTGATTTTGAAACCACCTATTCCGATGTTCTGAAAGGCTGCACCGGCCTGCTGGAAAGGATACGGCGTGATATCCCATGATTTCCGTTTATCCTTCTTTTTATAAGGATTTCCTCTGCAAGGCGGGGGATTGCCTCCATTCCTGCTGCATACAGAGCTGGGATATCGATATCGATGAGGCCACGGCCCGGAAATATCTTTCCATGAAAGGCAGCCTCGGCAGAGAACTGACCGCTTCCATCTCCTGTAAGGACGGAATCCACAGCTTCATCATGAAAGATGGACGCTGCCCGTTCCTTCGGAAGGACGGCCTCTGCCGCATCATTCTGGAATCCGGCGATGAAAATCTCTGTGATATCTGCGCCATACACCCCCGCTTTTTCGTCTACACCGGGGATTTTGAACTGGCAGGCGTGGGGCTTTGCTGTGAAAAAAGCGTGGAGCTTCTCCTGCAGGAGGAAACGCCCCTTGCTTTTGTCACTGACCGCTCTTCGGAGCCGTTCCATTTGGGCGACCTGCTCACTGCCCTCGGCCATCCTGCCACGGAAAATGAATTGTGCTTCCATCCGCGCGTGGAGGCTGCTTATTACGGAACTATCCTTTCCGCACTGGAAAAAACGGAGCCGATTGATACAGCCTGGATGGAGCGGCTTGCCGCATTGACCGCTTCCGTCAATAGCATAGTTCGGAAGGCCGCTTCCCTGCTGTCCTCTTATCCGGCTTCCGCCTTCAACCGCATTTACCAGTACATTTTGTACCGCACACTGGAAAAGGCGGAGGTATATGGATTTCCTCCTGTCATGGCGTATGCGCGGCAGAGCGCTGATTTCATTTTCCTTGAAACCGCCGTTTACGGAGAGCTGGAAGAAAATATACGCCGCTGGTCGGAGCAGGTGGAGTATGACACGGACAATGTGGACATACTGCTTTCCCTCCTTGCGGATAGTTCAGGAGAATAAAGAATGAAACGGATCATACCCATATTACTCATCGCTTCCTGTATCACGGGCATTGCGATACCGCCTGCCGACGCAAGCGTCCTTGGCACGCTTCTCGGTGTGAAAATCGCGTCTAAGGTCGCTACAAAGGCGGCCAAAAGCGTCACCCATGGTATTTTCCACGGCGGAGACGATAAAAAATTCGACGAAAAGGAAGAGAAAGACATAAAGCAACCAAAAAAGGAATTTACGGAAAAGATTCCTTCCTCAGAATGGAGCCTGATTGCAAGGGATGAACGCGGTTCCGTATATTTCCATCAGGAAAGTCTGCAGCTTCTGTCCGCCGATGAAGGTTTCCGCAAGGTATCCGCCGTCATGCAGCACACATTCACAAAAAAAGGCGCCGAAGCCCTTTACCGTGCAGGCGACGGCCAGCTGGAGGATGACCATCCTGTTTCCTATGCCCTGTTCACCATCACCTATGGTGAAAGGAAATGTGAGCTCACGGGGCCTGTCACTTACTATGACGAGGAAGGAAATATCCTGCTGGAGACCGGCGAAAAGGAGGCCCTCCCTGATATCACGGGAAGGAATTACGGAAACTGGTATCTGAAGGACAGCAGGGAAGAACAGGAAAAAGACAGGATATTCTCCGCCGCCTTCGCGAAAAAAGAACCCGTTCCGCCAAAAAAGCAGGAACCCGTATTTCCTGCCGTACTGCATCCGGAAGATCATCAGATGCCCGATCAGGCAGTTCCTGTTCCGTTGAAAGACACGGAACCGACCGTGAAAGAGGCGCTTCATCCATAAACATGAAAAAAGCTGTAACGACCGGTGATTTTCCTGTCATTACAGCTTTTTTTGAATGGACTTTTTTATTTTTCAATGCCTGCGAAGGTGTAGTCTTTGGCTTCTACCGCTTTCTGCACATCCGCATCCGCCACTTCTTTCGCCAGTGTCAGTACGGCCGTCCCCTTTTCGTGGGAAACTTCCGCGTTTTCTACTCCGTCCAGCGCTTCCAGCGCTTTCTTCACCGTCATTTCGCAATGGCTGCAGGTCATTCCTTCGATTTTTACTGTTTCTTTCATTTTCATTTCCTCCTTTGGAAATATAATGCCTTTATATATGTAATCCGCTTCGGAAATGACTTTTTTCATCATTTCTTCATCAGGATCTGCCTCATAACGGAGTAGGACCTTTCCCGTCGCATGGTCTGCCTGCGCTTCCAGAATGCCCGGAACGGATTCGAGTGCATGCTTCACATGGCGCTCACAGTTCTCACAGGTCATTCCCTCTACAAGGACGGTGGCTTCTCCTGCTTCTTCCTGCTTCGTTTCCAAAGCAAGGGCGGGTTCCGTTATTTCCTCTGTCCGTGGAGCCGTTTCTTTCGGCAGCGCTTTCTTTTTGAGCGGCTTGTCGCCGGAAGCGTCATGGACGCGGAACAGGTTCAGACGCAGGGCGTTCAGGCAGACCGTCACGCTGGACAAGGCCATGGCCGCTGCGCCCCACATGGGATTCATCTGTATGCCTGCATAGATGCCGGCAGCCAGAGGAATCAAAGTGATATTATATGCGAATGCCCAGAATAAATTTTCATGGATATTACGAAGTGTGGCGCGGCTCAGCCGGACAGCCGCCGATACATCCGTCAATCTGGAATTCATCAGGACGACGTCGGCGGAATCTATCGCCACGTCCGTTCCCGCGCCGATGGCGATGCCCGTATCCGCCCTCGCCAGAGCGGGAGCGTCATTGATTCCGTCACCGACCATGGCGACCCTGCCTCGCTTCTGCAGCTCACGGATGACGGCTTCTTTTCCGTCAGGAAGCACACCTGCGATGACCTCGTCAACGCCTGCTTCTTTTCCGACGGACTGCGCCGTCTTTTCATTATCTCCGGTGAGCATGACGACCTCTATGCCCATCTTCTGCAATTCTTTCACCGCCTGTGCGGAATCATCCTTGATCACGTCCGCCACGGCGATGATGCCGAGGAGTTTTCCTCCCCGTTCAAAGAAAAGAGGCGTCTTTCCGCTGTTGGCGAGCTCTCCTGCCTTTTTACGGAGGAGGGCGGAAATCGGCGCCAGAGAGGAAATGAAGGTGCCTGATCCGCCATGGACCACGGCTCCGTTTATATTTCCTTCCAGTCCGTTTCCGACCAGCGCCTTGAAACCGTCTGCCTCGTCAGGGGAAATCTGCGCCGCCTCCCCTTTTGCCACGATGGCGCGGGCCAGGGGATGTTCTGATTTCTTTTCGAGCGAATAGGCTGTCCTGAGCAGTTCTTCTTCCGTAATTCCCTCTGACGGCCAGATATCCGTCACTTCCGGCCTGCCTGCCGTGATGGTTCCTGTCTTGTCCAGCGCGATGATCTGCACTTTCCCCGTATTTTCCAGTGCCTCGCTCGTCTTGAACAGCACTCCGTTCTTCGCGCCCATGCCGTTCCCCACCATGATGGCGACCGGCGTTGCCAGACCGAGGGCGCAGGGGCAGGAAATCACGAGCACGCAGATCGCGTATTCCAGCGCTTTCGCCGCAGGCGTGCCCAGTACCAGCCAGACCGCCATGACAGCGATGGCGATTCCGATCACGGCGGGAACGAAGTAGGCGGAAACCGTATCCGCGATCCGGGCGATCGGCGCCTTTGTCGCTGCCGCGTCGCTCACCATCTGGATGATCTGTGAAAACGTGGTATCTTCTCCCACCCGGGTGGCCCTAGCGCGGATGAATCCCGACCGGTTCATCGTCGCCGCCTTCACCGTATCTTCCACCGACTTGTCGACGGGAATGGATTCTCCCGTCAGCGCCGACTCATCCACGGCCGTCGCACCTTCGATGATCACGCCGTCGACGGGAATGGATTCTCCCGGGCGTACGATGAAGATATCTCCTATTTTCACTTCATCAATGCCGACCGTGGTTTCCTTTCCGTCTTTTTCCAGAACCGCCGTCTTCGGCGCCAGCTTCATCAGATTTTTCAGCGCATCCGTCGTCCGTCCTTTGGAAAGCGACTCAAGCGTTTTTCCCACGGTGATCAGCGCAGGAATCATGGCCGCCGATTCAAAATACAGCTGGTCATGGTACAGTGCCATGATTTCCCTCTCCGCCGCTCCGCCGGAAACGAGCCCTGTCATCTTGTACAGGACGAAGAGCGACCACAGGAAGGACACGCCCGAACCGAGCGCCACAAGGGCGTCCATATTCGGCGCTCCGTGGAACAGCGATTTGCCGCCGGAAACAAAGAACGCCCTGTTGATGAACATGACCACCAGCGCCAGAAGCATTTCCGTCAGGGCAAGTCCCAGATAGTTATGCGCAAAAAATTCCGGCACAGGCAGGGAAAACATATTGTGCCCCATCGTGATATACATGAGGGCGGCCAGAAACAGGACGGACCAGTAAAGCCTTTTTTTCAGCCTCGGCGTCTCCCTGTCCACAAGCGCATCGGCTTCCGCCGCCAGTTTTTCACCGGCTCCGGCCGATTTCCCTTCTTCTCCCTTGGGACGCGCGCCATAACCTGCATCCTCCACCGCACGGACGACGGCTGACGCGTCCGCGCTGCCTTCGACCGCCATGGAATTCGTGAGCAGGGAAACGGAAACGGAATCCACGCCGGGCACTTTGGATACGGCCTTTTCCACATGGGCCTGGCATGACGCGCAGGTCATGCCGGTCACTACATATTGCTTCATACAATCACTTCCTTATCAGACAGAGGGCGGCGCAGGCAGTATCTGTCCTGCCTGACGCAACGCCCGGAACCGGTTCTATTTCCTGCTGCCAGCCGGTTCCTGTCCTTATTTCATCAGTTTCTGCAGCATGCCGCAGAGTTCGTCGACCTTTTCTTCTTTCCCTTCCCGGATATCTTCCGCCACACAGCCCCGTATATGGGCAGCCAGCAGCAGTTTATTGAAGCTGTTTAGCGCGTTGGATACGGCAGACACCTGCATCAGGATGTCGGGACAATAGGCATCATTTTCTATCATTTTCTGTATGCCCCTGATCTGTCCCTCCATCGTCCTCAGCCTCGTCATGAGCAGCTTCTGCTCCTTTTCCGTCCGTTGCGTATGGCGGCAGCATTCCCCCGTCATTTCCATCTCATTTTCCATTTCATTGTCAGCCATGGCCATCCTCCTTATATCGAAATTTTTCTTTATCTAAATACTATACCCCCCAGGGGTCTATGTCAAGAATATTTTTTATCTCTCATCACAGCCCTGTTCTCTCCCACCTGTTTCTATTTTTCTTTTCCTGCGTTATGATAAGGAAAAGGATTCATACATTTAAACATTGAGGAGGAATCATGGACAGAGCCAAAGTCATACTCCATATGGAAACTTCCATTGACGGAAAAATCGAAGGATATTTTGCCGACGCTCCGCTGACCGGTCAGGTGGGCAGCGTATATTACGATCTGATCCCGAAGCTGGGAGATGCCTCGGGCGGCGGTTCTTATACGGCCTGCCTGTACAGCGCCACCGCATCCCCGGATTTCGGAAAGTACAAAGACGCGGACGTACCGGAAGGCGATTTCATCGTTCCTGCCCCGGAAGGAAAATACCATTTCGTTTTTGACAGATATGGTAAATGCAACTGGGACACCGATGAAAATGAAGGCGGAAAGGTCGTCGAGGTGCTGACACGGCAGGTGCGGAAGGAATTCCTCGCGTATCTGCGTGAGCAAAAGATTTCCTACATCTTTGCCGGCGAGAAGGATCTGGAGGTGGAGCACGCCCTTGAAAAAATCAAGTCCCTTTTCAAGGTGGACACCCTTGTCCTCTGCGGCGGCGCTACCATCAACGGCGTATTTCTGAAAGCAGGCATGGTCGATG
This sequence comes from uncultured Dialister sp., assembly GCA_902462205.1. Taxonomy (GTDB): domain Bacteria; phylum Bacillota; class Negativicutes; order Veillonellales; family Dialisteraceae; genus Dialister. The sequence goes on from CABQAR010000002.1 coordinate 115,401, forward strand.
GGATTTCCCAGGTCATCGTCCCCTATGTGGAAGGAAACCATGAACAGAAGGGCACGGCGGAAACCGATGTATTCGTGCCGCAGGCATTCCTGCTGAAAAGCGCCACACCCATCCATGACGGAGGCGTCCATCTCATCTGGGAAAGGAAATAAGGAAAAAGAATAAACAGGACATGGCCGCCCGCGGATAAACAGTGCTGATAAGCATACCTGCGCCGTGCAGGCCGTTCCCTCATATCCGGCATGCAAAAACAGCAGCAAAGAAGGATAAATCCCTCTTTGCTGCTGTTTTTTATCTGTCATTCTTTATTTTCTTTTGATCACTACGCAGCGATACGGTGTCTCTCCTTCGCTTTCCGTGGTGACCGCCTTATCATTCTGGAGCGCCAGATGGATGATGCGGCGTTCGCCTGCCGGCATCGGTTCAAGCCGTACTTCTTCGCCGGTGCGTTTCACCTTGCCTGCCAGACGGTGGGCGAGTGATTCGAGCGTCTGCTTGCGGCGTTCACGATAGTCTTCCACATCGAGGAGGACGAAATAATGGCGGCGGAAATTTTTATTGGCCGCAAGATTCGTCAGATACTGGAGGGCGTCCAGCGTCTGGCCGTGCTTCCCGATCAGGATGCCAAGGCCTTCGCCATGGAGGCTGAACAGGATTCTTTCCTCGCTGACCATTTTTTCCATCTGCACGTCGAGGCCCATTCCATGGAATACGCCGGAGAGGAAATTCTTGGCCTCCTCTGCCGCCTCGCTCTGTTCCTCTGCGGAAAACGGAAGTTCATCACGGACTTTTTTCCCTTCGTCCGTACCTTCCATTTCTTCTGCGTCTTCTGTTTCCTCTTCGGGAGCTTCTGCGGTTTCTTCTGTTTCTTCTGCGGCTTCCACGGCAGGAACCGTATCTTCCATTTCTTCCGCCCGGACAGCGGCAGGATGAACGATTTCTTCCACGGCCGCTTTGATTTCTTCCGGAGTTTCCATATCAGGCGCCGCGACTTCCACAATGGCATCCTTCTTATGGATCAGTCCGAAAAGTCCGCTGGAGGGCTGTTCGATAACACGGACAACGGCTTCCGCCCGGGAAATACCCAGCTGCTTCAAACCTTCTTCTACAGCAGCGTCGATCGTTTTCGCTGTGATTCTGACCGTCTTCATTTCTCTGCTTCAGCCTCCTCGGAATTATTCTTCACCTCTTCCGCCTGATCGGCAGGAGTATTATTTTCTGATGGGACAGCCGGTTTTTCTTCTGCGTTTTCATTTCCTTCGGCAGCCGGCTTCTTCACTACTTTTTTAATGATCTTCTTACGGACCACTTTTCTCTTCTTGGCATTTTCCACCGCTTCCTCATCGGTATGGACGGTGACGACGCCTTTCTTGGACGGGCCGTTGACTATTTCCTTGCCCTTCTCACCGCGGAACATAATCATCTGCTGGAAGAACTGGTACACATTGTTCACGATCCAGTAAATAACAAGGCCGCTCGGAAAATTCAGGGACATCCAGCCGATCATGAGGGGCATCAGGACGAGCATCGTCTTCTGATTGCTCGGCGCATCCTTCGGCGTGGTCTGCCAGGATACGAGGAATGTCGTTGCTGCGGACAAGAGCGGAAGGATAAAGGTGCTGTCTTCCGTCGCCAGACTTTCAATCCACAGGAATCCCGCATGGGCAGGGTCATAATTGAAGCCCTGGATGGCATAGTACATGGCGATCAGGAACGGCATCTGCACGAGGAGCGGCAGGCATCCCGACATCGGGGACGCTCCGTTTTCCTTATAGAGCCTTCCCATTTCCTGACGAAGCTTCGTCGGATCGTTTCTGTACTTCTTCTGGACTTTCTGGATTTCCGGCTGTATTTCCTGCATGGCCTTCATGGAACGGATCTGTTTCACCGCCAGAGGCAGCAGCAGCGTCTTGATGACGACCGTCAGCGCGATGATCGCGAGGACGTAATTGGGAAATCCGAGGCCTGCAAAAAACTCATAGCAAAGCTGCATGCCTGTACGCATAAGGTCGGCAAGCATGCCGACAAAGGTTGAGAGAACCGGGATCTGGAAATCCGAGCCTCCGCCAAAACCAAAATTCATAATTTTTAACTCCTTATACGGCCTCTATTCCAGCCGCGTAAATGTGTCCCGCCTTCTAAATTTCAAGAGCAGGATGAGTTGTGGGGAAATATGGCAGCGCCATATCGGACCTGTGTCCTTTAACCTGTCCCTCTTGGGAAATACAGAAGCAGATGGCGGTGAGGATTACACAAATGATTGTGCTTCTTTTTTCCATAGGAACAAAAAAGCGGCGTCCTTCCGAGGAAGCGCCGCACGATTCGCTTATCAAAAGCTGTCAGGGGACCGGATCATAGCCGCCCTTGTGGAAAGGATGGCACTTGCAGATCCGTTTCACAGCGAGCCAGCCGCCTTTCAGCGCCCCATACTTCTGGACAGCCTCCAAAGCATATTCGCTGCAGGTCGGCGTAAAGCGGCAGCACGGCGGTTTCAGAGGGGAAATATATGTCCTGTAAAATCGAATCAATACGATAAGCACAGTCTTCATTATTTCTGCTCCATCATTCCTGCCTTGCGCCACAATGCCAGCAAAGCCTTTTCCGCTTCGCCGTACGTCGCCGTAGTCAAAAAAGCACCGGCCAGTAATATCGCCTCATAATGAGGAGAAAGCTCATGCCGATGCAGGCGGTATACTTCTTTCATCAACCTTTTCGCCCGGTTTCGCGCAAAAGCATGGCCGATGCGCTTGGTCGCCACGAAACCGATCCGGACGGGTTCACGTTTCGTTCTGACGACATACATAAGCCCTGCCCGGTTGCTGAAACGCTTCCCTGTCGTGTATATCCGCCGGTAGTCTCGATTCTCCCGGATACGGAAATCACGGCTGAGCGTATACCGCTGTTCTTGCCGGGATTCTGACTCAGGCACTTAATACCTTTCTGCCCTTGGCTCTTCTTCTCTTCAGCACGATACGGCCTGCTTTTGTCTTCATGCGAGCGCGGAATCCGTGGGTATGTTTTCTCCAGTGGTTGTTTGGCTGGAATGTCATTTTTGCCATCAGTGAACACCTCCTTACTGCGTCTTGTGTATTTTCACACACCATAACATGCTAATTATATCGAAACGACCTGCGGATGTCAAACCGGGACATAGAAGCAGCGGAATGATTTCCTTCTCGCAGACGGCAGTCCGAGGGAAAAAATCTTCCTCCGCCGTTTGATAGATTCCTTCGACCGTCCCATTGAAAAAGAGGCGCTCCGAAAAGCGCCCCTCCCCAGTTTCTTCAGCCTTATCTGTATCTTGACCCGCCGCAAGGAGCATAACCGCTGCTGCGATAACTTCCGCGGCTGTCCGCGGTATCTCCGGAAGCGTTTCCGCCTCTGCCGTTATTATCCTCCCCGATGGGGCAATACTGCGGATTTCCGCCGCACGGCGCTGACGCATAATTAAATTCATTGGCCGCAAATCCGCCCAGAACAGATCCTCCTGCGAGAATGGCTGCTGCTACGAGAATTTTCTTCCACATGATCTTTTCCTCCCATGACGCCTGCCTCAGGGCAGGTCATCTTTCTCTACCCTCATTATAACAGTCCTGTGAAGAGGGTCGTTGCGAAAAAATCCTTGCCGTAAAACCGCTTTGCTTCCTGAAAGCATTTCTCTTATATAAAGGAAATAATAAAGGCACCGGAAAACAGTCTATTCCGCGTTACGGACAGCACGGCAGAACTCTTCCACCTTCCTTGGATCTTTCCCCTGCCTGTCCCCGTATTCAACCGATGACGATACGTCCACCACATCAGGACGGACCATTGCTATCGCTTCTTCCACATTTTCCGCGCTCAGCCCTCCGGCCAGAATGAAGAGCCGTCCGCCGCAGGAAATCCCCTTTAATCCCTGCCAGTCAAAAGGCCGGCCGCTCCCCGGATTCTCCGCATCCAACACATAGCCTGCCACCTGCGGCTGGCGGAAACGGGAAATATCCTCTCTGTCCCTGCCGTTAAACGCTTTCAGGACAGGAATTCCTGCCTGCCGCAATACCTGCTCCGGCACATCCCCGTGGATCTGGATATAATCAAATCCTGCTTCCTTCGCACGGCGGAGCTGCTCTTCCGACGGAGAAACGGTCACCGCCACCTTTTTAATCTGCTTCGATAAATTTCCTACCAGCTCCACGGCACGGGCAATCGGCATATTTCTCTTGCTTTTCGGACAGAAAAGGACAAAGCCCGCAAAATCCACATGGTTATGGTTTACGCAGGCGATATCCTCCGCCGTCATCAGGCCGCAAATCTTGATTTTCGTCATACAGCCGCCCGGATTATCTGTCATCCTTGTCAAAAGGAATGACGCCTGCCACCGCTTCCTTCGGGCATGTCCTCCGCTCCTCCTGATCCAGATCGATCAGCACGTATCGGTCATTTCCCATGCCCAGCTCCTTCATATACGTCAGCTGGCGGAGTCCGTGGCGGCTCTCCATCCGTTCCACCAGCGCGGCATGGTCTTTTTCCTCGAGCGCATAGACCAGGTCCACAGACGCCTGATCAACGGCAAGGATGTCCAGAGAACCGAGGATTCCGATATTCGGCGTCACCACCGGTTCCGCGTTCACCCCTTCGCAGTCGCAGGAAACAGACATGTTCCTCAGCACGTTGATAAAGGAAATATGCCTGCCAAAATGATCCACCGTCGCCTTTGTGGATTCCGTAATCCGTTCCATCAGTTCTTCCTTGGCGATATCCCACTGGTCCTCCGACCCGGGCGTGATATGGATCATGCCCTTGCCGATGCGGCCGTCTGCGCACCCGATGCCCAGATTCTTATCCGAGCCGCCGAATCCGCCCTGTATGTGCCCTTTGAAATGGGTCAGCGCCAGAAGGGAATCATAATTCAGGATATTCTTGCCCATGGACATTTCGGTAAACCATTTGCCGCCCTTCACGGGAAGCATGACCGTGCCGTCCTCATCCATGATATCCACCGGCGCGAACGTCCATCCATTCACTTCCAGCGTTTTCCTGTGGTCTTCCGTCGTATACCTTGCTCCTTCATAATAGGTATTCGTTTCGATGATATGCGCTTCAGGAAGACGGTCCTTCAAAAGCGCCTCCACCCAGGGACGGGGGATGATGTTCGGTCCGTGGGGCTCGCCGGTATGCAGCTTGACCCCGATCCGTCCTGACAAACCTCCGCTGACCTTGTCATATATTTTTTTCAGTCCTTCCGCGGAAAGATCCCGGGTGAAATACACAATGGATTCGTTCCCCTTCCGCTCTTCATAAGGGACATACCGGTCTCCGCCAACGCCGGGCATTACTTTTTTATCTGCCATGATTTACAGCCTCCTGCTCCAACATAAATATATTTCTTCCAATCAATGATCATTCATTTCTGTCCCCATTATAGTACAAGTTGAAGTGGACTTTTAGTCAAGAATCCATTCACCGCAAAATAAATGCATGGATCGAAGCAAATCGCCATGGCACACAAAAAAAGACCTCTTTCGAGGTCTTTTCGTTTAGACGGTTCAATTAGAACGCATAGTTCAGTTCAACGCCCCATGTGTCATCCGGATCTTCTGCACCGTCTGCCTTGGCTGCGAAGTTGTAGTAAGCATCGAGTTCTACATTTTTCTGTACGGCTACGCCTGCTTTCGCTACCCAGAACTTCACATCCGCATCACTGGCGAAATCGAGCTGGTCGCCCATGTCAAGAGCGGTCGCGCCAAGCAGCGTGGAGTATTTCTTCGCATCGACATAATGAACGCCCAGCATGAAGGAGCCCGGTTTTTCCAGATCCACTTCACCAAAGTTCAGGCCTGCGGTCCAGAGGTTTGCATGGCCAAAGCCTTTATTTCCGCTGGTCTGCACGAAGTCACCATCAAGGGTAAGCATGTCACCCAGTCCGATGGATGCGCCTGCGCCCCATGCATGGAACTTCTTGCCTGCAAATACGCCGAGATCTGCAGGATGGGTATTTTCCAGATAGAAACCGGAAACCGTGCCGGTTTCACCTACATGGCCGGTCAGTTTGCCATACCATGCTTCGGTGGAAGCAACATCATTCCATGCTATCGGATGATCATCTTCATCTGCCTTAAATGCATCTCTGAAACGGCCATAGCCGGCTTCCATGCCGAACTTGCCATTGTCATAGCCTGCTACGACGCCGTCAAATACTGCGTCTTCATCCCAGAATACGCCGGTCTGGTCAAGTGCCACGCCCTGACGGCCGATATCTAAATAAGCTGCTTCACTCGGTGTGTAACGTGCATGGATCCTGTCCATGATCGTGTTGGAATTTGCGCCGTCCCTGAAATCCATTTCATTAACGAAACGGCCGGAAACGGTTACCTTGTCATTGACCTGTGCATCTGTATTGATACGGATACGGCCCTTCCAGGAATCCGTATGGCTCTTGGCGCCGTCCAGATTACGCTGGTACTGCATGCGTGCATCGCCGGACCAGGAAATATTTCCGACCTTCTTTTCCAAATTGGAAACGCGTACGCCCAGATTTGCGAGTTCGTCTGCATATTCGCCGGCCAGCTTATCAACGGTGGCTCTCTGTTCAGCATTCAGCTGGTCTTCACGAGCCATCAGGCGGGCAATGACCTGCGCCAATTCATAACGTGTCATGTTTCTTTCGCCTTTGAATGTGCCGTCCGGATAGCCTTCTACGATCCCCTGATCGGAGAGATCGGATACTGCCTGATATGCCCAGTCGCTGCTGGATACATCAGAGAACGGATTGGCCGCATAGGCGGATACGCCTGCGGTAAGTGCTGCCACGGCAGCGATTGCGAGAATCTTTTTCATCGTTTCTTCGCTCCTTTTGTAAAAATATTACCCTTACAGTTTCGGAAATCCGGGAAAAGATTGCTCGAGTGACCGTGTTTCCTCTGCATATTCCCGAAAATTCCGCATCTGAAAAGAAGGGCCCCTCTTCAGATTCTTTTAATATATCATAATTATTAGAATTTAACAAGTTTTTGCATATATTTTAAGTAGTATTTAAACGTTATTTTGTTTCTTTTGTATCACTTTATTGTTCAATTCATTTTATTATTCACTAATAAATTACCTTTGATGTCATATATTTCATTAGCGCCGTATAGGCTGAACAGTAAAAAAGGCTCTGCCAATTTATCTTGGCAAAGCCTTTCACTCTTTAATTCTGCTTCTATTTTCTTACCTGAGGAAATTCCTGATTGATGACTTCTGCAATCTGCTTTTTGGCACGCCAGTCGGGGTGGAGTCCGTCGGCGGCCAGCTCTGTCGGCATCTCATCGTATGCTTCAAACGGCTTTGCCGTATCTATATGGATCTGCGTCCGTATCCACGCATTGACCGTATCAAAGGATTCTTTCCAGTGTTCGGCTGTTTCCTGATGGTAATACTTCATGATGTTTCCGGGATTGAGCGGCGGCAGTGTCAGAAGCACCGGCAGGATTCCGTGCGCCCTGCATTTTTCCTGCAGCAGCTCCAGATCGCGGATGGCTTCTTCCGGAGAACCGCCTCGGCGCAGATTATTCGTCCCTGCCATGATGAGCAGCGTTTCCACATGGAAGGGAAGCACATCCCTTTCAAACCGTTCCACGATCATATGGCTTTCGTCCCCGCTGCGGGACATGTTCATCGTGGGAAAATCCAGATAAGAAGCATAATTATAAGGCCAGTCCGCCGGACTGTATGACATGCGTCCTCCGCCGTGGCTGATGCTGTCTCCCAGTATCCCGACCTTCCAGTCTTCTTCCGTGTCATTCACGATTTTCTGCGCACGGCTCCATTCCCCGACAGGCCCGCCATCCGCATCCAGTCCGCGCACTCTCCAGTAAATCGTCCCCAATCGCGGCGTGGTATCAAACAGTTCTGGAATGACGACACGGCCGGAATCGATCCTGTGGACAGAAGGTTCTGCTCCCCGTGGATTTTCCGGCTCCTCGTCGGTAATTTCGACTTCATATGAGGCAGCGCCCGGTATCTTCACGAAGGAATACGCCGGATACAGCAGGACTGTCCCGTTTCCCTCGTGATATTTCACACGGGACACAGGGGCATAGCGGTCTGGTTTCTTTGCCGTGGCTTCAAGCTCCGCCGGTACGGAGTAGGAAGAAATAACCTCCCTGTCCAGATTGACAGCCCTGACGCGCCAGTATAATTTGCCCGGCCCGCGGTAATTTTTCCATATCCCGCTGTCGATAATCACGCCGTTTCTGAACACGTGCGGATCTTCATATATGGCAGGCCGTATTTCTTCATGTCCGAAATATGACACCTGCGGAATGATCTGGAGGGAATACCAGACGGCATCCGGATTCTCCGGCCATTCAAGAAATAAAAGCCCCGCATCCTCCGTATTTCCGCTTTCCTGTATGTTATGAGAAGATATTATATTTTCAGACGGCATCATCTTTTGTTCCTGATTGGAAGGCGCTTCTGCCCCCAACGCAACGGTAGCCGACGTACAGATCAAAAAAAACAGAGAGGCAAGTATCCTCTTCATCAAAAATCCCCTTTCCTTTCACACATAGCAAAAGTATAAGGAATTCGCGTAAAAATTACAAACAGGCAGGCTGCCGCGTTTTCCTGCGGAATAACGATATTTCACCATAAAAAAAGAGACTATCCGCCGATAATCTCTTCTTCCTGCTTCAGACCGGTTTTTCTTTTTTCTTCTGCATCCGTTTTTCGTACAGATGGAATAATTTTTCAGACAGGCCGAGAATGATCTCTTTCCCCTCCAGCAGGTCATACCAATAGCCGGGAATGAACGAGTCCCCGAACCGTACTCCCTGGATGGAGCCTGCCAGGGCTGCCGTCGTCGCGCTGTTTCCATCGTGATTTCCTGCGATGATGACCGAATCCAGCGGATCATCCACCGCCAGACAGGCATATACGGCAATGGCAAGCGCTTCATCCGCCTGCTCTCCGCTCCCGAGGGAATGGATGCTGTCGACATGGTCCCACACGACTCCGTTTCCGGCCGGATGGTCATTGGCCTGCTGCTCCGCCGCCGAAAGGAGCGTGGTGATGCTGTCTGCCTTATGCAGCTTATTCAGAAGCCCGTGAATCCTTTCCAACGCCTTTGGCAGGGACATGCCTGCCGCCAGACAGGAAATCAGGGCCGCCACCGCACCGGCCGTATAGTAGGCCACCGGATTGGAATGGGAAAAGGCGCCCGCCCTCATGCCTGCTTCGAAAGCCGCTTTGCTGTCCCCTGCATACAGGAGGCCGATGGGAACCACCCGTTCCAATGCGCCGCTTCCCTTACTGTCATTGATTTTATTCTTCAACGTGCCGATCTGGTCACCGGCAAACGCATTTAACAGCCCTTCCTCCGGTTTCCTGCGGGAATGCATGAATTTCTCACGAACAAGGCAGATTTCCTTCTCATGGGGCTGCCGTCTCATCCACGTCCGCTGCCCCCTCCGCGGTTCTTCTCCTGTCTGGCTGTAAAACCAGCGCATATATCCGCGGTACAGCCCTTCCGATTCCTCCAATTTTTTCGCATCTGCCCATAGAAGTCCGTCGACTGTCGCCAGTTCCATCTGCGTATTTCCTGTCACAGGAGCCAGATTTCCGCACTGCGGGCTCCGCACCAGAGTACGCAGTCCAAACGGTCCATACCTATGTTGAATACGGCAGACAGAGAGTCCCAGCAAAGGATAGCCCAGAGCATCGCCGCAGGCGCCGCCAAGAAGGGCGCCACGGAATTTCTCAATCCCCGTCATGTTTCCTCCCTCAATCCAACCAAAAACCTTACCACATAAATAATCACTGAAATACCTTCATACAAACGAGGGAAAATAAAAGTTTCCGCAAATCCCGAATTCACAGAAACAAGGGTGAAAATACACTAAAATAACTCTTATTTGATATTTATATTCGTATATATTGTAGCACAGTCAGCCGATTTAATCACGTTAAGCCGACCGCAATCAAAAAGCCGGTACCCTACTCGGAGAGCATCCGGCAAAATAATCTACATTTGATGGAATGAGTTGGTTATCAGCAGACAGGAGTCGGTAAACAGTAGACAGTAATGAGTAGCCAATCCCCTTATCCTCTGCCAGATCCTTACCCGACCACCAATAAAAGCGAAGAATCCGGGCATTGATTGCAGGTCTTAAATACAATCCGTATGCTTCCACCGTACACGGGGGAAGTACTGCCGAATGGCAGGGATAGGGGCAAGAGTGAGTACACATTTTCTCATGCCTGTCAATTATAACAACTAAGAACTATCAACTAACTACTTTTTCTGATTTCTACTTTCTGACATCTGACTACTGATCACTGTCTACTCTCTGTCGTCTGATTTCTGTTTTCCGACTTCTAACCACTGTCTACTGTCACTACATCCTCGCCGCCATATATTTTGTTGCGGCGCACCGCCATTCCTCACTCCTCATTTCAAATTCCTAATTTCTCCACCCCTGTCCCGTCGAAGGCAGGGATGAAGGACTGGTCGGAGGACTCTTTTTGCTGCACATAACCGTCTTCTATGCCCAGCTCCTCCATGCAGGCTTCCGCCTCTGCATATTCCTCATCCGTGATCCGTCTGTTGATTTCAGGGAATTCCTCCGCCCTTCCGCAGGGAACGTACTGGCGCATCAGGCTGAAAAGCACCTGCCCCGGCTCGAATGTTTCCGCAACGTACTCCAGAACCCCTTTCGTATTTTCAATCTGCCCCGGCAGAATCAGGTGGCGGATAAGGACTCCTTTTTTCAGGATGCCGTCGCTTCCTATTTCATAAGGCCCTGTCTGGCGGTACATCTGCTCGATCGCCGCCGTCGCCCGTTCAAAATAATCCGGGGCATCGCTGTATCGTTTAGACACATGGCTGTCACTGTATTTCAGATCTGGAAGCCAGCACTGCACCTTGTTCCTCAAAAAGGCCACGGTATGGACGCTCTCATAGCCGCCGCAGTTATACACGACCGGCACCGGAAGCGGTTCGTGCAGGCTCTGGAAGACCGCATGAGTGAAATGGGTCGGCGTGACCAAGTCGATATTGTGCGCCCCCTGTGCGATCAGCTCATGATAAATTTCTGTCAGACGCTCCACGGATATTTCTATCCCCTTCCGCAGCTCGGAAATCTCATAATTCTGGCAGTACACGCAGGACAGATTGCACCCTGCGAAAAATACGGTGCCTGCCCCCCTTGTCCCGCTGATGCACGGTTCCTCCCAATGGTGGAGCGCCGCCCTTGAAACGACAGGCAGCATCCCTGTCCGGCAATACCCCACGATTCCTTCGTCATTCACTGATTCTTTCCGCGGCACGCGGCATCTCCGCGGACATATATTGCAAATACCCATTTTCCATATCCTTCTTCCCATGACGGCAACGTGGCCGATTCTTCCATATGTATTGATTATACACAGAAAATACATTGCCCGGCAGATGTAAAAATCTTATAATGATACATATTGGAAGACAGAGTTGAAAGGAGCTATTTATGGAACAGAAGTCCGGTCTTTTAGAAAGGGTTTTCCACCTCAGCGAAAACGAAACGTCTGCCAAAATGGAAATCATGGCAGGCATCACCACATTTATGACGATGGCCTATATCCTGGCGGTCAATCCGAGCATCATGAGCGCCGCCGGAATGGATAAGGGCGCCGTCCTGACCGCCACGGCGATCGCCTCATTCCTCGGCACCATCATGATGGCCGCCTTTGCCAATTACCCCTTCGCGCTGGCGCCGGGCATGGGGCTCAACGCTTTTTTCGCCTTCACCGTCGTCGGACAGATGGGGTACACATGGGAAATGGCGCTGGCCGCCGTATGCATCGAGGGCCTGATTTTCATCATCCTCTCCCTGACCAATGTGCGTGAAGCCATTTTCAACGCGATCCCCATGAATCTGAAACGCGCCGTATCGGCAGGCATCGGATTATTCATCGCTTTCATCGGCCTGTCCAGTGCGCAGATCATCGTCGCCAACCCTGCCACAAAGGTATCCCTATTTTCCTTCAAGGGCGCTTTGATGGCAGGCACGTTCCATACCACCGGCGTCCCTGTCGTCCTTGCCGTTCTGGGTGTTCTTTTCACAGGCATCCTGATGGTGAAGAAAGTAAAAGGAAATATCCTCTGGGGAATCCTCTTCACATGGATACTGGGCATCCTCTGCGAACTATCAGGCATATATATCCCTGACCCTGCCAAAGGCGCTTTCAGCACACTGCCGGACCTGTCTGCCGGCATCGCGTCCTTTACACCGGCAAGCATCTCCCCCGTATTCATGCAGCTTGATTTTTCCAAAGCCATGAGCCTTGATTTCATGGTCGTCCTCTTTGCCTTCCTCTTCGTCGATATCTTCGATACCCTGGGCACGCTCGTCGGCGTATCCGCCAAAGCGAACATGCTCGATGAAGACGGAAAACTCCCCCATATCAAAGGCGCACTCATGGCAGATGCCGTAGCCACCACGGTCGGCGCCTGCCTCGGCGTTTCCACCACCACGACCTATGTGGAAAGCGCCGCCGGTGTATCCGAAGGCGGACGTACAGGACTGACCGCGCTCACCGTGGCCGCCCTCTTCGCCCTGTCCCTCTTCTTCTGCCCATTCTTCCTTGCCATCCCTGCCTTTGCAACGGCACCGGCGCTCATTATCGTCGGCTTCCTCATGTTCACCGCAGTCACCGGCATCGATTTCAATGACCCCACCGAAGCCATTCCCTGCTACATCGGCATCCTTGCGATGCCCTTCACCTACAGCATCGCGGAAGGCATTTCCTTCGGCATCATTTCCTACACCATCATCAATGCGCTGACAGGGAATACGAACAAGGTCAGCGGGCTCATGTACATCCTGACCCTCCTGTTCATCGGCAAATATATTTTCCTGTAAGATCCTTTCAAGCAAAAAGACGAAGCTTCCGTATAACGGACTTCGTCTTTTCAATTTCAAAAATCTCATTCAAAACAGGAAGGAAATATCCTTCCTCCGCCCTGTGCTACATCGGACGGTCATGCTCCTTGCAGGCAAACTCCTCCACATCCAGCCGATATATCGCCACATGGGCAACCATGCGGTCCGTGAACTCGAAACGCTTGCCCGCCTGGCATTCCATCAGCACCGTAAGAATCCGTTTTTTCTCCTCCGTATCCTGCACTATGGAAACCCTTCCGCTTCCGATGATACTGTGGAAATACTCCGTATACTCGCAGGGATCCTCATCTGTGCCAAGAACGCCGCCATTGTCTATTTCAAAACCGGCCAGCGGATTGGTTCCTGCCAGCTCAAACTTAAGGCCTGCCTGCGCCCCGTGGAAATAAAGCACCAGCTTCCCATTTCCATATTCATAGCCATAATTCACAGGCACCACATACACACGCTCTCCGTCCCGAAAACCAAGATGGACGATCCTGCACTCCGCCAATACCCTAGCGATTTCCGCCGGATCCATAATTTCCCTGTCCTTGCGCCTCATACCGCACCTCCCGCCCTCACCGGGCTTTTTCATTATTATACCACCCTGTATCCCCGCCGCTGAATTGTGCTATGATTAGGAAAATAATATAAATGAGGAATTTGGAATGAGGAGTGAGGAATTGTGGTGCGCCGCAACAAAATATATAGCGGCGAGAATTGGTAATCAGTAGCCAGTAGGCAGTGGTTAGTGGACAGAAGACAGAAGTCAGAGATCAGCAATCAGGAGAAAATAATATCTGCTTGCCGTCATCCTCGAACGGAGTGCAGTGGAGCGATGGCAAGCGAACGATTTTTGAAGGAATGAAATGACGCGCAAAAATCTGTGAGACGCCATACCCGACCGAAGGGAGCGGTAAGGATCTGGCATAGGGTAATGGGTATTGACTACCAGCTACTGCCTACTGACTACTATCAACCAATAACCATCATTTTATACAAAGGAGAATATTATGTTTGAAAATAATTCCAATTCTGCCCTTCGTAAATGGATTTTCGCCGCCCTTATGGCTGCGGCGGCCGTCCTGCTGTCCCCTGTATTTTCCTTTCCGCTGGGCGTGACAAGGGCATTTCCTTTGCAGCATATGATCAATATCTTCCTCGCCGTGCTCTGCGGGACACGATACGGCGTTTCCGCCGCTTTCACAACCTCCCTGATCAGAAACATCATCGGGAGCGGTTCCCTTCTCGCTTTCCCCGGATCCATGATCGGCGCTTTCCTCTCCGGTTACCTGTACAGCCACACGAAAAAAATCTGGGCCGCCGTCTTGGGAGAATTCATCGGCACCTCTCTTCTCGGCGGACTCGTTTCCTATCCTGTGGCCGCACTCTTCATGGGTTCCTCCAAAGGCGCCCTCTTCTATATTTCCCTTTTCGCCGTTTCCTGCGGCGCCGGATGCGTGATCGCCTTCCTCGTCCTGAAAGGCATCCACCTTTTTCAAACAGAATTCGTAAAAGAGAAATAATTTTTCTTTCCTTTATTTGAAATAAAGTCATTTCATCAGACCGAGCAAAGAGGCCACGAGGCTTCTTTTTTATTTCCTCTTTTTGTGACTAAATTGCTACTTATTCAGATATAATTCTTTTTATCAGCTGGTGATAAATCCAATTGACAAGGCAAATATAAATACGCTATAATTATGCAGTTTTGTGAGCTATTTTTTATTCATTTCGTTAATTTCGTTTGATTTTTATTTTGCAATTGAGAATACAAAAATAAAAACCATGATTCCCAAAGGGGAGAGGAGAACCAAATCCAATGAGACACTTTGCACTGAAAGCAGCCGTTGCAGCCTTCTTCATCGGGACTGCGGTCACCGCATCTGCAGCCAATCCATTTTCTGATGTGGAAAAAGATTCCTGGGCCTATGGCGCCATCGCATCTCTTTCCGACCAGAACATCATCGAAGGCTACCCGGACGGCACCTTCCGCGGAGACAAGCACATCACCCGCTACGAACTGGCACAGATCACGGCTCGCCTCATGGCAAAAAGGGCTACCCTCTCCACTGAACAGCAGGCGACAGTGGACAAGCTGTCCGGTGAATATGCGGATGAGCTGAAAAACCTCGGCGTCCGCGTGTCCGAACTGGAAAAGAAAGTAGGAAACACGCAGCTGATTACGGAAATCCGCGTCCAGGGAATCAACCGTTATGATAATATTTTCAAGGATACGGCGCAGAAACATTACGAGCTCGGCACAAGGGTCCGCCTGAACACCATCACCAGCGTCAACGACAGAAGCACCATCTACGGCCAGATGGAAACCTATATGTCGATGAACGGAAACCCCGTGTATGATGTCAACAAATATTCCTATGACAAGAACGGCAATGAAACAATCCGTGCCGGACACGGCGACGGGGAACTCCACCTGAACCGCCTCTGGACCACCTACCAGTTCGGCGAAAAGCAGGATACCACGAACCTCCCCTTCGGTCCCTCCAAAAACCTCATTGGCATCGGCCAGTTCCCAGTCAAAATGGGCGTGACAGGCTACACCTATGACGGCGAATTCAAAGGCGCTTTCATCCAATTCGGCGATTACCTGAAAGGCGGCCACCTCACACTTGCCTATGGCAGAGCGACAAATATCAACTATGACTACACCGGTCCGATGATGCGAGGCGTCAAAGTCACCCCTGTCGCAAAGAACAAACTCATCAGTGAACTCTCCACCAACAAAGTCGTCCAGGCAGCAGTTGCCGCCAATCCGGCATTGCTTCCTGTTTTAAATACCGCAACGAACCTTATTAACAGCAGTAATAATCTTGCTGAATTGCAGGCTAACCTTGGTACGATCGTCACCGTCATCCAATCCCAGAACCCTGCCCTTGCTCAGGCCGTGGCTGCAAAACTCGGTACGCTGAATCTGGGCGCCCTCGCCTCCGGCGGTTCCATGTATTATGATGTGGCATCCGACACCTTATACCCGATGGGTAAAGACGTCATGATGGACTGGGGTGAAGACGAAGACGTACCGGTATCCTACGTTTCCTATATTTACAAGGTTCCGGAAAAATGGGAAGCCCACGCTTACGCCATGAAAGCCAACGGACCGGTAGGAAATATCTGTGAAGCTTATGGCTTTGCCGGTTCCTACTATGTCACTCCGAAATGGAATATCCACGGAGAATATGTCAAGAACCTCCGCACCCTTCCGCTGAATAATGAAAAACCCCACAGCTTCAACTATGGCATTTCTTACGGAACGGCCAGCGTCCTTCAGCCGAAATCCTATTCCATCGGCATAGATTACGTCTACAGCCAGGCAGGCACCTACTTCGGCGGATCCGGAAACGATGTCGCCGACCAGTACATGGGCCATGTATACAGCAACTGGAACGGCATGCGGGTTCCCGCTTACTTCGCAGATAAGATGGATGCCCTTACGGATGGCGATCCAAGCAACGACAATAACAACTTCGGCGGAGCGAAATTCTTCCTCGCCAAAGCTGCCTTCGTACCGATAAAAGGCCTCATCGTGGAAGCCAATTACGGATTTAACGCAGAAGACATGGGCGGAAAGAAAATGGACAACATCCTCATGCTAAAAGCCACTGCATATATCAAATAAAATAAAGCAAAACAAAAAGATTGTGACCAATCAGCCCCTGCTGAAAAGCCACAATCTTTTTTTATTTACATATGGATTATTTCAGGAAATGCCCGTATGTGCGTCGTAATGCTTCCTTCATCGGCATTTCCGGCTTCCAGCCCAAGGCTTCCATTGCTTTCCTGTTGGATAAGACAGAGCGGTAAATATCTCCTTCACGGGGTGCAGAAAATTCCGGTTCAATTGGCTTCCCTGCCACATCGCCCAGCAATTGCACCAGCTCCTTCAAACTCGTTTCCGTTTCCGTGCTGAGATTATACACCTCATTCACTCTGTCTGTTTTCAGCGCCGCATAAATCCCGCTGGCAATATCACCGGCATAAATGAAATCCCTCGTCTGATTGCCATCACCAAAAATGGAAATCCCTTCCCCATGGGCAATTTTCTTCGTAAATATGCTGATAACTCCGCCTTCTCCGCCATCTCCCTGACGCTCGCCAAAAACATTGGCAAAGCGGAGCACCACATAATCCAGACCAAACAGCTGGTGATACAGCTCCATATACTTTTCGGAAACCACCTTGCTGAGCCCATAGAAAGACAAAGGATCCGCCGTCCTGTCCTCCCGTATCGGAAGCGCACTTTCGGGCACATCCCCGTAAGCGGCCGCCGTGGAAGAAAATACGACCCGCTTCACACCGCCCGTCCGGGCAGCCTCCAGCACATTCACCATGCCGCCGATATTATTCCGTTCATCATACAGCGGATCACGGATAGAAGCATCCACCATCGTCTGCGCCGCCAGATGCACTATGGCATCAAAGCCGCCGGACGCCATCAGCTTTCGCGCTTCTTCACTGCAAACATCCGCCTCCAGAAAATCTACCCCATCAGGCAGATTCTCCCGAAGCCCGGTAACCAGATTATCCAGCACAACGACATCCTCGCCGCGCTCCATCAACAGACGAATCAAATGGGAGCCAATAAACCCCGCCCCGCCGGTCACTAAAATTTTCATTGCTTTATATCTTTGCCCCATTCATTTTCATAAACTGTTTCCGCTTCTCCCACATACCACTCGGGATAAACGCTTGTGATTTGATTGATGTATTCTTTCTGTTCTTTTTCATTTTCCGCCACCATGAAGAAAGAGGATCCTGAGCCTGTCATGAGGGCGGAGGGGTTCAGCAGTTTCAGGAATTGGGAGGTTTCCTTCAGCACCGGTTCCGTACCGAAAAGTCCTGCCTCGAAATCATTGGAGAAGGACTGCGTCAGTGCCTCTCTGTCTTTCTTTTTTAATGCGTCCATGCAGGCTTCCGTCGTGTCTTCCGGTTTCTTTTCCAATGCGTCCAGCAGGAAATAGGCTTTCCCTGTGGAAACGGATACATGGGGCTTGACGATGACGAGGGGAAGTCCGTTCCATCCCTCGATGGGCGTCATCCTTTCTCCGATTCCCTGGCAGCGGCAGCAGCCTCCCACCACGCAGAACGGCACGTCCGCACCCAATTTCGCTCCCATTTGGGCTAATTTTTCCATTGACAGACGATTCCCTGTCATCCGGTTCAGTCCGCGCAGCACGGCTGCCGCATCGGAAGAGCCTCCTCCCAGTCCTGCTTCTGACGGAATCTGCTTGGTCAGTTCCATGTGGACGCCGCCGGACAATCCTGTCTCATCAAAGAAGAGTTCCGCCGCTTCCCACATCAGGTTTGCTTTTCCGCCGGGCGCCATTCCTTCCGTAATAGTCAATGCGATGCCGCTCGCCGGCTTCAGTTTCACTGTATCGCATAGGGATATGCCGTGCATGACGCTGTCGATATCGTGGTAACCGTCCGGCCGTTTTTTCCCGACCGACAGGGTCATATTAATTTTTGCAAATGCTTTTTCAACAATCATGGATACACCTGTTTTTTAGTTATTAGTCATTAGTTATTAGTTGGTCGTTCGTGCCGCTTTTTCGTTATGGCTGATATCATCACTACAAAGTATAGCTTATCTTTTTTATTTTTTATAGTCTATGCGATTTTTACGCTGTTCTTCCGGTCATTTCTGGAAATAATATCCGGTCGCAAAAGTTTTTATCCTCCGTGGAAAGCCCTTACGCTAAAAGCAATCCTTTCTTTTCCCTCATATCATTCCTTCCCTCGCTTGTTTCATGCAAAATATTTCTATATCGAAGAAAATCATTGTAAAGGGAATGTGTTTTTAGTATAATCCTTGCTATACGAATATTTTCGATGTGTTTTTTTGAAACTCCGCATGAATGATTGGAGATTTTTCTGTTTACAGCTGTTTATTTGCTTGAATTTGAAAGGATGACCTGATATGTACGGCATGTTTTTTGATACGTATGACACCCCTGTTTTCCGTCCGCCGAGCGAAGCGGAAAGCTTTATCCTCCGTGTGACCCGCGGCTGCGCCCACAACAGCTGCACCTACTGCAATATGTACCGCGGGGTGAAATTCGAGAAGCTGTCTGACGAGCAGATCATGCGCCAGATCGCCATGGCCCACGCGACGGATGCGGAAGGCGTGCGCCGTGTTTTCCTCGCGGACGGGGATGCCCTCGTGCTTTCCACGGAGAAGCTGCTGGATATCCTTGCGGCGCTGAAGAAATATTTCCCCAATCTGGAACGTGTCGCTTCGTATGCCGCTCCGGGGGACATCCTCCGCAAGTCGGTGGAGGAGCTCACGCAGCTCCGCGAGGCAGGCTTGACTCTTCTTTATTACGGCATGGAGAGCGGTGACTCCCAGACGCTGAAGGATATCCGCAAGGGCGTCAACGGCGAGCAGTCCATCGAGGTCGGCAAGCGCGCCATCGCTGCCGGCATGCAGCTTTCCATCATGATCATCCTCGGTATCGCAGGCGTGGAAGGCTCGCGCCGCCATGCGCTGGCCACGGCCCATGCGATCAACGAAATCAAGCCGACGATGCTGTCCGCCCTTTCCCTCATGCTGTACCGCGGAAGCGAGCTGAAGGAGCAGTTCGAGCGGGGCGAATTCCATCCTCTCACGCCGGCAGGGCTCATGGAGGAATTGAAGCTGATCATGGAAAACGTCGAGCTTCCGGAAAGCGAGCATATGATTTTCAGAAGCAACCACGTTTCCAACTACATCCGGCTTGCCGCCACACTTCCTGCGGAAAAATCACAGCTGATGGACGATATCGGGGAAAGCATCCGGTATCTGAAAGAAATGAAGGACTGGGATATTTACAACCACGACTACACGAAATAGATAATCCTGCACATGGATGCAGGCACTGAAAAACAGGCAACGGGAAATAATTGTCTCCCACTGCCTGTTTTATTTTGTTTAAATCATTTTTTCCTTGAATTCCTTATCCTTGCCGCGGGCCTTGCATTCTTTGCAGAAGCCGTAAATCTCTATGCGGTGCTCTGTCGCTTCGAATCCGTTTTCATCGGCCAGGCGCTGTTTGTAATCCGGCTGGAGCTCCACTTCGATCGGGATGATCTTGTTGCAGGAAAGGCAGACCGCATGGTGGACATGGTCGCCATGAGCATATTCATAGCGGGTCAGTCCGTCGGCAAGCATGGTGGAGCGGAGAAGGAGCCCTTTCCCTGCCAGCGCTTCGCAGTTCCTGTATACCGTGGAAAGGCTCAGTTTCGTATCCTTGCTGCGGACGGCTTCGAATACGTCCCCCGCCGTCATCGGCAGGTTTTTCTGCAGTACCTTTAAAATCATGACACGCGCCTTTGTACGTTTCATGTGTTTTTTCTGAAGAATTTCTTCAAAACTATCCATGCTTCTACTCTCCTTAAGATGCATTCAGCTCTTAGTCTGCCGACCTAAAATTACATAGTATGTTTTGTTAGTTTCAGGTAACATATAAATCATTTTTTAGTTACATATTACACATATTTTATACGATATTTTTTGTTTTAGCAACTTTCCATGTCCTATTTTCTCCGATTCTTTATTTATATACATATTTATACATCCATATTATACTACTCTTCCCGTTTTTCAATCTGTTTTCATGTATTTGGGGGAAGAGACGGAAATATTCGACGTAAAGAAAGGATGATCATCACAAAAAGTCGCTATTAATGCTATAATGATTTCAAATAATTACTTTCTGTAAGGAGAATGATCATGGATATAGATTTTCATTTCGCTACGATTTACGTATTATCACGCTGGGCTAATTTCGGTCCGACCAGTTCAAAAATCATCGCCACCTGTTCCGAGCTGGTGGATGATAATTTCGATTCCACCCCGTTCTCCGATGAGGAGGAGGAAAAGAATCTGGCCGCCGGCATCAAAGTCCGTTATTCCTGCCAGAACGTATGGGGCAACCTGTCCGGCAAGGGAAACGAGGATATCTGGATCCCCTTCCATTTCCTTCCCGGACTGCAGGGCGAAACGGAAGAGGAGCAGCTCATCTGCAAGAAACACAGCGTCCTTTCGGAAGCATTGCAGGACAGGCTGGAAGAAACGACGCTGGACAATTCCAATTATGTATTCCGCCTCGGCATCGGCCTCCATGTTTTCGCCGACACCTGGGCGCATCAGGAATTCGCCGGCATCAATAACGCGGTGAACAGCGTCAAGGATCTGCTTTTCACCACGCAGGGCTCGATGATTGAAAAGGTGCTCGACGATGTGCTGGACTCGAAGATCATCAGCACGCTGCTCGACACGGTCCTTCCGCTGGGTCACGCGGCGGCCGTGCATTGCCCGGATATGCCCTATCTCTGGTGGAAGAGCGGCGAACGTTTCACGGACGGGCGGAAGAACTGGGATGAATTCATCGATGCCGCTTCAGAATGTTATGAAATACTGCAAAAGGTCAGCGGCGTGGAAATGACAGGACTGACGGAGGTGCAGCGGAACAAGCTGGAGCACTGCTTCAAAACCATCCAGTCCGATGATATCGAAGAGCGATTCAACAAGTGGATGGATCTGATCCATCACAATTTCTTCGGCTTCGATTATTTTGACGAGGAAGATAAGAACCTGTCCTACCAGATCAGCTACATTTTCGACGATATAGACTTCCGCAAGCAGTTCTATGATGAAATCAATGACCATTACGAATGGGTCAAGGGCAAGCTGGAAGAAAACGGTATCGACCGTCTGGGGAAAGAATACAAAGGCTATTAATATTTTTGCAGGCATGCAAAATCGCTCTAAAGGAGATTCATCTTGGTCCCGATTGTTCACGACAACTGGAAGGATCCTGTCTACGTGCAGCGCCTCCTCTTCATCCTTGTCATCACGATCATAGGAACCTTCATTTATGCCGTCGGCGTAAATCTGTTCCTTGTCCCCCACCATTTCCTCGCAGGAGGCATCACGGGCATCGCGATGATCCTGTACTACCTCATGGATCTCCCCATCGGCATCACGAACCTGGTGCTGAATGTGCCGATCCTGCTGCTTTCGCTGAAATACATGGGGAAGTTCTATACGGTCGTCACCATCCTGGGTACGGTGACGCTTTCCTTATTCATCGACCTCACCGCGTTCATGTCGGACTGGATGGTCGTCAAGGAGCCTCTCGTCGCCGCCATTTCCGGCGGTGTCGTCATGGGCGTCGCCATGGGCATCCTGTACCGCTACAATTCGAATACGGGCGGGCTTGACGTCGTCGGCGCCATCATCAAGAAATTCTACAATCTGGAAATCGGCTACGTCGTCTTTGCACTGAATTTCATCATCATCATGTCCAGCGCCTTCATTTTCACGTTGGAACCGGCCATCTGCACGCTAATCGCCATGTATATCAACGCTACGGTATCCAGCCGTATCGTCATCGGCTTCGCGCAGAGAAAGGCGGCCTTCATCGTTTCCGATAAGCCGCTGGAGGTTGCGGACACTATCCTTCGGAATATCCACCACGGAGCGACCCTCCTTTACGGGCAGGGCGCATTCAGCGGCAAGGACAAGAAAATCGTCTTCGCCATCGTTGATCTAACGCAGATCACGAAGCTGCGCCACTTCATTGAAGACGTCGACCCCCATGCGTTCCTCTTCATCATGAATACCACCGACGTCATCGGCACGGGATTCACCAGTCCCCTCTCGCCGAAAATCAAGGACACCACCCGGTACATGACCGACCCAATGGGACAGATGGTTCCCACCCGTTCATGGAGCTGGGAAATGGAGCAGGAGTCGCAGAAAGACAAGGATTGAACGAAAAAATCCCATCATCCGATTTGGAATGACGGGATTTTTTATTGTTTAAAAACTGTATTGCAAAGGGAAGAGATCCACCGCCTGCGGAAAAATCACTTTCCGTTTTCCTTTTCAGGCCGTGTTTCCTTATTTCTTATTTCACCGCAGTGGCCGCAGCCATTTTTCCCACAGCAGCCCTTGCATCCGCAGCAGCCGCTCCTGCCCATCAGTACATGGCACAGACGGCGACAGCCCAGTGCGAAACAGGCCGCGATGACGGCGGCCACCGCATAAGACATCACACTCATAGCCCCTCCTTTCGATGAATTATTTTTATGCGTTGCTCCTTACGCCCTCGGGCAGACGGTCCTCCCTCTGCCGCGGAGCAGGACGAAAGATGAAATACAGGGCGATGAGGCAGAGGGCGATGGAAATGCCCTGATAAATGCCGAACACCCCTTCATAAAAGAGCCAGCTTCCCAGATTATAAGATACAAAAGCCATGGCATATCCAAGCGCCACCTGGAATCCGATAGCGAAGGCCGCCCATTTGCGGCTACCCATTTCACGCGCGATTGTCGCAATCGCCACTACACAGGGCGGATCAAACAGATTCAGAATCATATAAGAGAATGCGGCAATCGGAGTGAACATGCCTGCGATTCCTGCCATGACGGCCGTTTCTTCCGCTTCTTCCGCCACGCCGTTCAGGACGGCGAGCGTTCCTATCGCGCCTTCCTTGGCCATTTCCGCGGAAATGACGGCGACGGCGCCTTTCCAGTCTCCCAGTCCCAGCGGGGCGAATATCCATGAAACCATATGCCCGAAGGACGCCAGCATGGATTCTTCAATATCTTCCACCATCTCCATATCCGGGCCGAAAGCGGAGAAGAACCAGATGATGACGCAGATGGCGAAAATGATCGTGCCTGCCTTGATGATAAAGCCTCTTGCCCGTTCCCACATATGGATGAGCACGCCCTTCATCGCAGGGATATGGTAAGCCGGAAGCTCCATGACAAACGGCGCCGGATCGCCTGCAAACAGGGAGGTTTTCTTGAGCGCGATCCCTGACAGGATGATGACGGCAATGCCGAGGAAATACATGGCAGGCGCCATCAGAACCGAATCAGGGAAAAAGGTGGCGGTGATCATGGAAATAATGACCGCCTTGGCCGAGCAGGGAATGAACGAGCAGAGCAGGATCGTCATCCGCCGGTCACGCAGATCCTCGATGGTGCGCGTCGCCATGATTGCGGGAACGCTGCAGCCCATGCCGATCAGCATCGGAATGAAGGATTTCCCTGACAGGCCGAACCTGCGGAACACCCTGTCCATGATGAACGCCACGCGGGCCATGTATCCCGAATCCTCGAGCAGTGCCATGAAGAAGAAAATCAGAAGGATCTGCGGCACGAAACCGAGAACGGTCCCCACGCCGCCGATGATGCCGTCCACCACGAGTCCCGACAGCCACTCCGGCGCCTCGATGCTTTCCATAAAGCCTGTCGCCGCTTCGTTGACGATTTCACCGAAGAATACGTCATTCGTCCAGTCTGTCGCCCATCCGCCGACGGTCGTGACGGAAATATAATAAACCAATGTGATGATGGCAAAGAATATCGGCAGAGCCAGTATGCGGTTCGTCACCACACGGTCGATCTTATCCGACAGAGTCATGCTTCTTTCCCCTGCCTTCCTACGGTAGACCTGTCCGATGATTCTGGAAATATAAGCGTACCGCTGGTTGATAATGATGGATTCTGCATCATCATCCATTTCCTCTTCCGAATCCCGGATATGGCCTTCGAGATGGGAAATAACTTCTTCCTTCAAGTCGAGGGGCTCCACCGCATCTTTATCCCGTTCAAAAATTTTGATCGCGTACCATCGCTGGAACCGTTCCTCCACCTCTCCCAAAATGGATTCCTCGATATGGGCAATGGCATGCTCCACGCTTCCCGTAAAGACGGAAGGCAGATGGGCCTTTTTGTTTTCTCTCGCCGCCGCGATTGCCATGGCGGCCGCTTCCCTGCAGCCGTCGCCGAGAAGGGCGGATATTTCCACCACTCTGCAGCCCAGCTCCTTCCCCAGTCTTTCTATATCGATGGCATCCCCGTTTTTCCTGACGATGTCCATCATATTGATTGCCACCACGACGGGAATCCCCACTTCCACCAGCTGGGTGGTCAGATACAGGTTGCGTTCGATGTTCGTTCCGTCAATGATGTTCAGAATCGCATCGGGCCGTTCCTTGACCAGATAATTCCGCGCCACCTTTTCTTCCAGTGAATACGGGGACAGCGAATAAATCCCGGGCAGATCCTGAATGATGACATCCTTATGCCCTTTCAGCCTTCCGTCCTTCTTCTCCACCGTCACGCCGGGCCAATTCCCCACATACTGGATGCTTCCCGTAAGCTCATTAAACAGGGTAGTCTTTCCGCAGTTCGGATTCCCTGCCAATGCAATTCGTATCGTCATATATATCCCTTCCTTTATGAAAACCCGTAATGATTCCTGCGCAGTACTTCAATCCTGCCATGCGCAATGAAAGAATGCGCCTGTCACTCCTCCACTTCGATTAGCGCCGCCTCGCTTTTCCGGACTGACAGCTCGTATCCGCGTACCGTCAGCTCCATCGGATCACCCAGAGGCGCCACCTTACGAACAAGGACTTCCACACCTTTCGTAATGCCCATGTCCATGATCCGCCGGCGTGTCGCTCCGACTCCGCCGATCCTTTTCACTTTCGCCGTGCTTCCCACAGGAACCTCCTGCAATGTCTTCATATATGCCTCCTCACTTTCCGGACAGCCGATGAAACGGCCGTCATCAAATAAAAATACGGGATGCCATGGAACGGTCGAGCGCCACACGGCTCCCCTTCACCTGTACGATCAGATTCCCCGACGCGGCACTGACCACCAGCACCTCCGCATCGACCACGAACCCAAGCTCCGCCAGATGCTGGCGCACATCATCCTTCCCTGAAATGCGTTTGATGAGGACCTTATCCCCTTCTTTTGCCATGATTAAAGGCAGCAATGACATATCACCATCCTTATATATCGATAGAAATCAATTATAAATAACTTACAGCCACGTTAATATAATATTGGTGCCTCCCGTTTTCGTCAATATGCCATAATATTTTTAGTAAATTATCCAACATTAAATATTTTGTATGTGCAATATGTTTTTAGTCATTATCCAAATTTATGATTATGTGTCATCGAATTTTATAACACCTGATTTTATCGAAGAAGCGCAAATAAAAAAATCCAGCTCCGCCGGAATCATCAAAGAGTTTCTCTTTTTCATTCCACCGTAAGCCGGATTCATATCGCCATCTGTTTTCTATTTTCTTTTATACGTCACGAAGCGATGGGAAATCGTTCCTTCTCCCTTGGTTTCTTCCACCACGTTCCACTCCGCCGGATCGAAATCCGGAAACCGGGCATCCCCCTCATACGGCTGCTCCACCTCCGTGATGTACATCGTATCCGCATAAGGAAGCATTTCCGCATACATCCGTCCGCCGCCGATGATGAAGCATTCCCCGTCAGGAAGGGCGTCCAGCAATTCCCTGATTGTATGGAATACCTTCACGCCTTCCGCCGCATGGTAATTCCTGTTCCCCGTCAGCACATAATGCACGCGTCCGGGCAATACCTTCGGCAGGCTCTCAAAAGTTTTCCGCCCCATGATGATCGGCCTGCCCATCGTGCGCGCCTTGAACATTTTCAGATCATCCGACAGGTGCCAGATCAGTTTATTTTCATTCCCGATGACGCCGTTGGACGCACGGGCCACGATGATGGAAAGACTCATACGGAAACCTCCATGGCGATCTTTTCATGGTGCCTGTAATTTTCCAGAACGATGTCCTCAGGCTTGAACTCATAGAAATCACGGACATCAGGATTCAATTTCAGAACCGGCGCATCAAAAGCTTCCGGCAGACGGGCGAGCTGCACCTTCATCGCTTCCACATGGTTCTTATATACATGGGCGTTATTGATGACATGCGTGAAAAGTCCGGGACGCAGGCCGCTCACCTGCGCGATCATATGGACAAGGGCCGCATACTGCGCCATATTGAACGGCACTCCCAGCCCCATATCCCCGGAACGCTGGACGAGCATGCAGTTCAGACGGCCGTCATCAGACACATCCCACATCGTCAGGAACGCGCAGGGATACAGCGCCATATCAGGCAGATCCTGCACATTCCAGAGATCGACCACCATGCGGCGGCTCTGCGGATCCTTTCGGAGCGTCTCCAGAAGCGTATCCACCTGATGATATTTCCCAAGCTGGTACCCGTACGCCTTGCCGATCGTTCCATCCTCCCGCATCCATTCATCCCAGACATGGCAGTTCCACTGCTGGAGAAGCCGCACATCATTGGACTGCTTCTGCCAGATCCAGAGGATTTCCTTCACAGATGTCTTGAATGCGACAAATTTCGTCGTCAGAATAGGAAATTCCTTTTCCAGATCAAACTGCATAATCTGGTGAGGCAGCTTGTACGCAGGCATCCCCGTGCGGTTCTGCCCCATCTCCCCCTGCTCCAATATATTCCTGATGATATGTAAATACTGTACATCCGCCTGGCTCATGATTCCTCCAAACCATTTATTAAAAACAATTTTTTCGATATATTTTGTCTTATTATAGCATGGAGAAATAAAAATATCCTTGCACTGATTTTCGGCAGTAATCAGAGATCAGTACTCAGTTGGCAGTAGGCAGAGATATGAAAATGTGTTTTTTTATCATTCTTAACGTGTAAAAGATTTGATGAAGAAACAGAGAAACAGTTATCCCTTTCATCCATAAGAAAGGGGTATACAGCGCAGCAACGAACCAACTCGGAAAAGGGCTGATGATGATTGAAAGAAACAGGCTATGTAAGAAAGAAATCATCAATCATCACGGATACCGTTCTCCTTGCACAACGATTTTCCCTCTTATGGACAGTTTCATTCTCCTCCTCCCTGAAGGCACCACCTGACGGCTGCGCCGCCACCCTCCTCTAAAGAAGAGGGCTTACACAATGCCTATTCTTACCTGTATCCTATGTCATATCCGATCAACAGGAGCGGTAAGAATCTGGGCAGCGGTTACAGATTTTAAATACGATTCCCATGCTTCCACCGCACGCGGGGGAAGTACTGCCGAATGGCAGGGATAGGGGCAAGCGTGAGTACACACATTCTCTATTTTTCTCAACTTGCCCCTTCAGTCAACCTACGGTTGCCAGCTTCCCCGACATACGGGGACGCCTTCCTATTCAGTATTTAATTCCATTATCCTCTGCCAGATTCTTACCGCTCCCGTTGGTCGGGTATGGCGTTTCAGACACTTTTACAGTGTCGCTTTGCTCCTCGAAAAGTGCTTCACTTGCCATCATTCCACTCACGCTCCATTTGAGGATGACAGCAAGCAGGGAATGCCAATAAGGTAAACAGCCCTTGCCCCGTCATTCTTGAGCGGTGGGCAAAATGGACTGTGTGAATTCTGTATATCATGCTAATGAGGAGGAGCGAAGAATCTGGGCAGCGGTTACAGCTTTTAAATACGATTCCCATGCTTCCACCGCACGCGGGGGAAGTACTGCCGAATGGCAGGGATAGGGGCAAGTGTGCGTACACACATTTTCCTATCTGCCCCAACCCGCCCCTTCAGTCAACCTACGGTTGCCAGCTCAGCCGCAAGGGCAAGGCGTTTCACTGATTTTTGTGCGTCATTTCATTCCTTCAAAAATCGTTCACTTGCCTCCCCGACAATCGTTGGAGCCTTTCTATTCTGCATCCAATTTCATTATCCTCTGCCAGATCCTTCACTACATTCCGCTATGCTCCATTCCGTTCGAGGATGACGGCAAGCAAGAGATACTGATAAAGGTAAATAGTCCCTGCCCGTCATTCTCGAGCGAGCGTTAGAATAGGATGTGTGCTTTTGTTAGTTAATATGTATATGATACTGAGCGAAGAATCTAGGCAGCGGTTGCAGGTGTTAAATACGATTCCCTGCTTCCACCGTACACGGGGGAAGTACTGCCGAATGGCAGGGATAGGGGCAAGTGTGCGTACACACATTTTCCTATCTGCCCCAGCTTGACCCTGTTGTCAGCGTTGCTGATACTTTGCCAAGGCAAAGCAATTCATTTGCTTCCTAAAAATCAGTGAAAGCTTTCCTGTTCACCATTTAATTCCATTATCCTACGCCAGATCCTTACCGCTCCCTTCGGTCGGGTATGGCGGTTCAGACACTTTTACAGCGTTGCTTTGCTCCTCGAAAAGTGCTTCACTTGCCATCATTTCGCTACGCTCCATTCGAAGATGACGGCAAGCAGGTAATTCCATTCTCTGCCTTCTGATTTCTGATATTTATTTATGTTTCTGTCTTCTGATATCTGTCATCTGTTTTCTAGTTACTAACTACTGCCTACTGATTCTCGCCGCTATATAATTTGCAGCGGCGCACCGCCATTCCTAATTCCTCATTCCAAATTCCTAATTTAAATCAAATTGACTCTTGCTATTTTTGTGCTACAATGGGGGCAGAGATAGGAGATCCTTATCTCCGCCACGTTGTCGGGGAGCCTCCTTGCTTATCTGTAAATAGATCCCTCGATGTAAACAATTTATATTGCACGATTCTCTTATTTCTTTACTTCAGAGTATTTTCCAAAGTATTCCTTAGCGATAGAATAATGAATTGGCAATGATAAGCAAGGTTATTCCCTCCATTCCCCGACCGAACCTATATGGATCCTTTCCCACGGATCCGGAAGAAATCCCGTCCCCGCATGGCGGGATTTTTTCTTTCGTTTTTTGCCTGTATTTCCCCTGTGATAAAATAGGTTAGGTAGAGAATGGGACAGAAGCCTGTCGGGCTTTATCATTCCGCCGGCATCATCGTCTTTGCCCGGCGCACCCCATTTTCCATTGTAAAGGAGCTTATATGCGTATCGTTATTTTAGGCGCAGGACAGCTTGGCTACACGATTGCCGAGCTGCTTTCCAATGAGCAGCACGATGTCGTCGTCGTGGATGCGGATGAAGAAAAGCTGGTCGCCGTACGGGATTCCCTCGACGTGCTGACCGTCCACGCGGACGGCACCAGTCCGGAATTCATGCGTGACCCGGATATACAGGCCGGATCCATTCTTGTCGCCGCCACCGATTTAGACGAGGTGAATATCCTCGCCTGCATCCTCGCAAAACGGAACGGGATCCCTCATACGATCGCCCGTATCCGCGATCCGAAATTCCTGCGGGAACCGACGGAATACATCCAAAAGAATTTTGACATCGACCTGATTTTGAGTCCCGAGCTGGTCACCGCCGAGGAAATACGCCGGATCGTCATGACGCCGGCGGCCCTGAACGTGGAGGATTTCGCCAACGGTCGGGTTCGTCTGTATGAAACAAGGATCCGTCGCAATTCCCCTTATATCAATATCCCGTTCAAAGAGCTGGAGCTTCCGAAGTCCATTCTGGCGGCCATGATTTTCCGTGACCACCAGATGATCATTCCGCATGGCAATGACTGCCTCCTTCCCTTTGATAATGTCTATTTCATCGGGGCGCCGGAAGAAATACAGAAATTCAGCCACGGCATGGCTCACAGCAGCACGAAGAAAATCAGGAAAGCCCTCATCATCGGTGCAGGGCGCACAGGACAGGCTCTGGCGCCGCTTCTGGAGAAGGACGGCGTTTCCGTCAAGGTCATCGACCAGGATTATGAACGATGCCAGATGATGTCTTCCAAATTAAAAAAATCCATCGTCCTCTGCGGAGACGGAACCGATATCGACCTCCTCACCGAGGAAGGCGTCAGCCAGGCGGATGTGGTCATCTGCACCACGAAGGACGAGCAGCTGAATCTTCTGATCGCCCTCCTTGCCAAGCATCTGGGAGCAGCACAGACCATCGTCCGTGTCGTCCGTGCGGAGTATGTGGACCTGATGACGCAGGTCGGCGTGGATATCGCCCTGTCCGTCCGTCTTCTGGCCGCCGGAGAAGTATTGAGCTATGTGCGCAGCCAGGGCGTTGTTTCCGTTTCCCTGCTGGAATCGGCACAGATCGAAGTCACCGAACTCATCATCAATGAAGGCGCCCCTGTGGCAGGCATCCCGCTCATGCAGGCGCAGCTTCCGCCGGAGTGCCTTGTCGGCGCTTATGTAAGGGATGAGGAAACATATATCCCGAACGGCCAGTCCGTTCTTCAGACAGGCGACCGCGTCATCCTCTTCATCCGCACGCCTTTTTCTTCCAAAGTGCTTCCTTATTTTAAAGGCAGGCAGCCATCATGAATATCGCCATCGTCGCCGCCCTCCTGTCGAAGCTGGTCCTTGGCTGCGGAATCATCCTCATCCTTCCGCTTCTGACCGCCCTCTTCTACGGGGAGCCGCTTCTCCCCTTCCTTTTTTCCATGGCGCTTTGCCTGATGGTTTCTTTCGTATTGCGTTATAAAGGAAAACAGAAGGTCAATAATCTGAATCCGCGGGAAGGTCTCGCCATCACCGTTCTTTCCTGGCTCCTTATTTCCGTCCTTTATCTCTTTCCCTATTTCCTGAGCGGGGAGCTTTCCCCTCTGGACGGACTGGTGGAAAGCATTTCAGGACTTACCGGCACAGGCGCCACCACGTTTGCGGATCTCACCACCGTTCCTAAGAGCATCCTCTTTTTCCGTTCCCTGACGCACTGGCTGGGCGGACTCGGCATCATCGTCATCTTTGTCGCCCTGTTTCCGCAGACAGGAAAAGGCAGCGCCCGCATGATCGACGCGGAAAGCACCGGCCCCTATTCGTCACGCGCCGTCCCGCGGATCAAGGAAATGGCAAAAGCTCTTTTTGCCGTATACCTTCTCTTTACCGCGGCTGCCACGCTCATTTATTTCCTTTTGGGCATGGGCTTTTTCGATGCCGTCAACCATTCCTTCTCCACCATCGCCACCGGCGGATTTTCCACGCAGAATGAAAGCATCGCTTATTATGACAGTCTGCCCCTGAAACTTGCCATTGTTTTCTTCATGCTCATCTCCAGCGCGAACTTCGGCATCTATGTGGCCGCATGGAAACGCGGCTTCCATGTCATCCGGGAAAATACGGAATTCAGGGTCTATCTGTCCATCGTCGCAGCCGCCACCGTCCTTATCGCTGTCGATCTGCTGCTCAAAAGCGGACAGTCCTTTTCCTTTGCATGGACGGAAGCCCTTTTCGCCACCGCTTCCCTTTCTTCCACCACCGGATTCGTTTCCGCCGATTTCGACGTCTGGCCATCTTTCAGCCAGTTCATCCTGCTTGTGCTGATGTTCATCGGCGGCTGCGGCGGTTCCACATCGGGCGGCCTGAAAGTGACAAGGCTGATTCTTCTTTTTAAGACGCTCAATATCATCCTGCACCAGAAGCTGCATCCCCAGTCCGTCGTGCAGACACGGTCTGACGGGGAAAATTTTTCCGAATCCATGCTGCTGCAGATTTTCTGCTTCTTCTTTTTCTACACCCTTTCCATTTTCCTCTGGGCGCTTCTCATCATGGCGAGCGGCTCCGCGATTCCTGACGCCTTCGCCCTGTCCATCGCCACCATGAGCAACTCCGGGCCTGCGCTGGGACAGTTCGGCGCCACCTGCAACTGGGCGAACATGCCGGATGCGACCAAAGCGGTCGTCTCCCTCTCCATGCTGATGGGCCGTCTGGAATCCTTCACACTCCTCGTACTGTTCCTGCCCTCCTTCTGGAGAAAGAGCGGCTGGTAAAAAAATACATGAAAAAAGCAAGATAAAACGGATTTCCCTTTACGAGTCATCCGTTTTATCTTGCTTTTGTTTTTGTCATCTGAAGTCCCCCTCGAAAGGGGCGAACCCGCACCGGGAAATGGGGTGATCCACGATGCGGGCCGTTTAAATCAGAAGTCAGCATTTGTCGGGGAACATCTGCTGAGAAGAGGTCACAGAAATGATCAATGCATTGACCATAGGTCATTTCTGTTGTATGTATATTACCAAATTTCAAAACATTTTTCAAGGTCTTTTTATAAAGAATATATAAATTATTGAATATATTCCGAAAAGGCATTCCAATCATTTCCGGCAAGGCTGAGATTTCCCTGCCTGCACAGGTTTTCCACGTCATCATAAAAGCACCTGTCCCTTCGAACGGTGCTCTTGAACTTTCTATTCCGCCAGTATTTCCTGTATCCGCTGCAATCGTTTCGGGATATCCGGATGGTCGTAAAACAGGCTTTCAAACCATCCCCGTTTCCCCTGGCGGAATACATTTTCCAGATGGAGCAGCCCTTCCGCCAGTTCCCGGCCCAGCCCGATTCGGCAGGCGTATTCATCCGCCTCATATTCATTCTGCCTGCTCCCGAATTGATTCAGAAACCAGAGCGGTATCTGCAGGAAGAAATTCAGCACATAGTACTGGATAAGGATGAAGAAGCTGATCAAACCAAGGATCAGTCCCAGAACAGGAATCCAACGGAGGAACGCGCAGAGCAGGATGAAAATATTGTAGACCCATACGATGATGCTGCCAAACCAGCCCATTCCGTATGTAATCAGGCTGACCCGTGTATGTCCGTTCTGCAGATGGCCGACCTCATGGGCGACGATGCCCTCAACTTCCTCATCCGTGAAATCACGGAGCAGCCATTCCGTCACGGTGATCGCATTCCCGCCGATGGCCCATGCGTTATAATCTTTCCTGTCTGCCGTATACAAATGGAAATCCGTCGGATCAAGTCCCGCACGCCGGCAGATATCACGGATGACTGCCTGCAGACGGAGCAGGTTCTCCCCCTCCGCCCGTTTTCCTCCGTTCGCGCGGACGATGGAATACTGCATCGCCCCCATCCCGGACAAGGCCGCCGGAATCAGGACGCACGCGGCAGGAAGGAGCAGAAGGTACTGCGACGCCAGTTCTCCGTTCTCCAGCAGGTCAGAAAAGAAAAACGGTCCTGCCAAAAGAAAAAACAAAGACCAGAACACGAAAGCCACCACATAGTTCACAATAAAGGTGGAAAGCAGAAGAATAAGATTCATAAGAGCTCCTGGTGGAAATTAGGAATTTGGAATGAGGAATGAGGAATTGCGGTGCGCCGCGACAAATTATATAGCGGCGAGAATCAGTAGGCAGTAGATAGTAGTTAGTTGATAGTTCTTAGTTATTCGTTTTTGGAATTGACTGGAAGATGTGTATACACACACTTACCCCTATCCCTGCCATTCGGCAGTACTTCCCACGCGTACGGTGGAAGCATGGGAATAGTATTTAACACCTGCAACCGCTGCCCAGATTCTTCGCTCCTCCTCACTAGCATGATATACAGAATTCACGCAATCCATTTTGCCCACTGCTCAAGAATGACGGGGCAAGGGCTATTTACCTTATTGGCATTCCCTGCTTGCAGTCATCCTCGAATGGAGCGTGAGCGGAATGATGGCAAGTGAAGCACTTTTCGAGGAGCAAAGCGACGCTGTAAAAATGTCTGAAACGCCATACCCGACCAAAGGGAGCGGTAAGGAGCTTGCGACGCATGGAATTGTGTTCCGTAGAGGATACGATGAAAATGAGTGAAATGCCACATAAATCGTAGTCCTTCATGGATGCAGTGGCAGAGTTGCCATACCTGACTGAAGGGAGCGGTAAGGATCTGACATAGGATACAGGTAAGAACAGGCATTGGGTAAGCCCTCTTCTTTAGAGGAGGGTGGCGGCGCAGCCGCCGGGTGGTGCCTTCCGGGATGACGAATGTGAAACTGTCCATAAGATGGAAAAATCATTGCTCAAGAAGAACAGCTTTCATGATGATTGACAGTTTCTTTCTTACATGACCTGCTTCAACTATATTCAGCCTTTTTCCGAGCCGGTTCATTGCTGCACTGTATGCTTTTTATGGATAAAGAGGATAATTTTTTATTGTTTCTTCATCAAATCTTTTACGCATTAAGGATAAAAAACTTTCTTTTCTACTTACTGACTACTGCCAACCGGCTACTGGGTACTGTCTGCTGACTCCCCTACTGATTTACATTTTCCCCATTATAGCACACAAAAAGACTGCCCCTCCCCTGTGGAAAGGCAGTCTCTTTCATGCTGTGTCCTCTTTATTTTCCGCGGTCAGAATTTTCCGCCGCCACCGCCGTGGCCGCCGCCTCCGCCACCCATGGATCCGCCTGCTTCCACGATTCCTTCCCCTTTCCTCGGAATCGGTGTGACGATCCTGTTGGTGTACAGGTACTGGTCATTTTCATTTAACAGCTGGAAGCTGTTCTGATCCAGATACTGAGATGCGCTGAAGCTGGGCGCCACATTGCTCATGCTGGAAATCAGGTGGGAACGGACGCCGAGCGCCGTAAGACCGGAGAGGAGGGCGGAAATGCCTGCACCAATGAAGCTGAACTGGTTGTTCGGATCATAGGCTTCCCCTTCTTTTTCATAGTAGGAAAGGAGGAAATCCGCATCCTTCGCGTAGGAGGTGAATGCATCGGCATATTGGCCTCTGGACAGTTTCCCCACGAATTCCTCGCTGATTTTTTTGATGCCTGCGTCGTTGGTGATGATCTTTTTCATTTTCTGATCTGTCGCGATGAACCAGTCACGGTTGCCCATGTCTACAACGAGCACCATATTTCCCTTCTCGCCGTCATTGTATGTCGAATCAAGCAGTTTGTCCGCATAATCACCGATTTTCATGCCGTTCACGGATGGCATGGTCACCACGGCGACACGGACATGGTGTTTCTTTTCTACCTCCTGCAGTGTCTTCAGCACCTGTGCCTGCTGCTCAGGATGCATCAGCTTCGCCCCGTCCACGAGGGAAGGCGCTGCCGCCTGGGACAGGGCCGGCACGAACAGAAGCATCAGGAGGATGGTGAATAAATGAAATAGTTTCTTCATGGTCCCGCCTCCTTATAACGCTCCGAGCAACATTTTTGACAGATAGTACAGGATGGGAAGCAATATGACGAACGCGCCGCCGGTATACATCATGCATTTGTTATTGTCCACCGGCAGGCTTCCCACGAATTTCCCGCTCTGCGCGTTCATGATGAAGGTGTAGGGCTTGTCCTGATACCTTGTGGTCAGGATCCACACCGGCGCCAGCGCGTAGGAAACGCTGTTCTGATCTTTGGAAACAAAGCCGTCTTCCCTCGTTTTCGATGCATAACCCGTGACGGTATCATCCATCATGTCAAGGGCGGCCTGGGTGACCAGGTCATCGGCACGGGGCGCCGCCTCTTCCGCCGGCACGTCGTATTTATCCGCCAGATAGCCTGCGAGATACGCCGTGGTAAAGGGCACCATGGTGGAATAATCGAAAGGCCCGATGCTTTCCATCCATGTATCGTCCATTTTCTTGCTTCCGTCGATAGGCACCATCTTGAAGGACATGGAGCCTTCCCGTTCGCACTGGTACACATGCTCCTCAGTGATCTGGTTATTTCCCACGATCATCGTGTCTGCATTTTTCGCCTTGTAGCTTCCCGTGGCCGTCACGTCGGAATCAAACAGCCAGAAGGGAACGTACATGCCCTGGATCGCTTCCAGACGGTTCTGGGAAACGAAATTGGAGGGCAGCAGCAGTTTCCCTTTGTAGAAGCTTTTGAACGCTTCCTGCGCATCCTCCTTTGTCTTCTGGAAAGGAATAACGTAATCAGGACGCAGCGTGCCGCCGTAACGCTGGGAGATCATAGTCGGATTTCCGCAGTAGCAGCATTCCGTGGCAATCGTATTCTCATCGCACATGATTTCCGCCCCGCAGGAGGAGCAGGTAAAGGCACGAAGCATTTTCGCCTCATCCTCACTCCATTCCTTGCCGGCATTGTCCGTATCCCACTTTTTCTGACGGGCTTCTTCCGCCTTGGCCGCCTGTTCCTCTTTCTTCGAGTAGAACGCTTCCAGATCGGCAATGGAAAGCTCCGTGCCGCAATATTCGCAGGTCACCTTATCCGCGCCGGGCGCATACTCCAGAGGAGCGCTGCAGTTGGGGCATTTAAAGCTTACTGAAGTATCAGCCATAAGTACCTCCTATTCATGGCAATCAGGGTCTCGGTTTGCCGCAGTTGGCGCAGAATTTCCCTTTATTAACGGTTCCGCATTCGCAGGTCCAGTCGGAAGCCGGCTTCGGTTTGCCGCAGTTGGCGCAGAACTTGCCGGTGTTCGTCTGTCCGCATTCGCAGGTCCAGCTTTCTGCCGGTGCCGGTTTCGGTTTGCCGCAGTTCGCGCAGAACTTGCCCGTATTTCCTTCTGCGCCGCATTCCGCGCATTTCCATCCGGATGCCGCCGGTGCCGGTGCGGGAGCAGGAGCTGCCTGCTGTTGCTGCTGTGCCTGCTGCCCTGCCATGCCATACAGATTTCCTGCATTCATGCCGCCTGCCGCGCCTGCCATATTCATGCCCATGAAACCGAAGGCCGCGCCCATGCCGCCTTCATTGCCTGCTGCCGTACGCATGGCGTCTGCCTGCGCATCCACGAGGACGCCTGCGCCCAAAGCCGGATTCGACATGGCCATGCCCATCTGGATTTTTTGGATTTTCGCTTCGTCTTCTTCATTGGCCTTGATGCTGTTGATACCGAAAGAAACGATGGAAATACCGCGAAGCTCCGTCCATTTCTTGGAAAGCACTTCATTCAGCGCATCTGCCATTTCAAAAGTATGTCCCGGCAGCTCCGTATAATCGATCCGCTGTTCGGAAATCTTTGTAAACGCCGGCTGGAGCGCCGTCAACAGCTCCGATTTCAGCTGGCTGTCAATCTGGCTCCTGTTATAATCGCCGGTCGCATTCCCTGCCACATTCGTATAGAACAGGATCGGATCGACGATCTTATAGCTGTATTCGCCAAAGCAGCGGATACGGACCGCCAGCTTCAGCCCTGTGTCCTCGTCCACGACCTTGAACGGGATTTCACTCGGCGTGCCATACTTGTTTCCGATGATTTCCTTCGTATTGAAGAAGTAGACCCTCTGGTCCTTTCCCGGAGAACCACCGAAGGTGAAACGTTTTCCGACCTGCTTGAATACGGAAATAATGCTTTCCTTATTCAATCCGTCTGCAAAAAGAGAAGGTTCCGAAGACTGGTCATAGGTGTATTCGCCCGGTTCGGAGCAGAGATCCACGACCTTGCCCTGTTCCACGATCATCATGCACTGCCCGTTATTGACCGCGATCACCGAGCCGTTGGAAATAATGTTGTCTTCCCCGCTCGTATTCGAGCTACGTCCGCTGATCCGTTTCTGCCCCTTCATCATCAAAACGTCCGGCGGCATGCTGTCGCAGTAGAAAAATTCTTTCCACTGGTCGGCTAATACGCCGCCAACAGCGCCCATACCTGCTTTAATAAGTCCCATATTCTTCCTCCTTTTTTGAATAACTATTAAGCTTTGCCTTTATTCTATCATGCACTTCCCCGATTATCCACGAAATACAGGCCTTCCGACCTATAAAGGGTTATAGAAAAAATCTTACCTGTATTAAATTACAGGTATTCTCAAAAATCATTTTATCAATCTGTTTTTGTCATTTATTTCCTTTGTGTAAATATGGACTTTTTCAGTATTTATCACATATTTCAATAAATATAAATATCAGCGAATACAAAAAACGCGCCGTTTTTTCCTCCGGTAACACATTTTATCCCTCGCGATTCCTGCACGCCGGCTCTATCCGATACCGTCCATCTGACGGGACAGCACCCTTTCCGCCAGAGAAATGAAATTCGCCATCGGCTTCCATTGGCGCAGCTCCTTCCTGTACCCGAAGGAAATCTGCCGCTGCGAATGGGCAAGGCGGATGATATGCATCCCCTCCAGCTCCTCTGCGCTCAGATTCCTGCGCGCCTGATTCTCAGGGCAGAGAAGCGCTCCCACGCCCTTGGCGCACAGTTCAATCAGCAGTTCCAGATTATCGGACAGGACGATGACCGGCGGATTCATATCCGCTTCGGCAAACAGGCGGAGCGCCAGACGCCCCTGCACCGTCCCGCCCCCGGTCTGCAGAAAGGGACAGTCCGCCAATGGTTTCATGCAGCCTGCCTTCCTGCTTTTCAGCACAGGCAGCTCCTTTTCCTTCCCAATCGCCTTCAGCAGCTTTTTCGAAACAAGCAGGATGATTTCCTCCGTATAAAACTTTTCCTGCGTCACCCCGGGCATGTCCTCCTTGAAATAAGCGATCGTCAGATCAATATCCCCGTCCAGCAGCTTTTTCGTCAGCACAAGATTGATTCCTTCCGTCAGCTCCACATGGATGCCGGGATATTTTTTTGTATAAGCGGTCAGAATGTTCGGCAAAATCGCATGGCCGCGGTTGGGAGAAATGCCGAGGCGGAGCACGCCCGTCACCTCTTCCGCCGCATCGGAAATTTCCTTCCTCATGGTATCCGCATTTTTCCGTATCAAAAGGGCATGGTTATAAAAGACACGGCCCGCCCATGTCAGCTCCAACGGAATCTGCCGGACCACCAGCTTGCAGTCCATCTCTTTTTCCAGCTGTGAAATATGGGCGGACAGCGTCTGCTGCGTCACATGGAGCCGCGCCGCCGCCTTCGTAAAACTCCGCTCCTGCGAAAGAGCGATGAAATAATCCAGACTCGTGAAATTCATTCCGACCTCCCGTCCCCTGAAGGAACCATATTGATAACCATCGACTACCTACTGATTACTATTTACCCAATTTCCTGATATCCATTCTCTGCCTACTGACTACTGACTTCTGTCTTTTGAATACTAACTACCATCTACTATCCTCGCCGCTTCATCATTTGTCGCGGCGCTCCCCAATTCCTCATTCCTAATTCCAAATTCCTCACTCTATCCAGTTACAATCTTTTCTTGTATCTTAAACAATTATTTACAGTTTTTCAATGTCATTTCTTTCTCCTATAATAGAAAAGACAATTCAGCAGGGCGGCCCGGATGGCATTTGGAATTTATGGATCGGGCAGGACTGCATCAAAGGAGTATCGTTTATGAACAGAAAAACATTGAAATTGCTGCTGGGGCCTATCGGATTCGCCCTTGCAGGCCTTCTGCTGTCCTCCGCGCTGGGGATGAAAGGCGCGCTTGCCGTCGGCACGGCGGTCTGGATGGCGCTCTGGTGGATATTCCGTCCCGTCCATATCGCCGTCACCTCCCTTCTGCCCATCGTCGTCAA
The DNA here is from genome assembly GCA_902462205.1 of uncultured Dialister sp. Lineage (GTDB taxonomy): Bacteria > Bacillota > Negativicutes > Veillonellales > Dialisteraceae > Dialister. Next base: position 155,207 of record CABQAR010000002.1, read on the forward strand.
CGCCTCTTTCAACCTCATCCCCAATCCCCATGTGATTTCCCAATATTTCACGGATATCGTCGTCCTCCTTTTGGGCGGCGACCTCATCTGCATGGCGTGGACGACGACCGGGCTTGACCGGCGTATTTCCCTGCGCACCCTCTGCCTGATCGGGACTTCCATGAAACAGCAGATTCTTGTCTGGCTCGGTGCGTCCGTCGTGCTTTCCGCCTTCCTTCCCAATACTGTGGTGGCCACCATTTTCTGTCCCATCGCCGTCGGGATGCTTCAGTTCGTCGGCGAGGAAGATATCACCCACAGCCGTCTGGCCATTCCCATCCTGCTTGCCATCAGCTGGGGCAGCGGCATCGGCGGATTCGGCTCCCCCATCGGAAGTCCGGCGAACCTCGTTGCCATTTCCTACATGGAACAGCTCACCGGCCATGAATTCATGTATATCCAGTGGATCGGCCGCTTCGTCCCCATCCTCTGCTTCATCTTCCTGATCAACCTCCTTTTCATCTGGCATATGGAAATTCCTGCGAAGAGCTTCCACGGAACAAAAGAGGAATTCCAGAAAATGTATGCCGCCCTGGGGCCGATGCGCAAGGGAGAAACGTATTGCTTCTGGCTTTTCGCCCTCGCCATCCTTCTCGCCTTCGTCCGCCCCCTGTATGCGGATTTCCTGCCGGGATTGAAACCGGCTTACGTCTTCCTCATCATCGGCATGCTGATGTTCCTCCTGAAAGATGAAAACCACGAGGTGCTGCTGACCTGGAAATTCGCGGAGAGTCATGCCATGTGGGGCATCATGATCATGGCGTCCTCCGGCCTCGCCCTGGGAAAAATGATCATTGAAACCGGCGCCGTTGAACAGATGTCCGCCCTCCTCACCGCCCTGCACCTCACCGGCGGATTCCTGACCATGTTCGTTTTCTGCGCCTTCGCCTGCTTCATGTCGGAAATGTCGAGCAATACCGGTGCCGCCTCCATATGCATCCCCATGGTCATTTCCATCTGCGCCACCATGGATATGAATCCGATCCCCTACCTGCTGGGAACGGTCGCCGCCTGCTCCTGCGCCTACGTCCTTCCCGTCACCACGCGGGCCATCCCTGTCGGCTTCGGCCTCGATGCAGGCGTACAGATGAAAGAAGGCTTCAAGCTCACCCTGCTCAGCATGGTCGCCAACGCCGTCCTCTGCTGGGCCTGCATGGAATACCTCCCCCTCTTCTCCCATTTATAAAAAGCAAATATTTCCCATCAAAAAACAGACCTCCTGATTTCCGTGTCATCAGGAAGGCCTGTTTTATTTTTGGCCTGTCTTACTCCGGTTCGATAATAAAGGAAAGGGAGGAGAAATATTTCGGAGTCGTATGTTCGTCCTCTTTTTCACCTGCCACTTCCACACCGACCACATTGAGTCCGTTTGCACTGACCGTGATGGTGGCATACCCGTTTTCATCCGCCGTGGATTCATTCGTCAGATCATTGATGACATCCTTGATAAGCGGAGCATTTGCATACGGTTTTCCATCCTTGTACACACGGATCTGATAAGTATCCCCTTTCCGCAGCGTCAGCGGATTCACGCTCGGCACGATCTGGATCGGCACATTATAAATACCGCCCGGCTTCACATCGGGACTCCAGTAATTGACATTCCACTTGATGGCATGGGTCGTCTTTACCGCGTCCGGCACCTCCGCGAAGGGAGCCATATGCATTTTTCCGTCTTTATCTTTTGTAAAAAATCCATAATCAAAGAATGTGACGGTGACACCCATCTGGTCCTGCGGAATGATGGAAATATGGTCGCTATATTCCTTTACACCCACATCCATGGATTTGAAAGCCTTATCGTAACCCTCCACGCTTGTCACGCAAGACGGTTTATATGCATTGTCCGTAGGCCCTTCTCCCAGTACGAGCGCCTTCTGGTCAAAACGGTTGGCAATAAATACGCCATGGGCTGAAACAGCCGATCCGATACAGGTTGCCGCCAAAGCAGCCGTGCAGAATGTTAAAAGAATTTTTTTCTTCATCAAAGCCTCCTGTGAAAGCAAAATAAATTAATCTAAAACAAATTATATCACAATTATATTTTAATTTAAAATAAATGCATATACAATCGTTTCATCAAAACCAAAAAATAGATTCATTTTTATCAGACAAAATAACTTTTTCCTGCAAGCCATCCGTCGCAAACCACGTGTCCTGACGTTTCAGGAACCGTGAATCTTCCTTCGCTCTCTGCCACTACAATTCCCCAATCAAAAACGCCCCCAAGGAGCGTTTTCCGTCTTATATCATTGCTGCCTTTTCACAGGCCCCGCCGTTCTTTACACTTCTTTCCATCACAGTAGCACAGACATTCTTTCTCTCATAATTCGAAACCGCCCACAGACTGACGAAAGAGCTTCGGATGATGAATACCTCTCTGTTTTTTATTCTCTGTCACTGTCTGAAATTTTCCAGACGCTTATTCCATTCTGCAATAATTTCCTTTTTATGTGCAGATACCCAGCCTTCGTCATAATTCTTGAACCAGATGATTTTATCCTGCGGTGTCATGTAATCCGCCAGATCCACGCCCTTGCGGAGCGGGCGGGCGGTCAGCTTCTTTCCTGCTTCTTCCTGTATTTTCTGGGACAGCATGAAGTCAATGAACATTTTCGCATTGTTTATATGCTTGGCGCCTTTGATGATCTGTGCGGATCCGCTCGGTAAGACAGTACCTTCCCGCGGAAATACGACAACCACATTGGCACCGTTCTTTACATAGGCCGCGGCCGATTCCTCTCTGGTCAATCCCACCGCATATTCTCCATCAGCCGTCCCCTTATGGACTGCGCCGGAGCTGTTCATAAATTTCCCGTCAATATTCTTAATGAAATTATCCACATACGCCCATGCTTCCGGTGACATAGGATCACCATCCTTTCCTTTGGCATAGAGCATTGCCATGAGCGACTGGAACGCGGAACCGGAATTGGAAGGATCGCCAAGCGCAACTTTCCCTTTCAACACAGGATTCAGAAGGTCATCATATCCCTCGACCTTCATACCACCGACCATTCCCTTATTCACGATGAATACAGCCGGATCTGCAAAGGCGTGAGAGAAGTAGCCGGTCTTATTCTTTGCCTCATCGAGCATATTCTCATCTTCAGGAGACACATATTTTTCAAAAAGCTCTCTTTGGACTTCAATCATCGTCTCGTCAGATGCCCAGAGTACATCTCCCTGCGGATCATCCTTTTCAGATGCCACACGCTTCATGAGCGGACCAGTGCCGGCAACAATCATATTTACCTTGATGCCTGTCTCCTTCTCAAAAGCAGGAATGACAAGTTTGTTCAGTCCTTCGCTGCGTGACGTATAAACGGTCAGCACTTTTTCTTCCGTCGGACCAGTCTTTACATCACCTTTTTTATCTCCATCACAGCCTGTGAAAGCAGAACAGAGAACGGCAGCACATGCCATTCCCAGAACTGCCTTTTTCAAACTTTTCATGTTAATCCCCCTTATCATTCCATCGTTGTAAAACGCAACATGAGAACTCCTTACTGCCCTTAATTGTATCATTATTCATCCTGCTGACTATACTCTAATATTTGATAAAAACAACGTATAGATCATATAAAATATTATAATAAAAATTCATAATCATTGCTTCCACATTTTTATATTCCAACTCAAAACGCTGCCTCTCGAAAAGAAAGACAGCGCCTTGTCATTTTTAAACCGATTCAGATGATTTTATCTCCCTCGTATGTTTCTCCGTCCGCATCAGGGAAGAGGCCGTAGTCCTTTGTCCACAGTGTCTTATACCGGACCGCCTGCCTGTGTATTTTTTCCTTCGCTGTTTCGGCAAGCGTCTTTACCACCTTGGCCGGCGAGCCGAGGACGAGGGAAGCCGGCGGTATCTTCATCCCTTTCGGCACCAGCGTGCCCGCGCCGATGATGGAGCCGCTTCCGATGACCGCTTCGTCCAGAATGATGGCGCCCATGCCGATGAGGCAATGGTCCTCCACCGTGCAGCAGTGGATGATGGCGCCGTGGCCCACCGTCACATAATCTCCGATATGGCATTCCGAAGATTCCCCGTGCAGGCAGGCATTATCCTGTATGTTCGTATATTTCCCGACAGTGATCAGCTTATCGCCCCGAAGCGTCGCATTGTACCAGACACTGCTGTATTCTCCCAGTACCACGTTACCGATGACGGCGGCGCTGTCAAAAACATGCGCCTTCCTGTCCACTCTCGGCGTTTTCCCTCCTATTGACCGAAGCATGAAGAACCACTCCTTTTCCGAATGTTCATTGATGTAAAGAAGAAATATAATTTTCCAGCATGTCCGCCAGCTGTTCATTCACTTTCAGCCCGGGGGCAAGGGAAATGAAGCGCAGGCTGAAATCCTCGTCGCCGCCGGGCGGTATTTCCTTGGGGAACACCGCCCACACCTCTTTCACGGGACGGCTGTTCCGAAGGGATTCCGTTTCTTCCATCTCCCTGTAAAATTTCGTATTCATGTCCCGATACGCGTTGAACTGCGTCCGTATCCCCCCGCTTCTGGCCGCATCACGCCAGAGGAAATAAATATCCCTGTACTTGAAATCTGCCACGAGGGAGCCGAAATAGGATCCGCCTCTGTAATAATCCATGCGCAGGTCAGGCCGGCGATGGACGTTATTCGTGTATAAGGGCGCCTTCTCCCGATCCGTTTCCAAGGAGCTCTGCGGAACGAGGCCGTCATAGACAAGTCGGATCCGTTCCTCCCCTCTGGAGAGCAGGATTTCCGTTCCCTCCTCCAGGCTGGCCAGGCGGTATTTCCCTTCTTCCCTGATGACCGCCGGTCCTTCCTGCAATTCCCATTCTTTCTCCTCCAGCGCCTTGATGAATTGGAGGAAACACCAGAGTTCATACAGTTTGTCCGTCCGTTTCCACTGGAACTGGTAGAAGGAAGATACGGAAAGGCTGTCGGACGGGTGCTCCAGATTCCGATGCAGCCTGTACAGCACCGAATATCTGGGATCACGGAAAACAGTCATGGGAAGCATGGCAGGCATCGTCCCCTCCGCTTCGTGGAACCATGTCGCTCTCGTGACCATGCGGATGGCATTCCGAATCCTTACCGCCCGCTGTCTGTACGTCGTGAAATGGGAAAGCGCTTTTTCTCCCGTCCTGAATTCACGGTTCCTTCCGTAATCCCTGAGAGATTCCTGCCGTTTCCCCAGCTGTGACGCATGGAGGTCTATTTCCTCAATGAACGTCCGCAGATTTTCATCAAGCCTCCCCAGAATCGCTTTCGCAAAACGATTTTCCGCCACGTTCCAGTTCATTTCCGTTTTCATCACGGAAACAATATCCGAGCCCGTGCGGGCATGCACATGGTCCGGCCTGATATGCGCCCCTGCCGTCCCCCCGCGGCGGAGCACTTCTTTTTTCAGCGCCAGCCGCGCATTCGCCGTCCGTGACAGTTCTCCCAGCACCTGCAGGACGCTTTCCGATTCATCATTGATCGTATAGAAACGCAGGAGCATGGACGTATTCAGCCCAAGCGTCCCTTCCATGGAACGGGAAATATGGATGCTCCGCTTCATGAAATCAAAGGAGAGCGTCCGTATTTCCTCCACCAGCTCGTCACGCATGTCCTGCCAGCTCTGCCGGCCGATGAATTTCGGCGTGATTTCAAGGATGCCGTACCATTCCCTCTGCCATCCGGACACGGTCATCACATAGTAGCCCGGCACGAGGGGAAAATCCCTGCCCTCTAAGAGAAGGAGCGGTTCCGCCGCTTTCCCCGTGGGACGGATGTAGCTCTGTCCGTTCACACGATCCGCCCCCGGCACGGACACCACGTCAAGCCCGTCCATGGTGAATCGGAATTCAGGCGGCGCTTCGAAACGGAGATAAATATCCTGGTTTTCCGCTACGGAAAGTCCGGGCGGTGCATTTTCCAGAAGCTCCCCGCCCTTGTCCGTAAACTGCGTAAACCGATGAAGGCGGCTCCCGTCACTCCTCGTGATGAAGGAAACGGCAAACGGAAGCTTCCGCCCCCTGCCGTTCCGTTTGCCGGAAAGAGGCACGCCCTCCGCCGGACTGCCTCCATTCGTTTTTTCAGATGGTGTAGTCATACAGCTTCAGCTCCTGCGCTTTCACCATCAACGCACGGCGGGACTCTTCGAAGTCTGAAATATCCTTAAACTCCTCCAACACCTGCACGAGGCTCCCTGCCAGCTCGCCCTTGTCGGAAAGGGAAACAAGCGAAGAAAGCTGCTGCGTCGAACCGCGGAGCTTCGTCAGGATGCGCTGCACCATCTGGCAGTCCAGCCCTTCCTCCCTGTCGAAATCCTCGTTCATCGGGATATTTTTCAGATACCTGTCCAGCTGCCCGGCGATGCGGAATCCGATGCCGCACTGGACGCCGCTCTTCCTGAATGCTTCATTCAGTGCATCAAGGAATTCCAGCTCACGGGCGGTCAGCTCCACCTCGCCCCTTTTGCGGAAACCGCAGAAATCGGAAGCCGTGATTTCACGGATGGCCGGCATGGCACGCTTCTCCCTGCCCAGCCAGTCGCGGAACCGTTCCTGATGGAGCGTCAGCACATTCGCACGATCCAGTATCTTGTCAGAAAAATGGTACGTCGATTCATCCACATTCACCGTGCCGGTGAAAATCACGTTCTTCCCGATGGAAATCTCCGCCGGATACCTGTCCCCGTTGTACAGGCGGGCCTGCAGCGATGGATTATACAGGCGGATGACCGGATCCTCCTCCTTTTCCAGCACGGAAATGAACTGGGCGAAATAATGCTCCGCCCGAGCCAGATTCATCTCATCGAAACAGATGACATACATGAGGTCAGGATGCCGTTCCGCTTCCAGAAGCAGCTCCGCCAGACCCGTATCGGCAGGACGGTACATCATATTCTTCATATCCGCATACCCGAGGATATCTCCGTCATCCATCCATGACGGGCGGACAGGAATCAGGGAAATCCTTTCCTTTGGAAGACCGAGCGCCTCCCCGTACAGACGGACAAGCCGTGATTTCCCCGTGCCGCTCATCCCTGCCAGGATCGTCAAACGGGAAGACTTCACGGAAATATGGAAATTCAGCAGATCCTTTTCGTCATACAGCAGCCCTCTGGCGGAAGCCAGCGCGGAAAACTGCTCCAGAAAATCTCCCTCCGTGAACGTCCGCTCTTCCTCCTTCGGCGCTGTTTCTTCCGTTTCCCTTTCTTCCGGCAGGGCGGAATCGGAAATTTCCTGCGCCATGATGGCAGGCACGATATTTCCCAGACCATGGGGCTGTTCAAGCATGCGGGAAAGCAGGACAGGCCGTTCCTCCGCGATGCCCCTCGCAGAAAGGATGTCCCCATTTTCAGGAACCTCCTCCATGCCATCCTTCAGTACATCCAGCCATTCCTGCGGCACATACCAGAGAGGCGACTGCGAACAGCGCAGCACATGGCCGCTCATGACCGCGTCCGACGCGTGGATCACCTTGTACCCAAGCCGGCTGTGTCCGCCGGTCTTGAAATAAGCGCCGCCTTCCCCGATGACCTCATGATCAAAGAAATCCCCCTCCATCGGTGCGAAAAGGATGAAATCCCCCAGCTTCCCGTCATAATTTTCCGTGGCGGCCACCACGAAATGCGGAATGAACGAATTATTCCAGAACCGTTTGGACAGCCCGGGAATCGGCTTCCCGCCCAGGATATGGCGGCAGAACTTATTGATGTCACCGCCGAAGGCAGGCTCGCCCATCCGGCCGAACGCAGGCACGGGCACATAATCCGCATCCTGCTCCATGAACAGCGTCCGCCCCTCCTTTTTAATATCCTCCAGGACAAAAAACTTATTATTGCGGAGCGCCGGCGTAAACGTGACAAAGAATCCCCCCAGATCCTCCTGCAGACGTTCCAGCGCCTCCTCCTCGTTTTTAAACGCATTGAAGCCGTACCCGCTGCGGCTCATGAAGCCGGTAAACCCGAAACGGCTCCCCTCATCGAATTCCGGCGGAAGCGGAGACAGCGGATCCACAAAAAAACGATAATCCTTCATCCCCGCCTGCGGCGTCGACCCCTTCACCACGGGACGCACCCGGCCAAGCACCTTTCCATCGGCCTGCCGGATCGGGAAATAAGAATTATCCACGTTAAAATTCTGCCCATTAAAATAAGCCATATTCAATTCCTCTTTTCTAAAATAAACACGGTGCACGAAAAAATCGTGACAAATCATAAAAAGAATCACGTCGTGATTCGGGGAAAGCACACCTTTCCCTTAAAAAACAGGCATATCAGCCCCGGCTGATACCACACCCCTATTCTACCATACCGCCTGCCCTGCCTGTAAACAGGAAACCCATGAAAACAAAACGAATCACCCTCTCTACGATATATTCCGCGAAGCCACGACAAAAGAAACAGCACGTCCCGGAAAATAATGCATCTCCGAAAACCATCCGCCTTCCCAAAATAAAACTGCCATGAAGAAAACTCCTCATGACAGTCCTGTTCCATTACCTCTTTATTTCCGCGCGGTACTTTTTCAGCTTGCCTCCGTACACGGGGAAAAAGCTGAACTCGCCATAATCCTTGATCCGCTCCGCCCGCTTCAGCGACTCCATATCCTCATCGGAAATCACGAAATCAATGGACGCATTCACCCTCATATGCTCCGGATCCGCCGTCTTGGGCAGCACCACCGTCCCCAGCTGCCAGTCATAACGGATGCAGAGCTGCGGAATCGTCACGCCGTACTTCTTTGCCATCTCCGCCAGATTCGCATCCTTCAAAGACTCCCCGTGCGCCACCGGCGAATACGCCTCCACAACGATACCCTTCTCATGGCAGTACTCCATGAGAGAAAGCGGCGTATTTCCCACATGGCACAGAATCTGGTTCACCATCGGCTTCACCGTGGAATGGGCCAGAATATTTTCTATATCCTCCTCAAGGAAATTGGAAACGCCGATGGCACGGAGCTTCCCTGCCTGCAGAGCCTCTTCCAGCGCGCGCCAGACCTCCGTATTCTCATGGAAATACCGGTCGGCGGACTGGTTCACCTCGACCCATGGCTGCGGCGAATGGATAATCATCATATCCAAATAATCCAGCCCCATCAGCTCCAACGTCTTATCGATCGACTCCTTCGCGGAAAGATAACTCTTATTCTCCGCCGCCACCTTGGACGTCACAAAAACATCCTTCCTGTCGACACCGCAGGACCGGATTCCTTCCCCGACGCCCCGCTCATTTCCATAAGCCTGCGCCGTATCGATATGGCGGTACCCGATAGAAACCGCCGCCCGCACAGCCTCCGCCGCCCGGTCATCCTCAATAAACCACGTCCCCAGCGCCAGCCGCGGAATGGAAACGCCATTGTGCAATGTATAGCTCTCATCAAAAATCATAATACCCTCCTTGCATGAATCGTTTTATCCATATTATACGGAACAACCACCTTAATCAAATACTTATCCGTCATACTTTTCTATACCTGAAACACATAATGGAAATATCCGCCCCAGCCACACTTCTAACCATACCCACATAAAAAATTGCACATCATTTCTTACATGCCATTTTAATGAGCCTGTCCCATTCCGCCCACACATGGTCAGGACGGAAGAGTTCCATCGACTTAATCGCTCCAGCCCCAAGTCTTTTACGAAGAGACGCATCTGCCATCAACATCTTCAACGCTATTGCAAGAGGTTCCACTCCATCATCCACTAAGAATCCATTGTCATTGTCATGTATCAATTCATTTACAGCCGGACAGCTCCTATATCCAACAGCAGGAATACCTGCACCTAATGCCTCAGCCAATGCCAGTCCAAATCCTTCATGATGACTGGGAAAAGCAAAAATATCAGTATTATCCCAAACCGCGTCCATATCTCGCGTTGTACCTTTCATAAAGATTCTTCTCTCCAACCCATACTTCCTTATCAATCCTCGAACCATGGCTACATAAGCCTTATCATAGGTATCTCCCCAAAGGTGGACCTCCCAATTGGGAAAATCCGACGCGACCTTTGCAAACGCCTCTACCAACAGATGCTGCCTCTTGGTTCGTCCAGTAATACGCCCTACATTGGTTATTACATATGTTTCTTTATCTCTCCCCTGCTCTGATTTGGCTAAAGAAATATTTACCGCATTAGGAACATAAATGAAGCAATCATAATTTAAGTATTTTTTAGCCTTTGATATAAATGAAGGCCTCAAAACCTGTATATATTTGCTCTTAATAATTGCTTCCCTTTCTCCCACAGGCGATGATGAAAAAACTTCATCAGGATCATTATGAAGCATGGATATAACAGGTACTGTTGTTTTTATTTTTTCCAACAGCAAACGACCGGTTGGCTCACGGAAAGAGACAATAACTTCTGGTTTTGTTTCCTCTATCACCTTTTGTAAAGAGGGTGTTAAGCATATTAGCCCTCTATAATTAATTTCACGAGCCTTTTCTCTGCTAAACAACCTAATAACTTCTCTTGCAATCTTAGTAAAGGCAGACTGCTTGATTTCCTCTTCATTTGGCAGATGAAAAAGATTATAAACTTTTACCTCTTTTGGTAAGGAAAAAAAAGGCTCTCCTTTTTTTTCATCGCAAAAAACAACTGAAACTGTATGCCCCTGTTCCATCATCCCCGCGGCCATATCAGAAACCACACGCTCAATACCACCGCTGTATTCTACATATTTATGAAAATCAGCCAATAAAAGATTCATCTATTTTCCCCATCTGTCCCCATAAGAAGATACTGGCCTTACAATAAGCACAGACTTTTCTGATCCTTTTTTCATGAATCACTCTATATTAAGATTATGATTATGCTTTTAGAAATAAATAAAGCTAGCCTATTTGAATTTTTTATGCCCTTAGATACTTTCCCTTATTATCTATAATTATATCAAACGGAGTATATCAATAGAATTCTTTCCTTTTTGATTTTGATTATTTGAAAGCCTACTATCAAAATTATATAATATTGTAAGATTTTGGTATTCTGCTGTAAGCAGATAACTAAAGCCGCACCAGATGCCATATAAATAATCCGTCTTGAAGTATACTTCGCTAGACATTCAACAGGATTGCATTGTGTTATAGAAAATACAATTTCAGGTTTTTAAATGGACACCGACAATAATAACAAAGCCAGCCTAATTCCCAATATTATAACAGCAATTATCTTCATCATTCTTGCTGTTCCTTTTTCATCGGCATACTTTTCCTATGCATTAATCATTTTTGTGTTATTCACATTATGGGATTTATATGTCGCCAAAAAGCATGGCACTTATCATTTCCCAAGCCTTTCTTCTTTCAGAGTACCTGCATTTTCCATTCTTCTCTTTTATTCAGCAATTATTTTAACGGCTGTCGTTAATTGGGATATTCCAAGCATGAAAGAAGGCCTTGCTGAATTTTATCTATCTTTACCTTGTTTCATGCTTTGGTATGCAGGTTGCCGACATAATATAAAAGCAGGTGTTAAATCAGGATTGGTCATTGGCATAACCATTACCTGCTTGTATGCATTAAACCAATTGCGTTTACATCCGGATACCCGTATCGTGGGACTTTTTGCCCACCCCAATCATTTAGGCACCATGATGAATCTGGTCTTGCCATTCTTCTTATATTACTTTGCTAAGTCTTCCCGAATCACAGAAAGGCTTTTATTCGCTTTAACTACTTTCATCGGATTTCTCTGCTTATACCTCTCCGGTTCCCGAGGAGCTTTAGCCGCATTTATTATAAGTTTAATGATTTCCATTTTTATCACTTTCATTCTATTCCATAAAACCCTCCTGTTTAAAAGATATTTCATTCCTTTATTTATTACCCTTATGTCAATAGCGATTGCATCCGGCGCATTATATAATTTGCAGAAAAGCCGGATTGACGCATGGAACGAATCAGGTGGAGAACGACTCTTAATGTATAATGCCAGCTATGAAATGTGGGTAGATAATCCGATCACAGGTGTTGGTCTGGCTAATTGGAAAGAAAATTATTACAGTCCCAAGTATCATCCTATGGCCGGTAAAGAGAAAAATCTCGACATGCCTCATAATATGTTTCTATACTTTTTATCTACTGCAGGAATAATCGGTGCTATATCTTATATTTTTTACATCATAACCACTTTCTTGAGTTTATGTAAGAAGGCAATTTCTTTCCCATCGCATCCCTGGCTTTTCACCGTAATACTTATTTCTTTCTTCTCGTTCCTTATCCACGGAATGGTTGATACTACCATCATAAATAAAATCCCTGCGCGTATGTACTTCGCACTCATTGGATATATTTTTTCATTAAAAATAACTTTATCCGATAATGATTTGTAGAAATACTTCCACTTAATATTTCATTACCTATGTAAATATCTATGAAAAAAGGTTATAAATGTCACCAATTATTTCTATCATCATACCCATATACAATGTTGAAAGGTATTTACATCGTTGTATATGCAGTGTCGTAAGCCAAACCTTTAACGAATGGGAACTCATCCTTGTTGATGACGGTTCTCCTGATAAGTGTGGAGCTATTTGTGATAATTTTGCCTCAACCAATAATAAAATCAAAGTTATCCATCAAAAAAACTATGGGGTAAGTGTAGCTAGAAATACTGGAATTGCAAAAGCAACTGGATCATATTTATATTTTCTCGATCCCGATGATTACATACCCAACCACGCCCTATCTTCTCTTTACTCCATAGCCCAACAAGAAAAGGCAGATATCGTAATGGGCGGTTATGACAGAATCGAGGCTGATGGGACAATTCATCGTGACTATTCTGATTGGCCCATCCACATGAGTACGGAAGACATACAAACAGCATTACTAAAAGACGATATCCCCAATTTTTCGTGGGGTCGGCTTTACAAACGAAATTTATGGAATGGATTACGCTTTCCAATCAACTGTGTAATGGAAGATTTATACTTGATTCCTTACGTATTTTATAAAGCATCTAAAATTGTCCTTACCAATCAATCACTTTATTATTATAGCCATGAAAACATAGACAGCATCATGACCGGTCTTAATGATAAATATATCCGCCTTCATTACTGCCGATTTCTTGCATGGCATGAACATGAAAAACTGGCGAAGACCCACTCGCCTGCATACATTGAATATTGTTCTCAAAAGGCGATCCATGCCGCCGTTCGTGCCATTCTTCTTAATTCCGAAAAAGGCCACATCTCTCCATCAGAGATTTCTACATTGAAAGACTATTTGATAGAGCACAGAACTATCCGTGTCCCCTTGTTGTCGGCTATAGGCCGTTCGCTTATCTTAAGGGATTACAAGCGCCTATCCTCTTTCGCAGGGTATATGCAACGAGTAATTGCAGAGTACCAGCAAAGACGCCGAGTTAGACGCATGACACGGTATAGAAATAACGATTTACACCATTGAAATCTAAACTGATTATGAATACTTAATGCACAGAATAAACAAAATCAATTTCACGAGGATACTTATGAAAAAAATTCCATTATCTGAATTACATCAATATCTATTGATTTCTCTCATCGCTTTTGATGGATACTGCCGTTCCCACGACATCCACTATTCTCTCTGTGGAGGAACACTCATCGGCGCTGTTCGTCATCATGGCTTTATTCCCTGGGATGATGATGTAGATGTCATGATGCTCAGAAGTGAATATGATAAATTAACAGAAGCATGGCTCAGGGATCCCGCCCCGGGGTATACTCTGCTTACGAACCATACCCCAAACAATGCATATGCAGGTGAAAGTGGAAAATGGTATAACAACGATACAGCCCCGCTGCATCCATCTAATGATTACGACCTTGGTTTCTTTATGGATATATTTATTGCAGATAACTTACCAGACGCCCCCCAAGAGGCTGAGCAATATTTCCATCATTTGCACCAGCTTGGTAAACATTTTCACAGTGCGAATAAGAGATTGCATAACCCTATTTGGAATCTTATATTCACATGTATGCCATTCCTTCATCCACGACATTTTTATAAAAAAATTGAAGAAATGATTTCTCTTTATTCAAAAAAAGATACTCATTTCATTGCATTTATCTTAGGTGCCTGTTATCCATTCGAATGTGAACGTCATCCAAAGAGTTTTTTCAATCATTATACAGAACTCACATTTGAAGGTCACCTTTTACCGGTTATTTCTGAATACGATGCTTATCTTCGCCAATATCACGGAGATTACATGCAGCTTCCACCAGAAAAAGATCGTGTTCCTCATCATACAAAAAACCAATTCTTTAAGAATTGAACTATCATAAATACAAGTAGAAAATCTAAGAAAAAAGATATACAGGCTCTCTTTGATCATTGAAAACCTATATATCTTTTTATTTTTTTATGTATCCCAATTTACACGGAAAGCCTTTTTTATTGTCGTTTCAAATAAAATTAGATCCTCTTGCGTCGTGATTTTAAAATTCAGAGGAGTAGATTTCACGATTCCTACCTGTTCTCCCTTGTCATGCAACTGGTCTATCCCTATATTTCTATAATTTTTGATGACATTGATGTCTTTTTCCACATAAAGCTGGCGAAGGATTTTAAACAGATAACCTTCCGGCGAAGTCTGACGGAACACCCCTTCTCTTGGAATGATTTTATCAAGCTGTGAACTTCCGTCTGTCAGCAGAACCGTTTCATAAACCTCCACCCCGGTAGTTACTGCCGGATATCTATCCAATGAATCATACACGTCATGAATCTCTCTCAAAGTGATACATGGCCTCACCGCGTCAGATAGTATCACTTTATCATCTGAGGAAAGTCTATCCGTCAGGAATGTAATTCCATGAAGGACCGAAAGAGGACGCGTTTCTCCCCCTGGAATCACATCTTTCAGCTTTGGGAACCTTGCTTTGAGCGCATTGGCTTCATCCATATAATCCCGATTGGATACAATATAAATCTCATCCACGTCTTCACTCTTACTGAAAGCCGACAGCGTATATTCTATAATCTCATGTCCTTCGACTTCTATATGCTGTTTAGCAATCTTCGCTTTCATTCTGACACCTTTGCCACCGGCAAGAAGAATCACTACGTTCATTTCCCTTATGTTCCTTTCAGTCCATGCTCTGAATGCTTACATTCATTTCATCCAATATAAAAAGTATACATTGGTTCAGCCTTTAACGCCAATCACAATGTATACTTTCCTTTCCAAATCTTTTATTTTCGTATAACCGATTTTCCAAGAATAATAAAGTGCAATAATTGGAAATAATTAGCAATAAATCTACGTTTTCACTACTTATTCACCAACTCATGCGGAACCATTTTGAAGTAATTTTGTTCGCTTTTTCTTTTGCCAGCAAAAGCAAAAGAACCGTCCGCAAAATATGATATGTACCTAGAATCCTGGACACATCATTGGAACCTGGGCTATCAATAGATGGATGCTTTCCTATATTTTACAGGAAAGTTTTGCTCTGGATTCGTTCGTTATTTTAGTAGTTTATATAGTTTCTTACTGCGTTGGAGAAGGAGTCAAACGATGGGCATTTATTTTATATCGCGCTATGCGACTATCAATAATAAGATCTTGTTCCTGCGACTTTCTAATCTATTTTGTTGCATATTCACGAAAACTCAAATATGATATTGATAAAAAGGAGGTATTATTATGACAATTGGAGAATATATTCTGCAAAAAAGGAAGGAAGCTGGACTAAGTGCCGAAGAACTAGGAGAAAAAAATCGGTAAAAATCGTGCCACCATATATCGTTATGAAAATAATTCCATCAAGAAATTACCCACCAATGTTCTTGTTCCCCTTGCTAATACTCTTTCAATTACTCCAGGAGATTTAATCAAACGCAACGAAGACATTTACACCTACGCTTCCCTCCGGAACATTCAAACCGGTCTTTAAGAAAGTTCCTCTCCTTGGGTATGTAGCCGCCGGAAACCCGATAGAGGGCCTGAATCAGGATGGGTCTTACGTAGACGTGAAAGGCAAGTATGACGTGGATTTCTGCGGACAGATAGTAGGCGACTCCATGATTGACATGGACATACATGACGGGGATATCATCTTTGCGAAGTCCATGCCGGAGGTAGAAAATGGGCAGATCGCCGTGGTGAAGATTGACCATGAACGGGCTTGCCTGAAACATTTCTATCGTAACGGCAGCACCATCACCCTTGTTTCCGCCAATCCTAAATACTCTCCCCTGGCTTTCAACGCTGAAAACTGTGAATCTGTAGAGGTTAAAGGTCTCGCTGTGATTAAACAGAGTGAGATTTAGTAATTCAATGTTTAACATAATTGACAAAACTGCCAATATGCGATATTATTTTTTCATAATAGGAAATACATAATATTGTTATCTATCCCTTGGCAGTAAGCTTCTCTATCTACGCAGAGAAAGCCGATCCCAAGGGGATTTTTATTTAGGGGGAAAATCACATATGAACGATTTAGAAACTACAGCAGGCTAGTCCCCCTTTGATTCCATCCGGCATATCAATGAATATGGAGCCGAATATTGGGATACAAGAGAGCTGATGCCGGTACTCGGCTATAAACAATGGCGCCGTTTTGCTGTGATACCATTGACCGGGCTAAAGTATCCTGTGAAGGCAGTGATAATGCAGTTTCTGACCATTTTTCCAACGTTGGAAAAATGGCAGCAACACCAACAAGAATTTAAAATTATATGTTCTATCAAAAAAGAGGTTTGCAATTATGCATACAATTGAAAACATTATTACTTCTTTTAAAACCACTCCGATTCTTTTTATTGGTTCTGGGCTAACCCGCCGTTATTTAAATTTACCCAACTGGGATAACTTATTAAATCATTTTGCCACGCGCCTATCTAATGATCCCTTTATTTATGCCAGCTATAAAAATACAGCCAGCCAAGATATGCCCTATACCGCCACCCTGATTGAATCTGACTTCAATAAAAGATGGTTCTCAGATCCTAATTTTCGAGAAAAGTTGTCGCAAGATTTCCTGGACCAAATTCGCTTTAATGCTCTTTCCCCATTTAAAGCTGAAATAGCCAATTATCTCAATGGCTTTAAAGAGGTCATCCCTTCATATAAAACTGAAATCAAAAAATTATCCGCATTGATGGATAAACACGTTTCCGGTATTATCACAACAAATTATGATTGTTTCATGGAAAATATTTCCCCAAAATATACCGTCTATACCGGTCAAGATGAATTATTATTCTCGCCCATTCAAAATATTGCTGAGCTATACAAAATCCACGGTTCTGTATGTAATCCTAAAACAATTATTATAAACCAAGAAGATTATGCTTATTTTAAAGAGCATAGTGCCTATTTAGCAGCAAAGCTATTAACATTGTTCGTAGAATATCCCATTATTTTTATTGGTTATTCTATTCAGGATAAAAACATTCAGACCATTTTAAACGATATCATAAAATGCCTAAACTTAAACCAATTGGAAGAGCTACAACATCGTTTTATTTTTATCCAACACGCCCACTCTATAGAAGAAGAAGATATTTCCACATTGCAGCTGAAAGTTGGTAACAAGTCTCTTGTACTGACTAAAATTTCTTTGTTTGATTACTCCAAGTTATATGATGCCTTACAGTTAAATCATCGTGCTGTTCCTGTAAATTTGCTCCGTATTTTCAAAAATGAATTTTATAATTACGCAATAACAAACAAACCAAATTCCGCAATCATGTCCGTTGCGAAATTAGATGATCCTAATATTCCATCAAATGAACTAATGATTGCAATTGGTACAGAATATAGTTTACGCCCAATAGGCCTTGTAGGTAAAAAGGCCTCTGATATGTATAAAGACATCTTGCTCAATAACATAGATTTTTCTCCTGATGTTATACTTCGATATGCTTATCCCGAATGGAAAAGACAGAATGCAAAGCTCCCTATTTTTAAATATTTAGCAACAGCCTCTATGGCTTACCCTAATATACAAAAAGAAAATACAGTTACAGATTTTGATTCATTCTTTCTTACTGATTCAATTATCAAAGCACGTAAAAATAACAGAAAGCATATTATTGTAAAAAGTATCGCTTCTATATCTGCATCATCCATAAACGATTATCATAAAATAACTTACATGTGCAGTCTATATGAAAAAGAAATAAACGCAACCGAGCTAAAAGATTTCCTCGTTAAATTTTTATCTAGTCATCAAAATTTATTTGTTAGTGACGGTACAGACGTTGCCATAAAAACTAATTTTAAACGATTGGTTCGTATTTATGATTGGCTTACTTATGGGCATAAAAAAACAGGAAACCCGTAGCTCAGTCCTACCCAGCGGTAAGACCTATACAAAGTTCCCTTTTATAATATTATTATACACATTTTCTCTTTTCCTTGCAAGGTTATGATCTCAATTATTTACGTAAAAGCATGCTTTGCTATAAAAACTGCAAATGCATGCTTTCATATATTTTTTCCTATCTCCTCATTCCGCCTTTTAGCCGTTTCAATATATCTGTTCCCAGTTCTATGTTCAGGTAGGCATAGCAGAACGCATTTAGAAGGAACACGAGTCCTACCATGACCATGCCGCTGGTGGTGAACATCGCTTTGCCTGGGTCGGGATCGAAGCCCATGATCGGCGCGAGAGGTGTCCAGATCCATTTGAGAAAGGTCGTGAAACGGTCGATGGCGCTGGTCAGCGCGTCGGCGATGCCCAGGACGTAGATGGAAAAGATGATCTTGTAGGACATTTCTATGATGTATGCCAGCGCGGTGAGGCAGAGTGTCTTCCTATAGGAGAGCTTATGGAGGAATCCATAGCCCATCGCCATCCCCAATGCGCCGGCGTAAAATGCGGTGGTCAGGCCTATTTCCGGCCCCCCGATCATTGTCACAAGGGCAACCACGCCGACGGAGGTGCCGAAGCCCCATTTCATGCCATGGAAATCGCAGATCACCGCAATCGGAATGGCCGCCGCGATCATGGTGATGAATACGAGGAACGGCGCCAGGAGTTTCAGCAGGACCAGAATGGACGCAATCGCCGTGGCCGCTGCCGCTTCTGTCAGGTATTTCGTTTTTTTAACGGATTCGTTCAATCTGTTTCCTTTCCAAAAGAGGCCGCCATGGCTTCTTTTTCTTTTTTTGTCTTTCGTTTCAGGTGGAATTCAAGGGAGCGGGCGTCATGCTCGTTATCCCATTCCTTATACCATGCCAGTGTGACAGGCAGGCGCGCTTTCGTATATTTTGCGCCTTTCCCCTCATTATGGACGGCGATCCGCCGTTCCAGATCATCTACGGTGAATCCCGTATACAGCGAGCCATCGGAACAACGGACCATGTATGTAAAATATTTCTTTTCTGTCATCTGTGACCGGTTCATTCAATACACGAATTTAAATACCACATTTCGCTTCATCGCCGGCTGCCCCGGCGCGTCACGATTCCTGATTTTCTGTTTCAATACCACTCGTTGATCCATGTTTTCTGTACGGGGAGCATTTTATCGGCAACTTCGAGCGTTTTTTCACGGTCTCCACCGTCGAGCCATTCTATTTGTCCGAGGTCCGACAGTTCACGGAGGGACAGGGCTCCGAAATAGAGCTGGGAGAGGGCGCCCGCGCTGATGGTGAAGGCCGGTTCGGGAATCTTGTTTCCTATTTTCACGCCTGAAATATCCTCGATGTGGAGCTTCAGCGTGTAGAATACGTCATATTTCACCGCATAAATCAGTCCTTCCTCCGCGGAAAGGACGTAGATGCCGCTGTTTTTCGGAAGGAATTCATCAATGAGGTGGAAGGAAATGAAGCCGTCCAGCGTTTCATCGCAGGGCAGGCCGTCAAAGGCGATGACCGGATCGGTGATACGGCCCATCATGTAGGGGAAGGTGCTGTTTTTGATGTAGGTATGCTCCGCCCCGTCCTGCCAGTACAGGAAATGTCTGTCGTCGAACGGTTCATACCATGTGCATTCGTCCACAGAGCCGCGATGGTCCGCCATATAGGCGTAGAGGCCTTTTCTGCCTGCATCTCCCGTGAAGGCCATTTCAGAAGCGACCAGTTTTCTGTCGGACAGGTGGTAGAAAATATATCCCGCCGGACCTTTTCCGTCGTTGACCACGGCGATGTATCCGCCGTCGCAGAGCTGTGCTTCGATGTGTTTTTTCCATGATGCTTCATCCCGGTAGGCCCATCCATTGCGGTCTTTGACATACGCCTGATAGACGCCTGCCAGAAGTTCCCATTCTTCCGCCGTCGTGACGCTTCCTGCAGAAACCGCGTGGCTTCCGAGCGGCGCGAGCCGTTCCGGAGAAGCGCTCCGCTTCCACTGGTGGGCATAGAAGGAAAATCCCAAAGGATAGTAATAGGAAGCCGCGGAGGGCATCAGAAGGACAGCGCCCTTGTCTTCTTTCACCGCCATGTGGAAGGCGCCGCGGAGGAGCTCGGAGGCGTAGCCTTGTCCCCTTGCCGCCGGATGGGTGGCCACGCCGATGATGTAGTCCACGGGGATTCGTGCGCCGCGAAGGAATATTTCATAAGGCCGGCGGTGGAGGTCGCAGGCGATTTTTCCGTTTTCCTCCCCTGCCAGCACTTCTTCGGGATGGTACAGCTCGGAAAAGTACCAGCGGAACCAGGGATCATTTTCTCCTTCAAAGCAGTATGACCAAAGCGCCTTGATTTCTTTTTCATCTCTTCCGTCGCATTTTCTTATCTTCATAAAGTACCTCTGCCGGAACCAGGAACAGGGAAAACGGGCAGCACCGCCTTATGCATAAAAGGCTCTCCCTTATGTCTGCCGGTCTTACGCGGCAGTCCCGTCCTGCTTCCTATTTCTTTAAAACCACGTCGTATTTTTCCGCGAAATGATCCGGATTGTATTCCAGCTTTGCCTGACGAAGGCCGGGAATCCCCAAATCTTCTTCACGATTGACGAATTCTGTTTCTGCAAATTCATGGATCAGGAAATCACGGTTGATTGCCTGGTACAGGCCGCGGATATTCGGATTTGCCTTTTCAAACATGATGTGCGCCACCTGCGGATTGACGAGGTCGCCGTTGGTGAACGCTTCCACTTTTCCGTAAATACGGATGATGGCGCCTCTCATTTTCAAGGCTTCCCAGTTATCGAAGCAGAGCTTCATCGCGTCCTCTTCCTCTTCGATATCTCCATGGCGCTCGAACCATTCGGCAATCCCCTGCTTCGCATCCTCCATGTTCTCCGTTGTGATGGATTCATACTGGTAATCGCCGTATTGGCGGAGGAAACCGTTCAGATGGTTCTTTTTCATGCGAAATTTTTTCCCCGGCAGATTGATCATGTCCTCTGTGCGGTACACATACTCCCAATTATCCCTGTCGGGAAGGAAATCATATTTATCCGGGCAGTGGGCCTTGATCTGCTCCACCACCCACGGAGACGCGGCTTTCAGAATGAATGGCTTCCCTTCCTTCTCCAGATACTCATGGATGATTTCGAGGCCCCTGCTGAAAGACGCCCCCTCGCCTGCGAAAGGCGGCATGAAAAACGTATTCTGCCCGTCCCCCGCGCGGATGAACAGGATGCCATCCTCCACAGCCCATTGGGTATTGTGGGCTTTCTGCCACAGGAAAAGCGTATTGAACGAGCAATCGATGCCCTCATAATGATGAACCTTGAAAAAACTGTCTATATAATCTCTGTCTTCGATACGGAATGATTTAAATTCTATGATCAACATCTCCTTAATTTCTTACCACTATGTAGGTATTTTATACTTTTTTCCCTCTTTTGGCAAAATCACAGACCTCCACAGCACTTTCATTCTCACCTTTTCCATCGCATTGATAATGAGAAACGATCAATGCTTATGCAAAAATAAAATTTATTAAATCACAGGAAATATCGTGTTTCCGCTATGAAGGAAAAATCCCCGAAATTCCATTCGCCCCGGACAACCATCGGTAAAATAAAAAGTTCTTCACCTTTTTCACAGGCTTATTCACAGTTATGCACAGCCATGTGGATAAAATTTGACCCGTCTTTGACAAAACACGGTTTCATGCCCCTTACGTTTCCCTGTCCGCCATGGATATACACAGAATTTTGTGAATAACTGTGAATAACTTATCCTGCATATCCAATTGAGAATACCTGTAAAGCAGATATGCTCGACTGTCTCCCTTTCCCTCTTCTGAAAAAACAGGCTGTGGATTCTGTGAATTATTCATTCCTGCCTTTGGGGAAAAGTCTTTCCTGATACAAAACCGTACCCCTCTTGACAGGAAAAAATGATGAAAAAGAGAGAAAACAGGAGAATAGGAAAAAGAAATGTAAAGAACACTTCCGAATGTCCACCAACAATGTACAATAAAAATAAAAAATATATAAAGTTTGAAAAGTCCGGAATATTAGTTGATAGTTTTTAATTGGGAGTTGATAGTTATTGGTTGTAACAGGCAAGCAATTCTTCCCTATTATCGTCGTTCTAATATTTGTCACAGTGTACCGCCATTCTCATTCCTTCCCAAATTCCTCCTTACCTGTATTCTATGCCAGATCCTTACCGCTCCCTTCGGTCGGGTATGGCGTCTCACTTAATTTCATGCGTCGCAAGCTCCTTTGAAATTGGTTCGCTTGCCATCACTGCTCTAACACTCCATTCAAGGATGACGGCAAGCAGGGAATACTAATAAGGTAAATAGCCCTTGCCCCGTCATTCTTGAGCGGTGGGCAAAATGGATTGTGTGAATTATGCATATCATGCTATTGCGGAGGAGCGAAGAATCTGGGCAGTGGGTTAAGATGGTAAATGCGATTCCCCTGCTTCCACCGTATGCGGGAAAAGTACTGCCGAATGGCAGGGATAGGGGCAAGTGTGCATACATACTTTTTTCCCATATGCTCCAACTCACCCCTTCAGCCAACCTACGGTTGCCAGCTCCGCCGCAAGGGCAAGGCGTTTCACAGATTTTTGTGCGTCATTTTATTCCTTAAAAAATCGTTCACTTGCCTCCCCGACAATCGATGGAGCCTTTTCGTTCATCATTTAATACCATCATCCCCTGCCAGATCCTTACCGCTCCCTCCGGTCGGGTATGGCGTCTCACTTAATTTCATGCATCGCAAGCTCCTTTGAAATTGGTTCGCTTGCCATCATTACGCTCACGCTCCATTCGAGGATGACGGCAAACAGGAAAACTATTTTCTGACATCTGTTTTCTGCGTTCTGTCTTCTGCCTGCTGGCTACTGGTCCTAGCCGCTTCATTATTTGTCGCGGCATACCACAATTCCTCATTCCTAATTCCAAATTCCTCATTTAAAAAAGCACCCTTATTTTTCAAAGGATGCTTTTGATTGATCTTGTGAAGGAATCCGACATTCAGTCTTCTTCGATGGGATAATCCTGCAGTGCGTCGTAGCCTTCTTCGCCGGTACGGATTTTCACTGCGTTATCGATGGTGGAAACGAAGATCTTGCCATCACCATATTTCCCTGTATAAAGGACCTTCTTCGCCACTTCGATGATTGTCCTTGGAGAAATCTTGGATACGATGATTTCCACCCTGATTTTCGGAAGCAGCTTGGCGGAGACTTCCGCACCACGGTACATTTCCGTCCGTCCCTTTTCAAGCCCGAATCCTAGTGCTTTCGTCACTGTCATGCCGGTGATGCCGATTTCTTCCATGGCCGTTTTCAATGCTTCGAAGCGTTTATCCGAGGTGATGATGGTCACATTATACATCGGCTGCCTGGAGGAAGAGGATGGCTTTGTTTCCGGAAGGGCCTCTTCAGCCGGTTTATCCAAGGGGATTTCCACCGCATGTTTCCATGCATGCACTGATTCCCTCGTTTCCTTCGCCATGGACAGTCCCGCTTCCGGCGCCATCATGAAGTCTGCATAAGCCGAGGTCAGTCCGTGTTCCTCAAAGTCAAGGCCGTTGATTTCTTCCTGCGGGCTGACGCGGAGGCCGATGGTCGCCTTGATGATTTTGAAAATGATGGTGATGGCCACGAATACATAGACGGCCACGCTGACGATGCCGATTACCTGGTTGATCAGGAATTCAGGATTCCCTGTATACAGGAATCCGTCTTTGACTCCGAACAGCCCCGTGAGGAACGTCCCGAGCGCGCCGCATCCGCCATGGGCTGCAATGGCGCCGACAGGGTCGTCGACTTTCAGTTTCTGGTCAATCCATTCGATGAAATACACGATCGCCACGCCTGCGATGATACCGATGGCGAAGGCGCCGGCCGGACTGACAAGGTCACAGCCTGCGGTAATGGCGACAAGGCCGGCAAGTCCTCCGTTCAGCGTCATGGACACGTCCGGTTTTCCGTACTTCACCCATGTGAAGAACATGGCGGTGCAGGCGGCCGCCGCCGCTGCCATATTGGTGGTAACGAAGATGGTGGCTGCGGAAACGATGGTGTCATCACCGGTCATGGAAACCGTGGACGCGCCGTTGAATCCGAACCAGCCGAACCAGAGGATGAACATCCCCAAAGCCGCCAGTGTCAGACTGTGCCCGGGAATCGCATTGACCGTTCCGTCAGGGTTATATTTCCCGATACGCGGCCCGAGCATCTTGGCACCGACAAACGCGCAGATGCCGCCCACCATATGCACGCAGGTAGAACCGGCAAAATCATGGAAACCGAGCTGGGCAAGCCAGCCGCCGCCCCAGATCCAGTGTCCGGATATGGGATAGATGATAAGGCTGATCAGCAGGGAATACATGCAGTAGGCGGAAAATTTTGTGCGCTCCGCCATGGCGCCGGAGACGATGGTCGCCGAGGTCGCACAAAACACGGTCTGGAATATCAGGTAGGCCATGGGAGGATATCCCGTTCCTTCCGGCACATCGAAATTCAGAACGAAGAAATCAGGTATGCCGATGATGCCATGGACATCCGTACCGAACATGATGCCGAAGCCGACCACCCAGAACGCGATCGTTCCGATGCAGAAATCCATGAAATTCTTCATGACGATGTTCCCCGCATTTTTCGCGCGGGTCAGGCCGGTCTCCACCATGGCGAATCCGGGCTGCATGAAGTAAACCAGTACCGCGCCGAAAAGCACCCAGATGGTATCCGCCGATGAATATTTCCCTTCTTCACCGGCAGCAAGCACGACAGACGGGCAGCAGAGCGCTGCCGCCACGACAGGCCATTTCAGAAACCCTTTTTTTAAAATTCCCATACAATCAGATCCTTTCTGTTTTGACTAAATATAAAAACGCCTGACGACGGGAATTGTCCGGAAGCATACTCTATTTCTTCTGCTTCAGGCGCTTTCCATATAAAAAAAGACACCCGCAGAATTCTGTCGCGGGCATCTTCGTCCAATAGAAAACGCCTGATATGATCCCTCATCATCAGACGTCATTGCCAATTGTGAAATTATTACAAAAAGTCATTTACTGGCTTTCAAATATGTTTAGAGCATACTACTCCATTCCATTGCTGTCAATAAGATATACCATATTTCATAAAATTCTAAGAATAGATCCAAAAAGCTCTACTTCCTCCGACCCCAGCAGCAATCAACCGGATACTCTCTACCGATATCTGTCTACCAACTACTATTTCCCTATTTCAGGGACAGTTTCCCCCTCATCCTCCCGGAAGGCATTACCCAGCAGTCTTCGACTGCCACCCTCTTCTAAAGAAGAGGGCTTTACCTATTGCCTGTTCTTACCCGTATCCTCTGCCAGATCCTTACCGCTCCCTTCTGTCGAGAATGACATCTCACAAATTTTTGTGCGTCATTTCATTCCCTCAAAAATCGTTCGCTTGCCTCCCCGACAATCGGTGGAGCCTTTTCGTTCATCATTTAATACCATCATTCCCTGCCAGATCCTTCACTTCATTCTGCAATGCTCCATTCCGTTCGAGGATGACGGCAAGCAGGGAATACTAATAAGGTAGATAGCCCTTGCCCCGTCATTCTTGAGCGGTGGGAAAAATGGATTGTGTGAATTATGCATATCATGCTGGTGCGGAGAAGCGAAGAATCTGGGCAGTGGGTTATGATGGTAAATACGACTCTCCTGCTTCCACCGTATGCGGGGGAAGTACTGCCGAATGGCAAGGATAGGGGCAAGCGTGCGTACACTCTTTCTCTATTTTTTCCAACTCGCCCCTTCAGTCAACCTACGGTTGACAGCTCCCCGTGTTCGGTGTAGCCTTTTTATTCTGCATTTAATTTCATTATCCTATGCCAGATTCTTACCGCTCCCTTCGGTCGGGTATGGCGTCTCACAGATTTTTGTGCGTCATTTCATTCCATCAAAAATCGTTCACTTGCCTCCCCGAAAATCGGTGGAGCCTTTTTGTTCATCATTTAATACCATCATCCCCTGCCAGATCCTTCACTTCATTCCGCAATGCTCCATTCCGTTCGAGGATGACGGCAAGCAGGGAATACTAATAAGGTAAATCGCCCTTGTCCCGTCATTCTTGAGCGGTGGACAAAATGGATTGTATGAATTCTGTATATCATGCCGGTGAGGAGGAGCGAAGAATCTGAGCAGCGGTTACAGATTTTAAATACAATCCATATAACTAACTTTTACCATCTAAAAATGACGGCAAGCAGATAATCTCTGTTTTCTGCTTTCTGTCTTCTGACTTCAGACCACTGGCTACTAATTATGATTCTCGCCGCCATGTTATTTGCCGCGGCGACCACAATTCCTAATTCCTCATTCCTAATTCCAAATTCCTCCTTTCCCTCCCCTTTCATTTACATCTTTACCGATCCATACTATAATGAAGTCAATCTATTTTCTTGAATATGAATTCTCAGGAGGTTTATGATGGCAAATCTTGAAATCGGCAAATCCGCTCCGGGCTTCACACTTCCCTCTGACAGCGGCAAGGATATTTCCTTATCCGACTATGCAGGACAGAAGGTCATCCTGTATTTCTATCCGAAGGACAATACGTCGGGATGCACGCTGGAGGCGCAGGCTTTCCGCGCCCATCTGCAGGACTTCAAAAAGCTCGGTTATACCGTGCTTGGCGTGAGCCGTGACAGTGTGAAGAAGCACTGCAATTTCCGCGATAAGTATGAGTTGAATTTCCCTCTTCTTTCCGATGAGGCGGAGACCGTCTGCAACCTGTACGGCGTCATGAAGGAGAAAAGCATGTATGGGAAGAAATATATGGGCATCGAGCGTTCCACGTTCCTCATCGACGAGAAAGGCATCCTGACCAAGGAGTACAGGAACGTGAAGGCCGCCACCCATGTGGAGGAGCTGCTGAAGGAGCTGTCCTAAAGAACGCTTTATCCGATTTTTATAAGACAGCTTTTCTAAAATCAAATCAAGGACGCAAAAAAATCTCCGGAGACAATCATGGATTGCCTTGGGAGATTTTTTAATGGGCTTATTAATATTTATCGCCGTAAATTTCCTTATTCCTCTGTACGATCGCCATGATACGGCTGGCCGTTTCTTCGATCGCCTTGTTGGATACGTCGATCACCATGCAGTGGAGCTGGCGCATGACTTCCTTCGCATAGGCGAGTTCATCTTCGATGCGGTCGATGTCCGTATAATTGGCCGTTCCGGAGAAGCCGAGCGCTTTCATCCGTTCGCTCCGAATGGAATTCAGCTTGTACGGGTCGATGATGAGTCCGATCAGGCGGTACGGCGGCACATGGAATATTTCTTCCGGCAGCTGCACCTCAGGCACGAGGGGCAGGTTGGCCACCTTGAATTTCTTATGGGCCATGTACATGGACAGCGGCGTCTTCGATGTTCTGGAAACACCGATGAGGACGACATCCGCCTTTTCAAATCCCGCCGGATTCTTTCCGTCGTCATAGCGGACGGCGAATTCGATGGCTTCCACTTTTTTGAAATATTCCTCATCCAGACGGTGGATGATGCCCGGTTTCATGCGCGGCGTGACACCCGATACTTCCGTGACCATGTTCATCATCGGCCCCAGAATATCCACATACCGGACATGTTTTTCCTTTGCCACCTGCTCGAAATGGGCACGGAGCTCCTGGCTGACGAGGGTATGGCATACGATGGCGCCTTCTTTGGCGGCTTCTTCTATTATTTTTTCTATCTGCTCGGTGTGGCGGATGAACGGCACGCGGTGGATTTCCATATCCGCATCATACTGCCCGATGGTGGCTTTCGCCACGCTTTCCGCTGTTTCGCCGAGTGAATCGGAAACGACATAAATCTGTGTTGGCTTTCCCATGGATTATCTTCTTCCTCCCTTTCCCAGTTCCAGGAAGAGGCGGGTGATATTTGTCTTGGAAACACGGCCGACAAGGACGAAATTCCTGTCTCCGTCAACGTCTTTGAACGTTCCTACCGGCAGACAGTCCACTTCGTAATCGATCATTTTCTGTGCGATGGACACGAGGTCTTCTGACGGTTCCGCGTAAATCATTTTGGACCGGGAGGTCATGACCATGGAAATCGGCACCTTCGACAGGTCTTCACGGCCCATGGCGGCCTTTAAGAGGTCCTTTCGGGAAACGACGCCCTGGATGTCATCTTTCTTTCCGACGAAAAGCGTGCCGATGTCTTCGGTGAAAAGGAGGACGGCCGCATCGTAGGCATTGGATTCGGCACTGACGAGGACCGGTCTGGACATGCAGTCTTCCGCGGTGCAGGACTTGATTTCCGCCGCTGCCGGATCTTCTCCACCACCAAGGTAATAGTATCCGAGCCTGCGGCGTGCAGCAATGACTTCACCGGAAAGAAGGACAGCCAGATCTCCGCGGAGGGCGCTTCTCGTCACGTGGAGGCGCTCAGCAATCATTTCCCCTGTGATCGGACCGTTTTCACGGACGATCCGGGTGATTTCCTTTTGGCGGCTGGTAAGCTGCATAATGTTCCTTCCTATCTTCTGTATAACAGAAACCATGATGAAGCAGGAGCCAGGGAAACAGCCTTCCCCGGATCCCGCCGTTCATCACCTTTTAGATGTGCACAAATAGGATTAAAGCTCGTAATCTTCCGTATCCACGAGCCCTCTTCCCGTAGCAGCGTCAAGCATGAGGCGCTGTTCGATGCGCGCTACGTTCAGTTTCGTGCTCTTGACCATGTCCGGATTGACGGAAACATAGTCGATGCCGCTCTTCACGAGGAATTCCGTGAAGTCAGGATATACTGACGGCGCCTGTCCGCAGATGGAAACGGTCTTTCCGTCCTTATGGGCAGTCTTGATCAGATGGCGGATGGCTCTCTTGATGGCCAGATTACGTTCATCAAAGAGGGATGCCACGGTGTCATTGTTTCTGTCGCAGCCCAGGATGAGCATCGTCAGATCATTGGAGCCGATGGAGTAGCCATCGACGAATTTATTGAAACGGTCAGCCAGAAGGATGTTGGACGGTATTTCCGCCATGAGGAGCAGCTTGAAATCCGGGCCGCGTTCCAGTCCTTCTTCTTTCATGATGGCCGTTACTTTTTCCGCTTCATCCACGGTTCTGCAGAACGGAATCATGCAGTTCAGGTTCTTCAGTCCGAATTCTTCACGGACTTTTTTCACTGCCTTCAGCTCGAGGCGAAAAGCGGCGGTGTATTTCGGGTCATAATAACGGGAAGCGCCTCTCCAGCCGAGGAGGTCGGCCGGTTCTTCCGGTTCATATTTGTCGCCGCCCTTGAGGTTCCTGTATTCGCCGGACTTGAAGTCGGAGAAACGGAGTACGACCGGTCTCGGAGCGAGGGCGCGACATACTTTGCTGATGCCTTCTGCCAGCATGTCAACGACTTTTTCCGGACGGCCTGTTTCAATCAGGTACAGCGGATGTTCATGGATAAAGGTCGTCCAGATGAATTCTTCACGCATGAGGCCGATGCCGTCGCAGGGCAGGGACGCATATTTATCTGCCAGGTCGGGATCGCCGAGGTTCATCAGCACGCCGGTGCCGGTGGGCGGGAAATATTCAGCAGCGACCACGGTGCCGCCTGCTGCCTGTGCCGGTTCGTCTTTCTTGACGAGGTCGGCCACGATGCCGTCATATACGATGCCGTTCTGTGCATCGATGGTGATATCCTGTCCGGATTTGAGGACGCCGGTGGCTTCCACGCTGCGGCTCTTGGTACCGACAACGCAGGGAATGCCGAGCTCGCGGGAAACGATGGACGCATGGCAGGTCATTCCGCCTGCATCAGTAACGATGGCAACCGCTTTCTTCATGGCCGGTACCCAGTCCGGGCTGGTCATGGTCGTCACGAGGACTTCGCCTTCTTTGAATTCATCGATATCTTTCGGATCAGTGATGACGTGGCATTTTCCTGCTGCCATTCCCGGGCTTGCCGGCAGCCCTTTAACGAGCACTTTATGATCAGTTGTCATTGTTACTTTTGCCTCAGCTTTCTTTTCTTTATTCTTCTTGGACCATACGGTTTCCGGGCGGGCCTGAAGAATCCACAGGCGGTTCTTGTGGTCGATGGCCCATTCCATATCCATATAGCAGCCGTAATGCTTTTCAATGCGCTTTGCATAGGTTGCCAGCTCGGCAATCTGTTCATCCGTCATGACCTGTGCTTTCGCCAGTTCTTCAGGAACCTTTCTTTCTTCTACATCGCCGCCTTCCTTGCGGACGAGCTCGATGGATTTATCATTGATGCGGCGGGATTTGATGGTAAGGGATTCCTTATCCACGACGAAATTATCCGGAGTGACGGTGCCCTGTACGATATATTCTCCCAGTCCCCAGGAGCCTTCGATCATGATGCAGTCATCAGCGCCGGTCGCCAGATTGACGGTGAACATGACACCGGCAGCCTTGGAGTCGGCCATCATCTGTACTGCGGCGGAAAGAGCCACGTTTTCATGGTCGAAATTCTTCTTCGCGCGATAGTAAACCGCACGGTCGGTGAAGGTGGACGCATAGCATTCCTTGACCTTCTGGATGACCATGTCACGGCCCGTGACGTTCAGGTACGTATCCTGCTGGCCTGCGAAGGAAGCATCCGGCAGATCTTCCGCCGTTGCAGAAGAACGGACGGCGACATACGGATCCTTGTCCCCTACCTTTTCAGCCAGCTCCTCATAAGCGTCGCCGATTTGTTTTGCCAGATCGGCCGGCATTTCAGCAGAGCAGATGCTTTCACGGATGCGGGTGCAGACTTCATGGAGCTCCACGGAATCTTCCACGTCTTTCAGATCCTGGAGCAATTCATGGATTCTCTTATTCTGCCCGGTCGCTTCCATGAAATAACGGTATGCGTTGGCTGTCGTGGCATATCCATAAGGAACGGGAACATCCACGGAAGATGTCAGTTCTCCCAAAGAAGAGGATTTCCCCCCTACCAGTCCCACATCCGCACGGCGCAGCTCGTCAAACCACAATACATAAGCATTTTCTCTTGCGTCCATCATGACCTCCTTAGTCAATGAAGAATATATAAAAATGTATACTACATTTCCTGTATCAGAGATTATAGTATACCACTATTACGGAAAAGTCAAATCGATAAGCCTCTAAAGACACACCGTTCTTTCCTAATCAAATACACTCTTTCCGGTTTCAGAGCCGACTAAAAGCACATGATTTCCATCTGCTCCGTTCCGGTATACAAAAAAATCCATAAAGCATATATTAAATATTTCTTTAAAGCGAATCATCCACGACAGAATTACAGACAACCCTCCTACATAAAGCAAAAGATATGCTTCAGATAAAAAACCGACTCCTGACTCCTGATTTTCATCTTCCGACATTTGACTTCTGGCTACTGATTACTGACCTCTGACTTCTGATTTCTGATTTCTGACTTCTGTCTACTGTTCTCGCCGCCATATCATTTGTCGCGGCGCACCTCAATTCCTCATTCCTCATTCCAAATTCCTCATTCAAAAAGCGCCTTTCCGAAGAAAAGCGCTTATATATACCTATTATATGGCTTACATGCCGAGCATGAAATATCTGCCTTCTATGTACAGCCCTGTCACCAGCAGGGAGAGGAGCATCAGCGGGAAACACCATTTCATGAACGTGGTGAAGCTGATATTGAACCCTTCCTTGGCGGCGATGGCCACCATGATGACGTTCGGGGATGCCCCGATCATCGTACCGTTGCCGCCGAAGCAGGCGCCTGTCGCAAGCGCCCACCACATGTAATCCGCATGGGGCAGGTTCATCAGCGACTGCATGTCCTGGATGAGGGGAATCATCGTGGCAGTGAACGGAATATTATCTATGAACGCGGAAGCGATACCGGACAGGATTAGAATCAGGAAGGTAATCAGATGGCTGTCTCCGTCGACCAGGTCAATGCCTGCGGAAGCAATCGCCGTGATGACGCCGGCGTTTTCCATGCCGCCGACAAGAATGAAGAGACCCATGAAGAACATGAGCGTATCCAGATCCACTTCCTTCAGCGCTTCCTCCGGACTGATATGGCAGACCAGAAGGGCAGCAATGCCGCCGGTCAGTGCCACGGTCGCGGACTGGAGCCCGAACTGGGAATGGATGACGAAGCCGAGGATGGTCAGCGCCAGCACAGTCAGGGAACGGTCGAAAATCATCTTGTCTTCGATCGCGGACATGATATCGATTTTTGCCACTTCCTCCGGATTCATGCGGACACTGGAAAAGTCATTCTTGAACATCAGAAGGATCGCCACTAGCGTGACGGCCACCGTAATGATAACGACAGGCGCCAGATTGATCAGGAAATCATTGAAATCCAGATGCGTGGCGGACCCGATCATGACGTTTGGCGGATTACCAATCATCAGCGCCGTACCGCCGATATTGCACATCAGTATCTCCGAAACAAGAATCGGCACGGGGGAAAGGCGGAGCATGCGGCAGAGGGAAATCGTCATCGGCGCGATCAGCAGCGCCGCGGTGACAGAGTCAATCAGCGCCGCCCCCACCGCAGTGACGATGGACAGAAGGACAAGCAGCTCACGCGGCGAGCCCTTGGATTTTTTCAGAGCCCATAAAGCAAGCACCTGGAAGAAACCTGATTTCTTCACTACGGAAATCAGGATCATCATGCCCGTCAGAAGGCCGATCGTATTGAAGTCGATGAACTCCGTGATAGCCTGGTCCTGCGTGACAAGGCCGAAATACACCATGGCTCCGCCGCCTGCCAGAGCGCAGATCGTACGCGGAATCTTTTCCGACATGATTCCCACATAAGTCATGATGAAAATAAAAATAGCCAAGTAAAACTGAACTGAACTGCTCAAGCTGCCCATTCTCCTTCCAGTACCATGCGATGGTGGTTCTTTCGCGTATCATTTCCCATATAAGGAAAACCGTGACTATTTTACCACAGAAGATTAAAAAAACAATAGTTTTTCTTTTATACGCTCATCATTAATTAATAAATACGCAAATGCTTCTGATTTTCAGAAACAAAAAACACACGGCAAAGTACTTAACCGTGTGCGCAAATTCACTTTGGCAGGGGTAGGTGGAGTCGAACCACCGATAACGGAGTCAAAGTCCGTTGCCTTACCGCTTGGCTATACCCCCAAGAAACAGCTGGGGAAATACGGGAATTCTGCATTTCCCTGAAACCAGCACCACCAATTAACGTATCGCATCATTGCGGATATATTTTTGTAAAAAAAAATGGGGCGAGTGGTGGGGCTCGAACCCACGCATAACGGAGCCACAATCCGCCGTGTTAGCCGCTTCACCACACCCGCCACATTAGCACGTCATACAGCTTCCGCTATATAACGAAATGTATTATATCATGCGTAACCCCGTGCGTCAAATATTTCCTTGTACACGGGAGCTTTCCGCCCGTTTTATTTCCTATCTCCCTTTTTTCATAATGACAATCTTTTTTCACCCTTATATAATATATAGTATAAAAATAAAGAAACTTTTTTATTCCCGTTCACCTACAGATTGACCCATAAGGAGGTATCATGGCAGCTAAATTTCATGAAATGACGATCGACGACTATCTTTCCGCCCTCGGTTCCACCGCGCCCGCGCCCGGCGGCGGCGCAGCGGCCGGACTGATCGGTGCCCAGGCCTGCGCCCTTGCAGAAATGGTTTCCCGCCTGACGGCAGGCAGCAAGAACTGCGAAGCCTTCAAAGAACAGGCGGAGCAATATACGGAAGTATTCAAAATGGCCCGTTCCATCTTCCTCGACCTCATGGACGACGATGCGGAAAATTTCAGAAACCTCATGAAAGTCCTTCAGTCCCCGAAGCCGAAGGATCCGTCAGACACCTCCCGCAAGGAAGCATTGGAGGAAGCCTTCAAGAAATCCGCGGAAGCGCCGATGCAGATGGCGCAGACCATGGCGGACCTGCTCCCCAGCTTCACCCAGCTCCTGCTCCACTGCAATAAAAACGTCATCACCGATGCCATTATCGCCGGTGAAGAAGCGATGTCCTGCATCCGTGCCGCCAAACTGAACGTACAGATCAACGCGAAATACGTAAAGGATGAATTCTATGCCCACGAGACAGAGACCACCATCCAGTCCTGGGAAAATGCCATCTCCGCCATCGACGCCGTATTGACCTATCAGGTCAGCCTATAATTTTTGAGTCAATCGGTCCGCATGACGGACAGAATCGCAGATGATAACGGCAAAATAAACAGCAAAAAGGAGTTTCAATGATACTGACAAAAGCGACAACAGACAGATATGAAGAGGTACGTCTTTTTTACCATTCCCTGATCGATGCCATGCAGGGCTCCCCCTATCTTCCGGGCTGGCAGAAGGATATTTATCCCGCCCCGGAATTCCTCGACCATTCCATCAGAAAGAACGAATTATACATCGGCATGGAATCCGATGAAATCGCCTGCGCCATGGTGCTGAACCATGACTGCAACGAGGGCTACGCGGAATTCGACTGGCCCACCAAGGCCTCCGCCGGAGAAATCATGGTCATCCACGCCCTCGGCGTACACCCCCGCCACTTCGGAAAAGGCTTCGCCAGACAGATGGTGCGTGCCGCCATCCAAGAGGCCCGAGAAGAAAAGCAGAAAGTGCTCCGCTTAGATGTGCTGAAAGGAAATATTCCGGCAGAGCGGCTTTACACCACGGAAGGCTTCCGATACCTGCACACCCTGCCGATGTTCTACGAAGACACAGGCTGGACGGATTACGAACTCTTTGAATACGTTTTGTAATCCTGTCAAATAAGGAGACAAGGCGGTTCACCCGTTTCAGGAGCAGGTTCACTCGTTTCCTCCCGGAGGGCGTCACCCGTCAGCCTTCGACTGCGACCCTCTTCTAAAGAAGAGAGCCTCCCCACTTTCCATTTTTACTCGTATCCTATGCCTGATCCTTACCGCTCCCTCCGGTCGGGTATGGCGTCTCACATATTTTTGCGCGTCATTTCATTCCTTCAAAAATCGTTCGCTTGCCATCGCTCCACCGCACTCCGTTCGAGGATGACGGCAAACATAGGATTACTGTTTTCTGCTCTCTGACTTCTGACTTCTGCCTTCTAGCCACTATTCTCGCCGCTATATTATTTGTCATGACGCACCTCAATTCCTCATTCCTAATTCCAAATTCCTCATTCCTAATTCCAAATTCCTCATTCCCACAAACCTCTTTTTTACAATCTTTACCAGTATTTATCGTAGTGTTTATTTGACAGCCCCTTTGACTGTGTTATAATATTTGCGAGAAAATCGCATATTCAGAAGGTGTGATCTTCATGTATATGACTGAACAGAGAAAAAAGTTATTTGATTTTTTCCGGAACCATCCGGATATGACCATTTCCGCCAGAGAGCTGGAAAAACAGCTGGTGGCCGAGGAAGGTGCAGGCATCAGTATCAGCGCCGTTTACCGGAATCTGTCCATGCTTGAAAAGGAAGGACTGATCCTCCGCTCCACCGGCAAAAACAATCGGGAAAACATGTACCGTTATGTTTCCTCGGAAGACTGTGACGATAAACTCCACATGACCTGCCTGCACTGCGGGGAAACCATCCACATGACGCAGAAGGTGTCGGATAAATTGAAAAAAGACGTCCTTCGTACGGACGGCTTCGCCATCGACCTGTCCAAAACCACCATTTACGGCATCTGCAAAAACTGCCGGTAAAAATTTTATCTCTTTTCATTCTATACACGCATGCGCACCTTTTTTACGGATGCGCATTTTTTGTTGGGA
Source organism: uncultured Dialister sp. (assembly GCA_902462205.1). Lineage (GTDB taxonomy): Bacteria > Bacillota > Negativicutes > Veillonellales > Dialisteraceae > Dialister. Next base: position 191,295 of record CABQAR010000002.1, read on the forward strand.
CGGCCTGTTCCCGCATTGATTCATCTCCACCGCGCTTTTACCGGTGCGATGATATATTTTTTCGGTTTTCATCGTATTTTTTCATTTACAGGAAGGGAGGATTTCCATGGTGCGAAGAAAAAAATGGCTGGCGCTGCTTGTCTGTTTTGCCCTTGTTTTCACCATGTCGCTGTCCTTCTTTTATATTGCGGAAAAACTGGACCATGACTGCGCCGGGGAAAACTGTCCGATCTGCGCCGCCATCGAGGTCTGCCAGCAGACGCTTGCCATCTGCCATTCCGTGACGGGTCCGTCGGCAGGCATGAAGCCGGACGTTTCTTTCCAACTCCCATATCTTCTGCTTGCCCTTCCGCTGATTTCATTTCTTTCCGTTTCCTCCACCCTCGTGACGCTGCGGGTCAAGCTGTCGGATTAAGTTTCCGCCGCTTGTTCATATACTATTTCATTTATTTAGGAGGATGTATTGATGAAAAAACTGATTGCCTGCCTGATGGCATGTTTCCTTGCCATTTACGGCCTGACCGCCTGCTCGAACCAGGGCGGCACTTCCGGCTCCACTACCAAGAAGGAGCCTTTGAAAATTATCTGCACCAACTTTGCTTCTTATGATTTCGTCCGCCAGATCGTCGGCGATAAAGCGCAGGTTTCCATGCTTTTGAAGCCCGGCGCGGAAGCCCACAGCTATGAACCTTCCCCGAAAGACATCCAGGACATACAGAAGAGCGACCTCTTCATTTATGTCGGCGGCGACTCTGACGAATGGGTGGACGGCGTCCTCGGCTCCATGGATAAGAGCAAGGTGAAGCCTTTTAAAATGATGGACACCGTGAAGCTTTATGAAGAAGAGCTCTCCGAAGGCATGCAGGAGGAAGAAGATCATGACCATGACCATAAGCATGCCGGCGAAGACGAAGATAAGCACGACCACAAGGATGGAGACAAAGAAGAACATCATCACGAAGATAAGGACCATCATGATGACAAGGAACACCACCATCACGACGGCGAAGAAGGCCCGGAAATGGACGAGCATGTCTGGACTTCCCCTGCCAACGCCATCCAAATCGTAAAAGCGCTGAATGAAACCATTTCCTCTCTCGACAAGGATAATGCGGAAACCTACAAAAAGAACACGGAGACGTATGTCGCCAAGCTGGATAAACTGGACAAGGATTTCCACAATGTCATTGACAACGCGAAGAGAAAAGAAATCATCGTCGGCGACCGGTTCCCGTTCCTTTATTTCGCCAAGGAATTCGGGCTGAAATACTACGCCGCCTTCCCGGGATGCTCCAAGGACACGGAAGCCAATCCGGCGACCATCGCCTTCCTCGTGGACAAGGTGAAGGAAGACCAGATCCCTGTCGTATTCCATATCGAAATGTCCAATGAGCAGATGAGCAAAGCAATCGCAGAAGCCACAGGCGCAAAGAACGAGCTGCTGAACGCGGTCCATAACGTAAGCGCGGAGGATTTCAAAAAGGGAGTGACCTACATCAGCCTCATGGAGCATAACGTACAGGTCCTCAAGGAGGCGCTCAACTAATGAGCCTGCTCACATGCCGCAATCTGTCCATGGCCTATGAAGGAAAAACGGTTTTGAAGGACATTAGCTTTTCCGTGGAGCCCGGAGATTATCTAGGCATCATCGGAGAAAACGGAGCAGGAAAAAGCACCCTGGTCAAAGGGCTGCTCCGCCTGAAAAAAATATCCGGCGGCGAAATCATCACGGCAGAAGGGCTCAAGCCTGATGAAATCGGTTACCTGCCGCAGCAAACCCCTGTACAGAAAGATTTCCCGGCCAGCGTCTGGGAAGTCGTCCTCTCAGGCCGTCTGAACCATTGCGGCATGTACCCCTTTTACAGGAAAGCAGACAAAGAAGCTGCTGAAGAAAAGCTGGACATGCTCGGCATCCGCCACCTGAAGAAAAGCTGTTACCGTGACCTGTCCGGCGGACAGCAGCAGCGTGTACTTCTTGCAAGAGCGCTCTGCGCCACAGGCAAGCTCCTTCTCCTTGACGAGCCCGTCACAGGGCTCGACCCCCTCATGACGGCGGAACTGTACCGTATTTTCAGAGACTGCATCGAGAAATACGGCATCACCCTCATCATGGTTTCCCACGACATCCACGGCACGCTGAAACAGGCGAGCCATATCCTGCACCTCGCAGGCGGCACGCAGCAGTTTTTCGGCACCACCACGGACTATGAAGCAAGCCCCGTGGGCCGGCGTTTCACGGGAGGCGGACTGTAATGGAACTCTTTCTTGAAATGTTCAGCTACCCCTTCATGGTGCGGGCCATCATCGTCGGCTGCCTCGTTTCCCTCTGCGCTTCCCTTCTGGGGACAAGCCTCGTGCTGAAACGGTACTCCATGATCGGAGACGGACTGTCCCATGTGGGCTTCGCCTCGCTTGCCATCGCTTTCGCATTCCACGCGGAGCCTCTGACGATTTCCATTCCCGTCTGCATCGCCGCCGCCTTTTTCCTGCTGCAGCTCAAGGACAGCTCACGCATCAAGGGAGACTCCGCCACGGCGCTTCTCTGCAGCGGCGCCCTCGCGGTGGGCGTCATGACGATTTCCATTACCACAGGGATGAATACCGACGTGTGCAACTACATGTTCGGCAGTATCCTCGCCATGAGCAGAGGGGACGTAGAACTCTCCATCGCCCTGAGCACCGTGGTCGTCATCCTTTTCGTCCTTTTCTACAACCGCATCTTCGCCGTCACCTTCGATGAATCATTCGCTTCCGCCACCGGCACGCGGACCAGGCTGTACAACATGGTCATCGCCCTCCTCACCGCCATCACCATCGTGCTTGGCATGCGCATGATGGGCGCCCTCCTGATTTCCAGCCTGATCGTATTTCCATCACTGACCGCAATGCAACTGTGCCGGCGGTTCAAAACGACGATCCTTCTTTCTGCGCTGCTGTCCGTCACCACCTTCATGATCGGCATCACCATTTCCTACGCAGGCTCTGTGCCGACAGGCGCCTGCATCGTCGTGACAGACATCATCATGCTCTTCCTCGCGATGGCCATTCGGAAAATGAAAGAAGGGATTCATTCATGAAAAAGGAAATATGTCTCGCCCTCCTCCCCCTGCTGCTTCTGGCAGGCTGCGGAAAAGAACAAGCAGGCACACTGCCGGAAACGCCGCAGATCATCACAAGGAAAAACGTCCAGGACATCAGCAGACAGGCGGAACCGGCGAAGACAGAAACCATCGACACGGACACGAAAAAAACAGTGGAAAAAGAAAATACGGCGCCTGCGCAGGCCGTGGAAACAGTTCCGCCGGAAGCACCGGCACAGAATACGCCGACCGCACCGGCAGGTAAGCAGAAATATCCGTTTTTCGAATACCCTTACACCATCGCCGAGGACAGGCAGAACTATGACTATAACCACATAGACATCATCGTCGGCGACAAACGGTACATGACGCAGATCAATGACTGGTACATGAACTTCCGTGACTACAAGGACAAAACCGTCCTCATCGAAGGCTACTACCTCTCCATCAACGGCCACCACTTCGTGGGAAGAAACGGCCCGACCTGTCCCTACTGCACCGGAGGCTACGTGGATTTCGAATTCACCACCGACCAGGACCTGTCCGCCTGCGAAACCGGCGCCACATGGATCAAAGTCTACGGCATCCTGCGAGAAGCGATCGTCCACCTGAACGACCACCTGACCGCTCCTTTCTACCATCTGGAAGCAGCCAAGGTCGTCATCATGGACCGCCCCGGACTGGGAACCATCACGGATTAATGGATATCCACAGACAGCAAGAAAATTACGGCAAGCCAAATCAAAAAAACGTTTCCTTACAGAATTATTTCTCTGCTTGGAAACGTTTTTTATTGTATTTATTTTTGCAGGATTGCCATTTCTCCGGTCTTGTCTCAGACCAGTATCATCGAGCCTGCTGCGAGGAGGAGGCCGTAGGTCAGGCGGTTGAACATTTTCTGGTTGATCATACTGTGGATTTTATTTCCCAGATAGATGGCGATGACCAGGGGAATGATGCCCAGACCCAAGAGTTCAAAAAATTCCGTGTTGTACAGTCCTTTTTCGTAATCGGTAAACATCAGGACCAGATTCAGCACTGTCCAGACGGAAGCCACGTTCGCGCGGAAGGAGTTCTTGTCGCGGAAGGTCGCTACCAGGTATACGACAAGGAGGGCTCCGCCGGAAGCGAACATGCCGTGGATGACGCCCGCGCCGAGGAGAACGGGAATCGCCACCCAGTTCGGGAGGGAGGAGTCCGACTGCTTCATCAGCAGGTTTTTCAGCGCGACGCCTACGATGATCAGTCCGTAAACCGGTACGAGGATCTTCGAGTCGACGATGTTGTACAGATGGATGCCGATCACCATGCCCAAAAGCATGAATACGACGATACGCATCAGTTCTTTCCTGTTGATGTACTGCCTGTTCTGCACCATGAGGAGCGCGCAGACGAGCCAGCAGATGACGTTGATGACCGCTTTCGCCATGTCCGGCCCGTAGAGAAGGATCGTCGGGGGGATGGAGAGCATGACGCCTGCAAATCCGGTCAGTGCCTGTATGATATTAGAAACAAATACTGCTAACATAAATAATCCGAATTTCACGAATTCGGGAAGTGCCATAAGTTCCAAAATAAATCACCTCTTTCATCGATGTTTATCATTATAGTTTTTTCTTTTCCTTATGTATACCTTCTTTCGAAACCGATATACATTAATCTAATTATGTAATACTAAGACCTCAAAATTACTTTATTGCATGAATGGACATATTTCGTTTTTCCTTTTACATTGAATCATTCCTGCTGTCCTGCAATCAAAAAGGACCGCACCGGATTTTTCCATGCCGTCCTTTTTGATTCAAAGGAGAAGTTATTTTTTATCTTTCTTTTTGTTTTTCTTCTCTTTTTTATTCTTTTTTTCTTTCTTATGTTTCTTTGCTTTCTTCTCTTTTTTCTTTTCCTTCGCTTCGGTATAGGCTTCTTCCTTTTCTTCCGGTTCGTCCTGATCGTCTTCGTCAGAGAACGTTCCTTCTTCCTCTTCGTAGGCGCGGCCGTGGGCATCCATGGACCAGTCGCCCTCTATGTTCGCCTGCCCGTCCGGCGTGCCGAGGGTGTGGGTCTTGTATTCCAAATCCACATCTTCTTCATGGAGTCCGAGGGCGTCTTCTGTTTCACACGAGCATTCCTGCAATTCTCTTTCCGCCTCATCGCATTCCTGTTCCACTTCTTCCTGTTTCTGCGCCAGACTTTCGTCAAATTTCTTCTTTTCCTGTTCCGCATTTTCCATGACACGGCTGTCCGATACAGGGACGGCGGACATGAAACCGGCAAGGATATCTTCCATGACGCCTGCCAGCTCCAGCACGTTCCTCACTCTCGCGTCTTCCGCAGGACGCACGTCCGGATCGGGAGCCATAAGGGAGACCTGCAGGAACGCCCTGTCTTCTTCCAGTCCCTTGTGGATCGCCACTAATGCTTCTGCCAGAGTCAATCCCAAATAATCTCCGTCTTTATACATGATCTACTCCTTCTCGGAAGCCTTTGCCTCCGTCACCAACACTTTGTCGATCCTGCGGTTATCGCAGTCCATGACTTCAAAGATGAATCGTCCGTATTGTGTTTTTTCCGTTTCCTTCGGAATATATCCCATGAGATAGATGATGAATCCGCCAAGGGTCTTGTAGTAATCCTCCGCTTCTCCGGGAAGCTCTTCGTCGATATGGAAATATTCCCGGAATTCGTCAATGGTGCAGAGTCCTTCCACGAGCCATGAATTTTCCGAGCGGCGGATGAATTTATTCTGTTCTTCCAGTATATCGTTCTTGTCTCCCGGCATGTCTCCCACGATTTCTTCGAGCACGTCATGGAGCGTGACCAGTCCGGAAAGGGTTCCGTATTCATCAATCACGACCGCTTCATGCACGCCCTTGTTCCTGAATACGCCGAGGACTTTTGTCAGGATGAGCGTTTCCGGAATGAAGAGGGGACGATGGATGGTATCCATGATGGAGGCCTTGACGGATTTCCCCGGATTCCTGTGCTGGTCGAGGAGGACCTCGCTCATGTCCGCCAGCCCCTTGAATTCATCAAGGGAGCCGCTGCCCACGGGAAGTCTGAAATGGGCGGATTCGGTGATGTCTTTCCATATATTTTTTTCCGTGTCTTCCAGATCGATCCACACGAGCTGCGGACGGGGCGTCATGCTGTCGGCCGCCGTGAGGTCGTTCAGTTCGAAGACGTTGTCAATGATTTCCGGTTCTTCCTTGTCGATGGTTCCCAGCTTCGCCCCCTGCTGGAGCATGACGCGGATTTCTTCCTCCGACACGGGCTGTTCTCCGCCCATGCGGATGCCCATCATTTCCACGACGATTTTCGTGGACCATGTGCTGAAAAGGACGAGCGGCTTGGCGAGTGTGGAAAAGATGATCATCGGCCGCGCGATGAAGCAGGCCGCTTTTTCAGGCTCTGCGAGGGCGATCCATTTCGGCGCCAGTTCCCCGATGATCAAAGTGAAATAAGTCACGAGCGCCATGACGATGAACATGCTCATCGGTGCGAGGAACCTGCCTGCGAAAGGGATGTCATGCAGCACGGATGACAGCGGTCCTGCCAGCGAAGCGCCGGAAAACATGCCCGTCACGATGCTGATGGTCGTGATGCCGACCTGGATGGTGGAAAACAGTTCTTCCTTCCTGTCCGCCAGTTCAAGCGCCTGGGCGGCGCCGCTTTTCCCCTCCTCCAGCATTTCCTGCAGCCTCGTCTTCCTTGCGCCGACGATGGCGATTTCCGCCAGCGAGCAGGCGGCATTCCCTAATATAAGTAAAATAATGATAATGAGTTCGAACCATATATGGTCGTCGTCCATGCAGTATCCTCCCGATGAATGCGCTGCCGTCATATAAGATGCCTCTGTCCGGCAGCCGTATCTCCCTAATTTTATGATTTCATTATACCAAAATCCGACAATCAAATCATAGATGGTATTCTTTCATGACGCACAAAATATTTTCCTGCTTTTTCCTTTATCATTAAAAAGCGACTAAAAACTGACTTTTGGTCATTGCATTCATATTTCATTTCGATTATACTGAAATGTAATGAGAACGGAACGGAGGCGCCAACAGGAATGGTTTTAACAAAAAAGGCGGAGAGGACGAAGGCGAAATTACTGGATTCTGCCAAAATCCTCATTCAGGAGAGCGGATTTGACAAGGTATCGGTGGAGGAAATCACCAGACACGCCGGCGTGGCAAAGGGAACCTTCTATCATTACTTCCAGTGCAAGGAGGATGTAGTCCGTGAATTTTCCACGGAGCGTCTGGAAGCCATCTATTCCGATACGCTCGATATGGACGGTTCCACCTCGGAAAAGCTGGTCTTTTATTTCACGTCGCTGATGAAAATGGCGGACAGCATGGGCGTCAACCTGATCCGGCAGTGGATGCACGACGTCATGGATCCCCATCTCGACGAGGACGGGACGGAGCAGATCCGCGACAGCTACAAGAGGATCCATTCCGTACTGAGACGCGGCATCGCCGACCATACGCTGAAAGAGGATACGCCGACAGATTTCCTGACGAAGCTCCTTCTTTCCCACCTTTACGGCGCCCTCACCACATGGTGCATCATGGGCGGACGGTTCAGCATCGGCGATGAGGCAGATAAATTCGTTTCCGCCACCGTATTCAACACGATTGAAAAATATGAAATCTGACAATGAAAAAGCAGACCAGGCAGGAATTCCTGTTCAGTCTGCTTTTTTTGTGATTTCACGATAGGTCCGGATTGCTTTTTCCAGTTCTTTCCGACAGGCCATGTCCAATTCCATGGGCAGCGGCTGTCCATGGACGGTCTGGCGGAGCACTGCCTCACTGCAGATGTCTTCCGCCGGCCGTTTTTCTTTGCCTGCCAGTCTTTGCCTGACCTTTTCCAGATAGAGGAGGAAAGCTTTTTCCTCGATGCCGGAAGCAGACTTTTCCTTATACGCCGCCAGCTTTTTTCTGCTCTGCCCCATTTCCGCCAGAAAGGCTTTCCCGTAGGCGTCCGCTTTTTTCGGTCCGATGCCCTTGATTTGGAGCAGGTCATCCACGGTTTTCGGACGGCTCTTCGCCATTTCATGCAGGATGGTGTCTGAAAATATCTGGAACGGCGCTTTCTTTTCCTGTTTGGACAGGCGGAGACGCAGCGTGGCAAGGCGGGTGAAAACGGTCTTCTCTTCCAGTTCCCTGTCGGGACCGGATTTCTTTTCCTCCCTTTCTCCTTTTCCCGCCTCTTTCAAAACAGCAAGGAAACGGGCGCCGTATTTCTTCAATTTGAACGCGCCGATGCCGTGCACTTCCGCCATTTCATTCTCATTTCCCGGCATGCGGAGCACCATGTCTTCTAAGGTGGCATCTGAAAAGACGACGAAGGGCGGTACATGCTCTTCTCTGGCAATGCGCGTCCGAAGATCACGGAGCGTATCAAAGAGCGTCCCCCGTTCGCGGGAAACAGCGTATGTCCGTTCCACCGCTGCTTCCGCCATGATGTCCTCGGCTCCGAAAGCGAGGCCCATCACGTTTTCTTTTCCGCCAAGCACGGCTTCCGCCTTTTCCGTGAGACGCACCACCGGATACTGGCCGCCATCCCGTTTCAGGTAGCCGTCTGCCACGAAGGAATTGATGGCTTCCTTGATATGCTTCGTCTTTTCAAAGGACAGTTTCCTGTATGTGGGCGTCTCGTCCAGATGGTTTTCCAATACGGTTTTCGAGCGGCTTCCTTTCAAAATATCCGCCACCACGCTGACGCCGAACCGCCCTCCCAAAGAACGGATCGTTTTGAAAATCAGCGTCGCCGCATCGGTGATATCGCTCCGCGCCTCCGCGCCCTCACAGTTTCCGCAATGGCCGCAAACTTCGGCGCTCTCTTCCCCGAAATAGGAAAGGATGTAATTCCGCAGGCACGACGTGGTCTGGCAGTAATCATTCATCCGGTTCAGCCGATCGTAATCCATCTGCCGCTGCTCCTCCGTCTGCGAGCCGGACTCGATCAGGTAACGCTGTATGCCCGCGTCCCGCCCGCTGTAAAGGAGGATGCATTCCGCCTTCGCCCCGTCACGTCCTGCGCGGCCTGCCTCCTGATAGTATGCTTCCATGCTTTTCGGCATCTGGTAATGCAGGACATAGCGCACATTGCTTTTGTCTATGCCCATGCCGAACGCGTTCGTCGCCACCATGACCCCGACGCGGTCGAAGGAAAAATCCTCCTGACCCTGCCTCCGTTCCCCGTCCTCCATGCCTGCATGGTAACGTCCCGCTTTGATGCCATGCTTTTTGAGCAGCTCATAGACCTCATCCACCGCTTTCCTCGTGGCGCAGTAAATGATGCCGCTTTCCCTGCGGTGGTTCTTCACATACTTCAGGATAAAATCCTCTTTATCCGTTCCCCGGATGACACGGAACGACAGATTCGGCCTGTCGAGCCCCGTTTTGAAAACAGCCGCTTCCGCAAGGCCAAGGCTCCGTTTCATATCCTCTTCCACGAGGGAAGTCGCCGTCGCCGTGAACGCCGTCACGATCGGCTTCTGCGGCAGGGAATCGATGAACGTCCTGATTTTCTGATAGCTCGGACGGAAATCATGGCCCCACTGGGATACGCAGTGCGCTTCATCAATGACCACCATGGAGAGCGGCACCTGCACCAGGCACTGCGTGAAATAGGTAGGCTCCAGCTTTTCCGGCGCCATGTACAGTATTTTCAGCCTGCCCCGGTACAGGTCGCGGAGCCGTTCGATCGATTCCTCGAAGGAAACGGTGGAATTGACATAGGACGCAGGGATTCCCTGCTCCACCAGTGTTTCCACCTGGTCCTTCATCAGCGAGATCAGGGGAGAAATGATGATGGTCCCGTGGGGGAATTCGAGCGCGGGAATCTGGAAACAGACAGACTTCCCCGCGCCGGTGGGCATGATGGCAAGCACGTCCTTTCCTGACAGGATCGTATCAATCACATCCTGCTGGACAGGACGGAACGCATCATAGCCGAAATATTTCTTCAGCAGCTCCGCCGGTTCCATTTCATTCCTCCTTTCCGTGATTTTTCCATCACGCATCTTTTTTATTATAGCAGACGAAAAATGTTCAGAGCCTGTTTTCCTTAAACATGCGCATCATTTCATTGGTGAGGGAGAAATCATCGGGCTGGAGCTCCACTTCCTCCCGTTCCACCCAGAGCGCTTCCTTCAGTTCCTTTTCATCCATGCGGATGTCTCGTGAACCGTCGACCTCGCAGAAAAAGCCTGCCAGAAGGTCGTCCACGATCCCCCATGGCTGTGATTTGTAATACCGGATGTTCCGCACCTTCAGCCCCACTTCTTCCATGACCTCCCGTGCCACCGTTTCTTCCAGCGTTTCCCCGATTTCCGTAAATCCTGCGATGAGCGCATAGAAAGGAATCCCGTGGCCCGCATATTTCGTGAGCAGTATCCTGTTCCCATCCGTCACGCCTGCGATGACCGCCGGAATGATGCGCGGATAAATCGTCCGCCCGCAGTGGGGACAGCAGATGGCGCGCTCTTCGGAGGACAGCTCCGTCCTGCCCCCGCACCGTCCGCAGAAGCGGTTGTCACTGTACCAGCGGTAGAGCTGCCATGCCGTCCATGAAATGAAGGACAGGTGGCGTGAAATATCCGGATTCCGCCTGATCTGCCTCATCGACATGTATTCTCCGCCCGAGGGGAACGCCGCTTTTTCATCCATGGACAGGAAATAGTCCTCTCCGTCCATGGAAAAAAGATACCGCACATCCTCCGAACGTATTTCCTTATATAAAGGGAAAAGCGCATCCCTTTCGGGATAAGCCAGAAGCCCTCTGTCACTGCAACGAAGGACGAAGCTGTCCTCATCGGGTTCTTTGCCCGTCATGAACCGGTTATCAAAAACATGGGGAAAATATCCTGTATCATAGAACCTCCGATCATATGTCCCCCTAAGCATAATTTTTCAGAAGGCTTTCCGCAAGTGCTTTCCCATCAAAAAACCGCCGTCCTTTCCGGCAGCGGTTTCTCTCTTATTTTATGAACTCTGAAATGTGGCGGTTGATTTCATCTCCCATCAGCACCTTGGCCCGCCAGTCGCCGTGGACGCCGTCAACGGCGTATTCCGTCGGCATCAGGCCCATGCCCGCAAAAGGAGCCGCCGTGTCGATATGGTCCTGCGTCCGTATCCACTGGTTGACCGCGGCGAACCGCGCCTGCCAGTCCGCCACCGTGTCCTCATCGAAGCAGCGTCGGATATTTTCGGGATTGATGGGCGCCAGCGTGAGATAAATCGGAACAATGCCGTTGGCCCTGCATTTATTCCCTATTTCCTGCAGGTCATAAATAACCGACGACGGATCTTCTCCCCCGCGGAGACTGTTCGTCCCTCCCATGATGAGCAGATATTCCGGATGGAACGGCAGAACGTCCCTGTCGAAACGCTCCAGCATCATGCGGCTCGTGTCTCCGCTCTGCGCCAGATTAACTGTCGGGAATTCAAGATAGTAGGTCAGGCTGTACGCCGCATCGGACGGCGCAAACGACATGCGCCCTCCGCCGTGGCTGATGCTGTCTCCGAAGAGACCGAACCGCCAGCCTTCCGTCACATTCTCTATTTTCCTCGCTTCGCTCCATACGCCGACGGGATTTCCATCTGCGTCCATGCCCCTCACACGCCAGTAAATCGTTCCGATGCGCGGCTCCTCGTCATACCGTTCCATGATCGGCGACGTGCCTGCCCAGATGCGGTGGACGGACGGTTCCGCGGAATCGGGATTCTCCGGCACATCGTCATCCACTTCTATTTCGTAGGACGCCATGCCCGGGAGCCCCGTGTAGGAATAAACGGGATACAGTAGCGTCATTCCGCTTTCGACCTGGTAATCATTCCGAAGCCGCGGCGCTTCCCGTTCGAGCGCCACCGCGGTGGAATCCCAATCCATCGCTTCCGACCATTCGCCGATGGGGTCGCCGTCCAGATTGAACGGGCGCACCTTCCAGAAAAGCGCTCCCTCCGCAGGCGAGAAATCATCCGCATTCAGAATGACCGTGTGCTGCCAGACCTGCGCCTTGTGGTATACAGGAAGCTCCTGCCCCTCGCTTTCCGTGAATACGGACAGCTCATACCCGACCGCGTCGAGATTCATATCCCATTCCAGCGCGTACAGCGGTTTGTCCAGCGCATACGTCCCTGATGGGCAGGGAAATAAAAACAGTCCTGCATATAATAAAAGGAAAAAGAAAAACTTCTTCATGCATACTCTCCATTCCGCGCCTGCACATAAAAAAGCAGGCTGTCCTACTATTATACCTGCTTTCCCATGGCTTTCAACTGCAGCCTTATCTTTTCCTCCGGAAGTCCGCCGTCGGCGCTGAATAATTCATGGGTCAGGAAACGCGGCTCCACAGCTTCCACGATCTGCCGCGCCGCTTCCGTCCGGAACGGCCGGTGCTGGTCGATAGAAGAAATATGCTTCAGCAGGGCTGCTATATCCATTCCTTCCGGCGCCTCTTTTTTCAGCGACCTCCGGTAAGCGCCGGACAGCGAGCAGGACAGATGCATGCCCTGTATCAGGGATTTCATGGAGCCCATATTTTTAATCATGTTGCAGATGTACCGTGCGCCGTCCGCTTCCGTTTCAAGAGACGGATCGGTATTCATGAAATGGCCCGTATCCAACATGAGCCCCACGTTCCTGCCGGGCAGGAGGGAAAAGAAATAGTCTATTTCCTCAGGCAGAAGGAACCGCAGTCCCGGCCAGAACACATTTTCAAAAAGCACCTGCACATGGGACGGCACCTCATCCGCCACCGCCTGGTAAAGGCGCGCCGTTTCTCGGAGCACGTCCATCGAGGAATAATGGAACTCCCATGTCCATGTTTCTTCCACGAGGCAGTCCGCCACATGCCACACGAGGTACGACGGATTTTCCGCGAGCGCCGCCCGCAGATTCCGCCGGATTTCCTCCGTCCAGCCGTCCGGATCAGGCGCCCCGTAATAGGCTGTCAGGGACTCCCTGTCGGGAAACTGTTTTCTGTACCGTTTTTCATTCCCCAGATAAAAGTCCATCCATGTCGGCCAGAACCGCAGATGGACGCCTGTCGCCAGCCTTTTGAACGGATTCACGGACGGCTCGCCGGAATAAACCATCCGCTCGATCCCGTCCAGTCCGACGCGGCGTATCATTTTTTCCACGTCTTCTTCCTTCTCTTCTGGCATTACATAGCGGCTTATATTCTGTATCATCAGCTTCTCTTCCTGTCACTCATCATTTCCGTTAAAATCCTTTGATCTGCTTTTCGCCGGACATGTCGAAAAGCGTCCCGTAAGCCGCGTTCGCCATCGCCTTCACCGCGAAGACGCAGTTCTGGGAAGCCGCGTAGATATACCTGTCGTCCAATGGCCTGATATCATGGAAGGCGCGCATATTCTGCACCGCCGGATTGGCAAAAAATTCCTCCTTGTACTTTCCTGCTCCCGTTTCATCGGACACCCTGTCCTTGGAAACGAAGAAGAAATCAGGATCCGCCTTGACCATCAGCTCCTGCGACAGAAGCTGACCGTTGGAAACGCCCGCTTTCTCAAAAGCGTTCCTGATCCCCGCCCGCGTAAGCAGCTCGTGATACATGGAGCCGGGACCGCCGTAACGGCTCATCTGGGAAACGAGCATCGCCACCGGCGGCTGCCCGGTCCGCGCCTTTAAAGCCGTATCGACCTCCGCCAGCTGCCTTTCCATTTCAGCCACCACCCTGTCGCCACGTTCCTTTTCCCCCACCGCCGCCGCGATGATCTGCACATCCTTTTCCGCCTGCGCGATCGATTTCGGGCCGTCGACCATGACGACCGGATACCCGAGATTCCTCCACATCTCCAGCTCCTTCGGCTTCGTATACGAAGAAGCCACGATGAGGTCAGGACGCACCTTGGTCAGTACCTCCATGGAAATACCGTTCAGCGGAACGACGACCTCCATATTTTTCGTTTCTTCCGCGATATAGGAAATAGACGGATCCTGATCCGCCACGAAACAGGCCGCCAGACGAGAAGGCTCCACCACGCCGAGCAGCATCGTATCAATGGACGAAGACGTCCCGAGGATGCGCACCGGCTTATGCGGGATCGCCACGCTGTTTCCGAACCCATCCGTCACCATATAACTTTCCCCCGGAACGGCGGACTCTCCCATTTTTTTCATGCCGCAGCCGGAGAAAAAAAGAATGACTGCCAGCGCAGCCGACAAAAGCAAAAGAAACCGGCCCTTCCTGTCTTCTATTTCCACCATCATGATAATAATCCTTTCTTCCATACATTTCGATTTCTTTCAGTTTAACGGCCGGAAACGGCGTCGTCAAATCCCCTTCTTTTGATCCGCTTTTCCGTTTTCTGAACGCATTCCCTTCCTTTTAAAATCTGTTTCATATATTTTCATTAAGCTATTGCTAATTATTATTCATTTTACTATAATGTTTATAGCTCATTATAGAGCCCCATAAAGGTTCCATCAGGATCAAAAGAGAAGCCCGGTCAGAAGCCGGCACGGTCCCGCCGCTGTAAAGAGGAGAATGCTTCATATATCCCACTGGGAAACCGGGAAGGGGAAGCTGACGATGAACCTAAGTCAGAAGAACTGCCTTTATGAGAAAATACCTGTGCAGGAAGCCAACGATACGATGCATATCGCGCTTCATTGGAGAGGACTATTTTCTATACCCTTTGTGACAGGGAATATCAGAGGAGGAATTACAATGAATAAGGGAATGATTTTAGCGTCTTTGGCAGCCATGTCCGTGGCCGGAGGCGCTTTTTCTGTGCAGGCCGCTAGCATGCCGGTCTATACGCTCGACCAGATCGTCGTCACCGCCGCCAGGACAGAAGAAAAACAGATTGACTCCAACGCAGACGTATCCGTCGTGACGGCAAAAGAAATCGAACAGAAGCACTTTAATGATGTTTCCGAAGCCATCCGTAACGTCCCCGGCGTTATCTTGGGGAATTATGCGGCAAGCGGACAGAATTATTCCAACAATAAAATCTTTATCAACGGCTCGCCAAACATCGTCATCCTTGTGGATGGAATGAGAAGAAATACGAACGGAGTCCCCGGCTCGTCCCCGAATATCGGCGGACTGGTCGACATGTCTTCCGTTGACCATATAGAAGTCCTGAAAGGATCTGCTTCCACCCTGTACGGCTCTGATGCGCAGGGCGGCGTCATCAATATCATCACAAAAAGGCCGAAGCAGGAGGAAGTGCACACGAAGGTCGGCATCGGCTTTGGAAATAATTCCACGGAAAGATACAGCATTTACAACGAGGGCAAGTCGGGAAACGTATTCTGGACCATTGATGCAGGAAAACAGCTGCAGGGCGATTACAATGACGGATGGGGAAGGAAGGTCATCAACCATCTGAATGCGAAACATGCGAACGTCAAGCTCGGATATGACCTTGGCTCCGGTTCCGACATCGTTTTCAACTATGAGAAATACAAGGCCGATTATACCCGTCCTGACCAGAATTCCAATGACACGACCGCCGTCAAAGGCAAAAAGGATAATGATTCCATCAGCCTCCAGTACACGGCCAGACTTTCCGATTCCCTGAAAAACCAGTTCTCCATGTACAGGAACCGCAATTCGTTTGATGATAACTACACCCTTGTCGGCGGCGGTTCTTATGCGCCGTACAACTGGGTCATGGAAATGAGCACTGTCGGAATTTCCGACCAGCTCACCTATGACAAGGGCAGGCAGACCATCATCGGCGGCATCGACTGGTACAGAAATAAAATCGACACATATAAGAGCGATCCGGCCGAAGGCGCAGAAATCACGAACACCGCGTTCTACATCCAGGACAAGATAGACATCACAAACCGTTGGAACATCACCCCCGGCATCCGCTATGACCACCATTCCGAATTCGGCGGACACACATCCCCCAGCCTTTCCGTCGGATACAAGCAGAACGACAGGACCAACTATTATTTCAACTACAAGGAATTTTTCGTCGCCCCCGACCTTTACCAGCTGAACGCCGCTTATTACGGCAATAAAGATCTGAAGCCGTCTGAGGGCCATACCTTTGAGCTGGGCGTCAACCATGAATTTAATGACACGCTGTCCGGCACATTGAACATCTTCCGCCAGCATTCCAAAAACAGGATCATCTATTCCTATGACACGTGGCGTTTTGAAAATTCAGGAAAAATGGATTCCACCGGGTTCGGAATCACGTTCAACAAGAAAATTGACGACCACTGGAGCGCAGGTGTCGGCTATACCTATCTCCATATCGATCCCCTGAGTGACAGTGAAAATGAAAACCTCAACGGACAGCTTCCGAGAAGCACTTTCGACATCCATGTAAATTATGATTCCGACAAGCTGGATGCATCCCTGACCGGCAGGGGAATCATGGACCGCTACGGTTCCAAGTCACAGCCCGCCATGAGGGAGTACGGCAATTTCTGGGTATGGGACCTGTACGCCAACTACCATGTCAATCAAACGATGGCCGTTTACGGGCGCCTGAACAATATTTTTGACCAGTTCTACACGGATATAGGCACGAGTTACGACCCGTACGGAAACTGGTATTCCGCACCGGGCAGAAACTTTGAACTGGGCGTCCAGTTCCAGTTCTGATCCTGATATATTCCGAGGAGGGCTTCCGCGATGGCGGCACCTCCTCTTTTTTCATTTCCTCTTTCCTTTTCCCCTTGCATTTCATGTCCCAAGAGTATAAAATATTTCAGAAAAGTTTATATCATTTTCGCCAAAGGAGGGAGGATCGCTGTGCTTGTAGCGGTCTTCCCTTTTTGCGAGCCTGACATTTCCAAGGGAGGAATTTATGGAAAAAAGAATCATCGAAGTCGAAGAAAAACTGCCTGTTTTACCCACAATCCCACTGAGCCTGCAGCACCTGTTCGCCATGTTCGGCTCCACGGTGCTCGTTCCGTTCCTGCTCAATGTCGATCCGGCGACCTGCCTTTTCATGAACGGGATCGGCACGCTGCTGTACCTGACCATCTGCAAATGGAAGCTGCCCGCCTACCTTGGCTCGAGTTTCGCTTTCATCTCTCCCGTCCTCGCCGTCACCGCCACGCAGGGCATGAGCTATGCGGACGCGCAGAGCGGATTCATCTGCTTCGGCCTTTCCTTCATGATTCTGGCGCTCCTCGTCAAAAAAATAGGGACCGGCTGGATCGACACATTGTTTCCGCCGGCCGCCATGGGCGCCATCGTCGCCATCATCGGACTTGAGCTCGCTCCGCTTGCCATGAGCATGTCCGGATTCATGGGCGAGGCGCAGGGCATGTCCAACGCGACGGCCATCATGATCTCCATGTTCACCCTGATCGTGACGATCCTCGCCACCGTGCTGGGGCGCGGATTCATTTCCATCATTCCGATCCTCATCGGCGTCATCGCCGGTTACCTCCTCTCCATTTTCATGGACGTCGTGAATTTCTCCCATGTGGCTGAAATGCCATGGTTCGCCCTCCCCACGTTTTACGCCCCGCATTTCAATATCAGCGCCATCATGATGATCATGCCCGCGCTCTTCGTCGTATTCGCGGAACACCTCGGCCACCTGTTCGTCACGAGCGACATCGTCGGACGGGACCTGATCAACGAGCCGGGGCTCCATCGCTCCCTCTTCGCTGACGGACTTTCCAACGTCATCTCCGGCTTCGTCGGCTCCACGCCGAACACGACATACGGTGAAAACATGGGCGTCATGGCCATGACCGGCGTATACAGCACATGGGTCATCGGCGGCGCAGCCATCTTCGCCATCATATTCTCCTTCATCGGCAAGATCGCCGCCGTCATCCACGCCATCCCGACCCCCGTCATGGGCGGCGTCTGCATCCTCCTCTTCGGCTTCATCGCCGCTTCCGGCATCCGCATGCTGATAGAAAAGAAAGTGGACTACACGAAATCAAGGAACCTGATCCTCACCGCCGTCACCATGATTTCCGGACTCTCCGGCGCCACCATCGTCGTCGGCCCGGTACAGCTGAAAGGCATGGGTCTCGCCACCGTCGTCGCCATGTGCCTCTCCCTCACCTTCCTCTTCTTCGACAAGCTCCACATGTCAAACGACCAGAAAGCATAAAATTTCCGGCGCCCTCCGTCAGGATTCTATAAGCAGGGAATTTATATTATAATAGATACACAGATATCCTCAGTACCACGGGAGGCCTTTATGGACTTAAGTGAAGAAATAGCGAAAATGAACCTGTATAAAACCTTCGAGCCTTACATCGACAAATCCGTCACCATGGACGCCCGTCTAAAAGGACAGGTCAGGCTCGTCGAAAACGCGCCGGCAGAAGCAAAAGAAGCCTTGGTCAAATGGTCTGCCATGAAACTGAAATCCAGACTGTTCTGACCATCAGCAAAAAGAAATATATCTTCCTCGATACGAACGGAAAATTCCTTCTTGCTCCTGATTTTTTTTAAAGGAAATACGAACTATGGAATACTTATTGGACAATGACGACATCGCCCTACTCAACCTTCTCACCCCCGAGCAGAAAAGCCATGCCCTCAACCTCTATGCGCCACGGGAAAAGAAGACGTCCACCGCCTACATCCTGTGGGTCCTTGTGGGATGCCACTACTTTTATCTGGGCCATCCCTTCAAAAATCTCCTGCTCTGGCTCCTCATGAGCTGCTTCATCGGAGAAATCTGGTGGGTCGTCGACCTCTTCCGCATGAAAGGGCTGGTCAGGGAAAAAAACAAGGAAATACTCGACGAATGTGTCAAAGAGGCGCAGAACCTGTATCCCTCCTCCACCATTCCGCCGGTCAGACTGTAAAAAAGAAAACGTACCCCGCTCCATTCTGCAAGGGTACGTTTTTATTATGCGGCAAAATATCTCCTAAGGAACGATTACGATTCCTTCAGCGCGCGGATGGCTCCGCTCGCGCCGATCCTGTCCGCGCCTGCTGCCAAATACGCTTCCATCTCCGCCTTCGTATGGATGCCGCCGGCCGCCTTGATCTTCACTCCCGAGCCGACATGCTTCCTGAAAAGCGCCACATCCGCCAGCGTCGCTCCTCCCGTTCCGAATCCGGTGGACGTCTTGATAAAATCCGCCCCGCCCTTCGTCACGCATTCGCAGACCTTTATTTTTTCCTCTTCCGTCAGGTAACAGGCCTCCACGATCACCTTGAGGATCCGATCGCCCACGAGCTCCTTCAGCACGGCGATTTCCTCCGTCACCAGATCGTACTCCCCGTTCTTCACCGCCCCGATATGGATGACCATGTCCACCTCGTCCGCGCCATCCTCGACGGCATGGATCGTTTCCGCCTGCTTCGCCTCCGAACTCCCGTTGCCCAGCGGAAACCCCACCACCGTGCAGATACGGAGCGCCGGATAATTTTCACGGATCCGCTTCACATAAGACGAAGGGACGCAGACCGAAGCCATATGGTACTCCAGCGCCTCCTCGCAAAGCGTCCGCACCTCCTCCCAGCTCGCCGTAGCCTTGAGCAGCGTATGGTCTACATGGCTTAATATTTCTTCCGCATCCATAAGAAAACTCCTTTCTGTAACCGGTTCCGTCATTTCCATTCCATTATACCATCTCCCGATTCCCTGCTTTTTCCAAAGCCTTGCCAGAAATTTAATTTCTTTGCAGACTTTTTACAAAATCCATGTATGATATAGAAAAGAGACGAAATACAATTCCCTGCGTTGCCCGTGCAGCAGAAAGGAAAAACCATGATCAAGATACTCTTCATCACCCACTCCGGCTCCGTCCGGCCGCCCATGGCGGAATTCATCATGAAAAAAATGGTCGCCGATGAAAACATGGGCGAAAATTTCTATATTTCCTCCGCCCACGTCCAGAAAGCGGAAGGCGATAAGCTTGACGAGAAAGCAAGAGAGACACTCGAGAAAAACGGCGTCCCGCCCTCCGACAAAACCTGCCAGCCCCTCGCATGGCGGGACTACGACATGTACACCACCGTCATCCTCATGGACGAGGAAGAAAAATGGCCGTTCATGAAAATCATCGGCGGAGACCCGGAGCACAAAGTCCACCGCCTCGCCGAATACGCAGGCATCCACGGCGATATCATGAATCCGGAAAAAACAGGCGACTACGACACCACCTTCCGCGCCTCCCTCTCCGGCTGCGCCCACCTCTACGAAAAACTCCGCGACTGGGTAAAATAACTTCACATCCCATCAAAAAACGCTGCCCCCCCAAACGGACAGCGTCTTTTATTATTCATTATGGATTCCCTTCAGAAACCCAGCCTCTGAGTTCTTTGATCTCATCAAGCAGTTCTTCATGGGTCAGTTTCTCATGCGGCTCATACTCCAGAACCACGTTTGCATCGGGAGCGTATCTCCCTGCCCAGTGCATGATCCGTCGTATATCTGCCGTTCCATGGCGATAATCCAGGTGCTGATCGGTCATGCCATCATTGTTATGGACATGGAATCCTTTCACCCGATTCCCATAAGTGGCAAGGAATTTCTCAATATCCAGTCCGTTTACATTGGCATGGCCGATATCAATCAACGAAAATGCATCGGGAATGTCTTCAAAAATCCTGAAATATTCTTCATTGCTGAATAAATGATTTTTAAGCTTCTGCCTGCACAGATTTTCTATGACGAAATTAACTCCATATTTTTTGGAAGATGCATTCAGCATACGCATCACCTGATAAGCATTGGCCTGCTTTTCTGCAATTTCCTCTTTTTCAAACTGGAGCTGTGAGTAATGGAATACCACATGCCTTACATGATTTGCTGCCGCAAGGGAAAATACCCTGTCATAGCTGTCCATAAGCCACTGATGTTCTTCGGAGCCCATATCGGAAGTGGCCTCGATCCGGACATACGGCCCGTGGAATGTAATCGGACAGGTTAATTCAGGGACCTTGCCGCACAGCTTCTCCCAGTATGCGCCGCTATGGGTAAAAGCCGTCAGCTCCACCCCCAGATCTTCATCCCCCACGGAGCAGATCCAATCAGAAAACTCTGCAAAATGTGCAGTTCCGACAATCAAGTCACTGATAAAATATTTCATATCTTCTCCTTAATCCGGATAGCCTATGTTTTCTCCTGTCTCTCTGTTAAAGAAATGGATATCTCTTTCATCCACATGCCAATAGGCTGACATATTTCCCTGCAGGACATCTTCGCGCATAATGGAAATCACATCTTCTCCATTGACCGTGAAATAGTATCCCACACGACTTCCGTAATCTTCATGGTACTGTACGGTTACCGGGATGTTCCCATCCCCTTCCGTTTCCGTTAAGGAGACATCTTCCGGCCGTACCCCCAGCTTCAGAGAGGTCACGCCGGATTTTTTTATCTTATCCATCCATTTTTCTCCCAGCACGATGGAAGTCTGATTCATATGCAGCACATTTCCGTCCAGTTCCACATCAAAGATATTCATGGACGGAGAACCAATGAAGCGTGCGACAAATACGTTGGCAGGACGGTGATATACCATGTGCGGCGTATCCAGCATCTGTATGCGCCCGTCATTAATAACGGCGATCCTCTGTCCGACCGTCATGGCTTCAATCTGGTCATGGGTGACATATACCATGGTCTGTCCGTAGATCTCATGGATTTTTACCAGCTCTTTCCTGGCATGTCCGCGCAGCTGCGCATCCAGGTTGGAAAGAGGCTCATCAAGAAGAAAGAAATCCGACTGCTTTACAATGGCACGGGCCAGGGCGACACGCTGCCTCTGCCCGCCGGAAAGCTCTCTGGGAAGCCGTTTTTCAAGCCCCTCCAGATTCAGGATGCGGACCGCATCGGAAACACGCTTCCTGATTTCCTCCTCACTCTTATGGTTGACACGTAAACCATAGGAAATATTCTTTTCCACGCTCATATGAGGAAACAGTGCATAGTTCTGAAATACCATTCCGATATTTCTGTCGCCGGGATCCATATTATTCGCAAGCTTTCCATTCAGATACAGCTCCCCGGAGCTGATGGTTTCCAGGCCGCTTATCATGCGAAGGATGGTTGATTTCCCGCAGCCGGAAGCGCCAAGGAGGATAAGCCTTTCTCCCTTATGGATCGCCAGATCCAGTCCTTTGATGACTTCCGTCTTTCCAAATTTCTTTACTACGTTTTTAAATTCAATGCTGTACATAATGATCCCTTATCCTTTAATACCAGACTGCGCAAAAGTACCGATGATGAAACGCTGGCAGATGGAATACAATCCCAGCGGAAGCAGCATGGTCAGGGTCGCCACGGCCATGGTGACCGGCACGTCCGTACCGCCTTCCGAGCTGACAAACATCTGCAGCGCCAGTGACAGCGTATAATTGACTTCACTTTTTATGATGATGGCAGGCCATACATATTCATTCCATGAATTGATGAAGAAAATAATCCCGATTGAAAGAATGGCCGGCTTTATGATAGGAACCACGATCGTCCTGAGCCTGGAAATATGGGAGGCATGCTCCAAAGCAGCCACTTCCATAAGTGACAGGGGAATCCCTTTCATATACTGCCGCAAAAGGAATATCCCCGTCGCATCAGCCAGCTGGGGAAGCGCCACGCCGTATATGCTGTCTACCAGTCCGATGTCAGAAAGTGTGATATAGTTAGGAATCATCGTAACGGTAAATGGTATGAAAATGGTACTGATCAGAAGGAAATACAAAAGTGTTTTCCCTTTAAAATGGAAAAATACAAACGCATATGCCGCAAAAAGCCCTGTAACCAGTTTGAAAAGAGTAACCAACGCGGCAATGATGAACGTATTGGATAATATCCGCGCAAACTGGATGGTGGAAAATACCCTTTCATAAGCGGAAAAAGTAGGATCCTTCGGAATCAGCGAGGAGGAAGAAAACGCTTCACTCATCGGCTTAAAGGAGGTAGACAGGGAAAACAGCAACGGATATATAAGCATAAGGACAAGGATGATGAAGAGAACATGCCATTTGAATTCAGATGAATTAATTTTCATAATAAACTCCTTTCTCTACAAAACGGAACTCAAAGTAGAGGAGAAGCAAGAAGATAAGCATCGTCACAATGGCAAGCGCTGCCGACATCCCTGTCTCATAAAACGTAAATGCATAATCATATCCCTGATAAATGATATTTGAGCTCGCATCATTCGGGCCGCCCTGCGTCAGAACCTTGATCGGCGTAAAAACGTACTGCAATCCCTGCACAATCGTCATGATCAGGATGTATACCGCCGTAGATGACGTCAGGGGCATCACGATATGCGTAAAAATATTTCTGTTTGACGCATGTTCCAGCTTGGCCGCTTCAATCAGTTCCTCAGGAACGCTGTTCATCCCGGAAAGAAGTATCAGGAAATTGTAACCAAACGCTTTATATACAGCCACCAGGCTGATGACAAGGATGACGAGCCCCGGAGTCTTTGACCAGGCGGGAAGCGTCATGCCGACATATCCTGCCAGATCTGCCACCGGACCGGACACCGGATTGAAAATCCACTGAAAGAGGATGGCTCCGACCACAAGGGCAATCAATGACGACGAGAAAAGAAGTGCCTTATATACATGTTTCCCCGTTTTCATCAGGAATGTATTGATGTAAGACAAGATATAAGGTAACAAGAAATTGAACAGCACAAGGATTACGATATACAGCAGGGTATTCTGGACAACCTGCAGCGTCACCGGATCCGTCAGAAGATTTATATAATTCTGAAATGCCACAAATTTCATATTGGGCGATACCATGTTCCATCGGAAAAAACTCAGATACAAAGTATACGCCAATGGATAAAACATAAAAAGAAGAAATACCGCAAGAGCCGGCATGATAAACAAGATGGCAAGCCTTTTCTCACGTTTCAGATATTCCGCTATCTGTCCTTCATGATTCATTATTCATTCTCCCAAATTTTTATATTCCGTAAAAGAAAGAAAGGGGCCGCAGAAAGCCGCGACCCCACCTTCTTCTATCCGTTATTTCAAAAGAGCGTTCAAATCATCCTGCGCTTTTTTCAGAGCCGCAGATGGTTCTGCACCGCCTAAAATCTGATCACGGACATCAGCAAACATTTTCTCTGCCTTGACGCCCACGTCTCCGGGGAATGCCACCCATGGAGACAACGTCGGCAGTTCATCGAATGCCACCTTCAATGCCGGGGTCTTGGCGATTGCTTCCTTAATTGCCGGATCATTGACAACTTCCTGTCTTGGCGGGAGATATCCGGTATTGATCGTCCACTGTGCCAGATATTTCGGCTGCATGATAAATTTCATGAATTCCCAGGCTGCCTGCTGTTCCTCTTTAGACAGTGCGGTTACAGCGAGGAAATTTCCGCCGGCGGGGATCTGTACTTTCTTATCGCCAAATGCAGGGAACGGGCACGCCATGACATTGAACTTGGAGGACTGTGTCACGGTGCCTATTTTTGCACTTGTTCCAAGCAGAATGCCGACCTTGCCGCTATAGAAGGATGCAATGCCTTCATCCGCTGCGATATGCAGTGCCGATTTATCTTTAAGAACCATATCTGCATACAGCTGATAGGCTTCCGCAGATTCTTTGGAAGCAAACACGGCTTTATTGTCTTTCAGAATTTCTGCACCGTTGGAAGTCAGGAGTCCCTGGGTTGCCCAGTTATCTTTATATTCCTGCATGTAGAAACCATATTCCCCTGTCTTGTCATGGATGGCTTTTGCTGCCGCCCGTACCTCTTCCCATGTTTTGGGAGCCGCATTCGGATCCAGTCCTGCTGCAGCAAACAGATCCGGATTGTAATAAATAATCGGTGCGCTGATGGAGAATGGAAGACCGATCTGCTTATTCCCTACCTTTGCAAGGCCAAGAACGTTGGGCAGATAATTCTTTTCCAGATAATCTTTCTCAGAAGAATCCTTCTCCAGATCCGCCGGGGAAACATATTTGAAATTCTGATCAAAATATTTCAGATAGTTATACCCGATCATCGCAATAGAAGGGGACTTCCCGGAAGCGACATCGGCCTGCAGATTTTTCATCAGCCCCGGATACATGTCAGGATTGTATACTTCCTTGACGATGATTTTGTCCTGCGACTTATTGAAGTCGTCCACCATCTGCTTTATAACCGGTGCGCCAAAATTCTTGGTATACACATGCCAGAATGTCACAACCGTCCTGCCATTTTCTTTTGTTGCTGATTTGGCAGGCGCATTTCCACCGCCGCCGCAACCTGTAGCTGCCACCATGAATAAACCCGCAAATATCAGGCAGAGCCACTTGAAAAGTTTTCTCACGATACCCCTTCTTTCTTTACCAATAATAAAAATGACTCAAAAAAACGGCAAATCACTTACATACACTCCCTATCCATATTTGTCCATCTGAACAAATCAAGTATATTAATTAAGCAATTTACCTTATTTTCTGCATTATATCATAGAAATACTATTCAGAAAATACACTTATCACACTTTTACAATCCACAAGCATATATTACAAAAATACCAAGTCAAACATCCTGATCACTATCATCCCATCAAAAAACGCTGCCCAAAACGGACAGCGTCTTTTAGTTTTTTACAGCATGTCTTTTTTCCACAGCACCACGGCGGTAACGATGGTCGTCACGATTCCGAGCAGGATGACTGTGGCGAAGCCTATTTCCGATTCCTGCCACGGGACGGGCACGTTGATTCCCCACAGGCTGAAGATGAGGGTCGGGACGGCGAGGAGGATGGTCACGGAGGTCAGGAATTTCATGATCTGCGACAGCCTGTTTGAAATGATGGACGAGAAGGAATCCATCATGGACATCAGGATGTTCGTGTATATTTCCACCATTTCCAAGGCCTGCTTGTTTTCGATGATGACGTCTTCGAGAAGGTCTTCATCTTCTTCGTACATTTTCAGCAGCGTATGGACCGGGCTGTTGCGGAGACGCATCAGGCGTTCCATCACGTTTTCATTCGCATGGAGGGCGAAGTTGAAGTAGGTCAGGGATTTCTGCAGTTCCAGCATACGGAAAAGCTCTTTGTTCTGCAGGGATTTCCGCACCTGCGTTTCTATGCCGTCCGTCTTTTTATAAATCTGCTGCAGGAAATACAGGAAGGAAGACGATGCGGCGGACAGGATCTGGAAAAGGAACCTTGTCTTTTTATAGGTCTGGAAAGAGGCGTAATTATTGGCGATGAATTTCTGGATAACCGAGTTCTGTTCCAGGCAGACCGTGACAAAAAGCTGCTTGGTGATGAATATGCCGAGCGGCAGCGCGTCGTAGGCGTCTGTTTCCAGAACGACCGGCGTATTGACGACGACGAAGATGTAGTCGTC
Source organism: uncultured Dialister sp. (assembly GCA_902462205.1). Classification (GTDB taxonomy): domain Bacteria; phylum Bacillota; class Negativicutes; order Veillonellales; family Dialisteraceae; genus Dialister. The sequence goes on from CABQAR010000002.1 coordinate 217,639, forward strand.
CTCCAGTTCCACGTGGGAACGTTCTTCACGGTCGAGGGCGGTCTGCAGGGTGTCGACAGGGATGCCTGTCAGTTCTTTCAGCTGTTCGAGTTCTTTTCCGTCAGGAGCAGAACAGTTGATCCATGAGCCTTTATCCAGAGCCTCCAGCTCTATGCGGCTGAGCACATGGTTTTCATCATGCTTGTAAGCAGTGATCATTTCTACCCCCTCCTTCCGTATTCATCAAAGCCGGCGGATATTTCTTTCATAACCTGTGATTCCGCTATAATCCATCTTTTAATATAGTGATTCAAAGGAAATATGTCAATCGCAAAATGTATGAATCAGGGGTTCTGCCGCCATATTGACAGAAATCAGGCGGAATTATTTCCAATTCATGACACAGCGTCCGTCAAAAAGGCTGTGACGGATGATTTCGCCACAGCTCTGCCGTTTTTATCTTATTCCCCATATAAGGCTTCGAGAATGCGGCGCATGTCTGCCACGCCGATTTGTCCCGGCGCGCTCGCTTTTTCTCCCGCCGCGAAGGTCATGTCGCCGCCGAAGCCGCCGCCTGCCACGCGCGTGAGGATGCCGGCCCGCCCCATTCCGATCAGGACGAGCGGCTTGTCCGTGCGTTTTTTCATCCTCCTTGCCGCGGAAAAGACGGACAGCACGTCCTCCTCCGTCTGAGGCATGACGGCTATTTTCAGCATATCCGCCCCCGATTCGTCCATGCGTTCCAATTCTCCGACCATGTCCCGTTCCGACATCATCCCGTCAAACCGATGGAAGCTGGCCAGCGCTTTTTTCCCTGATGCATGGATATGTTCGATGGCCGCCTTTGCGTTTCCGTCCTGATGACCCATTTCCACGTCGATGATGTCCGCTTCTTCCAGCTCCGCCAGCTGCGAAAGAAAAGAAAAATAGTCTTCATCGCTTCCGATCCATGCGCCGCCCTGCTGTTTCGTCCGCAGTGTCACAAGGACGGGGCAGGAGAAATATGTCCTGACCACCTGCATCGCATGCGAAAAATCATGATTGTCCCGGCTGAGTCCGTAATCGACACGCCACTCCAGCAGATCAAGAGGAGCGCCGCGAAGCCTGCCGCATTCCTTTCCAAGGCTTTCCGTATCCGCTGAAACGAGCGGCACGCACAGCTTCGGCCGTCCTGTCCCGAATACCACATTCCTGATTTCCATCCACGCCCTCCCTGCATTCTATTTCCTTTATTATATCCCATCAGAAGCTATTTCCTATTCCACTGCAAAAAATAAAAACGCATGGAATATTTCCACACGTTTTTTGAAAAGTTACGCCGTTTTCTTTCCTGTAAAAACTTTCCACAGAAGACCGAGCACATAACCGGTCACAAAGAAGGAAATCCAGCCCATGCTGTATTCCGCCAGAGGCAGGGAAGCAAGGAACGTATCCACGCCGCCCAGCTTCATGCCGAAGCCGTGCAGGCCGTCGCAGATGGCGGGAAAAAGCGTGAAAAGCGTCGCCCCCGCATAGACGCACTGCCTGCCGCCGAAGAAATGGTCGGTGAAGGCGAGGATGATGATGGACATCGAGAGGGGATAGAGGAAAAGCAGTACGGGAATCGCATTCCTGATGATCGCCGTCAGTCCGAAGAGGGCGACAAAGAAACAGAAAACAGTCAGTCCCGTGACAAAGACCTTGGCGGAGATTTTCGGCATGAGGAGCCTGAAATAAGCCGCGCACGCAGCCGTCAGCCCCACGCTCGTCGTCAGGCATGCCACGATGACGATGACGCCGAGGATGCCCGCCCCTGCGCTTCCGAAATAATGGAGCGCCGTCTTGACGAGGACAGGAGCGCCGTTTTCCTGAATGCCGATGACTTCCACGGAATTCGCTCCGACATAGCAGAGGGCGGCGTAAATAACGGCCATGAAGAACGTGGAAATCAGTCCGGACCGCAATGTATCCCTCGTGATCTGCGATTCAGAAGAAGCGCCGTACATCTTGACCGCTTCCACGACGATGATGCCGAAGACAAGCCCTGCCAGACCGTCCATCGTATTGTATCCGTCCACCAGACCCTGTCCGAACGCAGCCGCGCCGGTCCTATACGCTTCCGTCGGCGCCTGCCAGCTTCCCATCGGAGAAACGATTGCGCTGATGATGAGCAGGAATAAAAAGACAAGCAGGACAGGCGTCATGAACTTGCCGACACGGTCCACCATCTTGGACGGAGAAATCGCCAGCCACCAGGTCACGATGAAAAACACCGCCGCGAACGCATACAGGCCCATCTCACGAATTTCCGGAGCCACATGCTGGGCGATAGCGATTTCATACGCCACCGTCGCCGTACGGGGAATCGCGAAAAACGGCCCGATCGTCAGATACAGCGCCGTGCAGAAGAAAATGCTGTACGCCGGATGGATGCGGGACGCCAGCTCACGCAGGTTCACACCGGAATAGCAGATGGCAAGCACGCCCAGAAGCGGAAGCCCCACGCCTGTAATTAAAAAGCCAAGAGTGGCAGGCGCCGTATTGACCCCTGAATTCTGTCCCATGAACACAGGAAATATCAGATTCCCCGCCCCAAAAAACAAAGCAAACAGCATCAGCCCGATGGCAATAAACGCACGATTCGACTTCTCTTCCATAAAGCCCCCTAAAAACCTCTTCCTCATATAAGACACGTCCCCGAGCCCGCATTCCCCGCAGACTCAGCATAATACAGGAATTATTATATCATTTTTATACATTCTATTAACTGCATTTTATTATATTATTTTCTCATACTTAATGCCAGAACGAAGAATAACAAATGCAACCCGCACGCAAAAGCCATTCGCAGGAAACAAATATCCATTCCTACGAATGGCTGGTCTATCTTTTATATTTCCACCCTTCCTTTCTTCATGGAGCCGCCGGATGTTTTTACCGCGTCACCACGATAACGGCGGCGATGATGAGGAACATGCCTGCCAGCTCGAATGTCCCGAACGTCATGCCGAAGATGAGGAAGGAAAACACGATGGACGACAGCGGTTCCAGAGCGGCGATGATGCTTGTTTCCCCCGGCTCTATGTAGGCGATGCTCGCGAGGTACATGCCGAAGGACAGAACCGTTCCGAAAATAACGACATAAATGAATGCGGCAAGGGTATCCAGATCCAGCTGTCCCGTCATGGGCGTCATGACGGCCGCCGGTGAAAGAACGACGGCGCCGACCACCATGCCCCAGCCGACCACGAGGGGCGAACGCCACTTCTGGATGATCCGTTTGGGCGCCACCGTATAAAAGGCACAGCTCGCCGCCGCCAGCAGGCCCCAGACCAGCGCCTTCGTGGAAATGGCCAGGCTGCCGAAATTCCCGTGGGTCGCGATCAGCGCGGTGCCAAGCATGGCAAAAACGGAACAGAACAGTTCTTTTTTATACGGAAGCCGCCGCTGTCGGAAGCAGTACCATGCGACGATGAGGATCGGCATCAGATATTCCAGAACCGTCGCCGTGGCCGCATTGCTGTACTTGATCGTGATGAAATAGCCGTACTGGGTGAAAAGCATGCCCAGCGCGCCAAAGAGGAACAGCTGCAGGCGGTCGCTCCTGTCCTTCCAGATGGAAAAAATATCCCCCTGGTTTTTCCATGCATCAAAAAGCAGCAGGATCGCTCCGCCGGAAATCATGCGGAACACGGAAAGCCACTCCGGCGCCACTCCCTGATTGCGCAAAAGAAACTGCCCCGCAATGCCGGAGCTCCCCCACAAAATGGAACCGACTGCGGCGAGCAGGATTCCCTTCAAACGTAAATTTTCCAATATGCACCTCATAATTAGTTGTTAGTCATTGCAGCCGGCGGTCACGGAATTTAAAAATTTGCCCATATTTCCAATGCCCCCTTGATTTCTATTTCCTATTATATCCAATTATATCCAAAAAAGCCCTGCCCCGCTTCTGTTTCTTGACCATCATTAGGGAGAAGATTATGATAGGGATAAATAATTTCTGATTCCCCAAAAGGAGACCCCTATGAGCATAAAAGAAGACGTTTTCAAAATGAAGTCCGTCGCGCCCCTCATGGCGACCGCTTCCGAGGATGTACGGAACGAAGCGCTCCGACTGATCGCGGAAATACTGGATTCCCGCAAGGAAGAAATATTTGACGCCAACCACAGGGATCTGGCAGCAGCGGAAGAAAATAACCTGCCTGCTGCCATCCTGAAACGGCTGAAATTCGATGAAGCAAAACTATCCGATGTCACGGGCGGCATCCGGCAGCTGATTTCCCTTCCTGATCCGGTCGGGAAAGTCACGATCGCCCGCGAACTGGATGAAGGCCTGCGCCTGTACCGCGTCACCTGCCCCATCGGCGTCATCGGCGTCATTTTCGAGGCGCGCCCGGATGCGCTCGTCCAGATTTCCTCCCTCTGTATCAAGAGCGGAAACTGCGCCGTCCTGAAAGGAGGAAAGGAAACAAAGGAAACAAACCTCGTCCTCTTTTCCCTCATCCACGAGGCCGTCGTCCGCGCAGGACTGCCTGCCGACGCCTTCCTGCAGGCGCAGCAGCACAGCGAGATCGACGAGCTCCTGCAATGCCATGGCGCTGTGGACCTCCTCATTCCCAGAGGTTCCAACGAATTCGTCCAGTACATCATGGAACACACGAAAATCCCCGTCATGGGCCATGCCGACGGGGTCTGCCATATTTATGTAGACAAGGACTACGATATAGAAAAAGCGCTCCCCATCATCGTGGATGCGAAGACCCAGTATACCGCCGCCTGCAACGCGACGGAAACCCTCCTCGTCCATCGTGATATAGCCAAGGATTTCCTGCCGAAACTGGCGGAGGCTATGGAAAAAAGCCATGTGAAACTCCGTGGCACGGCGGAAGTCAATGAAATCATCCCCGTGGAAATCATCGGTGAAGAAGAGTTCCATCATGAATATCTCGATCTGGTCCTTGCCGTCAAGCTCGTCGGCTCCGTCCAGGAAGCCATCGACCACATCAACCGTTACGGCTCCCACCACACGGAAGCCATCATCACGGAAGACATGAATGCCGTCAGCCGTTTCATGCAGCTCGTGGATTCCGCCGGCGTCTACCAGAACGCATCCACCCGCTTCGCCGACGGCTTCCGCTACGGATTCGGCGCCGAAGTCGGCATTTCTACAGGAAAACTCCACGCCAGAGGCCCTGTCGGACTGGAAGGACTCATGTCCTACAAATACAAGCTGTTTGGAAAAGGCCATATCGTCAGTGATTACGCAGAAGGAAAGAAATCCTTCCACTTCACCGATTTATAACCATGCATTAAACACAAAAGCTCCTGCCGTTTTTTCTCCGACAGGAGCTTTTATCTTCCTTATCTTTTCATCAACCCCGCCATTTGCGATTTCAGCATGGCAAGTTCTTCTTTCATCTCCTTATTTTCTTCTAAAATACGATGATTCTGTTCCTGTATTTTTTCATTTTTCTCTTTCAGCTCTTTCACGGACCTTGCCAGTTCAGTGCGTGAAGCGGTACCGCTACCGCCCTGTCCCAGTTTGACAGCCACGCCGGCATTCATCATATTCTCACCGCCGCCAAAACTGCCGCCCAGACTGAATACGGTCGTTTCGTTCGGACTATATGATGCCCCTACAGCAGTTGCATTTGCCCCGTGATAACGTCCGTAACCGGCAGCAAATGACCATCCGGAACCTGGATCCGAGGACATCGGACGAAGTGCAGCCAATGCAGCCGCACCTGCTCCCACACGATCCACACGCGCGTTTACGTGATCGATGCGTCCATTCATTTTATCCGTATCACCTTGCAGGATACGGATATTCCTTTCATTTACGTCCACCGATCCCTGCAGGCTGTCCATCCTTTCTTTCTGGGCGTTTGCCTCCTGCTTCAACCCATAAATCTGCCTGCCATTCACTGCATCAGTGCTTTCGGAGGAAATCTGTCCGTCAGCTACGTCAGTAATCACCCGGTTTCCTCCTGAAATGCCTTTCTTCGTAAGGGCAGGTCCATTTTCAACGGCTACCCCGTCTTCTGTTATTTCCGTATGCCCGACACGGATTTTATCCGCGGATAAACGAGAAATTGTTCCGTTCTGTGCTTTAATGCCCTTTGTCTCCACATTTTCGAGCCCATGGAGTTCTTTTGCCAGTTTCACATGCAGCCTGCCATCCTGAGAAACAACGCCGATATTTTTTTCGGATAATTCTTTGGCTCCACCAAGGATTTCAAGCCTTTCTCCCATTTTTCTATTTATAGCTTTTCCCGTATCTCCGACAAAATCAAGACCCTTATTAATATCCCCTGAAATACCGGATACCAGCCCGCTCACATCGACTTCGTAATTTTTCGTACTGTCATTCTGGGTAAAAATAAGCTTTTTACCTGCTGCATCATAAGTACCGCCGGTGGTATATGTATCTTTTGCATGGATTGTATATTCTGTGCCGTTTATACTCTGCTTTCTGTTAATAATGACATTTTTCCCTTCTTTTACGGAAACACGGGATGCTTTTAAATCAGTTTCCATCTTTTGCCCGACTTCATTTTTTAATTCATTCAGCTGCGCCATATTGACAGCATCACCATCGGCCTCTCCTCGTCCTACATTCGCAAGCTTCTTTCCTCCTGCATCCATTCCATTTTCATTCAGCTTCATACCACCTGCGGAGATGCTTCCCTTTAATCCGAGGTCAATATCGTCTGCCAGACTGACCTTAAATGTCTTTCCGCCATTTTTCTGTTCGGCGACGGGTGATATCTTCAAATTTTTACCCGAAATAAACTGCGGATGTTTCCGTGCCTCTATCTCTGCCGCCTTTACTCTCTCATCAAGGGATTTCAGCTGCGCCACATTTACTGCATCTGTATCCGCGCTTCCTGCTGAAACACCTGTAATCTGACGGCTTATTCCCAAGGATTCATCTCCGACTGAAACAGCAGCCCTTGTCGACTTATGGGATGACACCATCTTATTATAGGCATCCCGCGCTTCATGGAGCTTCTGTCTCTTATCCTCATTTCCCTGGTCCGTGTTCCATGCTTCATAGGCTTTATCCCAATGGTCTCTTGCCGTTTTTTCCTCTGCTGTTTCTTCATATGCTTTCCCCGTCAGCGGGTTATAGCCGAATACGCCGCTCTTTCTATCCGCCTTGGATTCGCTTCCCAGCGCTACGCTTCCTTCTTCATCCGCATGTGCCCATGACCCCAGCGCAAAACTGCTGTCCTTTTCTGCAACGGCCCCCACGCCTAATGCTGCAGAGTATGCTCCTTTAGATATGGATTCCACGCCTCCGGCAAAAGAAGATTTCCCGATTGCTTCGTTATCACTGCCTATCGCGGTTGCCTCTTGCCCTTTAGCTGTATTTCCATGTCCGACCGCATTGGACATGAATCCGTCAGCGCTGTTGTTATTCCCCACTGATGTCGATGAACGGCCGTTCGCATGGCTTGCCATACCGAACGCGGAAGAATACGTTCCTTTTGCGCTGCTGCCATAACCGACCGCCACATCGCAATCCCCATCTGCGAAAGTATCAACACCCATCGCTGTGGAATATTTGCCTTTGGCGCTTACAGTGTATCCCATGGCAACACTCTTTTTGCCGTCCTTGCCCACAGAAGCGCCCACACCGATGGCGACGCCTTCTTTGCTTTTTACTCCGTTATTTTCATAATTGCTGTATTTATCCGAATTGTCAGACTGGATACTTACATAATGCATATCTGCCGCGGCCGCTTCATTCGCAAGAAAACCTCCGCTTAAAAGAGAACACAGGACGAAAGCAGATAAAATCCCTCTCATTCCATGCCTCCGATTCCCATTGTGAACTGCATTCCCTGCAATTTCCGATACGACCACATAACAGGCCTTACTTTTACTCCAAATAACTTTATACAAATGATTCATGAACAGCCTCCTCAAAAATTTTTTAAATGCACATGTATGTCCATATGCATCGCAACCGATTAAACATTCGACTCAGTCGCAGATTAAATTATAATGATAATGATAATAATTTTCAAGTATTCTTTTCTGTTCCAAACTAAAATATATAGTAACTACCGAACATTTCCTGATTATTCCAATTTGGAAATATTCATATTCCCAATCAAAAAGCTCCTGCCGTTTTTTCTCCGACAGGAGCTTTTTTTGTTTCCGCCACAAGGTGGATGCATCTGTGTATTATGTTTTCGGTTTCAGGCTGGGGTTCCTTGTTTCGAGAATCCATCGGGAGAAATCTTCAGGATCGACGTTTAGGTTTGTTTGCGCCCATTCTTTCCATTTCGGTGTTTTCTTTTTCATCATCAGTATTTCTTCCATCTTTTTCCCTGTCTTCGTTTCCAGAAGCCATGCCAGACGGATCCAGTGGTTTGGGTAACCTTCCTGCAGCGCCGCCAGCGCGCGGTTTTCTTCTATGCCGTAGAAACGGTGCAGGCGGTTTGCCCGGTGTGAGAAATATTTGGCTTCGTAGACCTCGGCGGAAAGCCCCAGTTCTTTCTGAATCCTGCTCCACGGCTGCTCTTTGCGGAGCCTTGCCATTTCTTTGATATCCTTCCCTGTCAGACAGGAAAGCAAGGCCATCTTATCTGCTTCCGTGTAACGGATTCCGCTGTCCAGCAGTTCTTTCACCACTATTTCCGGCACTTCATATTTGAAATGGATGGCACGGATTTCATCCTCTTGCGTCATCTGTGTTTGTCTCATATCCACACCACATCTCCTCTTTTATTCGACTGCATTCCCTGACGACAAGTATACCATATTTCCTTTCCGGTTCTTTGAAAATCCGCCGGATTTGAAGAGCCTCTCCATATTTGTTAAAATGATATATCATATCTGTGAGGTGTAAAAATGTTCATACATGAAATATTCCAAAACGCTGATCCAAACCGCCCTGTATTTATGGGCGAGTCTACCGCCACTTACGGGGAACTGTTCAAGACTGTTGACCAGTACAGGAACACGCTGTACGCCATGGGCATCCGCTGCGGCGACCGTGTCAGCCTTTATACGGCCAACCGCGCTGAATTCGTTTATGTGTACATGGCCGTCACCAGTCTGGGCGCCATCATCGTCCCGATCAATAATTCCCTCGTAGACAGGGAAGTGGATTTCATTCTGAAAGATTCTGAATCCAAGCTGCTGATCACGGACACGGAGCTTTCCGTTTCCACGCCCCAGATTGACATCCATCATCTGGATTACAGGGCCACCACGGAAAATGCGCCGGCTGCCCCCGCTTTTCCTTCCCATCTGACGGAAGATGACACCTGCGCCCTCGTGTATACGTCCGGCACCACGGGAAAGCCGAAGGGCGCCATGCTGACCCACAAGAATCAGATCCGCAACGTGCAGCAGTATAACGGACTGATTCCTTTGGTTCCCGATGACCGCCTGCTCTGCGTGCTCCCCATGTTCCACTGCTACTGCCTGACCGTCGTCGTGCTTGCCTGCCTGCTCAACCACTGCACCATCGTCGTGCTCCGTTCCAAGAATCCGACGGAAATCATCAACGCCATCATGAAATACAAAATCACGATGGCCGTGATGGTTCCTCCCCTCTATAACCTGCTCGCCCGCCGCGGGAATCCGAGCAGCATGAAAACCGTGCATACCTTTATTTCCGGAGGCGCTTCCCTGCCCCAGCCGGTGGCGCAGGCATTCTTCGAACGGTTCGGCCATCCCGTGCAGGAAGGCTACGGCCTCACGGAAGCTTCTCCTGTCGTTTCCGTCCTTCCGACCGCCAAGCCGAAGTACCTCACGGTCGGCCCGTCGCTGCCCGGCGTGGAAGTGAAGGTCATCACCGACAAGGAAGGCCCGTACGTATCCGGCACCGTCGGCGAGCTCCTCGTCCGCGGCGATAATGTCATGAAAGGATACTGGAAAAAGCCGGAAGAAACAAAAAAGGTCCTCACCGAGGACGGCTGGCTCCACACAGGCGATCTGGCCTACATGGATGATGACGGATATATTTATATCGTCGACCGCATCAAGGATCTGATCATCATGAACGGGGAAAATATTTATCCCGGCGAAGTCGAAGACTGCATTTACGAAGTGGAAGGCGTCGGCGAATGCGCCGTCGTCGGCCATCCCGATCCTCTCCGCGGCCAGTCCGTCTGGGCGTATGTCGTCATGAAGGAAAATTACGAATTCGACGAAGACAAGATCCGCCAGCACATGGTAAAAAATATCGCCGCCTACAAAATTCCGAGGCGGTTCATTCCCATGGACGCCCTTCCGAAGAATGCCACAGGCAAGATCCTGAAGCGCGCGCTCCGTGATGGTTCTCTCTGAGAAAATATATGAGCACCCCATCCGTTACCGGAGCGGCAGGGATGCTTTTTATTTCCTTATTTCCGAAATATGCCGAAAACGGACTGCATGTATGTAAGGGCGCCTGGAAGAGAACCATCCTACAGGAAAGCGAGATCCCTTTTGTACCCGTTGCGTGAAAAATGAGGATGCATTAAATGCAAATGGGAAGCATTAAACCACAAATGAGAAATTGAACAGATTGTATGAAAATAAATTTGCTTTTCTTGAAAAATCATGCATATATCCTGTTAAAAGCTAGTTAAGCCTGCTGACTTCCGTCCGTTCAAGGTGGACAGGGAGAAAAAAAGCCTCTATACTATAATCAGTAAACACATGTTTACTGATTGATTCATTACTTTTTTGTTTTTGTTTTTATCATTGGGAGGAAAAGAAAATGGCATCTTGCGGAGAAATGAAAAAGGGTCAGGTTTATGTTTGTGCTGATTGCGGTTTTGAAGTAGAAGTCGTTAAAGAATGTAAATGCGACCATGATTCTGCCTGCCAGCCGGACAAGGAACATTGCTGCGGACTGGAATGCTGCGGAAAACCAATGACTTTAAAGTAATTTGATTTGTAAGACAGGAAAGCCCCGGAAACTCCGGGGCTTTTTTATTGCCAAATATCCGCAGTCTGCTCTTTAAAACACAAAAGCAGGCTGTTTTCTTTTTCGATTGTTATTTCAGATTATCCATGCCCTGCCAGTTCATTTTCTTTGGGGCGGCCGCAGGACCTTCCATGCCGTACAGCAGGTTTTCCGTCATGCGGAGCAGGTACCGGCGCATCGTCTTATACCAGTATTTCCCTGCCGGGGTATAGAGATAGCGGCTGTCTTCCCTGTAAAGCAGCCCCCATTTTTCCCATGTCGTAAGAACGGGGGTGAACAGGCGCTGCAAGGGCATGCCCGTTTCTTCCTCCAGCAGGCGCAAATCCAGCACGCCCCTGTCACAGGCGGAGGAAATGCGTCCGAGCCGCACAGCGTACGGGCTTTTTCTTTTTCCCATGGCGGGCGCATAGCCATGTCCTGCTTCTTTCCTGTATATTTCTTCCTTCACGGTCTTGAAGAAGCTGATGCCGCCCAGTGTGCCTCCGCAGGCCATGCCAAGGGCGAAGACGTCTCCCCCCTCGGAGCTGATCGTATTGTACAGGCTCCGTTCCGTCTCTTTCATTTTCCAATGGGTGCAGGAAATCCCTTTGGCTCCTACTGTCTCCAGTTCTTCTACCGCCGCGCGGAACAGGGTCTGCAGCAGGCTGTTGTCCAGTTTCCTGCCAGTGGCGGCAAATGCTTTTCCCAATACGGAGGATGGATGGATCTGCAGCTTGTACAGGTCCAGTCCTGCCACGCCGCAGGAAACCGCCCGGCGGATATCTTCCCGCATCGTTTCCGCTGTCTGGTGTTCCAGTCCATAAATCAGGTCAATGATCACATCCGCGCCAAGTCCTGCATACCGACGGAGCGATTCGGCCGTTTTTTCTTTCGGATCCGGCCTTCCCACCGCATGTCTGACACGGGTGTCAAAGGACTGCACGCCGAAGCTGAAGCGGTTCACGCCAGATGCGATGGCCGCTTCCATTTTTTCTTCCGTCATATCCGACAGGCTCGATTCCATCGTTATCTCCGCGCCTGATGCAGGATGGAAGGTGTCTTCCACCGCTGCCATGACCGCCGTAATCTGTGCCGGCGACAGGAGTCCCGGCGTTCCGCCGCCGAAGAATACCGCTTCCACCTTGGCTTTTTCCACCAGAGGACAGGAGCGAAGCCCCTGTATTTCCTTAATCAGGCTCTCCGCATAGGCAGCCAGCCTCGCATCGTCCGCCTTCTGCTTGTAAAAGCCGCAATAGGTGCAGTCAAGACGGCAGAAAGGGATATGGATGTACACGGCGGATCGATTTGATGGGCGTCCTTCTTGCAGGATCGTTTCCATCTCCCGTCTGAGCAGGGGCGGCGGAAGCGTCTGCGTTTCCCGTTCATGGTAAGGAACGTCGTTCCATTCCATATCCCACGGAGAAGAAATGAATTTCCCGCCGGATGACCGGTATTCCTCCGATTCCATGATTTTTTCCAGATCCACCGTCATCACGTCCCTTCCTTTCCTTTTCCGGCAGAATATACCAGATCTGCCATCACCTGCACCGCCTCGGGATAATGAATGCCCGGGCTGCTGAGGAACAGGTCCTGCGGCAGAAGGTAGACTTTTCCGTTTTTCACGGCCCTCATGCTGCCCCACGCCGGATGCGCCATCATTGATTTCCTGAACACATCTGATTCTTTTCCCTGATGTACCATGGTGGTCAGGAAAATGATGTCCGGATCCTTCACCGCCAGCTGTTCCATGCTGAACGGCGGCATATGGCCGATATCCTTCATTTTCAGTTCTTCAAACACATTGGAAAGGCCGATCCGTTCCGCCACGTCGCAGGCGATGGAGCCCTTGCTCTCTATGGTGAGGGCTTTCCCCGTCCCGTGGATCACGGCGAAGGTGGCTTTTTCTTTGGGCAGGGAATCGATTGTTTCCTGCATCCGCCGGTCAAGTCCTGTGCAGACTTCTTTCCCTTTCCCCCTGTTTCCTGCCGCTTCCGCCAATATTTCCACCGCCCTCTTCACATCATCATATGCTGACAGGGAAAACAGGAGGAACGGCACCCTGTTCTGTTCCAGCCCCTGTGCAATGCCGTTGTTCAGTCCGTTCAGCCCCACGACCAGATCGGGCTTCATGGAAATAAGGGCTTCCATATCTACTTGGTAGGACATGCCCACGGACGGCTTATTTTTCGCATAGTCGGGAATCCGCACGCTCGGCGTGCTTCCCATAGCGATGAAATCACCGCCCACGGCATGCTGTATTTCCGCCAGCGTCGGCGTGAGGAGGATGACCCTTTCCGGCTTTTTATCCAGATGCACCGTCCGTCCCGCGCTGTCCGTCACCGTCATGAAACCGCTGCCGCCCTTCGGCGCGGACGTGCCGCAGCCTGATGTAAGCAGCAGGAGCATCGCGAAAAAGAAAAAAACGTATCTTTTCATCATTCCACCATATGGAGAAATAGACCGCACCCATACCGGCACGGCCTATCTTTCCCTCATACCATCACTTAAAAGGTATGCTCGAAACCAAGCATCCAGAAACGTCCGTCCAGATCGCTCCTGTCGTCCTTCTTATCAAAAATGTTTTCCACGGTTCCATAGAGCCTCGTCCCCTTATTGAACCGCCTTGTCAGCGTGAAGTTCAGCAGGTTGTAGCTCGTCTTCTCATATTCCTCCGTGACATAGCCATGATCGAACTGGTCCCAGAGAACGGCGTTGTAGCCCGTATCCATATGGTCGTCATATACCAGCTGGTAGATTTGGGAGAACTTCGCCCGTCTGACGAGGTCAAGGTCATTGGTCGTATCTCTTGCCGACAGCCAGTTGGAAGTCACCTTCGCTTCCCAGCGGTCATTGAATTTATATCCCAAGGTCGTTTCTATCCCTTTGATCCTTGCCTTGCCGATATTGATATATTTATACTGTTTCGCTTTTCCATCCGTGCCGATATAAATATCATCAATCAGATTCTTTACATGACTGTCGAAATAACTGATCGTGCCGTAAGCCTTCCCGAATTCCGCTTCCATGCCGATATCGAAGCTTCTTGATTCTTCCGGTTCCAGATCCGGATTCCCGATCAGATTGATATAATTCTTTCCCATGATGCGGTACAGGGAATAGTACAGCTGGTATACGGAAGGCGCCTTGAATCCGTCTCCGTAATTCGCCTTGAAACGCAGATGGTCCTTTGCCTTATACGTTAGACCAAGCTTAGGCGATACGTGGCCGCCGAAGGTGGAATGATGGTCATAGCGGAGAGCTGGAACGATGAACCACTTCCCTGCTTCTATTTCATCCTGCAGATAGGCGGCATAGGTATCGATATCAACCTTTGAAGAAGACTTTTCCAGTTTATTTCTGATGATTTTCGTAACAGCCTTGCCATTATCTCCCAGATTCGTCCCCGTGACCTCGTTGTTTACATATTCCGCGCCGAACGTGAGGCGGTTGTGGTCATTCAGCTTTAAGGAATCCCTGCCTTCCAGTGCCCACAGCCTGTTCTCGTTTTCATTGAAATCGTACGTATTATACTTCGTGGACTTCATCATATAACCGACATAGGCTTTTTTCGACATGGGATCCTTGCCTGCCACCGCTTCCAGTACCTTCTGCGATTTCTCATCGGACCAATCGAAGGTGCTGCCATACAGCCGTACCTGCCAGTCATTTTTATCCGAGCTGCCATTATAGCTGAGCCCGTAGCTTCTCTGCCGGTAATCATTCAGACTGTTTCCCGCAATCTTGGCCGAGCCGTTCAAAGTCTTTGTCCCCATCTTGACAGGGAATGGAACGAGCTTCGCCTCTCCCGTATCATTTTTCAGGTGCTGGCTGTAATAATCGTAGAATACATTCAAATAATTCCTGTCGTTGAAATAATAGTTGGCGGACAGGTTATACGTCTGGGACGTGCCGTAATAATTTGAACTGGCTGCATCAGCGTCCTGCTCCCTGAACACCTTATTGAATTTCATATCCGCCGTCATAGACACATTCCCCTGCCGGCCCGTATCAAAGTGGTACCAGTTATTCGCATCCTCGCTGCTTCTGGACACGCCGATCGTCGCAGATGATTTTTCTGACGGCTTCGTAATGATATTGATGACGCCGCCCATGGCCTCCGAACCGTACAGCGCGCTGGAAGGGCCCCTGACGATTTCCACCCGGGAAATATCATTCATATTGATACGGTCAAATGCCATGGCATTCCCCAGACCGGTGGAGTCTGATTCATTGGCCACCCGGCGCCCGTTAATCAAAATCAGCGTCTTATCCGTATCCATCCCGCGTATGATGACGTCATGTCCGCCGCCACGGCTTCTGTGTTTCTGGAAAATATTCGTTTCATGAGAGATCAGATCACGCACATCATTACTGCCGGACCGTTGGATCTGCTGTTCTGTAATGATCTGCGTGGAAGCAGGGACATTCTGTACCGTATTTTCCGTCCTTGTCGCAGTCACGACCACTTCCGGCAACATTTCATACACCACTGGCTCCGCCTGGACAACACTGCCGCCCATGACAGCCAGACACCCTGCCAAAAGAATTCTTTGTGCACTTTTCATTTCTGACCTCTCCTTGAACATTAAAAATAACTGCATAACATACATTTAAATTATAGGATTTATTATTTTATTTATCAATGTTTATTGGATAAATAATTTAAATAATTGTATTATTATTATGTTATATACCTATACACGTATATATTTATTTGTATAAAATTAATTTTTATTAACAATTCCAATGCCTGTTCCGCTCCAGCTGCCATATAAGAAATATGAAAAACAGATATTTTTTATTACTCTGGGAAACTGGTAGGATAGGGACAAATCAAAGAAAGGAAGTCAGACCATGGATTGGGAAACCTATGAGGATGAAACCGAAGAGACGGAAAAGGAAACGCCGAGCTGGGCCATCCTTGAATTAACCAGCATCTGAATATTTGCAAAAGACAATAGCGGCATCCCTCAAGAGGCATGCCGGAATCAAAGCTCACCTGTGGGTTCCGGATGCCGGCTTACTCCTATTGGCGCTATTGTTTTTTATTTGGTGTTTTCATGCAAAAAGCACGACTCCGGCCGATAACCGGAATCGTGCTTTTTTTGTACCTTATGCTTATCAGTTCGGGAAGAACGGCCATACGATCGGAATCACGATGATGGATACGATCATGCAGACCACGACAAGTCCGGAGCCGCATTTCACATAATCCATGAAAGAGTATTTTCCGGGTCCCAGAACCAGCGTGTTTGGCGGCGTGCCTACCGGGCTGGCGAAAGCACAGGAGGAGGCAATCAGGATCGCCATGAGGACGGCTCTCGGGGAAGCGCCTACCTGCGCGGCAAGGGCAATGCCCACCGGACAGAGGAGCGCCTTGGAGGCGGTGTTGCTCATGAACTGGGTCAGGACGACGGCCAGTGCGAAGAGGACGGCTGTGATGAGATAGGGAGAAGGATCCCCGCCCATGGCTGCCACGGTAAATTCCGCAATCAGCTTGCCTGCGCCGGAGGTATTCATGGCGGTAGCTACAGGAATCATGCCGGCGAAGAGGAAAATCGTAACCCAGTCAATGGAATCATACGCCTGTCTTTCTGTCAGGCAGCCTGTCACCACGCAGAGCAGAGCGCCGATGACTGCCGCGATTTCCAGCGGAACGATGCTTGTCGCCATGGTGATGATCACGCCGAGCATGATGATGCCGCAGATGATTTTCTTGGATTTTGACGTTTCGTTCGCTTCGATTTCCTGCTCCACTTCACTGGGATCGAACTCGGTGGCTTCCGTTTTCGGAAGCAGGTAACGGCCGATAAAGATCATGTACAGGATGCCGGCCACGGTGATCGGAATGCCGATCCACGCATATTCAAAGAAACTGAACTGTAACTCAGGCATACCGGCCGCCTTCAGCGCCACGTTGGCAATGATGTTCGGCGGCGTGCCGATCAGTGTGCAGGTACCGCCAAGTCCGGCAGCAAACGCCAGCGGCATCATTTCACGGGATACAGGGATATGGGCTTCCTTGCAGATGCCGATGACCACAGGAATGAGGCATGCCGTGGTTCCCGTATTGGACAGGAAGGCAGACATCGCAGCCGCGATGATCATAATGCCCACCATGAGCTTGATTTCGCCCGTGCCGAACAGTTTGACCACCTGGCTGCCGATATCCTGGGCAAGCCCTGTATAGAACATGGCAGCGCCAACGATGAACATGCCGCCGAAAAGGACGACGGTGGAGTCCGCCAGACCCAAGAATACCTGTTCAATCGGAACAAGGCCGAGAAGCCAGCAGGCAATCGCCGCAAATACAGAGGTCACCGCCAGCGGAAGTTTTTCCGTCACAAAAAGGATCGCCACGACAAGCAGGAGGCAAAGGCATTTCACTGCCGGATCCATCATCAAAATCGTTTCCATAGAATGTATTTTCCCCCAATTCTATTAATACGCAGTACTCACAAATAAAGGATTATCCCTCCTGCCACGTCACCGTTTTCCATGCGGTTCTACGTCAGGAAGCCCCCGCCCCGTGTCTTCGTCCGTATCAAGCATGTCATTGGATAAGGATTTTTTCTCTTTGATATCAGGTCGATAATAATTCTTATCCACTTTTTTCAGATACTCTCGAATCTTTCTCTCCTCATCTTCTTTTGTTCCCATCGATGGCCTCTCCTCCTTTCTCTAAACGGGACAGGTAAAAGAAACACAGATTTTTCTGCAAAGTCATTCCGATAAAAGGAATTATTCATTTATTTCTTAAAATACAATTAAAATCAGGGCGTTATTCCTTATCGGCAAGAATTGCTTTTCCATCTTCGTTTCCTCAACTGATAAAAGATTAACATTTATTCCTAAACATTAAAAATATCTTATAAGAATATATGTGTCTCATTTGCATTCAACTTATTCCAATTTTTTAGAACTGTTATGAATAATTATTATCATTAACAGACAAAAGCACCCCGCCGAAAGAAATCCCCAACATCCGGCGGAACCCCCTGTCCATCATGTAATCCCTTGATTTCATATCTGCCTGTCCATTTGAGTATGACGGCACGCAAGGAATACGAATAAAGGGAAATCGCCCTCGCCCGTCATTCTCGAGCGGTGAATAAAGTAGATTGTGTTGAATCCTGCATATCATACTGGTAAAAAAGAGCGAAGAATCTGGGCAGCGGGTACGGATGTTAAATACGATTCCCCTGCTTCCACCGCTTGTCGGGGGAAGTACTGCCGAATGGCAGGGATAGGGGCAAGCATGCATACACTCTTCTTCCGTTCAATTACAAAAACGAATAACTAAGAACTATCAACTAACTACTGATATCTGATATCTGACTTCTGCCTTCTATCTTCTGGCGCCTGTCTTCTGCCTACTGCTTACTAAATCCCGCCGCTATATTATTCGTCGCGGCGCACCTCAATTCCTAATTCCTCATTCCAAATTTCTCATTGTCCAAATTTTCCCATTAAAAAATGACCCGTCGAAACGGGTCATTTCTTATCGAAAATGAACAGGAATAAATTCAAGTACGGGAAGGTGAGACCGACCTGAAATTATCTTGCCATGAGAGATAATCTGATTCTTTCCGTATGCTCCGCAATTCCCTTCTTGGTTACGGGAGTTCCCTGGATATAATCCGTGAAAGCCTGTCCCTTTTCACCCATATGCGGAAATACCTTTGCAGCTTCGAGACGATGACGCAAAATCCTGCCAAATGCCCTTTTTTTCTGAACTGTCATAATAATCACTCCTCTCTGTTATTAAAACAGTAAACATTGTAACTTATCGAACTTTACTTCGGCCGGCATCATTCTTTGTACCTACACTCTACACCATTTCCTGATGAATTAAAAATATCTGATTGGAATTAAAAATATTTCGTATTAGAAATATGTTGCTTTTGTTCATACCTTTATTGACTTAATACTAATTTTATATTAATCTATAGTGGTAAAGTATGCGAACTCTGGCCAGATGTAGTTCGACCGGCATCGAATGCATCGAGAAATGTGTCAGTTTCTTGTTCTGCGACGCATTATTTCTCAGAAGGAGCTTACATATGGAAATAGATAATTACAGAAATTTTTTAGCCATCGTCGAAGCAGGCAGCATGACCTCCGCCTCGGAATTCGTCCATATCGCCCAGCCGGCGCTGTCCAAGCAGCTGAAATCGCTGGAAGGGTATTTCGGCACAAAGCTGATCATCACTACCCGGGGAAGCAAGCACCTCATCCTGACCGATGCGGGCAAGATCCTGTACCATAAGGCGAAATATATCTGCTCGCTGGAAGACATGGCACGGAACGAAATCGATGACATCAGCGACGGAAGCAGGGGGACGCTGCGCATCAGCGCCGCCAATTCCCGTTCTTCCGTTTTTATCAATACCTGTCTGGAGCCATTCCATGACTTATTTCCGAACGTGGTCTATGAAATCTATGAGGGCAGCGTGAACGAACAATCCCAGCAGCTTCTTTCCGGCATCACCGAGCTGGGGATCCTGAGCGTGCCCCTGATCCACCAGAATGATTTCGAGGTCCTGTTCCAGCGGGAAGAGGAAGTTTGCGCCATCTTTTCAAAGAATTCCAAATTCCTTCCGGAAGGCGGAAGCGATACGATCTCCGTGAAAGAGCTGTCCCCCCTGCCTCTTTGCGCCTCTGCCGGCTGCCATCTCATCATGAGCAAGGTCTTTAAGGAACATAACCTGAAGCCCCACATTCTCAGCATCTGTACCACAAGGACCGCAGCGCTGCAGTGGGCGGAGGATGACTACGGTGTCAGCATCGTCCCGATGGAACCGGGGGAAAACATAGGCAGCCATTTCGTCTGCCGACGCATAGAGGAAGCCGGCGCCGACCTGTTCAAAACCGTCGTCAAGGTGAAAGGCCGCCCGCTCTCCGTCATCGCAAGGAAATTCCTCAAATTCTACTCGGAAGCACGCCACTCCAAACGCGTGGGCAAGCTGAGCACCATGATGTAATACAAATCCAGAAAATACCGCCGTTTGATGGCGGTATTTTTTATTTTCCGACAGCTGTTCCGGCAATCAAAAAGGCACACACCGTTTTCCGTGTGCGCCTTCGTCCGTCTTTCATTTTATACAGCCTTGTGGTAACTGTCTGCCGACGAAATTCCTGCCCATGCGCCGGCCTTCATTTCATTCAGCATCCCATTCATCAGCGTGTATTCTCCTTCCATGCGGAGCAGATCCTCCAGCTTCCTCGTCTGGAGCAGGCGGCTGTAAATCCTTCCTGCCTCCGAGTAAAGCATGATCGCCGGATGGACTGAATTATCCGCCGTGTAATCAATGCCGTTTTCCTTCATGTAGCCGGCCAGTTCATCAATGATCCGCTCATAGTCGCCAAGCAGCTGTTCCATTTTCATGACTGCATCATACATGGTATTCATAGTGCATTCTCCTTCCCGTGTAATGAAATAGATTGTTATCGTGACCGGTCTTGAAGGCTTCTCTTTCCTTCTGCCCTGATTATAGACGGTATATTACCATATTTCCAGTATTTTATACCAGTTATTCCCATTCGTTATATCTTGCTTCTTTTTCTGATGTTTTATTCGCTTTTTGATGGAACTTTCAGAAATATCCGGTACGGTTCTGCCTTTTCCGCAGGAAACCGGTCATGCCCGCTTAAATATTTTTCTCGCATCGCACTTTGTAAAGATGAATTTATTGGCTTTGATCTGGTACTCCAGCGACCAGAATTCGCCATGCCCCACCTCCACATGTATGTGGCGCGGGCCGGCATGATACTCCTTGAACCGTTTGCCGCGGATATGCCGCGACCAGTAGGCACAGACTTCCACATCATGCTCGCCGGGCGACAGGTACACCGCCGGAACCCCGACGCAGTAAAGGAACGTTTCCGCCCTGAGCCCGTCGATGCAGAGAATCTCATTTCTGCCGGAATAATCGGGATTGCCCGCATGCCGCTTGTATAAAAGGACGATAGAGGAATGGGTATTGGCAGAATTCAGCCGGTCCATCTTCTTCCGCTGCATCTCAAAAATGATATACACGACAGCAATGGAAACCAGGATGCCGAAAATCCTCCAGTAATAAAGTATCGAATTTTCCACTACGTAATCAATCATAGAAATCCTCGCTTCACTGTTCTTCTGTTATTTCCTCTATTGTATCTTATATTCCATCAAACAATAAAATTCCTTTAATATATAACTTATATTCCATTTAGAAATAAATTAATGGATCCCCCTGCCAGATCCTTACCGCTCCCTCCGGTCGGGTATGGCGTCTCTGCCACTGCATCCGTGAAGGACTACGATTCATGCGTCATTTCATTCCTTTTCATCGTGTCCTCTACGGAACACAATTTTGCGCGTCATTTCATTCCTTCAAAAATCGTTCGCTTGCCATCGCTTCGCTTACGCTCCATTCGAGGATGACGGCAAGCAGATAATTCCGTTAAAGGTAAACAACCCTTGCCCTGTCATTCTCGAGCGGTGGGAAAAATAGATTTTATGTGAAGCCCGTAATCATACCGGTGAAAAGGAGCGAAGAATCTGGGCATAGGTTGCAGGTTTTAAATACGATTTGCAAGCTTCCACCGCTTGTCGGGGGAAGTACTGCCGAATGGCAGGGATAGGGGCAAGTGTGTGTACATACTTTTGCCTGTCTTCCCCAACCCGCCCCTTCAGTCAACCTACGGTTACCAGCTCAGCCGACAAGCGGTGGAGCCTTTTCATTCATCATTTAATCCCATCATCCTATGCCAGATCCTTCACTTCACTACGTTCCGCTCGAGGATGACGGCACGCAAGAAAACCGTTTCCCTATTTCTGATTACTGGCCACTGACTGCTGTCTATTGATTCTCGCCGCTATATTGTCTGTCGCGGCGCACCGCCATTCCTCATTCCTAATTCCAAATTCCTCATTAAAAAAACGCCCCTTTATAAGAGCGTTTTTTGCTTTGTTTCGTTACAGAAGCCATCTGTAGAAGCCGAAGTAGGCTAAGATGGAGAGCGTGATGACGCCTGCTGCCGAAATCGCGAACATTTTCAGGAAGAGCTGGTCCAGTTCCCCTGCTGCCGCACCTGCTTCTGATGAGTAGGCCGCCAGTGCGAGCGCTCCTCCTGTCGAAAGGGGGCTGATCCCTGCCGTATTGGATACCATGGAGATGGCCGTTACCCATTCCACCGGATTGACGGAGACGCTCATCTGCTGGATGATATGGGGAATCGTCGGTATCAGCGTGGGCATGACCACGCCAGAGGTGGAGGAGAACCATGACATGATGCCTGCCGTCACACCGAGGATGGAGGTCGCCGTCGCCGCGTTCATGACGGAGGCCAGCGCCACGGACAGAAGGTCGATTCCGCCCAGCCTGATGATGACGTTCATCAGGACGCCGACGCCGCAAATGAGAAGGAGCGTGCCCCAGGGAATCTTTTTCAATGCTTTTTCTTCATCCGATACGCGGAAAAAGGACAGCGCCATGGCGACCGTGAAGCTCGCCAGACCTACATTGATTTTAAACAGCATGACCATCCCCACCATCGCGGCGATGCCCGCCAGCGTCACCAGCTGCGCCCGGTCGAAGGCGGGAATGTCTGAAAATTTCAGTGCCACGTCAGATTTCAGCTTGTATCCGCCAAATCCGATATATACGATGCCTGCATAAACGGTGGATGACAGGATGCCGTTGATGAGGAGAGGGAATTCGATGCCTGTCAGGCCGAATCCTTCGCAAAGGTTCAGCCCGATGATTCCCGTGGCCGCCAGAGGAGACATGCCGCCTCCTGCCGCGCCTAAGAATATGATGGCGGCGAGCATCGCCGGATTGATATGCATTTCCACCGCCAGCGTCATGCCGAAAACCATCATGATCGCCGTCGTAGGGATCGTTCCCGGCCCCAGTGCGGACAGGACGGTGGCAAAAACGTACATGACGATAGGGATCAGGTAGGTATGGTGCCCGGAAAGCACGGTGATTTTCCTCGTCAGCAGCTTCAGCGTCCCATTGATTTCCGCCAGCCCGAACAGGTAGGTCACGCCGAGAAGCATCAGGAAGAGGGAATAATTGAAGCCCCCGATGATTTCCTTATCCGGCATGTCGGCGATCTTCCCGAGGAGCAATGCAAATCCGATACAGACAAGCCCTGTATTCATTTTGCGGAAAAATCCGAGAAATATGGCGGCTGCCAGAGAACCGAGCGATAATAATGCCATAAATGCCTCCCTTGCTTCTTGACCCGCAGAAAGTGTCCCCGTCCGGTTTCTCCCTGCATCTTTCTTCTATTTTGTCTGAGTCTCATGGTTTCTTAATGTCTTGAAAATCATATCACGAAAAATGGATTGGAATAAAATAACCCATTCATATAGCAATTATTCTTTTATAACCGCTTTATGAATGTTTTTTATTTTTCAGATTCTTTAAAAGAATATATTCTTGAAAATCCCGTCTTTTTTCCGCAAAACAGGTGAAGTTATGAAAGTTCGTCATAACTTTCCGGCGCGGTTCATTTTATAAATAGTTTTTATATTGAATAATAAAATACACTGTGCAAACATGATCAGTATTTTCACAAGAATCAGTATGCATCGTATTTTTCTGCAAAAGAGTTTACATATATATGTTTAAATCCTATAAAGTACAATTGAACATTCACGGCCCCAAATGGACAATAAAAAAGAACAGAAGGAAAGCATAGGCTATCTCTCCGTTCTGTCTGATTCTGCCGTTTCCTTTTACAGGAGCCGTTCCAGTTCCCGCAGGATTTCGCAGAGGATTTCTTCTTCGCCTTTATCGTTTTTCACCGTCACGTCCGCTGCCGCCTGATAGCTGACAAGCCTGTCCCTGTACAGAGCGTATACTTTTTCCGCGCCGTCTTTCAGGAGTGGCCTCGTACTGACTTCTATATCGGCGGCGATGTCCGCCGGAGGTCGATCAAGGAACAGGAGGATCCCTCTTTTCCGCAGCCGGCGGATATTATCCGGCCGTTCCACCACGCCGCCGCCCGTGGCGATGACGCAGTCTTCCATGCGTGACAGTTCCCTGATGGCTTCTTCTTCTGCGTCACGGAAGCAGCTTTCTCCTTCCTGAAAAAACGCTGCAATCCGTTTCCCTTCTTTTTCTTCCAGATAGGTGTCGGCATCAAAAAAGGCTTTCCCCAATTTTTCCGCCACGGCCCTGCCGAAGGTGGTCTTTCCGCTTCCCGGCATTCCGATCAGGACGATGTTTTTCATGCCTGCCTCCCTGTCATGAATGGCGCCCGTGCACCGCGCCGTTTTCCATTTCTTCCGCGACGGCTTCCGCCACAGCCGGAGGAATCGCCGCGCCTGTCCATATTTCTTCCGCTGCGACGGCCTGCATGACGAGCATATACATGCCATTCGCCCTGTCCGCCGTTTTCGCATGGGACAGCAATTCCGTCTCTTTCGGATTGTAGATGATATCGATCACTTTCGGAAATGCGCCCGCCACGCGCGGTGAGACGGGAGAAACGCCTGCATGGGGGAACATCCCCACCGGCGTCGTATTCACAAGGAGCGTTCCGTGAGGGTTCCATTCCAGCGTTCCATAGCTGTAAATCTTCGCTCCGCACCGATGGGCGAAGGAAATAAAATCCTCTCCGAGGTTTTCCGGATGGCGGCTGATGACGGACACGTCCGCCCCTTCGTCGGAAAGGCACTGGATGACCGCCCTCGATGCGCCGCCGCTTCCGAGGACGACGCAGCGCCTGCCGGAGACCTCCGCCCCTATTTTACGGAGCGTCCGGCTGAATCCTGCATAGTCCGTGTTGTAGCCTTTGATTTTTCCGTTCCGCACGGCGATTGTGTTTACCGCGCCGATGCGCCGCGCTTCTTCCGAAATTTCATCCAGAAAAGGAATCACCGCCGTCTTATAGGGAATGGTCACGTTCAGTCCGTCATAAGAGGCCAGCGCCTGCTCCATGCGTTCCTGCCATTCCCCTTTCCCGATTTCCACCAGGTCATAGGTGCCTGAAATACCGAGCCGGCCGAATATTTTCCGATGGATGCAGGGCGACAGGCTGTGCCCCAGCGTTTCTCCGATCAGTCCGAGTTTCATTGCCGCCTCCTTTCCGCTTCCGCTCATTCCCGGAAGGACGGATAATTGCCAAGCACCTTGAAATAGGTGCACATCGACCGGAGCCCGCGGAGGGTCTGCGCGTTGGCAGGATCCTCCAGACGCCCCATGACGTCGATATGGAAGAAATACTCAAAAGGCTTCTCCTCCATCGGCCGTGATTCGAGATGGGTCATATTCATACCGCCGTAGAAGAAATAGCCGAGCACGTGGTACAGCGCCCCCGGTTCGTGCGGAACAGAGATGACGAGGGTGATCTTATCCGAGTCCGCCTTGATTTCCATCTTCGGGGCGATAATGAAGAAGCGGGTATAATTGCTTGCATTGAAGTAAATATTCTCCGCGATGACGGACAGCCCGTAGAGCCTCGCCGCCGTGCGGCTTGCCACCGCCGCCTGGTTCCGCAGCCCGTCCTGCGCCACCCGTTCCGCGCTCCGGGATGTGGAAAAATAAGGTTTCAGCTTCCATTCCCTGTGCTCGTTCAGAAAAGGACGGCACTGGGCGAAGCCCTGCGGATGGGAGTAGACCGTATCTATTTCCTCCTGCGACACGCCGGGCAGCGCGAGCAGGTGATGCTCGATTTTCACCAGCTGCTCGCCGACGACGGCGCAGCCGTATTTCCGTATGAGGTCATAAACCTCCGTGATGCCGCCGGTCGAGGAATTTTCGATGGGCACCACGCCGTAATCGATCGTTCCTTCCGCGACGGCCTTCGTCACATCCTCAAACAGGGAGAAATAGGATTCCTCCCGTTCCCTCTGCCCGAACTGCCGCTCCATCGCGTCATAGGTGTAAGAGCCCTTCGCTCCGTAGCAGCCGACACGCAATTTCTTTTCCGCCATTTCAAAAACTCCTGTCTGTTAAAAGCAAATCAAGCAACGTCCACGCCGCGGCCGCTTCCACCACGGGGATGGCGCGGGGCACTATGCACGGGTCGTGGCGCCCCCGTATTTCCAGTTCCGCGTTTTCTTTCAGAGAAATATCGATGGTCCGCTGTTTTTTCCCGATCGACGCCGTCGGTTTCACCGCCACCCTGAAAAGGAGGGGCGCGCCGCTCGTGATGCCGCCCAGGATACCGCCGTTATGGTTCGTTTCAAAAACCACGCCGCTGTTTCCGTAACGGATGGCGTCATTCGCCTCCGAGCCTTTCATTTCCGCGAGGCCGAATCCGTCGCCAAACTCGATGCCCTTCACCGCCGGAATCGAGAACATCATGTGCGCAAGGCCGCTTTCCGCCGAATCGAAGAACGGATCGCCCAGTCCTGCAGGCAGTCCGCAGACCATGCATTCAATCACGCCGCCGACGGAATCCTTTTCCCTGCCGGCGGAAATAATGGCGTCCTCCATGCGTTTGCCCGCTTCCCTGTCGAGGACGGGCAGCCTTTCTTTTCTGAGGCTGTCCATCAGATCTTTCCCTTCTCCGCAGGGATTCCACGACCTGTCCCTGACGCCCGCGACTTCCGCCGCATGGGCGCCGATATATATGCCGCGCTGCTCAAGGATTCCCATCGCTATGGCGCCTGCAAAGACAAGCGGCGCCGTCAGACGGCCGGAAAAATGGCCGCCGCCCCGGTAATCCTGAAACCCTCCGTACTTCGCCTGCGCCGTATAATCCGCATGGCCGGGGCGCATACGGTTTCGAAGCAGGCTGTAATCACCGGAATGGCCGTCCGTATTTTTTATGAGCACCGCCATCGGCGTTCCCGTGGTATGTCCCTCGAAATAGCCGCTTTCCACTTCGAACGCATCGGCTTCCCTCCGCGGCGTCGATAAATCGGATCCGCCCGGCGCGCGGCGCGCCATTTCAAAGCGGACGCGGTCCCAGTCTATGGCGATGCCTGCAGGCAGTCCGTCCAGCACGGCCCCGATGGCCGCTCCGTGGGACTCGCCGAAAATCGTCAGCCGCGCCTGTTGTCCAAATGAATTTCCCATCATCCACCCCGTTTTCTCTGTCTGTTTCCTTCCCTGCACGGACATACAGCCTTTTTATTTTTCCGACACATGGTTTCCTCCCAACCTTCTGAATTCTTCCCAGAAAGAGGGGTAGGATTTCCGCACCGCTTCCGCTCCCTGTATGATGAGCGGCCCGGTGCATTTCGATGAAACGGAAGCCAGCGCCATCGCAATCCGGTGATCATTCCATGAAGACACCGTACCGCCGCGGAGCTCCTTCTTTCCGTCAATCACGAGCCCGTCAGGCTTTTCCTTCACCTCGGCGCCCAGCCTTGTGAGTTCCTCTTTCATCGCGTGCAGGCGGTCGCATTCCTTCAGACGGACCCGTCCTGCGCGGATAATTTCCGTCCTCCCCTCGCTCACCGCCGCCAGCACGGCAAGGACGGGTACCAAATCGGGACAGTCAGCAGCATCGATCACAATGCCTTTCGTCTCCGATTTCGAAGCAGTCACTCCCTCTTTTTCCGCCGTCACGGAAGCGCCCATTTTCTGCAGAAGGGAAATAATCACCCTGTCGCCCTGCCGGGAATCGGAAGAAAGCCCCTCGCAGGTGACCGAACCGCCGCAGATACCGGCGGCAAGCCAGAACGCCGCCTGCGAAGCATCGCCCTCCACGGAAAAATGGCCTGCCCGGTACGATTGTCCGCCCGGCACTTCATAAGCGTCTTCCTTTTCAAAAACGGTGATGCCGTGGCGGCGCAAAGCATCCACCGTCAAATCGACATAGCTTTTCGATTCCAGAGGCGTCGTGCTTTTCAGGAGGGAATCCCCGTCCAGCAGGGGAAGGGCGAAAAGCAGTCCCGTGAAAAACTGGGAGCTCACATCCCCCGGAAGCCCGTAGGCACCGCTTTCCAGCTTCCCTTCCACCATCAGGGGAAGTCCGCCGGACGTCGCAAAGGAAATATTTTTCTCACGGAACAGACCGTAATAGGGGGTGAGCGGCCGCTGCGACAATCTGCCTCGTCCCGTCCATGTCACCGCATTCCCTGACAGCAGGCCGAGAGGGATCAGGAAGCGCAGCGTCGATCCCGACTCGCCCGCGTCGCAGGAAAGGGGAACGACGCTTTGTTTCAG
Source organism: uncultured Dialister sp. (assembly GCA_902462205.1). Classification (GTDB taxonomy): domain Bacteria; phylum Bacillota; class Negativicutes; order Veillonellales; family Dialisteraceae; genus Dialister. Next base: position 245,629 of record CABQAR010000002.1, read on the forward strand.
TCCGCCCCGGATGGAGAGACGCCCGTTCCCTGCCGGCCCGATCACCGCGCCCAGCTGTCCAAGGATCCGTATCGTCGCTTCGATGTCTTCGGATACGGTCACTCCCTCCAGAATCGTTTCCCCCTCTGCCAGAGCGGAAGCGATCAGCTCCCGATGGGTCACGCTCTTCGAGGACGGCACGCGCACCCTGCCGAAAAGCGGTGCCGGTTCTATGCGGATATCCATACGCCCTCCTTCATGAAACAACTCATGCAACCATTTTTTCGCTGATCATTCCACGCGGCTTTTCATGGCCTCCGTCTTACCGGACATACCTTCCAAGCTCGCCCGCATCCACGGGAAGCAGCTTCGCCTTCCCTATTTCCTCCAGCACCACCAGCGTGATCCTGCGTCCTCTTTTCTTCTTGTCATGCATGATGTGGGGCAGCAGCTCCGCCGCCGGAACCTCCGCCTCTGTAGGAAGAGACAGCCTCTGCAGCACGGAGCGTATCCGTTCCGCCGTGCCTGCCTTCGTCAGCCCCATTTCCTCCGTCACGGCGGTGAGGCGGCACATGCCGATGGCGACCGCTTCCCCGTGGGTATACGTCCCGTAGCGGAAATACCGTTCTATCCCGTGGCCGATGGTATGGCCGAAATTCAGCACCTGCCGCAGTCCCGTATCAAGCGTGTCCTGCTCCACCACCGCCGCCTTTTTGCGGACGCAGCGGAGGATGATTTCTTCCAGATGCTCCTCGATCTCCTGATCGCCGCCCATCCGTTCAAACAATCCGAACAGTTCCCGGTCGCCGATGCAGCCGTATTTCACCGCTTCCGCGAGACCGTCATGGAAATACCGCTTCGGCAGCGTTTTCACCAGATCGGGATCGATCCATACGCCCTTCGGCTGGCAGAACGCGCCGGCGAGATTCTTTCCGCTCGGCAGGTCGATGGCCACCTTTCCCCCGACAGAACTGTCTATCTGCGCCAGAACGGACGTCGGCACCTGGAAGAAAGGAACGCCCCGCATATAGGTCGCCGCCGCGAATCCGCCCAGATCTCCGGGAACGCCGCCGGAAACCGCCACCACGGCGTCGTCCCTCGTCATGCCGAAGCCGGAGAGCGCCTCATACACATCGGCGAGGACGCGTATATTCTTGCTGCCCTCTCCTGCCGGAATGGCGATCACGCGCACATCGAAGCCGGCGGACTTCAGCGTTTTCCGTATCCGCTCATCATAAAGCGGCTGCACATGGTCATCGGTAATGACGGCGATTTTTTCCGCCGCCGTGCGCTTCCGGAGCCGCTCGCCCAGACTGTCCAGCAGCCCCCGGCCTATTTCTATATCGTAAGAATCATTTCCCAGCTCCACGCGGACCGTTTCCATGCTCCGTCAGCCCCCTTCTTCTCCGTCCTGCTTCCTTCAATAAATCCTGAAGCGCCTTTTCATCGGAACTGTCGATCGCCCGGCGGATTTCCGAAACGCTTTCCATGAACCTGTCTATTTCATCCAGAAGATTCTCCCTGTTCGCCAGAAACAGCTCCGTCCAAAGCCTGTCATTGATGTCCGCCACCCTTGTTTCATCACGGAAAGAACCGCCGATGAAATATTTCGTGTCTTCCTTCATGGAAGGACTGTTCACCAGCGCCGCCGCCAGCACATGCGTCAGGTCGCTCGTGTACGCGATGCGCCTGTCATGCTCCTGCGGCGTCACGGACGGCACATGGCTGCAGCCGAGCGCTACCGCCAGACGGCGGACCAGCTCCACATTCTCCGGCCGGTTCGCCCTGTCCGGAAGAAGCACGTAATTGGCGCCATGGAAAATATCCGCGCTGGAACGGGCAAGTCCCTCTCCCTCGTTTCCGCACATGGGATGGGAAGAAACCAGATCCGTCCCTTCCGGCAGGATGCGCCGTATATCGTCCGCCAGACTGCCCTTCACGCCGGCGATATCTGTCATGACCGCACCGGGGCGGAAATCCGTCCGGTGCTCCTTTACAAAGGCGAGCGTCGCCTCGGCGGGGGTGCAGAAGATGATAAGCTCCGCTTCCCCCAGCCTCTTTATATCAATGGAATCGACGATGCCCAGCCGAAGCGCTTCTCTGGCCACCGATTCCGTACGGTTCACGCCCACCACCGTGGCGCCGATCTCCTTAAGCCGCCTCGCGAAGGAACCGCCCATCAGTCCGAGCCCTACCACCGCCACCGTCATTTTGCTAAAGTCAGAATCCATGATTTCCCCCTGCCTGTATTTTCATTTATCGTTATCATAACTCTTTTCGCGGAAAAATATGATGCCTCCTCGCGGAAATTCATATTTCCCTGCCGACCACGGGCGCGATCCGCGATAATTTCTCCATCATCGAAGCAAACATGGACGGCGTAATCGACTCCGCCCCATCGCACCACGCATGCTCCGGATCCTGATGGACCTCGCACATGATGCCGTCCGCCCCGGCCGCGACCGCCGCCATGGCCATGGATTCCACCATCCACCGATGGCCTGTCGCATGGCTCGGATCCACGATGACCGGCAGATGGCTTTTCTGCTTGACCACGGCGATGGCGGAAACATCAAGCGTATTCCTCGTCGCCTTCTCAAACGTGCGGATGCCCCGTTCGCAGAGGATGACATTCTTATTTCCCTCGGACATGATGTACTCCGCGCTCATCAGCCATTCCTCGACCGTGGCGGAAAGGCCGCGCTTCAAGAGGACCGGGACATTTAACTTCCCCACCGCCTTCAGCAGGTCGAAATTCTGCATGTTCCGCGCGCCGATCTGGATGATGTCCACATTCTTTTCCAGAAACGCGCCGATCTTATCCGCGCTCATCAGCTCCGTGACCACGGGCATGCCGTTCTTCCTCGCCGCCTCCACGAGCAGGTCCAGCCCCTTTTCCCCCAGCCCCTGGAACGAATAGGGCGACGTCCTCGGCTTGAAGGCGCCCCCGCGGAGGATGGCCGCCCCGGATTTTTTCACCGCCGCCGCCACGCCGCGGATCTGCTCCGGCGTTTCAATCGAACAGGGCCCTGCCATGACGGCAAGCTTCTTTCCGCCGATCGCCACGCCGCCGGCCTCCACCACCGTGTCCGACGGATGGAACGCGCGGCTCGCTCGCTTATACGGCTCCTGCACGCGCATGACCTTTTCCACGAATTCGATGCCCAGAAAATCCCGTTCATCAATGACGGACGTGTCGCCCACGAGCCCGAGCACCACTTTGCTCGACCCGCGGCTCCTGTCTACCTTGAATCCCTTCGCCTTCATCATCGCTTCCACCCTCTCGACTTCCTCCCACGGCGTGCCCTGCTTCATAACGATAATCATAATGACCTCCCTTTTGCCTTTCCGGCAATCTCCCATACTCCAAAACATCCGGCGAATAAAAAAACAGACCCTCGCGGGCCTGTCCGTTTTATCCTGAAAATACTCTACCGGCAGAGGATGCAGGGCCCACAAGATTTTTCGTACGCAAAATAGCCGAAGCCGTAATAGCTCCAGTAAAAGCCTGCGTATACGCTTGTCATCCGGGCCTGCAGATTCTTCATGATGACATTCCTCCCTGAATAGATAATTCAGTATAGGCCTTTCGGAAATATTTTGTCAAGCCGGAAATATTTCCCCTCCACGAAAAAAAGCGGCCGGGAAAGCCGCTTTTCATAGCCTTTGTGCTTTATTCCATGCTCAGATACTTTTTGAGCATCTCCACCTCGCCCGTATAGAGATACCCCTTCCCGATTTCCAGAAGGAGCGGCGTCTCTATCTTGTCGCCCTTGACATTCTTCCCCTGCCCGACGAGGGAAACGAGGATATCCCGGGGAATATCCAACGAAACAGGAAGGCCGATGGATTTCAGCACATATTCGATCCGCGCCGCCGTGCCCCGTTTCGTCAGACCCAGTATTTCCGACGCGTTCGTAATCATGTACATGCCTGCCGCCGTCGCCTCGCCGTGGGTCAGCTTCAGGTCGTTGAACCGGTAATACCGTTCCGCCGCGCCGCCGAGGGTGTGGCCGAAATCAAGAATGCGCCTGTCTCCCTTATCATACGGGTCTATTTCCACATAATGCGCCTTGATCGTAATGCAGCGGCGGATGATTTCCGGAAGCTCCCGCAGCAAATCCTGATCGGAAGTCGCCTTCTCAAAAATTTCAAACAGCTCCTTATCCGCCACGCAGCCGATCTTGATGGCTTCCCCCAGTCCGTTGTGAAGGAAACGGGCAGGGAGCGTGCGGACCATGGACGGATCCACGAAGACCGCCTTCGGCTGGTAGAACGTGCCGATTAGATTCTTCCATCCCTGGCAGTCAATGGACACCTTGCCGCCGATCGCGCTGCCGATCTGCGCCAGAAGGGACGTCGGCACCTGGATATACGAAATACCGCGGCGGTACGTCGCCGCCACGAACCCCGTCACATCGCCGACCACGCGGCCGCCGAGAGCGATCAGCACATCATCGGGACGGAACTCGAAATTCGCAAGCGCTTCATAAACACGACCCACGACCGTCAGGCTCCGGCTCTTCTCACTGGAAGACAGCACGATCTGCTGCACATCCATGCCTTCCGCCTCAAGCTGCCGCTTCAGATCCTGTCCGTATAATTCATCAATCCCGTCTTCCGTGATGATGACCGCCTTCTTCGCACCGGTCAGCGCGGAAACTTCCTTCCCCATTCGGCCGATGATGCCTGCTTCAATCACCACGTCATAAGAATTCTCACCCAGATTAATATGCACTGTATCCATGATGGTTCTCCTTCATGTAAAACGATGACCTTTCGTACATCCATTATACCATTTCCCGACCAAACCGCTCCACAGAAAGATTCCCTCCGCCCACAAAAAAACGCCGCCCGCTACCGGACAGCGTTTCCCTGTTTCATTATTTTTCCACATGCATCCACCGGACAGGAAATATTATTTCTTTCCCTGCCTGTATCGCTCATACTCCCGCGTACCCTTGTCCGAGTCATGCATGAGGTTGACCAGATCCCGGGCGCGCTCCATGGTCCATCCGCAGTAATCCGCATACTCCTTCAGGGGATTGCCGCGAAGCTCCCGTTTCGCCTTCATGTACGCCCGTCGTTCCTCCTTGGACATCCCGTCCGCTTCCCGCAGATCCTGCATCCTTCGGGCATGGCGGAAAATCATGTACACCTCGGTCCGTTCCGCCTCATAAGGCGTGATCTTCCCCGCCTTCACCAGCTCCGCCAGATAATAAGGCGCCACGGAAGGCGTATGGGGCGTCGTCCCCTTCAGCTCCGCCGGCACGCTGGCCGGCTCAGGCAGCCGCGCCTCGGAAACATCGCCGGACAGCAGAGAAATAACAAGCCCTGCCGCGACAACATATTTCATAAAAACCTCCCTGAAAAAAGCCTTTCAACCATTACATCCTGTAACGGAGCCCGATGGTATAGTTCCTTCCGTCAGTCGCTTCCGAGCAGTAGTAATGGCGGTCAAGCAGATTATTGACAGCGAACTGCAAGGTGCAGTCTTTCGCCAGATCATAGTTGATGGCGGTATTCACAAGGAAGAACGAATCCTCTGCGCCATATTCGCCGCTTTCATACTCCGGCGACATGCGGGCGCTGACATATTCGCATTCCAGCAGCACGTTCAGCCGATCCTTCCTATAATCCAGTCCTGCATGGAAGATGTGCTTCGGAATATAATAGTCCCGAACATCATCGTAGGCTTCATCCTTGTTCGTATTCGGAATCGCGGGGCCGTTCATGACCCCGTACTGCCATGCCCAGTTCACATAGCCGGACAGCGAATCATTGAACTTCTTCTTCAATTCCACTTCGACGCCGCGCCGCTTTTCTTCTGAATAGTTGATGTACTGCTTATGCGTCAGATCGCCGGTCGCCGGATCATAGAAATATGTATAGGCCACCTTATCCTTTGTCTTCACATGGTACAGATTGACAGAAAATTCCGTGCCTTCTCCCAGTTTCTTCTTCATGCCGATTTCAAATGTATCGGATTTTTCAGGATTAAGACCTGGATTCGGGATAACAGCCCCCATTCCGCCGCCGCCATAGCGGTATACCTGGTAAAGCTGGGGCGGATTAAAGGAATGTCCATAGGAAATATAGTAATTGGTCGTATCATTCGCCTTGAAGTCAAAAGCGATCTTCGGGCTGATTTCATTATAGTTTTTACCGTCAGACGTGTAATTATATGCCGGATCGCCCCAGTATCCGTCATCCCAGAAATAGCCCCTGCCCTTCTCGAAATGGTCATATCTTGCGCCGATATACATCGTCAGAGGCTTGGACAGCTGCCACTCGTCCTGTACATAAAGGGCGAAATTCTTCACCTTGCCGTCACTGTGGGAATAATAATGGGTTTTTGAATCGCGATCCTTCCAGCGGGAAAGGACATACCTGTCCTGATTGACCTCCTCCTGCTTTATATCCATGCCTGCCACGATGGTATGCTTTCCGCCGATTTTCTCCCACGCCTTTTCCAGACTCAGATTATAAATCTTTTCCGGATGTGTAGAGTAATCCCCGTCTTTATCCCAATCCATCTTCGTATACTTGCCCGGCACATCAGGACTGGTAAAACCGTTATAAGCATCTTCCGAATAGCTGAACGTCGCCTTTAATTTGTTGTCCGTATCATTGTAGGCAAAAATATGGCGATCCTTCTGACTGCTTCCTTCATAGCCGTAAAACCGGGAAGGCGCTAATTTGAATATATCTCCATTCTGCGTCTTGACCGTGCCGCTGAATACCATGTTTCCGTCTGCATCATAAACATAGCTGAACGGATTCCTGTAGGAATACTCAAACTGGTTACGGGCAAAGGTATACTTCAACGACTTGGAATCGCTCAGATTATACTTGGCATATACGCTGAACGTTTCATGGTCCCACGCCTTTTCCCCTCGCCCGCCATAAACATAATAACCGTCAGACAGCTGCGGAAGCGTTGCCGTGTAATCCGCCTTGCCCGCCTTCGTCAATTTTTTATCCGCTTTGGCAGAACGATAGAAACCGCGGAACCCGTCGGATTTTCTGTCCTCCCAGCCGACGCCGAACGACCATTTCTCGTTCACCTTTGAATCCACATAAATGGATTTCTTCCATGTATTATGGCTTCCGTAGGAAATATTGAAATCCGCATGGGTGCCCTGTTCCTTCGCTTCCTTCGTCGTCACGCTGATAACGCCGCCGACAGCATGTCCGCCATAAATAGAAGAAGCCGCGCCGCGAAGCACCTCGATACGCTCTATATTATTCACCGCGATATCATTCAGGCTGGCCGCACTGTTATAAGTGCTGTTCATCTGCACCCCGTCCACAAGGACAAGGATATCCGACGTACCGAAACCGCGGAGCTGGATGGCGCCGGAATCCTGATTCTCTCCTGCCATATCCATGTACATCCCCGGTATCTGGCCGATCGCCTCACGGACAGAACGGATATTTTTCTGTTCTATATCCTGCGCCGTCACCACGCTGACACTGGAAGGCACCTCCTGTATTTCCTTCAGCGTCCTCGTCGCCGTGACTACCACCTCGTCAAAAGAATAAACCGGACCGTCTGCCGCCTGTACGCTTCCCGCCACAGTGCCTGCCGCCAGCATTCCCAATACCCCGATTTTCAGCAATCTCCTCTTCATCATGTTCCTCCCATGAAAAATATATTTTGTATTATTAAATCAATATATAGTATATGTTATATTTTTATATTTTAAAAGTTTATTGCTTATTTTTATTAATTTTTTATTCTTTTTAATTATTATTTTTCTAATTTTATAAATATCGGCACCAAAAAACGCCGCCTGCTTCCAGACAGCGTTTCTCTATTTCATTATTTTCCCAAGAGCTTTTGCCTTGCCTCTCCCTTGGCATCGATTTCCTTTTCCTCATTTTCATACGTCAGCGGATGGGATTTGAGGAACCTCTGCAGACGCCTTGCCATCGGATAAAACGTAAGATACGTCAGACTTCCGGATACCGCTCCGCCCACGAACGGAATAGACTTAGAGATGAAATTGCTTACCGCCTTTTCCGTCATCTTCACGCCTGCGGCTTCCGCGCCTTTTTTCAGCACCACCTTTGCTCCGTTCTTGACGGTATGCTTCACTACCTCATCGCCTATTTTTTCCGCGTATTTCTTGGAATAATACGTGATAGCCTGCCCTGCCAGCTTGTCCCCTGCCATGAGCCGGTAAAAAAGCTTCACCTTCGCCCGCGTATCGTCATCCAGTTCCCGTCCGCCTTTTTCCAGTGACGGCCAGCCATACAGATACAGCAGCTCCTGCATGACCATCACCACATGACGGTTGAACTGGCGCGCGTCGTAAACCGTGGCGAACACAGAAGCAAATCCGCCCGGCACGCCTGCCGCCGCAGAAACCATGGTCACCTTCTTCGTTTCGCTCTTGATGCAGATATCTGCCAGCTTATCGATCACATCCGCCTCGATCCCCGCCGCCTGCGGAGAAACATCCACCGCTTTCTGCACTTCCGCTTCCGTGTAATACGGCGCAAGCTGCGCCCGCAGGAACTCTTCCCGGTTAATCCGGTTCTTCTCATCCTCCAGCAGACGATACACCCCTTCCGGAGTGAAATCGTTCAATATATCCCTCGCCATCGTGACGCTGCCGCTCAACGCAGTCAGCTTGAAAAGGCTTTCCAGTCTCATCGTCTTCCCCCAAAGTCAAACATCATTCCCCACAAGAAATATTTGCATAAATCATAACACAGAATGCAGGAAAGGAAAATAAACCATATCCCGATAAGACAGTCAATGTCCATCCGCGCCCATTCAAGGATGACGGCAAGCAAGAAAACGCTTTTCTGACTTCTGACTACTGGCCACTGGCTACTAAATCTCGCCGCTATATTATCTGTCGCGGCGCACCGCAATTCCTCATTCCTCATTCTAAATTCCTAATTTCATTAGCCCTTGCCCCATCATTCTCGAATAGAGCGATGGCAAGCGGTGGAGCCTATCGATGTGGTATTTAATGCCGCTATCCTCTGCTAGATCCTTCACTTCACTACGTTCCGCTCGAGGATGACGGCAAGTAGTTAATTGCTGATTGCAGGTTTTAAATACAATCCGTATGCTTCCACCGCACGCGGGGGAAGTACTGCCGAATGGCAGGGATAGGGGCAAGCGTGCGTACACTCTTTTCCCTGTCTACACAAACCCGCCTCTTCAGTCAACCTGCGGTTGCCAGCTCAGCCGCAAGGGCAAGGCGTTTCACTGATTTTTGTGCGTCATTTCATTCCTTCAAAAATCGTTCACTTGCCTCCCCGACAATCGGTGGCGCCTTTTCATTCATCATTTAATCCCATTATCCTATGCCAGATCCTTCGCTCATCGTCTTATTTGAGATACACATCTGCAAACATTCTATTCTTTCCACCGCTCAAGGATGACGGCAAGCAGGTAACATCTGACTTCTGACCTCTGTTTTCTGACTTCTGACCTCTGTTTTCTGACTTCTGACTACTGTCTACTGCCTACTGTCTACTGTCTACTATCCTCGCCGCTATATAAAGTGTCGCGGCGCACCTCAATTCCTCATTCCTCATTCCTCATTCCTAATTCCTCATTCCCCTATAATACTCTCCCTTACCGCGGATCAGTGGGCCTCCCTGTACCAGCCTTCCCTGATTCCCGTAATCCGGTACATAAAGCAGATCCCAGCGCATATCGGCGTCTCCGCTTTCTATGCCGTATCCGTCAATGGCCGCGATCTCCGCATGCGTGTAAATATCCTCCATGCGCAGCCCGAGAATGTCCATCGCCGCTCCGCAGAACATGGCCAGACTCTCCACCTGCCTTTCCGTCGGCGGCTCACTCCCCAGATCCACCCCCGACGGCGCGTCATAATAACAGCAGGCATCCCTGCAGCAGGCGAGCGCCACGCCGATCGACCGGCTGTTCCTCCTCCATGTGTGGGACAGCCTCCTTGTGAAATCCCCATGCATCACATGGAAATATCCGCCCCTGTCGATCACGATGTGATACGCCAGAAACTCCACCATCCGGTAAGGCGCTCCCGTCCAGTGGCAATAAATCCGCTCCACGCCCCCGCGGGCGCGGCACAGCGCCTTTTCTATTTCCTCCAACGCCATCATCATAAAACTTCCTGCCGGTACTTCCTGATTCCAAAGAATCCCATTGTAGACCCCCTCGTGAAACAGGCAACATACCGTGCATCCTCCTTTCCCTGAAACTTCCTTTATTTCCTTTTCCTCAAACCATCCGGCACATGCACCCCGGCCTCCTCCAGATTCTCTACAATGCTCATCATCTCCGACGCCGCCAGATAACTGACACACATGCTCATGAATATATCCGGCCTGCCCACACTTTGGAGCATCTGGTCCACGATGCCGCCTCCGGCAGTCAGCAGGATGTACACGCCGATCTTTCCGCAGAACTGCACCTTCATCCGCCGGCTGGAAATCACCCCCGCCCGATGCGCCGCCGGAATCGCGAGGATACAGAACACCAGATCCAGCTCCGTTTCCCCCTTCGCCATCAAATACCCGCGGGCAAGAGCAATCCACTTCGTCACCAGATCGATCAGAACCACCATCGCAAATAAAGAAATAAGCTCCGCATGGAGGACACCCTCTGCGAGCAGCCCCGTGGTCAGCAGCTTCACCGGCCACCCGTCGCGCAGATGCTCCACAGCCCTGCCTGCCGCCTCCATCCACGAATAACTTTCCATACAACCTCCCCTGCAAGCCTCCGGCAAGCGCGATTCCCTTTTGAAATCAGAAAGGAATCTCCCGTTCCGGCTGCTTATCAAAAAAATACATGCCGACCTCCTCCGGCGAAATCTGCAAAATACGCATCGAATTATAAATATCCCGCTGAGAGAAATGAATCTGGTTATTCAACCGCAGAGACAGAGACGTCTTACTGATTCCCAGCCTCGTGGCGAACACCATATCCGATCCCAACTTCTCACGAATCCGCTCCCGCAGACGGATATAATCGAAATCCATGCCCATCCTCACTTTCATCAACACCCATGGCCTGCTGACGGCCTGCCCCGGCAAAATACCGGCGCCAAATGCGAGCGCCGATACAGGCAATTTTTCCTCTCGTTCCGTCTTGCCGTTTTCCGGGGACAGACCGCTAAAGAACCAGTAACCATGGCCTTTTTTACAAAATCATGTCCGGTTTTTATATAGAACATATGTTCTATATTGATTTAAGGATAGGATTTTTTCTTCCTCCTGTCAATAGCTCGCTGTCCCGAAAAAGAAACAGGGAACAGCCGGAAAAGAAATACCCTACCCCTGCGGAAAAAAGCCCGGGCATACACCCGGACCATTCCCGTCAGACCGCGGCAGCCCGTAAAGACCGCCGGACACCGGCCGGTCAATACACATTAACCGTTATCGGACAGAACTGCCACCTCAGAACGGCGGATAGAATCAACCGCCTTCGTCTGAAGCCCCGCAATCGCGGTGCCTGCCACGAAAAGCGCCTCGTCGCTCGCGCTTTCCTTGATATTGGCGAAATTCAGATTCTTGAAAGAACCATCGCCGTTGTCCACACGGACCACCAGCTTCGTCCTTTCCACAGACTTGGAAACTGCCATACCTTTCCCTCCTTTCCATATTAGATATACGCATACCGCCTCTCCCGACACAGGGAATTAACGGATTTCCTCTTCCGTGGTCGTCACAACCACAGCCTTCGCGAAAGAAACTGCTTCCACGCCGACACTGTTCGCCAGCACAGGAAGAATCTTCGCAGCAGCCGCCTGTACCGCAGACGCCTCCAGACCATCCTTCGGATTGGCCACACTGACAGTGAGATCCGTATTCGCGGAAGTCACAAATTTGAGTTCCAACTTCTTAGTCATACACCTTCTCCTTTCCTTCATTCCTTGACTAGTACGAAATGAATATTCACGAAATACCGGTTCCCGACCCGCATTTCTCCAGCGCTGACCCTATGATACGTTTTCCCGGTTTAAATTTGCTGAAACAAAGAAAGTTTAGATTTAGTTTAGAAATACCCCTGCCTCCCCCGACACAGAAACGCCTGATGAAATATATAAAAAGGCAAAATAAAAATACCGCCCGGCTTCGAGCGGTATGGGTAAGAATGTGTATTATTTTGTTTCTTTTATAATATGTACTACCCTACTCATTACCTCATTAAAATTCTTCTCCAACTCACACTCCCAAATAGTAATAACTTTCCACCCCATGAATTCCAGTCGATCACGATTGAGTTTGTCATTAACAACATTTCCTGATAACTTTTTCGACCAAAAATCACGTCTTGTATTCGGCATCGTCGCATATTTACAGCCTTGATGTTGATGCCAAAAACAACCGTTCACAAATATCACCGTCTTATACTTGGGCAATACCACATCTGGAGTTCCAGGAAATTGTTTACAATTTTTCCAAAAACGAAAGCCCTGACTAAACAAATATCTCCTCACCATCTGCTCAATCTTTGTATCTTTACTATGTATATGGCTCATATTTGTGCTTCTGCTATTTGGTAATATACGATCAGTCATTTTTATTTCTCAACGGACACATTACTCATTATTAGCTCTTAAATACATTCTCACGATGATACTTAAGATATTTTTCACGTTTTGCATCAAGTTGTTTCTCTAATTTTTCCAGCTTCATATTATCATAAATATGCAACCTTTTCTGATTCATTGGACTTATCCAAGGAGAAACCCGTACAGTAAAATCACTATTAAAAGTTATGTACCCCTGATCAAATAATTTATCATATGTGGGGGTCAATGCAAACCCATTTTTAGAATCAATTTTCTCCTGATCATTTGAGGCAACCCATGGTTTTATATGTGATGCAATTAATAAGCGCTCATCATTTACTAAAGTAAAGGGACAACATTCACAATCTTCAAGCAACTTACGTCTATATTCTCCTTGTCCGATTCTAGCAGCACTTAATCTCTCCTTCTTACCTTCCGACATACTAGATTTTTGTATTCTCATTTTTTCCCTGATTAATTCAGGTGATTCATATTTCAAAATATCACTTCTATAATCAATAAAAATTCGACAATAGTATGATATAACACCTCTGTCATTTTTAACCTTCATAATTGATAAATAGCTAATATTAGGCAACCCTATACTTCTCATCAAATCATAATATTTCGACTTTGAGTTTAAATAAACCCTTGGAGGTTGAACATCTACTTTATATAGATTAAATGTCAACTTCCTATTACTATATTTTGAAACCCTTTGCTTCAATGACTGATATAAGCCAGGCATATCATCTTTTCTTACGTAGTCCTGTTGTGGGGTATTATATTCACCACCTGCATCCTGTAAATATTTTTTAAAATCATCTCCAAGAAAGAAAAAATCTCGACTTAAATCATCGAAAAACTCCTCATAACGAGTCCCCTCATTACCAACATAAAGTTTTGCTTCACCATGTCCGCTACCAATTTTGTTTTTCACAAAACTATCCGCAAGTGTAATATTATTTAACGCATCGAGAACATCATATTGTTCCCCATATATTTTTATCATCACCTTTTATCTCCTCTTACTACTAACGATATCGGGATAAGAAGATATAACTTGTTCCATAATGTGAATTAAAACATCAACAACAATAGAATTCCCTGCCTGTTGATACATTGCCGTATTAGATACTACAATCTTAAATTCATCTGAAAACCCCATTAATCTTAAACATTCACGCGGTGTTAATTTACGAATTCTGCCATCCGTTGTTACATAATTATCAATTCCTGCACGATGCATTTTATGCATTGTTGTCAATAGCGGTCGCGCTACTTCTAAGTCAATTCTAGGTTTACTATAAAACCCTTTAGTACCTGGAGACAATACATATTTACAGACCTTTTCTGATAAAAAATACTTTTCTAGATCTGGAATTTTCTGTGTTTTAGCATCTACTTCTGATTGAAATATAAAATCACCATGCCAATTAAATTGTTGATTTTTCTTTTGACAAAGTTGCACATCACCATCAATTTGAGTGTAGCGTTTTATCAAATTTTTCTCTTTAGTTACGAATTCAACTCCTTTTTTGGGTAAAAAATAACCCCCTGGTACATTATCGATCAGAAATTCTTTCATCATCTTCTTTAACTTAATTGGCTTTGGAAAAGAAAATTCTTTTTCCATCACCAACTCTTTTTTAAACCCCACAACAAAAAGGCGTTCCCTATTTTGAGGGATGCCATAATCCTTAGCATTAAGAATACTGTACTTAAAATTATATCCCAATTCAGAAAAAACCTGCTGCATTTTCTTCCAGGTTTTTCCTTTATCATTCGATAAGACCGCACGAACATTTTCATAAATAAAAACCTTCGGTTTAATCTGTTCGATAAGTCGAGCATATTCATAAAACAACGTACCTCTCGTATCTTCCAGCCCACGTTGTTTACCAACCAAACTAAAGCTTTGGCATGGACTCCCCCCAACAAAGAGATCCACCTTATTACGATATTGATTTCCATCAAGAAATGCTGCATTCCAATGAAAATCCTTCTCATCAATATTATAATTAGCCAAATACGATTGCCTGACCTTATTTCTTTTCTCCAATCCCTTATACAAGGAATCTATATATCGTTTACGAGCCTCCCAATCGCAACCTTTCTCATCAAGTTCTTTCTGTACTTTTAAATAATTAATTTTTTCATAAAGTTGCTCTGTCCGCTGTGCTAAATCATGTACCTTTCTTATTGTTTTTTTTCCATTTTGTTCTTCAAAAGAATCATATATTTCTTTTAGTTCCTTCGAAACATCTCCCCATTTTATTCCCTCGAAACTTTTAAATTCTAGTTTTTCTCCAATATCTTCAATGGAATTTAATTTTTTAAAATCATTAATAATTTCCGATACTACTTGAATCTCACTCAATTGCATTTGCTTTTGTGACCCTTTGTCTATCAGGTGCAAAAACTTTACATATTTTTTTCTTATTATTGTGGAAATGCTATCCATACTTAAAATCTTTAACAATACTTCTTTTATATTAATATCGTTCCTATTATTAAGTTCTTTTAAAATTAAACTGTATTCACTGACAGCCTGCGTAAGCATATTAACAAGTTGTTTTTTATACAAGGCTTTAATTTCATCATTAAATTTAATATCAGCAACCATCTTCTTTAAAACGCATAATTCCCGCCCAATTTCATCAATATTGACATCAACATCTTTCGTTAAAATATTTACATCACCATTATCACATGCAAAAATAATTTTATAATCTAAATTCATTCTCTCTATAGCATGTTCAATCGCACCAATGCCAGAAAAACAGGTCGCTAATCTAATCATTTGTTATCTCACTTTCGATAAATTTTTATAGCTATATATTAGCACTACATAGCAATTTTATATAACTTTAAAGAAATATATGTATTATCTTTCTATTTATTGTCCTTGCCATTACAAAATTATCCTTTAAATTATTTCTCAAAAACTCTTTCTATATATTTTAGTGTTTCTCTTTACTTTAAATCTGCATATTTCTGCCTTTAAAATAATAAGTTATACAATTTCCCTTACAATTGTCATTACTTTATCCATATACTTCAATTCTATTTTACTATACATCACATAATAATCGGAATCATCTGTACTCTTGATAAAAGTTAAACTGCGATAATGCTTCCTGCTTATCCCAGTAATAAAACTCTTCATCCCGATCATCATCATAACGGGTAAACTTAACGCAGTATCTTTTCATAAGCCGCCCCCTTTATAAAACATATGTTCTATTTATTCCATTATACGCGCTATTTTTGCGCCTTTCAATCAAAATAATCCGTCGTTTAAAATTTTTTGCAGCCGTATCAATAAAATAACGGAACACCATCAGAAAAAACTCCGACATCTTTTTATATTTCGTTCAAGAAAATATATCCTATCTTCGCTGCGTTTATTTTTTTGCAGCGCTCCGCCATTCCTAATTCCTCATTCAAAAAAACGCTCCATAAGGAGCGTTTTTCTTTTTGCTTTATTTCCTGTGCTTGATGGCTGCTTCTACGAAGCCGTGGAAGAGCGGGTGGGGTCTGTTGGGACGGCTCTTGAATTCCGGGTGTGCCTGTGTGGCTTCGAAGTAGGGGTGGTCTTTCAGTTCTATGATTTCCACCAGTCTTCCGTCCGGGCTTGTCCCTGATACGACGAGGCCTGCTTTTTCCATCTGCGGACGGAATTCGTTGGATACTTCGTATCTGTGGCGGTGGCGTTCGTAGATGATTTCCTGGTGGTCGTAGAGTTCTCTGGCGGTGGTTCCGTCTTTCAGTTTGCACGGGTAGATGCCGAGGCGCATGGTGCCGCCTTTTTCGGTGACGTCTTCTTGGTCGGGCATGAGGTCGATGACGGGGTATTTCACGTCAGGAATGAATTCTGAGGAGTTGGCGTCTTTGAGGCCGCATACGTTTCTTGCGAATTCGATGACGGCGCACTGCATGCCGAGGCAGAGGCCAAGGAACGGGATGTTATTTTCACGGGCATAGCGGATGGATTCGATCTTGCCTTCTACTCCGCGGTAGCCGAAGCCGCCGGGAACTACGATTCCGTCTATGTCTTTGAATATTTCTTTCAGATCCGGTTTTTCTTCTTCGAGTGTTTCCGAGTTGATCCAGTGGATGATGACTTTCGTCCCCATCGCGTAGCCTGCGTGGGAGAGGGCTTCCGCCACGGAGAGGTAGGCGTCGTGGAGTTTCACGTATTTCCCTACGAGACCGATGTGGACTTCGTTTTTCGCGGTGGTCATGCGTTCCACCATGGCTTTCCAGTCATCCAGGTCGACTTCTCTGTCTTCGAGTCCCAGTTTTTTGAGGGCGATGTGGTCGAGGCCTTCCTGTTCCATGAGGAGGGGCACTTCGTAGATGCTTTCCGCCGTGAGGTTGTTGATGACGGCTTCCGGTTCGACGTCGCAGAACATGCCGATTTTCTTTTTCATGTCGTCAGAGAGTTTCTGGACGGTACGGCATACGATGATATCGGGCTGGATGCCGATGGAGCGGAGTTCTTTGACGCTGTGCTGGGTCGGTTTCGTTTTCAGTTCGCCCGCCGCGTCGATGTAGGGAACAAGGGTGACGTGGACGTAGAGGACGTCGTTCCTGTTCGGCACGTCTTTTTTGACCTGCCTGATGGCTTCGAGGAATGGCAGGGATTCGATATCGCCCACGGTTCCGCCGATTTCCGTGATGACGATGTCCGCATTGTCATTTTTTCCGACGCGGAGGACTCTGTCTTTGATTTCGTTGGTGATGTGGGGAATGACCTGTATGGTGGAGCCGAGGTATTCGCCTTTTCTTTCTTTATTGATGACGGACTGGTAGATTTTTCCGGTGGTCACGTTGGAGGCTTTGGAGAGGTTTTCGTCGACGAAGCGTTCATAGTGGCCGAGGTCGAGGTCGGTTTCCGCGCCGTCGTCTGTGACGAATACTTCGCCGTGCTGGTAGGGGCTCATGGTGCCCGGGTCGATATTGATGTAGGGGTCGAATTTCTGGATGGTGACTTTGTAGCCTCTATTTTTCAGAAGTCTGCCAAGGGAAGCGGCTGTGATGCCTTTTCCCAACGATGATACAACGCCGCCGGTAACGAAAATATATTTTGTCATGATTCCTCCTTTACATGTGCTCTGGAGCGGAAATACCAAGGATCTGGAGTGTGTGCGCGAGTACGTACTGTACGGCCGTGATGAGCCCGAGGCGCGCCTCGGTCACTTCTCTTTCCACGCCGAGGATGCGGCATTCACGGTAGAAATGATGGAAGAGCCCTGCCAGCTCGTAGGCGTATTTCGCAACGCGCTGCGGCGCTCTTTCTTTCGCCGCGCCGTCAATGAGCATGTGGTAGTTTTCCATTTTCTTCACGAGGTCAAGCTCGCATTCTTCTTTCAGCCGTGTGAAATCTGTCTTTGTCCAGTCGCCCCATGTGACGCCTGCTTCTTTCGCCTGGTTGAAAAGGCTGTGGATGCGGGCATTGGCATACTGGATATAGTAAACGGGATTGTCGCTGGACTGTTTCTTGGCCAGGTCGATGTCGAAATCCATCTGGCTGTCCAGTGTGCGGCTGCAGAAGAAATACCGGGCCGCGTCGCTTCCGACTTCGTCCATCAGTTCCCGGAGGGTGACCGCCTGTCCTGTGCGCTTGGACATTTTCACAGGCTGTCCGTCACGCAGGAGGGTGACCATCTGGAGGAGCATGATTTCAAAGTCTTCGGGATCGTAGCCGAGGAATTTCATCGCCGAATGGATACGGATGATGTAGCCGTGGTGGTCTGCGCCCCAGATATCTATCAGCTTGTTGTAGCCCCGTTTTTCTTTGTTCGGCACATAGGCGATATCAGAGCAGAAATAGGTCGGCACGCCGTTCGTGCGGATCACGACCCTGTCCTTGTCATCGCCGTTCTTCGTCGTGGCGAGCCACCATGCGCCTTCTTTCTCATAGAGGTAGCCGCTGTCTTTCAGTGTCTGGAGGGCTTCGTCCACCTGTTCCGGATAAAGGGATTTTTCCGAAAACCAGTTATCGAAGGTGACATGGAAATCCGTCAGATCCTTTTTCAGGATGGCCAGCTTTTCATTCAGCGCCACAGACTTGAATATTTCCAGACGCTCCTTTTCCTCCATGGACAGATATTTATCCCCTTCCCTGTCGATGATGGACTGCGCCGTTTCCACGATATCGTAGCCGTGGTAGCCGTCATCAGGCACATCCACATCCCTGCCGAGGAGCTGTAAATACCGGGCGTTCACCGATTCCGCCAAATGCTCGATCTGGTTGCCCGCATCATTCACGTAATATTCCGCCAGCACGTCATAGCCGGCCGCGCGGAGCAGGTTCACGATGGCGGAACCGTACGCCGCCCCTCTCGCATGGCCGATGTGGAGGGGTCCTGTCGGATTCGCGGATACATACTCCACGAGGATCCTGTCCTTTTTATCCTTCGGCAGATCGCCGTAAGAAGGTCCGGCGGCGAGGATGTTCTTCAACTCCGCATACACCGTATCGGTGGCGAGGAAGAAATTAATAAATCCCGCGCCTGCGATTTCCATCTTCTCCACCAGCGGCGAATCGATGTATTTCACGATCGTCTCCGCAATCAGGCGGGGCGCCTTATGCGCCGTCCGCGCCCACTGCATCGCCGCATTCGTGGAATAATCGCCAAACTCTTTCGCCTTCGGTATTTCCAGACGCTGGACAGGCGCATATTCCCCTGCCGGAAGCTCTCCTGCCTCCTGGGCTGCCGCTCTTGCCTTCTCAATAATTTCCTTCAGTTCTTCTCTGACTTCCATGAAGCTTCCGATTCCTCCCATACGTCAATAATAATTTCATTCAGATGGTTGAAAAGCCCTTTCAGCTCGACATCATAAGTCAGCCGGAGCTGCCCCCTCCCATCCTTCACCGTATCTGCAATTTCCTTGGAAGAAGTGATGAGCTCCATCGGCCCCGCAGGCGTCATATACTCCGACCGCACCACCAGACCGGGGCGGTACTCCGTTTCCTGCAGGAAACTCCCCCGCCGGGAAAGAGTCACGAAATCGTCATACATGCGGATCGTCGTCGTCGTGCCCTCCATGCCGGAAAGCGACGTCTCCTCATACGAAAGATAGCGGCACGTCCCGTCCTCGCCATACACGCCGGGCGTATCCAGGACGACCTCCTCCGCCTTCCCCGTCTCGTCCCGCTGCACCGAAGTACAACGGATCATGACTTTCTTCTCCAAAGCAACCATTCTTCCCATCAAACAACACTAAAGAAATGCCGGTCCGAAAAAAAACAAAAAATTTTCCCAAACCAGTATTTCCATAAAAATATTTACACTTAATTATAACATAGCAAAGAGAAAATCTCCGCACATACAATAGGAGATATTATAACATATTTGAAACAGAATACGGAACAAAAAATGAGTTGTCCATTGGTATTCAGAATACAGTAGCCAGTAGTCAGTAGTTGGCAGTTGATTGTTGGTAGTTGATAGTTGGTAGTCGGTGGTTGGTGGTTGGTGGTCGATGCTGATGGTCGATAGGCAGCAATCAGTAATATCCGCCGCTTCATAATGTGTCGCGGCGTACCGCAATTTCTAATTCCTCATTTCAAATTCCTAATTTCAAAAAGCCCCTGCCCGTCATTCTCGAATGAAATGAAGAATCTGGGCAAGGGATACAGGTTTTAAATACGAGCCTCATGCTTCCACCGTACGTGGGGGAAGTGGCGGCGCAGCCGTCGATAGGGGCAAGCGCGTGTATACTCTTTTTCCCGTCTACACAAACCCGCCCCTTCAGTCAACCTGCGGTTGCCAGCTCAGCCGCAAGGGCAAAGCGTTTCACAGATTTTTGCGCGTCATTTCATTCCTTCAAAAATCGTTCACTTGCCTCCCCGACAATCGGTGGAGCCTTTCTGTCCATCATTTAATTCCATTATTCTATGCCAGATCCTTCGCTCATCGTCTTATTTGAGATAAACATCTGCAAACATTCTATTCTTTTCACCGCTCGAGGATGACGGCAAGCAAAGAAATACTGACTTCTGATAATCTGACTTCTGTCTACTGGTTACTGTCTACTATCTCCTCGCCGCTATATATTTTGTCGCGGCGCACCGCCATTCCTCATTCCTAATTCTAAATTTCTAATTTTAAAAAGCCCTTGCCCTGTCATTCTCGAATGAAATGAAGAATCTGGGCAAGGGTTACAGGTGTTAAATACGACTCGAATGCTTCCACCGTACGCGGGGGAAGTACTGCCGAATGGCAGGGATAGGGGCAAGTGTGCGTATACTCTTTTTCTGTCTGCTCCAACTTGACCCTATCGTCAGCGTTGCTGCCACTTCCCCTAAAAACCAGGGGAAGCTTCCTGTTTATCATTTAATTCCATTATCCTCTGCCAGATCCTTCGCTCATCGTCTTATTTGAGATACACATTTGCAAACATTCTATTCATCCCACCGCTCGAGGATGACGGCAAGCAAGGAATTGCTGATTGTGGACTGCCGATTCCAAAACTAATAACTAAAAACTATCAACTATTTTCTAATTTCTGCCTTCTGACTACTGATATCTGTCTTCTGTTTTCTGCCTACTGTCTACCTTCTTCTTTCTACTGTCTTCTCGCCGCTATATCAAGTGTCGCGGCGCACCGCCATTCCTCATTCCTAATTCAAAACTCCTAATTGAAAAAGGCCTCCTTTCGGAGGCTTTTTTCTGTTTTCACAACTTATTTTGCTGCCTGTTTCTGGAGCGCTTCCAGCTGCTTCATGATTTCCTGCATCTGCGCATCTCTTTCTGCATCCTTGGCTTTCATTTCCTGAATTTCCTTGTTCTGTTCATCCAGTTTCTGTGCCATTTCAGAGCGGGACAGCTTCATGTATTCGTTGCCGTGTCCCAGTTTAACGGAGACGCCCGCATTGATCATGTTTCTCGAATCTCCCATCGTCCATCCCAGATTGAACATGGTTCTTTCGTTCGGGCGGTAGA
>CABQAR010000003.1 GCA_902462205.1 uncultured Dialister sp.
TGCGGAGGTACATGGTCATATCCAGTGCATTGAAGTGCGTCATGAAAGGCCTTGCGTTGGCTCCTCCGTAAAGGGGCTGCAGTACGGGGGTTTCCACTTCAAGGAATCCATGGGAGGTATACCAGTTACGGATGGCCTGGAGCATATTCGCCCTCTTGACGAAGGTCCTGCGCACATCGGGATTCACGATGAGGTCGAGGTATCTCTGGCGGTAACGCTGTTCCTTATCTGTCAGTCCGTGCCATTTTTCAGGAAGGGGACGGAGGGATTTGGAAAGCATCTTGAAGGAAAGGACGCGGATGGTGACTTCTCCCGTATGGGTAGTGAAGACGGTGCCTTCAATGCCAAGGATGTCGCCCATATCCACCAGTTTGAACAGGCTCCATTCCTTTTCGTCCAGCGTGTCCTTGCGGAAATACACCTGTATATCGCCTTTTTCATCACGAAGCACGCAGAAAGCCGTCTTTCCGTGGCCGCGGATGATCATGATTCGGCCTGCCACCCTGACATGGGCTTCGCTCTGTTCCAGTTCGGCGGCCTGTGCGTGGATATCATCGGTATGATGGGTCCATTCATACTTTCCGCCGTACGGTTCAAATCCCAATGCGGCAATCTTTTCCAGCTTCTCTCTTCGGATCAGCATCTGGTCATTTAACTTTTCTTCCATGGTAAAACCTCCTGAGAATTAGATGATACTTAATAAATTCAGCTGTTTCAGCCGTTTTATATCCTCTTTATTGAAGTAAAGCGATTCAATAAATTCCTCGGTTTCTTCCTGAATATTCTTGGCAATGAGGACCTTGCTCGATATAGGCATGATGGGACGGCAGGAAATACTGAGATCCAAAGCCCATTTTATCGGCGAATTCAGATAGGAGGCAGGAATATGGATGATGTATTTATCCATATCCGTGTCTCTGTTACGCAGTTCCATGGTACTTAATGCATCGTAATGTTTTAGGACGCCGTAATATGTATTTTCGCAATTCTGATAGTATTCGTAATTGTCGATGTTTACATAAACATTGATCTTATAAGTCTGTGGAGCGGTTTCATCAAAAATATCGCAAACGCCTCTGATCAATTGTTTAGATCTGCCATCAAAAAAATAGATGTATAAACGGTTAACGCCGGAAAAAAAGGCAGGTATTTTATTATCTTCAGTCAGAGGAGTGACCGGTTTTTCATCATGATAAATCAACTCTTCTACCGGTATGTGGAATGCATGGGCCATGTCATAAAGCGTCAGTATATCCATGGAAATCTGGCCGCTTTCATATTTAGATACGGTGGAGACGCTCTTGCAGATGGAATCAGCCAATTGCTGAAGGCTCATATGTCTTTTTTTTCGATAATATCTAATTCGTTCTCCGAAAATTTGAAGAAGTTCCATTTTATATTCACTCCATTCTTTGGGATTTCAAATAGAACCATTGACGTAATAATGAAGGAATTTTCATGTTTGATTTTTCATGAATAGATATTTTAGTAAGTGCTAATAAATAATTAATTATGAGTCTGTTTGATGGGATGTATCGCTAGCTTTCTTTTAAACGCATGATTGATGGAAGAATAAATGAAAGGTAACGGAGTGTATCCAGAGTGAAAGTATTCTGCGCATGGTTCAAGAAAAACCATAAACGGTAGAGTATCCGGATTTCCTATATGCAATTTAATTTATTACCTTTTGATTAATTCCAAAGTCAATGCTAACAAAAATGTATACTTGAATCAAGATGAGTAAGAATACAAAAAAGTCATAAAATTATAACTCTCGCAATCGGTTGATTATTAAAATTGCCTGAAAACATATATTTTTTATATTTAGAAGAAAAATATGTATGAAGACTCGCCTTTATAAGAAAAAATACCCGCTTTGATAATTCATAAAAACCTGTGGTAGACTGCATTTTGAAGACGAAAGAGGTTAACCTCATGTGGTGATGCTCTCCAAGTCAACACAGCTGTGAAACGAAAAAGATTAGTACAAAATTTCAATATGATGAGAGGGATCGTTATGAAATATTTGAAGCTGGCATATTCTAAGAAGGCAATGGAGCTCTTATATCCTAAGACGAAGCGTACCATTGTCGGGACAGAAGATACCGATTTTCTTGAAGTAGCAGTTGTGGTGGTGACGGATCAGGAAGTAGAGATTCTGGACAAGCCTGAAATCAAAGCGTTCGGCATTCCGACATTTCTGGTTCTTACAAAGGGTCAGAAGCTGGATGACAATCTCTTTGGAAAAGTGGGAAGAGTCATTGATTTGTCTGAGTCCAACGGAGACCTGTATGACCGCCAGATTGAAGCGGCTGCTAAAAAATATGAGCAGGATCTGGTACCGCCGTTTTTCAAAGCGCTCAGGGATTACATTGCGCAGGGAAATAACGGCATGGCAACACCGGGACACCATGGCGGACAGTTCTTCTGTGCGCATCCGGCAGGCAGGCTGATTTATGATTTCTACGGAGAAAATATCTTTAAGAGTGATTTTTCGTCTTCTGATGTGGCGATGGGGGATCTCCTCATCCATGAAGGCGCACCTGTGGAAGCGGAGAAACATGCGGCACGTGTCTTTAATGCGGATAAGACATACTTCGTGCTGAACGGGACTTCCGGCTCCAACAAGGTGGTATTGAATGCGGTGCTGGCACCCGGAGATATCGTTCTTTACGACAGAAATAACCATAAATCAGTTTCCCAGGGCGCACTGGTCCAGGCAGATGCGGTGCCTGTTTATCTGGAAACGGCAAGAAATCCTTATGGATCTATCGGCGGAATTCTGGAAGAATGCTTTGATGAAACTTACATCCGGAACCTGATTGCAGAGAAAAATCCTGAAAAGGCAAAGGAAAAACGGCCGATCCGTCTGGCAGTCATCCAGCTGGGAACCTATGACGGCTGTATCTATAATGCAAGACAGGTTATCGACAGGATCGGGCATCTTTGTGATTACATCCTCTTTGATTCGGCGTGGGTGGGTTATGAACAGTTTATCCCGATGATGAAGAACTGCAGCCCTCTGCTTCTGGATCTGGGACCGGAAGATCCGGGAATTTTCGTCACACAGTCGGTGCATAAGCAGCAGGCCGGGTTCTCTCAGGCGTCTTATATCCACAAAAAGGATAAGCACATCAAAGGGCAGGATCGGTATGTACCGCATAAGCGTGTGAACAATGCGTTCATGCTTCATGCTTCCACCTCCCCGTTCTATCCGATATTTGCCACTCTTGACGTAAATGCGAGGATGCATGAAGGCGAAGGCGGCAAATACATGTGGATGAATGCTGTTAGAAATGCGATCGAGCTCAGAAAGGCCATCCTCAGGAACTGCAAATATTTCCGTCCGCTTCTTCCGCCCATCGTGCATGGAAAGAAGTGGGAAGACGGGGACACGGAAAAAATGGCGAGCGATATGGCTTACTGGGCCTTCGAGCCGGGCGCCAAGTGGCATTCCTTCACGGGATACGGCAAAGAACAGTATTTTATCGATCCCTGCAAGCTGCAGCTTGTCACCCCCGGAATCGATGTGGAGACCGGCAAGTATGAAAAATTCGGAATCCATGCGAATATTTTGGCGAATTACCTTCGTGAGCATGGGGTCATCCCTGAAAAATGCGATCTGAATGCCATTTTATTCCTCCTGACTCCGGGTGAATCAATGACGAAGCTGTCCGACCTGGTGTCCAAACTGGTGGAATTTGAAAAGCTGATTGATCAGGATGCGTTGATGAAGGATGTCATCCCGGGGATTTATTACCGGTATGAAGATAAATATCAGGGCTATCATATCCGCCAGCTGTGTCAGGAAATGCACGACTTCTATAAAAAGAGGAATGTCAGTGAGCTTCAGAGAAGACTCTTCCTGCATGATTATCTGCCGGAATATGTGATGACGCCTCATCGTGCCAATTGCGAGCTTATCCGCGGACATGGGGAACTGGTCCGTCTGGATAAGGCAGGCGGCAGGATGGCACTGGAAGGCGCTCTTCCTTATCCGCCCGGCATCCTCTGCCAGCAGCCTGGTGAAAGATGGTCTGAAAGCGCCATCAAGTATTTCCTGGCACTGGAGGAAGGAATCAATGAATTGCCCGGGTTTGCTCCTGAAATACAAGGCGTATATCTGAATAAGGAAAAAGATGGCGTTACCCGAGCTTATGGATATGTCTTGAAAAAAGAGTATGACAAACAGTAATTCAATCAACTGTTTCTATCCGTCGGGCCTGATCTGGCCCTGAAACGGATTGAAGGGAGTGTATCATGAGTAATAAAGGGAAAATGAGTGTCACCCAGCTGACGATATTGACAGCAGTCAATATGATGGGGTCTGGGATCATCATGCTGCCGGCAAAGCTTGCGGAAGTGGGTGGATTATCCATTGTATCGTGGATAGTAACCGCATTGGGGTCTATGTGCCTGGCATATGTGTTTGCCAAATGCGGCATGTACAGCAGAAAACAGGGCGGCATGAACGGTTATTCGGAATATGCCTTTGGCAAATCGGGAAGTTTCCTGTGCAGTACTACATACAGTTTTTCTCTGGTCATCGCTAATATCGCGATTGCAATTTCCGCGGTGGGGTACGGTGCGACTTTCCTTGGTCTGGAATTGAATCCGCTTATAACCTGTGCGGCGACGATAGGGGTTCTCTGGCTGACAACGATCCCAAATTTAGGCGGCGCTGGCATCACGGGACGGATTGGAAGTGTTACGATCTGGGGTGTCATCCTTCCGATATTTACCCTTTGTACGGTGGGCTGGTTCTTTTTCTCCGGCGATATGTACATGACAAACTGGAATGTGCATGACATGCCATTCGGCGAGGCAGCGACTAATGCGATTACCATGACATTATGGTCATTTCTCGGTATGGAGTCGGCCTGTGCCAACTGCGATACTGTCGAAAATCCGGAAAAGAGTGTTCCGGTCGCGGTGCTGGGAGGCACGATCCTCTGTGCGGTTGTATATATCGTTTCTACAAACGTGATGTTCGGAATGCTTCCGGCAAAGGAAATATTTGAAAGTTCGGCTCCGTTCGGATTGGCTTTTGCTGCCATGTTTAACGGAACGGCAGGCAAAATCGTCATGGGAATGATGTGCGTGGCTTGTCTGGGCTCTCTGCTGGGCTGGCAGTTTACCGTTGCCAATGTATTCAAGATGGCTGCAGATGCAGGCTACATGCCGAAGTTCTTTGCCGGTGTAACGAAGAGCGGAACCCCGGTCAGAGGGATGCTTATATTAGGCGGAGTACAGACGTTGCTTGCCTTGATGACCATCAGTCCGACATTGAACGAGCAGTTTGAACGTTTAGTCAATCTTGCGACCATTACCAATATTATCCCGTACATCCTATCCATGGCCGCCGCTACACTTATCCTTAAGGCGGCAGGCAGGCCACAGGATGTTAAATTTACAGGCTTTATAGCCATAGTTGCCTCTGTTTACAGCCTGTATGCATGTTATGCTTCCGGATTCGAAGCAATGACATATGGCGGTCTCTTCACCTTCGCCTGCTGGACATTCTACGGATTTATCGGAGACAGGTTTCCTGAAGAATCCAAAGGCGGCACAAATGGGCAGGCAGCACTGGTCGCAGACAATTGACGGATAATTTCTTTCTATAATGAGGATGATCTTTGGCATTGCCTGCGATAAGAGCTTCAGATTCAGGGATAATGAAGCTGTTTACCGTGTGGCGGCTCAAGATTATTGGAAAGTATAGTGTATAAAACCCCGGGAATACATATTCCCGGGGTTTTATCTTGCGTTTATATCATATGCATTTGTTCATGAAAACCCTGTTACATGGTTTTTGTTACTGTGTCTGTAAATCCGGACTGACCAAGCTGTAAACTTCGGATCAAATAAAGAAGGTGTATTTCCATATCTTTTCATATATATAATGATTCATTATAAGGAATGATTTTGACAGCAGGATCTATCTGGTCTGCCGGAAAGACGACGCTCTTGCAGGGAAAGATTCAATTGCAGCAGAGGATCTGGGCGGGTGATCGTCCTTTCTCCCGGATTTCTCAATGACCATACCGGCGAATTTGCCTGGATTCCATTTGATTGTGAGGAAGTCATTCCGTGTGCCCTGTATACCCACGCGGCAGATACAAAATGGAGCATCAATCATTTCATCGATGTAATCAGAGCGCAGTATCCATCGGAATATCCCTACTGATTTCCATCCTTGAGACGTCTGCAAAACGGAAAAGCTTGAGTAGTTTTATATTTGTAATTCAAATTTGAATTTGATATTATAAAGGAAATAATGATCGTCAGAAAATCGATGTTCCTCCGGTTCGGGGCGTCGTGGAAAGGACGTTTGAAATGGAATTTTTGAAGAGCCATAAAAAACTGCTTGTGATTGTGGTACTGCTTCTGGCCGTGTGCGTGGCAGGATATGTCTTTTATAAGGACAGCCGCGCGGACAAGGGGGCGCTCGTCCTCTATGGGAATGTGGATATCCGGCAGGTATCGCTCGCCTTCAACAGCAGCGAACGGATCGAGGAAATGCTGAAAGAAGAGGGGGATTCGGTGAAGGCAGGAGAAATTCTGGCGAAGCTGAATACCCGTCCGCTGGAGCTTGCCATTGCTAAGGAGAAGGCGTCCATCGCCCAGCAGGAAGCAACGGTGGCCAAGCTGCACAACGGTTCCCGTCCGGAGGAAATCATGCAGGCGGAAGCGCAGGTGGACGCGTTGGCGGCGGAAGAAAATAATGCCCGTGTGTATTATGAACGGATCTCCGGCCTTTTAGAGCAGGGCGCGGTCAGCCGTCAGAGCGCGGATGATGCGGAAGCACGGTGGAAAGCGGCAGCGTCGAATCTGGCAAACGCGCAGGCGGCACTTTCTCTGGCGAATACGGGGCCGAGAAGCGAAGATATCGCGGCGGCGGAAGCCCAGCTGGAAGCGCTCCGAGTAGGCCTGAAAAACGATGAATACAACCTGAGCCAGGCGACGCTTGTGGCTCCGCAGGACGGCATCATCCGTTCCCGCCTGCTGGAACCGGGCGACATGGCGTCTCCGCAGAAGCCTGTATATATGATCGGGCTCGGAAATAAGAAGTGGATCCGTGCCTATGTGCCTGAAAGCCGTCTGGGAGAGATCAGGGAAGGCATGGAGGCAAAGGTATACATCGACAGTTTCCCGAACGAAGCGATAGACGGGCAGGTAGGCTACATTTCCGATACGGCGGAATTTACGCCGAAGTCCGTCCAGACGGAAGAATTGCGCACATTGCTCCTTTATGAGGTCCGCATCTACGTGGATGACAAAGAAAACCGTCTGCGCATGGGGATGCCGGCAACGGTGAAGTTTTGCGGAATTAGGAATTTGGAATGAGGAATTAGGAATTGAGGTGCGCCACGGCAAATCGTATAGCGGCGAGAAAATAGTAAACAGTGGCCGGAAGACAGAAGTCGGATTTCAGATATCAGATATCAGAAAATGGAAATCAGAAGTCAGAGGGCAGAAAAAGTAGATAGTTGGTAGTTCTTAGTGATTAGTTTTTTAGAATCGGCTAGCAAATATGTGTACATACACTTGCCCCTATCGACGGCTGCGCCGCCACTTCCCCCGCGTGCGGTGGAAGCCTGCGGATCGTATTTAACGACTGCAATCCTTGCCCAGATTCTTACCGTTCCCGTTGGTCGGGTATGGCGTCTCTGCCACTGCATCCGTGAAGGACTACGATTCATGCGTCATTTCATTCCTTCAAAAATCGTTCGCTTGTCATCGTTCCTTTTCATAGGCATTTTCACGGAATCGAACATTGTATTTTATCCATTGCTCGAGAATGACGGGCAAGGGCGATCTGCCTTTATCGGTATTGCCTGTCTGCCGTCATCCTCGAGCGGTAAGAAGAATAGAATGTTTACAGATGGGTATCTCAAATAAGACGATGAGCGAAGGATCTGGCAGAGGATACAGGTAAGAATAAAAAATAAAAAAGCCCTTTTCTTCAGAAGAGGGGGGTAGTCGGAGACTGATGGGTAATGCCTTCCAGGCGGAAGGGAAGGAATCAATTCCTGAAAATGGCAAATAGAGGTTGGCAGCCGGTAACCAGTAATCAGTAGTCAGTAACTAATAACTAACAACTATCGATTGACAACGAATGAAAAGAGCCGAGAACAGAGGAAAATAATGATGACGGACTATGTGGCAGTGGCGGAAGGGGTTTCCAAGTGGTTTAAGGATCCGCTGACGGGGAAGCCCCTTGTTGCCCTGAAACAAGTGAATATAAAGGTGGAAGAGGGGGAGATGACGGCCCTCATCGGTCCTGACGGGGCGGGGAAGACCACGTTCCTTCGTATGGTCTGCGGACTGATGTTTCCCTCTGAGGGCTCTTTGTCTGTCCTTGGCATTTCTGTGGCGGAGCATCCGCAGGAGGTACAGGAGCTTTTAGGCTATATGCCGCAGAGGTTCGGTTTGTATGAAGATCTGACCTGTCTGGAGAATATGAACCTGTATGCCGATCTTCACGGGATTCCTCAGGAGGAAAGGAAGCTTCGTTTTGAAAAGCTTTTCCATATGACGGGACTGGCGCCGTTTACGGGTCGTCTGGCAGGAAAGCTGTCAGGCGGAATGAAGCAGAAGCTGGGACTGGCCTGCACGCTGGTGCGCACGCCCAGACTGCTGATTCTTGATGAGCCGACGGTCGGCGTCGATCCCCTTTCCCGGCGCGAGCTCTGGGAAATATTGAAAAATCTGGTGGAAGAGGAACATATTTCCGTCCTTGTTTCCACGTCTTACATGGAAGAGGCGGAATTGTGCAAAAATGTTTATATCCTGAATAAAGGGAAAACCCTTGCAAACGGAACGCCTGACGGACTGCGGAAAAAAGCGGAAGGGCTTTCTTATACGGTCCGTACGCCGGAGGGGATTCCGCCGCGCATCGTGCAGGCGGCGCTGCTGGATGACCGCGGGCATGTCGGTGACGCGGTGCCGGAAAAAGGAGGCGTCCGCTTCGTTTTAAAGAAGGCAGGCACGATTTCCGCGGTGAAGGCGCTTTCCTACTATCCGGAGCTGGTTCCCGAAACCGTTCCGCCTCGTC
This sequence comes from uncultured Dialister sp., assembly GCA_902462205.1. GTDB lineage: Bacteria > Bacillota > Negativicutes > Veillonellales > Dialisteraceae > Dialister. The sequence continues at coordinate 9,059 of CABQAR010000003.1, forward strand.
TGGAAGACAGTTTCATGGCTTATCTCCGGGAAGCGGAGGAAACAGAATCTTCTCTTGCCGGGTTCGAGCTGGATTACCATCACAAGGCGCGTATCTCCGAGCAGGTGGATATAGAGGTCAGGAATCTGGTCAGGACGTTCGGGGATTTCGTGGCGGTGGACAATACGTCCTTCCAGGTGCACAAGGGGGAAATATTCGGACTTCTCGGGCCTAACGGGGCAGGGAAATCGACGACGTTTAAAATGCTATGCGGACTTTTGCCTGCCTCGTCCGGTTTTCTGTCTGTGGCGGGAGTGAATCTGAGGACGGCAAGGGCGGCGGCCCGTGCGAATGTGGGGTATGTGGCGCAGAAGTTTTCTCTCTACGGAATGCTTACGGTCCGTGAAAATCTGGAATTCTTCGGCGGTGCCTACGGACTGTCGAAAAAAAGGATACAGGAACGTTTGAAGGAGGTCCTTGTCCAGTTCGGGCTGGCAGGGATGGAGGATCAGATCGCAGGCGAGCTGCCGGGCGGTTATAAGCAGAGGCTTTCCATGGCGGCCGCGCTCCTCCATGAGCCGAAAATACTGTTTCTTGATGAGCCGACGAGCGGTATCGATCCTTTGGCAAGGCGGACGTTCTGGCGGCAGATCACGGCGCTTGCCGCGGCAGGGACGACGATCATCATCACGACCCATTTCATGGATGAGGCGGAATATTGCGACCGCATGATGATTCAGGATCAGGGAAAGATGCTGATTTTAGGCACGCCGGAAGAGGTCCGGCACAAGGGCGGAGAAAATCCGACCATGAATGAAGCGTTTATCGCCATTGTAGAAGGAAACAGACAGGCAGAGGAGGGACGGACATGATGGGAAATGATTTCTTCCGGCGTCTTTCTTCGCTGATTTATAAGGAGTATAAGCAGCTGATCCGTGACAGGAGCAGCCTGATCATCGGCATCGTGATCCCCATCATGCTGATTCTTCTCATCGGCTACGGCATGTCTCTTGATGTGAAGGACGTTCCCGTCGCCGTCGTAATGGAGGATACGTCGCCGACGGCGCAGGACATGCTTTCCTTCATGGACGGTTCGGAATATTTCAACCCGACCTATGTGACATCCATGCACGCAGGAGAAACCCTCATGCATGAACGGAAGGTGGATGCCATCCTCCGCGTACCTTCTGATTTTACGAAGGGGCTCCGGCAGGGAAACGCCCGTGTGCAGATCATCCTGTGGGGTGTGGATGCGGCGACGGCGCGGACGGCAGGCTCTTATCTGGAAGCGGGTATCGGGATGTGGCAGGCGGAGAACGCCTCCCGGTATGCCGCGTCTTCGAACGGTCTGGGTACGGTGTCCGTGGTTTCAAGGCAGTGGTTCAATGATGCGAATACGAGCACATGGTTTTTCATCCCCGGCCTTGTCGTCCTCATCATGACGCTTGTCGGCGTATTCCTGACAACGATGGTCATGGCGAGGGAATGGGAACGGGGAACGCTGGAGGCGATGTTCATCACGCCGGTCAGGACGCTGGAAATATTGCTGTCCAAGATGGTTCCTTATTTCTGCGTCGCCATGATCGGATTCTGGCTGTGCATCCTCGCGGCAAGGTATCTATACGGCGTGCCGATCCACGGCTCCTTCGCCGTCATCCTGCTGAGCTCCCTCATCTATGTCGTAGTCACGCTGGGCATGGGATTGACGATTTCTTCCGTGGTGAAAAGCCAGTTCCTGGCATGCCAGATTTCCATGCTGATCAGCATCCTGCCGACGATGATGCTGAGCGGATTCATTTTTGACCTGAAGAGCGCACCTGCGATTATCAGCATCGTGGGGCATATATTTCCCGCTACCTATTACATGGAGCTGCTGAAATCCCTGTTTCTGGCAGGAAACCACTGGTCGCTGATCTTCAGAAATTCGGCGATTCTGATTTTTTATGCGGTTTTCTTTGTGGGGCTTTCCTACAAGGTCACGAAAAAGAGGCTGGAATGATGAAAGAATTTCTGTTTTATCTGCGGCGCATCCTTTTCATGGTGCGGAAGGAAATGCTGGCCACGCTGAAGGATCCGAAGAGCCGGTTCATCCTGATATTCCCTGCCGTCGTGCAGACGCTCCTTTTCGGATATGTGGCTTCCTACAATCTTGACGAGGTGTCCTACGCGGTCCTGGATCAGAGCAGGAGCAGGTATTCTGCGGAGCTGCTCGCCCATCTGGACGGCAGCGGCATATTCCACAGGCAGGCCACGATTGCGAACACCTCACAGATATCCGGGTATATAGATTCCGGCGAAGTGAGCGCCGTCCTTGTCATCGGCAGCGATTTCGCCAATCAGCTCGCCGCAGGGCAGACGGCGCCTCTGCAGGTCATCACCGATGGAAGGAATACGATGACCTCCGGCATCGCGACAGGATATATTTCCAATATCGTCGCCGCCTACAACCGCTCCCTCCATGGGGGGCAGCAGCTGGTCCGGGTGGACTCCATCACATGGTACAATCCGAACCAGATCACCCGCTGGGGATTTCTGGCGGCGCTCCTGCCCATGGTGAGCCTGACGCAGGTCATGGTGCTTTCAGGGCTTTCCGTCGCGCGGGAAAGAGAATTGGGAACCTTTGACCAACTCATGGTGACGCCCCTTTCACCGATGGAAATACTCATCGGGAAAGCGGTCCCTCCTCTTCTGATCGGGCTTACGCAATCGATGATCGTGCTGTCCATCGCCGTGTTCTGGTTTCGCGTATCCATGGCAGGATCTCTCCTTACCCTGATCCTTGTCATGGCGGTATTCCTAATCAGCTGCGTGGGGATCGGGCTTTCCGTTTCTGCAATTTCAAATAATATGCAGCAGGTCATCGTATACAGCTTCGTCATCATCCTGCCTATCATGCTTTTGTCAGGCATGGCGACGCCGGTACGGAACATGCCGAAGCTGCTCCAGTATTTCACCTATGTCAATCCGATGCGTTTCGCGGTGGACGCGGTGCGCCGCATTTACATCGAAGGAGCGGATCTGTCCGCCATCGCCCCCGATTTCCTGCCCATGCTCCTTGTGGCGGCGGTGACGATGCCGACGGCGGCATGGATGTTCCGTCATAAATTGTCTTGATCGGGGGGAGAAAAATTGGTACAGGGAGCAAAGATAAAAAGGACGGCAGCTGCGGAAAAACAGCGGACGGACGGAAAAGAAACCTACGAGAAAATCATGGAATGCGCAGGGAAGCTGATTGCGGAGAAAGGGTTCGCCGCTGTCACAAGCAAGGAAATCTGTGAAAAGGCAGGGGTGAATCTGGCGGCCGTCAATTACCATTTCGGCAGCAGGAACGGGATGTACCTCGCCCTTCTGGAACAGGTGCACCAGTATGTGATTCCGCTGGAAAGGCTGCAGGCCCTTGAACGATCCGGTCTGACGCCACGGGAAAAGGTGGAAGCGTGCATCGGATTTCTGGTGGAAAACGCGTTCCGGAAGCGTGACTGGCAGATGGGGGTATGGGTGCGTGAAATGATGAACCCGTCGCCTCTTCTGCGGGAGTTTGTCAATGAAGCAGGCCTGCCCAAATTTTCCATCATCGTGAAAATATTTTCCGAGTATACGGGCTATGGAGAAAACGACCACAGGCTGTACAGCGCCATGGTGACGCTCGCGGCGCCTTTCGCGATGATGGTTCTGGGACAGTACCATCCGGTGACGGGAGAAATACCGGTGCATTTTCCCCGGGAACGGCTGGCGGAGGATCTGAAAAGTCTGGCGCTTGCCAATCTAGAAAATCTGAAGAAGCAGTAAATATTTCACGGCGTCATACAAGGATGTCATGAGGTCTAAAAGTACATGGGGGGTATCATGGAAGAAAAAATCTATCGCTGTCCGATCCGGTATTACAGCATCATCACCGTGGCCAAGGATTTCGTATCGCAGGCGGGACAGAATACGGTGTGCGGGGAGAAAAAGGAATGGCCGGAGGCTGAAAAAGCCATCCGCGAGGTGCAGGAAATGGTGGCGAAGCAGGAAGTCTACGCCACGGTGGTGAACAGCCTGACGCCGTATGTGTTCCTCCTCGTCGAAACGGAAACAGGAGCACCTTACTGGCAGTACCTCGATCTGGCCGGCTCGCTCGGCATGGTCCGTTTCACCAATGATCCGTCGTATGTGGAGGCGGAAAAGGTGGTTTACGAGAACGGCGGATATATGTACAGGATCAAAGAAATCCATCTGCAAAGGAAATAAGGGAAGGGCAGCCTGAAAAACGGCTTCCATCAAAAATACAGCCTGCGTTTTTATCTGTCGGCGCGGATAAAAGCGGAAAGCTGTATTTTTTGCTATAATTAAGGATATAAAATATAAAAAACCAGTCAGATAAAAAGGGCTTGCCGCCTGGCCTCTGTGCAGCGCGGCGGAATATGCCCTGTTTCTGATATTCAATCGAGGTGCATGATGAAAAAAATATTGGCTTCGGCCTGCCTTTCCGCGGCCTTGCTGACGGCCACCGCCTATGCGGATACCATTACGCTTCCGTTGGGAACGGTCATGGATTTGGGAGAACATATCGACGTCTGGGAAGGGCAGAAATCCTTTTTCGGCGCACAGATGGATGACTGGATGATCCGCAGCGATTTTGACGAAACCATTGAACGCGGCATCCATGAAGCGGGGCTGTTCACCGATTCTCCCGCCGCGACGAAAGAACTGGCCGGAATCGTGTCAAAAGCAGTCAAGTCGGGGAAGGTCTACCAGCTCCGTGCCAATACGCCTGACGCGTTTTACCAGACGATGGTGGTTTCCATTCCTCTTTCCGATGCAGATCTTTCCAGAGCGGAAGCGCTGGGACGGATCGCCAATGAGCCGCCTGCTCCCATGGAAACGGCGGCTGCGGATGAATCATCCGTGAAAGCGGAAGGCAAGGAAATGCCCGGGCAGGAACCCGTTGATAAAGAGTCTGAAACACCGGCTGTGGATGCAAAAGACTTGATGAAGGAAGAAAAAATACCGTCCGGCGCGGAAAATCCGATGGACGGACAGACGTCTTCCGTCGGCATGAATACCGTGGATACGCGGAAGGTCTATGAGGAAAAGCAGGGCGTCCTTGCGCTGGAACCGACAGACTCCGTTTTAGGAAGCGTCAAGAAGGATAAAAAGAAGGATAAGGAAGAGGAAAAGCCGCTGAGGCTGGTAGACGGAACGGAGCTGGAGAAGCTGGAACCGGGCCCTCTGTACAAAACTCTCTTTGATAAGTATGACGGACAGGTGTATGTGGGAGAACATTCCGGCTGGCAGGAGAAAAAATCCGCAGACGGCAGCCCGTACCGCATCGGCCATGCCAGAGTAGGATTCTTCAGCCATGGCTACCTGATGCCGCTCTTTGTCGAGGGGATCATCGGAAAGACGGGGGACACCTCCGTATATACCCTGTTTATCGGAGACCAGAAATCCGGTGAATATTTTGCGCCGTATATTGAAAAAGCGGCACAGGGGATGAAATGATGAAAAGGGAAATAATGGCTGCTGCAGTGGGACTTTTCCTCCTTGCACAGCCTGTTTCGGCGGAAATGCCTCCCATGGGGGCGGATACGGGCTTCATGACATCCATCGCCGGTATGGCGGCCATGGCGCCGTCTGTCGGAGAAGGAGCGCTTTCCGCCATCTGGCAGGGAATCGGCCAAAGCGATGCGGCCGGCTTCCTTTCTGATGATAAGCTGCCGAAGAATACGGCGTTCACGCCCTTTGATTTTGATCCGTCAGGAAAAACAGGGCTTCTGACCATTAAGGACAAAAAGTCCGTTGTTACCGCGTTCGTGGCAGGTTGTGAAATCAATCCGAAGACAGGGGAAAAAGCGCTCGCCGATGTGTTTGACTCGCCGAGCCTGTCGCCTGCTTCTGTTTCCGAGCTGTACCAGTTCAATCTGTCGCTTCTCAATTCTGAAAATCTGCTGAATAATATGTTTCTGGAAATGGAGAAGCGGGTCAATCAGAAGGAAGGCTCCGATTTGCCAAAGGTTCCGTACAATCTGGTGACCGTGGACTATCTCCATGTGGAACAGCTCCATCGCGTCCAGGATAAGCCGCGGATCTATACCAGCGGCGTGCGCGCCGTATTTCTGGCAGACGGCGTGGCGATTCCTGTTTATGCAAAGAGCTATCTCATGCGTTACAGGGATAAATACAGGGTGCTTTTATTCATTACTCCGGACAGCGGAAATGGCATCGTCAAAGAAAAAGCGGATCAGATTGCCGCGGTATCCGCGGAATAAGCATAAGAAAACGGACAGAATGGAAGGTTCTGCCCGTTTTTTCGTGCCTGTTTTTATTATGCGTGGGGAATGTCCGTGTGCTTGGAAATGGCGCCGCTGATGGTCACCAGATCTTTCACGCTGAGGTCATGGATATCTTTGTGGCCGGTCACTCTTGCAAAGGTTTTCAGCTCCTCTTTGGAAACAGTGAGGAAATTGGCGACCCTGCGGGAGGCTTTTTCCACATCGAGCCGTTTGCGAAGCTCCGGATCCTGCCGTGGCGATGGCGATGGCATCCGCCCCCATGGCGATGGCCTTGGCGAAGTCAGCGGAAACGCGGAGCCCGCCTGTGATGACGAGGGCGATGTCGGAATGGACGGAGTCGAGATATTTTCTTGCCCTGTACAGGGCGTAGATGGTCGGGATGGAAGTGGCTTCACGGAGCAGGAGCGGACTGGAGCCGGTAGCGCCGCCTCTGCCGTCGATGGTGATGAAATCGGGCTCTGCGTGGACGCACCATTCCAGATCGGCCTCGATGTGCCCGGCGGCGATCTTGATGCCGATGGGACGGCCGCCGCTTCTTCTGCGCAGCATGGAAACCATATGCTTCAAATCGGATTTGGAGTTGATTTCAGGGAAACGGCTTGGACTCTGGACGTCTTCTCCCTCTTTCTTTCCGCGGAGGGCGGCGATTTCCGCCGTCACCTTGGCGCCCGGGAGATGGCCGCCCATGCCGGGTTTCGTTCCCTGCCCGATTTTGATTTCGATCGCGTCCGCTTCACGCAGATTTTCATCCGTGACGCTGTATTTGTTGGGGACATATTCAAAAATATATTTGTGGGCCGCCGCCTTTTCCTCGGGAAGGATGCCGCCCTCGCCGCTGCAGATGGCGGTTCCGGCCAGCGCTGCTCCCATGGAAAGCGCTGTTTTCGCTTCCTTCGAAAGGGCGCCGAAGGACATGTGGGAAATATAGACGGGCATGTCGAGCTTCATTGGCTTTTTGGCGTGCTTGCCGATGACCGTTTCCGTCGAGACTTCCGTATCATCATCCAGCGGGGCAGGATGGAGCTGGTTGCCCAAAAGGAGGATGTCTTCCCATCTGGGGAGGGGGAGGAGCGTGCCCATCGCGCCGCCCAGTGATTTTCCCGATACGGCCATCTGGTGGATTTCTTCCATATAACGGATGGAGGAATCCTTCCTGGAGTAAACGGGGTCATAAGACAGATCGCTTTCCGGTTTTTCGGAGACCGGTGCGGATTCCGCCGGCGCTTCGCATGGCGGAGCGGACGTTTCTTCCTCCACCTTTTCATAATCGGCGGCAGGCATCATGCACATCGGACATTTTTCAAGCGTGGAAAACGGTTTCCCTTCCACTTCCTCATCATAAATATATCCGCAGTAAGGACAACGATATTTAGCCATATTTTTCTCCTTTCGCAACTCCGACTTCCTGTTAACCCCATTATCCCACGCTTTATGGATAAGTCAAACGAAAAATCCCCTCTGCCGGAACGGCGGCAGAGAGGAAAAGAGGAATCCTGTTTACAGATAATGGTATTCTTTTCGAAGCGACAGCCAGAAGAAAACCGTGACAAGGAAAGCGGCCGATTTGGCGACGGATACGGAGAGCCAGATTCCGTCGGTGCCGAGATATATGGGAAGCAGAAGAACGGCGATGACTTCGAAAACGACAGATTGCAGGACGGAAATGACGGAGGAAACGAACCCGTTGTTCAATGCGGTAAAGAAAGCGGAGCCGTAAATACAGAAGCCGCTGAAGAGAAAAGAGAGGGAAAACAGGCGGAAGCCGCGCACGGTCAGCTCATAAAGAAGGCTGTCATAGCCGACGAAGAAGCGGGCCAGCAGCGGAGCGCACAGAAATGCAGAGCCCATGAGGAAAAGACCGGCGGCGGAAAAAATAATGATGCTCTTTTTGAAAATATTCTGCAATTCCTGATGGCGCCGGGCGCCGTAATTGTAACTGACGATGGGGGCCGTGCCCATCGCGTAGCCGATATAGACAGCCTCGAACAGGAAGGAAATATACATGATGACGCCGAAGGCCGCCACGCCATCTGCTCCGGCGACGGAGATGAGACGGTAATTATATAGCATGGCGACAAAGGACATGGAGATGTTCGTAAGCAGCTCAGAAGAACCGTTCGTGCAGACCTTCCGAAGAGCGCCGCTGTCCCATTCCGGCCTGATGAGGGACAGCGTGCTTGTATTTCTTCTCAGAAAATACAGGAGCGGAAAGAGTCCGCCCACACATTCGCAGATGACTGTGGCGAGTGCGGCTCCGGTGACACCCCATTGGAAGACGAGGATGAAGAGCGCGTCCAGAAGGATATTGATGACCCCTGACAGGACAGTGATGCGGAGGCCGAGCGAAGGCTTTCCGGCGGTGACTAAAAAGTGCTCAAACACGCGCTGCAGAATGAAAGCCGGCAGGGAGATGAGAAGGATACGTCCGTAAAGGACGCTGTAATCGAGGATTTCTCCTTCCGCTCCCATCCCGCGGGCGAGGTAAGGAAGAAAGAAATAAGCGGAAACGGAAAGCACGAGGCCGGAACAGGATGCTGCCGCCACGATGAGGGAAAAGATACGGTTCGCTTTTTCACGGCCCCCTTCCCCCATGATTTTGGCGACGAGGGCGCTTCCTCCCGAACCGAGCATGAACCCGATACAGCTGAAAATCATGATGGCGGGATAAATCAGATTGACGGCGGCGAAAGCGGTTTTGCCCACGAAATTTGACACGAAAAGTCCGTCGACGATGGAATAGGCGGAAATAAAGAGCATCATGACGATGGAGGGAAGGACGAAGCGGGACAGCTTTTGGTAATCGAAGCGGGAGGAAATATCGATGGTCATACTGCATGCTCCGGTGAAAATTTCTTTCTGACCGCTTCCAAAAGATGCTGGTTGTAATGGGAAGTGGCCTCGTACAGCTGTTTCTTCTCTTCCTGGTCCAGCTTTTTCCATGCCGTATTTTCCAGTTCCGCCATGACGTCGATATGCTCTTTGGCGAACGCGATTCCCTGTATAGTGAGGGAAATCACCTTCACACGCTGGTTTTCCGGCGGAGCGGAAAGCATCAGGTGTCCTTTCCGGACCAGCTGTCGGAGAGCGGCATTCACCGTCTGTTTGTTCATGTGGAGCAGGTCGGAAATCTGGTGCTGGAAGCGGCATCCGTCAAGGCGTATGGCGGAAAAACACCAGAACTCCGCATCGGAAAGGCCGCTTTGCTTTTGAATGATTTCATAAATGGCATCTGTCTCTGTCATCAGGTTATAAAAATCAGAAATTTCTTTTAACCGTTTCATGAAAACCTCCATGTATAATACAAAAATGGATTATATGAAAATGGACTATTAAAGTATACCATGCGAGGAATGCAAAAACAAGAAAACGGCTTTCCAGCCTCCGCAGCGGAAGTGAAAAGCCGTTTTTGATTGAAATAGGGAATTTTATCCAACGGTTATTTTTTATGCTTTGCTTTTTTCTTTTTAGCTTTCCTGCCCTTTTTCAGTGCGTCCGTATCCAACGAAAAAGCGGGAGGTTCTTCGGGAAGGTATTCTTCTCCCTTTAATTCTGCCAGTTCTTTTCGAAGCGATTCTTTCTCCGCTTTCAGGTTTTCCAGGGCAAGGGCGTCCTCTTTTGCTTTCTCACGGGAAATTTCCACCAGCAGTCCGCCGATGCCCCAGCTGTCCATTTCCACTTCTTCAATGGTGACAACCGTGGTTTTCGGGTTTTTGTGAAGCACATCGGCCAGAAGCTGGGTGGCGCCTTTGATTAAAGCGGCTTTCTGCTCGGATGTAGCGCCTTCACGGGTGATTTTGATGTTGATATAGGGCATGGGAGAACCTCCGATCTGAAATAAAACCATATATGCTTATTATACCATCGGGAAGGCACCCTTCGAAAAGGGGGATGAAATGAGGAATTTGGAATTAGGAATGAGGAATTGCGGTGCACCGCAACAGATGATATAGCGGTGAGATTTAGTAGGCAGTGGTCAGAAGACAGATATCAGAAGTCAGAAGATAGAAAACAGTAGTTAATTGATAGTTCTTAATTATTAGTTTTACTTGTGAAAATAAATGAATTGAAGCCATATGTATGTTAAATTCCTGCCGTCATCCTCGAGCGGTGGGAAGAATAGAATGTTTGCAGATGTGTATCTTGGATAAGACGATGAGCGAAGGATCTGGTATAGGATAATGGAATTAAACACTGAACAAGAAAGCTTCCCCTGCAAATCAGGGGAAGTGTCAGCAGCGCTGACGATAGGGTCAAGTTGGGGCAGATTGGAAAAAGTGTATATACGCTTGCCCCTATCGACGGCTGTGCCGCCACTTCCCCCGCGTGCGGTGGAAGCCTGCGGATTGTATTTAACGACTGCAACCCTTGCCTAAATTCTTACCGCTCCCTTCGGTCGGGTATGGTGTTTCACAGATTTTTGTGCGTCATTTCATTTCTTCAAAAATCGTTCGCTTGCCATCGCTCCTTTTCATATGTATTCTCACGAAAGTGAACATTGTATTTACCCACCGATCGAGAATGACGGGCAGGGGCGATTTGCCTTTATCAGTATTTCTTACTTGCTGTCATCCTCGAACGGAATGGAGCACCGCGGAATGTAGTGAAGGATCTGGCATAGGATAATGGAATTAAATACTGAACAAGAAAGCTTCCCCTGCAAATCAGGGGAAGTGTCAGCAGCGCTGACGATAGGGTCAAGTTGGGGCAGAGCGGAAAAAGTGTATACTCATGTTTGCTCCTATCCCTGCCATACGGCAGTACTTCCCCCGCGTACGGTGGAAGCATTCGAGTTGTATTTAGAAGCTGTAACCTCTGCCCGGATTCTTACTACTCCCATAAGAGTAGTAAATGAAAAAGCCCTCTTCTTCAGAAGAGGGTGGCGGCGCAGCCGTCGGGTGGTGCCTTCCGGGAGGACGAGAGTGAATCTGTCCCAGAAATGGGGATAGTAATTAGTTGTCAGCAGTCCGCAATCAGTAATTACCTGCTTGCCATCGCTCTTTTTCATATGTATTTTCGCAGAAGCAAACATTCTATTTTACCCACCGATCGAGAATGACGGGCAGGGGCGATTTGTCTTTATTAGTATTTCTTACTTGCCGTCATCCTCGAACGGAATGGAGCACCGCGGAATGTAGTGAAGGATCTGGCATAGGATAATGGAATTAAATACTGAACAAGAAAGCTTCCCCTGCAAATCAGGGGAAGTGTCAGCAGCGCTGACGATAGGGTCAAGTTGGGGCAGATTGGAAAAAGTGTATACTCATGTTTGCCCCTATCCCTGCCATACGGCAGTACTTCCCCCTTGTACGGTGGAAGCATTCAAGTTGTATTTAGAATCTGTAACCGCTGTTCGGATTCTTACTACTCCCATAAGAGTGGTAAATGAAAAAGCCCGCTTCTTCAGAAGAGGGTGGCAGTCGAAGACTGACGGGTGATGCCCTCCGTGATGATGAGAGTGAACTTGTCCCTGAAACGGGACAGAAAAATTAGAAATTCCAAATTAAGAATGAGGAATTGTGGTGTGCCGCGACAGCATAATGACGGCGGAATTAGCAGCTGGCAGCTGTTGGCTGATCGCGTTTGAAACCTGTGTCGGATCGTGATTTTTATTTGACATCACCTTGACATTCCTGTAAAATTTAATAAGGGATATATATAAGTATCTTCGCCCCCGTCAGGGGCTTTTTTTATGCCCTTTTGAAGAAAAATTTAAACTTGTTATCATTTGACAAAGGGTGAGTGCATGGGTAAATCGTATGATGTGATTGTGATCGGCGCGGGTCCGGCAGGGATATTCACTGCCCTTGAACTGGCGGATACGGGCGCTTCCGTATTGATTCTGGAAAAGGGGCTGGACATCCGGGAACGGATCGCCCTCAATAAGGATCGGAATGCGCCACCGAAGGAACGACGGACGAATATCGTCTGCGGATGGGGCGGAGCCGGGGCTTTCTCTGACGGGAAGCTGACGCTCACCACCGATTACGGCGGCAATCTGGATGATTACATGAATAAAGGAGAGCTGGCGCACCTGATATCTTATGTGGATTCTGTGTACTGCCGGTTCGGCGGTGCGGAGCGGAAGGTGTACGGCGATGAATTCGCCGATGAGCTCCACGAATTGAAACGAAAGGCGGCCGCCGCCGACCTGATGTTCATTCCTGCGCGTATCCGCCATCTGGGGACGGATGTGAACGGAGAGATTCTTGCCAATATGCGTGATTCCCTGCCGTCCAATGTGACGGTCCTTTCCCAAACGCCGGTGGAACGGATTCTTGCGGAAGAGGATGGAAATATCCTTGGCGTGGAAGCCGGCGGAGAAACGTACCGCTGCAAATATCTGGTGGCGGCTCCCGGCCGCGAGGGCGCGGAATGGTTCATGAAGGAAGCCCATTCGCTGGGCCTCCGGACGCAGTCGAATGCGGTGGATATCGGTGTCCGCGTGGAATCTCCGGCGGAAGTGTATGAACCGATCACGAAAATCTGTTATGAATCGAAGCTGGTTTATTTCTCCCGTTCTTTTGATGACCGGGTCCGTACGTTCTGCATGAATCCCTACGGATTCGTGGTGACGGAAAATAATGACGGGCTCCAGACGGTGAACGGCCATTCTTTCGCCCATAAGAGGAGCGGAAACACCAATTTCGCCATCCTCGTTTCGAAGCAGTTCACGCAGCCTTTCAATGAACCGATCGCTTACGGCAAATATATCGCCTCTCTGGCAAACATGCTGGGAGGAGGGCCGATCGTCCAGCGGCTGGGAGATCTCCGTGACGGCAGGCGCTCCACCGAGGAACGCATCCGGCGCGGGCTCGTCCGTCCGACGATGGCTTCGGCGACTCCGGGGGATTTGTCCCTGGTCTTGCCATACCGCTTTTTAAAGGATATCATGGAGATGTTCGAAGCGCTTGATGAAGTGGCGCCCGGTGCAAATTCACGGCATACCCTTCTGTATGGCGTGGAAGTGAAATTCTATTCTTCCCGCATCGAACTGACGAACCAGTTGGAAACGAAATTCAAAAATTTCTTCGCTATCGGCGATGGAGCCGGCATTACCAGAGGACTGGCACAGGCCTCGGCAGCCGGAGTGGTGGTGGGCAGAGAAATCTGCGCCCGTGAAGGGAAACCGAAAGGGGATATGTAAATGATTCCAAGGTACACAAGGCCTGAAATGGCAAAAATCTGGGATGAAAGAAATGAATGGCAGACCATGCTTGATGTGGAAATAGCAGCCTGCGAAGCCAATGCGGAACTGGGCCGCATTCCGAAGGAAGCGGTGGAAGTCATCAAGGAGAAAGCCAATTTCGATGTGGAACGCATCCATGAAATCGATCGTGAAATCAACCATGACATCATCGCGTTCCTTTCCGCCGTCGGTGAGTATGTGGGCGATGAAGCCAAGTACATCCATATGGGGATGACCTCCACCGATGTGAAGGATACGGCGCTCAACGTGCAGATCAAGCAGGCCTCCGGCGTCCTCATCGCCGATTTGGAAAAATTGGCGGAAGTGCTGAAAAGAAGGGCCGTGGAATTCAAATACGTACCGACCATCGGCCGTACCCATGGCGTCCATGCGGAACCGACCACTTTCGGTCTGAAAATCCTTCTCTGGTACAGTGAAACTTTGAGAAATATAGAAAGAATGAAACGGGCCGCAGAGGAGATGGCTGTCGGCAAGCTGTCCGGCGCCGTCGGCACCTATGCGGATATCGACCCGTACGTGGAAGAATACGTCTGCAAAAAAATGGGGCTCACCCCTGAAATCGTGGCCACGCAGGTTGTACAGCGCGACCACCACGCGGAATATATCACGACCCTCGGCGTCATTGCAGGAACGCTCTCGCAGATCGCGCTGGAAGTGCGCCACCTGCAGAGAACGGAAGTGAGGGAGGCGGAAGAATATTTCAGCCCGAAGCAGAAAGGATCCTCCGCGATGCCGCACAAGAGGAATCCGGTCAAATCCGAACGCATCTGCGGCATGGCAAGGCTTGTACAGGGATATGCCCTGCCGGCCTTTGAAAATATCCCTCTCTGGCACGAACGGGATATTTCCCACTCCTCCGTGGAACGCGTCATGATTCCCGATGCGACCACCGCACTGGACTACATCCTCGCCCAGACGACGGACCTGATCGATAAGCTCCTTGTTTATCCGGACAAGATGCTCGAAGACCTGAATCTGACCGGTGGACTTATTTACAGCCCCCGCGTCCTCCTTGCCCTTGTCGCCAAAGGTGCGTACCGCGACACCGCTTACCGCTGGGTACAGCGGAACGCGATGAAACGCTGGCTCGATGGGGAAGATTTCTATGAAAACCTCTGCAAGGATGAAGATGTCAGGAAATATCTGACGCCCGAGGAAATCAAGGCGTGCTTCGACTACAAGCCGATGCTCACCCATGTGGATGAAATATTTGCAAGATTCGGACTGTAAGCAGGAAATGGGAATGGAACCGTTGCCGGCCGTGCCGGCGATGCGTCCGTTTCCTGTTGTAGGATGGGAAATGGCAGAAAGCGCACGCTCGAAGCCGTATTTGAAAAGGAGAATGTGCAATGGCAACAGCTATGGTGATTGGCGCCCAGTGGGGCGATGAAGGCAAGGGGAAGATCGTAGATTATTTAGCAGCGAAGGCTGACGTCGTTGTCCGTTCCCAGGGCGGGAACAATGCAGGCCATACCGTCGTTACCGGCGGCAAAGCCTATCCGCTCCGTCTGATGCCGAGCGGCATCATGTATCCGGGGACGATCTGCATCGTAGGAACAGGCGTTGTGGTCGATCCGAAGAGTTTTCTGGAGGAAATGAAAAAGCTGGAAGATCAGGGAATCAATACGCAGCATCTCCAGATTTCCACCCGCGCCCAGGTCGTATTCCCGTACCACATCCGTCTGGACGAGGCGGAAGAGTCCAGAAAGGGCAGCCGCAAGATCGGCACCACGAAAAACGGGATCGGCCCGTGCTATGCGGACAAGATTAACCGTATCGGCATCCGCATGTGCGACCTTATGGACAGGGAAGTATTCGCGGAAAAACTGAAATACAATGTGGAACAGAAGAACATGCTCCTTGAAAAGCTGTACGGCATGGAAGGCTTCGATTATGAGCAGATGCTCATGGATTATCTGGACTATGCGGAAAAGCTCCGCCCCTATGTCAGGGATACGAACTACACCGTGCAGAAGCTGGTGAAGGAAGGAAAGAACGTCCTCTTCGAAGGCGCCCAGGCGTCCATGCTGGACTGCGACAACGGAACGTATCCGTTCGTTACCTCCTCCCATCCGACCGCCGGCGGAGCCTGCATCGGCGCAGGCATCGGACCGCACATGATGCAGAATATCTTCGGTGTCGTCAAAGCGTACAGCACCCGCGTGGGAGAAGGCCCGTTCCCGACGGAACAGATCAATGAAATCGGCGACCGCATCCGCGATATCGCCCATGAATTCGGCACCGTCACAGGCCGTCCGCGCCGTGTGGGCTGGCTGGATACAAGGGCTGTCCGTTATGCGGCGGCTCTGAATACCTTCGACTATCTCGCCATCACCAGACTGGACATTCTTGATGCGCTCGATGAAATCAAGGTCTGCATCGGTTATGAATATGAAGGCAGGGAAGTGGAAGAATATCCGGCGGACCTGAAATTCCTTGAAAAGGTGACACCGATTTACAAGACCTACAAAGGCTGGAAAGAAAAGATCACCGACATCCGTGATTATGACAAGCTGCCTGCGCTGTGCAAGGAATATCTGGCAGATATCTCCAAATATATCGGAGTGCCGATCGGAATCGTTTCCGTCGGACCGAGCCGCGAGCAGACCATCGTGGTCAAAGAAGTATTTTAAATAAGGAAATGCCATGGCAGGTTATTTTGTATCTGTCATGGCATTTTTTGCTGCTATTTTGTATAAACCGTTCGACCGTATATAATGAAACCAGCATATTTCCCGTGTCGTATGTAAAGGATGCCGTTATGGATAAAAAATCTTTCACCGCTTTATTCTGCACGATGATGCTCCTGTTCAGCAGTACGTATTTCCTTGCCTGCGGGCATGGAGGCTCGGCGTCGGAGGCAGGACGGACGGAGAAAAAAACGCTGTCCGTTGAAGAAAAGGCGGAGCAGATCGTGGGGAAAATGAGTGATGCGCAGAAAATAGGACAGCTGATGATGATCGGCATCACGGGAAAAACGATGGATCAGGATGCCCGTTACATGCTGACGGAATTTTCTTTCGGGAACGTCATCCTTTTCGACCGGAACATGGAAACACCTGAACAGGTGCGGGTATTGAATCAATCTATCCGTGGAACGGTGCTTGCGCAGACCGGGGTGCCGCCGCTGATCGGAGTGGATCAGGAGGGCGGACTGGTATCCCGCATGACGGATTACCTGCCTGCCATGCCTTCGGCGGAAGCCCTCGGAAAAGGAACCGTGCAGGAGGCGAAGGACTGGAGCGTCAAAACGGGAACGGCTCTGAAAAAGCTGGGGTTCAATACGAATTTCGCTCCCGTGGTGGATCTGGACTCCGCGTACCACCGTTCGTACGGAAAGACGCCGGAAACGGTGGTTCCCTTCGCGGAAGCCGTCATTTCTGGCTACGGCAGCCAGGGCATCCATACGGCGCTCAAGCATTTCCCCGGCATAGGGAAGGTAAAGACAGATCCCCATCTGGATGGCGACGTGGTCATGATTTCGAGGGGGCAGCTCGATCAGGAGGACGGCGTCCCGTTCAGGGAGCTGATCGGAAGGACTGATCCGGAGCAGACGTTCGTCATGGTTTCCAATGTGACTTATCCGAATCTGGATCCCGGAGTGCCGGCCTGTATTTCTTCAAAAATCATGACGGACATCCTGCGCAAATCTTATGGGTTTACCGGAATCATCCTTACTGATGACATGGAAATGGGGGCGATGGCCAAACACTATGCGTTCAGGGAAATGGGCGTCAGGGCGGTGGAGGCAGGCGCGGATATCGTCCTTGTTTGCCATGATTACGCGCACGGACAGGAAGTGTACAATGGACTGTTGCAGGCCTACCGTAGCGGAATGCTGGACAGGAAAATGATTGATGACAAGGTCAAACGGATTGTGAAAATGAAATTGCTGATGCAATGAAAGGAATGGTCGTAATAGAAAAGCCGCCCGCAGAGGACGGCTTTTTTGATGCTGCTTATTGGATGAAATCGGGAAGAAGTGGAATTATTGCCTGTGCATCCCGCCTGTTTCCTGATGGAACATGGGTTACAGATAGCGGGAAATATCCCTGCTGCGAATCATTCCGGCGGGGATGATTCCGGCTGCCGTCCCAATGAGCGTCATGAGAGGGATGACGAGAAGGCCTTTTGGTTCCGGCGCAGTCGTCATGACGATGGAGGAATGGTGCATGATGATTCCGGCGGTGAGCAGCGTGGCTCCATAGGCAAGGCACCAGCCGGCGGAGGCGGCGAAAAACAGGAGGAGCGCTTCTTCCCGGAGGAGCATGCCGGTGATGTGCTTCCTGTCAGCGCCGAGGGCACGGAGAAGGGCGAATTCCTGCATGCGGTTCATGCCGCTCCAGTACATGATGAGGAGGGTGACGAGGATGGATATGGCGAGGAGGGCCAGAATGATGCTCTGCCAGAATTCCCTGCTTTGGCCGACCATGCTGTACAGGGAAATGACGGACTGCGAGGGGAAGACCATCTGCATGTCCCTGTTTCTCTGGTAGGTGGCGAGCAGCTCCATGGCTTCCTTATATCCGGCAGGGCTGACAAGTATGGCGGTTACATCTCCTTTTCCGTAGATCAGCGGATTGTGGCCGTGCGTCCTCCATACGTCCTGGATGTCCGTCAATATGGCGGAATCATAGGGGCCGCCGGCAGGCGACAGGATGCCGGTGACACGGCAGGGATGTTCATGCTCATGTCCTTTGCCTGCCACGCCGTGGACAGATTTAAAAGTGTCTCCGAGGGCAAGGCCTGTCAGTCTGGCTGTTTCGCTTCCAATGACGACGTCGCCTTCTTCCTGGAAGCTCCGGCCCTCTTTCAGAGAAAGCCAGGGGGGGAGGTTCTTTTTCGGCTGGTAGCTGAATATTTCCTCTTCTATGCCGACGATGCGGAAGCCGCGGTAATTATCCCCGAAGGCAAGGGGGTAAACGGCGGCGGCTTTTCCCGTTTGCCGCAGTTCCTCTACCTTCGCATAAGGAATATTTCCAATCGGCTTGTCTTTCAGAAAGACCGTGTTCAGGACGAGCTGGTAGGCGGAGCCTTTGGCGCCGGCAAGGATTGGGAACGGTTCCACGGCGTGGTTGATTCCGTTATATAAACCGCCGGTCAGCTGGAGGATGAATACGGGGAGGGAGGAAGCAAAGGCGATGAGGAAGAAGAGGACGCCATGGCGGAGCGGACGGCGCAGGAGGGAAAGGAAGGCTAATTTCGTGTACATGGCGTACGTCCTTTCTTCAAGGAGAATTTCCGAGGAAACCTGTCCTGCACCATGGGGTCATGGGTGGCGCATAAGAGCATGCAGCCGCTTTTTTCCTGATAGTCCAGCAGGAGGGAGAGCAGTAGGTCTCCGTTTTCCCGATCAAGGCTGGCGGTGGGTTCATCAGCGAGGATGAGCTTCGGCCGCCGTATCATGGCGCGGAGGAAGGAAACCCGCTGCTGTTCGCCTCCGGAGAGCTTGTCCGGCTTTCGCGGGCCATATCCCTCCAGTCCGACTTTCTTAAGCAGGTTATCCACGTCATGCCCGTCGGCGGATATGCCCGCGAATCCGGCGGAGAGAAGGATATTTTCCCTGACGGTCAGATAAGGAAGCAGGAGGGAACGCTGGAAAATATATCCCACCGCAGAAGAGCGCCAGCGGTTCCTTTCCTTCTCACTCATTAGGGTGAAATCCATTTTGTTGATCAGGATTTGGCCTTCTGTGGGGGAGAGGATGCCGGAAAGGCAGTGGAGGAAAGTCGTTTTCCCGCTGCCTGAAGGACCGATGAGCGCGACGGCTTCACCTTCACGGAGTGTGAATTCGTCAACAGACAGCGCGCGGATCGTCTGTCCTGCACCATCAGGGAAGTCTCGGATCAGATGGATGACTTCGATCAAAATATTTCCTTTCTGCGACAATCCGCTGTTTTGGTGGCGGAGCGTCATAAAAAGAAAAACCTCTGCGGGGGAGGCAAAGGCTTCTCTTGCTAAATCAGGTCAGGAAGCATTGACTGACCAGGAATTGATGCGGAGCTGGCTGACGAAGCCTGTTTCTTCATCGACTTCGCTCCCTATTTCCAGCGTGCCTGTCACCGATATAGGGGTGTCGTAAGGAAGGGCGGTGATGTCCTCGTTGACCTTGACCACGATGATATTATCCGGCCAGTCGGCATCGGAGCTGCAGAACGGGCAGACGGACATCGGTACCTCCGTGAGGACGAAGAAATGGATTGTCGGCGTCAGAGGGGGAGCCATATATCCGGTCATCGTCACTTCAAGGCCTTTCAGGGAAGTCAGCTTTTCTGAAAAGATAAGCGCGCCGCCGGACCATCCGGCATACATTTCTTCAAAGGATAAGGTTTCCGCGGAAACAGGAAAGAGGGATAATGATGAGAAAATCATTATGGCAAAGAGGGACTTTACAGGCAGGAGGCGGCGTAAAACCGTCTTCATTTATTCTTGTTGCCGTTGATGCCGAGGGCGCGGAGTATGCCGAAGAAAACCTCCGTATTATCCATGACGCCATGGAAATAATCGGAACCCGGCCCTCCTGCATTGAGGAGGATGTCATCAGCGGAGTGGACCTCCTGCGGATCGTCTTTCGGCGTATTGGCTATGATGAGTTCGGCCGGATCGCCCGGGTGGATGCGGGCCGGATTTGCTTTGGAGCTGGCTTTCACCACTTGGTGGTATTCTATCTTGTCTCCGTTCTTTACGGCTTCTTCCGCAGTTTCATTGACGGACAGGGCCGGCGGAATCGGTGTTTTCATGAAATGGTAGTTTTCATAATATTCGGGATGGTTGGCATATTGTACAGCCACGGTTACATCGGGATCGGGATTTTCAGGGAAGCCGTCGCCATTGGCATCCTTGAATGTGGGGAAAATAGAGTTCGCATATACGCGGACGGCCTGTGTGCCTTTCTTTCCGTCTCTTTCGTGGTAAGTGCCGCTGATAGAAACGCCGTGGCCATGGTCGGCAAGGACGATGATGAGGGTGTCATCTCCTCTTGCCTTGTTCCATTTCTCTGCGTATTCGACCGCTTTGTCAAATTCGATGGTGTCATAGGTCGCACGCTGCCAGTCCATGACGTGGAACTGTTTGTCAATGGAAGCGCCTTCAATCATGGCAAAGAAGCCGTTCGGATTCTGGGAAAGGATATCCAGTGATTTTTTCGTCATATCGATCAGGTTGGGCTGGTCGGGGAATTCCTTGAGAACCTTTGGATTTTTGAGCATTTCTCTGTCGATATACACGTTC
The DNA here is from genome assembly GCA_902462205.1 of uncultured Dialister sp. Taxonomy (GTDB): domain Bacteria; phylum Bacillota; class Negativicutes; order Veillonellales; family Dialisteraceae; genus Dialister. Next base: position 29,750 of record CABQAR010000003.1, read on the forward strand.
ATGGTGGATGTATGGAACAGACCCAGTAACGGCTTGTCAGATGGCGCACTCTTCATTTCCTCCGCATTGGTAACGAAAGTGTATCCTTTATCCTTGAATCCCTGTATGACGTTGATATCATCCTTGCGCTTCGAGCCTGCCATGCTCTTCGGGATATACCGCTTAGAACCGCCGCCCATGATGACGTCGGGGCGGTGGTAGTCTTCCAGATAATCCTTGGCAAGGAAATCCTGATTCGCTCTTCTTCTGGTATGGCCGATCATGGCGGCCGGCGTGGCATCCGTGGTTTCTGCGGTGGTGATGATGCCGACGGACATGCCGCGGGTACGTTTCAGTATTTCGGAAATGTTTTCCACTTTCGGATCGTCAAAGGGATCTTTTGTGGAATCTTCATAGACGCCCATGGCGTTGACTACAGACTTATGGCCGGTAGCATAGGCGGAAGCAGAATTCGCGCTGTCGGTGACGAGGGAATCGTAGCCGCTGGTAGTGATGATGGCGTTATGATCCAGTTTTTCCATGGCGAGCAGGTCATTATATTTACCGTTCGTCTGTCCTTTAGAAATGATGCGTGCCAGCTCGCGGGCCTGCAGTGACATGCCGTCTCCGACGAAAAGGATGACGTTCTTTGCCTTCTTCTGCGACTTCTCAGAAACGACCGTATAGCTGGCGGAGGCAGTGGACAGAGAAGAGCCGTCCTTTGCCGTTACAGATATTTTCATGTTTCCTGGATCTTTGAAAGTCACACCATCCACCCGAAAAGCTGTAACTCCATTTCCAAGATCTTTCTTATCCATAGCTTTGCCAAAGAATTTTTCCGCAGGGATTCCGTTGACCTGGATAGCCACATCGCCGAGAGCTTTCGCATGGGATACCTCCACATCGAAATCAAAGCGGGCACCTGCCCAGAACTTAGCCGTATCCACCGGTAATATCCTGATATCCGCCGCACGGACCGCCTGCATGCTTCCCAATAGGGTGCCGCCGGCAATCAGGCTCAGAATCAGGCTCTTCATCCATCTTTTTTTCATCGTCTGTCTCCTCTCTGGAATGATTAAGCTACCTTTGAATATACAATGGCTCTGGCAAATTTCAGATAATATCGTGTACAGGCTGGGAAAAAAATAAATTAGAAATAGGGAGGATGGATAACGTATCCCATACAAAGGCCGTCTCGTGTCACTCTTTGGTAAAACAGGTCAAAAACAGATAAACTGCAATCAAAAAGCCGCCTGCGGTTTCATTGCAGGGCGGCAAAGAAAATGCTACCGGCAAAAACAAAGACATAAGAATGACATGCTTTTGCATTAAAAAATCACCGTACCTGAAAATACGGTGATTCCTGTTTGCATGCCGTTATATTTAAACCGTGTCCAGATTCTTCAGAATCTTGCCGAGGACGCCTTGGAAAATTTTCATATCCGTGTCAGATACGCCCTGATAGAAGCGCCGGTCCAGATCGATGGCTTCCTGACGGCTGACCTCTTCGACTTCTCTTGCCCGGTCTGTCAGGTACAGGCGGTACTTCCTCGCATCCTCCTGCACGCGCTCTTTTCGGATGAAGCCTTTCTTGATCATGGTCCTGACCATGACGGTGATGGTCGGGTTGGTCAGATGGAGGTGTTCCTCGAGCACCTTCTGGGTGACGACTTCTTTTTTATGGGTGGAAAGATAGGCGATAATCAGCGCCTGTCGTGCAGTCAGTCCGTATTTCTTCATGATGGAAGACTGCTTCAGGAGCATGCGTTTGTGCGCCTGACCCAAGTTGTAGGTCAGGCCCATCTGATCGCTTTTCTGTAGGTCTCTTGGGTTTAAATGGATTTGTCTTTTCATTCGTCTCACCTTGCTGTATCCAAATTAGAATTATTTACAGTGCTTGATTCGGACTGTAAACAGTAAAAATTATGAAAAAGAAGATAACGTTTTGATTAAGGCAAACTTGATTTATATAGGAGAAATCAGTTTTTACACTGTTATAAATGAGAAATGTTTCCGGACAGGGGGGTCATTTTCCCGCTGTCATCAGGGTCTCCGTTTTCTGTTACGATCCACTTGTCATGGCTGTCTATTTCACCCAGAAGATAATGTTCTCCCAGCTGGATGCGGAAGAATACCCGGCCAAGGTTTTCCTCACGCCTCACAGAGAAAGAATAGACGGAAACAGCATAGCTGCCGTTCCAGACGATATTCATATTCTGTCTGATGGTGAGCGTCATCCGACCGTCCCGGCTTTCCGTTTCAAACATGGTCAGCCGTCCAAAGCCATCGTTGAAAAACACGGTAGAAGAGCTGCCGGCAGTGGAAGCACTGCTGGAATAATAGGAAGAATACTGGAATTCTTCTTCCAAATCGGATGGGGAAGAGGCGATTCTTGCCGTTCCTTCAGGTACATTGGCAGATGTTCCATAAGGCAGGCACAAACTGATGATGGACACTGCCAGAGCATACTTGGAAAAACGCATAGAATCCCTTCCTGTGATGTATTTTGTTTGCCGAAATTGAATCATCCCGCATACGAGTCCTGTTCGCATGCGCATGATAGGCTGGGCGTGCGTTCAGAGATAATTGCACGCTAAACGTTAAAAAGGTTACTACTTCACGATTATTTTACCACGTCTTTTCAAAAAAATAAAATAAGGCAGTGAAAAATAATTTTATGTATGATTTAAATAATGTATTTCTAATCATTTATTGAGTTAGGCGCATAGGTAAAATATCTGTGGATTATGAATAATATGCGTATTTTGGTATACTAAAGAAAATGATGGGAGGGTTCGTGAGGAGCATGAAGATTCTTGTAAGCGCCTGCCTTTTGGGGCGGAAATGCAAGTATAACGGGGGAGATAACCTGACGCCTGCCGTGGTGGAGTTCTGCCATGGAAAGGACGTGGTTCCGGTCTGTCCGGAAATGGAGGCGGGAATGCCGTGTCCGCGCGTTCCCGTGGAGATATGCCGTGGTCGGATCGTGGATAGGGACGGAAACGATCTGGATGGAATATATCGCAATGGCGTCGCCCGGGTCATGGAATCTATTAAGGGTGGAAAAATAGATTTGGCCATCCTTAAATCAAGAAGCCCGACATGCGGCGTCCATGAAATTTATGACGGTACATTTTCTGAGAAAAGGATTAAAGGAAAAGGGCTGCTGACAAAAGAGTTACGCAGAAACCAAATTCCTGTCGTGGATGAAGAGGATAAAATGTTTGGAGGTGTTGATTAAAAAATAATTAATATATTATAATGTGTTTAGGAAATCCATTATCTGAGCGAAATATTTTTTATCGCGAAAACAGCAGAGGAAGTTTTTATTTGATTTGGGTAAAGGAGGCCTGTGATGAAAAAGTTTTTGACAGCAGCGGCTTTGGCGGCATCACTTTTGTGCGGCGGCTCCGTTTTTGCGGAAGACACCGGAACGGAGGTCATGCCCGAGGGGAATCCCTCCCATCTGGAAATCGTGCTCGTGCTGGATAAGAGCGGATCCATGAGCGGACTGGAGAAAGATACGATCGGCGGATACAACTCCATGATTGAAAAGGAGAAAAAGCTCGGCATCGACGCCAATGTGACGACGGTCCTGTTCAGTGATGAATACAGGGTGGTCCATGACAGGAAAAGCCTTGCAGATATAGAGGAGATGACCGCGAGCGACTATATGCCCGGCGGCATGACGGCGCTTCTGGATGCGGTAGGGCGGACCATCCAAAAAATGGATATGGTGGACGGTATCCATCGTAAGGATGCGGGAAATAAGGTGCTTTTCGTCATAATCACGGACGGAGAGGAAAATTACAGTAAGGAATATAATTATGCATCCGTCAGGAAGCTGATCGAGGACAGGCAGAAGGAATCCGGTTGGGAGTTCGTGTTCCTCGGAGCAAATATCGATGCGGCTGCGGAAGCGGACGGACTGGGCATTTCGCGGGACAATGCGGTCAATTACAAAAATACGGGTTCCGGCGTCCGTGCCAATTTCAATGCGGTGGCAAGAATGTCTGAGGATATGGCAAAGAATGGTTCGATTGCCTCCGGCTGGAAGTCTGAAGTGGAAGAAGATGAGGATGCCGCACGGACAGGCAGATAAATTATTTTTCGGGAGCGGGGATTGTTATGATTGTCGGCGGCATTGAGGCTGGCGGAACGAAGATCGTTTTCGGCGTGGCGGAGCTTGAGAACGGACAGGTGAGGATACTTGACCGCCGGCAGATGCCTACGGAAACAGCGGACGTATCCATTCCGAAACTGGCCAGGTATTTTTCAGATAAAGATATAGAGTCGCTGGGGATCGCTTCCTTCGGACCGCTTGATCTGCGGAAGGAATCTCCGACCTATGGCTATGTGAAGGCGACGCCCAAGAAGGGATGGGAGGAAACGGATTTCGTCCGTCCTTTTGCAGATGGCCTCCGTGTTCCCGTCAATTTTGACACGGATGTGAACGGGGCGGTTCTGGGCGAGGTGTGCCACGGCGCGGCCAAAGGCTGCGATTCTGCTTTGTACATGACGGTCGGTACGGGGATCGGCGCAGGCATATGGATGAATGGCGGACTTGTCCATGGACTCGTCCATCCGGAAGCAGGCCATATGCTCGTCCTGCCGCATCCGAAAGACGTTTATAAAGGCAGCTGCCGTTTTCATTGCGATGAGGACGGACGGTCCTGCTGCCTGGAAGGACTGGCGTCCGGCCCGGCCATTTCTGGACGGTGGGGGCGGCCGGGGAATGAACTGGCAGAGCGCCCGGAAGTGTGGGAGCTGGAAGTGTTTTATCTGGCGCAGGGGATTTCCAATCTTGTATTTTCCGTCTCCCCGGAGAAAATCATCCTTGGTGGAGGCGTTATGCATCAGGCGTCTTTATTTCCCCTGATACGGAAAAGGGTGAAGGAGCTTCTGGGCGGATATATCCGCTGCGAAGAGCTTTTTTCCTCGATGGAGGAGTATATCGTTCCTCCTCTTCTTGGTGATGACGCGGGACTAATAGGTGCTTTTGAACTGGCCCGGCAGGTTTGGAGCAGGCAATAAAAAAGAACTTTCTGTGTATTTCAGAAAGTTCTTTTTATTTTTTACTGGCGCTGGCTTTTATCTCTTGTACGGCAGAGTCCGCGGTCGCAGTTGCGGAGGAACCGGAGGAGATGTTCTATTTCCGGGGTCGGTGGGAAGTCCTGTTCCATTTCATGGATGGCTTCAGATAATTTCAGGCCGGAACGGAAAATGGTGCGATAGGCTTTTCTCAGCCACAGCTTGACTTCGGGGGTGATATTGTTTCTAGACAGCCCGACGCTGTTCAGCCCGACGACGCGGGACGGATTTCCGTCAACGATCACGAAGGGGCACACGTCCTGTACGACCTTGGACATGCCGCCAACCATGGCGCAGGCGCCGATTTTCACAAACTGGTGGAGGCCGCTCATGCCGCCGATGACCGCATGGTCTTCCACGGTAACGTGGCCGGCTGCTCCGGAAAAGCTGGACATGACGATATAGTCACCGAAGTTGCAGTTATGTGCCACATGGGTGTAGGCCTGGAGCATATTGTGAGAACCAATGCGGGTCTCGCAGTTTTCTCCGGTCGCACGATGGATGGTGACATATTCACGGAATTTATTATCATCGCCGATGACGACAGTGCTGTATTCGTCATCGAATTTCAAATCCTGCGGATCTTCACCGATGACGGCGTGCGGATATATATGGTTGTTTTTGCCCATGCGGACATTTTTCGCAATCACAGCATGTGCGCCGATGATGGAGCCTTCTCCGATTTCACAGTTCGGCCCGATGACGGCGTAGGGCCCGATCACAACGTTTTTATGAAGGATGGCGGTGGGATCTATGACCGCCGTGTTGTGGATTTCAGGCTCTGCTGATTTGATGACTTTTAATTCCATTCTCCCAATTCCCCTTTGGCAGCAGGCAAAATTGTCTGTTGTAGATTTTGATACATACTATTCTTCTTTATATATACATCGGAAAGCCCGTTTTGAAATAAAACAGTAGCATTCGGGAAATATATATAATTTTCTTATTATTCTGCTTCTATCCTTTTGAAATCGTCAGTTTTTAACCGATTTCATAATTTAAAAATCTTATTTCTTTTCTCCTGCCGCGTTTTCCGGATCAGCCAGATAGAACAGGAAATCCGCAGAAGCCTTGAAGGTGTCCCCTACATGGCATTCGCAGTGTACTTTGCCCATGCGGCCGACGATCTTCGTGATGACCGCCTTGGTGACGAGCTGGTCTCCTGGGCGGACGGGGGAACGGAAACGGACCTTGTCCATGCCGGTGAACATCGGAATGAGCCCCCTGTTTTCTTCCGGGTACTGGAGGGCGACGCCGCCGACCTGCGCCATGGCTTCACAGATAAGGACGCCGGGCATGATCGGATGGCCCGGGAAATGTCCCTGGAAAAACGGTTCGTTCATGGTGACGGATTTCACGCCGACGGCGTAATCCATCGGTACAAGTTCGGTGATTTTATCGACCAGCAGCATCGGATAGCGATGGGGCAGGATTTCCATGATTTCTTCAATATTCAATTCCATAATTATGCCTCCTGAGTCAAGCTTTTTGCCGCTAAGGGCTTTGGTAACAAATTATTTTTTTCAATTCCATCAGTTTGGCGGCCAGCTCCGCATTCAGTTTGTGGCTGCCCAGAACGGAAATGATATGGGCCTGTATCGGACCGACGAGGGAAATGTCTCCTAAGATGTCAAGAATTTTATGACGGACAAGCTCGTCAGGGAATTTCAGCTTGGAAAGGCAGTCCGTTTCAGAATAAACGATGGCGTTTTCCAGCGTGCCGCCTTTTCCGAGCCCCATCTTCCGCATGGCGTCCAGCTCCCATGTGAAGCCGATGGTGCGGGAGGGGGCGATTTCCCTGATATAGGTGTCCGCGTCGATCGTAAAATCTTTCATCTGCGTGCCTAAAAGCGGATGGGGATTGATCGAGGTGAATGTGATGCGGAGACCGTCATAGGGGAGGGCGGTGATGAATTTATTATCCTCGTATACGGCTACGCTCGTATCCAGAGTCAGTACGTCGATTTCTTTCTCCTGCTTTTCAATCCCTGCTTCCTGGATCATGTTGGAGAATGTGAGGGCGCCTCCGTCAGCAACGGGCGGTTCCGGCGAATCCATTTCCAAAATGCAATTGTCCACGTGGAGGGCATACAGGGCGGAGAGCAGATGCTCCACGGTGAACACCTTGGCCGCTCCCCGTTCAAGGGTGGTGGCGCGGAGCGTGCTTGTCACAAATTCGCTTTTCGCAGGCACTTCCGGACAGCCGTCCAGATCCATGCGCCTGAAAATGATTCCGCGGCCAGCCGGAGCAGGGCGCATCGTCAGTGTGACGGGCATGCCTGAATGAAGTCCGTCCCCTTTAAAAGAAACGGACCTGCCGATCGTATATTGGTTTCTTTTCAAGATAAAATCCTTTCAAGAACGATGTAATCATGATGCTAATAACTTATTATACAGCGAGTTGACCGTAAGTACAAATCGAAAAAGTTAATGAAAAACAGGAGTGAAATGCATTTTTTTAGAGGAAGGAAAAATAAAAACAGCGGCTATAAAAATCATGGAACCGCTGTCTTCATAAATTAAGAATGCTTCTGCATCATTTTCCTTATCCGCGCCCGCCTCTGCCGGGCGGCCGCCTCGTCAATGATGATGTGGTGCCCTGCGCCGGTGACAAGCTCTTTCGGTTTGATTGCGGACGGTTTATTTCTGCCAAAGCGGCGATAATCGAAACCGCCTCCAAGGGAACAGTCCGCGCAATCCGCACCGACCGCGCCCTTCCACATCTTATATAAGGAATATATAAACCAAGAAGCGATCAAGAGAATAAGAAAAGTTATGATGATATTGTTCATAAAGGCCTCCTGTAAAATATTTTATGTTAGCATTATAACATATGAATGTACAGGCAAGAGAAAAAATATCGGCTCATCAAAGTTTTCCGCGGAATGATATAATGACCATAGCTTATCAGTGAGAGTCCGGGCGATGCCTTCCTGTGGATTTCCATTCACAGTCCTGTCCGGGCCTATATAAAGAAAGGTGAAATCATTGGATACGATTTTATTGGAAAAACAAAAAGCGCTCGAAGCGCATCTGAAAGGACTGGGATCCGTGGCCGTGGCATTTTCCGGCGGCGTGGATTCCACATTCCTGCTCTATGAGGCCCATAAGGTGCTGGGGGATAAGGCAATCGCAGTGACGATGCGGCTGAATTCCGTTCCTGAAAGGGAGCTGGCAGAGGCAAAAGAATTCTGCGAAAAGGAAAATATCCGCCAGATCATTGTCGCAAGGGATCAGTTCCGGATCGACGGGTTTGCGGAAAATCCGAAAGACCGCTGTTATATCTGCAAGTCGTATTTATTTTCTTCCCTGCAGTCACTGGCGGAAGAAAACGGTATTTCCCACATCATTGACGGAACGAATTTCAGCGACATCGGTGGTTATCGCCCGGGGTTGAAAGCGCTGGCGGAACTCGGCGTCATCAGTCCGCTGAAGGAGGCGGAGCTGACGAAGGAGGAAATACGGGCGTTATCAAAGGAGGAGGGACTTCCTACGTGGAGCAAGCCGTCCTTCGCCTGTCTGGCAACGCGGTTTCCTTATGGCGAACGGCTGACGGAAGAAAATCTGCGCCGTGTGGAAGCAGCGGAACAGTTTTTGTTTGATCTCGGTTTTTCACAGTTCCGTGTCCGCAGCCATGGGCAGATCGCAAGGATAGAAGTGCTTCCGCAGGAGCTTGACCGACTGCTGGAACAGAGAAAAGCGGTGGCGGAAGTTTTGAAACGATTGGGATTTATGTATATCACGATGGATCTGGAGGGGTTCCGCTCCGGCTCCATGGATGCGCAGAAATAGGAAAGACAGACCGACAGGGAGTTTTCTTGAAATGACGGATATCAAAGAAATATTGCAGAAGGTGCGGGACGGGGAAATGGAAATAGAGGCGGCGGAAGAATATTTCCGCGCCAATCCTGCCAACCGCCCCTATGAAGAGCTTGGCTATGCGAAGCTGGATACGGACAGGAAAAAACGTTCCGGCTTTGCGGAAGTGGTCTACTGCCAGGGAAAATCGGATGCGTTCCTTCCGGGAGTGTTCAGGAAGCTGTACGAGGTGGAAGGAGAGGTTTTCGGGACGAGGGCGTCTCCTCATCAGTACGAGCTGGTGAAGGAGGTCATTCCCGATATTTCCTACGACCCCGTTTCCCGTGTGCTGAAGCTGGAGAAGCCGGGGAAGGAGCATATCGGATGCGTGGCCGTCTGTACCGGCGGCACGGCGGATATTTCCGTGGCGGAGGAAGCGGCGCAGACCGCGGAATATTTCGGCACCCATGTGGAACGGATCTATGATGTGGGCGTCAGCGGCATCCATCGGATCCTGTCCAAGGAAACGATGATCAGGGACGCCAACTGCGTGATCGCCGTGGCAGGCATGGAAGGGGCGCTGGCCTCCGTCATCGGCGGACTGGTCGGAAATCCTGTCATCGCGGTGCCGACTTCCGTGGGTTATGGGGCAAGCTTCCACGGACTGTCCGCGCTTCTGACGATGATCAATTCCTGTGCGAATGGAATCGTGACGGTCAATATAGATAACGGCTTCGGCGCCGGATATGTGGCGACACAGATCAACCGGCTGGCGGAAAGAGGGAAAATCAATGGATAAAAAAATATATCTGGACTGCGGTTCGGGAATCAGCGGCGACATGTTCGTCGCAGCCATGCTTGATCTGGGCGCGGACAGGGAGGCGCTGCAGAAAGCCCTCCGTTCCATTCCTGACAAGGGGTTCCGGACGGAAATCACAAGGGTGAAGAAATCGGGCATCGACTGCTGTGATTTCAACGTCATCCTCGATGAAGAGCATGAAAACCATGACCATGACATGGAGTATCTGTATGGCCCGTCACCGGCGGCGCATGTTCATGGGGAAAATACGGAAGGCCATCCTCATTGCCACGATGGAGAGCATGGACATGACGGACACCACTGCCATTGCCATGGAAACGGGGAAGGACACGGTCATGAATCCCATCACGGACATCATGCTCATCGGGGTTTGAATGAAATCAACGAAATCATTTCCCGCTGTGACATGACAGAGGGGGCAAGGGAAATTGCTTATCGGATTTTCCGAATCATCGGGGAGGCGGAAGCAAAGGCGCATGACCTGCCCGTGGAAGAAGTCCATTTCCATGAAGTGGGCGCGCTGGATTCCATCGTGGACGTGGTTTCTGCCGCCGTGACCTTTGACAGCCTCGGTATCCGGGAAGTCATTGTTCCGAAATTATCGGAAGGGACAGGTTCTGTCCGCTGCCAGCACGGCGTGATGCCCATTCCCGTGCCTGCGACCGTGAATATCACCGCTGCTTACCATATCCCGCTCCAAATCATGGATGCGGAAGGCGAATACGTTACGCCCACCGGAGCGGCGATCGTGGCGGCGATCTGCACCGGCCATGCACTGCCCGAAAGCTTCGTCATCCATAAGACCGGGCTCGGTGCAGGAAAGAGAGCCTATACGCAGCGGTCGAACATCCTCCGTGCTTTTGTGATTGAAGGACAGGAAAACTCCGGCAGGGAAGAAATCGCAAAGCTGGAAACGGATATCGATGACTGCTCGGGAGAAGTGCTGGGCTACACGATGAAGCGCCTTTTCGAGGCGGGAGCGAAGGATGTGCATTATGCCCCCGTATTCATGAAGAAAAACCGCCCGGCATGGGAACTTTCCGTCATCTGCAGGAAAGAAGACATGGAAAAGCTGGAACAGGTCATCTTCGAAGAAACGACGACGATCGGCATCCGCGAAATGCCTGTCATGCGTTCGATCCTGGAACGGAAGGAAAAAGAAGTGGACACGGCATACGGAAAGGCGATGGTGAAAGGCGTGTCCTTGGGCAGCCATGTGAAATGGTATCCCGAGTATGAAACGGTCAAAACGCTCGCGGAAGAGAAGGGGGTGCCGTTTACGGACGTGTTTGACGCCGTGAAGCAGGCGGCAGGAAAAGAATAAAGGATAAATAAAAAACAGCGGAGGAAATATTTCCATGCCGCTGTTTTTGCTTGTCTGTCATTTGAATACGCGCCGTACGAGGATGGTGAGGATGAGGAGCCCTGCGGAAACGAGGGCGGTCACGCCGCCGGGAGCGGCGCCGATTTCGTAGGAAAGGAAAAATCCGCCGAGGATGCCGGCAAAGCTGTAAGCGAGAGATGCCAGAAACGTGTCACGGAACCCTCTTTTCAGCTGGAGCGCGGAAGCGACGGGCAGGGTGATCATGGAACTGATGACAAGGATGCCGACCGAACGGATGGAAACGGCGATGGCGGCGGCGACGAGAAAAGCGAAGATATAATTGATGATCCGCACATGGACGCCGGCGATGCGCGCCGCTTCCTCATCATAAGCGATATAAACGAGCTGGTGGTAGAAAACGAACAGCGCGGCAGCGGAAGCAAGGCTGAGGAATCCGGTGACGGCCATATCCATGGGGCTGACGGTCAGGATGCTTCCAAATAAATAGGCATCCGCGTTGGCATGGAGCTTTCCGGAAGAAATCAGTGTCAGCGCGATGCCGACGGAAACAGAAAGGACGATGGAAAGGATCAGGTCCGTGTATTTCCTGAAATATTGGCGGAGAAACTCAATGGAAACGCCGCCGACTGCGGTGAAAAAGAAAGAAGAAAGCACGGGACTGGCATGGAAAAGCAGGCCGAGCGTGACTCCGGCGAGAGAAGCGTGGGCCAGCGTGTCGCCGATCATGGAATACCGGCGGAGCACCAGGAAAATCCCGATGCAGGGGCAGAGAATGGCGATGCACACAGAAATGAGCAGCGCATTCCTCATGAAATCATATGCGAGCATGGCCGCCCTCCTTTTTGATGAATTCCTCAATGTAATGGGATGCCGAGCACAGATGGCCGCGCCCATCGCTGATGTGGTAGAGCATGGTGGAATTGCGGACGGCCGCTTCCAGATTATGCTCCACGGAAAGGACGGTGAGCTGCCGTTCCCTGTTCAAGGAAGAAAGCGCATCATAAATATCCCGCTGGCTTTCGATATCGACGCCGGTGGAAGGCTCATCCAGAACGAGGAGGTCGGGATCTCCCATGAGCGCACGGGCGATCAGGACCTTCTGGTGCTGGCCGCCTGACAGATTCCCCATCAGCGAACGGGAAAAACCTTCCATGCCTGTGAAGGACAGGATCTTTTCCACATCCATATGCTTCAGGCGGAGGAGCTTTCCGTAAGAACGGATGACCTCGCGGACGGTGATCGGAAAATCCTTGTCCGCAAACGCCGCCTGCGGAACGTAACCGATCCGTGACGCTTTATTTTCGATGGCGCCGGCCGTGGGCGTGAGGAATCCCAGAATCAGCTTAAGAAGCGTGCTTTTTCCGCTTCCGTTATTTCCCACGATGGAAATATAATCCCCTCTGGAGATATCCAGACTGATGTGCTCCAGTGTGCAGGACTCGCTTCCCATGTAAGAAAATGAGACATCTTTTATAGAAATCATAACAATTCCTTTTTGAATGACCCGTCATAAATAAAAACATACCCTATTTTTATGGTAGCAAAAACTGTCAAATTTGACTTATATGATACTATAAAAATGATTATAATCATAATCTTATTTCAATTTAATTGTTACTTAATTGTAAAAGGAGGCTCATATGAATACATTTAAAAAGTGTGCATGTGTTTTAGGGGCTGTCGCCGTCATGTTTACTGCCGGATGCGGCGGAGAAAAGAAAGCGGCTGCGGAACCGGCAGGGAAAATTCCCGTGGCGGTATCGTTCAATGCGATGAAAGAACTGACGGAAACGGTCGGCGGAGATAAAGTGGCCGTGACCACTCTCGTGCCGGAAGGGACAGAACCGCATGAATTCGATCCGAAAGCGGATGACCTCATCCGGCTGAAAGAGGCGAAAGTCTTCGTCTACAACGGGCTTGGCATGGAAAGATGGGCGGATAAGTCAGTGAAAGCATCAGGGGCAGATAAGCTGATCGTAGTGGAAGCGGCTAAAAAAGTAGACCCGATCGTGATTACTGATGAAGAAGAACGGGAAGAACACGGAGACCATGATCCCCATGCATGGCTCGGTATCAAGGAGGCCGTGCAGGAAGCGGAAGCCATCCGTGACGGACTCGTGGAAGCCTCTCCGGAAAATAAGGAATATTTCAATAAAAACTATGAAGCATTTGCAAAGGACATGAAGGCGCTGCAGGAAAAATATGCGGCTGAATTCGCCAAATCAGAACGCAAGGAATTCGTCACAGGCCACGCTGCTTTCGGCTACCTCTGCCGTAACTTCGGCCTGAGCCAGGAAAGCGTGGAAGACGTCTTTGCCAGCGGCGAACCGTCTGCCAAGAAAATGCATGAACTGATTGAATTCTGCAAAGAGCATAAGGTGAAGACGATCTTCACGGAAGACATGGTCAGCCCGGCACTCTCTGAAACACTGGCGAAGGAAGCGGGTGCCTCCACAGAAGTCATTGATACGCTGGAGGGGCCGAGCGAAGAAAAGGGGATGACCTATCTCAAACGCATGGAAGCCAATCTGAAAAAGATTGAAGCCAGCCTGAAATAATTCCCTTATATATAAAGGTATAATAAAATACGCGGTTCTTTATCCGGGAGCCGCGTATTTTATATTTCCTGCAACAGAGCCTTTTTCAGAGTCCTGTTCAGGATAAACGCAGGGAGATGGATAGACTTTTTGACTTTTAAGCAGAATAATATATAAATATATAGCTATATTTATGGATAATAAAATAAAAAGTCAAAAAATATATTAGCACTCTATTGACATGAGTGCTAAAGATGATATAATACAGATGTCAGGAGGAAAAGAAAGCTCCTGACATACACAAATGATTAAAACAAAGAAAAGAGGTCTTAGATATGCGTGGTTTACTTCCATTCGACAGCTTTTTCGGTGACAGTGCATTGGATCATTTCTTTGATGATGTTCCGACACTGTATAAGGATTATGTATCCATTCCCAAGGTAGATATCGAAGACAAGAACGATACCTATGAAATTACCTGCGATATGCCGGGCTTCACGAAGGAGCAGATCCATGTTTCCTACGAAAACGGCATCCTGTCCCTGCATGCGCAGAAGGAAGAACAGAAAGAAACGAAGGATGATGATCGTCATTTCATCCGCCGTGAACGTTCCAGCTCCTCCTTCCACCGCCAGTTCTCCGTCAAAGGAATCAAAGAAGACGGAATCAAGGCAGCGCTGAAGGATGGCATTCTCACGATTACCCTGCCGAAACTGCAGCAGGAAATCGAAAAAGCACCGCATCGCATCCAGATCGACTGAATACGAAATCCGGAGCGATTCAGAAATAATGAAAATTTCCTAAAGAACCGCAAGGTTCAAAAAAACACTCCCTCTTCCGGCGGTATCACAAAACCCCTGATACCGCCTCCCCTAAGACAGGCTATGACACACCCTATGGTCATGGCCTGTTTTTATGTGCAACACACAGGGATATCCTTTTAAATTGTTTTCAATGAGAAAAGAAAAATCGAACTAAGTCCTGCAAAATAGAAAGCAGGATAAGGAATAGGGGAACAGAGTGTTTTTATGGAAACAGGTGGACGGTTAAAATAATAGGTGAAGAACAGGCAGAGGGGCAGAAATAATTTTATTGTAAACCTATAAATATATCGTGATTGACAGAATAGATTGTTTCTTTTATACTTAAGCACAAGGTGACAATTTCGAATCTGTTTAAAAGGGGAGATATTATGGAAAGCTCTTGTCAGGAAATCATTACACTGGCGGAAAAAGTCATGGATGGCGGAGAAATTACGGAAGAAGAAGCGAAACGCCTAATCCGTACGAAAGATGAAGACACCATGCTGCTTTTGGCCATGGCAGATAAAATCCGTCAGAAATTCGGAGGCAACGCGGTGGACTTCTGCGCCATCATCAACGCGCGAAGCGGCCATTGCCAGGAGAATTGCAAGTTCTGCGCCCAGTCCGGATGGTACAACACCGGCGCCAATGTATACCGCCTGCTGCCGGAGGAGGAAATTCTGGAAGCGGCAAAGAAAGCCAAAGAAGCCGGCGCCGTCCGTTTCTCACTCGTTACGAGCGGACGCAACCAGGACAATCCGAATGAATTTGAAGAAATCATCGCCATTGTGAAACGGATCCGCGAAGAAGTAGGCATCGAAGTCTGCTGCTCACTGGGACTGATTTCCGCAGAGCAGGCAAAACGTCTGAAAGACGCAGGCATCACCAGAATCCATTGCAATATAGAAACATCCCCGTCCTATTTCCCTGAAATCTGCACGACCCATACCATGGAAGATAAGGAAGACATCATCCATACGGCGCAGCAGGCAGGCATCCGAGTCTGCTCCGGCGGCATCATCGGCCTCGGCGAATCCCTGGACCAGCGTGTGGAAATGGCATTCAAGCTCAAGGAAATGCATATCGATTCCGTACCGCTGAACATCCTGAATCCGGTCAAAGGAACGCCGTTCTACACCAATGAACGTCTTGCACCGCTGGAAGTATTAAGGACCTTCGCCATGTTCCGCTTCGTCCTGCCCAAGGCACTGATCCGTACCGCAGGCGGGCGTGAAGTCAACCTGAGAAGCCTCCAGGCCTATGCGCTGACCGGCGGCCTGAACGGAATCATGGTAGGAGGCTACCTCACCACCGGCGGCCGCGACCCGAAAGAAGATTTAATCATGACAGCTGATCTGGGAAGAAGCAGAACGACTCCGCAGTTATAATCAGAATAATAGAAATATAATGAAAGCACTCTGTGATGGCAGGGTGCTTTTTTGCGTGCATGATGTGGTGCAGTCTATCAAGTTAAAAAATGATGTGGTAAACTATAAATCTTTAATAAAAGCATATGCTGTTTTGCTGGGGTGTGCAATAAAATCTATGTGATATATTCATTTATTTTTGAATATAAAATAAATTTCAACATTACTAAAATATAATTTATTGTACATTTACTTAGATTTATATTAATATATATGATGTAAAAATAAAAATAATATAATTATTATGATTGTAATTGCTGAGGTGATATTTATTTAAGCATAGAGTAAAGAAGTTAAATGATTAAAAATTATTTTAAATATTTTAATTAATCAGAGAGAGGTATATTTCAATGCAGAAAAAAATTTTAGCCGCATCGATTTTGGGATTAATGGGGACTTTACTTGCAGGGTATCATGTCTCGGCTGATACGACCTATACCTTAGGGGAGGTTGTTGTCATTGGAGATCGGAATAAAGCAAGGGATGTACTTCCCGGAGAATTTGTATATACCCGGTCACAAACAGGTTTTCTTGCAGGGAAGGATACCATGGATGTACCGTTTTCCCAGATGCATTTTACAGAGAAATCAATGGATACATTCACAGGGCCTGATAAGCCTATGGATGCGCTTCTGGCCAACTCACCTTCTGTGCGCCAGTCAGGATCCATACTCCACGGGGACTTTTTCTTCAGAGGATTCCGAACCAATGGAACAAACTTTTATGTAAATAATATACCCGGCGTGTTTACACAGTTTAATACGCCACTATATCCTATTGAATCGTTAGAGCTTATTTCCGGACCGAATGTCGGGATCTATGGAACCGGTGTACAGTATGAAACCACTAATCCTGGCGGAATTGTCAGCGTGAAGTCCAAAGTGGCGCCGGATCAGGGAGTCTTTGATTATACACAGACGGTTTCCGGGCGCGGACTTTTTGGGGAATATATTGATTGGGGAAAACGTTTTGGGGATGACAAAAAGTGGGGCGTACGCATCACTACTGAAAATCTTAACGGTAGAACATCTGTAAAGGGAACCAAAATCAATGGGCAGGGGATTTTTGCGAACATTGACCGTACCACGGAAGCGTCGAAAGATAATTTATTCATCGGCTACCGGAATCTGGATATCCAGGGCGGTCTCCGGTGGTTTATTCTTGATGGCGGTATTACAAAGCTTCCGAAGGTTCCAAGTGGTAAAAATGACTATAGTTTCGATGGGATGATCAAGGCAACTCATGGATGGCTCATGACCTATAATCACGAACAGAAGTTTAATGACCATTGGGACGGATTCTTTAATTTTGGCATGCAGCGCAATAATCTGGATAAAAATGTCATGGCCAATGGGGGAAGCGGATATGTCCTTAAAAATGATGGTACTTTAGTAGTGACTGCAAGACCGGGGGCTACTCCGCAGGAATATTACTATTGGCAGGCAGGAACGACAGCCCATTATAATACCGGTGCGGTTAAACACGACATCACTCTTTCATATAACCAGGCATGGAGAAATCGCAAGAGCGCCTATAATAACGGAGCGTTGGTTACGATTGGAACAGGGGATTTATATACAGGAATTCATCAGACGCTTCCTGCTCCGACGAAGTTTGATACACGGTGGAATAATAAGACGAGGGTAAAAAGCCTGTCCCTTGTGGATTATATGACCTATGACAAATGGAATTTTGTCCTTGGCGTACATAAACATGAAGCGGTATCCAGTTCTTATAAGTGGAAGAAAGATAATTCTCTTGATTACATAGACAAGATTAAAACGGATGATACCAGTCCTACTTACGGGATCATTTATCACCCGAATGAAAATATGTCCATTTATGCCAGCCATTCTGAAAATTTTGATGCGGGTACAGGGGTCAATACGACCTTTGAAAATTTCGGAGATATATTACCGCCGCTTAAAACCAAACAGAATGAAATCGGGTTTAAATATAAAAAGGATGAGCTTCTCTATACTTTGTCCTACTATGATATCCGTCAGGATAACCTGATTAGCGTGTATAAAACGGGTTTCAGCAAGCCATTCCAATCCAAGGATGGAGAGGCGCGCCACAAAGGGGTGGAGCTCTCTGTGAATGGAAGGCTCGCGGATAAATGGAATATCATCGGCGGTGTGTCTCATATGGATGCTAAACAGGAAAAGACCACGAAAGGGACTCTGGATGGCATCCGTGTGAACGGAACCTCTGAATGGACCGCTGTGCTTGGGCTGGAATATAATCCGAATGAAAAATGGAGTGTACTTGGGCGTGCGATTTATACAGGGAAGTCTCCGGTCATGAATGAGAAAATTTGGGCGCCGGGGTATATGGTTTTTGATCTTGGCGTGACGCATAAAACACAGATCGGCCGGATCCCTACGGAGCTGTCATTAATGTGTAACAACGTGCTGGATAAGGATTACTGGGAAGTGTCACGTGGCAATCAGGTATATTTGTCTTTACCGCGGACCTTTACGTTCACCGCCAAGCTTCATTTTTGATGACTAGGTTATGTGTGGAAAGGGCAACCTTTATAGGGGGCCCTTTCCTGCTATCTATGGGGGAAGCATGAAAGATGATCTGATGGAACAATGGTTGAAGGCCATGGGGAAATATGACCCGGATAAGAGAAGGAATTTTGATGATGCCATAGAGTATGAATTCTGGAAAAAGACAGCCCCGACATTTACGGAAAAAAATAATTTAAATGATGATACTTCACTGATTGCCGACAGTATACTTTCTTTTGTGGACAGAGGCGCATCAGTTCTGGAAATAGGTCCCGGCAGTGGAAATTTCACGGTACTTCTGGCACAAAAAGCAGGGCGAGTATTCGGGATAGATTTTTCAGAGGCCATGCTGCGGGAATTGAGAACACGGGCGGAGAATCTACATATAGGCAATATCCGGAGCGTATGCGGTAAATGGGAAGACTATCCATTGTACGAACGCTTTGATTACATTGTCAGTGTGAATTCACTATACCGTGTACAGGATATCCGTGGTGCCATCCATAAAATGAATACCTATTCTTCCAAAGGGATCATCATAGTCCGTACCATACAACGGCCGTTTTTTTACGACTTGTATAAAAAGGCGGGGGCAGAGGCGAAAGAAAGAATAGATTACCAGCTGTTGCCGCAATTTTTTTATGAGCAGGGAATGCATGCGGATATAAAATTTTTACGATATAAAAAGAAATGTATGTTTGACTCCATGGAAAGCATCATGAGGGAAATGCAAAAAGACTTGGGCAAAGAATTTGAAAGAGTGGAAGGTTTGCTCAGACAAAAGATCGCATCGATGGCGCTCCCGTGCGGGGAAGGCATCTTGGTTTTCCAGCCGAGGGAAACGGTTGTTATATCGTATAAGAAAGAAAAGGATTGATTGTGAAAAAAATCATACGATTTGTTTTAATCGCTTTGCTGGCGGCGATATCGGGACTGGCTGCAGGGTGTTCCAGGGAAATACCCCGGGGGGAACGGGAAATAGTCCTTGCTGCGGCGAGAGATCTGGTTCCCGGAGATAAAGATCCCTATTATGCGACTACGATATTAAAAGTGTGGGAACCACTCGTCGGCATTTCTGACGATGGCCATGAAATCCCCGTGCTGGCGACATCGTGGAACAGCAATCCGGATAAGACAGAATGGATTTTTTACCTGAAACGGAACGTTTGCTTTCAGGATGGGGAAGTATTCAATGCACCTGCAGCGGTTGAAAACTTTCATCGCTATCAGAATATGGGGTACCGGCCTTCTTCTTTTTATGGTTTTTTGGTAGACCGTATTTACCCGGGATTGATCAGAGCAGAGTCTGATGATGAATATACCTTGCACTTATATTTTAAAAATCCGGTGCCGATGCTGATTTATCGCATGGCGGGCTGGGGAAGCGCCATGTTTAGTCCTAAAAGCTTTGATTCGTCCAATGGAAATTGGACAGGAGTTGCGCGCGGAACGGGACCGTTTAAGATTATGGAGCGCGTACCCGATTCATATGCGGTCATAGAACGCTTTGACGGGTATCATGGAGAAAAAGCGAAAGCAAAACGTATACGTATACGGACCATCACATCTCCGGACACGCGATATTCAGCCATGAAGTCCGGAGAAATACAGGGGGTTCTCGATTTAGGGGGACTGGCGCCTATTATGGCGGAGGAGTTAGGACAAGACGGAAGATTCACGGTGAATTCTGCCCACTCTACCATTTCACATTATCTTACCGTGAATGGAAGCCGGTTTCCTTTCAGTGATGAACGAATGCGCCATGCTGTCAATCTGGCGGTGGACAGAAAGAAAATTGTTAAATATTACTTTAGGGGCTTTGGAACGCCAACCCGGGGATTTCTAAATAGCACGAATCCTTTTGCAGAAGTGGAAGAGCCTGTTTATGCGCCGGATGAAGCGATACGTCTGGCAAAAGAGGTCTTGGGAGAAGAAAGGCGGACTATCAGATTCCTGCTTCCCCAATATGGAATGGCACGGTATCCTTATAAAGTGATTTCAGAATTTATACAGGCAGAATTAAAGCCATTGGGCCTCGATATGGAAATCATGATGGTGGATGGAATGACTTCAAGGAAAATCATGGCAAAAGGAGATTATGATCTTTCTATCGGTACACGGGGACTGGGGAATCTAGATCCCACATCGCTTTTAGCAGAGTTTTTCTCTTCTGATGGATCAATCAATAAAGCAAACCATATTGGCTATTCAAACCCTTTGATAGATGAAAGCTTTAGAAAATTAAAGAATACCTATGATATGGAAGAAAGGAAGCAATTATATACGGCCATATTGGATGAGTTGCTCCACCATCCGGCGGTGATTCCTTTGCTGGAAGATCAGAATATAGCGGTCTGCAGCAGTGAACTGGAAGGTTATGATGCGGCCGTCTATGGGATTACCATAGACAAAGTGCATTGGAAAGGAAATATGGGGAAATGAAGGATTTTATCATATATGCCGGACGCCGGTTTCTTCTGCTCATCCCCTTTTTAGTAGGGATTACGGTCCTGTCCTTTCTGTTGGGCATCTTTTCTCCCGGGGATCCGGCATTGGCAGTCCTCACCATGGATGGCAGTTCAGAACCTACACTGGAAGAATTAAATGCCCTCCGGCATGAAATGGGGCTTGATCAGCCGATTTGGGCACAATATGGAATTTGGCTGTTTCATGCGGTGCAGGGAAATCTTGGCATATCTTATCTTACGCAAAAGCCCGTGCTGGATGAGCTTCTGCGGAGGTTCCCTATTACTCTCCATTTGGCAGTATGGTCCATTGGCTGGGTACTGAGCTTGGGGATATCGATTGGTATTTGGGCTGCCCGCCATAAAGATACGATGACTGAATTATTTGCCAGAATAGGGCTCCTTATCTTCCTTTCAGTGCCGTCATTTTGGCTGGCAATCATTTTCATGCTACTTTTCTCGGAGGAATGGAGGATTCTTCCTTCCAGTGGATACGGAAGCTTCCCGCAGATGGTTATGCCGTCTTTCGTGCTTGCCGCCGGAACGGTTGCAGCGGTTGCCAGGCTTCAGCAGACAACCATGCTGGAGGTCATGGAAAAGGATTTCATAATTACTGAAAAAGCGAAAGGCATACCCTTGTCTACAATCATAAGGCGGCATGCATTTCCCAATTCATTAATCCCCGTCATAACGATGATGGGAACGTATTTTGGAGCCATTCTCGGCGGATCTGTCATTATTGAAGACATGTTTTCCATTCCGGGGCTGGGAAGCTATGTGCTGTCGGCTATATGGGGAAGAGACTATCCAGTGATACAGGGGTATGTAATTGTAAGCGGAACGGTATTCCTGACGTTTAATTACTTTGTTGATGTGGCCTGCTATCTTTTGAATCCAATGGTACGAAAAGGGAATGGCTTATGAAGAAGACGCTTAGACCGATTACTCTTATATATATCGCAGCAGCCATAGTTATTGCAGTGACCATATTCTGTGCCATATTCGCACCATGGATTGTCCCCTATGATCCGACATCGGTGACACCGGATGAGATATTGGAATATAGTTCATCAGCGCATTGGCTTGGTACGGATGCATTGGGACGGGATATTTTGTCAAGAGTCGTTTATGGAGCACGGTCTTCCGTGATCTTTGCCGTCGCCGCCGCCTTCTGTACCATGGTGGTGGGATTGGCATTGGGTGTGGCAGGTGGATATTTCGGCGGGCTATTAGATAAAGCTATCCAGTGTCTGATTGCTGTATTTCAAGGTCTGCCGGGGACGAGCCTCATGATTGCCATCGCCGCCATACTGCCTGAAAATAATGCCCGCATCATTATTGCCCTTACCCTAACCTCATGGACGGGTTTTTCCCGTATTGTCAGGAATGAGGTTCGCCGTATTAAGGGGGAGATCTACATGGAAGGGATACGGAGTCTTGGGGGGGATCATTCGTATATTATATGGAAATACGTAATACCTAATGTGCTGCCGGTGATTATCGTGCTTTTTACATTGAGGACAGGAACATCGTTGCTTTCCGCCTCCGCTTTGTCTTATTTAGGCCTTGGCGTTTCACCTCCTACGGCAGACTGGGGCGTTATGATCAGTGATGCGAGAACTTATTTTCGCTCATATCCGCTTATGATTCTTGCGCCGGGAGCAGGAATCACCCTGTTTTGCCTCTCCATCAACCTCATTGGAGATGCGCTCCGTGATTACTTGCAAATAAAGAAACCGCCCATGGAAAAAGGTGAATAAAGATATGGATATACAGGTGAAACATCTATCGGTTTCTTTTCCTGATGAAGGGAAAAGAATTACCGTCCTTCGGGATGCCAATATAAATATCAAGTGCGGAAAAATCACAGCTGTCGTTGGCGAATCGGGAAGCGGAAAATCCATTTTGGGCGGAGCCATCATAGGATTACTGGATAAGACAGCCGATGTCTCGGGAGAGGTCGTGTTGGGAGAAACAGACCTATTGGAGCTGGATGAAGAAGAGATGAACGGGATTAGGGGGGAACGGATTGGCTGGATTGCACAGGATCCGATTTCTGCCATGAACCCCATGATGAAGGTAGGGAGTCAGTTGGTCGAAGGAGTTTGCTTCCATGGGCATAAAACAGAAAAAGAGGAAAAAGAAACCGGACTGAAGCAATTAGTATCGTACGGGCTTAAACAGGCAGAAAGCATATGGAATGATTATCCATACCAGTTATCCGGAGGGATGGCACAGAGAGTATTAACTGCAATGATGACATTTCCGCGGCCGGAATGGGTGATTGCCGATGAGCCGACCAAAGGGTTGGATGCCTTTGTGCGTCAGCAGGTGGCAGATGCTTTTCGCAATTTGAAGGATCAAGGCATAGGAATTCTTCTGGTTACGCATGATTTGCGACTGGCAGAAAGGATTTCGGATTTTACGGCGGTCATGCGTTCAGGGAGTATTGTCGAATTCGGGGACACGAGTGATATATTTAAAAATCCTGCGCATCCGTATACTGTTAAATTGTTGGCGGCGATGCCTAAGAAAATAGATTGGGAACAGAACACATCAAAGAACGAAATCTTTTATCGAAATACAAGGGAAGATCATAGTATCGCCTGTGAGGAATCAGGAGGCGGGGAGAGCGATTCTTTAAAAAAACAGGAAATCCAGCCGTTGCTTTCCGTAGAACATTTGACCAAGTCTTTTGACAGCGGAATGATCAAAAAACATCGAAAGCCAATACTCCATGATGTTTCCTTTACCATAATGGAAGGCGAAACTGTCGGACTGACAGGAGCCAGCGGAGCAGGAAAGTCCACCATATCACGCATCATCATGCAATTGATGAAGCCGGAAACAGGGAAAATAATTTTTGATGGATGTGACATGGCGGAGATGTCCGGACAAGAGCTTATTCAAAAACGGCAGAAGATGCAGATGCTTTTTCAGAATCCGCAAGCATCCTTGAATCCCCGGATGAAAATAAGGGAATCTATGGAGGAACCGGTGCGGATCCATAAGGCTCCGGTTAATTGTGATAAGGAGATACCGGAAATCATGGATAAACTTCACCTGAAGATGGATCTTCTGAACAGGTATCCCCACCAGCTTTCCGGCGGAGAAATACAGAGAATATGTCTGGGAAGGCTTCTCCTGCTAAAACCGAAGCTGTTGATTCTTGATGAGCCGACATCCATGCTTGATGTTTCCGTGCAGGCTGAAATAATGGGGATTCTTTCCGATATACAAAGAGAGCGGAAAATGTCCTATCTTTTTATTTCCCATGATCTGGAACTGCTTGGATCATGTGCGCATCGTATTGGGATACTGGAGAGAGGGAAACTGGTTGAATTTGCTGATGTGGACAAAATATACAGATACCCTTCTCATGAATATACGGAAAGATTACTTTCTGCTTTTACCAGTTTTTAGGGATAAATTAAGGTGAACATACCGTGTGGAGGTAGTTGGGGTAAAAATCTTAATAAATCAATATATTTTATTTTTTTCAGAAGAGAGGAGATTATGTAATGAAAGGTAAAAAGTTGGCAGCTGCATTGGTATCGATGATGGCGATTGCCGGGGTTGGGGGAGTTCACGCTGATGCGGTGTATCAGATGGATGAGGTTTTGGTGACGGCAGATCGAGAAGGGGATGTCGTCACATTGCCGGGAGGCCTTGTGAATGAAACTGCTAAATTGGGTATCTTAGGAAATAAAAGCGTTATGGATATTCCTTACTCAGAAATGAGCATGACTTCCAAAACATTAGAGACTTTTGATGACCCGTCCCAGCCCATCGCAAATACTCTGCAAAATAATCCGTCCATCAGGTCAAGCACATCATCACCGATGTATACGGATTTCTCCATGCGCGGGATCAACATGAATGGAAACCATATCATGCTGAATGGGATTCCAAGCCTGTTTTATCAGTTTAATGGCCCTGTTTCCCATGTCATTGAACGCATGGATATTACTTCCGGCCCTAATGCGGCGGTAAACGGTGTCAGCATGTCAAATAATGGAACGAACAGCGGTGCCACTCCTGCGCCAGGGACAATCAATGTTGTTACAAAAAAAGCAGGGAAAGAACCAATTACAAATTATACCCAGACATTTTCCGGCAGGAGCAATTTAGGAGAGTTTATCGACGTGGGACGCAGGATCGGTGCCGATGGCGAATGGGGCGTCCGGATCATGGGGGAATACATGACCGGTGATTTGTCGCTGAAAAATGCAGAAAAAGAAGAAAAGAATATCTTTGTCAATTTGGACAGAAAAGGGAAGACCTCTATTACGAATATTTTTACAGGAGCTTTTGATCTTCGGGTGAATAAAGGCCAGCGATGGTTTACCTATGGAGGGAAATCAGACAGGCTTCCATCAGCCCCTGATTCCAATACGGATTATGATTTTGATGGGACGGCGAAATGGATGCATGGTTGGGTAATGACGATCAACCATGAAAAGGAGTTAAATGAAAATTGGAGCTGGTTTACAAATTGGGGAGTCAATAGAAGAAGCGGTAATAAATACAATTCCAGTTCGGCATTGAATTTTGATGAAAAAGGCAATTTCACGAGCAGTAATGTGTCAAACGCACAGAATGAAATAGGGACGAATGCTTATTTCCAAACCGGGATCAGAGGGAAATTGCATACCGGAGCCGTTGAGCATGATTTATCATTGGCGTTTGACCGGGCATGGGCAAAATATTGGAATAATACCAATAATAGTTCGAAAGGGAATATTATAGGGGGACTGTACGATGGCGTCGCCTATAAAGATACCTTCTATATTCCTGAATTGAAAAAGGCCAAGCTCTCCTGGTCAGAAATAAATACGGGAATCACGATTGCTGATGATTTGAAATACAAAAACTGGGATTTTCTGGTGGCATTTTCCAGAAAGCATGAACATTTCGTGAATGAAACGAATGGGCAGCTGATAAAGAATAACGACTGGCTTCCGACATTCGGAATCACATACCGTGCAAATGACAGATTATCAATATACGCAGGGCAGACGGAAAGCGTATCCCGTGGCGGCGTTGTTTCTAATGACGATAAATATATCAATAAGGGGGAAACCCTGGCGCCTTCTGTCAGCAAGCAAAAAGAAATCGGTGTCAAATATAAGACTGGGGGATTACTCACCACACTGAGTTATTTTTATATAGATCAGGAAAGCCTTCTTGATATTGATGTCGGTGGAGGCATGTATCGCCGTGCTGCTGACGGAAGAGATAAATTAAAGGGCGTTGAATGGACGGTCAATGGGAAATTGTTACCCAAACTGTCTGTAACCGGCGGCTTGATGTATCTCGATGCGAAGCGTGATAAAACACAGGGGGGAAAAAATGATGGCCGTTTTGTAAATGGAGTGGCAGACTGGAGCGGAGTTCTTGGACTCGTTTATGAGCCTAATAGCAGATTGGGGCTCATAGGCCGCATGGTTTGGTGCGGGAATGCATTTATTGATAACGCAAAAGCGCCTTCCGGCAAAACGGAAATCCCTTCTTATACCACGTTTGATTTAGGGGTGAATTACAAATTGAATATAGGGAATACCCCGGTTTCACTGAGCGCCATGTGCTATAACGTGACCAATAAGGACTATTGGATGGGAAGAGGCAGCTCAACGACATTCGGCCTTTCTATGCCAAGAACGTTCATGCTTTCTGCCAGATTTGAATTTTAATGACATTGAGCAATATAAAGGAGGACAATTAAGTCCTCTTTTTATATTGCGATAGAAGAAATAAATCGTTTTATGGGGCAGGTTATAAAGCATTAAGAAAATAAACAGGTGAGAATTATTTGAGTGGTGTTGAGATATTTTTATGGAAATACAATGTTTCTGTCGAAAGTAAAGGATAGGGAAATGAAGACAAGGGCAGAGCGTAAAGCAGGTTATCCGGGAAATAGTGAAATTGCATAAAAATCATAAAAATTTGAATAAAATAGATAATTCATGTATAATAAATCCAGTTTGAGCCTATATGGTTTCTAAGAAATGGAGGATGGGATGGAAGCGGGAATCGTTTGTCCGGTGAGAGAAAAAATCGGCAGGAAAAGGAAAGGTTTCATGCTGATCGAGATGCTTCTGGTGGTGGCAGTTTTAGGGATACTGGCTGCCGTGGCCGTACCTAACTTTATCGGAATGACTGATGAAGCAAAGGCGGCAAGGATACAGGCTGATCTGTCAACGATCGGTTCAGCGGTGGAAATATATTATGTGAAGCATGGAAATTATCCGGCAGCGATTGCAGACATGGTGGATGCGGAAGGGAAAGAAGGATTTCTTCGGAATGAGCCGAAACCTCCCGTGGATGGCGGCGTTTATTCGTTGAATGCGACAACGGGAGAAGCGACATACTCCTTCAAGGGGACAACCTATTCCTCTTTTGGAAAGACGGAGAAGAACGGTTAAGCTATAAAAGCATGGTGGGATAACAGACAGGAGAGGCAGATGGTACCGGGATTAAAGACTGAGACGCTTTCAGAAGGGCTTCGTCACCGGGATTTTCTTTCTTCTCCTGTTTTTTGGTGCCTTATTGCGTCGTGTGGTGCGTTTCTTTTTCTCTGCCTGCCGGTGCTTTCTCTTTCGTTTTTTCTTGCCGGAGCGGCATGGGAGGATTATAGAACGGGATATGTGTCAGATGGGTGGAGCATCCTTCTTGTTCTTGGCGGAATGGCCCATGGTCTGCGGACTGATCATCTTATAGAAAGTTTTTTGGCTGTCTTTGTCGTCCTTGCGATTTACGGGACGATCTTTTTTATTGCAAGAAACAGCATGGGGACGGGGGATATCGTTTTGGCTGCTTCCGTTTCCGTGTGGCTGGAACCGCTGTCTGCCGTTGTCTTCGTATGGATCGCCGCCGCTTCCGCCTCCGTGGCGGGCATCATGATGATTCTGGCAGGGCGTGGATCACGGCAATCATCGATTCCGTTCTGTCCGTTCATCGCGATAGGAGGTGTCATCGCTTATGCTCTCCGTCCGATGTATCTGCCAATCCTCACGGCATGGCTATATCCTGCTTGAAACATTGGTTGCCGTACTCATTTTCTCATTGGCTGCCTTTGCCTTGGTTCCTTCTTATCGGAACTGGCAAAAGGAAAAAGAGCTGGAAATGGCGGCGGAGGAAGTGGCGGCGGCCATCCGTCAGGTGGAAGTACAGGCCAAAAGTGATATAGATGCAGGTCTTTTGCCTGCGTCAGGTCTGTATTTCATCTGTGAAACGAAAGCAGATGGGAATGTTAAGTATCATACAAGGTATGGTGTGGAAAATATTAATCCGAAAGGAAGTCTTCCAGATGGAATATGTCTGGAAGCAGGGAACGTGACTATGAGGTTCAGGAAAGATACGTTTGCCGGAACCGGAGAAACTTATAATGTGGCACTGAAAACGAAGGATGGCAAATACAGGAGAATTGTAACTGTAGCCATGTATACAGGGCGTGTGAGAATTAAATGACAGGTAGCGGATGAGGAAAATGATAAGAAAGCGCAGCGGGTTTGTCCTGCTCTGGGCGGTATCGGCGGTGAGCGTGGTGCTTCTTTTGGGAAGTACGGCGTTTTTTGCGTTGCGTACGGCGGTCAGGTATGAAACGGATACGGAAATTGCGACGGATGAAGTATTTCTGGCGCAGCAGGTGCTGGAAACCGTGAAATATAACCACCGTTTTCATGAAGCGGTGGATTTTCCTTCCGGAACCGTCGTCCGTAACGGAAGGGAGTATCAGGTGGAGATCCGCGAGGAGGGCATGGTATTGGAATCGGTGACCATGAAGAAAATCATCTGCACGGTGCAGGAAAAGCGCGGACGGCGGTTCGAAGCATCTTTGCTGCTGGGAGGAGGCGCATGAGAAGGAAAGGATTCCTGCTGATGGAAATATTGCTGGCATTGCTCATCCTGTCGTCTTTGGCAGCAGTGGTATTTCCTTTCATGGCACAGGCGCTTCATGCAACCGATTTCCTGACAAACCGCAGCCGTTCCGCCGGGCAGGCTTTATTCGCCGCCGATTTCATGATGGAAAAAATCAGGAACAATCTGAAACGGGCGGAAGCTCCGGCGGAAAGCAATGTGTACCCTTACGATGCATACGTCTGGGTGAAAAAAGGAAGCAAGCGTGTGAAAGAACAGGTGACATATCGTTTTTTCGTTGAGTCAGAGAAATTGAAATTGCGTCTCCATAATGGGCTGTCTGAACCGGTGACGGGAGAAACTTTGGGAGATACGGAATTCATCGCATTTGAGCCGGATAAGCAGGGGACAGTGTTTAAAACGTATCCGCACGGACTGGTGCAGATCCGGTATTCTTTATGGAATCGCAGGACACGCCATGGATACGGTGTGGAAACAGCCATACTTCCTTACAGCGATTTTTACGGAGAGCCATGAATGAAAAGGCGGCAGGGATTTTTGACGATGGCGATGCTGCTCCTTCTGGCGGCCCTTGTCACGGTTTTATCGGGATTGCTTTTGTACATGGCGCGGAGCGTGGGCGGAAGCATCGCTTATGGGAACGGCCTCCGCGCCGTATATGCGGCGGAAAGCGGAGCGAACTGGGCGCTTCATTCTTTGAGGAGCGGCGAAATAAAAAGCAGGAAAACAGTATTTTCCATGGCAGGCACGGAGACAAGGATCCAGATTCTCAACGTCATTCCGTCCGGGGGCGGATGGAAAGGGGATATCCTGTCCAGGGGCGTGGAGGTGGAAACGAAAACGAAACGGTTTGTGAGGATTTCTTTTTCTGTGGAAGAGGGAAATCCAAGGAAAATCAGGGTGGAGAAGGTAATGAGCACGGAGTATGACAATGAATAGCAGGGGAATGATTCATCGATGGGAAGAAATAAGGAACCGGTTCTTTTCCCCGCGGAAAAAGACGGTCGCCATGGTTTCCGCAGGACGTATGTTCATGGCAGACGTGCAGGAGGGGAAGTACATCAGAAGGTCAGTTTTTCCTCTGCGGGACCTTTCCGGACAGGTCATTGCAGAAGCGTTCTTTCAGGCCGCCGAAGAAGGATTTACGGACAGGGACATTCTTCTCATCCACACATTTCCTGATTTACGCGTCACCTGCAAGTCTTTTCCCTCGATGACGGAGGAAGAACTGGAAGAAACAATGTACTGGGAGCAGGACCGCATCTTCGGTACGCAGACAGATCTGCAGATCGCATGGACCCCGATTGAAAAAGGCTTTGACGGCTGGAAGGTATCTTTGGCGGGCAGCTTCCGGGATACGCTGGCACTGTGGACATCGGCAGCGGAAACAGCAGGGAAGAGGATCATTCGATGCATTCCCGTGACAGAAGGCGTTTTCAGGGAAGAACCGTCTTTTTATCTGTACGGCCGGAAAAATTCCGCTTTGCTTGTTTTCCGTGACGGGACGGCATGGGAATCGAGGGTGCTGAAGCCGAAAGATGCGCTGGAAAAGATGAAAATATTTACAGCCCATATCACAGAAAACCATGAAGTAGCAACTGGAAATGTATGCTTTGTACCATTAAGCGATTGCCATGACGATCAAATTGTCTTTTGGACAGAATTGATAGAGGCATGGAAAAATAGTATGAAGAATCCTTCCATTTCAGAAGAAACGCAGGAAGAAATTGGGGTGGAGGAATTTTCATCAGAGGAAACAGAAATAGGTATAGAAGAGGACGCACCAGACATACGGGAGGAAACGAAATGTTTTCTGACTGAGCAGGAATTATGGAGCATGGTACTTCCTGTCATGGAAAGCGCGCCTGCCGCTTCCATGGATTTCATCCGGCGCAGTGAAACCGATGATTGGGTCTTGTCGGAAAATAGATGGCTCAGAATCGGACAGGGAGCGGCTGCCATCCTTTTTGTCTTTTGTTTCGGCCTTGCCTGCCTGCTTGGTTTCGCAGTGGCAGAAGAAAACAGGACGGAAGCAAAACTGGCGGAATTATATCCCGTGCAGCAGGAAATGAAGAAAGAGAGAATGGAGAGGAATCGGGAGGACGCATTCGTTTCACGGCTGAAACGGCTGGAACAGGAAGATTCCGGATGGGAGCAGAAGCTGGTCATGCTGTCCGAATATATGCCGCAAGGCGCGGTTCTTTCTGAAATCACATCGGAAAACGGGCTCGTCCGCCTGCAGGGAACGGCAGATTCTCCCGCAACGGCCGCCCGCATGGAAAAGAATCTCAAAAATGCATGGGGCGGGGAAGTCAGGCTGGAACGGAGGAAGCAGGAGCCACACCTGAAAATGGCCACGTTCACACTGGTATGGCAGAAAGGAAAAGGGAAATGAACATGTCGGACATGCTCAATAACAGGAAATACACACGCTCTTTTTTTCTGCTGTCCCTGTTGCTGCTGATCATCTGTTTCTCTCTTGCGCTCCATATTTCTGAAAAACGCAGCCGGATCGGGAGCATGGAGGCGGAAATTGCCATGCGGAAGAAATGGAAACCGGCGGAAGGACATGGAAACAGGATGGCGTTTCTTGGAAATCTGTTGCAGACAGAAGCGGAGGAAGAAATTTCCGCTGCTTTTGAAGCGAGCGGATGCATGGTGGAAGAGGTTGCGGAAACGGCAGGGGAAGAAGCCGATGATTCATTCCGCATATTTCATGTAAAAGGGAAGGGTTCTTTTATACAAATTGTCTCGGCCTTTGATATAATAAAAGCCAAAGAGAGATGGACGGCGTCGGAGTTGCGCTCATTGAAACGCATGGGCGGCTTGCTCGCGTTTGAAGCGGAAGTCCGGACCGTCCAAAGCCGAGGTACTTATGAAAAAAAGAAATATAGTCCTCATCGGGCCCATGGGTACGGGCAAGAGCAGAGCAGCGAAAATACTGGCTGACGGATTTGACTGGCAGCTGGCGGATACAGACCGCATGATGGAACGGGAAACGGGAATGAAGATTGCGGATTATTACCGTGCTGCCGGTGCGGAAGCCTTCGGAGAAAAGGAAATGGCGCTGATCAACCGGGTCCGTTACTACCACGAAGCCGTTATCGCCATGGGCGGAAATTATCCGATGACAGAGAAAAAATTCAAGCTGCTGTCCGAATACGGCCTTGTCATTCTGTTGTTTGCCAAGCCCTACCGATTGGCGGAACGGGTGCGCCGGCGCATAGGGAAACGTCCGACCATGGATTACTCCGACGTCGACGGCTATGTCAGGCAGATGCTCCGCAAATGGACGAAATGGAAAGACAGAGTCAATTTGGTCATCAATACGACCAATGCACAGCCGGAGCAGACGGCTCTTGCCGTGGCGAAATATATCGACCGGCATCAGATCGAATTCGTGGGAAGGAAATAGCAGCGTCCGCCTGCTGCTTCCTATTTCTTTTCCGTATCGGAAACGGATAGGCTGCAGCTGTGTTCATTTAATGGAGGGTATATGAAAAAAATTGCCGTGCTTACCTCCGGCGGTGATGCGCCGGGGATGAACGCCGCCATCCGAAGCGTCGTGCGGATGGCGATCTCTTTACAATGTGAAATATACGGAATCCACCGCGGGTACGCAGGACTTCTGGAAGGAGATATCTGCCGGCTGTCCAATAGGAACGCAGGCGGAATCATCCTCCGCGGGGGCACCATGCTGAAAACGGCCCGCTGTCCGGCCTTTTTTGATGAAGATAATCAGGAAAAAGGAGCGGAGATCTTAAGAAAATACGGGATAGAAGGACTGGTGGTCATCGGAGGAGACGGCTCCATACAGGGGGCGGCCGCCCTCTCCCGATTGGGGATACCGACCGTGACCATACCAGGCACCATAGATAATGACATGCACGGTACAGACGAAACCATCGGCCATGATACCGCCATAAATGCGGTGGTCAGCGCGGTCAGCCGTATCCGTGACACCGCATCTGCCCATGACAGGGCAGCCATCATCGAGGTCATGGGGCGCTTTGCAGGAAATATAGCTCTGTCGGCGGGAATTGCCTGTGGCGCGGAATATATCCTGGTGCCTGAAATTCCGTTCAGCCGTGAAAAACTGGCACGGAGCCTTGTCAACCAGATGAAGGAAGGACGGACGAATAGCATTATCATCTGCGCGGAAGGCGCCGATGACGGCAGAGCCCTCGGCGACTGGCTGAAAGAACGGACAAAGATAGATATCTGCACCACGATCTTGGGCTTTATACAAAGAGGAGGAAGGCCAAGCGCCAGAGACAGCATCTTAGGGTCCCTGCTCGGAGCCGCGGCAGTCAAGGCGCTTCTGGACGGGCAGACCGCCGCCCTGATCGGAATGAATAAAGGCTCGATCCGCATATTAACCTATGCAGAGGCGGAAAAAGAAGAAAAAGTATTCAAGCTCGGCTTATACAATTTAGCCAACGTGTTAGGAGCCGCACAGGAAAACGGAGATATTGCGGAAAGCGGGTTGTAAAAATTAATGAATGAAATTGAATTAGTAAATGAGAAGGGCTGGTTTTCATGGCTGATTTAAAATATGATTACTTGGTTGTGGGAAGCGGGTTATTCGGAGCTGTCTTTGCCCATGAGGCGCTGAAAGCGGGGAAGAGAGTCCTTGTGATTGATAAAAGGGCGAATATTGCGGGGAATGTGTATACGGAAGATGTGGAAGGGATTCATGTACATGTTTATGGAGCGCATATTTTCCACACCAATAATGAAAGGGTATGGAAGTATGTCAATGAATTTGCAACCTTCAATAGATTTACAAATTCGCCGGTCGCCAATTATCATGGAGAGTTATATTCTTTGCCTTTTAATATGTATACCTTTAATAAAATGTGGGGAGTTGTGACGCCGGAGGAGGCTGCGACAAAGATTGAGGAACAGAAAAGAGCAGCAGGCATCAGCGAGCCGAAGAATCTGGAAGAACAGGCAATCAGTCTCGTGGGTACTGATATCTATGAGAAATTGATTAAAGGTTATACGGAAAAGCAGTGGGGGAGACCGTGTACGGAACTTCCTGCATTTATTATCAAACGATTGCCTGTACGGCTGACTTTTGATAATAATTATTTTAACGCTCTGTATCAGGGGATTCCTGTTGGCGGGTATACAGGAATGGTGGATAATATACTGAAGGGCATAGAGGTAGAATTAAATGTCGATTATTTGAAAGAAAAGAAAGAGCTGGATCGGCTGGCAGACAAGGTGATTTATACAGGGCCGATTGATGCGTATTTCGGGTATGGATTAGGCCCGCTGGAATATCGCAGTGTGCGGTTCGAAACGAAAGTGTTGGACAAACCGAATTTTCAGGGAAATGCAGCGGTTAATTATACAGACAGGGAAACCCCATGGACCAGGATTATAGAGCATAAATGGTTTGAGTTTGGGAAAGATAGCCAGGGAAGGGATTTGCCGAAGACAGTGATCAGCAGGGAATACAGTTCAGAGTGGAAGTTGGGGTATGAGCCTTACTATCCTGTCAATGATGAAAAGAACGGCGCCTTGTATAAAAAATACAAAGGGATGGCAGCCCAAGAGGGGAATGTTATTTTTGGAGGCCGTTTGGGCGAGTATAAATATTATGATATGGATGCAGTTATTGCGAGTGCATTGGGATTAAGCAGAAGGGAATTAAAATAATGTAAGGATTGCATTTCTCTGTGCATTTGCAGGGAGTAGAAGCCGATTGCGGGTAATAATAAAAGTTTAGTATAATATAAAATCAGTAAACTATAAAAATTAAGATATTCTCTTTGGAGATAGAAATGAAAAATAATTCGCATGATGTCCAGCTTGGTGAGAATAACATGGCAGGGACTATTTTTAACCGGAAATTTTTTGCCGGCGTGGTATTTGCTTTTGGCGATTATATTGCCCTGGTTATTTCCGCATACTTGGCATTAACGCTTAGAAATGCAATTATGACATATAATACTTATCATATTTTTTATGCATATATTTTTTTCTGGATTCCTTTGGTGTACATGTCATTTATTTTATACGGTGGATTATATACCAAACGTATGCTCACCTATAAGATTACAGAAAAATTATTTTATGCTTCTTTATATGGTACCATTTTCTCCATCATATTAATGTTCAGTACACAAGTTGCCGGAGAGGTCTCAAGGCTGTTTGTAGCATTTTTTGCCATGTTTAGTTTTCTTATTCTCTGCCTTGTACGTTTTTTTACCAATAATATTCTCAAAAAATTCCATCTTCTCCAGATTCCCATATTGATTGTGGGAGCAGGGCTTTCGGGAGAAGCGATTGTTCGTGAAATTCGTAAAGACACAGGAATGGGCTACAGGATTATAGGATTCCTTGAAGACAATGAACCAAAGACAAAATATGCAGGAAGATATCCTATATTGGGCAAATTTTCAGAATTAGAGAAGATTGTCAAATCTACTGGTGTAGAATCAGTCTTAATAGCGGCTCCGGGATTAGCGCAGGAGGCTCTTTCCGAATTAATTTATCGTGCGCAGTTTTTAGTGAAAGATGTCGGGGTTATTCCAAATTTAGTGGGGGTTCCTATGTCGAATATAGAAGCGGAATCCTTTTTTGATGAAAAAATCATGGTGCTGCATATAAAAAACAATCTGGCAAGGAGATCCAACCAGATTATCAAACGTATTTTTGATGTTGTTGCGACTATTGTCGGCGGTATTTGTATTTTGCCCATACTTCTACTTGTGGCGGTATGGGTATATTATGATTCTCCCGGTCCTGTGATTTATAAACACCGTAGGGTAGGAAAAGGTGGCAAGGAATTTGATTGTTATAAGTTTCGAAGCATGTGTGTGAACTCGCAGGAGGTTCTTGCACATCTGCTTGCAACAAATCCGGATGCGAAAGCAGAGTGGGAGAAAGATTTTAAATTGAAAGATGATCCAAGAATCACAAGGAGTGGAGCCTTTCTGCGTAAAACCAGTCTTGACGAACTTCCACAGCTTATTAATGTATTGAAAGGGGAAATGAGCCTTGTAGGGCCAAGACCCATAGTCCAGAAAGAAATCTCCCGGTACGAAGAATTTATTAAGGAATATTACAGCGTCTTGCCGGGAATCACCGGTATGTGGCAGGTCAGTGGAAGAAGCGATATTGATTATCCGGAACGTGTGCGGATGGATAGCTGGTATGTGCATAATTGGAGCGTATGGCTTGATATAGTCATGCTTTGGAGAACGGTTAGTGTTGTTTTACAGCATAAGGGGGCCTATTGAGATAGATATGATCATGGTTGTAATAATTGCTAAAGAAGATATCATATATGGAAGATAGAACAATGAATATAAAAATATTAGTGGCGGCACATAAAAAATATTGGATGCCTGACGATGATATATATGTGCCGATTCATGTGGGAGCGGAAGGAAAAGAATCCTTAGGATATGTTCCTGATAATACAGGAGATAATATTTCGTCAAAAAATCCTAATTATTGCGAGCTTACAGGCCTTTACTGGGCTTGGAAGAATTTGGATTGCGAATATATAGGGTTATGTCACTATAGAAGATACTTCGGAAAGTCCATCCATGCTAGTAGGGACATGAAAAAGAAAAAGGATGCTATATTTCATCGACCTGATTATGAGGAACTTCTTCGTAGATATGATGTCATCCTTCCAAAGAAAAGAAATTATTACATTGAGACAGTGCGTAGCCAATATGAGCATGCTCATAATAAATCAGATTTAGATGAAGTGGAAAAAATTATACAAGAAAAATATCCTGATTATTTGAATACCTTTATAAAAGTGATGGATAGAAGGAAGCTTCATATATTGAATATGTTTGTCATGAAGAAACATATATTTGATGAATATTGTACATGGCTTTTTGATATACTTTTCACTCTTGAAAAAAGAATTGATATTTCCGCTTATGATTCTTATGAAGCACGGATTTTTGGCTTTATGTCTGAACGGCTTTTTAATGTGTGGATTGAAAGACAGAATCTGAAAAAATATGAAGCAAATGTAGTTTTCCTTGAGAATATTAATTGGATACGAAAAGGGAGTAATTTTCTGAAAAGGAAATTTATTAAATAAGGAGATAAAGATGAAAGTCTTGATTGTAGCATTTCATTCAAGAACAATGACACCATATAGTTTACCTTATGAAACAGCCATAAAGAAAACGGGAAATATCTATGATATTATTTTCTTTGATCGGTTTACTAATGGTCAGGTTGAACATAATGAGCATGAGTACATTATCCATCGAGTCTGTCCTTTAGGGGGGGATAAGCTGAAGAAAATAATACCAATGCTATCTTTTAGAAATAGTGTTATAAAAATAATTAAAAAGGAGAACTATGATAAAATAATCATTTTAAATACACTACCAGGAGTTCTTCTGAAAGATATATTATTAAAACAATATAAGGGTAAATATATATTTGACATTAGGGACTATACGTATGAAAAATATTCTTTTTACCGTAAGGTTGTGAATAGTTTAGTCGAAAACTCCGCATTTTCAACAATTTCATCTGCGGGATTTCTTTCTTTCTTGAAACAGAATAAAAAAATAATAATTAATCATAATATCAGCAATGAAGAGTTTGTTAAGCAAAGTCCATCGTTATCATCTGATAAAGTGCCAATTGTATTAGCATTTATCGGAGCACTTCGTTATTCAGAAATGAACTCCCAATTGGCCAAAATGTTGAGAGATACTAAGTATTTTTTGTCATTCATCGGTATATCTAATATCGAATGGCATGTTGAAGATTATTGTCAGAGGAATCATATATATAACGTTAGATTTTCGGGCTCATTTGATAATACGAAGAAGCCAGAACTTTATAATGAGGTTGATATTATTAATGCATTATATGGTAATAATTCGATAGAAGTTACTTCGGCATTACCTAATAAGCTGTATGATTGTGTTTTATTTAAGAAGCCAATAGTTGTTTCTGCGGGAACGTATTTAGCTAAAGTTGTTGAAAAATATGGATTGGGAGTGGTTGTTTCAGACTTAAGTAATATAAAGGCCGATTTAGATTATTATGTGCAAAAATTTTCAGCTGAATTATTTGTAAAAAATGCCAACAAATTCTTAGCTTTGGTAAAAGAGGATCAAAACGTTTTTTACAAAGCATTGAATACTTTTCTGGGGGGAATTGGTTAGAATCTCGGAACTATTGAAAAGGGGATATGTCTTTATAGAAACCGAGGTGTGTAATAAATGAACTCACGTAGAAGAGTTAAATAGGGGGAAAATAAGAGATAGCATGAAGCAATTAAAGAAAAGAGAAATTCAGGAAAAAGAACTTGATATATTGTTGAAAATAAAAAGATTTTGTAATGATAATGATATATCTTACCGTTTAGCGGGAGGAACTTTACTAGGTGCAATAAGACATCATGGATTTATTCCGTGGGATGATGATATTGATATATGTATGTCGCGACCTAATTATGATAAGTTTATACATTCTTTTGAAAATGAACGGAATCTAATAGTTTTATCAAATAGATTGGGAAATTGGGATGCACCATTTGCTAAAGTAGTTGATCTTTCTACACATATTAATTCAGTATATAATAGCGCAGAAAAAAATTTATGGGTTGATATATTTCCTGTTGATGGTTTACCAGAGGATACACATACTGTTCAGCAAATATATAAAGAATGTGACATATATAGGCGTTTATTTATGATTGCAAATGCAAGATTGGGAGAGGGAAAAAGTAAATTTCATAAATATGTAAAATATTTTATTAAGCCAATTGTTAATATATATGGGAAGGATAGAGTTGTCGAAAGAATTGAGAATATTGCAAGATTATATCCTTATGAGGATTCACATTATGTTGGTGCAATTACGTGGGGGCTTTATGGGATGGGTGAACGTATGCGGAAAGATGATTTTGAGAAAACGGTTGAGGTTGAGTTTGAAGGATACAAATTCTCAGCGTTTTCCTGTTGGGATAAATATTTAAAAGGGCTTTATGGTGATTATATGAAATTGCCACCTGCTGAAATGAGGGAAACACATGATATGGAAGTATATCTAATGGAATGAACGGATTAATATTGGGAGGGACGATATTATGGTACATGTTTTACTTACGGCAGCAGGGATAGGAACAAGAATGGGGCAGGATATACCCAAGCAATTTATGTTTGTAGAGGATAAGCCAATAATAATTCATACAATGGAAGCCTTTCAAGTACATCCTTTAGTATCAACTATTACAGTAGTAACCTTACAATCTTGGGTGGATGTTTTATGGGCATATGCGAAGCAATATAAAATTACAAAACTAAAATGGGTGGTTATAGGTGGTGAAACGGGGCAAGAGTCAATAAATCGTGGGGTTTTGAAATTAAAAGAAGAGTTGCCTAATGATTCAGTGGTTATGATTCATGATGGAAATCGTTGCTTTGTGTCAAGCGAAATAATTTCGAACAGTATAGCTGTTTTTAAAGAACACGGAAGTGCCGTTGCGGCAATACCATGCGTAGAAGCAGTCTTTAAGAGTAATGATATGGGCAAGTCTTCTGATTTGGAAATACCAAGAGAGCAATTATTTAGAACACAAACGCCGCATACATATACTCTCAAGAAACTATTATGGGCATATGAAAGAGCTAAGGCTCTGAATATGACGAATATGGCAGCAACATGTGTTCTTATGCAGCGATTAGGAGAGAAAATCTATTTTTCACGAGGATCAGAGCAGAATTTAAAGATAACAACGGTAGATGATTTACTTATATTTAAAGCTCTTTTGCGTACACAGAAAGATAAATGGATTAAATAAATGATATATAGTAAAGAATATTGGAATGATGTGTCTTTAGTAATACGGAATATCCCTAATAAAGATTGCTTGAGGGGTAAGACAGTCTTTATGACTGGCGGAACAGGTTTAATTGGCTCAACCGTAGTAGATATCTTATGCTATTTAAATAAAGAAATGGATATGAATATTAACGTATGCCTTGGGGTTAGGGATGAATCTAAGGCACGTGCTCGGTTTAATGTCAAGAATGATCATGATAATATAAAATTTATTTTTTTTGATGCGACAAAAGAAAATGTAATTAATGTAGAGGCTGATTACATTATTTACGCGGCTGGTGGTGCTAATCCTACCGCTTATTCATTAAGGCCGGTGGAAACGATACTGTCTAATTTGGTTGGATTAAACAGTATATTATATCAGTATTCCCATAAATCTATAGGACGGTTACTTTATATTTCGTCAAGTGAGGTTTACGGAAAAAAGAATAATAGAAGGCCGTATGAAGAAAATGAATATGGATATGTAGATATATTGAATTCACGTTCCTGTTATCCACTTGCTAAACGTTTGGCCGAAAATCTATGTATTTCTTATTATAAAGAATATGGCGTTAACATTGTTATTGCAAGGCCTGGACATATTTATGGTCCTAATATTATGGATGGTGATGACAGAGCTTCGGCACAGTTTTCTAGAAATGCGATTGCTAAAAGTTCAATTATACTAAAAAGTAATGGTGAACAAATAAGATCATATTGTTATTCATTAGATTGTGCCTCGGCAATTTTAGCGATACTTATTAATGGAAATGTATGTGAGGCATATAATATATCAAATCCTGATTCAATTATTTCCATCCGAACATTAGCGAATGAGTTTTCACAGCAGGCGGGAACAAATCTTGTTTTTGAAAATCCTACTGATAGTGAGAGATGTGGATATAATCTCATGAATAACTCGTCGTTGGATTCAGGAAAACTGGAAAAATTAGGATGGAGGGGAATGTTTGATTTAACAACGGGAGTAGGGCGGACAATAAAGTTTTTAAAAGGGTAAAATATGAAATATATTACAATGTTTTTCGATGGAC
Source organism: uncultured Dialister sp. (assembly GCA_902462205.1). Classification (GTDB taxonomy): domain Bacteria; phylum Bacillota; class Negativicutes; order Veillonellales; family Dialisteraceae; genus Dialister. The sequence continues at coordinate 70,294 of CABQAR010000003.1, forward strand.
AAATGGAAATAAATTTATATCATGATTTAATGAATTTACAGCAAGTAAACAATTATAGATTTATGCGTCCATATGAATCTACAGTTATGAATTTCCTTCGTCGCGTACATACAAGCATGAAAATTGCCAAGTGTTTCGATCTTCCGTATAAGCATATTTGGTATCAGTCATTATTTGATATGATTGAAAAAGACTCGTGCATTATTTTTTCAACGATGTCTCTTACTCGACTTAGTTTAAAAGAACTGAGAAAAATTCAAAATCATATAAATAAGCCTAAGATGGTATTACTTATAATTGATTCTTTGCATGCGCATTCTCCCCATTTAGAATTCGCTATGGATAAGATTTTTCATTTTAATTGGGATTTAATATTATCTTTTGATGAACATGATTGTTCTGAATTTGGTTTTAAATATTTGGGAATGTGCTATTACTCGGATTTATTAAGAGGAATACCGCAAGGAACTATTAATAGTGATTTATATTATGTTGGGGCAGATAAGGGAAATCGTGGAAAACTTGTGAGGGAAATATATGATAAGGCAAGAAAGAAACAGGTTCATTGTAATTTTTTCATTGTAACATCTAATGATCAACAGGCTAAGTCGGGAATGAGATTTTCTCAAAAATGGATTCCATATAGTGCTGTCTTAAAAGATGTAGGTCAAACAAATTGCGTTTTAGAAGTTTTGCAAGAGGGACAGCAAACACAGTCAGTACGTTATTTTGAGGCAGTATGTTATAATAAAAAACTTTTAACTAATAATCCTAATTTATCGAAATTACCTTTTTATGATTCAAGATTTATGAGGTATTTTAAGGAAATAGATGATATAGATTTTGATTGGATACAAAAGGTAGATAGGATTAATTATGGATACAATAATGAATTCTCACCCAAACAAATCCTTTTGTTAATTGAAAAGTTTTTGTTTGTAAATTAATGGTAATGGTGTGGAAAATGATGATAATGTTGTTGTTAATACTTTTTTTTATGACAATAATTGCCTACGTTTTTGGAGAGTTCGACATAATTTCTCCTGCCTTTGTGGTACCTGCGACATTTACTTTTTGTGTTGGTTTAGCAGCTATATATACAGATACCTGGAATTTACCAATGCATTTTGATACAGCAGTGATTATATTAGTTATGGTATTATTTTTTGAGATAGGGGTAATATACTCATCCTGTGTATGCGATAGAAATAAAGATCATAACAATCAATTAGATCGATTATATACATATACATTATCTAATAGACTATTCTTACTGTTTATAAGTAGTATGGCAGTTATTGCTTGGTTAAATTATCAAGAGTTATTTTTTATATCTCGCCAATTTACTTTAAGTACAGATTTAGGGGTTATTATCGGGGCAACAATACATCAATTGCAATTAGGGAATGTGGAATTTAGCAGATGGAACTCGTACAGAAGTATGTTAGCTCAAGGGATGACATATGTTAGCTTATTTGCTTTTTTAAACAATGCGATTTGTAGGAGGAAAATCATAATAACTGATTTCAAATTTTTAGTTATTGTATTTTTGTATGCACCAATATTAATATTTACAGGAGGCAGACAACAGGTTATTTATTTAACGATATATACTCTTGTTTTGGGAGTATTCCTATATAGGCTAAAGAACGGTTTCTTACGAAGTAATGGCTATAGATTAATAGGAGTTGGCATATTAGCTCTGTCCATTTTTATTGGCTTATTTTATATATTAGGGATACTGAGTGGAAAGATTAGAGAATCTTATACAATAACACGAGTTCTAGCACATTATGCAGGAACAAATATATCGGCCTTGGACTATTTCATAAATCAGGGGCATATACCTGATACAGGTTTTATAGGAACCATGACCCTTACTGGAATTTATTCATGGTTAAGGGTGATTGGATTTGAATTGCCTGAAGTTAGAACATATATTAGTACCTTTGTGCAATTTGATGGAATTACGACAAATGTATATACAGCGTTACGTCGGTATATACAAGATTATGGATATGTTGGTTGTGGAATGATTATGCTTTTGCTGGGGATGTTATATCAAGCAGTATATAATTATTTAAAACATAAATTTAATTATTTTGCCCTTATTCTATACTCATTTTACTGTTATCCTATATTTTTACTATGTAGAGAAGAGCGGTTTATGACAAATATATTATCAACAACAACAATCTATATGCTCATTTGTGTATATATTACATATAAGGTTTTGCAGAAAAATGAATTGCCGTTAAAAGGAGTGTAAAACATGAGTGGAAAAATTCAATACATAATAAAAAAATGGTATATTGTTTTACTATGTGCACTTATTGGTGCAAGTGCCTTGTATTTTGAAAAAAGTTCAGTGAAGCCGAGTATCCCTCAAAATGGAGACGTAACTTACACACGCTTGGTTAGGTTTGATCCTGTGCCGGTATTCGTAATCGGACAAGATGGCTATGAAATAGACATTAATAAGGCATTGGGGATGTGGGGAAATAGGCAGAAGTTTATTGATGTTTTAGATACGGAGTTTGTAGGAGAACAGATATCCGTAGGTTGGAATGATTTGAAAGTATCTGAAAAGTTTGATTGGATGAATCAGCATTTTCGTGCAGGGAAAATCGGGCCGGGAGTGTATGAACTGGTTCTACAAATTAAAAAGAATGAACCTAAAGATATCGACTATCTAACAGAAAATGGAAATCGGCTGATGGATGCGTATGAAAGCTATGTAATTAATTCAGCAAAAGAAATTACTGGAAATTCTCAAATGAGCGTTATTCAGAATTACTCACTGATTGAAAATGAAGACGCAGTTCAGCCGGAAACACTCGTCAAGAAATATTCAATTATAGGATTTGTCCTTGGTGCCATGGTCGGTATTACAGGTTTATCTATCATAGCGATCAAAAAAAGTAACTGAGCGTTTATACAAAAACAATAAGAGAAATGAGGATCTTATATTGAAGGCCCATAATTTTTTAAAAAATTTGTCATATTCTTTCAGTGCTAATGTAGTTTCTCTTGGGGTTTCCGTTTTCATGGTTATGTTCTTGCCTAAATTCTTGTCCTTAGAGGACTACGGATTGTGGCAGCTTTTTCTTTTTTATTTTTCATATTTAGGTTTTTTGCATTTTGGTTGGGAAGATGGTATTTATCTCAGATATGCAGGCAATGATTTTTCCGGATTGAACAGTGTCGTATTTGCGGGGCAATTTTATGGCATCGTTTTATTGCAAATTGTTTTGGTTGGGTTAGGAGTGTCTATCGGCAACTATTTTATTGACGATATATTCAAAAAATGGGCATTTGTTTGTGCGTTATGTTTAGCACCGGTTGTTAATTTCAATAATTTGTGTAATTTTATTATGCAGATTACAAATCGTATCAGGGACTATGCCATGCTGATTTTTGTGGAGCGATTCATGCTCCTTGCTGGGGTCAGCGTTTTTCTCTTTGTGGGAATTAATCAATTTACATATCTTTACGGTGCTAAAGTATTTTCTGTATGGGGGGTATCCCTCTTAGGGGCATATTTGTGCAGACAACTCTTACGGCCTCGTTTTGGGGCATTTTGCGAGATTCTGCATGAAGCATGGGAAAATATATCTGTAGGAATAAAGCTCATGTTTGCTAATGTGGCAAGTATGCTTATCATTGGCGTTATTCGTTATGGGATTTCCGTAGGATGGGATGTTACGACCTTTGGGCGTATTTCTTTAACGCTCGGTATATCCAATTTTTTAATGATATTCATAAATTCTGTGAGTGTAGTTTTTTTTCCTGTTATTAAACAGATGGATATTAACCAGCGTGCAGAAGCATACGTAAAAATTCGAGAGATATTGACCATAATACTGTTTACGGGGCTCTTGGCTTATTATCCATTGAAATGTATTTTGAGTTGGTGGCTTCCTAAATATGCTGATAGCCTGATTTATATGAGTGTGTTATTCCCGGTTTGCTTGTTCGAAAGTAAGGTCAGTCTGTTAATAAATACATATTTGAAAAGTATGAGACAGGAATTTCTAATGCTGAAGATTAATGTCATCAGTGTTGGGGTTTCTGTCCTGGTGACGATCTGTACCGTCTGTGTTTTGCATGATCTAAATGTTGCAGTCCTATCCATTGCCGCTCTTTATGCCTTCCGTTGTATATTGGCAGAGTGTCATATTGCCAGATTACTCAATATATCATTAAAGAGAGATATTTTTATAGATTTGATTATGGCCGGTGCTTTTGTATCAAGCGGTTGGCTGCTTGATAGTTGGGTGGGTGTACTTGCTTATGCCTGTTTTTATGGTTTATATCTTATTATAAACTTTAATAAAATAAGAAGTCTTTGTTCTATTATTCATGATTGATATTTGAAAATATATCGCAGAAGTAGCGGGTGAATTACATTGGCGTTGAATTCAATTGAATTTCTTGCTTTTTTTACTATCGTATTTGTTATTTATCAGATTACCAATTTATATATAACGGATGAGAATATAAAAAATAAATGTTCTCAAGTTGTATTATTGTTGGCTAGTTTAAGTTTTTGCGGGTATGTAAATATTTGGTTTGTACCGATTATTATTTATATAAGCGCAGTGACGTTTTTGGCGGGAATAATACTTTCAGATAGTAAGTCCAAATATTGTCTTATTATATTAATATTGATGGACATAATACCTCTTTTGACTTTTAAGTATTTTAATTTCATTAGCCATATATTTAATGGACCCGCAATCCAATTAATCTTGCCTTTAGGAATATCTTTTTACACATTGCAGAGTATTACTTATATAGTGGATATATGGAAAGGTAGAATTACTGTTGAAAGTAACCCTATAGTGATAGCATTATTTGTTTCGTTTTTTCCTGTTCTTTCGAGTGGACCGATTCAACGTGCAAAAAATCTTATACCGCAATTGAAAAAGAATTATTTATTCAATTATGATGATGCGTCAAATGGTATGAAGTGGATTGCTATTGGGATTATTAAGAAGATGGTTATTGCAGATTCTATTGGCATATATGTGGATCAGGTATATAGATCGTTAGAACGAGTTTCAGGAACAGCGATGCTTGTTGCAGTGATTTTATATTCTTTTCAAATTTACTGTGATTTTTCTGGATATACGAATATGTCATTTGGGTGTGCAAAGATGTTTGGAATCGATGTGGGGAAAAACTTTAATCACCCTTATCTTGCATCAGGTGTAGGGGATTTTTGGCATAGATGGCATATAAGCCTAAGCACTTGGTTAAGAGATTATGTATATATTCCGTTAGGTGGGAATAAGATTGGGGTATTCCGTACATATGTGAATATCATGATTACATTTTGCGTTAGCGGGATATGGCATGGCGCGGCATGGCATTTTATAATATGGGGTATGATACATGGAGCCTATGTGTGTATTGAACGATTTATTAAAGGTTGGGGAAGAACAGGATTTCTATCGCAAAAAAACAAAATTATCGTGCAGGTAATTATGTTTTCTCATGTGGTAATGACATTTGTGTTAGTTACAGTTGCATGGATATTTTTTAGGGTTTCACAAACGAAGGATGTCCTAATCATATTAAGGAAAATAATGCGGGTCCCACAAGAATTATTCTCATCAGTCTCTATGCAAGAACTGTTATTTTCTCAAGTTAATCAGATTGGAAAAAATGATCTTATATATTTAGTTGGTTATCTGGTTATATTTTTTATCATTAGTATTGCTACAAGAAAAAAGAGCGTGATTTATTATCTCAATCAATTTCCCATGACTTTTAGGTGGATAATTTATACACTTGTCCTATTTGCTATATTTTTTTTGTCGAATAAGACTGCTTCTGCTGTTTTTATTTATAATCAATTTTGAATGAGGAGCCATATGCGTTTTTTTCTGTTGAAGTGTATGTTCATAGTAGGAATTATATCAGTAATTATTGGGGTTATTGTATTTGTAGATGTATTTAATGTATTTCATTATAATGATATTCGTTTCACCGACGCGGAGCCTAATAAAAATTATGTAAAGACAAAATATGTCATAAAGAATCCTGATAAATTTAATGCATTTATATTCGGTTCTTCGCGCGTTGGCAATATACCAAGCGTAGGGCTACCAAGATATAATCATTCTAATGAAAAGTTATCTTGGTATAATATGACCTATTCCATGGGGGTTCCGGCAGAGCATCTTGAAACGATTAAAACCTTTATAAAGAATAATGTAAAAATCAAATATATAGTAATAGGTGTTGATAATATTTCTGCATCAACGAACCCTAATATCCATAAAAATGAATTGTTAAGAAAGCCATATCAGTTAATGGAAATTGATCCTGTAAATTTTTATTGGTCATATATTTGGAATATGGCTGATATAGATTCAATAAAGCATATATTGCCCCAGGTTTTAAGGAACTATATAAATAAGGACATTAAGGCTAAGAATTTGTTCTATAAATTTGGCGTGAGTCCTGGTAATGAGGATATGAACATACCTAATAAAGTTGATGAGAAAAAGTTTGAATTGAATCCTGTTAGCCCATATACATATAAAAATGTTATGAGTGACCTCAAAGAAATAGTTGAGATTTGTAGAGATAAAGGAATAGAACTCATTATTTTTACCTCACCCATTTATGAAAGAGGATATTTGACATCGGTAAAACATGGTCAATATTTGTTATTTTTGCGAGATCTTGCTCAAATATACCCTTATTATAATTTTTCCGGATTAAATAGATTTACAAAAGATAAAAGATACTATTTTGATTGGTCACACTATAGGCCCTATGTGGGGAGAGAAATAGAAAAGAGTATTTGGGGATTGGATCATCAGTCTGATGAAAAAATAGAGAAATTGGAGTATAGCAAGAATACAGGCTTTGGGATGAAAGTTGATCATAATAATATTGATATATTGATTACGTTGCTTCAAAATCAGCTTTGAGGCATAAATAGCGAGGTTATTTTATGAAAGGGATTATTCTGGCAGGTGGAAGCGGAACGCGTTTGTATCCGCTTACTATGGTGACGTCGAAACAGTTGCTTCCGATTTATGATAAACCGATGATTTTTTATCCGTTGTCTACATTGATGTTGGCGGGGATCAAAGATATCCTAATCATTTCTACTCCGGCAGACTTGCCTAATTTTGAACGGCTGCTTGGAGACGGATCCCGATATGGAATACGTTTGTCTTATAAGGTACAGCCATCTCCGGATGGATTGGCGCAGGCTTTTATCCTGGGAGAAGAGTTTATTGATGGCGAATCATGTGCGATGATTTTAGGGGATAATATTTTTTATGGGGCAGGTCTTACGCGATATCTGAAAACTGCGGTCACGAATGATTCCGGTGCCACTGTGTTCGGTTACTATGTGGATGATCCTGAGCGATTTGGCGTGATAGATTTTGATAAAGACGGCAAGGCCAAGTCTATTGAGGAGAAGCCCGCACATCCGAAATCCAATTATGCAGTTACAGGTCTTTATTTTTACGATCACCATGTCTGTGAATATGCAAAACAGGTGAAGCCATCAGCCCGTGGTGAGCTGGAAATTACTGATTTGAATAAAATATACCTTGAGAAGGGAACACTTAATGTAGTGACACTTGGCCGTGGTTATGCATGGTTAGATACAGGTACGATGGATTCCTTATTTGAGGCGTCTGAGTTTGTTAAAGCGATAGAGACTCGTGCGGGTATCCATATTTCTATGCCGGAAGAAATTGCTTATGTAAATGGATGGATTGATAAGGCTTCTTTGGCCGCCAGTGCAAAAAAATATGGAAAAAGTCCTTATGGCCGGTATTTGCAGAAAGTGGTAGATGGGAAGATATTAGCGGACTGAAGGTGTTCTTTTCTTAGAGAAGGAATTTTGGAGGAAATATGGAACGGAAGACGGTTATTGTAACGGGTGGGGCGGGGTTCATAGGATCGAATTTTATATTTCATATGATTGATACATATCCCGACTATCGTATCATCTGCTTGGATAAGCTCACTTATGCGGGAAATATATCAACTCTTGCCAATGTTATGGACAGAGGTAATTTTAGGTTCGTAAAATTGGATATCTGTGATCGAAAGGGAGTATATAAGCTTTTTGAAGAAGAATGTCCTGATATCGTTGTAAATTTTGCAGCAGAGTCACATGTTGATCGTTCTATTGAGGATCCGTCTATTTTTCTGGAAACCAATATCATCGGTACATCAGTATTGATGGACGCATGCAGAAAATACGGAATCGAAAGGTATCATCAGGTATCTACAGATGAGGTTTACGGAGATCTTCCGTTAGACAGACCGGATCTTTTTTTTACGGAAATAACCCCACTGCATACCAGTAGTCCGTACAGCAGTTCTAAAGCAGGTGCAGATTTGCTTGTTCTTGCTTATCATCGTACCTATGGGCTTCCTGTAACAATTTCACGCTGCAGCAACAATTATGGGCCATACCATTTTCCTGAAAAGCTTATTCCTCTTATGATTGTGAATGCATTACATGACAAGCAGTTGCCTGTTTATGGCGATGGATTAAATGTTCGGGATTGGCTCTATGTGGAGGATCATTGCAGGGCGATAGATTTAATTATCCATAAGGGAACGGTGGGAGAAATCTATAACATTGGCGGACATAATGAAATGAGAAATATTGATATCGTCAGACTTATCTGTAAGGAATTGGGAAAACCGGAGAGCCTTATAGCTTTTGTGTCTGATCGAAAAGGGCATGACAGGCGGTATGCCATTGATCCTGCGAAGATACACAAGGAATTAGGCTGGTTGCCGGAAACCAGGTTTGCGGATGGGATTAAGAAAACAATCCAGTGGTATTTGACACATCGTACATGGTGGGAAGAAATCATTTCTGGGGAATATCGTGGTTATTACCATAAGATGTACGAAGAAAGAAAATAATGTATTAGTAGGCATATTTTATGATTGAATAGGATATGCCTATTTTGTATGATTATCTGTGTGGGGGGATATTTATGAATGTATTCGTAACAGGTGTAAACGGACAATTAGGGCATGATGTCATTAATGAGTTGGTGAAAAGAGGGCATGTTGCTATTGGCAGTGACTTAAAAGCGCAGTATGCCGGAGTACCTGATGGAAGCGCAGTGACCCGGGTTCCATATGTTTCTTTGGATATCACGGATAAAAAAGCGGTAGATGCAGTGATTTCTAATGCACGTCCTGATGCAGTCGTGCATTGTGCTGCATGGACCGCAGTTGATATGGCGGAAGATGATGAAAACGTAGTGAAAGTACGTGCGGTTAATGAATATGGAACGAAATATATTGCAGAAGCCTGCAAAAGGTTCGATGCCAAAATGGTTTATTTAAGTACGGATTATGTATTTGATGGACAGGGAGACATTCCTTGGTCTCCAGATTGCAAAGATTATAAGCCTCTTAATATTTATGGAAAAACGAAACTTGGAGGAGAAATAGCCGTATCAGCTGTTTTGGATAAATATTTTATTGTTCGTATTGCATGGGTGTTCGGATTAAATGGGAATAATTTTATTAAGACAATGCTGAAAATAGGGAAAAACCATGATGTGGTTAAAGTAGTAAGTGATCAGATCGGTACGCCTACATATACCCATGACTTGGCGAGAATTCTTGTAGATATGTTAGAAACAGACAGATATGGTTATTACCATGTGACCAATGAAGGCGGTTATATATCATGGTATGATTTTGCCTGTGAAATATATCATCAGGCAGGATATTCAACGAAAGTAATCCCTGTTACAACAGAAGAATATGGTCTATCTAAGGCAAAGAGGCCATTTAATTCCCGCTTGGATAAAAGCAAGTTAACAGGGAGCGGATTCATTCCTCTGCCGGATTGGAAGGATGCATTGCATAGATATCTGATTGAAACAGGGATTATTTGAGGATTTTAAAATCTGTGGACCTATGGGTTTTGGATTTGTGGAGGATATATGGGACAAATAAAAGTAGATAGGAATTTGAATGGGATTGAGGGACTTTGTCTGATAGAACCAATGGTTCATGGAGATGCTCGTGGCTATTTTATGGAAACGTATAATCAAAGAGACATGGAAGAAATGGGATTCCATATTGATTTTGTTCAGGACAACCAGAGTATATCCGCTAAAGGAGTACTTCGTGGATTACATTTTCAGAAAAGATACCCGCAATGCAAGTTGGTCAGGGTCATTCGGGGCAGCGTATTCGACGTAGCAGTGGATTTGAGGTCGGATTCTAAGACATATGGGAAATGGTATGGGGTAGAACTCACAGCTGAGAATAAAAAGCAGTTTCTTATACCGGAAGGGTTCGCGCATGGTTTTTTGGTATTGAGTGATGAGGCAGAATTTTGCTATAAAGTTAATGATTTCTGGCATGCAAACGATGAGGGGGGGCTTGCATGGAACGATCCCGAAATTGGAATCAGGTGGCCTAAACTTTTGGGGGAATATAGTGGTAGTGCAAGAGGAGACGGTTATCACCTGGACGATGGAACCCCTCTTAACTTGAGCGATAAGGATCAGAAATGGCTGGGATTGAAGGATACGTTTAAGTTTTAAGTGCTACTCATTGATAACTTATCTGGTACAGAGGTTCATATTAATATAGTTAAGATTAATACTGAGGTCTTGATAGGATGAAAGTGTGTTGTGCAAATTGTTTTTTATAGAAAATGCTTTTCTTATGTATGTAGATAAAGGTTATAATCATTTATTGACTGATAAGAGGAAAATATGTTGATTTGTTGGCATGTGTCTAAAAGTCTTATTATCTGTTTGATTATTTTCATTTATTTTCTATTTGGCGGGAGTCAGGTGGCAGGAGCTGAAACAAATGATGAAAAAACAAATATAGAGGTAACACTAACCAATCCTAATATCGAAAGTTATGAACTGTTTTGGTGGGATTCGACACACTTTTCCGGTGAGAAAAATGCTGTTTGGATTAAGAACCAAAATGCGAAAACGGGTTCTGTCTTGAAATTTATAGTTCCTACGAAAGAGATGCTTCGCATGCGTCTGGATTTTGGGAATAATGGGAGAGAACGAGAAATTCTTCTTCGAGAGGTTAAGGTTAATGACAAGGCAGTTAATTTGCGGAAAGTATTACCAATTAGTGAAATACATGACATGATTTATGATGAACATACAGAAGGAGTTCAATTTATAGTTACTGGGAAAGATCCTTTTATCGTATTTCCTAAGAATATTGCGGATATTGCAGATATGGTGACAATATCTATTAATAGTCCTGATATAGAGGAGTTCTCCCTCTATTGGGGGGATTCTGCTGATTGGAGCAAGAATGCTTGGGCAGTATCTTTAAAAAACAAAAATGTTAATCAAAATGAAGAGTTGACATATGGGCTACCGACTTCAGACTTGAGAAGACTGCGTATAGATTTTGGTAAAAACAGTAAAAATCGGGAAGTTAAATTGAATTACATTCGTGTAAATGGCAATGATTTGCCACTGAAGGATTTGTTAGGCCAAAGTGAATTGAATGATCTGAGTTATAAAGAGGCTGAAAGTGGGGTTGTCTTTAAAATCAATGGATCGAATCCATACATTATCCTTCCACAGGGGCTTGAGGTGGCAGAGTTTAATTATCGGATTATTATGGTGTTTATTCCTGTTTTTATTGCGGCATGTATCATATCTTTTGGGATTATAAAATTTATGGAATAAATCACCGATTAAAAGGCAAAGACGTGCTCATCAAATTTATTATTAGATATGTGAGATTCCTGTTAGTTTACCGGCGGAGTCAATAAAATACATCAGGAGGCATGACCATGAAAAAGAATCTGAGGCCGGATACTTGGCTGTATCCCCAGCCTGTGCTTGTAATCGGCTCTTATGATGCCAAAGGCGTGGCGAACGGGATGGTGGCTGCGTGGGGCGGTATTTATGATACGGACCGTGTGGGATTCATGCTGGACCATACCCATAAGACGGTGGCGAATCTGCTTGAGAAGAAAGCGTTTACCGTGAGCATGGCGACTGTATCGACCATGGCTCAGTCGGATTATCTGGGCGTGGTTTCAGGAAATAAGGTGCCTGACAAGGTGGAACGCGCCGGACTGCATGCGGTGAGAAGCGGAACCGTGGATGCGCCTGTGTTTGATGAATTTCCGCTGACACTGGAATGCAGGGTGGCAAAGGCGGATAAGGTCGGTGAGGATTATTATTTTATCGGGAATATCGTGAATATCCTCGCCGATGAGGATATATTTACGGACGGGCGGATCGATGTGAAAAAGCTGGGCGTCATTACGTTTGATCCGGCCAACGGGAAATATATCGCGCTTGGCGATACGGTGGGAAATGCTTATCGGGAAGGACGCAAATATATGAAATGAGTTCCCCCGGCGGTGCGTCATTCATTTCCTGTATTTCTATAACAATGATAAACGGAAAGGCAGTGCATGGTTTGGCGCTGTCTTTTTTGATTTCTATTCCTGTTCAGAATTGCTTTTCTAAATGAAAGGGGAGCACTTCCGGTACGAAGGCAATATTTCTGCGGGGCAGGAAATATTTGTTAAATGCAGGGAAACCGCTTACAATAAATATATAAGGAAGGTATCGGGAGTCTCATTCCCGTCGGTATATTTCGCTGGGAGATGATTTTATGAATATGAAGATGAAATTGAAGGTGGGGATAGATATAGTCATGGTCGTACTTCTGTTTACCGCCATGGCATATCCGATGCTGCCGAGGCTTCATAAAGGCGCGGGCATGGCTTTTTTTGCCCTTGTGGTGGCGCATCAGCTGCTGAACTGGCAGTGGTGGAAGGGGCTGTTTCGGGGACGTTTCACGAAGTTCCGCATTCTGCAGGCGGCAGCCACGGTCATTCTTCTTGCGGCGGTGCTTGGCGTCGTGGGAAGCGGATCAATGGTTCATGCCCACGGACCGGCCAATGCGCTGGTGCAGATGAAACGGTCTCTGGCAGGCGTGGCGCATGTATCGATGGCCTACTGGGCATTCATTTTTGCAGGTCTCCATCTCGGATTCAACTGGAATGTGATGCAGGGGATGCTCAGGCGAGTGATGAAACCTTCCCATCTGCGTGATGAAATATCCCAGACCGTGGTGCTCGGCATATCCGTATATGGCGCTTATGTATTCTATGACCGCTATGTATATGAGTATCTGCTCATGCTGAATCAGCGCGCATTGTTTAATATTGATGACACGCCGTTTGCCTTTGCTGTGGATTTCTTTTCCATGTTCGTCCTCTTTGCATTTCTCGGACTGCGTCTGGCGAAGTGGCGCGCGTTGAAATCATAAAAAAGAAAAGAGATGCTCTCCGTTGAGGGACATCTCTTTTTTGCTGTGCTTATTCAGGTCCGGTTCAGGCCGTTTTTGCTTTCCGCGGACGTGCTATTTTTATGGGGAGGCTCGAAATCAGGAGGCTTCCCACGATGAGGGCCGCGCCGAGGATTCCGTTCATGTCCAGATGTTCAGTAAGGAAAAGGAAACTGAGGAACGTCGCGGATAAGGGGGAAATCGCGCAGAATAATCCGGCACGGTCCGCTTCCATGTATTTCTGGGCGACCGGCTGCAACGTGAATCCTATGACGGAGCAGAAAAGCGCCAGCGCGAGGACGCAGCTCCAGATCGAAGCGTTTTCGGGGATGGACGGCGTTTCCATCAGAAAGGCGGCGGGAAGGGCGAAGAGGCCCATGAATCCGTTCTGCAGGATGCCTAAGGTGAGGGCGTCGTCATTTTTGGAAACACGGTCCGTCGTGATGATGGCGGCCGCATAAGTCATGGCCGCGCCGAAACAGAGGAGCTCGCCGGTGGTGAAAGAGAATGTCTCACCCTTCAGCGTCAGGAATGCGACGCCGGCAAGCGCAAGCACCGTGCTGAACACCGTGGTGACGGACGGCAGCGTCCTTGTGAGAACCATCGAGAACAGGGGAACGAAGACGATGGCCGTATTTTCAATGAAACTGGTGACGGAAGCAGGCGTCGTGGTGAGGCCGTACAGCTCGAAAACCATGACGATGAAAAAAGCACCGCCAATGAGGGCGCCGTGGAGCACTGTCCCTTTTGTCGCCTGCATAAGCCTTTTATGGAATATGAGGGCGAGGACGGAAAAAGCAATCAGGGAACGGAGCGATAAAAGAGTGACGGGCTCCAATCCTGTCAGGGCGACCTTGCTGAATAAAAAAGAAGAGCTCCTTACGATCAGCGCAGTCAGAAGTAAAAGCTCCGCGTTCCTTACAGACATAAAAACCTCCGATACATGGCCGGCGCCCCTCTGTTATATGCGGGCAGGCCGGGCGGCATTTCATTTTCTTGACAATATTGTACGTTTTTATATATATTGAGTAAAACGATATATAATCAATAGTGTTATGAGGGAATATCAATATGGATGCAGAAAAATGCAGGGCGCTGCTGTGGGCGATCGAGCTCGGGAATTTATCTGAAACAGCGGAAAAATTAGGCTATACGCCATCGGGAATCAGCCGGATGATGGCGTCCATGGAAACGGAAACGGGATTTCCCCTGCTTGTCCGAAGCCGGACAGGCGTGGCGCCGACGGAGGAGTGCCTGCATCTGCTGCCGATCATCCGGGAAATGGCGAGGCTGGGTGAAGTATTCCGGCAGAAAACGGATGACATACAGGGCATCCATGTGGGCACGGTGCGGATCGGGACGGCATACACTTATTACTATCCCCTCATCGGCGACGTGATTTCCGCCTTCTCCAAAAAATATCCACAGGTGAAAGTGGAGCTGCAGGAAAATTTCAGCACCATACTGGCGGATAAGCTGTCCCGCCATGAAATAGACATCGCGGTCATCAGCCACCGTGACGGAGATTTCGACTGGATCCCCCTGATCGAGGATCCGCTGATCGCATGGGTACCGGAAAGCTTCCTGCCCGGCGAGGAAATCTATCCGCTGAAACGGTTTGAAACGGATTCCTTCATTGAAATATTTCCCGGCGGCGAAAGCGACAATTCCCGATTCTTCGCGCGGGAAAACATCCGGCCGAATGCAAGATATTCCGCACTGACGACATTCTCCGGATGGTCGATGGTGGAAGCAGGACTGGGCGTGACCCTGACAAACAACCTGTACAGGAATTCCTGGCACGGCAAAGTGAGGGCGCTGAAAACGGATATCGAATACAAAGTCCCTATCGGGATCGCCGTTTCCAAAAAAGAAATATGCTCGCCTGCGGCAGGGAAATTCATGGAAGAACTCATCAGGGAAATTAATCAGTAATCGGAAAAGAGGAAGCAAATGCTCAGAAAATTAAAAGAACAGGTCTGTGCCGCGAATCTGGAACTGGCCCGCCGCGGCATCGTGATTTACACATGGGGAAACGTAAGCGGTATCGACAGGAAAAAAGGACTGGTCGTCATCAAGCCGTCAGGCGTTCCCTATGAAGGGATGACGGCGGAGGACATGGTCGTCGTCGATCTGGAAACAGGTGGAACGGTCGACGGGAAATGGAAGCCCTCCTCCGATACGGAAACGCATCTGGCGCTTTACCACGCCTTTCCTGAAATCGGCGGAGTGACCCATACCCATTCCATCCACGCCGTTTCCTTCGCGCAGGCGGGCATGGACATTCCTGCCCTCGGCACGACACATGCTGACTATTTCCATGGAAACATCCCCTGCACGCGGCTGCTGTCAGAGGCAGAAACAAAAGAAGACTACGAAGGAAATACAGGGAAAGTCATCGTGGAAACCATCAGGGGACGGAAACTCGAACCGCTGGAAATGCCTGGCGTCATCGTGAGAAACCACGGCCCCTTCACATGGGGGAAAGATGCGGCGGAATCCGTTTACCATGCGGTGGTCATGGAAACGGTGGCGGAAATGGCGCTGAAAACGAAACTGCTGGATGCGTCGGCCTGTCTGCCGCAGTACATCATGGATAAACATTACCGGCGGAAACACGGCCCTGATGCCTATTACGGACAGGGAAAATAAAAGAAATCGAAAATGCACTCCCGAAACAGGAACGACTGCCGAGGAGTGCATTTTGCATAAGAAAATATTCTTCTTAAAAGGGAAATTTTAGTATAATGAAAGAAAATAAAACAAGTCAGGCAAAGCCCGATATGTAGGAGATAGAGAAATGAAAAATAATCCGGCACCGGTTGAAATCAATAAAACATACGCCATGGAAATCAACGATCTGGGAATCCATGGGGAAGGGATCGGCCGTATCGACGGATTCACCGTATTTGTGCACGGCGCGCTTCCCGAAGAAACCGTGACAGTCCGCATCACGGGATTGAAAAAATCCTATGCCGTCGGGAAACTCCTCTCCAT
This sequence comes from uncultured Dialister sp., assembly GCA_902462205.1. Classification (GTDB taxonomy): domain Bacteria; phylum Bacillota; class Negativicutes; order Veillonellales; family Dialisteraceae; genus Dialister. The sequence goes on from CABQAR010000003.1 coordinate 86,611, forward strand.
TGAAAAAGAATCCCCCTTCCGCACGAAGCCGGAATGCCCTGTCTATGAAGAATGCGGCGGCTGCCAGATTTCCCACCTCACCTATGAAGGACAGCTGCAGGTCAAATACCGCCATGTCAGGGACGTCATAGAACGAATCGCAGGGGAATCGGGAGAACTGGTGAAACCGGTATTTCCGGCGGAAACGCCCTTCGCGTACAGAAATAAAATGGCTGTTCCGGCGGGCATGGTCAAGGGGAAACCCTCCCTTGGCTACTACCGGCAGAGAAGCCACGACATCATCCCCGTCGCCTCCTGCGCCATCCAGCAGGAAGAAAACAACCGCCTCCTTCATTTCGCGCAGCAGTTCATAGAAAAATACCATGTATCCCTCTATGACGAAAAATCAAGAAAAGGCAGCTTCCGCCACCTGATGGGGCGCGTGGGGGATGGCGGAAAAGTCATGGCCGTCCTCATCACCGCCGAAAAAAATCTGCGGGAAGAAGAAAAATGGATAGAAGAAATACAGAAACAACTGCCGGAAGTAGTTTCCCTCTATAATAATATCCAGCCCCATCCGGGCAATGTCATACTGGGGCCTGAAATCAGGCACCTCTGGGGACAAAAATCACTCACCGCATCCCTGTGCGGCATTCGGTTCGAAGTGTCGCCCTACTCCTTCTTCCAGGTGCATAAGGCGCAGGCGGAAGCGCTCTACGGGAAAGCGCTGGAATTCGCAGACCTCCAAGGAGGAGAAACAGTCATCGATGCCTACTGCGGCACAGGCACGATCTCCCTCTGCCTTGCAAAAAAAGCAAAACGGGTGATCGGCATAGAAATCGTGAAGCCTGCCATAGAAGACGCCAAGAGAAATGCGGTATTCAACCATATTGCCAATGCGGAATTCCATGCGGCCGATGCGGGAAAACTCATGCCCGAGCTTTATAGAGAGGGACTCCGCCCGGATGTGATCGTCATGGATCCCGTCAGGGCAGGCTGCAGCGAATCCGTACTGAACGCGGCGGCAGACATGGAACCGGAACGAATCATCTACGTCTCCTGCAATCCGGCCACCTTCGCCAGAGATGCGAAAATCCTGCGCCGGAAAGGCTACGAATTAAAAGAAATCCAGCCGGTAGACATGTTCCCCCAGACAATGCATGTGGAAACGGTGGCGCTGATGGTAAGGATCGAAGGGGAATAGTCGCGAAAGCCCAGTAATACTGCGGTTTTCGGGCAATCGGACAAATTTGGCATCGTGCAGACAAAACGCTTCTCGGTAACTTATCCAAGAGAAGAAGTGCTCAATAAGTGTGAGAGTTGAGTTGCCGGATTAGATGTCGGGTAGTTGAGTGTTCAAAATAGATGTAAAAACGATAAATTTGAGGTTGTGGGGGAGGGATATATCATAGAGCCAATAAATTTTTCATGGAATGAGTTTGAACAAAATTTATTTCAAGACGGAAAGTGGGAAATACTATCAAAGTACAAAATTAAAATAAATGATTCATCAGAGAAAAGATACAAATTAGAGATGATTTTATATAAGATGACTCACAAATATGTAGCAAGATGGGCAATAGAAAATGCTCAAGCGTTTTTATCTTTTATAGAGATTGATAATAAAGAGTTAAAGGAATCAATCATAAGTGAAACAACAGCGGTATTAAATATGCGTATTGACGGTAAATCAAGTGCGTATAAACTGAGAAATGCTGGATTTTTAGCAAATAAATTAGGGCAAATGGCAAGAAATGATTTAAGTAAATATTCTGCAAGAGTATTTGCACAATCTATAGCAACTGGTCATATGAGAGAACATGCTATTGTATCATCTGATTATGTTATTAAAGTTATTAATATTTTATTCCCTAAAGATATGTTAAAGGTCGAAGAAGAAAGAAATCGGCAAATTGAATTAGCGAATCAAATTTTAAATGAAAATGATATTTAAACAAATCAGAAGTTGTGGAGGAAAATAGTTTGATTGTAAGACAGGAAAGATTAGAAGATTATGATGAGGTATATCGTGTCGTAAAAGAAGCATTTAAAAGTGCGGAATACGCTGACGGAAACGAACAAGATTTAGTTGCTGAATTAAGAAAAAGCAAAGCATTCATTCCTAAACTATCTCTTGTTGCTGTTGAAGATGATAAAATCGTGGGACACATTCTTTTTACAAAAGCACTTGTTCAAGGTAGGGAGGTTCTTGCGCTTGCACCTCTTTCAGTATTACCCGATTACCAAAATAGAGGGATTGGCTTATCCTTGGTGAAAGAAGGACACGAAATTGCACATAAATTGGGATATGAGTATTCCGTTGTTTTAGGACATTCCAAATACTATCCAAAGGCAGGGTATATACCAGCAAGTCAGTACGGAATAAAAGCACCATTTGAGATTGATGATGAAAGTTTTATGGCGATCTGTTTTAGTACAAGTCAAAACAAATTAAATGGAATTGTAGAGTACGATAAAGCTTTTGGAGTGTGATGTAAATCCCAGTTTGCAGTGCTTTAGACTTTTTCCATCCAACGACATTCTATTAGACAACTTCCATCCTGCAACGAGCGTGAAGCCCCACTGCTTAACGTAGGCGTATCATCAGGGAGTTTTGATACATGTGGAGACCTGTTGTCTCTTAGCGAAGTCAAGCGCCAGCTTAGACCTAGATTAGGAGAAAAAGGGACGGTTCTCTCTAATGCTAATTAATCCAATTTAAGGATACGGAAAATTGAAAGGAGTGAGTTATATGATGCTCCCTGAAAAATTGATGAACTTGATTCGTCAGGGTGAAGGACTGACCGTCGAATTCAAAAAATCAACAACGGATATCACGAAAGATGTCTATGATACCGTTTGTTCTTTTTCCAATCGAGACGGTGGTCATATTTTCTTTGGCGTAAAAGATAACGGCACGATTCTCGGTGTTGATAAAGACTGTGTCGAGCAGATGAAGAAAAATTTTGTTACGACGATCAACAATGAGAGCAAAATGTATCCTCCGCTTTATCTGACTCCGGAGGAATATGAGGTAGATGGGCGTAGTGTTCTTTATGTCTATGTTCCGGTTGGAAAAACTGTTTATCGTAATGCAGGGAGAATTTTTGACCGCAATAATGAGTCTGACATTGACATTACCGATAATGCAGATATGGTTTTCAACCTTTATGCCCGTAAGCAAAGCACGTATTTTGTGAATAAGGTATATCCTGCTATCCCGGTTTCCAGCCTACGTCATGACCTGATGGATCGCGCAAGGAAAATGACGAGGGTGAATACTGAGCACCATCCGTGGGTGGATATGACGGATGAAGAAATGCTCAGAAGCTGCGGGCTCATACTTGAAGATCCGGAAACGAATAAAGAGGGCATCACACTTGCGGCAATTCTGCTCTTCGGAACAGATAACCGTATCATGTCTGTGTTGCCTCAGCATAAGACAGACGCTATTTTCAGAGTGTTCAATGTTGACCGTTATGATGACAGAGATGTGGTGATTACAAATCTGATTGAAAGCTACGATCGTCTAATGGAATTTGGAAAGAAGCATCTGAATGATGTGTTTACACTGGATGGTGTCCAAAGGGTAAGCGCCAGAGATAAAATCCTGCGTGAAATCATTTCAAACCTGCTCATGCACCGTGATTTTTCCAGCGGATATGTACCGAAACTTGTCATTGAGCGGGATAAGATCACAACAGAAAATGCTAATCTTGCGCACGGGCACGGAACCCTGAATTTGAAAACATTCAGGCCATTCGCAAAAAATCCACCGATAGCAAAAGTGTTTCGAGAAATCGGACTTGCCGACGAGCTTGGAAGCGGCATGCGAAACAGCTACAAATACACGAAGATGTACTCCGGTGGAGAGCCTGTCTTTACAGAGGCGGATGTTTTTACGACTATTATTCCTCTATCCGAAGCTGCAACAGCTACGGTCGGGCCGACTATAGAACTTGATTCAAGGGAACAAGATAAGGAGCAAGTAAAGGAACAAGATAAGGAACGAGTCACGATACAAGATCTTATTCAATTTTGTTCCATACCTCGCAGTCGGAAAGAAATGCAAGAATTTATGGGGCTAACCGGTAGAAGAAACTTTTCGGAAAAATATATCAAACCTTTGCTTAGTGCAGGAAAAATAGAAATGACGATACCTGATAAGCCGAACAGTAGGAACCAGAAATATAAAAAGGTGAACATTGAAGTCAAAAGCTGAATATTGGTATGAAAAACCGGACATTCAATATGCAGTTTTGATTTCACCGATAGGTAAGTTGAGACAATGGGATTTCAGACATATTCCCTCAGAGTGAAGTCTTGAGGCGGTCGGTAAATCTGTGCGTTTGCATATAAATAGGTGGGAGCAAGGTCTTTGACATGTTTCCGAGAACGAGCAAGGGTAAAAATCAGTGTGTTTTATGGCAAAAATACGCCCTGACCAATTCCTGCGAGCGAACGCGAATCCGGCTACACACTCGACATCAAGATGAAGCAATCGAGCCATGTGGAAACGGTGGCGCTGATGTCAAGGGTTGAGAAGTAATCCGCTGAAAAGTGATGGGATAAGAATCTATAGACGGAGTGTAATCGGAATTAATGGAGGAAAAAGAAGAAATGCAATCTGACACGGAGCATACAAAAAAGAGAAATTGCGTGGATTTCCATGCACATCCCGTGACGGAGGGACTCAGGAAAGCTCTGTCATCTCTGGGGATTGATCCGATCAAGGAAGATGGGTTTCCGCTTCCGGATTGGAGCGCAGAGAAGCAGATATCTTTCATGAAAGATGCCGGTATTGACTTTTCCGTATTATCTGCGCCGGTACCGCACTTGTATAATGGGGATGCGGTAAAGGCAAGAACAGCGGCGCACAGCGTCAATGAAGAGCTTGCGGGGCTTGTAAAACAATATCCGGTGAGTTTTGCGTTTGTCGGCTGTGTACCTCTTCCTGATGTGGATGGCGCAATAGAGGAGACAAGTCACGCAATGGATGAGCTTGGCGCGGCAGGGATGAAGGTCGCTACCAATATGGGTGGGATTTATCTTGGAGATCCGATGTTTGATCCATTGATGGAAGATTGGAACCGGCGAAAGCTGCTCGTCGTGATACACCCGTGCCGTGCGAGAATGCGTCCGGAAAACGCCATCACAGGCAAGGTGGCAGCAATTTATGAATATCCGGCAGATACGACGCGGGCTGTGCTGAATATGATGGCGAACCGGATCATGACAAGGTTTCCGAATATTCGTTTCCTCGTACCGCACTGTGGCTCGTTTCTCCCCTATATGAAAGACAGGTTCAGCGGTGTATCCGGGATTCTTGCGGGAATGGGAATGATGGAGTCCGTAGACGTGGATGCAGAATTTCAGAGGCTGTACTTTGATATCGCCGGAGATCCGGAGCCTTTGCAGCTAGACATGCTGCGCAGGGTGGCGGCGGAAGACCATATCGTTTATGGAAGCGACTTTCCGCATTCTCCGGCGAAAGTGGTTCTCATAAAAAAGAAACATTTTGATGCGAACCAAGAATATATCGGTCTCCGGGAACGCATTTATTCAGATAATGCGATGAAACTGCTGGAAGGAAGTTTGTAAAACAGGAAAGAAATTTTGAATGGGTGATAACATGGCAATTACAGTGAATCTCAGATATAAAGGGAAAAATGGGAGTGCCAGGGAATTTGCTGCGGAAATGATATCAAGCGGAACCGTGGATGCGATACGGAATGAAGATGGCAATATGAGATATGAGTATTATATTTCCGTAGACGATCCGGAGACAGTGCTGCTGATCGACAGTTGGCGTGATCAGGAAGCAATAGATATCCATCATGCATCACCGATGATGGACACGATTACCCGGCTGCGGGAGAAATATGATCTTCACATGACGGTGGAGCGATATACATCCGACAATGGCAATGTTTCAGCAGAGGATAACAAATTTATAAGAGAATAGGCAGGGTAACAGGCAGATAAATCTTCTGATACGCAATCTCACAGATATGTTTCCTAATTCTTCAGGAGTTCACTTCATTATTACAGGGGTTTTATGGACATTATACTTTAGCGAAAGATAAGTAGAATCTTATTTCAAAAGTAATTTGCTTAAATGATTTGAGAAAGAGTTCCTGTTCAGATAAGGGGGACTCTTTTTTGCTGAAGGGGAAATAAATGGTTTGCCATGAAATAAGGAGTACCAAGGCAGATGTGGTTCAGAAAAGGTAAGTTTGTTTTTATTTATTATGCTTAATTTGTATTGTTTATAGCGAAAATTGACATGGATAATTATTTTTTAGTACACTATGAACAGGGAAATAACAGGTCGTTTATGAAAGGAGGGAGCGGTGCTGACGTTCATCGTCGTGCGAGACGGTGAAGCATAGCCGCGCGCATTATGACATGTAAAAAGATTGCATTAGCCACATTAGCTGTTCTCATGGTTTCTGCTAATTGCTGTTTTGCCTCTCTGACGGTAAAAACAATCAGCAGCAGTGATTTCAGGTCTTACGTCGGTTCTGCGAAATTTGCCATCTTTACTCCGTCCGGCAGTGGATACACCATGTATGAGCCGAGCAGTCCTTCTTCCGCGCAGAGTGACTTCAGAGGCCTTCCCGGCGGCCGTCATGATATGTATACCGGAAATATCGCGGTCCGTGATTATCTGGAGGAATACGGCTGGTATGATGACAGAAAAACGGTTTCCAGCGGCTGGGTGTTCACCGCTTGGGAAAAGCGCTGATATCCCGTGTAAGTATCCATCTGTTTTTTTGATAATGATACTGCCCGTAGCCTATGGCCTGAGCGGGCAGTATTTTTCTGGGAAGTCGCATGGGTATTGCCTTGGCAGGAAATATGGGACAAGGCGGACATGTTGCGGCGGAAGCAGGGAAATATCATGCCATGGGTTTATTTTTATCGTATCTTGTCAGTAGAAATGGGGGAAGAAAATTAAAAATGGAATACTGAAAATATTTCATTGTGTTAGTTCTTTATAAATGGTATTTTAATATAAAAGAAGAGGTATGTGTTTGGCGAAAGATCGGGGGATGCTTTATGCGAAAAGTTCTGTTTCTGTTTTCTTTTTTGTGCGTCGTATTTCTGTCAGGGTGTGTGACGATTAATTCGGATATCCATGTCCGTTCTGATTTCAGCGGGGAGTGGACGTCCGTGATCCAGTCCCAGGTAGGGCCTTTCGCCCGTTCGGATTTGGAGGGTGAAATACAGAAGGCGGGGTTGACTGATTATAAGCTGAGTCCGATCGGCAGCGACGGAAAAGTAGTGGCGAATGACCAGGCAAGGGGCGCTTATTCCGCATGGCAGCTGGAAATGAAATTCAAGGACGGCGAGGATCTGACGAGGCTGGGACGCGCGCTCCTTTCATCGAATGATGTGGGTGCGGCCGGCATTATTTCACCGGCGGATGGAAATAATAAGGTTTACAATTTCCAGATGGGGAAAGCCGTGGGCGTCACCCGGATCACCATCGATGGAAACATCATCAAGGAGAGTGTAGGGGCTGGCAGTTTGAAGGATAATACGGTGACTTATTACCAGGGCCAGCAGATCCGTTTCCAGTTCGAGAAAAAGAGCTCGATGCTCCTTTATCTGGGGTATGCGGCCATACTGCTCGTCATCGGTGGAGGCGCCTATTATTTCTACACGAAGCGGAAGAATACCGAAGGGGATGCGGCATAAATATAGCGCGCGGTGTCCGGGAAATGTGTTTGAAAAATGAATCATTCAAAAGGAGTTCCTGTCTTGATAGGGGCTCTTTTTTGTTGAGGAGAAAAAATAAATGGCTTACAATAAACAGATAAGAAGGATAAGGCCCTGTCGTAGGGGTCTTTATCCGCATTGCTTCCGGAATTATTCTGCAAGGCTGTTGAGATGAGGAAAGGGATCGTCATGGAGCTGCGGGAATTACATTATTTCCTTGCACTAGTGCAGGAACAGAATATATCACGGGCGGCGGAGGCGCTGCATGTCACGCAGCCTACGCTGTCCAAACAGCTTTCCCAGCTGGAGGAGGAGTTGGGAACCAGCCTGTTCGTACGGGGCAAATATTTATCTCTGACGGAGGCCGGGCTTCTTTTGAAACAGCACGCAGAGGATATGCTGGCGATAGAGGAAAAGATTACGAAGGCGTTTTCGGACATGAAGGATGTCCGTGGAGAAATATCCATTGCCTGCGGCGGGCAGGCGGTCATAGAGACGTTCTTTGCTTATTTCGAAGGCTTCCGCAGGCTGTATCCCCATGTGACGTTTAATCTGCATACGGGAAGTGCGGATATTTCACGGGAATTGCTGGATCGGGGCATCGTCGATCTGGCGATACTGCTGGAACCGATCGATGTGTCCCGGTATGATTACATTCGGTTTGAAAAGGCGGATGAGTGGGGAGTCCTCATTTCCCGTGAGCATGAGCTGGTGAAACAGGGCGTGCATTCGGTGTCGGGGGAGGATATTTCCCGATATCCCCTGGTTATGTCAGGACGTCTTTCCGTGCAGAAGGAGTTGCAGCAGTGGTTTGGGAAGGATTGGGAAAATCTGCACATCATGGGAACGTATAATCTGATCAGCCATGTGTTCCCCGCGCTGAAGGATAAGCAGGTGGTCGCGGTCACGATCCGTGCGGCAGTCAGCATGTTCGATCCGAAACGGTATGTATTTCTTCCCTTGGATCCGCCGTTACGCATGACTTCCGTATTGGCATGGAAGAAATATCCCGTGACGCGGGGGCTGTTGAATCTGTTTCTGGAATATGTCAAAAGTATAGATAAAACGAATATAAAAATATAAAATATAAGCATTTTACATATAATTAGGGCGATTTTATAATGAAGAGGAACTGAAGGGTTTCTCTTTTTTCAGGTGGCAATGATGAAGCATAAGAATTTATTGACGCTGCTGGCAGGCGTGCTGGCCGGAATCTTATACATCATGGGAGGAAATATGGTGACGGAAAGATATTGGCCCGTGGACCGGGATGGCACGGAGACTGCGCAGACGGCGTCGGTCACGCCGGGAGAATTAAAGGGAAGACGGATTTTAATCGCTTATTATTCATGGAGCGGAACGACGAAAGGTGTTGCAGAGGGGATTCAAAAGGAGGTCGGCGGGGATCTGTATGTGATTGAGCCGTCAGAATCCTATGCGGGCTCCCATGGCGAGGTGTCCAAAAGGGCGAAAAAGGAGCAGGATGAGAAATATCGTCCGAAGCTCAAAAATCCTTTGCCCGATATGGAACGATATGATGTGGTCTTTCTGGGATATCCGATCTGGTGGTATCAGGAACCGATGGTGGTGGACAGTTTTCTCGAAAAAAATAGATGGGAAGGAAAGATCGTGGTTCCGTTCTGTACAAGCGGAGGAAGTACGATTGACAGAAGTGTGGGAAATATCATACGGGAAACGCCGGGAGCCACAGTGCTGAAAGGAATCACACTGGTCAACGGCCGTGGACAGGATGTAAAAGAGTGGCTTGTTTCCAATGGTTTTTAAGAAGCGGGGCGGAACGGCCCGGATAGGTTTTTGGAAGCAAAGAAAGGAAAGGGAAGTTTATGAAGACGAAATTACTTAAGGTGGCAGTGGCTTTGGGAATCCTGCTTGTCAGCGCAGGCTGCGGAAGCGCACAGAACGCGGGCAGTGCCGAGCCGGCGAAGAAAGCAGATGTGAATGTGAGCGTGCAGAATACAGGGAACGGAGCAAATGGGGCAGCGGAAAGGAATGAGGACAAGGTGGGACAAGTCAAGGTCAGAGCCACTGTGAATGGCAAGGAGTTCTATGGCACTCTGGAAAATAATGCGACAACAAAAGCGATGTTGAACCGTTTTCCGCTGAAGCTGAAAATGCTGAATCTATATGGACGTGAAATGGCATACCGTTACGGAGAGGGAACGTTCCCCACGGAGCAGCTGCGTTCCGACCATTTCCAGGTGGGGGATCTCATTTACTGGCCGCCCCGCGGAAGTTTTGTCATCCTGTACAGACAGGACGGAGAAGTTTTTGAGCGGCAGCAGGTCGGACATATTGACGGTGATTTTTCCGTATTCAACGACGGAAATGATGCGGAAGTGACATTTGAACTGATTCAATGATTGCAGGGAGGCATGTATGCTGAAACGTATACTTGTCGAAATATATATGGCAGCGGCCTTTGTACTGCTGTATAACCGGGGATTCACCGGTGAACGCCGGCATGAGATGTTGGGATTGACGGTATTTATTCTTGTCCTGTTCCATCTGGCGCTGAATTACCGCTGGTTCAGACGGATGGGAAGGAGTAGCCGTACCGTTACGAATCTGTTTACGATAGTCACATTTTTTGGAACGATTTTGACGGGGATAGCGTCATCAGAACTGTTTGAAAGCGTCAATCGTTTGGATTCGGCACTGATTAGTGATTTCAGAGAGCTGCATGCCTGTTTTGCTTATGCCGCTTTATGCGCGGTGGCGCTCCATGCTTTTCAGCATGGAAAAAGCATATACCAGCGGTTTCTATATATCCTGAAAACATAAGCCCGGAGCGCGGTGAAATAAAAGTATAAGCCGTAGAAAAGGATAGAGCCTGTTTCTTTACGGAAGCAGGCTTTTTGCGTGGAGAAATATATTTTTCTTGGCGGATGGTGTATACTGATAGAAAAAGTTCAATATAATTAATTTTATTTTTATTACCGGGTAAAAATAATCCGGCGGATATAAAGAACTTATTTCTGAATGGTTTTATAAAGAAAGGAAATATATTATGGAACAGACTTTTGACACAATCGTGATCGGATTCGGGAAAGCAGGCAAGACGCTGGCAGGGAAGCTGGCGAAGCAGGGGGAGAAGGTGGCCCTGATCGAGAAGGATGCCGGCATGTACGGCGGTACCTGTATCAATGTGGGATGCATACCGTCCAAGCGTTTGGTGACGGATTCCGCTCTGGCGCCGGTGCATGATTTCGAGAAGCAGAGCGCGTATTACAGCAATGCGATCCATGAGAAGAGGAAGCTGACAGCCGCCCTCCGCATGGCGAATTACAACAAGGTCGCCGGTACGGGGGCGAAGGTCATCAACGGCACGGCTTCGTTCGTGGATGAAAGGACGGTCGAGGTGGCGGACAGCCACGGCACGGTGGAACGTTTTTCCGCGTCTAAGTTCGTCATCAATACGGGTTCCCGTCCCGTGGTTCCGGATATTCCCGGCATCGAAGGAAACAGCCGCGTGTTTGTTTCCGAAACGATGATGGATTGTGAAACGCTTCCTGAACGTCTGACGATTATCGGCGGAGGCTATATCGGGCTGGAGTTTGCCGCGATGTATGCCCGTTTCGGGAGCAAGGTGACCATTGTCCAGCATGGAGATGTATTCCTGCCGAAGGAAGATCCTGATGTGGCGGAAGCCATTCAATCCGTGCTGAAAACTTACGGCATCCAGGTCATCACGGAGGCCGCAACGGAAAAGATTGATAAGGGAACCATTTATTATAGGAAAGACGGAACGGTCCATACGCTGGAAGCCGATGCGATCCTGATCGCCGCAGGCAGGGCACCCAATACGGAATCCCTCCATGCGGAAAGGGCAGGCATCACGCTGACGAAACGGAATGCGATCGCGACGGATGAGCATCTGCGCACGTCTGTAAAAAATATCTGGGCTGCCGGCGATGTCTGCGGCAATCTGCAGTTCACCTATATTTCTCTCGACGACAGCCGCATCATTCTGTCGGATATGCAGGGGGACGGAAGCCGTACGACGGAAAACCGCGGCGCGTTCTCGTATTCCGTATTCATCGAGCCGGCATTTTCCAGAGTGGGGCTGTCTGAAGCGGAAGCGGCGAAGAAGGGGCTGAATTACCGCGTGGTCAAGATGAATGTCGATGCGATACCGAAGGCGAAGGTCCTCCGCAAGACGGCAGGCCTCATGAAGGCGGTCATTGATAAGGACAGCGGAAAAATCCTCGGCGCGGCTCTTTTCTGCCCCGAGTCTTATGAAATCGTCAACATGGTCAAGCTGGCCATTGATCACGGCATGGATTACACGGTGCTCCGTGATTTCATTTACACCCATCCGACTATTTCTGAAGGGCTGAATGATCTGTTCGCCTTATGATAAGCTCCGCGCGGCAGCGGTGAAATAGATTTGTTTTCCGTGGATATTTTACGGGTACAGGTAGTGGAACGAGGTTCCTGCCTGTACCTTTTTATTTTCCGATTTGAAAGCTGTACATAAAACTGTTAGTATATTTATTATTGCAATGAAGAAATGAGGGGATCGGATGGATCAGGAACAGAAAGGCGTGGCGTGGAGGGCGTTTCAGGAAGCATTTCCTTACACGCTCCCTATTTTTGCAGGGTTCTGGTTTGTCGCCTTTTCTTATGGCATTTATATGAATTCGGCGGGATTCAATTTCCTGTATCCGACGATCATGTCCGCCTTCATTTTCGGCGGGTCTCTTGAATTTGTGACGGTGGCGATGCTTCTTTCCCCGTTCGCTCCGCTCCAGACGCTGATGGTGGCGGTCATGGTACAGGCGCGCCATCTGTTTTACGGGATTTCCATGCTGGAGAAATATGACGGCATGGGATGGAAGAAGCCGTTCCTGATGTACTGGCTGTGCGATGAAACGTTCGCGCTGAATTATACGGTGACGATTCCCAAGGATGTGGACCGGGGGTGGTTCATGCTCTGGGTGTCTGTGCTGAATTATTCGTACTGGGTGAGCGGCGCCGCCGTGGGTGGCATGCTGGGTTCGCTTGTGACGTTTGACACGAAGGGGCTCGGTTTCGTCATGACGGCCATGTTCACCGTCATTTTTTTGGAGCAGTTCCTCAAGGAAAAGAAGCACTACACCGCCTGTATCGGTTTCGCTGCCGCGGCGGCGTGCCTTCTGGTTTTCGGGGCGCAGTCGTTCATGCTTCCTGCCATGATTTCCATTCTTGCGGTGCTGACGGTTTTCAGAAAGCAGCTTGAGAAGGCAGGTGGTTTCTTATGACGGAAATGCCTCTGTACCAGCAGGTCCTTACCATCTGTATCTGCGCTTTTGCCACGATGGGGACGAGGATGCTTCCCTTTTTCCTGTTCAAGCCGGGGCGGAATCTTCCTCCCTATGTGCAGTATCTGGGGAAAGCGCTGCCTTCCGCCGTGTTCGCCCTGCTCATCGTGTACTGTCTGAAGGATGTGGAGCTGCTGGCAGGAAGCCATGGCGTGCCGGAAGCGGTTTCACTTCTTTTGACCGTGTGTGTCCACCTGTGGAAAAGGAACATGCTCCTCTCCATGGCGCTTGGCACGGTCTGTTACATGGCGCTTGTCCAGTTCGTTTTTTCATGAAAAGGGCAAATAAAAAATCTGTACAGATAGGAAATGATTTCCGACCGTACAGATTTTTTTGTTGTGCAGGAACGATTACAGTTGGACGGTAACGATCAGGTCCTGCGGGATATTTTCTCCGTCAGGGTTCGTTGCCGGCGTGAAGGTCCAGTCCTTGACGCAGTTTTCTGCGTATTTGGACAGAAGCCTGAAATCTTCCTTGGCTATCATGGTATTTTCCATGGCTTTCGGTTTTCCGTCCGGTGTTCCGTCCGCCTTTACATAGACGGAAACGCTGATGGCAGGATGGTTGTTCCGCTCCATGGCGGTTTCGGTTTCTTCCGGGGCTTCTTTCATTGGCTGTGACAGCGGGGCTGCAGGAGTGACGATCATCATGGAGGTGAAGCGGATCGGCAGGGATACTTTCGCGCTCACTGCTTTGTCTCCGCGTCTGGCAGGGACGAAGGTCCAATCCCTGACGCAATCCATGGCGTATTCGTCCAGAATGATGGAGCCTGCGCTTTTTGTCACGACAGAGTCGGCAGGGGCTCCGTCTTCCGTGATCGTCATTTCAATGACCGTGGAGGAGGAGGCAGGCAGGGTTTCCATGGCGTCATGGACGGCTTTGCTCATGGGAGCCATTTTATTTGTCTTAAGCCGGGGCGGTATCTGCTGCGCTTCCGTGAGTGGCGCTCCGTCCTTGTCCAGATAATAGCCTTCCTGCGGAAGGGCGGCGTCGGCAAAGCCGGAAGCCAGAGTAAGTGCGGATAGAAGGATGATTAATTTTTTATTCATGATAACCTCTTTTTTTAATAAAAATGATGTACCTATATTTTAATTCATTTAAGAAAAAAAGAACAGCTCCTTTATATTTAGAAGGAACTGTACAAAAAATGAAAACGTCAATCGACGAGGAGGAGTCCGTAAACGGAAAGTTCCCTGACAGGGCCTGTAAGCATTTTGGCGGAGAATCCGTTGCCATTGGCGAGGGCGAATACGTCGATGCCGCAGGCTTCCGCGGAGGGTCTCGCTTCTTCGGGGTGGATGCATTTTTTCAGGTTGCAGGTTTCGCAGAGGCGGCAGCGGCCTGCTTTCAGAGCGAAGGCTTTATAGAAATTCATCATCATGGCGGACCGTTCCAGTTTGATCAGCAGATGGAGCAAATCGTTGGACAGGTCGATGTCCACCTGCTGCCAGTTTTTATAGTTTTCCTCTGTGAAGGGGAGCGTGTACTGCACAAGGATGGAAACGGTGTATTCGGACAGAAATTTCTCCATGTATTCGAGATCCGGCGTATAAGGGGGACAGCAGAGGGAGTTGCCGTACTGCGGGCATCCGAACTGGCACTTCATTCTGGGCCAGGCGCCTCTTTTTATGGTTTCCACGGGAACAATCTTTGTGGCGGAAGCGCCCAGTTCCATGGCTTCTTTTTCCAGCTTTTCCAGAAGTTCGTTCATGACAGCCTCCTTAAGAAATACTTAGTCATTTTTATTATAATTCTTCAAATCATTTAAATCCATCGGGAGGAAAGCGGTATGGGAGGAAGATAATCAGACGACAAATGAAATCGCGCTTCGTGTTGTTTTCCGACAGTTGGATTGTTTCCCCGGCCGCTTTTTCTTTCCCCTTGACTATATCCATGATTATCGGTACAATACAGTGTATGATAAAAGCTGTGATGAAGACGGTTCGTATGGCTTCCGGCATAGAGAGACTCCGGCTGGTGCGAGGAGGGGCGGATGGTACGGGCAGATCACTTCGGAGCTGCAGGGAGGAAATGCCCTGCCGGGGCATCGTTAACTGTGCCGAGTGGCCGTAGGGTCATGAGGGTGGTACCACGGGAATAACATTCTCGCCCCTTTCCGGGCGGGGATTTTTTTATTTACGGACAGAAATTGGTCCGACAGGAGGAAATGGAATGGATTACAGTAAGACCCTGCGCCTGCCGCAGACAGAATTCCCCATGCGCGGAAATCTTCCGCAGAAGGAACCGCAGTTTGTGGAGTTCTGGCAGAACAATGATTTGTACAACAAAAGAATCGAAAAGAGGAAAAAGGACGGAGCCCCGAGCTTCGTGCTGCATGACGGGCCTCCTTACGCCAACGGAAAGATCCATATCGGCCATGCCCTGAATAAGACTCTGAAGGATATCATTGTCCGCTACAAGCACATGGCAGGGTTTGAAGCCAATTACATTCCCGGCTGGGATACCCACGGCCTTCCGATTGAGTACGCGGTTTTGAAGGATTCCGGCGAAGACAGGGCGAATATGACGGTGCTCGAGCTGCGCCGCAAATGTCTGGCTTACGCAAAGAAATGGATTGAGATCCAGAAGACAGACTTCATCCGCATGGGCGTCATCGGCGATTTTGAAAACCGCTATGTCACCTTCGATCCCCATCTGGAAGCCAAGGAAATCGAAGTCTTTGGCGAGATGGCGAACAAGGGCTACATTTATAAAGGAAAGAAAGCCGTTTACTGGTGCCCTCATTGCGAGACCGCGCTGGCAGAAGCGGAAATCGAATACAAGGACAGGAAATCTCCGTCCATTTACGTCAAGTTCCCTGCGCTGGATGTCAAGGGGCTCGGCCCGGACGGCGTAGATCCGTCCAAGCTGTTCGCCGTCATCTGGACCACCACGCCGTGGACGATTCCTGCAAACCAGTATATTTCCGTCAATCCGAAATTCACTTATGTCTGGGTGCATAACCTTGACGCCGATGAATATTATCTGATGAACAAGGAGCTCGCCCCGGCTGCGCTGGCGGACTGCAAGATTGAGCATTATGAATTCGCAGGACGGGAAATGCTCGGCGCTGAATGGGAGCTGGCGTCTTTCCGCCATCCCTGGTCGTTCTACAACCGCACGGTATACGTTCTGGAAGGCAACCATGTCACGCTCGATGCCGGCACGGGCTGCGTCCATACCGCTCCGGGACACGGCGTCGATGACTTTGAAGTGTATAAGAAATATGAAAACGAAGGCAAGCTGAAGCAGGAAGTCATCTGCCCGGTGGACAACAAGGGCGTCATGACGGCAGAGGCCGGCGAATTCCTCGAAGGCAAGACGGTATGGGAAGCGGAAGGCCCGTCTATTTCCATGATTGCTAAGGAAGGAATGCTTTTGGGCAAGAAATCGCTCCACCACCAGTACGCCCATTGCTGGCGCTGCAAGAATCCCGTTATTTACCGCGCGACGGAGCAGTGGTTCGCTTCCATTAATGATTTCCGCGACAAGGCGCTGCAGGCGGTGGATGATACACGTTTCATCCCGTCCTGGGGCCATGACCGCCTGTACAACATGATCCGTGACCGCCAGGACTGGTGTATTTCCCGCCAGCGTTCCTGGGGCGTGCCGATT
This sequence comes from uncultured Dialister sp., assembly GCA_902462205.1. Classification (GTDB taxonomy): domain Bacteria; phylum Bacillota; class Negativicutes; order Veillonellales; family Dialisteraceae; genus Dialister. The sequence continues at coordinate 103,251 of CABQAR010000003.1, forward strand.
CCAGCGTTCTATTGCGAGGATTGCGGCAAGTATGTGATTACGCCGGAAACGATCGCAAAGGTGAAGGATATCGTGGAAAAGGAAGGCACGGACGCATGGTGGGCTCATTCCGCAGAGGAACTGCTGCCTGAAGGCTTCAAGTGCCCCCATTGCGGCGGCACCCATTTCCGCAAGGAAACGGATATCATGGACGTATGGTTCGATTCCGGCTCCACATGGAACGGCGTTTTAAAGGATCCGCACAAGGTATGGGCGGATGAAGGCGTCCAATATCCCTGCAACCTGTATCTGGAAGGCTCTGACCAGCACCGCGGCTGGTTCCACAGCTCCCTCCTCACCAGTGTGGCAGTCAACGGCCATGCGCCGTATAAGGCCGTCCTGACCCATGGCTTTACGATGGACGGAGAGGGCCGCAAAATGTCCAAGTCTGTCGGAAACGTAGTGGCTCCGCAGGATATCATCGACAAATACGGCGCCGACGTCATGCGTCTCTGGATTTCTTCCGTCGACTATCAGGGAGATGTCCGCCTGTCTGACAAGATCGTCAAATCCATGAGCGACGTATACAGAAAAATCAGAAATACGTTCCGTTACCTGCTGGGCAACCTGTACGACTTCGATCCGAAGAAGGATGGCGTGGCTTATGGAGATATGGAAGAGCTGGACCGCTGGGCGCTGCTCCGGCTGGAACAGGTCAAGCGCACGGTGCTCAAGGCTTATGATGATTATGAATTCCATGTGATGTACCATGCGGTCCATAATTTCTGTACCGTCGATCTGTCCTCTATCTATCTGGATATCCTGAAAGACCGCCTGTATACGGAGAAAGATGATTCCAGACTGAGAAGGAGCGCACAGACCGCCATGTATGAGATCCTGACGTCCCTTGTCCGCCTTGTCGCTCCTGTTCTCTGCTTCACGGCGGAGGAAGTATGGCAGGCGCTCCCGAATAAGGAAGAGAGGGAATGGTCTGTCCATATGACGGATATGCCGGCGGAAAACGATACGTATCTGGATAAGGCGCTGGATGAAAAATGGAAAAAGCGCCTTGCGCTCCGCAGCGTCGTGACGAAAGCGCTGGAAGAGGCCCGTCAGGCAAAATTCATCGGCCATCCGCTGGATGCGGAAGTGACGATCTATGCAGAAGGAGAAAATCTCCGGATTCTGAAAGATATGGAAAAGGAACTGGCGGATTTCTGCCTCGTTTCCCAGACGAAGATTGCGGAAGGGGCGGCGAATGCTCCTGAAAACGCGGTTTCCTCCGAAGACGGCACGGTCAAGGTTTCCATCGCTGTCTGCACCCTTGAAAAGTGCGAACGCTGCTGGAAGCGCACGGCTGATGTAGGCTCGGATGAAAAACACGGCCACGTCTGCGCAAGGTGCGCCGGCGTCCTGACTGAAATGGGAGAGTAAGATTCCTTTGAAAAAGGAAATATCCGCGGAGGCAGGAAGCCATAACGGTTAGCCAATCATGAAATAACGATTTACATACATAAAAATGACCTTTCATCAGGAAGCAGAAGTGCTTTCTTTTGAAAGGCCATTTTATTTTTATGGATGGACAGGCGTCTGAAAGGGCAGGCGCTTATCGCAGAAGGACGGTGATGCCAAGGGACAGGTTGATGAGGGCGATGAGCGGACGCATCCAGCGGTTCACTTTTTCTTTATCCATCCGGGACAAAAGGAAAGGTCCTGCAAAAGCGCCGGCCACCGTGCCTGAAAGCAGAAGCCGCACCAGATGCCAGTCGATGTGGCCGATGCCCATGTGCATGCCGAACCCGATGACGGACATGAAGAAAATGACAAAGACGGAAGTGCCCACGGCGGCAAGCGGCGTACAGCCAAGAGCAAAAAGTCCGGCGGTGATGGGACCGCCTCCGGAGAGGCCGATGAGTCCTGACATGCCTCCGCCAAGCATGCCGTAGGCGAGGGCTTTCGCCTGATCCCTGCCGGTCAGTGCGGAAGACTCTTTTCTGATCCGTGTCGGCGGATAGATACAGCTCAAGCCCATCTGGAGGGCGAGGATGATTAAAATGGTGCCTGTCAGTTTCGTGTAGAGCCAGAGGGGAAGGAGTCCCGAGCAGAGAGAACCGGCGATAGTGCCGATAACGGCGCCTGCCATGAGATAAAAGGCGATGCGTACATGGACGTTTCCTGCCCGATAGTGGGAAAAGGAACCCATCAGCGTGGTGGGAATGGCGGTGGCGAGAGAAGTGGACGCGGCGATATCGGGAGCCACGCCGCAGAGGCCGGTGAGGACGCCGACATAAACGGCGCCGCCTCCTCCTCCGAGAGAAATAATCAAAAGCCCTGCCAGAAATCCGATGGCAGGAAGAATATAAATCAGCAAGGAAAAGACTCCTTAGAAAGCAGAATAAAAATAGAAAAGAAAAGAGCCATGGGCGGGAATTTACAGGGATTCATTATTCGATGGTGAATTTCCATGCGCAGAACCATTCCGCAGGATGGTCGTCCGGCGGACAGCCGATACATTCCGTCCGGATGCGGCTGTCGACTCCTTCCGCGAACCGGGCATATTCCACAAGCCCCGCGCTCTTGCAGGGGTAGTCGGGCAGCTGTTTCCTGCACCTTGCAGACTGGACGCGGCAGTCGTCCATCCGGAAGAGGAGGGCGCCGTTTTCCCAACGGGAGGACTGCTTATTCAGCCGGCTGTACATGCGGAAATTCAATGCCCGTTCCAGTCCCTCCAGTCCGGGGTGTTCCCCCAGTGCGAGCAGCTTTTTGATTGCATGGGCCTCTAGCGGAGAGAACCTCGCCCATGTGGAATCGTTGCATCGTTTGGCATCATTCATGCCGTAAGAAAATTCGACGCTCTGAAACCAATATCCGTCCTGGGCCAGCCAGTTTTTTGCGATGGCGTCCAGCAATGCCATTTTCCTGTCCTTCGGAAGGGCAGTCAGAAAATCGGGGCGGCCGTCTGTTTCCGTGAAGCCGAATTCTTTGGAGAAACGGCGTATGGAGGTTTTCCTTGTTTCCATCCATGCGCGGTCCATCACCTGCAGCGCCTTTTCAAATCCGAGCTGGTGCTCCACTTCGCGGAACCACAGGGTGTGATGCACCGCCATCCTGTGGAACATGTCCATGATATATGACGCCAGTTCCACGGCATCCATGTCGTCGGCAGTCCTGATTTCCTTCATAGCAGCCTCCTTGCGGAAAAGAACGGAAGAATTTCTTCCTTCTATTATCTTCCACTTTTGATTAATTATCCATAGGGAAGGTATAATGGAGAAAATATTCCTGTATTCAGAAACGAGGGTACGCCATGAAAACATGTCTCCATTGCGGCGCGGTGATTCCGGAGGGCGAGCTGGATTGTCCGTCCTGCGGCCGATCGGTCATCGAGGATATTTCTTCCAAGGACGGGAAAAGAAGAGAGACTTCTATGCCTTTGGAAGAGACTTCGGAAAAAACTGAAGAGAAGATAGAGTCAGAGACGACGGAAGAAGAGGAGGCCGTGCCCCCGCCCAAGGCGGACACTCCGTACAGGAGGCAGGAAAAGAAATATGCGTCCGCATGGGACAGGATCAGGGATTACTGCTTTTCCACGAGCGGGCGGATAGGGAAGCTGACTTATCTGTACCGCATTCTGGGCGGTTATTTCCTGTTTTTCTGCGGAGCGGCGATATCTCTGGCAGGCAGCGGCATCGATCTGGCGGATCCGCAGGTCGTCATGCAGCCGCCGTCGATGATGGACTCCGTCATCACGCTTGCCATCGTATTCATCGTGGCCTGCCTGTGGACGTGCACGACGATCAAGCGGCTTCATGATCTGGGGCACAGCGGACTCTGGGCTATCCCCCTCGTGCTCGTCGGCATGTCTTTTGCGGGAACGTTGCTGACGACGGTGGCGCTCAGCCTCATCAACGGGGATTCGCATCGCAATAAATATGATACGGATTAAGTGTTTTTTAAAAAGTCTGCTTTTCTTTGGGAACGCAGGCTTTTTTCATGGAAATGAGAGGGACGGACGTGGTAAAATAACGCTATTATCAGGGGGATAAAATGGAGAAAAGAAAAATGGGCCTGATGGCCGCTTTGGGGTCCTATGTGCTTTGGGGGCTTCTTCCGATTTACTGGAAAGCGCTTGGCGAGGTCTCCGCCTATGAAATACTGGCGCACCGCATTATCTGGTCATTCGTTTTTATGGTGCTGCTTCTGTGGGGCATGAAAAAATTACAAACTTTCCGGCAGGAATGCGCCGTGCTGTGGCAGGATAAAAGGCGGGTCGCCCTTCTTCTGGCCGCGGCCGTCCTCATCACGATGAACTGGGGCATTTATATCTGGGCCGTCATGAACAAGCATGTGGTGGATACGAGCGTCGGCTATTACATGAATCCGCTGGTAAGCGTATTCCTCGGGGTGCTTGTCTTTCAAGAACGGCTGTCCGGAATGAAGTGGGCCGCCATAGCCCTTGCCTGCTGCGGAATCCTGGGGATGACATGGGAACTGGGGCGTCTTCCGTTCGTGGCGGTCGGCGTGGCGTCCACCTTTGCGATGTATGGCGCGGTGAAAAAGAAATTGCAGTTCAATCCGCTTTACAGCATCACGCTGGAAACGCTCATCATCCTGCCTTTCTTCCTTGCTTACGTCCTGTACCTCCAGCAGGGAGGCGAGGGACATCTCGGCACGGCAGACTGGACGGTGACGACGCTCCTTGTCGTGGCAGGCGCGGTGACGGCGATCCCTCTCGTCCTGTTTTCCATCGGTGCGAACAATCTGCCGCTGAACGTGCTTGGCTTCTGCCAGTATGTTTCCCCCTCCATCACGCTGATTCTGGGACTGTCCCTTTTCGGAGAATCCTTCAGCCGTGCCCAGCTTATCGCCTTTTCTTTCATCTGGACGGCGCTGGTGATTTTTACAATCGCAGACTGGCGGGAGCGGAAATTTCTGGAAAGGCAGGAGAAAACGCAGAATGGCTGATGATAAGGAAATCGCCCTCGCTGATTACGATCCTTCTGATGAGGTCATTTCTCCCGATTTCGAACGGCTCAGTCTTTCTCTGCCCAAACGGGCGGTCTTTGCTTTTCTCGGCGAGAAGCGGATAGAACGGTTTGTTTCGGAAAACGGGGGAGAAAGAATCGGAGAATTCGTTTCCATTACGAAAAAATTTCCCCTGTGGAAAATCAAACAGGGGTCGGAGGACATCTGCCTGATGCAGGCGCCCGTGGGCGCACCGGCAGCGGTGCTCATGCTGGAACGGCTGTATGCGTACGGCGTGGAAAAGGCGGTGGCGCTCGGATGCTGCGGAGCGATTGCCGACCTGCCGGAAAATATGTTTTTCGTGGTGCGGAAAGCGTTCCGGGACGAGGGCACGTCCTATCATTATCTGCCGCCTTCCCGTTTCGTGGAACTGGACGGTTCTTCCGCGGCGGCGGAGCACGTACTGGAAGAAAACGGCATGGCGGCTGCGCCCTGCGTGACATGGACGACGGATGGATTTTTTAGGGAAACGAAAGAAAAAATAGAAGCACGGAAAAAAGAAGGCTGCCAGGTGGTGGATATGGAATGTGCCGCGCTGGCCGCCTGCTCCCTGTTCCGAAAAAAGACCTTTGCCCAGATCCTTTTTACCGCGGACACGCTCCATGGCTTATCCCATGACCAGCGCGGATGGGGAAAGGAAAGCAGGGACCGGGCGCTTCTGCTGGGAATCAGGGTCGCGGAAAAAATCTGAGAAACAGGAATTCAATGGAGAAAAAATATATTTATGAAAATAACGGCGGGTATTTCCTTCCGTTATTTTTTTTATGACAATATCGAAATTTATGATATAATAGGTCAAGCGACTATGGTACGGCAAATTTTTATTATATATAAAATGTACGGCTACAATTGAATAGGAGGTTAATCTTGGCAAAATCCAGATTACAGATTATTCCCCTGGGAGGACTGGGGGAGGTCGGAAAAAACATGACTGCATTCCGTTATGGCGACGAAATTATCGTAATAGATGCAGGCATGGCTTTTCCTGATGAAACAATGCTGGGGATAGATATCGTGATCCCCGATTTCAGTTACCTGATTGAAAACAGGGACAAGATCAAAGCGATACTGATTACCCACGGCCACGAGGACCATATCGGCTCTCTGGCGTATTTACTGCGCGATGTTTCTGCGCCCGTCTATGCGACGCGCTTGACCTGCGGCCTGATCGAAGGCAAGCTGAAGGAGCAGAAAATCGGCAAGTACGATTTACATGTGGTGAAGACGGGAGACGAATTCAAGGCAGGATCCTTTAAGTTCGGCTTCTTCCACGTCTGCCACTCCATACCTGATTCCTGCGGCATCTATGTCCGCACGCCGATCGGAACGGTCGTCCACACCGGCGATTTCAAATTCGACCATTCTCCCGTTGACGGAGAGCAGACGGATATGTACAAGCTCGCGGAGCTCGGTCATCGTGGCGTCCTCGTGCTTTGCGCGGATTCCACGAACGCACAGAATCCGGGATACACATTATCTGAGGCTGTTGTTTCCAAGTCGCTTATGGAAGCTTATAACGATGTGAAGGGAAGGATCATCCTTGCCACGTTCGCGTCGAATGTGTCTCGTATCCAGATGGCCATCGATGCCGCCGTGGCCAATAAGAGGAAGGTCTGCGTATTCGGTCGTTCCATGGTAAACGTCGTGGGCATCGCCCTTGAAATGGGATATCTGAAAGCGCCGGAAGGAACGTTTATCGAGCCGGAGGAAATGAACAGGTACAGGGATGACCGTATCTGCATTCTGACGACAGGCAGCCAGGGAGAACCGATGGCAGGCCTTTCCCGCATGGCGGACGGAAGCCACAGGCAGGTACAGATCCATGCAGGCGATACGGTCATTATTTCCGCTTCGCCGATTCCCGGCAATGAAACGAGCGTGGGCAGGACGATTGATAATCTGATGCGTCTCGGCGCCCGTGTCATCACGTCCCATATGAGCCGCGTCCATGTTTCCGGCCACGGTTCACAGGAGGATCTGAAAACCATGCTTTCCCTCGTCCGTCCTAAATTCTTCGTGCCTCTCCACGGGGAATACAGGATGCTCTGCTCCCATGCGGAGCTCGCGGAAGGCCTCGGCATACCGAAGCAGAATATACTCATCGGTGAAAATGGTTCCGTCTTTGAATTTACGAACCGCAGTGCGAAAATCAGCGGAAAGGTACAGTCAGGCGCTGTCTTTGTAGACGGGCTCGGCGTGGGAGATGTGGGAAACATCGTCATCCGCGACCGCCAGCAGCTGGCGCAGGACGGCGTATTCATCGTCGTCATCGCACTGGAAAAAGGAAGCAACCAGATTGCGGCAGGCCCGGATATCGTTTCCCGCGGCTTCGTATATGTCCGTGACAGCGAAGAGCTCATGGGCGGGGCGAGAGGCCGTATCGAATCCGTTCTGGAACGGTGCAATACGGGCAATGTGACGGAATGGAACGCCATCAAGACGCAAATCCGTGATTCGCTTGGCAGGTATTTCTTTGAAAAGACCAAACGCAGGCCGATGATCCTTCCCATTATCCAGGAAGTCAGATAATCTGTCCTGCGGGTTTTCTGAAAAGGCGTGCCGCGGAATATACGGCGGCTGTCATTTCACCTGAAAAACAAACTGTGATTTCATTTCCGGAGTCACAGTTTTTTGTTGCTTTATCTTTATTGCCCTTAATATGGTAAAATATAGGGTACACTGATGGAATGCAGGCAGCCGACGAAAGCGGCACGGCAGGCTTCCATGGGTTCTGATTCTGCATCCGGCAGGGATTTCGATATCCCTCACCGTGTCCAAAGGAGTTTTTATGAACGAATATAAAGCGGGAGATACGAATGCGGTCGTGCTTGCGGGCATGTGCACGGCACTGGCGGTCGTTCTTTCCGTTCTGGGATTCTACATGCCTCTCGTTTCCAGCGTGGTTTTCCTTCTGATTCCTCTACCGATCGCTTATCTGGGGATGAAAGAGGGCTCGCAGTGGTCCATCATCGTGACCACGGGCATATTGATCCTTGATTCCGTCTTTTTCGGCATCATGTCCGCTGCCTTCCTCTGCGCGATTTTCGGCGTGCTCGGCGTAATCATGGGCATCTGCTACAAGCATAAAGTGTCTGCCACGGTCACGCTTCTTTCCGGGGCGGCCGTCGTTCTTGCGGCGCTTATCGGAGAAGCCTTTGCCACCATGTACCTGTTGAATCTGCCGCCTGTCATTTTCGGCGGAGAGGCGCTGGACGGCATGGAACAGCAGATGATGGAGCAGATGGGGCAGTTTTATACGGGAGAGCTTCTGACGCAGGCGCAGGGAAATGTCAGACAGATGATGGACGCGATCCGTAAATCCCTTCCCTTTGCCACTGTCGGGGCCGCGATTTTTTACTCCTGGGCTTCCATGACGTTGGGGAAAATCATTTTCGGGCGCATGGGCATCAAGGATATCCCCGTGCTGCCGAAGCTGGAGCGCTGGGAATTTCCCCGCCTGTTCGTGGCGCTGTACGTGGTCGTGATCGCCATGCAGTTCCTGCTGAAGGACAATGAAACGGCCTCCATCATCCAGTACAATCTGGGGCTGGCCTGCGTGTGCGTATTCTGGCTGCAGGGGCTGGCGACGCTCTGGTGGCTTCCGCATAAATATCCGGTGGTGAAGCCGTTCCGGTGGGTCATCGCCCTGCTTTCCGTCATTACCGGATTCGTCCAGATGTTCCTTGTCCTGCTCGGACTGTCCGACCTGGTGCTCCGTTACAGGAAAAAAAGAAACTATGAGTGATGGCAGGCATGTCCTGCGATTTGCATTACATAGAGAGATAAGTTACGATTGGTTCAGTCCCTGCGGGGACATCTACCTATCAAGAGGTTAAGGGGAAAATTATGCTCAGCGATATTTGGGTATATAAGAAAACATCGAAAGTCATGATCGGGCTTCTGCTGATCGCCGTCATCCTGCTGGCCACGCAGAACTGGCAGCTCGGGCTCTTGCTTTTCATCATCGTCGCGGCTGCCATCGTATGGATGAAACGGTCGGATTTCATGCAGGAAAGGCTCCTGATGCGGTATCTGGACGATCTGTCGTCCGGCGTATCGGCAGGAACCGTCTATGCGGTGAGAAACCTGCCGATCGGCATCGCCGTCATGGATGACAAGAAAAAACTGGTCTGGGCGAACGGCGTATTCCGTTCGTGGGTCTCCGTGGCGGAGGAAGGGACTCCGTTCCGAGAAATCATCCAGGGCCAGCGCATTTCAAAAATATGGGAAAAGACAGGGTGGTTCGAATGCCATGCGGACGGCTCGTTCTTCCGCGTATTCCATAAATATATCCCGTCAGAGGATGAAAACGGATCGCCGTTCATGGTGCTTTATTTCATGGACCGCACCGATGTGGAAAAAGCGGTGAAGGAAGCGGAGGACTCCAGGCCCGTATTCTGCCTGATCCGTGTGGATAATGCCTCCGAGGTCACTTCTGAAATGAGCGACGTGGATCGTTCGGCGCTGCTCTCCGATGTGGCGGAAAAGGTGCTCGCCACGTTCAGCGACCATGACGGATTTGTTAAGCAGTACAGCACGTCTGACTTCGTTGCCTGCATTTCCTCCAAGGCGCTTCAGGAAATGATGGATGATAATTTTGAAATACTGGACCGCGTGCGTGCCATCCATACGGTCAACCGCATTCCGGTCACGCTTTCCATCGGCATCGTGAAGAGCGAGGAATCCTTCGCGCGGCAGTATGAAGAAGCACAGGTCTCGCTGGATCTGGCGCTGGGCCGCGGCGGAGACCAGGCGATCGTCCGTCTCGGAAAAGAAGTCAAGGCCTTCGGCGGAAAAGCGCCGACATCTGTCAGCAGTACGCGCGTCCGCGTCCGTGTCGTGGCGCAGGCGCTGAAGGAAATCATTGAGGAAGCGGACGAGGTGCTCATCATGGGCCATGCCCACGAAGATTTTGACGCCCTTGGCGCGGCTGTCGGCGTATCCCATCTGGCAAGGGCATCCCATATAGACGCCCATATCGTCCTTTCCAAACAGGATGACACATCAAAGAAAATGATCCAGGCCATCAATGAGAGTGGACAGGCAGACGGCCTCCTCATTGATGAAAGCAAGGCGAAGGGGCTTGTCACAGACAAGACGGTCCTAATCGTCGTGGATACCCATATCCCTGAATTGGTGGCTGCGCCGGAAATATTGAAAAAGGTGCAGAAAAAAGTAGTCATCGACCATCACCGTCGGGCGAGCACGATGATTGCCAGCCCCCTGCTGACCTATATGGAGCCGTCGGCTTCCTCCGCGTCGGAGCTTATCACGGAGCTCATCCAGTATTACGGCGGTGAAGAGGAAATGAACGCCATGGAGGCTTCCTGCCTCTATGCAGGCATCGTCGTCGATACGAAGAGCTTCGTCGTGCAGACCAGCGTCCGTACCTTTGATGCCGCGAGCTATCTCCGTCGCTGCGGTGCGGATACCATCCTTGTGAACCGGCTGTTCTCCATGGATATGGATTTCATCCGTGTCAAGGCAGGCATCCTTGCCCAGATGAAGCAGGTAGACGGTTATATGGCGTTCGCGGAATGTCCGGAAGGAACCGCGGAATCGCAGATTGTGGCAGGGCAGGTGGCGGATTTCCTCGTGACGGTGCAGAGGATACGGTGCAGCTTCATTTTCTACCACACGGAAAAAGGCCTGTGCCTGTCTGCCCGGTCGAATGGCTCGGTCAATGTGCAGGTGGTCATGGAAGAGCTCGGCGGCGGCGGCCATCAGACGGTGGCAGGCGCGCAGTTTGGGGAAAACGGCCATATAGATGATATAATGAAATCAATCATAGCAAATGTTCGTAAACAGACAGAGGAGGAAAAAGAATGAAAGTAGTACTTCTTCAAGATGTAAAGAAACTGGGGAAACGGGGCGAAGTGATCGAGGTGGCTGATGGATACGCCAGAAACGTCCTCATCCGCCGCGGCCTTGGCGTGGAAGGAAATAAAGCGAACCTGAATACGGCGGCGCAGCGGCAGGAATCCAAGGAATTCAAATCCAAAGTGGCGGCGGATGAGGCGGTCATCATGGCGTCCCAGCTGCAGAAGGTGAAAGCCGTCATCAAGGTGCAGACCGGCGAAGACGGAAGGATTTTCGGCAGCGTGACGGCCAAGGATATCTGCGACGCCATCGAAGCCCAGTATAAATTCAAGCTGGATAAGAAAAATATCAAGATGAAGAATCCGATCAAGACCACAGGCGAATATGATGTGGAGGTGTGGGTGCACCAGCAGGTGACCAGCACGGTCCATATTTCCGTCGTGGCAGAATAAAAAACTGAGTGATAGAAAGTCTCCTGTTCGTGCAGGAGATTTTTTTATTGGGAACAGGAAATAGAAAAGAGATTGATTGTAAACTATAAGTTATTGTTAATCTTGACAAATTAAAAACGGATTATTAGACTTAATAAAGATTTGCAAATCAGTCATTATCGAATGATAAATACATATAAATGTAAACTTTCGCGGTAAGAAGAGGTGGGGGATTTGTTGTACAGTGTGAAGATGCGTTCCAGCCTTGGCGGCATCCATGGATCGGGAGGACGGCATATTTCCGGGGCGGAACGGATTATTTCAGAAGAGCAGGTGGAAAAAAATGTACTGGCCATGCTCAAAAGGGCACAGACCCATGCGCGGGGAACGGCTGATTTCATCCAGCTGAAAGTGGAAATGGTGCGGCCGGGAAATATCGAGTATTGCCAGTTGATTTCTCTCTACCAGATACGGACAGAAACGAAAGAGGAGGGACGGCAGGCTGCGAAAAAAGAACTGCTTCGTATCGGCGTCAGTGAAAAAGCGGTTCAAAACGGTTTTGCCCTGCTGGAATCACTCACGGACAGCATGCGCGGCGCGATCGTCATGGATGCGGAAACGGGGGAACGGCTTGATGATCTGGCGGAGCGGGGCGTGCGCTGCAGCAATATGGACTGCGAGGACACGGAAGCCTATGAACGGCAGATGAAGGACAGGGGGCTCGGCGGAGAACATCCGCGGGAAGCGCTCGTCCTTGCGTCGAAGGTGGCAGCCGCACCGGGAACGGTGGCGGAACTCTGCTGGTCGGATGATCCCGACTATGTGACCGGATATGTGGGGTCGAAAAAATTCGGATACGGCAGGATCACCGTGATGAAGAACAGAGGGGATCCCGTCGGAGGCCGTATATTTTTTGTGGAGCATGGCACGGATATGGACAGATATATCGATTACATGCAGAACCGGGTCGTTCTTGTGAGGATGCAGAAATGAAGATAGGGAATATTTCAGAAAGGCTGGAAGAAATCAGGGGGCAGGGACGGTTCAGGACAGTGCAGGATCTGCGGATGAAAACAGCGTCCTGTGGAATGAGGAAAGACGGGAAGGAATATATTGTCTTTAATTCCAATGATTATCTGGGGATGACCCATGAAAAGGAAGTACAGCAGGCGGCGAGGGAGGCTGCCTGCTTCGGTACGGGTTCCGGCGGAGCCAGGCTGACCTCCGGCGCCGTGTTCGAGCTGTCAGCGCTGGAAAGGGAATTGGCGGCCTTTAAGCAGGTAGAGGACGCGGTGATTTTCAATACGGGCTATATGGCGAATCTTGGCGTGCTGTATGCCCTTGCGGAAAAAGAAGATGTCATTTTCAGTGATGGGCTGAATCATGCGAGCATTGTAGACGGATGCCGCATCGCGAAGGCGAAAACCATTGTTTACCGCCATGCGGACATGGCGCAGCTGGAACGGCTTCTGCAGGAAACGGAATGCAGGGGACAGCGGTTCATCGTGACTGACGGCGTTTTCAGCATGGACGGAGATATCTGCCCGCTTCCGAAACTTCTGGAGCTGAAACGGAAGTACGATGCCTGCTTGATCGTGGACGATGCCCATGCGGTGGGCGTCATCGGAGAAACAGGACGGGGCACGGCGGAATATTTCCATATGCACGGCATCGATATACACGTGGGCACGCTGTCAAAGGCATTGGGGGCGGAAGGCGGATATGCGGCGGCGAGCCGGAAAATCTGCGATTACCTCAGAAATGTGTCCAGACCGTTTATTTTTTCCACTTCCATTTCCGCCATGACCGGCGCGGCGGCGCTCCGGGCGCTCGAACTTCTGGAAGGGGCTCCTGAAAAATATCTGGGCAGGCTGAGGGAAAATACGGCGTTCCTGCGGCGGAGGCTGGCAGAAGCAGGGCTTCCGATCCTGCCGGGGAAAACGCCGATCATTCCGATCATCGTCGGGGATGAAAAAAAGGCAGTGGCCTATGCGGAGACCTGCAGGGAAGGGGGAATCCTTCTTTCCGCCATCCGTCCGCCATCCGTCCCCGCGGGGACGAGCCGCATCCGGTTGACGGTGACGGCGGCGCATACAAAGGAAGAACTGGAAAAAGCGGCGGCCGTTTTAATCAAAGAGTGGAGGTCAAAATGAATGGGGAACCGGAAAATCAGGCATGCAGGCCGGAAGCGGCAGGCAACAGGGAAATCATCAGAGATATCTGCGAAACGGCGATCCTTGCCACATTGATAGGGGTGAGCGGCGCATTTAAAATCCCCGGTTTTGTTCCGGGGACGGAATTCCAGCTTTCCGCGCCGATCGCCGTGGCCATCTGCGGCGTGTTCGGATTCAAGAAATATATTCTGGCAGGGATTCTGTCGTCCATCCTCAGTCTGGCTTTGGGGACGCATACGGTTTTAAACGTGACGATCGCCATGTCCTTCCGTGTGGCTGTCGGGGCGGTATGGCTCCTGCTCGGCTCGTCCCGGCTGTTTTATATCATTTCAGGGCCGATCGGAACGACGGCGGCAAGAGGAGTGATGACGATTCTTCTCGGGAAGGGCTTCCTTGCCATGACGGCGGCCGCCCTGCCGGGAATGGCATTCACGGCTGCTACCGCATGGTTTTTCGCAAAGCTTCTGGGAAAATGCAAGATAAGGGCTTAAAAATAAAAAGGCCGGCCATCGACACGATAGTGTGAAGAGGCCGGTTTTAAAATGGAAAATACAGGCAAGGCTGTCGCTTAAAATTTTGGGACAGGGTCTGTCATGTTTGTTTCCGCCATCGGTTCCGGGGCGTCATTCCTGTGGGGCAGGTATTCCATGAACTTTTTTACGGCGAGGGACAATGTTTCCCTGCTTCGGAAAGCGAGGCCGATATCCCTGTAAGCCGGTTCCTGCAGGGGGCGGACGGCGATGCGGTAGGGAATCCGCTGCAGGATGAGCCGGGGAAGCAGGCTGATGCCGAGGCCGCTTTCCACCATGGACATGATGGCGTAATCGTCCCATGTGGTGAAACGGATATCGGGACGGATATGGCGGTCATTTAAGAATCGGAGGATCTCCTTATTTTCCTCTTTGGCAAGGAGGAGGAAGGGCGCCTGCTCCAGTGCGCTTATGGGAAGGGACGGGCGGTCTGCCAGAGGGTGGTTTTCAGGCAGGACGGCCATCAGCGGATCCTGTTCCAGAAAGAGCGTTTCTAAATCGGCACGGGCCGGCAGACGGAGGAATCCGCAGTCCACCCTGCCTTCAAGGATCCAGTTTTCTATTTCCCTGTAATCCCCCAAAAGGAATTCATACCGGATGCGCGGATAATCCTGCTGGAAGGCCTTGATGATCCGGGGGAGCCAGTGGGTGGCGATGCTGGAAAAGGTTCCGATGCGGATGAGGCCTGTTTCCAGTCCGTTCAGCGCGTTGACCTCCCGCTGCAGTTTGTCGAAGTCATGGCAGAGCGCGGCTGCATAGGGAAGGAGGCGCAGTCCGTCAGAGGTGGGGATAACCCCGTTTTTTCCCCGCTCCAGCAGGGAAAGCTTCCATTCCTCTTCCAGATCGCGGATCATGCGGCTGATGCCTGACTGGGAATAGGATAAGATGTCCGCAGCTTTTGTGAAGCTGCCGTATTCGACTGACTTGACGAAGGCAGCGTATTTTTGCAGGTTCATATCCATAATGGCTTCACCATCCATTCTATTTTGTTATGGATAATATGATAAACATTTGATTTTGTTTTACGTGTATACATGGTACACTGGCTTCAAAAGGATGGCAAGGGAGAAAAATGGGTATGTATTTTCTGAAATATATCGGTGCGCTCCTCCTGTTCGGAACGAATGGGATATGGGCGGGGCAGATCCACCTGTCCAGTTATGAAATCGTATTTTTCCGCACGCTTTTGGGGTCTATGACGATGCTTGGCGTATTTCTTCTGTGCAGGAAAAAATTCACCTTCACGGCGCACCGGCGGGAAACGCTATCTATCCTCCTGTCCGGCATTATGATGGGGATGATATGGATTTTCATGTATGAAGCGTATGTAAGGATAGGCGTGGGTCTGGCGTCCCTCTGCTATGCCTGCGGCCCCGTTATCGTCATGGCGCTGTCTCCCCTGCTTTTCGGGGAAGCTCTGGAAAATAGAAAGAAGCTGGGGTTTCTTGCGGTGGTCTGCGGAATCTGCATGGTGAACGGGCCTGTTTCCACGGAGGGCATGTCCGGCGGAGGCCTGCTCTGCGGAGCGATGTCTGCCGTAACGTACGCAGGCATGATCATTTTCAATAAGCAGGCGAAAACGCTTCCGAAGATGGAAAATGCATTGCTCCAGCTGTTGGCAAGCTGTGTGACGGCGAGCCTGTATCTGGGATGGAAGGGCGGCCTGTCCGTGTTTCCCGATGACGCCAGCCTGCTGCCCTTGTTTATATTAGGCGTGGCCAATACGGGGATCGGATGCTGGCTGTATTTTTCCTCCATCCCCGAGCTGTCCGTGCAGACGGTCGCCGTCTGTGATTACATCGAGCCGTTGACGGCCGTCATCCTCGCCTGTCTCCTTCTTGGAGAAACGATGAGTGTGCTGCAGCTGGCAGGGGCCTGCCTGATGATGGGCGGAGCCGTCTTCTGTGAAATGAAGGGGCGGGCGGAAAGGAAAGAGACTGTCCCGGCCCGAAGCTGACGGAACAGATTGCCATATATTCCTTACGTCTGAATAAATATGATTTCCTCTTACGGCGCTGTCAATGGCGCCGTTTTTCCGTGTTCTTAAAATTTCCTGCCGTATGTTGTAAAATAGATATACAGAGTAAAATCCTGCAAATGAATTTTTAAAGAAGGTCTGCGTATGGAAGATATAAAGGAATTGCTCAGCCGTCTGAAAAACCGCGTGATTGACGGGACGGTGCTGGATGAGCTGGAGCTCAAACGACAACTGAATGCGATCTATACGATCTATGTCAGCGCGATCGGTCCGGAGCAGCTGATCGTCCGTGCCAGCCGGTATGATGCGCTTAAATATATTCATGATGAAAATCCGCGGAGGCGGCTGCTCGGAATTGAACGGCTGATTTTCGAGAGCAAGGATTATGTGAAGGAGCCGGAAGATACGGAAATCCCCCATATCCTTGACCAGCTGGAAGACAGGCTGGCGGAAATACTGGCCCGGCAGGCCGTGGAAGAACAGCTTGAACGGAAGATTTCCGAACGGCTGGAAGAAAAGCATAAGGAATATGTGGATGAAATCAAACGGGAACTGGTGGAAGAGGAAACCGACGAGGTAGAGACGGCACAGAGCCGGCATAAGCTCGAAAAACTGGAAGCCCTCGATCAGATCAGCCTGACGAAGACGGTGATGAACGTGGTGAAGCCGCAGAACCTGTCTGAAATCGTCGGTCAGGACACGGCGGTGAAGGCTCTCGCGTCAAAAATCGCGTCCCCGTATCCGCAGCATCTGATCCTGTACGGGCCGCCCGGCGTGGGCAAGACGACGGCGGCACGCCTCGTTCTGGATGAGGCGAAGAAGTTATCCTGGACGGCATTTGGAAAAGACGCGCCGTTTGTGGAATGTGACGGAACGACGCTCCGCTGGGATAACCGTGATATCACGAACCCCCTTATCGGTTCCGTCCACGATCCGATTTATCAGGGGGCGCAGCGGGAGCTGGCAGATGACGGCGTTCCCGAACCGAAGCCGGGACTGGTGACGGATGCCCATGGCGGCATTCTGTTTATTGATGAAATAGGCGAACTGGATCCGATCCTTCTGAATAAGCTGCTGAAGGTGCTTGAGGATAAACGGGTCCGTTTCGAATCGGCCTATTATGATGAGGAAAATCCGTATGTGCCTGCCTATATCAAGAAGCTGTTCAGGGACGGCGCTCCGGCGGATTTCATCCTGATCGGCGCGACCACGAGGGAACCGCAGGAAATCAATCCTGCGATCCGGTCCCGCTGCGCGGAAGTATTTTTCGAGCCGCTCCAGCCGGGAGACGTGCGGAAGATCGTCGAGAATGCGGCGTCCAAGCTGGACGTGTCGCTGGATGACGGCGTGGCGGAGCTTATCAGCGAGTACACGATGGAAGGCAGGAAGGCGGTCAACCTTCTCTCGGATGCGTACAGTCTGGCTGTGTATGAATCGGGAAATACGGAAGATATCCATATTTCCCTTGATATCATGCGCCGTACGGCGCAGGGAAGCCGCCTGTCTCCATGGCACAATAAGGTGGCGTCCGACGTACCGCGCATCGGCCATATCTACGGCCTTGGCGTTTCGGGATTTTTAGGAAGCACGATCGAAATCGAAGCGGCGGTCTATCCGGCCCATGAAAAAGGAAAAGGCAGCCTGCATTTCAACGGGACGGCCGGCTCCATGGCAAAGGATTCCGTGGCGACGGCGGCCTCCGTGGTCCGCGCGCTGACGGATAAGAATCTGGGGGATTACGACCTGCATGTGAATGTCATCGGCGGCGGAAATATCGACGGTCCTTCCGCAGGAAGCGCCATTACGGCGGCCATTATTTCCGCGCTCGAAAAAAAGCCGCTCCGGCAGGACTGGGCGTTGACGGGGGAAATATCCCTGTCGGGAGATATCAAACCGGTCGGCGGCGTGTATGAAAAAGCGTTCGGCGCCCATCAGGCGGGAATGAAAGGCGTCCTGATCCCTTATGAAAACAGGACGGATATAGAAGAAGGCCATATGGGGCTTGAAGTCGTGGCCGTGAAGCATATCAGGGATGTATTGGATAAAATGCTTGTGGAACAATTGGATGTCGACAGAGGATGAACATGGCAGATACAGAACGTGGCGACCGGAAACGGGGAACCAGAAAAAGTGACGCGGAAGCGCTGATGATCGGGCGCATGCCGCCACAGAACGTGGAAGCGGAAAAGGCCGTCCTTGGCGCGATGCTTCTGGACAGGGAAGCGATCGAGGTGGCGGAAAACCTCCTCCGGCCGGAGGATTTTTACCGTGAGCAGGACGCGATCATTTATCAGGCGATTCTGAATCTTTCCCATGCGGGAACAGGGGCGGATATCCTGACGGTTACGGAAGAGCTGCGCCGCATGGGGCGTCTGGATGACGTAGGGGGCATCATGTATGTCAATGAGCTTCCCACCCATGTCATTACGACGAAAGGAATCTCGCGCCACGTGGAAATCGTGGCAGGCAAGGCAAAGCTGCGCCGCCTGATCGATACGGCGGGAGAAATAGCGGAAGCCGCCTATACAGAAGAAAACACGGTGGAAGAAATCGTGGATGATGCGGAACGATCCATCCTGCGGGTCGTACAGGATCAGAACGTGAAGGGCTTCATGCCCATCGGGGAAGCCATGATATCCACCATGGCGGATATCACCAAAAAATTTGAAACCCATGAAATCGTGACCGGGGTGCCGACGGGATTTGCCAAGCTCGATGCGTTCACAAGCGGATTGCAGAAAGGGAACCTCATCATCGTGGCGGCGAGGCCGTCCATGGGTAAAACGGCCATCGTGCTGAACATGGCGAAAAATATGAGCCTGTCACGGGCGAAAAAATCAGTGGCTTTCTTTTCCCTTGAGATGGGCAGGGATGAACTGGTGCAGCGACTTCTCAGCGCGACAGCCCTGATCGACAGCCAGCGCCTGAAAACAGGCAGGATCAACGGAGAAAAGGAATGGGGAAATCTGGCGGCAGCCGTCAGCGTATTTTCGGAAGCGCCGCTGTATATCGATGACACGCCGGGCGTGACGGTGGCGCAGATCCGTTCCAAGTGCCGCCGTTTAAAGGCGGAAAAAGGGCTTGACGTGGTCATGATCGACTATCTCCAGCTGATGACGAGCCGGAGCTCCAAATATAATGACAGCCGGCAGCAGGAAATTTCCGAGATTTCCCGTTCCCTGAAGAGTCTGGCAAGGGAATTGGAAGTGCCGATCATCGCGCTGTCCCAGCTTTCGCGAGGCCCGGATGCGCGTCCGAACCACAGGCCGATGCTTTCCGACCTTCGTGAATCAGGCTCCATCGAGCAGGATGCGGACTTAGTCTGCTTCCTGTACAGAGAGGCGTATTACAATAAGGAAATCGAGGAAGGCGATCCGCGGCAGAATGAGACGGAAGTCATATTGGCGAAGAACAGAAACGGCCCTGTGGGAACGATCAAGATGTTCTTTGCGGGACAGTTCACGCTGTTCTATGAAATGACGGATCGTGAAATGCCTCCGGATATGTAACGGCAATCGGTTTCCGGATAGATATACAGGATATTTTTTGAGTGGTACGGAATGGATATGGCAAAGGAGCGTGGCTGATGGATCTCTGGGGAAATGAGGATGCGGAAGAATACAGGGCACGCCGGAAGGCGGAGTTTCTGGGGGCATCTTATCATTTTGAAAATTACGGCATGCTGGAGAATGCCATACACCGCTGCACCCATTGCCATTTACGGCAGGAAGGCGGCCGCGGCCCTGTGCTTTCCACGGGTCCCGTGGATTCGCCGCTGATGATCGTCGGGGAGGGCCCCGGCGGCGTGGAGGATGAATACGGCGGTCCTCTGGTCGGTCCGTCAGGACAGCTTCTGGACAAGGCGCTCGGTTCCGTGGGAATCACAAGAGACCATGTGTATGTGACGAATATCGTCAAATGCCGTCCGAAAGGAAACAGGACGCCCACCATGGAAGAAGGGAGCTTCTGCGGAAAGGAATGGCTGGCGGAGGAAATACGCCTTATTGCCCCCAAGGTCATCATCGGCCTCGGAAAGGTAGCTCTTCGTTTCTTTCTGGGGCATGATGCGGGCATCGTCCGTTCCAGAGGCCATTGGATCGATTATCAGGGAATTCCCGTCATGCCCACCTTTCATCCGGCGTACCTGCTCCGGCAGACGGGGGACGGACTGAAGGAAGCCAAATGGCAGGTCTATTATGATCTGAAGGCGGCCAAGGAAAAAGCGGCGGAAGCCGCGCCTGACTGGGTGTGGGAAAGCGCGGAAGCGCCCAACCTTCTGAAGGAACTGGAAGAAACAAGGGAAAGACGAAAGAATGGCAGTTACTGAAAAACGGCAGAGCCTTCCGCCGTTTTGGTATTTCAGGGAAAAACCATCATGCATATTTCCAATATCGACCATATCGTGCTGACCACGAAAGATATACGGCAGTGCCTTTCTTTTTACGGGGAGCTTCTTGGAATGGAAGTGCTCCGTGAAAACGGAAGATATGCGCTGCGCTTTGGCGATGCGAAAATCAATATACACAGGTTCAGCGGTGAGTTTCAGCCGGCAGCGGAGCGTCCGTCGGCAGGGAGCCTTGATTTCTGCCTCATTACGGAAGATCCGATTGAGGCGGTCTATCAGGAATTAAAAAATAAAAAGGCCCCTTTCGTGACGGATATCGTGGAACGGAAAGGGGCTCTCAGGCCGATGAGGAGTTTTTATCTGCGGGATCCCGACGGGAATCTGGTAGAAATCGCAGGATATACGGAAAAGAAAGAATACAATGGCAACGATTAATCAGGCAAATTTATTATATATTTCAGAGTACGTTTTAACGGCGGCTATTCTCGCCTTCTGCACATGGAGGCACGGGCCGCTGGATATCATGAGGCAGATCGGTCGCAGGACGTTCCTTTTCCGCCTGATTCCCGTCATCATCATGACCGTGGCAGGAATTTCGGTCATGGCAGGGCTTCACATGGTTTCCATGGGAGCGGCGGCGCAGCTCATAAGTATCGGCGCCGTGCAGCTCATCATGACGGTTTTCAATGATACGCTCCTTGCCGCCTCCGTATTCCAGAGATACCGCGTATATCCGCGGGGGGCATCTCTGGCGGCCGTCCTTGTCTGCCTGTATGCCGTGGCGGATTTATTCATGCCGTGGATGACGAAGTACGCGGTTCTGCTCGCGGCGGTGGCCGGAGGGATCCTCCTTCCCGAAAAGAGGGGGAACAGATAAAAATCAAAAAAGCATCGGTTCATGCCGATGCTTTTTTCGTCTGTCAAGCTGACAGGGGAAACAGTTTTTCTTTATCCGAAATAAAATATGTCCACGGGAGCCGTCTGAATTTCATTGGGCCTCTCAGGTCACGGCGCTCAGGATGGCTTTCGTCAGGCTGTCAAACCCGTTCAGGATGGCGGTGCCCATATCGGAAAAGAAATCTCCCGTAGCCGTTCCCCAGCCTTTCAGGGTATCCCAGAACCGGCTGCCCATGTCGGCGGCTCCGTCTTTTGCCTTGCCGATGGCGTTGGCGGCCTGCTCGGTCAGTTTGGTGTCGTTTTGCTGCTCGATGCTGTCCAGCGCTTTTTCTATGTCATTGATATTCAGGACGCTGGTGACGGTACCGCCGATGAAGCTTTCAAATTCGTCAAGGATGCGTACCTTTAGTTTTTCATCCATGGTGGCGTTCAAAGATTCACCGATACGGCTTCCTATTTTTTCGCCGATGTAAGCGCCCATCAGTGCACCGTTGATGGTGATCGTACCGAGGCTGATTCCGCCCGTAGCACCTTCCAGCGCTCCGCCCGCTGCGGTTCCGGCGGCGGTGCCTGCAAGAAATCCGATCTGCTTGTAATCCAGCCCGGAGAGCATTCCGATGGCGGAGGTGATGGCTGTATCGGTCAGGCGCTGTACGCCTTCTTTGCCGGAAATGGCGCCTTCCTTGACCTTCAGGACGGTCTTTGCTTCTTCCACGGCATTGATGGAAATAGCGGCCAACTGTCTCGGCATGGCCTGGTTCATGATGGAAACCTGTCCATGGTCTGCTGTCAGAATCAGTCCAACGGCGACGGCGGTTTTCAGTCCCGTGTCATGATCGGTTTCCAGCAGGCCGCGCATGTCTGCCGCTTCCTTTTCCGAAAGGGAGTTGCCCTTCCAGTTCTTTCCCGCGATGCTGAATCCGTTATTCCGTCCGCTGCTTGTGACTTTCGGGGTGCTGCCCGTCATTTCCACTGCTTTGGTGATATATTTCTTTACACGCCCGTCGAGCCAGCTCTGCTGGCTTTCTCCGTTCTGCCGCGCCTGGCGTAGGGATTGTTTTTCCTGCTCTGACGCGTCGATGGTGGAGGTAATCTCATTAACGATTTCCGTGATCCGTTCCTGAGAAGCGCCGGTCATCTGCTCCCTCAGCCGCTTTTCCGCCCATTCCTTATCGGACAGGCTGCCTTTCTGTGCGTAACTGACGATGGCATCCGATACGGATTTCTGGATGCGGTCCGCGTCATTGGCGGAGAGGACGTCTGCCAGGGAGCTGACCGTTTTTCTTTCCGGCAGGGAGGTCAGGTTGAGTGAACCTGCATCGCCGCCGGCCGGCGGGGTTTCTTCCGCAAAGGAAGGGAAAAAGGGAAGTAAAAAAATGAAAAGCAGGGCAAGGATTTTTTTCATGACAGGCTCCTTTAAAGGGAAATGATTATATCATCTGTATTTTACCATAGAAATTTCATGGCAGAGAGAATCATGTAAAGAAAGTCATGAAATATAAAAATAACAGGCCGCCTTTGCAGGAAACCTGTTATTTTTCAGCTGTTTATTTTTTCGGCCTTGCACCGTACAGGTCCTTGTAGAGGATCCGTTCATTATAGCGGTTCATGCGGACGGGCTTCCGCTCCGGGTAGCCGATGGCGATGATGCAGAACGGCTCCATTTCAAAGGGGATGTCAAGGATATTGGACAGATGGGCTTTGCGGTCCGTATAGGGATAGACCTGCAGCCAGATGGAGCCAAGCCCCAGATGCTCTGCTTCGATCAGGATGTTCTGCGCGGCAGCGGCGCAGTCGAAAGCCCATTCTTCCGGGAAGGAAATGTTTTCTTTCTTGCCGACGATGACGATGGCGGCGCCGGCCTTTCTCGCAGGGCCGGCGACAAGGCTGTTGTGGGAAATGGCCTTGACCAGATCATCTCTGGTGACGATGATGAATTCCCTTGCTTCCTGGCTGCCGCAGGCACGGGCCTGCATGCCTGCCTTGACCAGGGTTTCCAGATCTTCTTCCGGGACAGGGGTTAATTCTTTGAAATGACGGCAGGTACCTCTTTTGAAAATCTCGTCCATGTTCACTCCTCCTCAGAAAACAGGCGCTGATCAAAATCCGGTTAATCAGCAGAAATATTATTATTTGTCTCCATTATAGCATAATCGGAGAGTCGGCAATTGAAAAAGCCCTGCGTTGCGCAGGACCTTTTAATTCTGTTTACGGAGTGCCGAGCATGAAGTAACGGACGTAAATATAAACGGTGGAAGTGAGAAGCGTGACAAGCATCATGGGGAAACACTTCAGCATGAAGTGCCCGAAGGTCATGTTGTAGCCTTCCTTTGCAGCGAGCGCGGCGACGATGACGTTCGGGGACGCGCCGATGATGGTTCCGTTACCGCCATAGCAGGCACCGATGGAGAGCGCCCACCACATGTAATCCGCATGGGCGAGTCCCAGAAGCTCCTGCATCTGGTGGATCAGGGGGATCATGGTTGCCGTGAACGGGATATTGTCAATGAAGGCGGAGGCCAGACCGGAGAGCCACAGAATGGTGAAGGTCAGCGCATGGGGATCGCCGCCTACGGCAGAAATGCCTGCCTTCGCAAGCGTACTGATAACGCCCGTCGTTTCCAGACCGCCGACTACGATGAAGAGGCCGATGAAGAAGAAGAGGGAATCCCAGTCGACATCACGGAGTATTTCATGGGGATCCACGCCGCAGATCAGGATGGCGACTACGCCGCCTGTCAATGCGATGGTGGCGGACTGGATGCCGATCATGTTATGGATGATGAATCCGAAAATGGTCAGGACGAGGATGATGACGGATTTTTTCAGTATGGAGAAATCCGTCATCACGGAAGTGATATTGATCTTATCCAGTTCATCCGGACTCATTTCCGTTTTCGGAAGCTCTTTTCCGTAGATGATTTCCAGATAGATGATGCAGGCTGCCACGTTGAGCAGTGCGATCGGGCCGGTGTGCATGGCGAAATCATTGAAGGCCAGATGGGTGGCGGAGCCGATCATGACGTTTGGCGGATCGCCGACCATCGTGCCGGAGCCGCCGATATTGGAGAGAAGGATTTCAGCGATCAGGGTAGGGATCGGTGTGACATGGATACGGCGGCAGAGGGAAATCGTCATGGGGGTGATCAGGAGGACAGCGGTGACGGCGTCCATGAAGGAAGCACAGAAACCGGTGATGAGTCCTAAAATGATCAGAAGTTCCTTTGGCCGTCCCTTGGATACCTTGACTGCCCATAAGGCCATCGCTTCAAAGAAACCGGATTTCTTGACGACGCCGATTAAGATCATCATCCCTGTTAATAATCCGAGGGTGTTGAAGTCGATGAAATGCTGGAGGGCCATTTCCTGCGTGACGAGACCGCTGTAAATAACGAGTCCCGCACCCAGCAGGGCGCAAATGGAACGCGGGATCCTTTCTGACATGATTCCCGCATAGGTGAGTAAAAATACAAAAATGGAAAAATAAAAAGTCGTATTTGTATCCATTATCCCGTCTCCCCCAGAAAACAAATAGACCACAGAGTATCAATTTACGTTAATTCATAAATTGCAGTCTATGGATGCGTCGATTCTTATCTGTAAGTATATACGATGATGGAGAAAGCTTCAATAACTGTTGATAAATTAATTTATATATGTGTACATAATATAATTCTATACCCCAAGAGGTTTTCCGCAGATATTTCCTGAATAAAAGGAGAAATAGGCACGAAAAACCGTATGCGGCTGCGTACAGGGATAAGGAAAACGCGGAGAGGAAAGCGGAGAGCGGCGGAAAGAAATAGGCGTCATGGAATTTCTGATTGATATTGGTATCGTTTCAGTATAAAATAATACCGACGTATTTTTTTCAATATAAAGGAGTTTAATGGAATGACCCGAGCGCAAGGCCTTTTTTTTGGCATAGCCGTTGTTTTTGCTGGCTGGAACATTTTAAATAACGGGCTGGACGTGAAATCAGGAGCGATCGCCCTTCTGATCATCGTCTGCCTTGTAATCAACATACATAACAATAATCAGAAGAAAGCACAGCAGGAAGAGATTTCTGCCAAGATCCGCGAGAAGGAAGAAATACGGCAGATCCGGGCGGAAGCACGCCGCAAGCAGAACCGGAAGCACAGACAGAAGAACAAATAACCGTTGGGTAAATCTTGGGCCTGCAGGCTCTTTCAGGAGTTTCTTTCATGGAATTGGCACTCATTTACCGGTGGGCTGTGTTCATCCTGCTGGATTTAGGTCTTATATTATTGATGAAACACGGGGTGCTGACCCCGTTTGTGTTCTGGTCGCGTATCCAGTATTACACGTTCTCCACGTTCACGCTTTTCATGGTGTGGCTGGGCGCCGTTCTTTTCAAGGCGGATTTCCCCTTCCTCTACACGGCGGACTGCCGGTATGTGGTGACGACGGGGCTGGTCACGCTTTCCATCATGTACCATATCATTGTCCGTCCGGGCGCGATCAAGACCCATCGGCTCAATGACATCAGCTATGAGCATTTTTCTTTTTACAACTATATATTCCATTATTTCATCCCGGTCCTCATGGCCGTGGATTTCCTGTTTTTCGTTGACAAGACGGAGCTTCACTGGCATATCATGCTGAGCTGGATGATTTATCCCGCCCTGTACGTGGTATTTGTGTACTGGCGCGCATGGATGACTATCATCACGCACGGAACATCCCATCTGTATCCCTACACGTTTATGGATCCGAACACCAATGATTTCTTTTCCATTGCCAGAGGCTGCCTGAAGGTGGGAGCCCAGTTTTTTGCAATCGGAATCTGCGTCTATTTTGTCGGGATGGGCCTGTTTACGATTGGAATACCGCCCCTGTCGTGGACATATAATGGATAAATTGATTAACGAAGGAGTTTTTTCTTAGATGGCAAAATCAAAAAAAGCAAAGGTCAGTGACAGGGAATTCATGGATGTATCCACCCCCTGCAAGAAATATCTGATTCTTTCCGGTATTGGCTTCCTCGCGCTGGCAGGATATGCGGCACGTCTCGTATGGGTGCATACGACGTTCCACGTCGTTCCCCTCCAGGGGATCATCATCCTGATCGTGGCGCTCGGCTTCCTGATCAGTGTCGTGACGGCTAAATGCACGTACATACTCAAGGAAGATGAATTAATGATCATTAAGAAAAGCATCTTCAAAAAACAGGAACTCCATGTGCCGTATAAGGAAATATTTGGGGTGCACCATTTCAAGAACCAGCTCATGAAACCGGCGACATACCGCTACACCTACCATATGTATAACCATCTGGATAACAGGGAAATATGGTCGCTCCTGTATGATATCGGCGATCTGGAAAAGGTGGGACGCATCATGATGACGGGATCCGCCGCATTCTGGCATGAATTCTCCCTCCGGCTGCCTGACCGTATCGGGATTCCCCAGGAAGAAGTCGTGGCATACGTTTATCAGGGCATGAGGGAAAAACTGATCGCCTCCGGCAAACTATCTCCGGAACTCCTTGAAAAACTGAAGAAGACAGAGGAAATGGAAGATATGACCTTTGAGGAAGGAATCGAGCAGCTTCGTCAGGAGGGCTCGGATACCGGCGGCAAGGATTACGAGGTCACGCTGGAAGATATAAAGAAAAAAGAAGGCTTTAAGGAAGAAGCAGATATGGAAGAGGCGGATGAGAAATTGTCCACAGAAGAAAAAACAGATAAGTAATCAGTCGAAAGGGCTCTTATGTAAATCCATGGATTTGCGTAGGAGTCTTTTTTCATACACTCCTTTCGGGGAAAAGAACGGTCTCTGCCTGCATTGGAGCATAGACAAGAAAGAGGCTCATGCTGAAGCGTCATTTGTTTGTAAAAGGCACGTCATTTTCAGATAAAATAAATTAATATAATTATATAAATTATTTTTATATATAATAATTTTCTAATCATTATCAAATAAAATACAATGGAAAACATAGAAATCTATACTTCTCATCTATAGAAATATAGGTTTCTATTTATTTTTTGAAAAAACAGCTGATAATAAGCCTTAAAACAGAAAAATGAAAATGGAGTAAATGAGAATGATTTATATAGAATACTATAATTATGATAGATAAACAGTGAAAATAAATGAATATAGTAGTCTATATATGAGTTAATTAATTAAAAAGTATAAAATCGTCTTAAATATTGAAATTTAACTGAATTTCATTTAATATCATTACTGGGTGTCATACGGATGCAAATCATTTGCGTTAATTGCATAATATTCGCATCACAAATAGTCAGAAGGGGGGAAGGATGGTAGGTATTTGATGATTCTCCGACAGGATGGAGGTTACAGCTGACAGCATTCATTCATTATTGATCTCTGGACCTGTCCTGCCGGCTTTCGCAGTCTGATCGTATACGGCACTCATCCACTGTCTGGCTGCGGAAATTTTAAAAGAAGGTGAAATTATGGATCCAGCTATTATGACGCTGTGCGTCCTTGCTGTAGCGGCGTTCCTGTTCGTAACCGAACTGATTCCGCTCGCAGTTACGGCTATGGCAGCCTGTACCGTTTTGGGTATCCTCGGTGTGCTGCCGTCTAAACAGGTCTATGCAGGCCTGTCCAACTCTACCGTCGTACTATTCGGCGGGATGTTCGTCATCGGCGCAGCCATGTTTAAAACCGGCCTTGCAGAAGCAATCGGTATCGCAGTAGTTAAAAAAGCGGGTACCAATGAAATACCGCTGATGATGGCCATCATGCTTGTTACGATCGCGCTTTCCGCCGTATCTTCCAATACGGGTACGGTGGCCTGCCTGATGCCGGTCATCATCGGTATCTGCCAGGCGGCCAAGATTGCGCCGTCCAAAGAGCTGATGCCACTGGCAATCGCGGCTAATGTAGGCGGCACGATCACGATGATTGGTACCCCGCCAAATGTCATCGTAACCGGCGCGCTCTCTGCGGCGGGACTTCCGAGCTTCGGATTCTTTGAATTCGCATATATCGGCATTCCGCTCTCCATCATTATCGTTATTTACACATTATTCATCGGACGTCATTTCATTCCTGCCAAGCAGGTCGGCGAAATGGATGAGGAAGCGGTCAAGGCTGCTGCTGAAGAAGCAGGCGCTTCTGATGACGGCGCTCCGAAGAGCAGGGTGAAGATGTGGATTTCCGGACTAATTCTTTTAGGAGTCGTTGCTGCGATGGCGCTGAATCTAAAAACGGTTCCCCTCCATACGGCAGCAGTGACGGGCGCGATCCTCTGCGTGGTTACTGGCTGCCTTCGGGAAAAGGAAGCCTATGCGGGGATTGACTGGGTGACGATTTTCCTCTTCGCAGGCATGCTGTCCGTGGCCAGTGCCATGGAAAAGACCGGAGCAGGCAAACTGATTGCCGATACGGTTGTCAATGCGATGGGCGAGAATCCGAATCCTTATGTACTGTGCGCAGTCCTATTCTTGATTTCCAACGTACTGACCCAGTTCATGTCGAATACCGCATCAGCGGCGCTGCTTGCACCGATCGGTATTTCCATCGCGCAGTCGATTGGCGCTGATCCGAAACCCGTGCTGATGGCGCTCGGCATTGCGGCTTCCATGGCATTCGCAACACCGATGGCAACCCCTCCGAATACCCTCGTACTCGGACCTGGCGGATTCTCCTTCAATGACTATGTCAAGGTCGGTGTGCCGATGTGCATTATTTCTCTGGTGGCGTCTGTCATCATTATTCCGATTTTCTGGCCATTCTAAAGAGCCTGAAAATATTCCCCTTTAATGATTTCTGTTCTTTCCTCCATGTGCGGAGAGAACAGGGTCATTCCCTTTTATCCATTGGTTCCGTCTGTGCCGTTCAAAACCGGCATGGATGGAAATTGACAGTAAGAAAGGTGGATTTAATCGATGGAAACTCCAGGCCCGCTTTCCATTTGCCTCACAAACATGGTTATCGTATTTGGCGTCCTTATTTTTCTGGCATGCGTCATACAGCTGATCCACATTGTGGATCCGACGAAGAAAAAGAGATAAGGACATGTTGGACATCAATCATTTAGGAGGTATATAATGGACGGCTTTATGAGAGCACTCGTTTCTGTATGGACAGATTCCGGATTTTCCAATCTGACATGGGAAAACGCTGTAATGATTTTAGTAGGACTTGTTTTGCTTTACCTGGCGATTGCCAAGGAATATGAACCGCTGTTGCTGCTCCCAATCGCATTCGGCTGCATCATGGCAAACTTCCCGAACACCGGATTCAACGATGATATGGGCGTTATGATGGCGATCGGATTCGGTATCAAGTATGAAATTTTTCCGCCGCTTATTTTCATGGGTGTCGGCGCAATGACTGACTTCGCTCCTCTGATTGCGAACCCGAAGACCATGCTCCTCGGCGCGGCTGCGCAGATCGGCGTATTCGTAGCACTGGCAGGCGCGATGATGCTCGGCTTCAATGTGCAGCAGGCGGCATCCATCGGCATCATCGGCGGCGCAGACGGCCCGACCGCCATTTATCTTTCTTCCAAGCTTGCCCCTGACCTTCTGGGAGCTATCGCCGTAGCAGCATACAGCTACATGTCACTGGTACCGCTGATCCAGCCGCCGATCATGAAGCTCTGCACGACGAAAGAACAGAGAAAGATAAAGATGGTCAACCTTCGTCCAGTTACCCATTTCGAAAAGGTCGTATTCCCGATCGTCGTAGCAATCGTGGTATCCTTACTGTTACCGCCGGTAGCAGCGCTGATGGGAATGCTCTGCCTCGGCAACCTGTTCGAAGTATCCGGAGTGACAGCCCGACTGTCTGACACCGCGCAGAACGCACTCTGCAACATCGTAACGATTTTCCTTGCCACCGGCACAGGCTTAACGATGTCCGGCGACAAATTCCTCAGGATTGAAACAATCATGATTATTTGCCTGGGTCTGATTGCATTCGCAGCAGGCACAGCAGGCGGCGTACTGTTCGGCCAGATCATGAGAATCGCATCCGGCAACAAGGTGAACCCGCTGATCGGTTCCGCAGGCGTATCCGCCGTACCGATGGCAGCACGTGTATCCCAGGTAGTAGGATTGAGAGACAACCCGTCGAACTACCTGCTGATGCAGGCCATGGGCCCGAACGTAGCAGGCGTAATCGGAACTGCAGTAGCTGCTGGCACGATGCTGGCACAGTTCGGAGGCTAATCGCCCGAATTAAAGAACAAATGAAAAACGCTCCTTACGGGGCGTTTTTTGTTTGCAGAATATTTTTAATCAATTTTTTAAAAATTAAATAATTGATCAAAACAATAAAGAAAAAGTTCGATATGGAAGGATTGTCAAGAAGCAGAAATAAATGATAATGCGAAGCGATAACATAATTTATTTAAGGAAGGAGAAATAATGGTAAGAGAAAAAAGGAGAAGAAATATTATATAGCATACTATTGGAAATAATATGCATTTGCCGAATTCAAATAAAGATAGGATACTATATATTAGCAGATAAATACATTGCATACTATTCATTTAAATCAAGAAAAAGGAGAAGAAATTTTTTTCGAAAAATCAAAGAATATTCAAGCCTCAATAAATAAATAAATAATAAAAAATATAAAATAATAATATTCTAAATATAAATAATGCAATAAATTCCTGTTTATATTCTGTTTGATATTTTAAAAGGCAAAGGCTACAATACGGACAGGTGCTTATGCAATTGGTATGCAAAGGCAAATATATAGCATACTATGCATTAGATGCGAGCCCTGTCCCGGGGCTGTTTCGAAAGGAGGCCATGAGAAGTACGTGGGAATCCTGATATGTTTTCCGGCTGAAAGGAATTCATAGAGAAAACTGCATTTTTATTTCATTCAAAAAACTTTATATGAATTCTATCTTCCGGAGAATGCGCCGCATCTTGATTTTACCTGGCACCCGGTACAAATCAAAACGCGGAAAAATCAAAAGGAAGGTGAACCTTTATGGATCCAGCCATTATCACGCTGTG
>CABQAR010000004.1 GCA_902462205.1 uncultured Dialister sp.
TGCAATGAAGAATCTGGGCAATGATTGCAGATTTTAAATACTACTCGAAAGCTTCTACCGCTTGTCGGGAGAAGTACCGCCGTATGGCGGGGATAGGGGCGAGTTTGGGTAAAGACGTTTCTTCTTTCTGCTCCAACTTGACCCTATCGTCAGCGTTGCTGACACTTCCCCTGCCTTTCAGGGGAAGCTTTTGGCTTAGTATTTAATCTCCTTATTTCATTCCACTATACTCCGTTTCATTCGAGGTTAACGGCAGGTAGATAATACTAATCAAGGTAAACACCCCTTGCCCGTCATTCTTGAATGCAATGAAGAATCTGGGCAATGATTACAGGTACTAAATGCTATCCGAAAGCTTCCACCGCTTGTCGGGGGTAAGTACCGCCGTATGGCGGGGATAAGGGCGAGCTTGGGCACACACATTTCTCCGTTCTACTCCAACTTAACCCTATCGTCAGCGTTGCTGACACTTCCCCTGTCTTTCAGGGGAAGCTTTTTGTTTAGCATTTAATTCCCTTGATTTCTTCCTACCGTGCTCCATTCCATTTGAAAATGACGGCAGGCAAGTAATATTAATCAAGGTAAACAGCCCTTGCCCGTCATTCTTGAATGCAATGAAGAATCTGGGCAATGATTGCAGATTTTAAATACTACTCGAAAGCTTCCCCCGCTTATCGGGGGTAAGTACCGCCTACGGCGGGAATAGGGGCACACTTGAGTATACGTTTCTCCGTTCTGCTCCAACTTACCCCTTCAGTCAACCTACGGTTGCCAGCTCCCCCGTGTTCGGTGGAGCCTTTCGTTTACTGTTTAACCCCTGTGGATCTCACTTACATCAGGAATCATTTTTCTTGCAAGTTCTGAATCTTCCATATAAAAAGCAGAGACACAGATTGCTGATTCCTGTATCCCTGCTTTTATCTTATTGATTGATTTATCTGATTCCGAGCGCTTTCTTTGCCAGCTGGTCTGCTATTTCATTATATTTATCCCCGGAATGTCCTTTGACTTTTACGAAACGGATATTTATTTTTTCTGCTGCTTCTGTATAAAATTCCGTGTAGGCAATCGTCCCTCTTTTTCTTGCTTTCCATTCACCGGTGCACCATTTTGCGATTCCTTCGTAGTCGTGGTATATGGTCACTTCTGATATGCCATTGTCCAGACAATACTGCATGGCTGCTTCCGATCCCTTGATTTCTCCTGCCACGTTATGCATTTCTGCCAGAATGATATCGTCGTATTTTTCTGAAAAATGAAGCTCTTCGCCCTGATTCAATATCACCATCCCGTAGGAGAACTGGTGGCTTACGGCGTCATAGCTTCCGTCTACATATGCACGGACGCCTTCACCGTCAGCCGGCGACTGTTCTTCTCCCTTCACGAAAGCTGCCGCTTCTTCCCTTGTCGCGAAGCCTTTGTAGATGGCTCCGGAGAAACTCTTGATCTGTTTCTGGCAGTCTTCCCAGCTTTCGTATATGCCGGGCTGATTCCCTATTCTCACACCGTAAAATTTTTTTGCCATGATGACTCCCTTTATGATGGATATATATTTCTTTCTTATTATATATGGAACAGACGCATTTACGATATGGTTTGCGGAATAATTATATTTCATGCTGCCCCATTTGAAAACGTGCCTTTGTTTCCCGGCACGTTTTTTATTTCAATATTTTTTCAGGAAGGTCTTGAAAAATCTGACTGCCATTTCCAATCCTTCAATGGGCATCCGTTCATCCACCTGATGTGCTTCGCCCCATTTCTTTGTCTTGTACCGGCCGCTGAAGCGGAAAATGTTGTCGCAGACCTCATAATAATTCCTTGAGTCCGTCGCGCCCAGCATGATGCTTGGAATGACCGCCGTTTCGTTTCCGAATACTTCACGGATGATGCCGGCAAGCTGTTTGAATTCCCTGCTGTCCGTCCGTCCCTCGGGTTTCGGATCCTCTCCAAAGGTAACCTTGACCCTGATATCTTTCGGCAGGATGGATTCCAGATATTCCCTGACCGATTCCACCGTATCTCCCTGCAGGATACGGACGCTCATCGTCATTTCCGCATGGGAGGGAAGCACATTCGCCTGGCTCGCCGCCTGCGCCATGGTCAGTGCAAAGGTGGTATGAAGGAGCGCATCCAGTTCTCTGTCCTTTTTTGCCAGACGGCAGAGCGATTTCCAGTGTTTCTTCGGATGTCTGTAAATCTTTTCTCTGTCTTTTCCCGCAAAGGGAGCGGACGCCTTCAGATAGGCCTTTGTGAGCGGAGTCAGGCGGTACGGCATAGGATGGGCTTCGATGATGGCCGCCGCCTTGGATACGACGCCTAAAACGGTTCCCCTTCCCGGCTTGCTGGCATGTCCGCCTGCGCCGTCCTGATAAATAACGAATTCATTGGGCGCTTTTTCCGCCAGCGCCACGTTGGCAACAGGAACGGCTCCTTCGTCCACGTTGCCGCCTTCATCAAAAATGCAGCCTATCTTTATTCCCTGCTCTTTCAGATATCGGGCCGCCAGCACAGATCCCTTCTTATCATCAGCGCACTGCACTTCCTCATTGTGTCCGAAAGAAAGATAGATGTCGAAATCCGGTTCAAAGTTTTCTTCCAGCAATTCTTCCATGGCTTCCAGCTCTTCAATCAGAAGGGACTTGCAGTCTTCCGAGCCCCGTCCCCAGATGCAGCCGTCAGCGACCGCCGCGCTGAAGGGCGGATAGGTCCACTGTTCCGGATGGATGGCGGGAACCACGTCCTGATGTGCCATGAGCAGGACTGGCAGCTTCTTTGCTTCTTTCGATTTCAGATGAAATAAAAGACTGGCTTTCCCAACAGGGATGAGTTCCGCTTTCTGATGGACCAGGGGATAACATTTCGCTAAATATTCATGCAGCGCTTCAAACTGTTTCCAATCCGTCGCCTCATCATTCACCGTGGACACGGATGGAATCTGCACGATTCCCCGCAAATGCTCCGTATATTTTTCATTGCCTTCCGACATCATCTTTCCTCCTTTTTTGTTTCATTTTCATAATTATACATATATCCATTTATAAATACAAACAAAAGCCGATACCCCGTCAGAAGCATCGGCTTTCCCGTTTTTACTTATGGATTACTGCTTATTTAATTCTTTCAGGTTGTCCAACAGATTCTTGTGGTACCATTTCTCGGACAGTTTTCCGATGGTTCCGTCTTCGGTCAGCTTCTTCAGGGCTGCATCGATTTCTTCCGCCAGCTTCGGTTCGTTCTTATTGACGATTACGATGATGTCATTGACCTTGATCGGCTTCCCGACCGTTACGATATCGATTCCCATGGCTTTCGCCGTTTCTTCTACGCCGAAGTTGTCAGGATATACCATGAAATCATACTGGCCCGTCTTCAAGGAATTCAGACGATCCGCCACGGTCAATCCGTCCTGGATCGGCACTTCCTTCATGATATTTCCATGCGCCGCGTTCCAGTCGGTCAGCACCTTGTAAATACCGCCGTTCGGTGTATTCGGTACCTGCTTTCCGTTTTTGATGGCGTCTTCCAGACTGCTGAACTTGTTCTGGTTGTCTTTCAGCACATATACCATGACGGAGCTTGCGCCGATCGCCGTTTTCGGCACGATATAGTCTTTTTCACGGCGCGCGGTCCTGTAATATCCGCCGGAAGCGACTTTCGCATCGCCGGATTCCATCATGACGTCCTGTGTTTCCGGCGGAACCGCTTTGATGTCCAGCGTGTAGTCCTTCAGGTTCTTATTGACTTCCTGCCAGATGTCATATTCGAACCCTTGGATTTTTCCGTTTTCATCCTGCCATGCGATCGGGCGTTCCGTGCTGGAAACGACCAGCTTCACCGCCGTCTTGTTCCCTGCTGCCGCCGTTTTGGATGCATCCTCTTTCTTGTCAGAGCCGCCGCAGCCTGCAAAAGCTCCGATCAGAATGGCGGAAGCCGCCAGTGCCGAAATAATTTTCAAACTCTTTTTCATTGTGTTTTCCTCCTGTGTAAATGATACGGTACCTGCAAATCTGAATCTTCGTGAACTGCTATTCCTTGAAAAACTGATGGAATGCCGGTGCGGGAATTCCGATGAAAAGAAGGCAGCTGCAGATGCCCCATTTCACATCCTTCAGTTCTTTTGCTATTAATCTGCCCATTTTCATCATCCTTTCCTTATTTCATCACCAAATAAAAAAATCTCCCGCCCTGATCAGGACGAGAGACTCGTGATTCCACCTAATGTTCATATCCATGTCGCCATGCATATCTCTTCGGGTACCGGGATTTTCCTCTATACCCTGACTCTGTATCGGGAGTACCCGGATGGACCTACTGTTATTTCAGCCCGTCAGACTCAGAAATGCACTTCAGCGCCGTATCCGTGCCTGCTCACACTCTCCAGGCTCGCTTTGCCGTTTTCAGGCTGCTTACTCTTTTCTTCACCGTCTTAAGTTATTGCCTACTCTACCATTAAATTTTTCTTCTGTCAACACCATACGGAAATTTTTTTATCCGATACGGATGACCTCGAATTTCCTGTCTTCTTTCCGCAGCATATCGCTTCCCGGGCCATGGCCGACAGCCACGCCCAGCAGCGGATACACGCCTTCCGGCAGTTTCAGGGCCCTGACATATTCCGCATCCTCTCCTAAATTGCGGATGAATCCGCGGAGAATAACCGAGCCCAGTCCGAGCTCCGCCGCCTTCAGATGGACATGCTCCGCAATGATGCCTGCGTCAAATTCCATCAGATACTCCACAGCCTCTTTCGTCCTGCAGATCAGGAGCAGGAACGGCGCGCGGAACAGCGGATCGCCGCCTCCTGTTTTCTCTGCGGTTTCTCTGGCAATCAGCTGAAGGATTTCTTTATCCCTCACCACGGCCAGAACATACCCCCGGTCATTGTGTTTGCCCACGGAAGACGCCATGGCGGCATGAAGCAATGCTTCCTCCTGCTCTACGGAAACCGCCTCTTCCGTATAACGGCGGACAGACTTGCGAAGTGCCAGTACGTGATCAAATTCCATTTCTTACCTCCTGAAAATCTATGAAATACTAATTAAAAGCTATCTTCTCAGAAACATGTTCTCCGGATCATCGCTGAGAGACGCGCGGGAAACCGGTTCCTCCCATGCGGACATATCCGGTCCCTTCGTCACGATCTGCCTTGGATTGGACCGGATATCCATCTTCTGTACCCCTTCCTTGATATCCGCAAGGAATGTCGTTTCACGGAACGCAGGGACATGGTACAGTTCTCTTGCGTAATCCGACAGATTTTTAAAAGAGCTGAGCAGGCTTCTGTTCATGCCCATGCCGTAATAAGCCAGGTCATACCGGATTAGGAAAACATAAAACGTGATATCCGCTTCCGTAACATGGCTGCCAAAAAGGAAACGGCTCTTTTCCAGACGCTTCTCCAGTCTGTCAAGAAGGCCATAATAAGAATCGTATACACGGTCATACTCTTCCTGCGTCTGTGCGACAGCTGCGCGGAATCCAGCAGGTAGAAGTGTTCTTTCTATCTCTCCCTGCAATTCCCGTATCTCCTTCTGCTGCTCCTGCGGACATAAATCAGGCGCGTCATTTCCATGGAACGGTTTCCATTCCTTTTCCCAATACCCCATCATTTTCAGATGGTCATTATTCACGGCCTTTCCGCTCCCGATATCCACGAGCGTAGGAACGATCACTTCCCCTTCATAAGACGGATCCGCTGCATCATAGGCTTCTTTCAGGTCATGGATTTTCAGTACAGGATCCACGCCGCCTTCCTTATGGGAAAAGTTCCACTGGTGCTCCATCGTCCACACAGGGCTTACCGTTCCGCAGGAAATCACCCGGTCCAGTCCGAGCAATTTCATCGTGATCCGCTGGCGCTGTGACCATGGACATTCGTGGCACCAGATCAGGCGGTACTTCCCTTCCTCTACGGGAAGCATATCCGTGCCGTTTCCAAAAGGCGTATCAAAAACTTTCCTTCCCATCATATCCTCCTTGCTTCAACAGGCATTCCTGCCATTCTAAGATATCTGCCATCGACCTCTTTTCTTTATTATACGCTTTTCATAAAAACATCCTTCTTTTTTCGATGCCCGGCAAATGCATATTTTTTGAAATTTGGCAAAATTTATTTTTTCTTCCGAAAATCTGATTTGACTTTTCAAAATTTCCATGCTACCATGACCATAAATCAGGCAGAGATGCAGAAAGGAAGTACGCGATATGAACTACGGAGCGCATGCAATGGTTATTTGTTGTAACATGGCATGTTGCTGCCATGTTTCCTTTGCGTGCGCTCCTTTCCACATATTTTCTTCCGCAGAATCATAAGACCATCAGCGGAAACAGATAAGCAGGAGGCGCAGGCTTCCTGCTTTTTTATTTTGCATCACGGTTCTGCCATTCCCGTTCCCGATGTTTCATTTCCAATCCCAGTAAGGAGTTCACAGTGGACACAGATTTCATGGTGAAATACACGCCGCTTTTCGTAGAAGCCGCGTGGACCACGCTTTACATCGCCGCCATCGGTATTTTTCTTTCCCTTCTTGTCGGCCTTGCGATCAGTATCATCCGCTACCGGAAAATACCGATCCTGACGCAGATTTCCACCGCATACATCGAGCTTTCCAGAAACACGCCGCTCCTTGTACAGCTCTTCTTCCTTTATTTCGGCCTCCCCAAGATAGGCGTCCATATTTCAGGAGATGCCTGTGCAGCCATCGGCCTTACCTTCCTTGGTGGAAGCTACATGGCGGAAGCGTTTCGGAGCGGGATTGAATCCATTGCCGTTTCCCAGCATGAATCGGCTGCCGCATTGGGGCTGACCGATCACCAGATACTTCGCTTCATCCTTCTTCCCCAGGCGTTGGCCGTTTCTATTCCGCCCCTCTGCGCCAACGTATTGTTCCTGATTAAGGAAACCTCGGTATTCAGCGTATGCGCCGTGCCTGATCTGATGTATATCGCCAAGGATCTCATCGGCCTTTATTACAAAACAGATGAAACGCTCTGGATGCTTGTCATCGCTTATCTGATCATCCTGCTTCCCATTTCTCTGGGAGCGTCATTACTGGAAAGGAGGCTTCGCCATGGAGGATTTGGGGATCCGGGTGCTCTTTGACGGAAGTAACGGCATCCGCCTTCTCGGCGGTCTTTGGACGACTATCGAGATTTCGCTGCTGTCCGTTTTCGGTTCCATCGTCTTCGGCCTGATTACAGGGCTTTTCATGACCATGGACAACTTGCCTGCAAAAATCCTTTCCCGCGTGTATCTGGAATTCATCCGCATCATGCCGCAGCTCGTGCTTCTCTTCATCGCTTATTTCGGAGTCACCCGCGCGCTTGGTATCGATGTATCTGGCTTCGCCGCTTCCATCGCCGTTTTCATCCTGTGGGGGGCGGCTGAAATGGGCGACCTTGTGCGGGGCGCTTTGATTTCCATCCCGAAAAGCCAGTATGAAAGCGCGGAAGCCCTCGGGCTTTCCCGCTGGCAGATGTACCGCTTCATCATCATCCCGCAGTCCCTGCGCCGCCTGCTTCCTCCGGCCATCAACCTCTTCACGCGCATCATCAAGACGACCTCCCTCATCGTTCTCATCGGCGTGGTGGAAATGCTGAAAATCGGGCAGCAGATCATCGAGGCCAACCGGTATTCGGCTCCTGACGCGGCGCTCTGGATCTACGGTACGATATTTTTCCTGTATTTCCTTGCCTGCTATCCGCTTTCCCGGGTCGCGGCTCATTTAGAAAAGAAATGGACAGACTGATATGGCAGAAGAAATACTGCTCCATGTGGAGCATCTCAGCAAAAAATTCGGAGAACAGGCTATTTTAAAAGACATCTCCCTTGACGTAAAGAAAAGCGAAGTCGTCGTCATCATCGGCCCTTCCGGCTGCGGCAAGTCCACCTTCCTCCGATGTATCAACGGCCTTGAGCCGCTGTCAGGAGGAAAGGTAGAGCTGGACGGACAGAACATATCCGACGGGACGGTTCCCCGCTCCGCCATCTGCCAGCGTATCGGCATGGTTTTTCAGAGCTACGATCTTTTCAACCACATGACCGTCATGGAAAACATCATCCTCGCCCCAATACAGGTACAGCACCGCGATAAGGAGGAGGTGCTGCAGGAAGCAAGGAAAATGCTGAAACGGATCGGCCTTGCAGATAAGGAAAATGCATGGCCAAGAGAACTGTCGGGAGGGCAGAAACAGCGTATCGCCATGATACGCGCCCTCATCATGAAACCGGAAATCATGCTTTTCGATGAAGTCACCGCTTCTCTTGACCCTGAAATGGTCCGTGAAGTGCTTGACGTCATCATCGAGCTTGCCAGAAAAGGCATGACCATGCTGATTGTAAGCCATGAAATGCAATTCGCCCGTGCCGTGGCGGACCGTATTCTCTTCTTTGATGAAGGATTCATCGAGGAGGAAGGCGCACCCGAAGAATTATTTGACCATCCGAAACAGGAACGGACGAAACAGTTTTTAAATTCATTCAAATACGAGGAATAATGAAAGGAAAAGAGGTTTTATCCATGCTGAAAAAATTAACCTATGCCATCGCCGCCATCGCGCTGCTGTTTACCGTGTCGCTTGCCGCCGGATGCGGAAGCAAGGGGCAGGATGAGAAACAGGCCGCCCCGCAAAAAGCATCCTACCGCACCATGGACCAGATCAAGCAGAGCGGAAAGCTTATCATCGGCGTATTCAGCGACAAAGCGCCCTTCGGCTATATCGACAAGGACGGAAAATACCAAGGCTATGACGTATACTTCGCAGAACGTCTGTCCAAAGACCTCGGCGTGAAGCCGGAATACGTCTCCCTTGAGCCGGCCAACCGCGTGGAATATGCGAAGACAGGCAAAGTGGACATCGTCCTTGCTAATTTCACCGTCACCAAGGAAAGAGCGGAGCAGGTCGATTTCGCCCTGCCTTACATGAAAGTCGCCCTCGGCGTCGTTTCCCCGGAGAAAGACAACATCACCAGCGTGGAACAGCTGAAGGACAAGCAGCTCATCGTTGCCAAAGGCACCACGGCGGAAACCTATTTCTCCAAGAACCATCCGGAAGTCAAACTGCTGAAATTCGACCAGTACACGGAAACTTACAACGCCCTTCTGGACGGAAGAGGACAGGCATTCTCCACGGATAACACGGAAGTCCTCGCATGGGCTTTGAAAAATCCGGGCTTCAAGGTAGGCATCACCTCCCTCGGCGACCTTGACACCATCGCTCCGGCCGTGCAGAAAGGAAATAAGGACCTCCTGAACTACATCAATGATGAAATCAAAAAGCTGGGCAAGGAAAACTTCTTCCACAAGGATTATGAAGCTACGCTCGAACCTGTTTACGGCAGCGCAGTTAATCCGGACGACCTCGTCGTGGAAGGCGGAGAAGTCAGGAAATAAATGATTGTTTCGACAGATCGGATACCTCTCTCAAACGGGGTATCCGATTTTATTTGCTTTTGTGAAGCATGGTATGATAGGGGAAGAGAAAATACGGTCATGAAAGGAGATTCCATGAAACTATCTGATTTAGACACTGTCATTGACAGAAAACATACGGACTGCCTGAAATATGATTTTGCCGCACAGCGGGGAAAACCGACCGACACC
This sequence comes from uncultured Dialister sp., assembly GCA_902462205.1. Classification (GTDB taxonomy): domain Bacteria; phylum Bacillota; class Negativicutes; order Veillonellales; family Dialisteraceae; genus Dialister. The sequence goes on from CABQAR010000004.1 coordinate 9,606, forward strand.
CTTCCCTTCTGGATCGCCGACATGGATTTCAGGGTCGCCGACTGCATCACCGAGGCCATGCAGAAACGGGTGGATCACGGCATTTACGGGTATTCAGATACGGGAAACGCTTATTTCCAGGCGCTGGCGGACTGGCAGAAAGACTGTTTCCACTGGTCCGTCCGGCCTGAGTGGCTCATAAAGACGCCCGGCGTCGTTCCTGCGTTAAACATCGCGGTACGCTCCCTCACCGAAGAAGGAGATGCCGTCCTAATCAACCGGCCCGTCTACTATCCTTTCCATGCGGCCATCAATAATAATAAGCGGAAGCTGGTGAACAGCCCCCTCGTATATAAAAACGGCCGATATGAACTGGATTTCCATGACATCGAGCAGAAAATCTCGGAGAACCAGGTCAGGCTCGCCATCCTCTGCTCCCCCCACAATCCGGTCGGACGGGTATGGACAAAGGAAGAACTGGAAGCCTACGCTGAAATATGCCTGAAACACCGCGTCACCGTCATCTGTGATGAAATCCATGAAGATTTCACATATCCCGGCCACGCCCACATCCCTTTCGCTTCCCTTGGCAGGGAAACCGCGGATATATCCATCACCTGCACGGCGCCAAGCAAGACCTTCAACATCGCCGGATTGCAGACCTCGAATATCTTCATCCCCAACGAATCCATTCGGAAAAAATTCCGTGAAGGACTCGATTCCTTCGGATACGACCAGATCAATATCATGGGCATTCTTGCCTGCGAGGCCGCTTACAGGGGCGGACGGGAATGGCTCGACACCGTCAGGGAATACATCGGGAACAACCTTTCCTTCACAAAAGCTTTCCTGCAGTCGCACCTCCCGGAAATGAAGCTTATCGAACCGGAAGGCACCTATCTCCTCTGGATCGACTGCCGAAGCTACGGCCTCTCCGATGAAGAGCTGGAGCATAAAATCCTCTACGACGCCAAGCTGTGGGTCGATATGGGTTCCATTTTCGGCCCGGAAGGAAACGGATTCTTCCGTTTCAACATCGCCTGCCCGAAAGCGACTCTGGAACAAGGGCTGCAGCAATTAAACAAAGCATTCAAAAAATAAAAGCCGCACACAAAAAATCCAACAGTCTTTGCATCAGATTTCTCTGCCTGTTGGATTTTTATTATTTGCTATTCATTATTCTGCGACAGTTTCTGTTTCCATTTCACTGACAGTTTCTTCCTCACTGTCTTTCTTGAAGCGGTCCACGATGGTTGCGCAGGCGGCATCACCCGTGATATTGACTGCTGTACGGAGCATATCGAAAATACGGTCTACGCCGAAAAGGATTGGAAGCGCATCGATCGGAATCCCTGCCGCTACAAGGACGGCGACGACGAGGAGCGTCGGTCCCGGTACGCCGGCCTGGCCGACAGCACCCAGAGTGGAGGTGACAATAATGGCGATATACTGGCCGGTCGTCAGCTCCATGCCGTACATCTGCGCGATAAAGAGGGCTGCCATCGCATAGTAGGCTGCGTTGCCGTTCATGTTGATGGTGGCACCGAGAGGAAGCGCGAAAGAAGTCGTTTCCTTGGATACATGGAGTTCATTCTGCGTGGTAGCCATATTCAGCGGCAGCGTCGCCATGGAAGATGCCGTCGAGAAGGCAAATACCTGCACCTTCCACATCGCACGGAAAAATTCCATGTAAGTCGTGCATTTCGAGAACAGCGCCACAGATCCGCCGATCATGATGTAAGTAACGATGGCAAGCACGATGACATACAACGCGATCAGATAGATGATCTTCATCAGCACGTCATAGCCGAAAGTCCCTGTCGCATCCGCCATCAGGCAGAATACGCCGATCGGAGCCATGTACATGACAGCCATCATGACCTTGATGCAGATTTCCGTCGCGCAGTCAATGATGTGTGTCATGAACTTTTTATTCTCCGGTGAGAGAAGGGACATGGAGAAGCCTATAAACAAGGCAAAAGTTATAATCTGAAGGATGTTTCCGTCCACCATGGCTTTAAACGGATTCGCCGGAACAAAGCCGATAACGGTATCCCAGAAGCCGGGAAGCTCTCCTGCCTTGGACAGGTCGCCCACATTGATGGCCGCTTCACTGATGGAAGCCATGTCGATGCCTGCGCCGGGCTGGAAGACCACGGAGAAAATAATACCGATGATAACGGCCACTGCCGTTGTCACGCCGTAATAAGCAAACGTCAGCACGCCGATTTTTCCTGCCCCGTCAGACCGTCCCAGCGCTGCCGCGCCGCCGATCAGGGAAAACAGAACCATCGGAACGACGATCATCTTGATCAGCTGCATGAACAGGGAACCGATCGGCGCGAGCATTTTCGCATGTTCGCCAAGCACCAGTCCGGACACGGCGCCGGCGATGGTTGCCAAAATAATCCACGTTCCCAGATTGCGGAGCATTCCGCCCATTTTCTTCTTGCTTTCAGCCATTTTCACACCCCGTAAAAAATACATGTAAATAGGCAGAGTATTTTCATCTCCGCCTTCATCCAACAAATGTAATTATAGCACAATTAATAGGCATAGATGGAAAATTGGGCTATACCGTTTTTTCATAAGTATAATCATTTGCAATTAAATCCACTCATATCAGACAGATTTATTTTTACTGCGGAATACACTTCATGGCACATATACAGCCGTATATGTGCCATGAAAAAATACCGTCCTCCTCAAGAAAAACGGTATTTCTATGTATACACTCTTTATTTTCCCAAAACGGATAGGACGGCTTCCCTGCACAGGCGCACTGCCTTATCCATGTCTTCCCGTTCAATCGTCAGCGGCGGATTGAAATAAATGATGTCTCCCATCGGACGGAGCACCAGTCCCAGATCCATGGCCTTCCTGAAAATATGCCAACCGATCCGTTTCTCCGGTGCAAACGCCTTTTTCGTTTCTCTGTCCTCCACAAGCTCGATGGCGTTAATCAGCCCGATATGTCGGATTTCTCCCACGTTCGGGTGGCTGCCAAGCGCCTTCATGAGTTCTTCATGGAGATACTTTCCATTTTCATTGACCCGTTCCAGAATACGGTCACGCTTCATGATTTTCAGAACCGTCAGCGCAATGGCGCAGCCCATGGGATTTCCCGCATAGGTATGGCTGTGGACGAACGCTTTGTGCGTTCCGTAATCATCGTAAAATGCATCATAGACCTTATCCGTGGTGATTGTAAGCGACATCGGCATATAACCTGCGGTCAGCCCTTTTGAGGTGCAGAGGATATCCGGACTGATGCCTGCGTGTTCGATGGCGAAAAGCTTTCCCGTCCGCCCGAAGCCTGCGGCGATCTCATCGTCAATCAGGAGCACGCCGTAGGTATCGCAGAGCTTGCGGAGCTTTCTCAGATATTCCGCCGGATAGATGCGCATTCCCGCCGCTCCCTGCAGGATCGGTTCCACGATGACCGCCGCCGTTTCCTTTCCATATTTTTCAAAAGCCTGCTCCGCGCTTTCGAAGCACTCCACGCTGCAATGATCCCTGTCTTTCCCATAGGGGCAGCGATAGCAGTCCAGCCCGTCAAAATGGATATTATTCATCAGCATGGGATGGAAAATCTTTGCATAGAAATCCATGGAGCCCACGGACAGCGCGCCTATCGTTTCCCCATGATACGATTCGGGAAGGCACATGAAGCGCGTCCGTTCCGGATGGCCTGTCTGGTAATGGTACTGGAACGCCATTTTCAAAGCTGCTTCCACGCAGGAAGACCCGTTGTCATGGAATGTGAACCTTGTCAGCCCCTTCGGCAGGAGCTCCTCCAGCTCACGAGCCAGCTCAATTGCCGGCTTGTGGGAAAAATTTGTAAAAATAACATGTTCCAGCTCATCAATCTGTTTTTTCAGCGCCTCGTTGATCTCCGGATTGCAGTGCCCCAAAAGGTTGCACCACCAGGAGGAAATAATGTCCAGATACTCTTTCCCGTCTGTTCCGTACAGATAGCTTCCGCTGGCATGATCCACCACGACAGGCGGAAATACTTCATTATCCTTCATCTGCATCGCCGGATGCCAGATATATTTTTTATCTTCTGCTTCCCAGTTTATTTTCTGTTCCATTCCAACTACTCCCGAATGACTTATTCAAAACCATGCTGTCCCTGCTTATTCATACAGGGAAATAATCGTTTCCGGATCCACATCAAGAAGCTGATCGCCTTTTTTTACACGGGCGAGCACCTTTACTCCCGTGATTTCCTCAATCATCTTCACATTGTCCTCTTCCATGACGCCGCCCTTCCAGTTGTTCAGAAGGATGCCCTTGATTGGAATCCCCCTGTTCCTGATGTATTCGCAGGTCGTCACCACATGGTTGATCGTGCCAAGCCCTGCATCCGCGATGACGAGGACGGGCAGATGGAGCCATTGAATGATATCTTCCAGATAATAGACCGCCTTTTCATCGTGGCGGATGGGGCACATGATGCCGCCGCTCCCCTCCATCGTCACATACGGATAAGCCTGCGCCACCCTGCCCCACGCTTTCAGGATGACCTCCTTTTCCACCGGATTTCCTTCCAGCCTTGCCGCCAGATGGGGAGACACCGCATTCCTGTACAGATAGGAAAGGATCATATCCTCCGGCTCATTAATTTCCGCGAACCGATTGACGAACCCCGCATCACTTTCCGCCACTGTCGGCGCGCCGCTGATGGCTGCCTTATAATATCCCACGTCATACCCCGCCTTGCGGAGCGTCCTGACCAGAAGCGCCGTCACATAGGTTTTTCCGATATCCGTATCCGTTCCCGTGATAAAAAGTCCCTTTCCCATATCCATCCTTCTTTCCTTTATTTTTTGCAAATAAAAACTGAAATGGCTTTCTTGCCGGCCATTTCAATATACAAAGACTATCTCCAGACCCTGAACAGCTTCTTTGCCAGAACGGCGGCAACGATACACAGGCAGATATCCCCCGGCACCGCCAGAAGAAAACAGTAAAGCACGACAGGCCAGATGCCGATCGGCGTATTTAAATAATAGTTATTGATGATATAGACATAGACCATACCAAAAAGATATACCGCCAGAAGACCGGCAAAGCTTGCGAGCAGCAGCCGCGCGAAAGAAATCCTGTCCGCCGTTTCCGCTATTTTCCCCGTGAGCCATGCACCGGCAATGAATCCAAGCAGATACCCGAAGGTCGGCTGGAAAATATAGCCCGGGCCTCCGCCCTGCGTGAACACGGGCACGCCTGCCAGTCCAAGCGCTACATAGACAGCCACGGAAGCCGCCCCTTTATTGCTTCCGAGGATGAGTCCGGCCAGCGTCGTGAACAGGAGCTGCAAGGTAAAAGGACAGACAGGGACAGGCACCCTGATAAACGCACCGATCGCCGTCAATGCGGTAAACAGCGCAAACAGCACCATTTCCCTTGTCTTCCCTCTGTTATCCGTGATCGTCTGCTCTTTAATCATTCCATCGCCCCATTGTCTATTTTTATCTATATCTAAGTTTACATTATATAAATAATATAACAACTCATATTTTTATTCAACGTTTACAATCTGTTTTTCTGATAACGCCATATTGCTTTAAATACCCATGATTTCGTCGACGGTCTCTCTATTTTCAAAGCGTTTTATCCATGTTATAATTTCTTTGTTGCAAACGTTTTGCATTTAAAAAGGAGGTTATCATGATTATAAGAAACTTAAAAACGACTGTACTGGCCGCTTTGGTTATATCATCCCTCTACAGCATGCATCCGGCCTATGCGGAAAAGGGTGTCACCACTGCGACCCGTATCCAAAGGCACCAGTCGAGTACCACGATTTCCACGGAAACGACGCAGACGGAAAGCCGGTCCGGAGAAACATCGAAAGGGATTTCCATTTCTCCGCCAAACATCGGAATCATCATCGTCCCTGACAGAAAAGACATCCCCTTCACCGATTTCCGCCAGTCCAGGTCTCTTGCCTCTTATAATGAAACAAAGAAGGAAAAAGAAGAAAGCTTCTACAGGCACGGAGTGCTCGCCATGGTCAAGAGCGGAAAGAAATGGGGACTGATCGGTACTGACGGCAGGATCACCTTAGAACCGACCTATAAAATACTGATTCCCGAGAAAAACGGGATTTTCCGTGCCGGAGATAAAAAGAAAGACATGCATTTCATTGACAAGGAAGGCAATCCTGCCCAGCCGGAAAAAGCAAATGCTCCCCAGCCTGCCAGCTACTCCGAAAACGGCCTTTACGGATTTAAGAATCCCGACGGCAGCGTCCTCCTTGCTCCCCGCTACAAATCCGTCCTTGCCGGTTTCAGTGAAGGCATCGCCTTTGTCACGACCACAAGAGGAGAGAAAATCGCCATCGATGAAAACGGCAGATCCCTCTTCCCCGTTTCCTACGATGACATCCGTCCTTACAGGTACGGCGTCGCGGAATTCCGCCGGAAAGTGAGCACATTCAGCGGAAAATCCCTTCTCGGCATTTATGCCACCAGTATTTTCAATCAGAAAGACATGGAAGAACTTGATGAATATGGAACGGCATACGACGGAATCAAACGAGGATATATAGACAGAGAAGGAAAAGTCATTATTGACAGCAAAAATGATGAAGTCTATCCGATGACCCCATACGGCACGATTGTCAAAAATAACGGACTGACTTCTTTCGTCTCCCCCTCCGGCCGTGTCCTGATCGCGCCCGGCCATTATAAAGCAGATACCATCAATATAGAAGACGCCCGCCTTGCACTCCAGAATGAACGCTCTAAAAAATACGGCATCTTCGATATGGGGACAGGAACGCAACTTGTCGATTTCCTTTATGACGACATCAACCTTCTTGGATTCGACCGCGCATTCATAAAGAATGGCAGCGATCGTTTCCTCATAAATGCCTCTACAGGTGAAATACTGGCTGACCTCCCTAAAAATACAGGCTCCGTCCACTTCAACGACCAGCCTGTCACATGGGTCTTCAAAGTGGAAAGCTACTATGGCATCATGGACAAAGACGGACGCCTGCTTTATGAAGACGTCAAAGATCCGCTGACTGACGTCACGCCATTCCGTCACGGCTACAGCGGAGGACAGAAGAATAATAAGAAATGGGGCATCCTGAAAAGCGACGGCACATGGCTCGTCGAACCGGCGTATGACGACATAGAGTTACTGTAGGAAAACAGACGGCTTCCTTGAAAAGAAGCCGTCTGTTTATTTCAAAAAACAATGTATTTTATTCCCGATTTCTTTTATACTATGTACAGTACTTATATAGGAGGCTATTTATGTTATTTTTTACGAATGATTACGGCTGCGGCGCCCATCCGGACATACTGAAGCGCCTTTGTGAAACAAATATGGAACCGCTCTCCGGCTATGGCTCCGATCCTTATACCAAAGTCGCAGCGGAAAAAATCCTGTCTGCCTGTGAATTAGAGAACGGAGGCGTGTATTTCACTTCCGGCGGCACGCAGACGAATTCCATCCTCATCGCCGCCCTTCTACAGCCATGGGAAGGCGTCATCGCTGCCGAAACGGGCCATATCAGCGTCCATGAAGCAGGCGCGGTGGAAATGCTCGGCCACAAGGTCCTCACTCTCCCCCAGCACGATGGAAAAATAAATGCAGGAGATATCCGGAAATATCTGGAACAATTTTATGCGGATGCCAATTATGAGCACATGGTATTCCCCGGCATGGTCTATCTGTCCTGGCCCACGGAATACGGCACGCTCTATACGAAAGAGGAATTACAGGATATTTCCGCAGTCTGCCATGACTATAAGATCCCTCTCTTTCTGGACGGCGCGAGACTCATCTACGGCTTGGCGGCAAGCAGCCTGACGCTTCCTGAAATAGCGAAACTGGCTGATGTATTTTATATCGGCGGAACAAAGGCGGGCACCCTTCTCGGAGAGGCCGTCGTATTCCCCCATGGCACACCGCCCCATTTCCTCACTTTCGCCAAGCAGCACGGCGCCCTCATGGCAAAAGGACGCATCCTCGGCGTACAGTTCGATACGCTTTTCACGGGTCATCTGTATGCGGCGATAGGGAAACACGCCATCGAAATGGCGATGAAGCTGAAACAGGGCCTGAAAGAAAAGAACTACCGGTTCTTCATGGATTCCCCCACCAACCAGCAGTTCGTCATCCTTTCCAACGAGCAGATCGCCGCCTTGCAGGACAAGGTATGCTTCGAGGTATGGGAACAGATTGACGACAGCCATAAAGCGGTGCGCTTCGCCACCAGCTGGGCGACCAAAGAATCAGAAGTGGACGAGCTTCTGTCCATCCTCCCCAAACAATAAACCGCGCAAAAGAAAAAGCCGCTGATGCGGCTTTTTTCATGCTTATGAAGATATTCCATTCCGGCTCCCATCTGTTTTCTGCCCGATATTTCATATGTGGCTTCCTACCACACGATGAAACAGATTCCCACAAAGGAAACCACGATGCCAAGCGCCTGCTGGCGGGACATTTTTTCCTTGTACAGCACTGCCCCGGTCAGAATGAGGCACAGCGTGATCAGCGCGTTTGTCACGATGAACGACACATTCATCGTCCACCCTGCCTTGTACATGAAGATCGTCCCTATCTCGATAAACGCGATGGACAGTCCCAAAATGAGCGCCGCCGGATTGAACGACAATATTTCATGCATTTTCTGTCCCTTTTTTCCTGTCAGCGCATAAATCAGGAAAGAAGCCGCCGAAGCCACGAGATACGTCATGACAAGGGCCGCCACGGGATGCATGCCGCCGGAGACTTCCTTCGCGCAGACTTGGTATCCCACGCCTGACAGAACCACCAGCCCCACAGGCCACCAAAAAGAAAAGTTCATGATTTCCCCCTCACAATCAGGTACATTCCTGCGGAAGCTATGAATACCCCTGCCGTCTGCCCCATTGTCAGCACCTCGCCGTAAAAAAGAAGTCCCAATAAAATCAGGACGACGACGATCATTGCCGTGTAGAGGATGAATCCGACATTCATCGCCCAGCCTGCCTTGTACATCAAGACAGACCCCACCTCGAGCCCCGTGACGGATAGTCCGATCCCTACCGCGGCAGTCTGCACATGCATCAGCTCCCCTGCCAGATTTTCACCGCCAAGCAGCAGGAAAAGAATGGCGCATACCGCAGCGCTGACCAGATACGTCACGCCAAGCGCCGCCAGCGGGTCTGCATTGGCAGATATTTTTTTCGCACAGACCTGGTAAATGATGTCCGCTATAACGATGCACCATACAGGCCACCACATCTGAAATAAGCCGTCCATGATCCTCCTTCAAAAAAAGCGTCCTGAAACATCCTCCCGGCCTTTTCCGCTGATAAAACAACAGAATCGCCGTACCTACGGGATATTTCAAAACGCTTCCATAAGATTCCTACCCGGTGGCAGGAACAAAAAATTCTTTCCAATTGTGAAATAAAAGTAACATACTGACCGGTGATTGTCAAGAAACAGCCGGCTCAGCCATCCTCTTTTTGCCAGTCCTTGCACACATCGACCCAGCCCCTCGATTTCGAACAGGCCTCCAGCTCCGGAATGGACAGCCTGACCGCGCTGTGGTCCGTCCCTGCTGCCGGATATACGATATCAAAACGCCGGAGAGATACATCCAGGTACACCGGCACATTTTCAGGCAAACAGAACGGACAGACACCGCCCGGACGATGGCCGATATACCTTTCGCAATCCGCCCCGGGAATCATCTTCGCCTTCTTATGAAAATGCATTTTATACTTGTGGTTGTCTATCCGTGCGTCCCCGGCCACCACGATGATGAGCGGCTCCTCCTCCAGCAGGAACGACATCGTTTTCGCGATCCGTGCTTCTTCCGTGCCGAGCGCCTGCGCAGCGAGAGCCACCGTAGCGCTGGACTCCTTTAAATCCAGACAGCGCTCCTCCATTCCCAAGGTTTTAAAATACGCCTGTACCTTTTCAAAAGACATCTTCATTCCCCCCCTGCCATGTGATTCCAAATATACCACGAAACAGGCAGGAATGACAAATAATTTGCAAATATCACCTGTTTATTCACCCCTGTTTGCTGTATAGTATAGGTATGCGTATATTCAACAGAGGAGGAACATCCATGAAAACCATCCATACCAAGCACGCTCCTGCCGCCATCGGCCCTTACTCGCAGGCGAAACAGGCAGGCGGATTCCTGTTCCTGTCCGGGCAGATCGGCATCGTTCCGGAAGAAGGGAAAATCATCGCTTCCGACGTGGCAGGACAGGCGGAGCAGATTTGCAGGAATATCGAAGCCATTCTTGAAAAAGCAGGCTCATCCATGGACAATGTAGTCAAGACCACCTGCTTCCTTGCGGACATCAAAGACTTTGCCGCCTTTAACGAAGTCTATGCAGGACATTTCACAAGCAAGCCCGCCAGAAGCTGCATCGCGGTGAAAGACCTTCCAGCCGGCGCCCTCTGTGAAATAGAAGTCATCGCGGTCAAATAAGGAGGTTCCCATGAATTTCTCACAACTCTGCACAGGCTGCCGCACCTACCGCCGTTTCAAGCAGGAACGGATTCCTGATGAAATACTCTATGAACTGCTGCAAAACGCGCGCATCGCAAACAGCGCGATGAATGCGCAGGTCCTTCGCTATGTCCTGATCAAAGACGAAGAAGCGGTCAAAAAAATACAGCCCTTCTTCCATTTCGCAGGCATGCTCCCCAAAGAACTCGGACAGCCGAAGGAAGGCGAACAGCCCACGGCCTTCATCATCCTCTACCAGGAAAATCCGACCAACCCATGGGCGGATATCGACACCGGCATCGCCGCCCGCACCATCACTCTTGACGCGTATACCCACGGCATCGGCTCCTGCATCATGGGCCATGTGGAATATGCGAAAATCAGGAAGCTGCTGGACATCCCCGAAATATGGATTCCGAAGCTCGCCATCGCACTTGGATATCCTGACCACAGGAGCACCATCGTCGAAATGCCGAAAACAGGCGATGTCAGATACTACCTCGACGACAATAAACAATACTACGTCCCCAAAAGAAGCCTGACAGATATCTGTATCATTAAATAACGAAAAAAAGGAAACCGGAAAAGCAAATTCCCTTTGGTTTCCTTTTTTTAGATCCATAAATCAATTTATGCCCTGTAAACCACCACGATTGTATGGTAAAAAATACGGCACATGATTTCAATTTATCCTTTTCCGATGGATAAACCCACCGAAGAATATCCTGCCAAGCAAAAAATCCGACACACCACCGTGCCGGATTTTTCTTTTCCTTCTTATAAAAGCTCTGCTTTCCTGTCAAGGATTTCTTTCCCCGGCGCACAGGCAGGACAATCGCACCACACGCCTCCGTTCGCCTTGACCTCCTCCGCATGCTTAGCGATGGAAGCAGCCGTTTCCGCACCGAAATATTTCACGCCATCGGCAGAATGGAAAAAATCAATGACATTCTCGATCGGCTGTACATCCTCCTCCAATTCGGCCACCAACTTCCTGCCGGCTTCCTTCTCGCGATCCGTCCCGACCGCCTCCAGCCATTCCTGCCCGATCGCCTTCAAGCCTTCATAACAGCTCGGCGCAGCAATCATTTCCTTCACCTTTTCAATCAACGATTCATCCATAATCAAATCCTCCTTTTAAACAACACTTTCACAAATCAAATATGCTTCTCCAGATTAGAACACATTTTTTCCAACAGCACTTCAAGTTTTCCGATTTCCTCTTCATTGAAACCGTCAAACGCGATTCCATTCATGGCAACGGAAACCATGTCAGCCTGCTTCTGGAGACTTCTTGCCTTCTCTGTCAGTACGATTAAAGTTTTTCTCTTGTCCCCCCTGTCATAAACACGATCAATCAGGCCGATATCCTGCATATGTGCCAGCATCCCGGTCAGAGTCGTCTTGGCCAGTCCTGTCTTTTCAGAAACATCACGGATCGGCACGCCGTCTTTCTGCCAGAGCACATAAAGGATCCTTCCCTGTGGCCCATTAAATTCATTAATTCCATTCCTGCTGAGGACACGAGTCATGACGCGGTCATTCAACTGCTTGATTCGGGAAACAAGAAATCCTACTTTATTCTCCATAATACCTCCTGTTTTTATTATAGTCCTATATAGTACTATTTGCAAATGGAAATATACCCTTATTTCTAATTTGCATCATGTCAACAGAAATGATACATGAATTCAGAATAAACCGCCATATGCCCAAGAGAAATACAAAAAGACCCCTTTCGGAGTCTTTTCATATTGGAATATTTTACGTTATGTAAATTATTTCAGTTCTACGGTTGCGCCAGCTTCTTCGAGCTTCTTCTTCATTTCTTCAGCTTCAGCCTTAGCTACGCCGGTCTTAACTTCCTTCGGTGCGCCGTCAACGAGGGCTTTAGCGTCTTTCAGGCCAAGGCCGGTGATTTCACGAACGGCTTTGATAACCTGGATCTTCTGAGCGCCAGCTTCTTTCAGGACTACGTCGAATTCAGACTTTTCTTCTTCAGCTGCAGCTGCTGCGCCTGCTGCCGGTGCTGCTGCTACTGCTACCGGTGCTGCTGCGGATACACCGAATTTTTCTTCGATTGCTTTTACGAGTTCGCTCAGTTCGAGAACGGACATTTCGCTAATGGCGTTAAGGATTTCTTCATTTGTCATTTTAGGTTTCCTCCAATGGAATAATTTTTTATGCGCTCTTAGGCGCTTTCTTTCTGTTTACGCACTGCTTCAAGCGCATATGCGAGATTCTGGATGTTGCCGCTGAGGGCACGTGCCAGACCGGTGATCGGAGCCAACAGGGTTGCTGCCACCATGCCAAGGAGTTGTTCCTTGGATGGGAGATCTGCCAGTGCCTGTACGGCTTTCGCATCGATGACTTTTCCGTCAAGGACGCCTGCTTTGATGACGATCGCTTCACTCTTTGTTTCTTTCAGGAATTCTTTCAGTGCTGCTGCCGGTGCGACCGGATCGTCTTTGCTGGTAGCAAGGCCGCTTGGTCCCTGAAGAAGGTCGTCAAGACCGTGAATGCCGATATCGTTCGCTGCGATGCGGGTCAATGTGTTCTTAATGACCTTGTACTGTACTCCGTGCTTCAGGAATGTGCGGCGGAGCTGCATGGCAGTCTGTACGTCGAGTTTGTTGTAGGAAACGAGGACTACGCCCTGGGAGGCGAGTTTTTCCTTCATTTCGTCAACGACTGCGACTTTTTCCGGACGAATAACGACTTCGTATTTTTCTTCGCTCATAGTACACCTCCTCTGCTTATAAGATGGTCAGGAATGCGATGCGCAATTCCTTTTATATTTATCACGTTAGCTAAAACGACCCCGCTTTCGTTTCGCGAGGTCGTGTACTGTCTGCCAGTACTCAGCCTCGGGAGGCGGGCTTGCGCCCATTATAGATACCGCCGGTCTTCAGCTAAGTGTAAATAATAATGTTATTCAGCTTTCGGTGCTGCAACGGTGGAAATATCCAGACGGATTCCCGGGCCCATGGTAGAGGAGAGCGTGAGGCTCTTCATATACTGGCCTTTTACGGTTGCGGGACGAGCTTTCAGAATGGTGTTGTAAATGGTAACGAGGTTTTCTTTCAGCTTGTCTGCATCAAAGGATGCTTTGCCGATGATAACCTGCACGTTGCCTGCTTTATCTGTACGGTACTGTACCTTGCCGGCCTTGATTTCAGCGACTGCCTTGGTGACATCCAGGGTTACGGTGCCAACCTTCGGGTTCGGCATGAGGCCTTTCGGTCCGAGTACGCGGCCAAGACGGCCGACTACAGCCATCATGTCCGGGGTTGCAACTACTACGTCGAAATCCATCCAGCCCTGCAGGATCTTGTCTGCGAGTTCTTTGCCGCCTACATAGTCAGCGCCTGCTGCTTTTGCTTCGTCTTCTTTGTGGTCTTTTGCAAATACAAGGACTTTCTTGGATTTGCCTGTACCGTTAGGAAGAACGGCTGCGCCACGGAGCTGCTGTTCAGCGTATTTCGGATTGACGTTCAGGTTGAATGCGAGTTCGATGGTTTCATCGAACTTTGCAGTTGCGGTTTCTTTAACGAGCTTGACAGCTTCGTCGACATCATAGAGCTTATGGCTGTCAACGATGGCTGCAGCTGCTTTTTGTTTCTTTGTCAGTTTTGCCATTGTTTCCTCCTTCGTGGTCATCGGATATATCTATCCTGCCACTGACAGTCATCAGTCTACTACTTCGATGCCCATGGAACGGGCTGTGCCTTCCACGAGGCGCATTGCTGCTTCTACATCGTTTGCGTTCAGGTCAGGCATCTTTGTTTCAGCGATTTCCTTAACCTGTGCCTTGGTGACCTTGCCTACTTTCTTCTTGTTCGGTTCACCGGAAGCTGTTTCAATGCCTGCAGCTTTCTTCAGAAGAACTGCTGCCGGCGGAGTCTTACAAATGAATGTAAAGCTTCTGTCTTCAAAAACGGTAATTTCTACAGGGATAATGAGTCCTGCCTGTTTAGCAGTACGGTCATTGAAATCCTTGACGAAAGCCATGATGTTGACGCCTGCCTGGCCGAGGGCCGGGCCTACTGGCGGTGCAGGAGTGGCTTTGCCTGCAGGAACCTGCAGTTTTACTACCTTGGAAATTTTCTTTGCCATGTTGTTACACCTCCTTTTCCTGTGATGGAATGTGGTTTTCGGGCTGTAACGGGCCCTCCCACTTATGTGAGACAAGCCAAGTTCAAGACAGTCTCACAAGAGTTATTTAATGAAGCAGTTCAAAAAAGCCTGCTTCCAACTCTATCGTTGTTGTCGTACCGAAGTTGCTGATATCGGCCTTTACCTTGCTCTTATCATCGGATACTTCCAGCACGGTTGCGCTACGATCGGCAAACGGCCCCTGGGTGATCTTGATGGTATCTCCCACCTTGGCCTCTGTCTTGACAGCGACTTTTTTCTGTCCGCCTTCGATGATGCGTTTCGCTTCTTCATCAGAAAGCGGGATCGGTTTCGTCGTCGTTCCGACAAATCCGGTCACACCCGGTGTATTTCTTACGACGTACCAGCTTCTGTCATTGACTTCCATCTGGATAAGAAGGTAGCCGGGGAATACTTTCCTCGAAACCACTTTCTTTGCGCCGTCCTTGACTTCTTCCTCATCATGCATGGGCAGAAGTATCTGGATAATGGTATCATCCATTCCCATCGAGTGCACTTTACGGGTAAGCGTATCCTTGACTTTATTTTCATAGCCGGAATACGTATGGATGACATACCAGCGGATATCCTTATCGGATCCTTCCCGCGGCTTGCCGATTTCAATCGGTGCATTGACTGCGGCTTTTTCTGCAGATTTGTTTTTCTTGGCTTCGCTATCCGGCATATGCTCTCTCCTTTCAGCCCACAGTATTGATTAAAACTTTGGAGAGCTGCATGAATACGAAGTCTACCACGATGATCAGAAGGGAAACAAGGATAACGGATACGATAACGGCTATGGTATAGCGGATCATTTCCTGCTTCGTCGGCCAAATGACCTTTTTCATTTCCATCTTCGTTTCACGGAAGAACTTGGTCCAGGCGCTCTTATTTTCTTCTGCAACCTCTCTTTTGGTGGGTTGTTTACGCTTAACCATCTTCACACCCTCATTCTAAACTAATTATTTGGTTTCTTTATGCAGGGTATGTTTGTGGCACCACTTGCAGTACTTCATCATTTCGATACGTTCTGCATTGTTTTTCTTGTTCTTGTTCGTACGATAATTGCGGCGCTTGCATTCTGTGCATGCAAGAGTAATTCCTTCACGCATTATTAACACCTCACTCAATCTTTCTTTGACCCACGGCCATTGCAACATGCTTACACAGTATAGCATAAGCAAATATTGCAGTCAACAAAAAGCACTTAAAAAAGCCGGGGCTTCCCGACGAAATAATTATACCACCCCTGTCCTCCGTTTGCAATGCGGAAATATTTCCTGTCCCTGTATTTTTTCTGTTATCTGATTTTTATTTTACGCTTTCCTTTTATATATGTATATAAAAATATGGAGAGGCAAATATAAATCCATCCGCCATTTCCGTTTCTGCCTCCCTCACGATTTTTTCCATGAGAAAAGAGGCAGCCGGACTGCCTCTTTTCTGATCGTGTTTGCCTGTTACGGCTGTATGGTTCACTGTTTCTTCCTGCCACCCAGATAGGCCGCCATGACATCCGGGTTGCTGGCCACTTCCTGTGCCGGTCCTTCCATGACGATTTTGCCTGTTTCCATGACATAGGCATAATCGGCAATCTGCAGGGCCTTGCGCGCATTCTGTTCTACCAGAAGGACAGTGGTTCCCATTTGATTAATATCTTTAATGACATCAAATATCTGTTGAACGACAAGCGGAGCAAGTCCCATGGAGGGTTCATCCAGCAGCATGAGCTGCGGTCTGGCCATCATGGCGCGGCCGATGGCCAGCATCTGCTGTTCTCCGCCGGAAAGCGTGCCGCCGAACTGGTTCTCTCTTTCCAGCAATCGGGGGAAGCGCTGGAATACTTTGGTCATGTCTTCCTTGATTTCCGCCGCATCCTTCCGCTGGTAAGCGCCCAGCTCCAAATTTTCCCTGACGGTCATGTTCTGCAGGATCTGCCTACCCTCAGGGACAAGGACGACGCCGGAGTTAACGATATGGAAAGGCTTCTTTCCCACGATGGATTCGTCTTTGAAACGGATTTCCCCTTCTGTCGGTTTCATGATGCCCATGATAGTTTTCATCGTGGTCGATTTCCCTGCGCCGTTCGCGCCGATGAGGGTGACGATCTTCCCTTCGGGAACGGAAAGGCTGATGCCTTTGAGGGCCGTAATGTTTCCATAGCCGGCAACTACATTTTCTAAAGTAAGCAGCATCATTCTTCCTCCTTTCCCAGATAAGCCTCGATGACGGCCGGATTGTTCTGTACCTCTTCCGGCACCCCTTCCGCCAGCTTTTCGCCGAAGTTCACGACGATCAGCCTGTCGCAGAGGCTCATGACAAGGTGCATGTCATGCTCGATCAAAATAATGGTGATGTTATATCTTTCACGGATTCCTCGAATCAGCTCCGTCAGGGCCGCTGTCTCGCTGTCGTTCATCCCTGCTGCCGGTTCATCCAGCAGGATGAGCTTCGGATGGGCCGCAAGGGCTCTTGCGATTTCCAGTTTTCTCTGTTTGCCATAAGGAAGTTCTGTCGCCAGACGGTCTACATCTTTTTCCAGCCCGACGAATTCCAGAAGCTCAATGGCTTCCTTCCTTGCTTCCGCCTCTTCCTTTTTCTGCGCGCCTGTATGAAGCACGCTGGCAAGAAGGCCTGATTTCAGATGGTCATGATGGCCGACAAGGATATTTTCAAGGACAGTCATCCCGGTGAAAAGACGGATGTTCTGGAAGGTACGGGCTACGCCGTCATTGATGATCTGGTACGGCTTTTTCCCCTTGATGGACGCGCCGTTGAAAACAATGTCTCCTTCCGTCACCTGGTACACGCCGGTGATTAGATTGAAAATCGTCGTTTTTCCCGCGCCGTTCGGTCCGATGACGCCGAATATTTCTCCTTCATCCACATGAAAAGACATATTGGATACCGCGGTGAGGCCGCCAAACTGTTTGACGACATTTTTCATTTCAAGAAGCATCACTGTTTTCCTCCTTCCGCAGAAACTGCCTTGTTTTTCTTTCCGAAGAGCGAGGAAATCCATTTGACCGCATCATAGGAAAGTATTCCATCAGGGCGGAACGCCATGAGTGCGACGAGCATGATGCCGTAGATGATGTCCCTGTATTCCGCCAGAGAACGAAGGGATTCAGGAACGATGGTCAGCACTGTGCCGCCAAGGACTGCGCCCCACATGACGTTGCTTCCGCCGAATACGGTATAGAGCAACATGTCGACCACCCTGTGCCAGGAGAAATCCGTCGGGCTGATGAAGAAAGTGGCATGGGCGTACAGGGCGCCTGCCACTCCGGCAAAGAACGCGCTGAACAAGAAGCCCATCATTTTATAGTAAACGACATTGATTCCCGACAGGGAAGCCGCATATTCATCTGCCTTGACGGCTGCCATGGCACGACCGACGCGGGAATGTTCCAGTCTGTACCAGAAAGTGACGATGAGCGCCACAAGGACCAGAAGGACGATGCAGACCAACAGCTGTCCGCCGGTCTGGGAATCTATTTCCAGTGCGTCCAGCAGCCCCCAGTCGCTCGCGTAATCGGAAAGCACGCTCCCCATGGAAGGGATGCCTGAATAGCCAAGCGCGCCGTGGGTGATTTCCAGGTTCAGCGCGATGACGCGGACGACTTCGCCAAAGCCCAGCGTGGCGATGGCCAGATAAAGTCCGCGGAGGCGGATGGTCGGCAGGCCAATGACCAGCGCGACGAGGGTTGCCATGATGCCTCCCATCAGGATGCCGATAGGCATCGGGACGTTATACTGGGAGGTCAGGATGGCAGAGGTATAAGCACCGAAGCTCATAAGCCCTGCATTCCCCAGTGAAAGGATGCCCGTGCAGAGCGTCATGTAAATCGTCATGGCAAGGATGATATTGATGCAGACAAAGGTGAGGACCTGCAGGAAATATCCGTTCAGTATTTCTTCCATCACGGTCTTCCCCCTTTCCCTGCCTTGGCAAACAGTCCTTCCGGACGGATGAACAGAATCAGAATGATCAGTCCGAAAGCCACGGCATCACGATAGGATGAGGTACCGTAGGCCACGCTGAATACTTCTGCAATGCCGAGGATGAATCCGCCTGCCATGGCGCCTTCCACATTGCCAAGGCCGCCCATGATGAGGACTGCCAGCCCTTTCAGACCCATAGCTGTCCCCATGGTCGGTTCGATCGCGTTAAAGGATAATCCGATGAGCACGCCTGCTGCTGCGCCCAAGGCAGAGGCAAGCATGACGGTGAGCGTAATGATGCGTCCCGTATTGATGCCGAGCAGCCCTGCCGTTTCCGCATTTTCAGACGTTGCGCGGATGGCTTTCCCTACTTTCGTCCTGTTCAGCATGATGGTGAGCAGGACCATGAGGACGATGGCCGTTCCCAGACTGATGATCTGAATGCCGGAAATCTTGAAAACGCCCATATCCATCAGCTGGTTGCCGAACGTGGACGGAAAAGACCTTGTCTGAGGCCCCCAGACCATCAGCGCCACGCTTTCCAAAAAGGTGGACACGCCGATGGTGCTGATCAGCGGTGCCAGATGGACCGCCTTATGACGGCGGAGCGGACGCAGGGCAAGAACCTCCAGTCCGTACCCAAGGACGGCTCCGCCTATCATCGCTCCGATCAATGCCGGAAAAATATTCATTCCCGCTTCCGTGACAAGAAGCAGTCCGATGTAAGCGCCGATCATGAAAATGCCGCCATGCGCCATGTTGACGATATTCAGCACCCCGAAGACGAGGGTATATCCGATGGCGATAACAGCATAGGCGCTTCCCAACGTTAAACCGTTAACAAGCTGTTGAAAAAACACGATCTTTTCTCCCTTCTACACAGAGATTTCTCTCCACTCCCTAAAGCCCTGGCCGGGCTTCCCACAACCAATGAAGTCTGTTTGGAAAATAAAAACGCCCCTGCTGCAATCTGGCGTCATTGCAGCAGGGGCGGAGGACTCCGCGGTACCACCCTGGATTTATCACTCGACAGAAACAAGGAACGATATAAAATGATTCCGAAAACAGAAAAGCCCCTACCTCCGTGACCGGAGATAGGGGCGAATATTCGCGGTACCACCCTACATTGTACTCTTAGTTCCATCATCCGTAACGTGGACAGACGCTGTTCTTTACTTATTTCAAGGACAGAGCTCTCAGGTGATATAAAATAACGGAATGTACCGGCTTGCACCATCCGCCGGCTCTCTATGCCATGGACCGTTGTTTTCGTTGTCCCGATCATCGCTTTTGAATGCCTTTAACGCAAGCAGCGCCGATGGTTACTTCGTTCACCGCCGGAACTCCTGGGCGAGCTTATATCCGCACCCGTACCGATTTCCACCAGCCATCGGCTCTCTATCCCGAATGTGTCGGATATTTTTCCCATTCACAGTCATTGGTTTTGGTTTGTAACGTCAATTATATTCCGAAAAATTTATGGTGTCAATAGAATGATTAAAAGTTCTTTTATATATTTAGCCATTCCTATCTTTGTTCCGGAACAGAAATTTTATTCCCAAGCCTTATTTCATTCTCTCCGCAGCCGGGGAAAATGAAGCCTGTGTTTCTCCATATAAATAAACAAAATCGGAATGATGACCAGGGTAAATACGGTGGATGTCAATAATCCGCCGATAACGACGACCGCCATGCTTGCCCGCGTTTCCGAACCTGCCGTCATGGACAGCGCCGTCGGAAGCATGCCGATGACCATCGTCAGCGTCGTCATGAAGATCGGACGCAGACGGACACGGCCTGCTTCGATGACCGCGCTTCTGGCATCCATTCCTTTTTCATGCATGAGCGTCAGCGTATAATCCAGCAGCAATGTGCCGTTTTTCGCAACCATGCCGTCCATGACCAATATGCCGATCAGGGAGTAAAGATTAATCGTATTATTTGTCAGGAAAAGCAGGAACAGTGAGCCGATGATGCCCAGTGGCAAAGAGAACATACGGATGAAAGGCGTCTTTACGGATTCATAAAGGATGGACAGGATCATGAAAATCAGGATGAGCGACAGAACGAGCGCCTCGCCCAGACTCTGAAACGCGGTCGTCATCTGATCCGCCTGTCCGACGAAGCGATAGGTGACTCCCTGCATGTCCATGGCATCCAGACGGGCCGTCATGTCCTGGATGATCGCATTCAGCGGCCGTCCCTGCGGTGTGGCACCCAGCACGATGCTGCGTTCCTTGTCCGTACGACGGATGGTCACAGGCCCTGTATCCGCTTCCACCTTTGCCACATCACTGACATAGATGATATTTCCATTCGCATTCAGGGGGATGCTTTTCAGATCCGACAGACGGAATGCATCCGAGCCCTTCAGACGGACATAGATATCGGTATCATTATTATCATTTTTCACATCATTGGCCAGTACGCCCGCCTTCTGCCCTGAAATCGCATTAGAGAAATTCTTATTCAAGTCGCTTAACGATGCGCCATGCTGTTTCAATTTTTCTCTGTCGATGACAAGGCGGTACTCCGGCATGCCATCCTCATAGGAGCTGCTGATCCCGTTGATGCCCGTGATGTCCTGCTTCATCATGTCTTCTACTTCTTTTGATTTGACAAGCAGCACATCCGGATCCTTTCCGCGCAGCTCGACGCGGAGATTGCCGGAGCCGCCGCCGGTTCCGCCGGAAGTCCCTGCCACGGACGACTGGTCTTCCTTGACCCGCACATCTCCGTCCCACACATTGTCCGAAGCAAAACGCCGGACCTCGTTGGTGACTTCCCAGATGGTGCGTGAGCGGTTCTTCCGATCCGCCATGGTAACCCGGATGTTTGCCTCATTGACCTTCTTTCCGCCTACCTGAGATGTATAGTATGTCACCTCCGGTACCGTCTTCAGATAATCTTCAAGCTGCCTTGCCACCGCATCCGTGCGATCCAGATTCGCATTGGTGGGTAGCTGTATGGTGATACGGAAGCTCCCCTCATCGGTCTGCGGCATGAATTCCGATCCCACAAGCCCGGTCGGCACAAGGGCTACGGAACAGATGAACAGGGCCAGTACAGGCCACACGAGCTTCCTTGTGTGATCCAGGCTCCAGATTAATATACCGGTATAGCCATCGCGTGCTTTTTCCTCCAGTGCCTCCATCTTCCGCCACAAAGGACGATTAGAGGCAGCGGACTCTTTTTTCAGCAACCGGGACGCCAGCATCGGCGTAAGCGTGAAAGACACGAAGAGGGAAAACAGTGTGGCAAAGACAATGGTCAGGCCAAACTGCTTAAAATACTGGCCGACCATGTCCGTCATGAATGCGATAGGAAGGAATACGACCACATCGCAGAGCGTGATGGCAATGGCTGCCATCCCTATTTCCATACGTCCGTGGAGTGCCGCGTCCTTCGGTTCCTCACCACCCATCAGATGGCGGTGGATATTCTCCAGGATAACGATGGAGTCGTCCACAAGGATGCCGATACACAGAGCCATCCCCATCAGCGACATCATATTGAAGGTGAAGCCTGCCAGATACATGGCGAAGAATGTTGAAATAAGGGACGTCGGAATCGCCACCATGACGGCCAGCATCGATCTCCATCCACGCAGGAAAAAGAAGAGGACGAGTCCTGTCGTGAACAGCCCTTCAATCAGCGTCTGTAACGTATTGTGCAGGGAATTACGGATATACGTGGCGGACTCATTCGTGACCGTGAACGTGTAATCAGGATTGGCCTGCCGCAGGGCATCCAGTTTCTGGCTGACGTTATCCACCGTAGAAACGACATTGGCGTCACTGTTCTTATACACTTCCATCACGATGGCGTCTTCCCCGTTGACACGGGCATAGCGGTTTACATGCTGGTCCTGCCTTTTGATGGACGCAACGGCCGTCAATGGGATTTTCGCGCCCTTGGCGTTGGTTATCTGGATCTGTGACAATTCGCTTTCATCCGTGTACTGCGCCTTGGCACGGACATCGGTCACCGTTCCGGAGGAATAAATCGTACCCGAAGGCATCAGGAGGTTTTCCGCTTTCAGGGCGGTGACCGCCTCATCCAGCGTCATATCATAATGGACCAGCTTGTCCTTATCTATTTCAACAGCGATTTCCTTATCTCTGCCGCCGTTCAGATTGATTTCGGATACACCGTCCGCCTGCTGGAGCACGTCTTGGAAATCATTATAGGCCTTGGTATATATGTCATCCAGAGGATGCTGCTGTGATTGGACCGCCACATACATCACCGGCGTGGCGTTGATGTCCCTCTTGATGACGACAGGCTCATCAATCCCGTCAGGAAGGCTTCCCCGGATCGCATTGATTTTTTTTGTGGCATCAATGGCCGCCGCATCCGCATTGGCGGAAAAATCAAGTTCTAGAGTGATCCTTGCCTGTCCGTAGGAAGCCTGGGAGGTCATCTGTTTCAGATTGGACACGGAGGACAATGCATTTTCCGCCGGTTTTACGACCTGCTGTTCAATGGAATCCGCATTGGCGCCGGGATAGGATATGGAAACGGTGACATAAGGAGTATTTAAGGCGGGAAGAAGCTCCACGCCTATCCTGTAAAAGCTGAAGAGTCCCAATACGACGAAGAAAGCCACCACCATGGCAATACCGATCGGGCGCTCTATGGAAAATTTCGTCAGATTCATAACGGTCACGCTTCCGTCAGCCCGTCACAACGGTCGTGCCGTTTTTCAGACGTGCCAGATTGGTCGTAGCTATAACGTCCCCTTCAGATAATCCGTCCGTTATTTCTACATATTTATCATTCAGAAGTCCTGTTTTCACATTCCGGATATCGATCGTCTTATCCGGCTTGACGACATAGACCTGATTGCTTCCGTCCTGTGTCACGAGCGCTTCCTTGGGAATGAACAGTGTATCCGGCCTCTGAAGGACGCCGATGACAAGCTGCGCAAACATGCCGCCCCGCAAAGAAGCGTCCGGATGGCTCAGCGTGATGCGAAGCGCATAGGTCTTGGTCGTACTGTCCATGGCGGGACTGACATAAGTAATGACGCCGTCATATTCATTTGCCACGGAATCCACCGTCACCTTTACGGGCATGCCCGTTTTCAGGGAGGCAATATCCGTTTCCGGAAGAGAACAGTCCACATACATCCCGCTCGTATCCGTAATGGTCAGCACCTTGGTATTGGCAGGCGCAATGGCTCCTGCTTCCGCATTCCTGTATGTGATGACACCTGCACGGGGCGCGCGCAGCGTCATGTCATCCAGCTGCTTTGCCAGACTGTCGACGGCATACCCGGCTTTGGCCTGCGCTGCATATTTCCCTGCCACGCTGGCCGGCACCTCTCCGACATTCTGCGACTGCAGATTATCAAGAACCGCCTGGGCATTAATAAACGCCTGATACATCGTATCCAACTCGCGCTGTGACACCGCCCCCTCATCATGAAGGATGACATATCGGCTGTAATTCATCTTCGCCGTATTATAATTGACCTCTGCCGTTTTCAGGTCTGCCTGGAATTGCGACTCCGCTGCCTTGGAATCAGCAGCCGCCTGCTCTAAAGCCGCCTGGTTCTGCTGCAGGGATATCCCCGTATCCGTCGCGTCCTGAGAAAGAAGGACCTGCCCGGGAACGACCTGGTCGCCGAGATTTACATCCACCTCTGCAATTTTTCCTGCATACTTGGTCGATATGTCCACCTGTGCCAGCGGAACCGTCTGTCCGGATAAAGAAATCCTCCGGTTCATGTCCTTTCTCTCCAGCCGGTATGTAGAAACAGGCACGTTGGACGCCACCGTCTTTTCTTTGACAACGGTCTGTGAATGGCTGTACAGGTAAATGGCAATGCACGCCAAAAGAAACACTCCGCCGAGCGCTATCATTTTGCCTTTTTGCGTGTGCGGAAGCCGGGGAAAACGGGAAAAATCAGGAAAGCTGTGCATGGCTGCATCTCCTCATAAAAACATTTTTATTTATACTTATTGATTTAATCATTCTAAATGACAGCATTTAAGTAATGATGTAGATTCCTTTAAATTTTGTTAAACTCCTTTTGTCCGATAAACCGCATCCGGAAAAGACAAAAATGGTATGGGCCATCAGCGCCATACCGTTTTCATTATTTATCAGTTATTGTTATTTTCTTTTTCTTTTCTGATAACATCGTGAGCTCCGCCTTCCACGATGGATGTTGCGGATACGAGCGTCAATTTTGCTTTCTTCTGCAATTCAGGAATCGTCAGCGCGCCGCAGTTGCACATGGTCGCCTTCACCTTGCTGCACGTCTTGGCCACGTTTTCCTTCAATGAACCTGCATAAGGCACATAGGAATCGACCCCTTCCTCAAACTGCAGCTTCTTGTCACCGCCCAGATCATATCTGGCCCAGTTTCTCGCCCGGTTGGAACCCTCACCCCAGTATTCCTTCACTACCGTGCCGCCGACCGTACGTTTCTGCGTCGGGGATTCGTCAAAGCGGGCGAAATATCTGCCGAGCATGACGAAATCCGCACCCATGGCAAGCGCCAATGTGATGTGGTGGTCATAAACGATGCCGCCGTCAGAGCAGACAGGTACATAAATACCTGTCCTTTCATAATATTCATCCCTTGCCTGGCAGACCTCGATCAGCGCCGTCGCCTGTCCGCGGCCGATGCCTTTCGTTTCACGGGTGATGCAGATGGAACCGCCGCCAATCCCCACCTTTACGAAATCCGCACCGGCTTCTGCAAGGAACAGGAATCCTTCCCTGTCAACCACGTTTCCGGCACCGACCTTGACTTTTTCCCCGTAATGCTCGCGGATCCACGCAATCGTGATTTTCTGCCATTCGGAAAAGCCTTCCGAAGAATCGATACAGAGCACATCCGCCCCTGCATCCACGAGAAGGGGGACACGTTCCGCATAGTCGCGGGAATTGATACCTGCGCCAACAATGAAACGCTTCTGGGCATCCAGCATTTCATCCGGATTCTCACGATGGGAATCGTAATCCTTGCGGAAAACAAATCCGTACAGCCGGCCATCCTCATAAAGGACCGGCAGCGAATTGATCTTATTATCCCAGATGATGTCATTGGCTTCTGAAAGCGTGATGCCGAACTTCGCCGTCACCAGCTTTTCAAGGGGCGTCATGAAATCCGCCACCCTTTCCGTCTTTTCCATACGGCTTACACGGTAATCACGGCTGGAAACAATGCCTACCAGCTTTCCGTTCGGCGTGCCGTCATCGGTAATCGCCACCGTGGAATGGCCTGTCTTCTCTTTCAGGGCAAGGATATCTGCCAGCGTATTTTCAGGAGAAAGATTGGAATCGCTGAAAACAAACCCTGCTTTTTTCGCCTTGACACGGGCAACCATGGCCGCTTCATCTTCTGCCGTCTGCGAACCGTAAATAAAGGAAACGCCGCCATTCCTTGCCAGTTCCACCGCAAGCCGTTCACCGGAAACCGCCTGCATGATGGCGGAAACCATGGGGATGGACAATTCAATCGCCGGCTTTTCGCCTTTTTTAAACCTGACCAGCGGCGTCTTTAAGGACACATTCGCCGGAATGCACTCACAGGAAGAATATCCGGGAATCAGAAGATATTCATTAAAGGTATGTGCAGGTTCATTGATATAGGTTGCCATTATTTCCTCCTTGGAAAGAAACGAATATAAAACACGCAAATAAATTTTTACTATTATATCCAAAAAGCCACTGTAAATAAAGAGGGCAAATCATCTTTTCCGATAAAGCGGAATGACACCCCTTCTCTCTGTCCTTATTTATTTTATTACAAATACATCGGATATTCCATTTGAAAACGCAGGGACGGAAAATAAACCGGCTCCAAAAAGGAAACGGCAGTGGCATATTTCCTGCCGCTGTCATAAAATAAAGAAAAAAGGAGGAATGAAAAATGCTGATTATCTATGGAATGAACATCTGCTCCAGAACACAGGAATCATTAAAAGCACTGGAAAGTAAAAAAATCCCTTTTGAATTCAGAAACTTCTGTGAATCTCTCACTTACCTGAAAGAGTTCCTCTCCTACCGGGATGATCCGAAGTACAAATCCATTTTCGATCCCGTCCGCGCCGCCGGCGCCATAGGCATCCCGCTCTTCGTCACCGATACGGGCCTCGTCACGAAATCTCTAGACGACGCGCTGGAAACAATCAAGCCGTAAGATTCCCCATATTCTGGAACACAGGAAAAGACCAGTCTGTCAAAAGACTGGTCTTTGTCATTTCTTCTTATTTAAAATCAATTAAGCAAAGGGAACCCACTTGCCGTCTTTGACCTGAAGGACGTCAAGATCCATCTTCGGGTCGCGGTTGGCATCAAATTCAAACTTACCCGTAGCTCCTTCGAAGCCCTTGATCTGTGCAAGGGTATCGCGGAACTTCTTACGGTCTGTCGTTGTGCCGGACTGCTCTACCGCCATATGGATGGTGTACATGGCATCATAGGCCTGTGCCGCGAACTGGTCAGGCTCATGGTTGTATTTGGCAACGAATGCCTTGCGGAATGCCTGCGCCTTTTCGGATTTGCGTTCCGCGTTCCATGGCGTTGCCACGAGGGTACCGTCAGCAGCCGCTCCTGCCTGCTTGATGTATGCCGGGCTGTTAAAGCCGTTATTTCCGATGATCGGCTGGTTCAGTCCCATTTCACGGGCTTTCTTCACGATGAGGGAGCCTTCCTGATACAGGCCCGCGATGGCGATGACATCCGGATTGGCAGCCTGAATTTTGGTCAGCTGTGCGGAGAAATCGGTATCCTTATCCGCAAAGGTTTCCGTATCCACGACTTCGATGCCCATCTGCTTGAACACATCCTGATAAATGGTGTTTTCGCCGACCATCTGGTCATTGTTGTTAGAGTACATGACAGCTACTTTCTTGAATCCGAGCTTATCATGCGCTTTCTTTACGGTAACCGGAATCGCCAATTTTCCGGGGATGGCGTTACGGAAAATATAGTCGCCCAGATCGGTGATTCCCGGCGCGGTGGTGCCTGTGCCGAAAGCAACGACTTTGGACTGCTGGGCGATCGGGCCGGCAGCGAACATTTCGCCGGAAGTCATCGGCCCTTCAACGGCAAGGACTTTATCCTGCTCGATGGCTTTCTTCATGGCGTTGATGGCTTCTGCCTTGACCAGCTTCGTGTCATAGGTCTTGAGGTCGATCTTGATCTTCGTCTTCGGGTTGCTGTTGATTTCCTCGACAGCCAGATCGACGCCTTCCTTCATAGCCACGCCGTAAGCAGCGCCAGGTCCGGTATAAGCGGTAATGAAACCGATTTTTGCAGAAGCGCCTTCCGCGCCTTTGCCGGCTTCCGATGATGCTTTCTTGTCTCCGCCGCCGCAGCCTGCGAACGCGGTGGTCAGAGCCGCTGCTGCCAGTACGGCAGCCATTCCTTTAACGAGTTTTCTCATAGTGTCTCCCTCTTTTTCAAAAAATGATACTGGACAAAATCTGATTCATGAGCAAAACAAAAAGCGCCTGCTTGGGAAAATCCCTGCAGAGGCGCTTATACGCGGTACCACTCCGGTTTATCACTTACCGAACCGTCAGTTTTCAGGTAATAAAAAAGCCCACCTCCAGCGCCTGCTGAAGATAGGGGCGAAAATTCCGCGGTACCACCCTACTTTGTTCTTAACGGTTCCTATTCGTAACGTGAATGGACGCCCTTTCCTACTCATTTCGGAAAAAGTGCTCGCGAGGGATATTGAATGCTGCCCTTCTCCGGTTTCCACCAGCCACCGGATCTCTGAAAGAACGTCACAGCAGACCTTTTTGTCTCGTTCATAACATTTTTGTTCATGTATCTCAGATATGAACTTATGATAGTGTACCTAAATTTCCTTGTCAAGTGGTTTTTCCATGTTTTAAAAAATTATTTATTCATTTATTCCAGAAAAGCGTTTCCCTTTATTTAACGCGATGCCAGGGGAAAAACTTTCTGCTATAATGTAAAAAACATGTCAGGTGGCAAAGGGGAGGTTTATTATTTTGGAAAAATCAGGGCGCTGCATCGTCATTGTGAATCCCACTTCCGGAAGGGAGCGGGCGCCAAGATATATCCCTCTTTTAGCATCCGTCCTTTCCGCCAGATACGAGGATGTTTCCATCAAGCTGACGCAGAAGGCAGGCGACGCCATGGATTTCGCCCGCCATGCCGCTGAGAAGAACAAGGATATCATCTGCATGGGCGGCGACGGAACGATCAACGAGGTCATCAACGGCATGGTTCCCGTGCAGAGTGATTCCTGCTTCGGATTCATTCCGTTCGGAACGGTCAATGATCTGGCTCGGGCGCTCCGTATCCCCCGTTCTCCGCAGGGAGCCATCCGCATGCTGAAGAACGCGAAGAAAACGAACATTGATGTAGGCAAGATCAATGACCGTTATTTCATCAATATCGTGGCAGCCGGCCTGATTCCTGAAGCAGTCAGCGAGGTAAGCATCAAGGAAAAGACGCGTTTCGGCTCTCTGGCTTATTTCATGAAGGGCTTCCAGGTTCTGACGAAACAGCATTCCTACCATTTCCGCATCGAGGAGGAAAACGGCACTGTCATACAGGTTTCCTCTCCGCTCATCGCCGCCATGCTGACGGATTCCGCCGGCAGCTTCCGCAACCTGGTTCCGCCGGAGGAAAGAAACAAGGGTATCATCAAGCTCGCCCTGTTCCATGATTTCGAATGGATCCGTACAATCAGGGAAGCGCCGAAAATATTGACAGGCCTCCAGCTCGGGCCGGAAATATTGACGGTGGTCGGCATAAAGAAAGCCCATATTTCCATCAGCGAATCAGAGAAATTGTGGACAAACGTGGATGGAGACAAGGGCCCCGCATTTCCGATCGATCTGGAAATACTGCCCAACCGCCTTCCGATTTTCATTCCTGACAAGGACGACGAGGACAATTCCATTTTCCCCCATATCTTAGAAGGCGTTCCACCGAAGCTCCACCTCCCATGGAATGAAGAGCATGGCACAGGAAAATCTGGTACTTCCTTACTTCCGGCACAGAAGAAAAAAGATTCGGAACATACATAAAAATCATCCCAGCAAAAAATGCAGCCCGGCAAAGGCTGCATTTTTATTTAGGAATTTTGTTTTGACTGATACGACCAATCAGGCCTCACTCGCCGCTTTTTCTTTCTTCCTTCTCATGATCTGCATGAAAAGCACGAAAGCAAGGATACCGATGCCGACCACATCCGTCATGACATGGGGATCGATCAGCATGAGCCCGCCCGCAACGAGCAGCAGCCGCTCGATCAGTTTCGTCTTGGCCGCCAGATAGCCGATCATCGCCGCTGAAATACCTGCCATTCCGATGATAGCGGTACAGGTTGACATGATGATTCCCGCCACGGATGCATTGATGCCGAGAAGCTGGGGAGAAAGCACGAATACATAAGGAATGATGAACGCCGCTATACCAAGCTTCGATGCATTGACCCCTGTTTTCAGAGGGTCGCCACCAGAAATCGCACTGCCTGCATAGGCCGCAAGAGCGACAGGTGGCGTGATATCCGCAATGATTCCGAAATAGAATACGAACATATGGGCAGCCAGGATCGGCACGTCGAGCTGTATCAGCGCAGGAGCGGCGATCGTGGAGGTGATGACGTAGTTCGCCGTCGTCGGAACGCCCATCCCCAGAATCAGGGAGGTCACCATGGTGCAGAACAGGAGGAGCAGGAAATTACCGGCAGCCACATCGACCAACGCGGATGCCAGTTTCAGTCCGACGCCTGTCTTCGTCACGATGCCGATGATCATCCCTGCGGACGCGCAGGCGATCAGCACGCCCAGCGCACCGCGGGCGCCCTTGATCAGCCCATCGACGATATCATTGAAGCTCATGCGCGTATTGGCACGGAGCATCGCTGTCGCAATGGAAATAACGATGCCTGCCAGCGCTGCTTTCATAGGCGTATAGCCGGAAGCCAGAAGTCCGATAATCGCAATCAGCGGAATCGCCAGATGGCCTTCTTCCTTCATGATCCGTCCCCATGGCGGCAGCTCGCTTCTCGGTGTTCCTTTCAAATCATTTTTCTTCGCTTCGAAATGGACGCCGAGGAAAACGCCGAGGAAGTACAGCATGGCAGGAACAATGGCCGCCTTGACGACTTCCATGTACGGGATTCCGACAAATTCCGCCATCAGGAATGCCGCCGCGCCCATGATGGGAGGCATGATCTGTCCGCCCGTGGAGGCTGCCGCTTCTACCGCGCCGGCAAAGTTCTTATGATAGCCCAGTTTCTTCATCATCGGAATGGTGAAGGAACCGGATCCGACGACGTTCGCTACGGAAGAACCGGAAATCGTCCCCTGCAGCGCAGAAGAAATAACCGCCACTTTCGCAGGGCCGCCAGAAGCCCATCCTGCAATCGCATTGGCGATATCGATAAAGAACTTCCCGAGGCCCGTCTTTTCCAGGTACGCGCCAAATAAGATGAAGAGGAAGATGAACGTGGAAGAAACGCCCATCGGTATGCCGAATACGCCTTCCGTCGTATAGAACAGATGTCCCACCATCTGATTAATGGTAAGTCCTCTGTGTGCCAGAGGCCCCGGCATATATCTTCCAAAGAATCCGTATGCAAGGAAGCAGAGTACGACGATGACGATCGGCAGGCCGACGATACGCCGTGCCGCTTCGATCACCATCACCATTCCGAGAATCCCCATGAAGGTATCAACCGGCGTCACCGTTCCCGCCCTCAGGATAAGCTGCTGGTAATTCATCAGGATATAAATGGGCGGGATCGTTGCGATAATGGCAAGCGCCAGATCGATCGGATGGACGCTGCCGCCCTTGAGCCATGAACGCTTTGTCGGGCAAAGCAAGTATACCAGGGATATACCGAAGGATAAATGGATACATCTCTGTATCATCGCATCCAGCGCTCCGAAAAAGCCTGTATAAATCTGGAAAAGGGAAAAGCAGATACAGATGACGGCGATGAGCTTCGCCCATATGCCGCTGTATTCCACCGTGTTCGATTCCTTATCCAGTTCCTTCAGCTTCTTCTGGAGATGCTGGTCGAGTTCGCCCTCTGCGGCCTTATTTTCCACAGCGGGCGGATTTACTTTATTTTCCAAATCGGCCAAAACAATCAACTCCTAATTTCTTTTTTCATCCAATACGCCTTCCATAAAGGCGCTACATACAAGTGCAGTTCTTTTTCAAGGGGCATCAGCTCCGTCAGGGAATAATCCGTATCCCCCACGATGATGTGCTCCTCGTTCGTCACTCCGTTACGGACTGACAGTTCGGGATATTTCCGATTCATCTTGTCCATGATGAACCATTCTCCCTCCTGCCGGAATTCTCCGTCTTCCTTTGAAAAAGGAAGACCCACGCCCATCGACTGATACTTGGTCGATTTCAGCACGAGCCCGTCTTCCGTTTCATTGACAACGAGATATTCATAAATCATCGTTTTCTGCACGGAATGGCGGTAGGCAAGCGTCACCGGAGTTCCTGCCTCCACCTCCTGCCTGATAATGAATCCATCCGCGGTCTGTCCGTAAAGATACGGCGTCCGTATATAGTACCCGACCGCGGCGATGAGGATGGTGATCATGATTCCCGCATAGGCGATCATATTTTCAAGTTTTCCGCTTTGTGTTTTCCTAATCATACCTGCAGGAACAGCCCCAGTAACGGGTTTCCCTCTCCTCTCCCAAACCAAATCCCGGCTTCAGCCTGACATGGAGAGGAGTGAATAGCAGCGAAATTCCATATCCCGCTGCCATCCACTCTTCTCATGCCTTCTATAAACCTGCCAGTAAACTCACAAGACCTGCCTTACTTATTTTGCCTTGAAATATTTTTCGGCACCTGCGTTCATCGGGATAGACATGCCGTCAAGAGCCGTATCCTTGGTGATGTACTTGCCTACCGCATGGGCAGCTTTCATACGGTCCAGATGTTCATAAATGGCCTTGACCACCTGGGCTCCCAGATCATCACTCATCTTATCGGTCGTAACGATGATGCACTTCACAGCGACGGAATTGACGTCCGCTTCCTGTCCGGGATACGTTCCCTTCGGAATCGTGACCTTGGTATAGTACGGATATTTCTTCATCAGCTCATCAGCCTTGGCTCCGTCGATATTGATGATCGCCGCAGATTTATTGGCAGCCAGATCCTGGATGGCCGCTGTCGGGAAACCGGCGACTACGACGCCTACATCGACATTGCCGTCTTTCAATGCGTCAGCTGCTTCGCCGAAGGAAAGGAACTGTTCATCGATATCGTCATATGTGATTCCATATGCTGCCAGAATCTGGCGTGCATTGGCTTCCGCACCGGAACCTGCCGCACCGACGGCTACCTTCTTGCCTTTCAGGTCGGCGATGGACTTGATTCCCTTATCCGCAGTAGTTACGAACTGGATCGTTTCCGGATACAGTGCGGCGAGCCCCCTCAGATTGGATACCTTGTTGTCCTTGAACATTTCCGTACCTGTGGACGCATAGTAAGAAATATCATTCTGGATGAAAGCGATATCCACGGAACCGTCTTTCAGCATATTCACATTTGCAACAGAAGCGCCTGTGGACTGGGCAGAAGCATTCATTCCTTTGATATTGTTGTTCAGCAGTTCAGCCAAAGCACCGCCGAGCGGATAATAAGTGCCGGCCGTTCCGCCGGTCGCAATATTCAGGAACTGTTTTTCCGGCGCCGATTTAGAACCGGAACCGCTGTCTCCGCCGCATCCTGCCAGTAAAGCCACGCCAAAGGCACAAGCCATACCTGCTGTAAGCATCTTCTTCGTTACTTTTTTCATAGTCTCCGACCTCCTTAAAAAACTTTCCTCTGCTCTTAACCCTAATCATCGCCTTTGAGACAAACACAGATGAGCCTAATGGGGAATATGTCCTGTGTTCTTATTCTTCACTTTATCCTGCCCAAACTCCTTACCTTTTTACCCTCCAACGAGAATAAAAAAAGCAGCCGGACGCACAGAAATACTATGTGTCTGCTGCAAGCTTCTTTGCTCAAAGTGCTATAAAGTTATCTTAAATATACTACTTTTCGAAATCTTTGTAAAGCAGGCTGGGTTGGATGCCTACATTATTCTGATATTTTCCGCTGTCATACTTCTCCGCTTCCCCGAGGACCGTATGGAAATAAATCTGGCAGATTTCCACGCCGGAATAAATACGGATCGGCTGCACGCAGAACATTTCAAGCGTCCAGTACCCGGAAAAGCCCACATCGCCAAATCCTGCCGTCACGTGGATGAAGAGTCCCAGCCGTCCCACGGAAGAACGGCCCTCGAGCATCGGCACAAAGCATTTCGTCTTCGTATACTCCGCCGTCCTGCCGAGGTACAGCTTATTCGGCTGGAGCACATAGCCTTCCTCCGGGATTTTCAGAAGGCGGCCCGTATTTCTTTTCTTCATATCCAGCTCATGGTTCTCGTATACCATGAGTTCATCCGCCAGCGTCAGATTATAGCTGTTCGGATTCAGCTGCTCCGGATGAAACGGTGTAATCGTTATTTCCTCGCCCATATGGCGTGCAATTTCCTTGCCGGATAAAATCATTTTTCTTTCCGTCCTTCCTGATTAAAAATTCTGCGATGGACAGCCATGCGCCTTCTGCTGAATCCATACCGGGCATCCATTCCTTTTTTCAGTCCGAGCTGCTCTTTTTCCTCTTCTGAGACCGATGGAGATACAAGGAGCTTGCCCCGGTCGCTGAAGGAAATCAGATGCGCCGCGAAAAGAGCGGCATGGGTCGGACAGAGGATGAGCCCCTTGTGTTTCATTCCGCCCTCCCCGTAAGGAACGGCCTGCAGCAGGGAAAGCCGTCTGATGCCGCACACGCAGCACTCCGCTCCGTCGGACAGCGACTTGCGGAAAAACCGCTGCTTCTCCTCCACCGATTCCCTGATCTTCCCTACCGTTTCCTCCGCGGACGAGGAAAACAGATTCCCTTCCGTCCCGAAAGCGGATATGTCTGCCGACAGCGCTTCCCGAACCGCATTTCCCACGGAAACATCGGCGTCTTCCAATTCACGGAACGCCGCCGCCATTTCCGGCTTCAATATCCAGAGATAGGCGCCGTATTCATCCTCTTCTCCGTTAAATACATACTGCCACGGAGCCATTGCAGGAGACGGACTATCCGAAGAAACAACTGTTTCCTCCGTGAGCAGGCCCGTTCCCGAAGGCTCCGCCGATTCCGTTTCCGACAGGGGGATTTCTTTTTGATCAGGAACCTCCTGCGCAGCAACGCCGAGTTTTCCTGCCTCGTACATATCCCGTATCTTATTTCCCGCCCAGCCGACCGCCGCATTCAGCGCCCGGTATTCCATGGAGAGGGCTTCCGCGATATGCTTCGCATTGTCCGTATACTCCGGTGAATGGTACAGGCTGGAAATGATCTGCATCATCAGATCAGACATGACCGAAGGGTCGGCAAACAGAGAAAGCCATACGGAAGCATCCAACGCATCCCAACGCTTAGCACCCTTCACACGAGCCATGTCTTCACCCCTTTATCACGAACAGCCTGAAAGACTTTGCAGTTATTATAGCATTTCACATGTATTTTTAAAATCATCTTTTCTTCGGAAAAACGTCTTTTATTTTCACCGCCCGCCCCGATAGAAGCCGTGATTGAATCACTGTATAATAGGAAAAGAGATCAAAGAAAAAGAGGAACCCCTATGGAAATCAAAAGAAGCGCAGAAATAAAAAAGACAGCGGAGAATATATGGAGGAAATTCCTTTTGGCAGAGGTGTCAAACGACCTTGTCATGGAGGAAATCAGAAACCGCCTGTATCTGGAACATATCGACAGCGAATGGCTTTTTTCTCCCGCCCATTCCCCCAGAGACACCTGTATCACCCGCATCGCCGAGCTCGCCTTTGGCGACGCCGTGGAAAACGCCATCTATACCCTTTATGACAATAAAAAGGAAATGGCGCCTTATTCGGAGCTCACGTCCATGATGGATGCAAACCATCTCTATGACGCGCTCCTGCAGTGCATTGCCGACGGCATCCATTTCTATGAAAGCGGCTCCATCAGAGAGAACCCTTATTACCAAAAAATCCATATCCGGCAGGCGGTGCAAAAGAATATCACCCTCACCGCCACGGATTACCTGCCTTATGAATTTTTCCAGACCTACCACAGATACAACGGGGCTAATCCATTCCTGTACGCGGATATCGGTTTCTTCAGAGAAAAAGTATCCTTCCCCGTCATCCTTGAAAACAAAGAGGTATGGATGAGCGTCGTCTTAAGCGAAGTGCAGTCCATGGAACAGGCCATCGCTGATGCAGAAGGAAATGTGATCACCTACGGGCTCGGGCTTGGCTACTATGCGTTCATGGCTGCGGAAAAGGACAGCGTTGGCACCGTGACCGTCATCGAAAAAAATCCTGTCGTCATTTCCCTTTTCAGGGAAAACCTGCTTCCCCAATTCCCGCACAAAGAAAAAATCAGGATCATCGAGGCCGATGCGCTGGAATTCATTGAAACGCAGAAGGACGGCGAATTTGACACGGCGTTCAGTGACTTCTGGAGCGGCTACTATGACGGGCTTGACCTGTACCTGAAGTTCATGCCGAAAACGGCGCGCTTTACGAAGACAAAACACGCCTACTGGATAGAAACATGCTTTTTGGAACAGTTTTTCCGCCCTGTCGTCATGAAGTCACTCATGAAAGAGCTCTTGGGAAAGAAAATCCCCCTGAATGATCCCGACCGGCGTGTACCGCAGGTGCAAAAACGATTTGAAAGCTACCTCGGCAGGCAGCATATTTCCATTTCCGCGGACAGGGACATCCACCAGCTGCTTTCCGATGAATCCATACTGAAGCTCATGCACGGCTTCGCCGTGGAAAATCAATAATCCCCTACTCAGGCATAGCCTATCCGTATGTTTTTTTGTATAATAAACCAGTATGTGTTTATTTGAGGTGTAAAATGACTGATTTAGAAGAAATAAAACGACGCCGCACGTTTGCCATAATTTCCCATCCGGATGCCGGCAAAACGACGCTCACGGAAAAGCTCCTGCTTTACGGGGGAGCCATCCATCTGGCAGGCTCCGTCAAAGCGCGCAAGACGGCCCGCTATGCCGTATCCGACTGGATGGAAATAGAAAAACAGCGCGGCATTTCCGTCACCAGCTCGGTGCTCCAATTTGATTACAGCGGCTGCCGCATCAATATCCTTGATACGCCGGGGCACGCCGACTTTTCCGAAGATACCTACCGTACCCTCATGGCCGTCGACAGCGCCGTCATGGTCATCGACGTGGCAAAAGGCGTGGAAGCGCAGACGAAAAAGCTGTTCAAGGTCTGCTCCGACCGGGGCATTCCCATTTTCACCTTCGTCAACAAAATCGACCACTTCGGCAAAAATCCGTTTGACCTCATGGCAGATATCGAGGACGTCCTCGGCATCCGCTCCTGCCCCATGAACTGGCCGATCGGCGTCAATGGCGACTACACGGGCATTTACGACCGTGAAAAAGAAATCTGCCACCTCTTCATCAAGGACAATGCCCACGGGGTCAAAAAACTGGAAGTCATCTCCGGAAAAATAGACGATCCTGCCATTACTTCCCGGCTCACCCCGGAAATCATCCAGACTCTGAAAGACGATCTGGAGCTTCTGGAAGAGGCAGGCGATCCCTTCGATGCGGAAAAGGTCGCCAAGGGCGGACTGACCCCCATGTTTTTCGGTTCCGCCATGACGAACTTCGGCGTACAGACCTTCCTTGAAAAATATCTGGAGCTTGCGCCGCCGCCGGAAGAACGGAACACTCTGGAAGGCACCGTTTCTCCAGAGGATCCGAATTTTTCCGCCTTCGTATTTAAAATACAGGCGAACATGGATCCCAAGCACCACGACAGGATCGCTTTCATGCGTATCTGCTCCGGCGTATTTGAAAAGGGTGCTTCCGTCCTCCATCGCCAAAGCGGAAAAATGATTCGCCTTTCCCAGCCGCAGCAGTTTCTGGCGACGGAACGGCAGACCGTAGAAAAAGCCTATCCCGGCGACATCATCGGTATCTTTGACACGGGAGAGCTCGGGGTCGGAGACACCGTCTGCGAAAAGAAATCCCCTGTCACCTTCATCGATTTCCCCGTATTCCCGCCGGAACTCTTCGCAAGAATTTCTCCTGACAGCAGCATGAAAAGGAAACAGTTCCTGAACGGCGTGGGCCAGCTGGCGCAGGAAGGTGCCATACAGGTCTACAAGCAGCCTTACATCATGGAATCCTTCATCATCGGCGCTGTCGGCCAGCTCCAGTTCGAAGTCATGAAATACCGTCTGGAAAATGAATACAACGTCAATATCAATGTGGAACAGATCGGCTACACCTGTGCGCGGTGGACGGAAGGTGACATTCCTCCGGAAGAACTTATCGGCATAGATAACGCCATGGTCGTCTACGACAGAAGAGAACGCCCCGTCTACCTCCTTCCGAATGAATGGCAGGCCGGCTGGCTGGAGCAGAGAAATAAAAACGTGACCTTCCTCGAATCCCCGCCATTAGGTGTGGCACAGCTGGATGGGAACTGAGACAGAAACTGAAAAAGGTACTGCGTCATGAAATCGCAGTACCTTTTTTATGGCATTGGTGTAAAATATTTACTTTTCCAGCACGACCACCGGCTTGATGACTTCCGCCGGCTTGTCCTTCATAATCTGGAGCGCTTCCGGAATTTTATCCCACCCCTCGTATATATGGGTGGAAAGGAGGCTTACATCCAGCCTGCCCCGTGCCACCAGCGCCCCCAGTTTTTCCATGCGCAGCCTTCCGCCGGGCATGAGCCCGCCGATGATGTTCTTATGCCCCATGCCTACGCCCCATTCGATACGGGGGATATTAATCGTGTCACCGCTGCCGAGATAATTGACGGATCCGATCCGTCCTCCCGGTTTCAGCACCTTGACCGCAGAAGCGAAAGTATCCACCGTTCCTCCTGCGATGATGACCTTGTCCACGCCTGTTCCGTCGGTCAGCTTCATGACCTGTTCCTCGATGGATCCGTTTTTATAATTGACAATATCCGATGCGCCGTATTTTCCGGCGGCCTCCACGCAGATCGGACGGCTTCCCACGGCAATAATCCGGGAAGCGCCCCGCATACTGGCACCTGCTACGGACATCAGTCCGACAGGGCCGATTCCGATGACGAGGACGACATCGCCGAATTCCACGTCCGCCAGTTCCACGCCATGGAAACCGGTGGGTACCATATCGGAAAGCATGCAGGCGTCGACGATATTGATTTCCTTCGGCAGATGGGCCAGATTTCCGTCCGCATCATTCACATGGAAATATTCAGCGAAAACGCCGTCCTTGAAATTGGAAAACTTCCATCCTGCCAGCATGCCGCCGGAATGCATGGCGTATCCAGCCTGCGCTTCCAGTGAATTCCAATCCGGTGTGATCGCCGGCACAAGGACGCGGTCCCCCGGCCTGAAATCCTTTACGCATTCCCCGACTTCCACGACTTCTCCGCAGCATTCGTGTCCCAGAATCATGTCATGACGCTCTCCCACGGCGCCTTCCCAGACCGTATGCACATCCGAGGTACAGATGGCAATGGCAAGGGGCCTGCAAATCGCATCCATGGGGCCGCAGGCGGGCCTGTCCTTTTCCACCCAGCCCACTTCGCCGATCTTACGCATCGCATAACCTTTCATATATGTCCCTCCTTCAAGCGGTTCCCATGAAACAGAAGCCAATATCAGCAGATCATCTATGTCGTCTTTTTTATCAGTACATTAAAATTTGATTTTCATGGAAACACTTCACTTCGTTGGCATCCGCTTTTTATTATATAATGGCTGCCCTCATTACACAACATTTTCTCATTATAATCTCATCTTTCCCATGTACAGCACAAATAAAAGCACGCCTTCGAAATTCATCGTCAGACGTGCTTTTAAACCGCATTATTTTACATTATCCCTCTGCGAGGCTGCAGGTCGACCATCCGCAGTCATTGCAGGTGGTGCAGTGCCCTTCCACATGAAGGTGCGCGGAGCCGCAGACCGGACAGGCCGGCTGTCCTTCCTTTTCAGCAGAAGGCTTTTCCTGCCCCTTCTTTCCTTCCTTCTTCGTATCCACCCCCAGGATGTTTCCACGACGGCATCCGTCTCTGAATACGGTGATGCCCTTGCATCCGCTTTCCCATGCTTCCAGATAGATCTGATAAATATCTTCCGGTGTCGCCGCATTTTTCAGGTTCACCGTGCTTGAAATGGAATTATCCACATATTTCTGCATGACTGCCTGCATTTTGACCCTGTCCATGAAGGACACTTCGTGGCTTTCAATCACCCAGGGGAACCGTTCCCTTACTTCTTCATCAGACAGTGTCAGCGGCAGGTGGTGGTATTCGAGCAGATCCTTCACGCTGTGGGCGTAGACACGGAATTTCCCGTTTACGTCCTCCATCTTATGCGTGGTCCGTTCATAGGAAATCTTGTAGAGCGGTTCGCATCCGCCGGAAAAGCTTCCCATGAGGAGGGAAATCGTACCGGTCGGCGCAATGGCAAGAAGCGTCCCGTTTCTGAGTCCATGGACACGGATATCTTCATACAATGAAGGATCCAGTTCTCTGACCAGTTCCATAACGGGAGATTTTGCAGTGGCTTCCCAGCGGTAATGGCCGAAAGTTCCTTTCTCCTTTGCCCTGTCACAGGAGGAGCGGAGGGCGGTCAGCAGCATGGTCTTCATGACATCGCCGATAAATGTATTGGCTTCCCTGCTTCCATAGGTCAGCTTCATCGCCACAAGGGCATCCGCCACGCCGAACAGTCCGAGCCCGAGGGAACGCCAGTCATCGATGCAGGTCCTGTTTTCATCCAGAGGCTGCGTTTCATACCCATATTCCACGATTTCATCAAGGGCGATGATGCCGTCATAAACGGCCTGCCTGAACTTTTCTTCGTTAAAAGAAGGGGCATCACTGAATTTGCCGTCGATCATGTTGTACAGGTTGATGCTGCCCAGATTGCAGGCGTTGTAGGCGTTGCCACCGAATTCCCCGCAGGGGTTCGTGATTTCGATCTTATATTCCGGATATCCTGCAAGCAGATGGTAATCATTTAAGCGGTCGGAAAAAAGAGCGCCCGGATCGCCCCAGTCCCACTGCGTTTCGCAGAATTCACGGAAAAATTCTCTGGCCCGGATGGTGCGTTCGATTTTCTCCCCCGTGGATTCGATTTGGAAACGGAGCGTGTATTTCTTGTCGTCACGAACGGCTTCCATGAATTCATCGGTAAACAGGATGCTGATATTCATGCTGGATAATTTTTCCTGCTCCTGTTTGATGTGGAGGAATTCATAAATATCGGGATGGCTGCAGTTCAGTCCGACCATCATGGCACCCCGCCGGCCGTTCTGGCTGATGACCTCTCCCGTGACGTTGAATATTTTCATAAAGGAAACGGCGCCGGTGGACGTGCGGGCCACATTCTGCACACGGCTTCCTTTCGGACGGAGATTGGAAATATTGATGCCGATGCCGCCGCCATAGGAAAAGATGCGGGCGATTTCCGCGTTCGATCGGAATATGGATTCCAGATTGTCCTCCGGTGACGGAAGGATATAGCAGTTGGACATGGATACCTTGAAATTCCCTTTGGCGCCAGCCGCATAAAGAGTCCTGCCGGCAGGACAGAAATCCGCATTATTTAAATACTCCTTCATCCGCACGCGGAGCTTTTCATCAAAAACGGAACTGACGCGATCGATAAACTGTTCCGGTGTCGTTTCTCCTTCATGATAGTATTTTCCTTTCAGTATTCCCTGGCTGATTTCATTATCATACCAATGTTCCATGATCGTTACCTCGTTTTATTCCATGGCGGTCATGCCATTATTTTCTACACATCCATCTTAATCCATCCTCTATTTTGTGTCAATTTATAATATTGCATACAATATATAGTATTTTGCATGATTGAATCTAAATTCATCTATTTAGTATGGATGATTCTGATTTCCTGTTTCCCCAGCAGACATCAGTAGCCTCTCAGAGGGACAAGGAGTATAATTGGTGTAAGTTATTGCAGAGAAAATTCACTATTTCTTTGTTAATAATTTATACAAAATCAAATGTTTTAAGAAGTTGTAGGAGGGAATTGGGTATGGCAATTAAAACAAGGAAAATCGGTATCATCGGCGCAGGAAACGTAGGCTCCCATCTCGCATTGCAGTTTGCTATACAGGGATTGGTCGATGAAGT
Organism: uncultured Dialister sp.; assembly: GCA_902462205.1. GTDB lineage: Bacteria > Bacillota > Negativicutes > Veillonellales > Dialisteraceae > Dialister. The sequence continues at coordinate 51,399 of CABQAR010000004.1, forward strand.
TGTTTTCTATGATATAAATGATGGCAAGGCGTACGGAGAAGCGTTGGATCTTCTTGACGCGGTCAGCTACCAGCCCCATCATTTTGAAGCCTATGCAGGTACGATGGATGACATGAAAGATGCGGACATACTTATTAATGCTTCAGGAAAAACCAGACTCCCTGGGCAAACCCGACTGGATATGATGGACAGCGCCATTGCCACGAGCAAGGAATTCATCCCGCTCATCCAGAAATCAGGATTTGACGGCATCATCATTTCCATTTCCAATCCCTGCGACATCATTGCGGAATACCTCCAGTACAAGCTGGACTGGCCGAAAAATAAAATCATCGGTTCCGGCACCGCCCTTGATTCCGCAAGGCTGCAGATGCAGCTTTCCAGACAGCTCAAAGTCAACCGCCGTTCCCTCACGGCGTACTTACTCGGTGAACACGGAGACAGTTCCATGATTCCCTGGAGCCATGTATTCGTGGCAGGCAAGCAGATTGACGAACTTCTTGCTGAAAAGCCAGACATGTACCATATAGATGATAAAGCAACAATCCTTGAAAAAGTACATAGGGCAGGATATATAGAGATCGAAAATAAAGGCTGCACAGAATTCGGCGTCACCTCCGCCACGGCAGAACTGGTCCGCGCCATTTACCATGATGAGCACAAAATCCTACCCTGCTCTGTCTATCTCGATGGCCCGTACGGCATCAGGGATAGCTTCGCTTCCGTTCCCGTCAAGGTCGGAAAAGACGGCGTGGAGGACATCATCGAAATCAAACTGACTGATGAAGAGCTGGCAGAGCTGCAGGCTTCCATCACCGTACTGAAGGAGCACTTCGCTAGAGCCATCACGCTGTAATCCGGCAATCCTGACAAAAAACACACCTTGCAGACCGATTTATTTCCGGTTTCGCAGGTGCGTTTTTTATTTTCTGATTATTCCTTTTTGATATGCCTATATATTTTTATCATAAGCAACTTATTTTCTCATATTCCCTCAATATTTCATTGACAAACCATGACCCATACGGTATGGTTACATACGTGTGCAGGTGATACTCGGGATTTTTCTGAATAATATCTTCGGAATTGTATCAGGGCATAAGTCCTTCGTATCAATGTCCTGCATAACAGAATATCGCTTGGATTGTAATGACCGAGACGAATGCAGTGATTTCATGTAAAATCAGCATGATTTTTATCATGCCTGTGGCAGAGGTGCATCTCGTTTGGATGCGCCCTTTTTTATTGCTTTCTCTGCAGGATATCGACTCCAGTTATTGCAGCAGGCACAGGAAAGGATGTATATCTATGTTTCTATGTCGCAGTGCTACAGAACTCAGACAGTTTTCCGCCCAATGCAGGAAGGAGGGAAAATCAATCGGCCTCGTGCCCACCATGGGCGCCCTCCACGAAGGACATGCTTCACTCATCAAGGCGTCCCACGAGGAAAACGATGTGACCATCGTCAGTGTTTTCGTGAATCCGACCCAGTTCGGTCCGGCCGAAGACTATGATGCCTATCCGCGCACGCTGGAAAAAGACTGCCGTCTGGCGGAAAGCTTCGGCGCCGATGTGGTTTTTGCCCCGACGCCAAAGGAAATGTACCCCCATGAAGAAATGACATGGGTGGAAGTCACGGGCGAAGTCACCAAAGTCCTTTGCGGACGCAGCCGCCCGATCCATTTCCGCGGCGTGACCACCGTGGTTTCTAAACTGTTCCATTTATCCAAGGCCGACCGTGCTTATTTCGGTCTGAAGGACGCGCAGCAGACGGAAGTCCTCCGCCGCATGGTGGAAGATTTATTCTTCGACGTCGAACTGCGCATCATGCCCATCATCCGCGAACCGGACGGGCTTGCCAAAAGCTCCAGAAACACCTATTTATCCGAGGCAGAGCGGAAATCCGCCCTTATTCTTTCCCGGACGCTGGAAGAAGCGAAAAGGAAATTCGACGGAGGAGAAAAACGGGCCGATGAGCTTATCCGTTTCACACGGACGCAGATTGAAGCGGAACCGATGAGCGAGATCGATTATGTAGAAATGCATGGACTTCCGGGACTGACCCCCGTATGCGGAACGGTTACAGGAAAAACTCTGCTCGCCGTCGCCGTCAAATTCGGAAAGACACGACTGATCGACAACATCATACTGGAGGATACATAATGCTTTACACGATATTTCATGGAAAAATCCACCGTGCCACGGTCACGGAAGCCAATCTGAACTACATGGGAAGCATCACCATCGATGAAGACCTGCTGGAACAGGCAGGCATCCTTCCCGGCGAATGCGTCCAGATCGTTAACAATAATAACGGCGCCCGTCTGGAGACCTACACGATCGCGGGAAAACGGGGAAGCGGCGTCATCTGCCTGAATGGCGCAGCCGCCCGCCTGACGCAGATCGGCGACACCGTCATCATCATCGCTTATGCCATGATGGACGAAAAGGAAGCCGTGGGATTTATCCCCAAGGTCGTCATGGTGGATGAAAAAAATCATCCTGTCAAAATCAGGGGAACGGAAAAAGAAAGGGAAATCGGATAGACATGATAGATAGAATCGTACACTTAGCCACAAAGTATATGACGGTCGGCGTCATATTGATTGGTATCACCGGGATTTTCATCCCCTCCCTGTTCGCCCCCCTTGCCCCCAAGATTCCGTGGATGCTGGGACTGATCATGTTCGGCATGGGAATGAGCCTTCGCCCTGCCGATTTTCTGCTCGTATGGAAACAGCCCAGAAGCATTTTGCTCGGCATTTTCCTCCAATTCCTCATCATGCCGTCACTGGCATTCCTGCTTATTTCTTCCTTCTCCCTGCCGCCGGAAATCGCCATCGGCGTCGTCCTCGTCGGCGCATGTCCGGGCGGAACGGCATCCAACGTCATCAGCTACATCGCCAATGCGGACGTGGCACTCTCCGTTTCGATGACAATGGTGAACACCCTTCTGGCTCCAATCGCCACTCCCTTCTGGATCTGGTACATTGCAGGCACATGGGTCGATATCAGCTTCACCTCCATGATGATGTCCATCACGAAAATGGTTCTCCTTCCCCTGATTGCCGGCATAGGGATCAACTATTTCTTCCCGAGGCAGGTACAGAGAATCAATAAGGTCATGCCCCTGCTTTCCGCGCTGGTCGTCATCCTCACTGTGGGATGCGTGGTTTCTCTGAGCGGAAATATCATCATCACCAGCGGGCTCACCATTTTCCTCATCGTCATCCTTCATAACATGTTCGGTCTGGGACTTGGTTATTTCTTCGCCCGCCTCTTCGGCATGACGGAAGGACAGAAACGCGCCATGGCCATCGAAGTAGGCATGCAGAATTCAGGCCTCGCCTCCACGCTGGCCCTGATGTATTTCACCGCCGCAGGCGGCATTGCAGGTGCGCTTTTCAGTATCTGGCATAACATCAGCGGCTCCCTGCTCGCCTCTTATTTCGCAGGTAAGGATGAAAAAACGGAAGAAGCCTTCACGGAAAAAGAAATCGTTTCCGAATAACCGATAGATGCTCATAAAAACAGGGGGGCGCGAAACAGCGCAGGCTCCTCTGTTTTTGCATGTCTATCCATCCGTTTGTCATATATCTATGCTTTCTTTCTATGAAGCTGGAATTCTCCGCGGCTTCCGATTATAATAATGAAAGAACATCCTTGCAGAAAGGAAGATTTATCATGAGAAAAATCATTATTCTGGCTGCGGCCATGGCAGCCTTTGGCGGCGCTTATTCCGCGCAGGCCCTCGTTCCCGGGCTTCCCATCATGGAAACGGAAGTAGGATACGGATATAATACGGCGAAAGACGGCATCCACAGCGCCCACATAGAAATCGCCCCCATTCAAAAAATCGTCGTCGGTGCAGAATACAGGCACTGGAACCACGGCGGAAACGAAACCGATATTTATGCGAAATATAAATTGGGCCGTGTGTATTTGGGCCTCGGCAACAGAAACTATTATGACAGAGACTCCAAAATCTACGGATTGATCGAAGGCCGCACCAACGTCCTCGGACCTCTTGACGCCTATGCGGGAATGAAGCTTTCCTCCGTGGAAAGGGAATATAAAGTAGGCCTTCAGCTGGGTTTGGTTCCCACCTCTTTTGATCTGGACGTCAATTACACCTACTATGACAGGGACGACGTGGAAAACCAGGACGGCTTCGGCGTCGGCCTGAATTATCATTTCTAATCTGCATTCTTTGTAGCATCTTACTGTTCCAACAAAAAACTCTGCTGTTAACCGGCAGAGTTTTTTTATTGGTATTTCGGCGGAACCTGCGCTCCGGTCATGCGGCCGGCAGGAATCAGACGGGAATCCTCTTTTTTTCTTTTCGCTCCCTCATATCTCCCCATGCCATGATCATGGCTCCGCCGGCCAGAATGATCTGCGTCGCCAGATGGAGCCAGAGAAACAGGAAAATCAGGCCGATCAGGGAACCGTAAGTGACGCCCATGCTGGAAATATGGAGGATGTAATATCCGTATCCTGCCGTCACAAGAAGGAGCACCACGGTAACGAGGAACGATGCGGAAATAATCCTTGTCCACTTGGTGATGTAACGGTTGGGCGCATACCGGTAAAAAGCAGATAATGACAGGCTCATGACGATGAAAGGAATGACATATCTGGCAGGCCGCCAGATGTCCCAGAAAATATCCGGCAGCTCGAAAATATAGTCCTGCACGAAGAATATGACGGCGTTGGCAAATACGATGAGAAGCAGCGACAGGATCATCGCCACCACGAGGCAGACCGTGAAGAAGCATGCTTTCAGACTGACCTTGAGCCAGGACTGGGTATTTCTGTCCTGAAAGAATATCTTATCCATGCCACGGACAAGGACGGCCGTCCCCTGCGATGCGGTCCAGACCGCGCCTGCAAGACCGGCAAACAGCCAGATCGTGCTTCTTCCCGCGATGATGCGCGCGATATTTGCTTCCATGCTTGCTGCAAACTGCTGAGGCAGGTACTGGAGCATTTTGATGATTGTGTCAATCTCCGGCGCTGCGAAAAAAAGAATGCAGTTCACGAGGAATATCATGAACGGTATCAGTCCGAGGATGAAGCAGTAAGACGCCTCGGAAGCAAGCGCCCCCACATCATCATCCATGTACCGCTTAATGAAATTTTTAAAGAAATACACCAGTGCTGGGTCGGATATCCTGGGTTCCATAAAGACTCCTTATTCATAACCGGCAGTCGTGCCGCAAAAAAGGAGGTATAAAGGAATGAAATCATTTCTTTATACCTCCTTTTCATATAAAAGCATGCTGATGGGAAATTCCAATCTAAGCTTATTATATCACCGGCGGCGGAATTATTGCTGGCTTTTCTTCACATTCGCATTCTTGTAGCGCAGCTGCTTGGAAAGCACCATCTTGCGCATTCGGATGCTGGTCGGTGTCACTTCCACGAGCTCGTCATCATTGATCCATTCCAGTGCGGCTTCCAGCGAGAACTGGCGGCACGGCGGAAGGCGGATGGCGTCATCGGAAGCAGCGGCACGGGTATTCGTGAGGTGCTTCTTTTTGCATGGGTTCACGTCCATATCCTGGTCACGCGCATTTTCACCGATGATCATGCCTTCATAAACCTCGACGCCCGGTTCAAGGAACAGCTCGCCGCGGTCAAGGACGGAGTTCAGTCCGTATGCCGTCGTCGTTCCCGATTCGAAAGCGACGAGGGATCCGCGGGTCCTTTCCGGAATATCCCCCTTGTAAGGCGCATATCCCTGGAACACATGGTACATGATGCCAGTACCGCGGGTCGTGGTCAGCAGTTCGTTTCTGAAGCCGAGCAGTCCGCGGGCAGGGATGGAGAAATCCATCTTCATATAGCCTGCCAGCTCTTCCATGGAAATCATTTCCGCACGGCGGGGCCCGAGGCCTTCCATGACGGCGCCCATGAATTCCTGCGGAACTTCGATGGTCAGTCTTTCCAGCGGTTCGCATTTCTTGCCGTTGATGGTCTTATAAATAACCTGCGGTTTGGAAACTTCCAGTTCAAACCCTTCACGGCGCATCGTTTCAATCAGTACGGACAGGTGGAGTTCGCCACGGCCGGAAACGAGGAACGCATCGGAGGTATCCGTTTCTTCCACGCGGAGCGCCACGTTCGTTTCAATTTCTTTCAGAAGACGGGCGCGGATATGGCGGGAGGTGACGAAATCGCCTTCCCTGCCGGCAAATGGGCTCTTATTGACATGGAATACCATGGACAGTGTCGGTTCATCGATGTGGATCGCAGGAAGTGCTTCCGGATTCGATGCGTCGGCCACGGTTTCACCGATATTGATATCCTTAAAGCCGGCCATGGCCACGATATCGCCGACTTTCGCTTCTTCCACGGGGGTACGTTTCATTCCCTGCCAGTTGAAAAGCTGTCCGATATGGTCGGTGCGGATTTTTTCCCCGTCCGTAATAGCGACGGTCATGCCCTGCTTCGCCGTACCGCGGGTCACGCGGCCGATGGCAACCTTGCCGAGATAGTCATCGGCTTCCAGTGTCGTCGCCATGATCTGCAGGCCTGCGTCTGGATCCCCTTCCGGCGCAGGAATCGTTTTGAGGATCGTATCAAACAGCGGCGTGAGGTCTTTTCCCTCATCATTCATATGGAGCTTCGCGATACCGCTTCTGGCAGACGCATAAATAAGCGGGAAATCAAGCTGTTCATCATCGGCATCCAGTTCAAGGAAAAGGTCAAGGACTTCCCCTTCCACATCGGACACACGCTGGTCAGGGCGGTCGATCTTGTTGATGACGACGATCGGTTTCAAATGATGTTCCAGTGCCTTGCGCAGTACATACTTGGTCTGCGGCATCGGTCCCTCATGGGAATCCACCAGAAGCAGGACGCCGTCCACCATGTTCAGGATACGTTCCACTTCTCCGCCGAAATCGGCATGCCCTGGCGTATCAACGATGTTGATTTTGACACCGTCATGCATGACAGATGTATTTTTTGCAAGAATCGTGATACCGCGTTCCCGTTCAAGCGGATTGGAGTCCATGACACGTTCAGCCACCTTCTGGTTTTCTCTGAAAATGTGACTCTGCTTCAGCATGGCATCGACCAGCGTGGTCTTGCCATGGTCGACGTGGGCAATGATCGCAATATTACGGATATCTTCTCTAATCATTTCTTTCCTTCTTCTCCTTGGCGCTGTGCTTAAAAATATGTATCTTTTTAATTATACCATAAAGATAGTTTTCCTATCCTTTTCTCTCTTAAGAAATACAATTTATTTTACCACATGGCAGGCAAGTATGAAAGTATTTTTTAGAATCCGTTATAAAATATTTTTTATATTATGACTTCGGAGGCACATTTCAGGTTCCCCTGTTTCCCTGCTTTTTCTGACAGTGAAAATGAACCGGCGCTTCCGTTCCATTTTATCCTCTTCCCATTTTGTGTTAAAATATAATTAGAGAAGGAATGGATTACTTCTCTTACGTATAACCATGTTTATAGGAAAGGTGGGCTGATGATTATGTTAGATTTCAAACGAATCCTTGTTCCGTACGATGGCTCTGACAATGCGAAAAGAGCGCTGAAACAGGCGGCTGCCATTGCAGAATCCTGCGACAATGCGAAGCTGTTCATTGCGACAGTCGCTGCGCCGAAACCGCCGACGGAAATCATTGCAAAAGAAAAAGCATATGTTTTTGAAGATGCCAAGGACGATCCTGAACGGACTGATCCTGCACAGGTCATGCTTGATGAATCCGTAAACCTTCTTCCTGCAGATGTTTCGCATGAACTGCTTTTCCGTGTAGGAAATCCGGGATCCGTGCTTTTGGATCTGGCATTTGAAAAAGATGCCGACCTTGTCGTCATGGGCAACCGCGGGCGCGGCGCTATCCAGAGCCTCATCATGGGATCTGTTTCGAGCCACATGGTCAGCAACGTCAAGTGCCCGATCTTCGTTGTGAAATAATTCCTTAATTCCATACATTCCTTGTGCAGTTCAATAGAGAAAGGCAGGTCCGATATGTTAGATTTTAAAAAGATCCTGGTTCCTTATGACGGCTCCGCACATGCGAAGAAAGCATTGAATCAGGCTATTTCCATTGCTAAATACTGTGAAGGGGCCACCCTGTACGTTGTTTCCATCAACGAGGATGTTTCCGCCCTCAGCATGAACAATCTGGAACGGGCTTATATCAACGAACAGCTGGAAGCAGCCCACTATAATCCGGGAAAAGCAAATTTAAAGGATGCGGAAGCAATGATTCCGGAAGGAATGGAAGCTAAATTCATTTCCAAAACCGGTGAACCCGGCGTCCTTCTGGAGCATATCGCAGACCATGTCGGCGCTGACCTCATCATCATGGGCAGCCGCGGGCTCGGCGCATTGAGCGGCATGCTTCTCGGCTCTGTCTCCAATTACATGCTGAGCCATGCCAAGTGCCCGGTATTCATCATCAAATAACAAGACCGTCTTTGATTAAACACTCAGCAACACCAGTCCGACCTTATGGATTGGTGTTTTATTTTTATTCTCCAAACTGTTCCGATGGCGTATAATGGACATAAAGAAATAGACTCCTGCTGTTTTTTCAAGAAAGGTGATTGCCATGCTGCCGTACAAAAACATCCTGGTTCCATACGATGGTTCCCCTTATTCGAAGAAAGCCCTGCATTATGCGATCGCCTTCGCAGGCTGCTGCGAAAATGCGTCCCTGTACATCGCTACCGTTTCCAGCGGCGGATCTGCCCTTTCAATTGCCAATGAAGGCCGTCCCCTCGAAACGGATGACGGCCAGGTGGATCTGGCGGAAGCGGATAAAATGGTCCCTGAGGAAATTCCCCATAAAGTCATTTTTGAAATCGGGGAAACGATCCCCATGCTCCTTTATGTGGCAGGAGAAGTTCATGCCGACCTCATCATCATGGGCAACCGGGGCAGAAGCCATGTCAAGAGCCTGCTTTTGGGCTCCGTTTCCTCCGAACTGATGAAGAAGGCGAAATGTCCGGTATTCATCATCAAATAAATATCTCCGCTGTTTTCAATTTAAAACACCGATCCATGGAAAACGGATCGATGTTTTTTTATTTTTGTCTTTTTTTACAGTGCGTCATTATAAATAATCGCGCCACTGCCGGATGAAACCTGCCAATCTGTCTCTAAGCACTGATTTCCTCCGGCTCCTCCACCTTATAGTACCAGCAGTACAGGGCAGGAACGACCAATAGACCTATCACGGTGGCTAAAAGCAATCCGCCGATGAAAGAAACAGCCAGAGGCCGCCAGAAGGGACTGGGAATCAGCGGGACGAAGCCAAGCACGTCCGTCACGCTGGACAGCATGATCGGTCTGAAGCGGAGCGCTGCCGATTCGATGACCGCCTCATACGGTTTCTTCCCGTCTTCCAGATGCTGCCGCACCTGGTCAAGAAGGATGATACTGTTTCGGATGACCATGCCGGAAAGTGCCAGCATGCCGATAATCGACACGAACCCCATAGGCTGCCTTGTAATGAACAGGGATAAGATGGCGCCGATCAGCCCCAGCGGCCCTGTAATTCCTGCGATGACCATGAGCGGTATCTTTTCCAGCTCAAACATGAGGATCATGAGGATGAGGAAGATCATGATAGGAACAGGACCTGCCAGATAGCGGACCGATTTCTCGCTTAATTCGGTCGCGCCGTCTTTTTCCAGCGTGTATCCGTCCGGCAGCCGGTTCCTGAATTCTTTCAGCGTATGATTGTACAGATCATTGACCACGGAATCCGCCGTTTTCTTTCCTTCCACTTCCCCGCGGATGGTGATGGTCGGCTTCAGATTTCTTCTCCAGATCGTGCTTGTTTCATTTTCATAGGAAATATCTGCAATCTCGCCAAGCGGCACATACCTTCCGCTTCCCACATGGACGGGAACGGATTCCAGATTGGCAAGGCGCGCCACATTGTCTCCTTCCAGTCGGAAATTGACCGGTACAAGCTGGTTCCCCTGATAGGATTCCGTCACCTTATAGCCGGACAGCTTGACGTACAGATCCTGGGAAATGGAATAATTATCTCCGCCCAGCTTTCTGACTTTATCCTGATCGACGCGCAGACGGACCACCGGCGTTTCTTCCGGCCAGTCCATATTGACATTTTTCATTCCCGGATATCGGGCAATGATTGCCGCCGCTTCACTTGCCAGCTTTGCCGTTTCCGCCGTGTCCCGTCCGGAAAGCCGGAGCATGACAGGATATTCGGAAGGAGGTCCCGTGGTAATCAGCCGGGAATGGGCCCTCGCGTCAGGATATTTTTCCGCAATCAGTTCCAGTACGTCCTTGCGGAGCGAATCCCTGACATCTCCGTCCCGTGCGACGATGATCATCTGCCCATGGCCATCTTCCGGCGCTTTCGGATCGAACAGCAGGATGAACCGTGGTGAGGTATCACCGATATAGGTAGAGAACGAGGACACGCGGTCATCTCCGTACAGGCTGTCCGCGATGCCTGCCATCACGCTCTTTGTTTCTTTAATAGACGCTCCGGAGGGAAGATTCACGTCCAGAATGATTTCAGGACGGACGGAATCGGGGAAGAATTCCTGATTGACGAACGGAATGAGCGCCACCGTCCCTGCAAAGACAGCCGCCGTTCCGATAATGACTGTCTTTTTAAAATGGATGCACCATGCGATGGCTTTATAGAAAATCTGATACGCCTTATCCGCGATGGCTGATTTCTTTTTCTCCGGATCCACCTTGATGAACCGATATCCCAAAACGGGACTGACATAAATGGAGGCGATCCACGAAAGAATCAGCGTCGACGCGATGACCCAGAAGAAAGAACCCACATATTCCGCCGTCTGCCCTGCGGCGAACCCGACGGGAATAAATCCGGCCGCCGTAATCAGCGTGCCTGCAAGCATCGGCTTCGCGCATCCCTTGTAAGCAGCCTGCGCCGCAGATAACCGATCCATTCCCTGCTCCAGCTTGACCTGCATCATTTCAATAACGATGATGGCGTCATCAACCAGAAGCCCGAGGGAAACGATTAGCGATCCCAAAGAAACCAGATGAAGGTCGATCCCCTGCCATTTCATGAAGAGGAAAGACGCGCAGACCACGACGGGAATGCAGAGCGCAAGGACGAATCCGCTCCAAAGGCCGAGGGACAGGAAGCTCGCTGCCATGACGATGACGATGGCTTCCAGCAGGGACTGGGTGAATTCCTGTATGGAATTATTGACCACCGACGGCTGGTCGGCTACCAGCTCGATATCCAATCCGGCAGGCAGATTTGCTTTTTCCTTTTCAATTTCCGCCGTCAGATTTTTTCCGAGCACCAGGTTATCTCCTCCGGGTGCCATGGAAACGGCGATGCCCACTGCCGGTTTTCCGTCAAAATACATGAGCGACGTTTCCGGCTCCGCATAGCTCTGCGTGACGGAAGCCACATCTCCCAGATGGAAGGAACGTTCTCCCACATGGATGGGAATGGCTCTCAGCGATTCAACCGTATCCAGAAGACCTTCCACGCGGACCGCCACGTTTCTGGAATCCGTGCGGATCGTGCCGGCAGGCATCATCGCCCCCTGCTGCTTCAAAAGTGCAAAAACATCAGACGGAGCCATGCCGAAAGACGCCAGCTTGTTCTGATCCATCTCGATATAAATCGTCTGCTTCTGGACGCCGAGCAGCTCCACTTTCTGCACATCCTGCACGGACATCAGGCGGCGCCGGAGCCCTTCCGCATATTTCCTTTTCTCCTCATACGAGTAGCCATCGCCTGTGACAGCATAAATCGAGCCGTACACATCATCAAAACGGTCATTGATGTAAGGGCCGACCACGCCAGACGGCAGAGACGCCCATTCATCATTGACCAGGTTGCGTACCTCGTGCCACCGTGTCTGTATTTCGCTTTTCGGAACAGAGTCTTTCAGATTGACATAAATGACTGCTTTATTATCATGGGTGAACGATTTGATGTAATCCAGCCCTTTGGCATCCTGCAGCTTCTTCTCGAGCGGATCCGTCACCTGCTCGGAAATCTGTTTCGCAGAGGCCCCCGGCCATGCTGCCGTGATGACCGCCTGACGGATGGTGAAATCCGGATCCTCGCTCCGGCCCAGATGGAAATACGACCACAGGCCGCCCACGATAATGGCAATGATGAAGAAATAGACGATCTGCTTATGCCTGATCGCCCATTCCGCCATATTCAGGCCCTTCATAACCGTACCTCTTCCCCTTCACTCAATTTCTGCACGCCTGCCGTAACGACGCGGTCTCCATTTTTCAGGCCGGAAACGATTTCCACCGTATCCTGCCCGTATCTGCCTGCCTCCACCTGCTGCAGATAGACTTTATTGTCACGGACGACCCAGACCGCAGGCTTGTCAGATTGCGTCGCCATTGCGGACAGCGGAATCATCACGCTCTTATCTCCGCCGGTCCGGTCAAAGGAAACTTCTGCCGTCATGCCGACCACGACGGCAGACGGCGGATTGACCAGCGTGATCTTCGCATCGTAAGTCCCTGTCGATGTATTCGGAGCCGCCGCCACCTCCCTGACCCTGCCTTCCAGCTTTAAATCGGAAAAGGCCCAGAACGTCACCGTGCAGGGAAGTCCGACAGAATATTTTCCGTACTGCTTTTCCGTAAAAGAAATATGGACATCCATTTGCGAATCATCCACGATAAGCACCACCGGCGTACCTGCCCCCACGACCTGTCCCACCTCATAGAGAGTGCTTCCCACGACGCCGTCACGATCGGCCGTGAGTTCCGTGAATCCCAGATTATTTTCTGCCCGGGATAAAGCCGCCTGCGCCTGTGAAAGCTGCGCTTCCGCCAGCTCGCACTGGTTCCGCGTCTGGTCCATCGCCAGATCACTGATGGCATTCACCTCATGGAGCTTTTCATATCGGGCCAGCGTCGATCTTGCCAGACGGTACTGTGCATCTGCCGCCGTCAACGCTCCCTGCGCGGAAGCCGCCTGTTCCGATGCGTCCTTGGAATCCACCGTCATCAGCACCTGCCCCGCGGACACACGGTCCCCCGAAGCTACGAGGCGGCGCGTGATTCGCCCTCCCACCTGGAATGCCAGCGGCGATTCATAATATCCGTGGACAGTGCCGGAAAAAGTATTCTTCTCCTGCTGCACCTGTTCCCCCACCACCATGGTTTTGACCAGCGGCGCCTTGACCTGCGCCGCCTGCTTTCCACCGCATCCTGACAATACCATGGACGCGCTAATCAATACCGTACCGATTACCACTGCGAGCCTCTTCATAAAAACCTCCGACAATGTATCTTTAAGGAATAAAACCGTATTTCCCTGCCCATTCCGTTTGATGCAGGAATTTCCGCATCCATCCGTCCTTATTCCGCTGGCATTCCTTATTTCGATATGCATATAATAAACACCTGTTGATTATTGTTCAAATGAATTATATACTTAAAGCATGGCTATTGGCTATCGGCAATTGGCCGGGAAATGCCTTTTAAAAGACTTATTGTCGGAAAGTGTTCATCATATGACTGATACGAAAAAAGATTTACGTTTTCAGAAAACAGAAATTTCCATCAGGAATACTTTTTTTGAGCTTTTGAAAACGAAAAGCGTCCCTGAAATCACCGTGGCGGAAATTTCCCGGAACGCCATGCTTGGCAGAGGCACCTTCTACTTGCACTACAAGGATATCTACGACCTGCTGAATACGCTGGAAAACGAATATATCGAAGAAATAGGGGACATCATCGACGCGTACTATCCCATCCCTCCCAAAGTGAATATTTCTGAACTGACAGAAAAAATATTTACCTATATCAACAGAAACCAGGACCATCTCAGGCTCCTTTTCGACCATGTTTCCCCCCGCCATTTCGTGGACCGCCTCATCATCCGGCAGAGGGCGGTCTACAACAGCCTTCCCAAGGATAAGACGAATCCGGGTTACGCCGCCTACGATTCGGTGGAAAGCTCCTTCATGATTTCCGGTTTCGCCGGCGTCATCCTTGATTACTGGTTTCTCGACTCCCTTCATCTGAGCGAGAAAGAAATCATTGAAAACCTGAACCGCATCCTTATGACATTCTCTTATGCCAAAAACAGGCTCCGCAGAGGAAAAAACAAATGAGGAATATCTGGATTACTGTTTCCTATGAAGGAAGCACCTACGGAGGCTTCCAGCGCCAGGAAAACAACATCACCGTGCAGGAAATACTGGAGTCCGCCATCGAGGAACTGACCCATGAAAAAAGCACCGTGTACTTCGTCGCCCGCACAGACACCGGCGTCCACGCCTATGGACAGGAGTGTACCTTTTACACCGCTTCCTCCATTCCCAGCGACCGTTTCATCTATGCCCTGAACACCGTCCTTCCGTCAACCATCCGTATCACCCGAAGCCAGGAAGTCGCAGAAGATTTTTCCGTCCGGCGTCGGAATTACGGCAAAACTTACGGCTACCTCCTGACAGAAAGCAGGGAGGCCTCCCCCTTTCTGAAACGCTATCTGTGGCGCACAGGGAAAAAACTGGATGTAAGCAGGATGGAGGCCGCCGCCAGGATTTTACAGGGCACCCACGATTTCACCGCTTTTCGCGGAAATAATTCTGTCCCCTCCGATCCCGTCCGCAAGCTGAATGACATCCGGATCATCAGGAAGCATGGCCTTTACCATATCTTCGTCACAGGCGAAGGCTTCCTTTACCACATGGTCAGGAACATAGCCGGCGCCCTGGTCGATGCAGGCACAGGCGGCTTATCTCCGCAGCGCATCGGGGAAATCCTTGACGCGAAGGACAGAAAGCTGCTCGGCATCACGGCCCCTGCAGAAGGACTGTGCCTCCTCAAGGTCTATTTCCGGCCCATTACGGATGAAATGATTGACGAAACAATCCACGGCCATTATTTCCCATGGAGCATATGATTACATGGCGGCCGTTCGTTATTAATCTTTGGTTTTTAGTTGGCAGCTATCGGTTGCCTGTTGTTGATCATGAAATCGGCAGGGAATACCGTTTTCTATTTCTCCTCGCGAAAAAAGACATCTGACCCGTAACGAATCAGATGTCTTTTGCTATGCCTTGAAATAGAAATACAATCCGGCCAGCGCGGCCAATACGATCAGCACGACGATAAATGCGATCCTGTCATTGGCGGTATAAGAAAGCTGGTGCATTTTCGTCCTGCCTTCTCCGCCCCGGTAACACCGGGCTTCCATCGCCGTCGCCAAATCATCGGCACGGCGGAAAGCGGAAATGAAGAGCGGCACCAGAAGCGGTACCATCCCCTTGGCTTTCTGCCAGATGTTCCCGCTTGTAAAGTCTGCCCCGCGGGACGACTGGGCTTTCATGATGCGGTCCGTTTCTTCCAGCAACGTCGGAATGAAGCGGAGCGCGATCGTCATCATCATCGCCAGCTCATGGGCCGGTACGCCGAAACGGCGGAAAGGCATGAGCAGCGCTTCAATGCCATCTGTCAGCACGATCGGACTGGTCGTATACGTCAGAAGCGAAGAGAACCCGATGAGGAAAACGAGACGGAGCGTCATGAATACGCCGTTTCGCAGTCCTTCTTCACTGATATGGATAAATCCCAGACTGAAGATTTCCTTCCCCGGCGTCGTCAGAATGTGGATCAGCAGAGTGAAAATAAGGATGATCCACAACGGCTTGATGGCTTTCCAGATCATGACGGGCGGCACACCGGAAATGGAAATACATCCAAGCGTGAATGCGGTCACCAGCAGGTACGACCATGGATTATTGGCGAGGAAAATCGCGCAGATGAAAATCATGGTGCAGAGGATTTTAGCCCTCGGATCCATGCGGTGGAGGAATGAATTCCCCGGGTAATACTGCCCCAATGTGATGTCGGTAAGCATTATTTCCCACCTCCCAGCATGGTATACATTTTTTCTGCCGCTTCTTCCGGCGTCCTTGCCTCTTCCGGCACAGGGATTCCTTTTTCTTTCAGATACAGAAGCGTCTGCGTCAGTGGCGGCACATCCACGCCGCATTCCTTCAATTCTTCCCTGTGATGGAGAAAAATATCCATGGGATTTCCATCCAGCACCAGATGCCCCTCGTGCATGACGAGCAGGCGGGTCGCGAGGCGGGCGATGTCGTCCATGTTGTGGGAAACAAGGATGACGGAGAACACGCCCCTCTTGTACCAGCTCTGGATACGGCTGAATATTTCCCGACGCCCGATCGGATCCAGCCCTGCAGAAGGCTCATCAAGGATAAGGAAATCCGGATGCATGGCGATAACACCTGCGATGGCGACGCGCCTCTGCTGTCCGCCGGAAAGGCGGAAGGGCGACCTCTGCCCGAATTCCTCATAATCAATCCCTGCAAATTTCATCGCGCTCTTGACGCGCTTCTTTATTTCCTCTTCATCACAGCCCTGGTTATGAGGGCCGAAAGCAATGTCTTTTTCCACGGTTTCTTCGAAGAGCTGGTGCTCGGGATACTGGAACACCATGCCGACGGAGTGGCGCTTGGCCACCACTTCTTTCGTCTTGCCTGCCAGATCCACACCGTCAACGGCCACCTTTCCCTTCGACGGATGGAGCAGACCATTCAGATGCTGTATCAGCGTGGACTTTCCGCTTCCCGTATGGCCGATGATGCCGATGAATTCCCCCTTGTCGATCGTCAGGTCGATATTTTCAAGAGCGGCTTTTTCAAAAGGCGTCCCTTTTCCATAGATGTAGCTTACATTTTCGACGCGAATGGACATAATGCCTCTCCCAACTCTTCATCAGTCATACAATCGGGGGGAATCTTCATCCCCTCTTTCCGCAGACGCCTTGCCAAATCGGCAGGCACCGGCACATCCAGTCCGATTGCCGTCAGTTCATCTGCTCGGGAAAAAACCTCTCTCGCCGTTCCTTCCAGCTTAAGCACGCCCCGGTCGACCACGAGGATATGGTCTGCCGTTACCGCTTCTTCCATGAAATGGGTAATCAGGACAATGGTGATTCCTTCCTTTTTATTCAGCTCATGGACCGTGTCTATGACTTCCCTGCGCCCTTTCGGGTCGAGCATCGCCGTCGGTTCATCCAGCACGATGCAGTCAGGACGCATCGCAAGCACACCGGCAATGGCGATCCGCTGCTTCTGTCCACCGGAAAGCATGGACGGCGCCTGATCCTTGTAGGAGGTCATTCCCACCTTTTCAAGGGCCGACCGGACACGTTCCCTGATTTCTTCCGGCGGGATGCCTAAATTTTCAGGACCAAAGGCCACATCCTCCTCCACGACCGCAGCCACAAGCTGGTTGTCCGGATTCTGGAAGACCATGCCCACCTTCTGACGGATATTCCAGACATGGCTGAAATCAGAAGTCAGCACTCCCTCCACCTCAAGTTCTCCCGCCGTAGGAACCAGAAGGGCATTCAAATGACGGGCCAGTGTCGATTTCCCACTGCCGTTCGTCCCTATGATGGCGGTAAATTCTCCTTTTTTTATTTGTGCGGTTATATCCTTCAGCGCCTCGAATGGTTTCCCATCCTCCGTTTCAAAGGTATGGGAAACATGGCGTATATCAAAAAGGATTTCCCCTTCGCCCGGCTTCTTTTCCATGCTGTCCTCGATTCAAATATAATGAGTGCTTGCTTATCATACCAAAGCTGGTCCGTTCGGTCAAACTTACAATAAATCAACTTATATTCTAAGAAAACCGGCTGTATTTGTCAATGATTTCCACATATTCCGTTGACAATATCTGCAATAAAAAATCCGATGCCTGCTGTTTCCATCGGATTCATTGAATAAAATAGTACAGCCGCTGTACAGGGATAAAATAAATAAACCATCCTGCTGGCGTCATATCCATCCGAAGTGGCGGCACGCGTTATAAATGCCGTCTTCATCCGCATCGGTCGTGATATATCTGGCCCGTTCCTTCAGCTGGGGCTTCGCATTCCCCATGGCCACCGTCATCCACTCCGGCCGGAACATGGACTGGTCATTCAGCCCGTCCCCGAAAACGATGATCTGGTCATTCCCGATGCGGAACTTCTCCATGATGGCAAGGATTCCCCGTTCCTTATGAACCGGTTCCACGATCATCGTATCCGCGCTGAACCATACATGGGGCAGGCCATGGAGGGGGATTTCCCCCACCTGCGTTTTGCCGCAGGCAATGAATATCTTGTAAATCTGCTCCGTCTGACGATAGTCATACTCAGGATCGACAGCCGTTTCATAATATCTGTCCGACACCATGTCCAAATAACGGGCCGTCCTTGTGCGACGGTATTTCCTGTTTTCCATCGCCACCGCCCAGGGATGCTTCTCCTCATCGATTTCATCCAGCAGGCGGAAACACTTTTCTAACGGCAGCCCGTCATGGTACAGGATCTCCCCATGATAAGTCACCGCATTGCCTCCATCAGAAACAATCGAGGATATCCCCAGCTCTTCAGCCACTTTCGCCGCGTCCGCCTGTATCCGTCCGGTCGCGATCGCCACAAAGTCCCCATTCCTCTGCAAAAGCCGGACCGCTTCCCTCGTACTGTCAGGATAATCCGCCGTAAGAGGCGTCGTCAGAGTTCCGTCGATATCAAAAAAGAAATATTTCTCCATCATTCCTCCCATCATCTGTATGTATAGTATAAAAAAGAAATACTTCCTGCAAGTCGGGTTTATAAGTATTTTCTGTATTTCTTTGGATTTTCTCTACATCCATATTTAAAAAAAGTGTTCCATTTATTATAATAAAAACTAAGTATATTTTTATTTTGGAGATATTTATGATTTCAGCTATCCGGTCTGCCCTCATAAGCACATTCAGCACTATTTTTTTTGTCACAGCAGTTTTATATATCGTAGAAGACTATCGGTTTATTTCCACATTGAAGCACTCACATGTTTTAGTAGCAGCCGGTATTTCTCTAATTACATGGCTTGGATTGTTTTTTGTATTTAAACCTTCTTTTCTGAAAAAATATTTTCTCCCTGCGCTGATTCTTCCATTGATTTGGTTTTCCACCTTTACTTGGGCGTATGGCTTTATGCATTTACCGGAATCAGAAACACTAGGGGATTACTATATTTTTTCATCACTCCTTTTTTCATCTGCTTATATCATTTTTGCTTGGAAGCAGAAAATCAGGACCGGAGCATACATCTGTTCCCTTCTCTTAGGATTTTTTTATTTTTTGATGACCATCATTCCTTCAATTTATATTGCTTATTACATTATCTACAAAAGTGAAATGGACTTATTTGCCATGATGGCCATCGCCATGACAAATATCCATGAATCTTTAGAATTTATTCAGACAGTTGCACCGCCTGCTTATATTATCAGTACAATGGCAGGGGTTATAATCCTTTTTTCTTTGTGCCTGTATTTTGCATCAAGAATTATGATTTCTACTGCATATCAGGACCCTCCGCTTCGCTCCCGCACCCGATTAAGTTACTGTTGTTTTGTCTTTATTACGGTCCTGTTCTTAGGTGGATTTATAAGGCAGGCAATGTATATATTCCCCATAAAGATTTACCGTTCAATGCACCAAGGTGGCGGTTCCTATGAACTTTTGCGTACATTAAATGAAAACTTGGGAAATAATGCAAAAAACATATCTTTTCTTTCCTACCAGACTTCCGCAAAAGGAACACATATCGTTATTATTGGTGAAAGTGCAAATAGAGATCATATGGATGCTTTCACTCCTGATTATCCAGAAAAAACAACACCATGGGAAACTGATATGTCCCACTCCCCGGATTTTGCATTCAATACGCGTTCTTATGCCAACTTTCCCTCTACGGCCTTATCCCTCACTTATGCATTGACAAGCACCAACCAATATAACAACATCACTCTGAAAAATACCATCAGTCTTGTGGATGCCGCAAAAGCTGCCGGATACGACACCTACTGGATTTCTTTTCAAGGGCGAAGCTCCCTTGCCAGTGCCGGCGTTTCCGTTATCGGGGAAAGATGTGATAAATCTTACTGGGAAGGCGGACTGGACACAGAGGTATTAAAAACCTTAAAAAGACTTCCTTCTTCCCATAAAAGGATTATCTTCATTCATCTTAATGGAAGCCATTACAATTACTCTGCACGATTTCCCATGGGATATGGTAACTCCACAGGTATTTCCCCGTCTGATCCCTATTATGATTATGATGTGACCCTTGCTTACGACGACCAGTTACTGAAAGATATATTCACCTATGCCAAAGAAAATATGAATCTGCAGACGATGATATATTTTTCTGACCATGGCGAGGATATGGCCCATTACCATGGAACCGCCCCCTTCACATATGACATGGCCCGTATCCCCTTTTGGATTTATATATCGCCGTCTTATCAGAAGCTCCATCCAGGCCTTCTGCCTTCGTTAAGGAATAATTCCGGTAAAGTGTTTACTAATGATCTGCTTTTTGATACTGCTTCCGGGCTCTGGCAGATAAAAAGCAATTATTATCATGAAATATATGATTTATCCTCTCCTGCTTACGCATTGACTGCAGAACAGGCAAGAACCATGCACGGCAAGCGTTTGATCACTGATGATCCGGAGTTTAGAAAGTAAAATAAAACGGATGGTATTAACTACCATCCGTTTTATTCTTAATCAAAGCAATTTCTTTATAGATTCCTCCATGCTTTCCGGCGTGACCGGCGGTTCGAAGCGGGCCACTACGTTCCCTTCTCTGTCAATCAGAAATTTTGTGAAATTCCATTTGATTCCGTCGCCTCCCAGAAGATCCGGGCGTTCTTTTTCCAGATAATCAAATAGACGCCTGCCTCTCTCGCTGTCCGTATCAATACCGGCAAAGCCTTTTTCTTTTGTAAGGTACTTAAAAATCGGCTGTGCCTTTTTTCCCCGTATGGCCCCTTTTTCAAACAGAGGAAAGGTCACTCCGTAATTCAGGCGGCAGAACTGTTCGATTTCCGCATTATCAGCCGGTTCTTCCTCAAACTGGTTGCTTGGAAATCCCAGAATTTCCAGTCCCCGGTCCTTATATTTTCTGTACAGCTTTTCCAGTTCTTCATATTGGGGCGTGAAGCCGCATTTGCTGGCCGTATTGACCACGAGCAGCACCTTGCCTTCATAGTCAGCAAGGGATTCTTCTTTCCCTGCAATCGTTTTACAGGTGATATCGTATATCGTCATTCTTCCTCCTCCGTCCCATCATGGCTGTTCCTTCTATTCCATCATCCGTAACCATGCGGCATATACAAGATCACAAGATTCAAAAAGCAGGATGACCAATGTGAATTGATCGTCCTGCTTCTTTATTACAGCAGTTTCTTGATGGCTTCTTCCATGCCGTAAGGGGTGGTGGTCGGTTCGAAGCGGGCCACTACGTTTCCTTCCCTGTCAATCAGGAATTTGGTGAAATTCCATTTGATATCGTCGCCTTCCATCAGTTCCGGGAAATTTCCCTTGATAAAGTTCGTCAGCCCTTCCGCCTTCGGATGATCCATATCAAAGCCTTCGAACTTCTTTTCCCCCACGAGGTATTTGAAAAGCGGCTGCGCTGTTTCCCCGCGGACATCGTTCTTTTCAAACATCTGGAATGTCACGCCGTAATTCAGGCGGCAGAAGCCCTGTATTTCTTCATTGCTTCCCGGATCCTGCTCTGCAAACTGGTTGCTCGGGAATCCCAGGATTTCCAGCCCCTGGTCCTTGTATTTCTTATATAAGCCTTCCAGTTCCTCATACTGAGGGGTAAAGCCGCACTTGCTGGCCGTATTGGCAATGACCAGTACCTTGCCTTTGTAATCTGCAAGGGATTCTTCCTTCCCTGCTATTGTTTTACAGGTGAAATCATATACGTTCATATGTAGCCTCCTTTAATAACAAAATCGAAATCTGTCTATATTATACCTGAATCCTTCCAATAAACCAATATTTTTTTATCCGCACAAAGAAAAAAGAAGCAGCAGAGCCGCTTCAAAAAGGGGGAGGCACCATAGCGCCTCAAATGAGAACTATATAATAACATCCGGTCAGATGCTATTACCTAAAGAGGGGGTGAACGATGATGGTTTTCCCTGTAGCCATCATCGTTCGGGGAGTATGGAGTCCCACAGCATGAATACTGCGGCTCCTTCACAAATGATATGTAAACTCTTATGCCAGAGTTACTGTAAAAAGGGGAACGATAGTATTTCCCTGTTACCATCGTTCGGAGAAAGTGAACCTGCAGGAATCCCTGCAAATGTATGTAAAGCTGTAAAAGCATTTACATCATGGATAACCTATCATATGGAAACTCCGAAAGGAGTAATTGTAAAAGGGGGAGAACGATGATATTTCCCTTTACCATCGTTCTTAAGGAGATGAACCTTGCAAAAAATTCCTTGCCAATCTTTTGCATATATGTAAAACCTTGGAAAGGTATTACATCACGATCACGGAGAACCGGACATAAAATAAAATCCACCCCTGCCATACAGAAAGGGTGGATGAAACAAGCATCACAAAATATGCTTCCACACCGCCTTCCCATCGCTCGCAGGTCAAACAGCAGTCAAAACAGGCAGTTCTCCTGACTCTGCTTCCTCGCTCCTCCAGCCTTCCCAATTCACTCAGTGACATTTGTCGGATTCGCTCTGCATTACAGTGGCGGGACCGTGCCGGTTTTTCACCGGTCTTCCCTATTAAGCCCTCATAAGGGCACCTGTTTCCGGTATGTAATTGTTCTCCTCAGTTACCAAATCCTTCTGACCAATAAAAAACCTCTTTACACGAACGCAAAGAGACTGAAGTATCTCCTTCCCATCGCTCGTGGGTCAAACGGTGATTCCGGACAGGCAGTTCTCCTGACTCTGCTTCCTCGCTCTTCCTGTCTTCCCAATTTCCTCAGTGACATTTGTCGGATTCGCTCTGCATTACAGTGGCGGGACCGTGCCGGTTTTTCACCGAACTTCCCTATTAAGCCCAAAGGGCACCTGTCTTTCATATTTGGTTGCCATTATATTACCACCATGCGCGGCCTCTGTCAATCCTAAATTGACTGATTTCCTTTGGTTTATCTTACAAAATCGGCATACCTTATCTCAAAAAGTCATGCTGAGCGTGCCTGCTTCTTCCAGCAGGCGGATATCGATCGGCGAATAGGTTTCGGGATGTTTTTGCAAATAATGCTGCTCTTCGGCCGGCGCTTCGTAGAAATTTTCCAGCTTTTTTACTTCCGTCCGTATCGGCGGACGGATTTTCTTGCTGCCCTCAAATTCATTGAACACGAGGCAGGATTTGCTCATCTGACGTGAATCCCCTCTGTTCTGGATATAAGACATGTAGTAAGTAATCTGCGGGACATCCTCGGATGAAATATAATAAACGCCGCTTCGATACTGAGGTCCCTTGCACTTTCCCTGTATGCCGTCTGTATACGGATTGATTATGGTAAAAAATATAGAGAGCAATGATCCTATATCTATTTTTTTCGGATTATAAATGACTTTGACACATTCGACAGCCGTGACCGCTCCGCTTTCCACTTCTTCCTTGCGGGGGCATTCCTTACTGCTGTTCGCAAAGCCTGCAACTGTTTCCACTACACCTTTGATACGCGAGAATACTTCCTGTATTCCATAATAGGGACCGCCTGCCAGATATAATTCTTTCACGGCAATTCCTCTCTTTCTGTCATGGTAATCATTATTGAAACAAAAAGGAAAATGAAGAATTCCCCCGGAGTGCCTCCTCCGGGGATTTTCTTCACTTGAAACATTCTTAATCAGATAACTGTGATCTGCATGAAGTAATATTAATGATTTGTCTGTTCCAGATGCCGCCGCGCCGCCCTGTCCATATCAAAGGTACGGATCAGTTCAGCCACTGCCTGGCTGGGTGAAACCACCCCCGTCAGCACGGCCGCACGGATATCGGGAAGCCTGTTCTTAATGACAGGATCTTCGAAAAACAGGTTGTGAAGATGTTCATCAATCATGCTGCGGACCCAGGAAAGGACCTGTCTCTGGCGCCTGTTCTCAAAGACGCCGGACTTCTTCGTCACTTTCTCGAATTCCCTCATCACTGCCCATAATTCCAAAAGCCCTGTCTTTTTCAGAGCCGAGCAGCGATAGGCATGTGTCTGCCATCCTTCTGTGGCAGGACGGATGAATTCAACCATTCTTTCATATTCGCCCTGCGTTACCTTCGCACGTTCCAGATTGTCACCGTCCGCCTTATTGACAACGATGGCATCTGCCAGTTCCATAATCCCCTTTTTGATTCCCTGCAGGTCGTCTCCTGCGCCGGTCAGTACGACCAGCATGAAGAAATCGACCATATCACGTACTGTCGTTTCAGATTGTCCGACGCCTACCGTTTCCACAAGAAGCACATCGTACCCGGCCGCTTCGCAGAGCAGCATCGTTTCACGGCTTTTTCTCGCCACGCCGCCCAAGGTCCCTTTGGAGGGAGACGGGCGGATGAAGCAGTTCGGTTCTCTGGAGAGGTTCTGCATACGCGTTTTATCCCCCAGGATTGAACCGCCGGTAATGGAGCTTGTCGGGTCGACGGCAAGTGCCGCTACATGGTACCCCTGTTGACAAAGCATGGTGCCAAAAGATTCGATGAAACTACTTTTACCTGCGCCGGGCACGCCGGTGATACCGATACGGAGAGCATGGCCTGTACGTGGAAGGAGTGCCTGGAGCACGCGCTGTGCTTTATCAAAATCTTTCGGAGCATTACTTTCAATCAGGGTAATGGCCTTGGAGAGGATCATACGGTCCCCTCTGGCCACCCCTTCGACGTATTCTTCTACGGATAATTTTTTGCGAAGCGGTACTTTACGCAGCTGTGTTGCCTCAGGATATTCCTTGGCACCTGTCACGCTGTTCACAGCACTATCGATTCCACGCATAACGGAACATGCGAATTCCGGATTTTCTTCCTTCGGCACCCAGCTTGGTCTTAAGTCATCATCGTTTTGGGCCATATCACTATACCTTAACCTTCCCTGGCTTCTTCTTCAGCGCGGTCAACGAGCATGTGGAGCAGCTTGATGCAGCATTCCGGAATGTTGGTGCCCGGTCCGAAGATCGCCTGTGCGCCATGGTCATAGAGGTACTGGTAATCCTGTGCAGGAATAACGCCGCCGATGCAGACAAGGATATCTTCACGGTTGTGTTTTTTCAGTTCTTCCACGATGGCCGGCAGGAGTGTCTTGTGACCTGCGGCAAGAGAGGAGAAGCCAACCATATGAACGTCGTTATCCACAGCATCCTGTGCCGCTTCTTCCGGTGTCTGGAACAGCGGGCCTACGTCGACGTCCCAGCCCATATCCGCAAAGGAAGTCGCGAGCACCTTCTGCCCTCTGTCATGTCCGTCCTGACCCATCTTCGCGAGGAAAATACGTGGACGACGACCTTCAAGTTCTTCAAATCTATCAGCCAGTTTCTTTGCTTCCGCCAGCTTTGCGGAACCATCGAACTCGCTGGAGTATACACCGGAAATGGTGTGGATGGTTGCATTGAAACGACCGGATACTTTTTCAACAGCGTCGGAAATTTCGCCCAGGGATGCACGGTCATGGGCGGCCTGTACGGCCAGTTCGAGAAGGTTGCCGTTATCACGGGATTCAGCCGCCTTGGTGATGGCTTCCAGGTCACGGGCAACCGCATCAGGATCACGGATGCTTCTCAGTTTTTCCAGACGCTTGATCTGTGCGTTACGTACAGCGGTATTGTCGATGGAAAGAACGTTCAGCGGGTCTTCCTTGGCCAGACGGTACTTATTCAGTCCGACGATGGTTTCCTTGCCGCTGTCGATATCCGCCTGACGACGAGCCGCGCATTCTTCGATACGCATCTTCGGCAGGCCGGTGGAAATAGCCTTTGCCATGCCGCCCAGTGCTTCGACTTCCTGGATGTGCGCCCATGCACGGCGAATGATCTCATTGGTCAGATACTCTACATAATAGGAACCGCCCCACGGATCGATGATCTTGCAGGCTTTTGTTTCATCCTGGATGTACAGCTGTGTATTACGCGCCAGACGTGCAGAGAAGTCCGTCGGCAGCGCGATGGCTTCGTCCAATGCGTTGGTGTGCAGGGACTGGGTATGGCCGAGGGCCGCAGACATTGCTTCCATACAGGTACGGGCGATATTATTAAACGGATCCTGTTCCGTCAGGGACCAGCCGGAAGTCTGTGAATGGGTACGGAGCGCCATGGATTTCGGATTCTTTGCGCCGAACTGCTTCAGAATCTTCGCCCACAGTACACGGGCCGCCCTCATCTTTGCAATTTCCATGAAATAGTTCTTCCCCTGGTCCCAGAAGAAGGACAGACGCTTTGCGAAGGCATCGACCGGAAGTCCTGCCTTTTCACCGCAGCGGATATATTCCATGCCGTCAGCCAGTGTATAGCCGATTTCCAGGTCGCAGGTAGCGCCGCATTCCTGGATGTGGTAGCCGGAAATGGAAATACTGTTAAATTTCGGCATGTAGTTGGTGGTATATTCGAAAATATCACCGATAATACGCATGGACATGGCCGGTGGATAAATATAGGTGTTACGGACCATGAATTCCTTCAGGATATCGTTCTGGATCGTACCGGCCAGAATCTTTTTATCAACGCCCTGTTCGATGCCGGCACTGATGAAGAATGCCAGAATCGGAAGAACAGCGCCGTTCATGGTCATCGATACGGACATCTGGTCGAGCGGGATACCGGCAAACAGGATGTTCATATCCAGCATGGAGCAAACGGAAACGCCTGCCTTGCCAACGTCGCCGATAACGCGCGGGTTATCCGCATCATAGCCGCGGTGGGTCGGAAGGTCGAACGCGATGGACAGACCTTTCTGCCCTGCTGCCAGGTTTCTGCGATAGAACGCATTAGATTCTTCTGCCGTGGAGAAGCCTGCGTACTGGCGTACCGTCCATGGACGGAAAACGTACATCGTGGAGTATGGTCCGCGCAGGAATGGCGGAATACCGCTCATATAATCCAGATGGTTGCATTTATCATACACGTCTTTCGTATACAGCGGGCCTACCGGGATACGTTCCATTGTATTTTCAAACAGGGCATCATAATTTTTCCCTGTCGTCTTTTCCAGATCCTCTTTCCACGCATCATAGGAACAATGAGGATGTTCTGCAAGATTGATCTTTGTAAAATCAGGATTCATTGCCATGTTATTTTACCTCCTCTTCCGTAATCTTCATGCCTTTTTTCTTCTGGAGCATACGGAGGATCTCATAGCAATTCGCTTTGACACTGATGAATTCATCAACGCCTGCCTCACGATAAACCGGTTCCAGATCCTTGGGAGCCGCGCCGGCCAAGAAAAGGGTGCCTTCGCCCAGAACTTCTTTCAGACGCGGAGCCAACGCCGGCACATCTTCCGGATAGGTGGCATCAGTAGAACAGATGACCGCGCAGTCATAAGGGGTTCCCTTGTCATCGATGCCGGCTTTCAGCGCTTCTACGCACTTATCCCAGCGAGAGCCCGGCTTTTCCTCGTCATCCTGGAAACCATTGTTCAGGTGGACATTGAATTCGCCAACCTGCAGGAAGCTGGTCGAGAAATCCGCCCTTGCCTTATGCTGCGGAATCGGTCCCATATTGGCAAGGAACACTTCCACGTTCTTACCTGTTTCCTTGACAAAGTTCTTGGTATCGAAGCGGAGCGTTTCAAACCGTTCTGTCCAGCGATGCGGATAAATCTTACGAACCTCGATGGATTCTCCTTCTTCCATGCCTGCCTGACGAACCTCGGAAATAGTGGCCCCTGCGGAGAATGCGGCAATGGCCTTATCCACCTTTTCTCCTTCTTTGGAGCCCTTCAAAGCTGCCAACGCGGATTCCATATACACTTTATCCATATCGGAGCGATATTTTTCCACGCCTTCGCTCAGTTCTTTCTTGAGTGCCGCCGTATCCTCAGGACGTGCTTCCAGCAGCTCCTCAGTCATATTCGGATACATGTTGGTGCCGACAGCGCTGTCCTTGCGCATTTCAAGCGCTTTGAAACGCTTTTTCAGCACATCGAGTATCTGCTGCTGCGGATATTCTTCCTGAAGCGCCTTGACGATGCCGCCGAGCGCTTCCACTTTCTGGATTTCTTCCCAGATCTTTTCAGCCATTTCCTTGGTTACGGCTTCAATTCCCCAGGATCCGCCTGCCGGATCGATCGGGCGGAGCATGCCGAATTCCTCCTGCAGCATGATATGGAGATTTCTTGCGATACGGCGGGAGAATTCATCCCCTTTGCGTACGGTTTCATCGTACGGTTCATTTTCATAGGTATCTACGCCGCCGACAACAGCAGAGAAAATCTGCGTGGTATTGCGGAGCATGTTTACGCCGATATCAAAAATCGTCTTGGTGAATAATGCCGGACGGGCATGGATCTTGCAGGAGCAGTCAGCTTCATCCGCGCCGAACGCCTTCATGATGTTTGACCATACCTGACGGGCTGCGCGGAGCTTCGCGATTTCTATATAGAATGTCGCCCCCGTATTGAACCCAAACTGCAGCGACCGGGCGATATCATGGATATCAATACCGCGGGCCTGCATCTGGCGGATATATTCGATGGCCATCGCAAAGGTATAAGCGACTTCCTGCACCGCATTCGCGCCGCCACGGGAGAACACTTCGCTCCTTGCCATGATCGTGCGCAGCTCGGGAGCGTTCTTCCTCGTCCAGCGGATACATTCCACCATATCGTCATAATCCTTTTCCAGAGATTCACGCAGCTTGCCACGGCGGATCAGCTGTGCAAGCGGGTTTGCACCGATGACACCGTGTACCTTGCTGACATCCTTTCCCTTGGCCTTCAGGGCAGCGGCCAATAATGCCAGCATGCGCATCGAAGATGCACCAGTATACATCATGAACGGAACCTTCTCCAGATCCAGTCCGTCAAGAAGGACATGCATATCCTCCAGCGTGGTAAGGCTTACGCCTGTATCCCCCGGTTCCTTCGCATCCATGACATCGATGCTTTCGGCAGTCGCACTGTCAAGACGTACATTGTACACGGTGGAGCCGCGATCAATTTCATGCTTCAGAAGCTCATTATTTTCCTTGGGCAGGGTTTCATCACAGGCCTGCGCAATCCCCCAGGGAGCGCATTTGTAGCCGTTGGCCGTAGCACCACGAAGGAAATCCCCCATCCCCGGATAATCATCCGTCGGAAGAATGGCTTCTGTCGCGCAGGGGCCGGTGCTCTTCGTATAAATCGGATCAAATGTGATTCCTTCGTATGTTTTGGTAAACATGATCTTATCAAAGGGTTTTCCCTTTAACAGAGCATTACAGGCCTCCACCCATTCCTCATATGTGGGCGGTGCGAATTCATCAAATTTAACTTCCGGGAAATCGGCTTTTTCATTTGACTTTCTTAAAATAGCTTCCAATTCCTGGTCGGTAAGCTGTTTAACCGATTCCTGAACCTTCTGTTCATCCATGAAAACATCCTCCTTATAATAATTTTAGACAATTTCCAAGAAAATACTGTTCCAAACCATTTCCACCACGCGTCCCTCTGCATACGCATGCGGACCACCTACAGCATGGTGACGGCTTTATCCCTGGAAGCAGCTTTTCAAAAATCCCCGATATGTACACCTCCTTATCATGTTCTCTTATCAATAAAAAACGACTATCAAGAGATAAAATTGATAGCCGGACAAGGAAATAATTCCCAATCCCCTTCCCATCTCTCGCAGGTATAACGGTGATTCTTAGACAGATAGTTCTCCTGGCTTAAGTTCCTCATTCATATCGCCTTCCCAGTTGCCCAGTGACATACTGATATGAACTCCCTTTACAGTGGCGGGACCGCTCCGGCTTATACCGGATTCTCTTTTATGCTTTCGCATCTGTCAGATGTTTGAAATTGTCTAAATAACTGCATTTTTAGTATAATTCATTATTTTCTAAGTGTCAATAAATCTAAAGTATATATAAGCTAATATATACTTTTATAATCACAAATTTTAAGTAAATATATTAATTGATTTTTTGAAACATATTGCTATATAATGAAATTGGTAATATATCAAGCAGTATAGTATTTCTTTGGGTCCATTCGGGACGAGCGATAGGAGGAAATCATGACAAATACAGAAGGCAAGGATAAAATTACAGAAGCATTAGAATTAAGCCGCCAGTTTGAAGAAATGGAAGGCCGCAGACCCAGGCTCCTGATTCCCGAACTGGAAGATGATTCCGACCAGGAAAGCAGGAAAGTGGCTGCCACCACCTTTGCCGATCACGGCTGGGACGTCGATGTAAGCCCTCTTCTTTCTCCGGAAGCTTCCGCCCAGAATGCGGCAGACAACGACGTGCATTTTATTTTCTATACGTCAAAAAGCCCTTCATTAAAAGCGCCGGTCATCGCGCTTTCCCAGACGCTGGCCATGATCGGCAGGGACGATATCCTCATCGCCGTCCACCAGGTGCGGGAAGAAGATAAGGAAACGCTTTTCCGCTACGGAATCATAGCCGCTTTTGACGCAAAAGCCACCTTTGAAGAAATCAGCCTCACCATGCTCCGCGTCCTTATTTCCATTGCCAAAGAGGAGCAGGACGACACACCGGGATTTGATTATTGATGAGGCAAAAATCATCGGACTCTCCCAATAAGCATCCGTAAAAAATAAAAACCGGAAAGGAAACGGGTAAACACCTCGATCCTTTCCGGTTTTGTTTCAGCCAAAGACAGGCTGGCAAAATCATTCTGCCCCCCCTGTCCTATTATCATTTTATAATGATTTACTCTTCTGAAGAAATGAATTTATAGACAAAAGCCGCCAAAGCGCCTCCAATAAGCGGCGCCGCAATAAATACCCAGACGCAGGACAGCGCGGATGGGTCTCCGCACAGGAGCGCAGGGCCGAAGCTTCTGGCCGGATTGACGGATGTGCCGGTAAAGTAAATGCCAAGCAGATGCACGAGTGTCAACGACAGCCCTATGACCAGCCCTGCGACATGGCCATATTCCGGCTTAGAAGTCACGCCAAGGATAGCCAGCACGAAGACAAATGTCAGAATGATTTCTACCAGAAGGGAAAGCATCACATCATTCTGATAAAGTCCGTTTGCCCCCAGGTTCCCCATATTTCCAATCAAGGCCTGCAAAATCGCTGTCCCTGCCATAGCACCGAGAAACTGTGCGATCATATATCCGATGAAATCTTTGCCACTCATTTTCCCCGATAAAAACACTCCGGCAGATACGGCAGGATTTACGTGACAGCCGGAAATATTCCCTATGGAATAAGCCATGGCCACGATAACCAGCCCAAAGGCAAAAGCCGTGGCAAAATAGGCCGGAGTCAACGAGCCTTCCATCATCTTCGGTCCGGAAACGGCTGCCACGCCGCAGGCAAAAAGAACCAAAACCAATGTGCCAATAAATTCTGAAATATATTTTTTCATTTTTCCTCCTTATATCTAACCAATGATTTCTTAATATAAGTGTAGTCCGGTCTGTAACGATAATCAAGCGATGAAATATAAAAAATGGCAATCAGAGATATTCTGTATTCTTCCCTTTCGATAAATTATCTCTGCCGCCGTTAAAACAGCTTTTGCCCGTAAGACAGGATAAAAAGATTCTCCTCTGCAAAGCCACTTCTGTCATCAGAAATCAGGCAGCCATAAATAATCGCATATCCTTTCATCCTATGGCAATATCGATATCCCCTCTCCCGAATAAAAACTGCCATCTCCGTTTCACTCATTATCATGCCTTATCCATCATTCTTACGACTAAGAAAACGCTCTGTACAGAGCGTTTTCTTATTTCTTAGTCAACGAGTTCGATAATCGCCCGCGGTGCATTGTCACCGAGACGTGCTTCGAGCTTCAGAACACGGGTATACCCGCCGTTGCGTTCTGTGTATTTCTTTGCGATTTCATCAAACAGTTTCTTTGTCACTGCCTTGTCCATGATGAAAGCTTCCGCCTGACGACGAGCATGGAGATCGCCTCTCTTAGCGAGAGAGATCATCTTGTCTGCTACGTGGCGAAGTTCTTTTGCTTTGCTTTCAGTAGTGGTGATACGACCATACTGGAAAAGAGCTGTAACGAGGCTGCGGAGCAGCGCTTTACGCGCACCGCTGACTCTTCTCAGTCTACTACGTGCCATGTGTTTCCTCCTAAATTACCTATCTTCGGAATATCAGTCTTTCAGATGAAGCCCGAGACCTCTGAACGTTGCCAGCTTCTCGATGATTTCATCAATGGACTTTTTACCAAGATTACGTACACGTCCAAGTTCATCTTCTGTCTTATCCACGAGCTGGTCCAATGTATTGATTTCAGCCCGCTTAAGGCAGTTAAATGCACGAACGGAAAGTTCAAGTTCTTCAATCGGAATCGAAGACAGATCTATTTCTTCCTTCTGGATCGCCTGTTCATCCTGTGCACCTGCTCCGTTGATCTGGTCTACGTCCAGGATCGGGCCGGTAGCAAGGGGACGAAAAACTTCAAAGCAGTTCATCAGGATCGTCGCTGCAGTCGCTACTGCATCATTCGCCCTGATGGAACCGTCGGTTTCCAGTTCCAGTGTCAGTTTATCGTAGTCCATTTCATTTCCGACACGGGTGTCACTGACATCATAGTTGCATTTAACCACTGGCGAATAAATGGAATCGATCGGAATGACGCCGATCGGATCATCTTCCTTTTTATTCTTTGTGAAAGGTACATAGCCGTGGCCTTTGTCAATGGTCATTTCCATTCCGAGATGAGCATCGGCATCAAGGGTGCACAGGGCCAGGTCCCCATTAAGTATGTCAATTTCCGGCGGGACTTGAATGTCTCCTGCACGGAGAATACCTTCTTTGGTGATATCTACACGAACCGTGATCGGGAATTCCGCTTCTTCATGGGCGAGGAAACGAATCTTCTTCAGGTTCAGGATCATGTCAGTTACGTCTTCTCTGATGCCTTCCATGGTCGAAAATTCATGGAGCACGCCATCAATTTTTATGGACGTAATCGCCACACCATCTAAAGATGAAAGCAACACTCGTCTGAGGCTGTTCCCAAGGGTGATGCCGTAGCCGCGTTCGAGCGGTTCGCATTCGAACCTGCCATAACGGCCATCGTCACTTATTTCTACAGCCTTAATTGTGAAGCTTGTATTTTCGTTCATCCAAAGTCCTCCTTCTGCGCCATAGGCGCCAAAATATTACGCAAGGAAAAAAGGAGTAATGATTAACTTACTCTTTATATTATATAATACGCAGGAAAAGTTAATCTTTATTTCCCTATTAAACTCTTCTGCGTTTCGGAGGACGGCAGCCATTGTGTGGAATCGGGGTAACGTCCTTAATGCTGCTGACTTCGATGCCTGCTGCCTGCAGTGCGCGGATAGCTGCTTCACGGCCTGCACCCGGTCCTTTGACGAATACGTCAGCGGAACGCATGCCCTGGTCGATTGCTACTTTGGCTGCCTGTTCTGCTGCCATCTGTGCCGCGAACGGAGTGCTCTTACGGGAGCCCTTGAATCCGAGTCCGCCGGCAGATGCCCAGGCAATCGTATTTCCGTTGGAGTCAGTAATCGTTACAATCGTGTTGTTGAATGTGGAACGAATATGAGCTGCACCGGATTCTACATGTTTTCTTTCTTTTCTTTTTGCTTTGCTTTTTACCGTAGCCATTTTATCCCTCCTTCAACATTATTTCTTGGTCGCAGTCTTCTTGCCTGCGATCGTCTTTCTTGGTCCCTTGCGGGTGCGTGCGTTTGTCTTCGTGCGCTGGCCGCGGGTCGGCAGTCCGTCATGATGACGGCGGCCTCTATAAGAGCCAATTTCCACTAAACGCTTAATGTTGAGGGATTCTTCTCTGCGCAGGTCGCCTTCTACCTTGTAATCTGCAAGTGCATTGCGGATATTAGCGACATCGTCTTCAGTCAGATCTCTAACGCGGACGTCCGGATTGATTCCGGTCTTGTTCAAAATTTCTCTGGAAAGAGTGAGGCCTATTCCAAAAATGTAAGTTAAGCCGATCTCAACGCGCTTATCTCTTGGTAAGTCTACACCAGCTATACGTGCCATCTACTCTTCTACCTCCTTTTTTATTAACCCTGTCTCTGCTTATGCTTTGGATTCTCACAAATGACCATTACGCGGCCTTTGCGTTTGATGATTTTACATTTGTCACACATCTTCTTGACGGACGGTCTGACCTTCATCTTGGTTCCTCCTTGCTTACTTGTAACGATAGGTAATTCTGCCGTGCTCTAAATCGTAGGGCGTAAGTTCTACGGTTACTTTATCCCCGGGCAGGATACGGATGAAATTCATACGCATTTTGCCGGAAATTGTCGCCAGTACGATATGGCCGCCATTTTCCAGTTTTACACGGAACATGGCATTGGGAAGCTTTTCTACTACTTTGCCTTCCACTTCGATAACGTCTGCCTTGCTCATTCGAGCCTCCTTTGGCTTTTTATAGACTGCGCTGGGTTTCACTGCCCGTGGTAGCGGTACTGCGTTAATCGCGCAGTGTCAGAATTCTCGGACCATTTTTAGTGATGACGAGGGTATGTTCACAGTGCGCAGCGGGAAGCCCGTCTGCCGTCACTACACCCCAGCCGTCGCGAAGAGTTATGATATCTGCCCTGCCCATGGTAACCATCGGCTCGATACAGATGACCATTCCTTCTTCCAATCGAGGTCCGTGCCCTGGCGTGCCATAATTCGGTATTTCCGGATCTTCGTGCATATCAGTGCCAATGCCGTGACCTACATAATCCCGGAGTACATCATAGCCGTAGGGCCTTACGTAGCTTTCGACCGCATGGCCGATATCGCCTACCGTATTTCCCGGTACAGCCTGTTTAATTCCGGCAAAAAGCGCCTCTTCTGTCACTTTCAGAAGCTGCGCGTTTTTCTTATTTGTATGCCCGACGGGAACGGTAATACAGGAATCACCCATGTAACCATTTAATTCTACCACAAGATCAAGGGAAATAATATCCCCCTTTTTCAAAACTTTCCTTGCAGAGGGAATCCCGTGGACAACCACATCGTTGACAGAGGTGCATATGCTTCCGGGAAATCCTTCATAGCCTTTGCAGCTCGGAATCCCGCCTCTGTCGCGGATAAATTTTTCTGCCATTTCGTCCAGCTGCAAGGTCGTCATTCCCGGCTGTACAGCTTTTTCAAGCATAGAGAGCGTATCCGCAGTCAGTTTTCCGGCTGCGGCAATTTTCTCTATTTCTTCGGACGTATAAATGGTAATCATTCAGAAGCCTTCTTCAGTGCTTCCTGGATATCGGCATATACCTTATCCATAGGCTGGTCACCGTCGATTTCACAGAAACGTCCGCTTGCCTGATAGTAATCAATCAGCGGCCTTGTGGATTTTTCATAAACGGCCAGTCTTTCAGCAACTGTATCTTCATTGTCATCAGCGCGCTGGTACAGCTCTCCGCCGCAGTTGTCGCAGACAGCTTCTTTCTTCGGCGGGCGGAATTCCTTGTGGAAGGAGGCTCCGCATGATTTGCAGACCAGACGGCCGCTGATTCTCTTCACGAGCCCTTTCGGATCAGCTTTGATTCCGATAACGGCGGTGAGTGTGATTCCAAGTTCATGGAGAATGGCATCCAGTGCCGCTGCCTGTGCCGTGGTACGGGGGAATCCGTCAAGAATCCAGCCTTTCTTGCAGTCATCCTGCTCAAGTCTTTCTTTAACGATCCCTACCGTAACGCTGTCCGGTACAAGGGCACCTTTGTCCATATAGCTTTTGGCTTCTTTTCCAAGAGCGGTTCCGGATTTCACGGCGGCACGGAACATGTCACCTGTGGAAATCTGGGGAATGCCATAATCACGAATGAGTTTTTCCGCCTGTGTGCCTTTGCCGGCGCCAGGAGGTCCCATCAATAAGATATACATAACCCTGCTCCTTATTTAATGAAGCCCTGATAGTTCCTTGTAACCATCAGAGATTGTGCCTGCCTCATCGTATCCAGTGCCACGCCGACGACGATCAGAAGTGATGTGCCGCCGAAGTAGACACCCTGTATACCGGTAATGTTTCCGATGAAATTCGGAAGGATGGCGATGAATGCCAGGAAGATCGCACCGGCCAGTGTGATACGGCTCATGACCTTATCGATATACATCATGGTCGGTTCTCCCGGGCGGATGCCTGGAATGAAGCCGCCATATTTCTTCATGTTATCCGCCAGTTCTTTGATATTCAGGGAAATCGCCGTATAGAAATAGGTGAAGATGAATATCAGGATGCCGTAGCAGATGGTGTTCGGCCAAGATCCCCAGGCAAAGAAATTGCCGATGGACTGTACCCATCCGATATGGACGAACTGGGCCAAAGTAACAGGAAGCATGATGATGGATGAAGCGAAGATGATCGGGATAACGCCTGCCTGGTTGACTTTAAGCGGCAGGAATGTGGAGTGGCCTCCATACATTTTCCGACCAATGACACGTTTTGCATATTGGATGGAAACGCGCCTCTGTCCTTCATTGACCTCGATGACCATGAGGATCATGACCAGAGCGATCACGAGGAAGAGAAGCAGCTGGAACGGACTGATCGTTCCCACTTTCAGGTAATCAATGACTGTGGAAATCGCTTCCGGAAAACGGGCAACGATACCGCAGAAAATGATGAGTGAAATTCCATTTCCAATGCCGTGTTCCGTAATCTGCTCACCGATCCACATCAGGAGACAGGTGCCTGCAGTCAGAACAACGATGATAAAAGCGAAATACATCCAGCTGTTGTCCACCAGAGCATGGTTGATCCGAAGGGCGTAGGTCATTCCGAAGGCCTGTACCACTGCCAGAACGATCGTGAAATACCGTGTGACCTTCTGAATCTTCTTATACCCTTCCTGCCCGTCCTTGCGCCATTCTTCCAGTGTAGGGATGACGGCGGTGAGGAGCTGCATGATGATGGAGGAGTTGATGTATGGCGTGATGCTCATGGCAAAGAGTGAGAACTTGCTCAAGGCACCACCGGAAAACAGGTCAAGGAATCCAAAGAGGTTCCCTGACGAAAACAGGCTTTCCAGAATGGAGGTGTCCACTCCAGGAACCGGAATGTGCACTCCTAAACGAAAGACGAAAAACATCATGAATGTGAAGATGATGCGATCTTTCAATTCCTTATTGGCAGCAAAGCTTGCGAGAGCAGATCCCATATCAGATCACCTCTACTTTTCCACCTGCTGCTTCGATTTTCTGCTGTGCGGACTGGGTGAATCCCTGTGCCCTGACTTCCAGAGCCTTGGAGAGTTCTCCATTTCCCAGAATACGTACACCATCGAGAACGTTCTTAAGAATACCTGCTTCTACGAGCGCTGCCGGATCAACGACAGCCTTGTCTTCAAAGCAGTTAAGCTGTTCTACGTTGACAACAGCATATTCCTTAGCAAAAATATTCTTGAAGCCGCGTTTCGGGAGACGGCGATACAGAGGCATCTGACCGCCTTCGAATCCTGGACGGACGCCGCCACCTGTTCTTGCATTCTGACCTTTAGCACCGCGTGTGGACTGTTTGCCCATGCCGGAGCCAAGGCCGCGTCCTACACGGCGACGCGCTCTTGTGGAGCCTTCTGCCGGTTTCAGTTCATGCAGTTTCATTCGTGCACCTCCTTTTATTCTGCTTCCTTGCATTCTACCAGATGACGGACGGCATGAACCATTCCTTCGATCTGGGGGGTGAGTTCCTTAACTACAGAGGAATTGGTCTTTTTCAGGCCAAGAGCTTTAACTGTAGCAATGTGCTCGGGTTTGGAGCCGATCACGCTTTTTTTCAGTGTAATGGTAACTTTCATGATCGCTCTCCTATTAGTTGTAAATTTCATCAACCGTCTTACCGCGGAGGGCAGCTACGGTCTGAACGTTTTCCAGCTTGGACAGTCCGTCCATGGTTGCTCTGACCATGTTGATTGGGTTAGAGGAACCGAGGGACTTCGTCAATACGTTGCGTACGCCGGCCAGTGCGAGTACGGCACGAACCGGGCCGCCGGCCTTAACGCCGGTACCTTCGGCAGCCGGTTTCATGATGACCTTGCCTGCGCCGTAAATGCCCAGGGATTCATGAGGAACCGTGCCGTTTTTCAGTGCAACGGTAATCATATTCTTCTTGGCATCTTCGACGCCTTTGCGGATAGCTTCCGGAACTTCGGCAGCTTTGCCGAGGCCTGCGCCTACTCTGCCTTTTCCGTCACCGACTACTACGACTGCAGCAAAGGAAAAACGACGGCCGCCTTTTACGACTTTAGCAACGCGGTTAATGAAAACGACGTTTTCCTGTAAGTCGGATTCCTGTTTTTCAAATCTTGGCATGTGCTTTCTCCTTTACCTTAAAATTTCAAGCCGGCTTCACGGGCACCTTCTGCCAGAGCCTTTACTCTGCCATGATAGATGCAGCCGCCACGGTCGAATACTACGGTTTCAATGCCCTTTTCAAGAGCCCTCTTTGCTACCAGTTCGCCGACTGCCTTGGCAGCTTCGATGTTGCCGCCGTAAGGGAGCTTAGCCTTAATTTCTTTATCCAGGCTGTTTGCCGAAACGAGGGTATTGCCTGCTTCATCGTCAATCACCTGTGCATAGATGTTCGCTAAGGAACGGAATACGTTCAGGCGGGGACGAGCGGCAGTACCGGTAATCTTCTGGCGAAGACGCAGGTGGCGGCGGATAACAGCTGTTCTGCTTGCATTTTTACGCATATCTTTCTACCTCCTGTCTTACTTCGTTGCGCCGGTCTTACCAGCTTTACGACGGACGTGTTCGCCGGAATAACGGATCCCCTTGCCTTTATAAGGTTCAGGTCTGCGCCAGTCGCGGATTTCAGATGCCACCTGTCCGACGAGATCCTTGTCAGCACCGGATACGACGATGACGACGGAAGACGGGGTGGTGATGGTGATTCCTTCCGGCGGCGTGATGATGACCGGATGGGAGAAGCCAAGTGCCAGCTTCAGATTCTTGCCCTGCATCTGGGCATTGTAGCCTACGCCCTGGATTTCCAGCTTCTTTTCAAATCCCTGTGTTACACCGACAACCATGTTGTTGATGAGTGTACGGTTCAGGCCGTGCAGGGAACGGTTCCTGATTTCGTCATTCGGACGGGATACGGTAATCTGGCCATCTTCCATCTTAACGTCCATTTCCGGATTGACTGTATGTGTTAATGTGCCTTTCGGACCTTTTACGGTGACGGTATGTCCATCAATCTTGACTTCCACACCAGCCGGGACCGTAATCGGTTTTCTGCCAATTCTTGACATGTTATACCTCCAACGGATTACCAGACATATGCAAGGACTTCTCCGCCAAGGCCTTCCTTACGGGCTGCCTTGTCAGTCAAAATGCCCTTGGATGTGGAAATAATTGCGATACCAAGTCCGCCGAGAACCTTCGGCAGTTCTTCTTTGTTTGCGTATACGCGCAGACCCGGCTTGGAAATTCTCTTCAGACCCTTGATAACCTTTTCACGGTTGGCGCCGTACTTCAGTGCGACACGCAGTACCTGATGGTTTTCGACTTCGATCTGTTCTACGCTTTTAATAAAGCCTTCATTCTTCAAAATTTCAAGCACAGCGGCCTTAATTTTAGAAGCAGGCATATCTACTTTTTCATGATATGCATCGTTCGCATTACGAATACGGGTAAGCATATCCGCAATCGGATCGGTTGTTACCATTATTTAATCCTCCTCCCGAAATCTCGATTACCAGCTGGCTTTTCTTACGCCCGGAACTTCTCCGCGGTAAGCCAAATCACGGAACTGATTGCGGCAGATTCCGAATTTACGCATAAAGCCGTGGGGACGGCCGGTCAGTTTGCAACGGTTATGCAGACGCGTCGGGGAAGCGTTGCGCGGAAGCTTGCTAAGTGCTTCATAGTCGCCGGCTTCTTTGAGTGCCTGGCGTTTGGCTGCAAATTTCTGAGCGCAGAGTTCTCTCTTCTTTTCGCGTTCCAACATAGACTTCTTCGCCATATTGTCCTCCTGCTTATTTCTTGAACGGCATACCGAACTGTTTCAGCATTTCACGTGCTTCTTCATCCGTCTTAGCCGTTGTAACCATAATGATGTCCATGCCGCGGATACGGTCGATTTTTTCATAATCGACTTCCGGGAAAATCAGCTGTTCTTTTACGCCGAATGCATAGTTGCCACGGCCGTCAAAGCTCTGTGCGCTGATACCACGGAAATCGCGGACACGGGGAAGTGCGATGTTGATCAGGCGGTCTAAGAATTCATACATTCTTTCGCCACGCAGTGTAACCTTGCATCCCAACGGCATTCCTTCACGGATCTTCCATGCTGCCAGGGATTTGTGCGCCTTACAGATCAGCGGCTTCTGGCCGGTAATGGCTGCAAGGTCGGATGCTGCTGCATCGACTGCCTTTGAGTTTTCCGTAGCTTCGCCGACACCGATGTTGATGACGATCTTTTCCAGCTTCGGAATTTCCATTTCGTTCGTATAGCCGAACTTTTCACGAAGGGATTTTCTGATTTCTCCCTTGTACAAATCATTTAATCTGGACACTTGTTATCCTCCTTCCCCGCTTACTTTGCTTTGTCTAAAATAGCGCCGCTCTTTACAGCCGCTCTGACGTAGGTGCCGTCTTTCTGCTGTACTTTCTTAATGCGGGTCGGTTTCTTTGTTTCCGGGTCCAGAATCATGACCTTGGATACATTGATCGGGGCTTCTTTTTCAATAATCCCGCCCTTCGGATTTGCCTGGGTCGGTTTTGTATGTCTCTTCACAACGTTCACGCCTTCAACGACTACGCGGTCTTTCTTCGGCAGTGCTGCTGTGATCTTGCCCTGTTTGCCTTTATCTTTACCGGAAATGACAACTACGGTGTCACCGGTCTTTACGTGCAGTTTCTGACTCATATTTGCCTCCTATCAGAGCACTTCCGGAGCCAGGGAAATGATCTTCATGAAATCTCTTTCACGGAGTTCTCTTGCTACCGGTCCAAAAATACGTGTTCCTACCGGGCTCTTGTCATCTTTAATGATGACAGCTGCATTTTCATCGAAGCGGATATGGGAACCGTCCGGACGGCTTACGCCGCTCACGGAACGAACCACGACAGCCTTAACTACCTGGCCCTTCTTAACAACGCCACCGGGTGATGCATCTTTGACTGTAGCAACTACGACATCGCCGATGTTTCCGCTTCTGCGGAAGGAACCGCCCAGAACTTTAATAACCAGGATGTTCTTAGCACCGGTATTATCTGCAACGTTGAGTCTGCTTTCCTGCTGAATCATCGTGCCAATCCTCCTATAAAACTATCTATATTATCAATCCTGACGGGCAACGATTTTCTCAACCCTCCAACGCTTGTCACGGGACAGCGGGCGGGTTTCGACGATGCGGACGGTATCACCGACACGGCATTCGTTGTTTTCGTCATGCGCTTTGAACTTGGTTGTGGTTTTAAGAGCTTTTTTATAAAGCTTATGGGGAACCTTGCGTTCTACGGCAACAACGACGGTCTTGTCCATCTTGTCACTTACAACGATTCCCTGGCGCACTTTGCGCAGATTTCTTTCTTCTGCCATGAGATCCTCCTTATGGATTAACCGTTATGCCTTTTTGGCAGCCTTCAATTCTTCTTCACGCTGAACGGTCTTGATTTTTGCGATGTCCTTCTTTACTTCGTGGATACGCATCGGATTTTCAAGCTGACCGGTAGCGAGCTGAAAACGGAGGTTGAACAGTTCTTCCTTTAAGCCGGCAACCTTTTCATTTCTTTCGGCAGTGCTCAGGTTACGAATTTCATTGACCTTCATTTTATTCACCTGCCACTTCTTGACCTTTAACTACAAATTTTGTCTTAATCGGCAGCTTGTTGCTTGCAAGACGCATAGCTTCTTTTGCTGCTTCCATCGGAATTCCGCCCATTTCGAACATGACGCGGCCCGGTCTTACGACGGCCACCCAGTATTCAACGGAGCCCTTGCCGGAGCCCTGACGAGTGCCGATCGGCTTGGATGTAACCGGCTTATCCGGGAATATTTTAATCCATACCTTACCGCCACGCTTGGTATAACGTGTCATGGCGATACGGGCCGCTTCGATCTGGCGGCTGGTGATCCAGGACGGTTCTGTGGCTACCAGGCCGAATTCACCGTATGTAACTGTGTTTCCACGATGATCCCTGCCCTTCATACGGCCGCGGAACTGCTTGCGGTATTTTGTACGCTTCGGAATTAACATCAGGAATCACTCCTTTCAGCATGTTCTTCATTTCTCGGTCTGCGGTCTCTGCGGTCGCCTCTGCGTCCACCTCTTCTGTTGCCGCCGTTTTCATGACGGTTTCCGCGGTCCTTGTTTGTACGAACATTTTCGTTTTCTTCGACAGTCTGTCCCGGAGCGAGTTCGCCCTTGTAGATCCAGACTTTGATGCCGATCGCGCCATAGGTGGTATGCGCCGTGGTTACACCATAATCGATGTTTGCACGGAGCGTCTGCAGCGGAATGGAACCTTCACGGTAGCTTTCCGTGCGTGCGATTTCTGCGCCGCCGAGACGGCCGGAAACCATGACCTTGATACCCTTAGCGCCCATGCGCATGGTTCTGCCTACCGCCTGTTTAACAGCGCGGCGGAAACCGATACGTCTTTCAAGCTGGGAAGCAATATCTTCGCCAACGAGGATGGCACTCATATCCTTGGATTTGATTTCCAGGATATCGATGTCCACTTCTTTATCAGTGACAGCAGCCAGTGCCTTCTTAATGTCTTCAATGCCTGTGCCGCCACGGCCGATAACCATGCCCGGCTTAGCTGTGTAAATGGCAACTTTGACTCTCTTGCCCACACGCTTAATGCCAATCTTGGAAATGCCTGCAACGAACAGGTGCTTCTTTAAAAACTGGCGGATTTTCGCATCTTCCACAAGCAGTGCAGCATAATCTTTTTCTGCAAACCATTGGGAATCCCAGTCATTGATCACGCCTACACGCATTCCATGCGGATTAACTTTCTGACCCAAAACGTTTCCCTCCTTCGACTATTCTCTTTCAGAAACTTTTACCGTCAGTGTGCTGGTACGTTTCATAATCCCGAAAGCCTGTCCACGAGAACGTGGGTGCACGCGCTTCATGATCGGGCCTGCATCTACGAAAATCGTAGAGATGTAAAGACTGTCAATATTCATGTTGTTGTTGTTTTCTGCATTTGCCATAGCGCTTCTCAGTGTCTTTTCGACAACGATGGATGCTGCTTTCGGCGTATTGCGCAGAATAGAAAGTGCTTCGCCGGCATTCTTGCCACGGACGAGGTCAGCTACAATGCGAACCTTACGGGGAGAGATGCGGACGTTTCTTGAAATAGCCTGTACTTCCATCTTGATCCTCCCTATTATTTATCGCTCTTGTTGTGGCCCTTGAATGTGCGGGTCGGAGCAAATTCACCGAGTTTATGGCCAACCATGTCTTCGGTGACATATACCGGTACGTGTTTTCTTCCGTCGTGAATCGCAATTGTGTGACCTACGAAACTCGGCAGGATGGTAGAAGCACGGGACCAGGTTTTAACGATTTTCTTTTCATTGGATGCGTTCATTGCATCAATCTTCTTCAGCAGAGAGAATGCCACAAACGGACCTTTTTTTACAGATCTGGACACTTTTACTCCTCCTTATCTTACTTGCGTCTCTTAACAATCAGTTTAGTGGACGCTTTCTTGTTATCGCGGGTCTTCACGCCGTAAGCAGGCTTGCCCCACGGTGTAACAGGACGCTTACGTCCGACAGGAGACTTACCTTCGCCGCCGCCATGCGGATGGTCGTTCGGGTTCATTACGACGCCGCGGTTAGCCGGACGGACGCCGAGCCAACGGTTTCTGCCGGCCTTGCCCAGGGTAATGTTTTCATGGTCTTCATTTCCGACAACGCCGATGGTTGCACGGCAGCGGATATGTACCTGGCGGAGCTCGCCGCTCGGGAGACGGAGGAGGGCATGATCCCCTTCCTTAGCCATCAGCTGCGCGCTTGCGCCTGCGGAACGGACCATCTGGCCGCCCTTGCCGATCTTCAGTTCCACATTGTGTACGATGGTACCAAGGGGAATATTGGTGAACGGCAGGCAGTTGCCTACTTTAATATCGGATTCCGGGCCGCTGGTGACAACGTCGCCGACCTTGAGACCTTTCGGTGCCAGGATGTAGCGCTTTTCACCGTCCGCATAGTTCAGCAGAGCGATACGGCAGGTACGGTTCGGATCATATTCAATCGTCGTGACCGTAGCCGGGATATTATCCTTCATTCTCTTGAAATCAATGATTCTGTACTGACGTTTATGACCGCCGCCCTGATGACGGACTGTCATTTTGCCGGAGCCATTGCGACCACCGTGGTTATGAACAGGAGCCAGAAGAGATTTTTCCGGTTTATCTGTTGTAATTTCATCAAAGGTAGATACGGTCATCTGACGGCGTCCGGGAGTATACGGTTTAAATGATTTATAAGCCATTTATTATTACTCCT
This sequence comes from uncultured Dialister sp., assembly GCA_902462205.1. GTDB lineage: Bacteria > Bacillota > Negativicutes > Veillonellales > Dialisteraceae > Dialister. Next base: position 95,824 of record CABQAR010000004.1, read on the forward strand.
CCTTAAGCTTCGAAGAGCTCAATTGTTTCGCCCGGCTTGAGTGTAACAATTGCTTTCTTCCAATCACTACGACGGCCCTGGGTACGGCCCATGCGCTTCAGCTTGCCTTCATAACGCATGGTGTTCACAGCCTGTACCTTTACCTTGAAAACCTGTTCCACAGCCTGGCGGATCTGGATCTTGGTGGCTGCCAGCGGTACGCGGAATGTATATTTGCCCTGTTCCATCAGAGCGGTTGATTTTTCTGTCACAATCGGACGGATGAGGATGTCACGTGCTTCCATTATGCGAGTACCTCCTCAATTTTCTTTACTGCATCCTGTGTCAGGAACAGTTTTGTATAATGAACGAGATCATAGATGTTGAGGCCGCTCGGAGCATATGCCTTTACACCCGGAAGGTTGCGTGCGCTCAGGACAGTGTTTTCTGCCGCGGTGCCGCCGTCAACGATGAGGGCCTTTCCGTCAGCCTTGAATGCTGCCAGAAGCTTTACGACTTCCTTCGTCTTCGGTGCATCGAAATTGATGGCATCGAGGACAACCAGTTCATTGGCACGGAGCTTTTCGCTCAGTGCGGATTTAACAGCCAGCTGGCGTGCCTTTCTCGGCATGTCCTTTGCATGGCTTCTTGGGGTCGGTCCGAAGATGGTGCCGCCGCCTACCCACAATGGGGAGCGGATGGATCCAACTCTGGCACGGCCCGTGCCTTTCTGTTTCCACGGTTTCTTGCCGCCGCCGCGTACAAGGCCTCTGGTCTTTGTGGCATGGGTGCCGAGGCGTTCATTTGCCATCTGACGCACCACTGCCTGGTGAATAACAGCTTCGTTGTATTCTACACCGAACACGCCGTCATTCAACTCTATCTCACCGGCTGCCTGGCCGGCAACGTTATACAGTGTTACTTTCGGCATTGAGATGTTCCTCCCTTACATAAGAACAATTTTCTGTTGTTCCGGACAATATTATTTGGAAGACTTGACTGCAGTCTTCACCATGACGAGGCTTCCCTTGGCACCGGGAATCCCGCCTTTAACCAGCAGAATGTTGCGATCCACATCGGCACGAACCACTTCCAGGTTCTGAACCGTTACGCGGTCACCACCCAGCTGTCCAGGCATCTTCTTGCCTTTGAACACCTTTCCGCCGCCGCCGGACATACGCGCACCCAGGGATGCGGTCTGACGATGATTTTTGGAGCCGTGGCTTTCCGGTCCGCGCTGGTGATGCCAGCGCTTGATCGTTCCAGCAAAGCCCTTACCGCGGCTGATGCCGGTTACGTCTACGATCTCGCCTGCTGCGAAGATATCAGCAGCCAGAGTTTGGCCTACCGTGTATTCCGGCTTTTCAGCCAGTCTGAATTCACGGAGATGTTTAACCGGGTCAATACCAGCTTTTTCAAACTGACCCTTAACGGGTTTGGTCAAATGTTTTTCTTTGACAGCACCATATCCGAGCTGTACAGCGTTGTAACCGTCGGATTCAACAGTTTTCACAGCTGCGACAACATTCGGGAGAACTTCTACGACAGTAACCGGAACGAGGTCGCCGTTTTCAGCGAATACCTGAGACATTCCTAATTTTGTTCCCAAAATAGCTTTAGACATCTTTGCACCTCCTTACACTTTAATTTCAATGCTGACGCCGGCTGGGAGTTCCAGTCTCATCAGCGCATCCGCCGTCTTCTTGGACGGATCGAGGATGTCAATCAGTCTCTTGTGGATACGCATTTCGAACTGTTCACGGCTGTCCTTGTTGACATGCGGTGAACGGAGAATGGTGTACACGTTCCGTTCCGTGGGGAGCGGAATCGGTCCAGAGACCCTGGAGCCTGTCCTCTTGGCAGTCTCCGCGATTTTCGCCGCGCTCTGATCAATGGCCTTGTGATCATAGCCCTTGAGGCGAATTCTGATTTTTTCCTGTTTCGACATACTGCTTAACCTCCTACGTTCATTTCACGAATGAACTGCTCCGTGGAAATTTCCCTGCATGGCAGGCCACCTTCCACTTCATAGTTTCTTGAACGGTTCTTTCCTGCTTATGCCATAGCTTTCCTGAAACGTTCAGCCTTTAAATAATACTATTAAATCCATGGCGATGCAACTATTTTATAAAAAATTTATAATTCCAAAAAATCGTTCATGACATCCGATAAACACTTGCTTTTTGAATATTCATATTTATCCATATATTAAAAACACGCCTCCGTGTGTGTACTGATTTCCCTTCGTATATCATAAATTTTTATAAACTCTGCAAAAAAGAACCCCTTAATTGCAAATCAAATCTCCGGACGGGAAATATTTCATACGCGCCTTTCAGAAATAACAATCCGCCTCATTCCATAACCGCCATTTTCATTTTTCCTCCATACTCTTTCAATCGGTCACTACCAGCTAACAACTGATAACTAACCACCGCCACTCCTTCCACGCAAAAATGACGTACAGAAGATGTACGCCATTTTATTTTACTTATATATAAGCGCTTACATAGACATTTCCATTACAAGCGGTCCGATTATTTCTTCTCCAATTCTTTCAGGCAGTCGATGGCGAACCTTGCATAAATCGCCGTTCCGTCAGGAAAAACATCCTCGTCCACGTCAAAAGCAGGATGATGATGGACGCAGCAGATTCCTTTCTCTTCATTCCTTGCACCGAGAAATCCGAAGACGCCGGGAATGCTTTCCATATAAACCGAAAAATCCTCAGCCCCCATCTGCTTATCCATCGGAACAAGCGCTTCAGCCCCCATGATGGAGGATACTGCACTTCTGGCGATGCGGTTCAAATCCATGTGCTCGTTAATCAGCGGTGCAGGACCGAAGAAATACGTGCTCTCAGCCATACAGCCATATCCTTTGGCGATATTCTCCGCCATCTCTCCGATGATTTTCGGAAGCGTCCGACGGAACTCCTTGTTAAAGGTACGGGTCGTTCCGACCAGCTCCACCTCTTCCGCCACGATATTACTCTGCGTGCCGCCGTTCATCATGCCCACGGTGAGGACGAACGTGTTCTTGGGCGCATTGTAGCGGCTGACCAGCGTCTGCAAACCCATCACCACGGCTGCCGCCGCCACGACGGCGTCTTTCCCCTGGTCCGGCTCGCTGCCGTGGGCTGCTTTCCCCTTGATCCTTATGGTGAAACGGTCACTGCACGCCATCCGCTCCCCATCCTCAAAATTTGCCGTCCCTGCATCCAGAAGAGACCAGATGTGCATTCCGAATATGGCGTCCACATCGCTTAATGATCCGTTTTCCACATAATGTCGGGATTCCGTGCCGATTTCCTCCGCCATCTGGAAAAGGAGCTTCACCGTTCCGTGAATTTCTTCCCTGTGGGCGGAAAGGAGCTTCGCCGCGCCGAGAAGCATGGCCGTATGGCAGTCATGGCCGCAGGCATGCATGACCCCTTTGTTCCGGGACGCATACTCTTTTGTCAGATCCGCTTCCTGGATCGGCAGCGCGTCGATATCCGCACGAAGCGCCACTGTCTTTCCCGGGTACGCGCCATGGATGATGCCGATGCAGCCCGTAATATCATCAAACGTGACAACCTCTATGCCCATCTTTTCCAGCTCTTCCCTGATATGGCGGGTCGTATTCACCTCCTGAGTCCCCAGCTCAGGATGGATATGGAAATAACGGCGCTGTTCCGTGATATATTCTTTTTCCTGCTCCGCCAGCTTCTTCAGATCAACCATGGCGCGCCTCCTTTTCCAGATAATCATGGGCGAATCGAGCAAACAAGGCCGCTCCCCTGTCCATTATTTCATCATTGACGCAGAAATCCTTGGAATGGAGGGGATAAACCGTTCCGTCCCCTTCATCATGGTACCCGAGGAAACAAAGCAGGGACGGCACCTTTTCCATGATGACGGAAAAATCCTCCGAACCCATCTTGCGATCCATGGAAGCCAGCACATCCTCTCCGTAGAGGGATACAGCGGCTTTCCGTGCGATTTCATTCAGTTTCTCATGGCCATTGATGACCGCAGGCTCGCTCGTGTCTATTTCAAAAGTGATCGTGCATCCCAAAGCCTCCGCCGTCGTCCTTGCCAGATTCTCCAGCCGTTTCGGCATCGCACGGAAGACTTCCTGTTCAAACGTGCGGATCGTTCCTTCCATGACCACCGTATCCGCCACGATATTGAACTGCTTTCCCGCGCGGACGGAACCGATCGATACCACGAGGGGATGGAGCGGATTATTCTCACGGCTCACCAGCGTCTGTATGTTCATGATGACAGCACTGGCCGCCACAATGGCGTCACGTCCCAGATGAGGCGTCGAGCCGTGGGCGGAAACGCCATGGACCGTCAGCGTGAAATCCGTACAGGACGACATGCGGGCTCCGCTTTCGATGCTGAACGTCCCTTTCGGTATATCATTCATCATGTGCATGGCCATCGCCGCGTCTACGTTTTCCATGCATCCGCAATCGACATAGTAATTCGAACCGTGCCCCGATTCCTCTCCTGACTGGAAAAGGAATTTCACCGTTCCCTGTAATTCCTCCCTGTGGGCCGACAATAATTTCGCCGCCCCCAGAAGCATCGCGCTGTGGCAGTCATGGCCGCAGGCGTGCATGACCCCTGTGTTTACGGAACGGAACGGCAGGTCATTTTCTTCCCTGATCGCCAGTGCGTCTATATCCGCGCGGAGCAATACCGTTTTCCCCGGCCGTCCTCCTTCCAGCGTGCCGATCAGGCCGAAATGGTCGGGAAAACATTCTGTCGCTATCCCCAGTTTCTCCAGCTCTTTCCGGATATACTCCGTCGTTTCCTTTTCAAGGAAAGACAGTTCGGGATGGCGGTGTATGTAACGGCGGTGTTCCTGTATATAGGGAAGCAGCTCCGCCGATTCTTTTCTGAAATCCATCCTTTCTCCTTTCTGAAAATAAATACAGGCAGGAACCGACTCCCGCCTGTAAGAACCATCAATGCAGATAAATTCCGCCGCCCGGCCCCAGCGGCAGGTCAAGAACCACCCAGGCCGCCAGTAAAATGATCCATGCGACCGTGAAGGAAATGGAATAAGGCAGCATGTTCGCAATGATCGTACCCATGCCCGTATCCTTTTCATAACGGCGGACAAATCCCAGAATCAGCGGGAAATAGTAGAACAGCGGCGAAAGCGGATTCGTGATCGAATCGCCGATGCGGTAAGCCACCTGTGTCACGGCCGGATCGTAGCCGAGGATCATCATCATCGGAACCATGACAGGCGCCAGAATGGCCCACTTGGCAGAAGCAGAGCCAATGAAGATATTCACGATGCAGGACACGATGACAAGCCCGATAATGAGCGGAACGCCCGTAAAATGCATGGCCTGCAGGACGCCTGCCCCTTTGATGGCAAGAACGGCGCCAAGGTTGGACCATGCAAAATAGCTGGTAAACTGGGCACAGAAGAAGCAGAGCAGGATGTAAGAAGAAATATCCTTGAACGCCTGTGAAATATCGGCAAACATGTCCTTATCATTCTTATACTTGCCGGACGCAAACCCGTAAACGGCGCCGGGGATGAAAAGCACTACCGTCACTGTCAGTATGATGCCTGCCATAAACGGAGACTTTCCGTCCATGACAGACCCGGTTTTCGGATCACCAAGGATCGGATTATCACCGACGCAGAGAAGCACCAGCACGATCAAACCGATAATCGTCGCGATAATGGCTTTTGTGACAGCTTTGCTCTTTTGCGGCGTCAGATTCAATGTTTCCGCATCCAGCTCATATTTGGACAAATCCATCCCTGCAAAACGGGGCGCCATGAATTTCTCCGTGACGAAGGTTCCGACCAGAGATAACACAATACAGGAAGCGACAAGGAAATAATAATTGATGGCAGGTGAACCGGTATAGTTTGGATCAATCATCCTGGCAGCCGCTTCCGTGAACCCGTAGGCCAGAGAATCCGACATGCCGATCATGACATTCGCACAGAAGCCGGCGGCCACGCTGGCATATCCGCAGAACACGCCAAGCAGCGGATGGCGTCCCATGCCGAGGAAGATCACCCCTGCGACAGGCGGCAGGACGACAAATGCCGCATCCCCTGCTACATTGCCATTGATTCCGATGAATATGATGGCGAACGTGACCATCGCCGGCGCCGCGCTCCCCAGCACCTTCTGCATGAAAGCCGCCAGGAACCCGCTCTTTTCCGCCAGCCCTGCGCCGATGACGCAGACCAGCACCATGCCCAAAGGAGCGAATCCCGAGAAATTCGTAACCGCTTTCGCCCAGATCATGCGGAATCCGTCTACCGTCATCAGATTGATGACCTTGATGACCTTATGGGTTCCCGGATGGACTGCGGACGCACCCATCATTCCAAAAACAGCAGACAATACAAGTACTAAAAAAGCAAGCAGGATAAATAAAGTCGCCGGATCAGGCAGCTTATTCCCCGCCACTTCGACAGTATTCAAAAACCTGTCCATCAATGATTTCTTACCCGTAGGCTCTGGCATTCTGACTCCTCCCAAATCAACACACGGCCTGTGCACAAAAAAAGAACTCTATAGCCGGCGGAGTACCGATTCCCGTTCCGCACGCATAGAATCCTCATTGATTACAGACAATTCACTATTAAATTAATTAAAGTATACCATATTTCCCGCACCTTCTCAATTTGAATCCGCAGAAACACGCTGTTTTTTATTTCTTTCCTCCATTCCAGTCAATTATTTTTCTGTTGCGGGGAAATAAAAAGAACGAACCAGCCATACCGGATCGTTCTTTTTATCTTAAAGCTTACTGCAATCCAACCGCTTTCATCAGTCGGTCGATTTTTTCTTTCATGTCCGCGTTATCTTTTTCTACCTGCTCATTATGGGCACGAAGCGCCTTATTTTCTTCCTTCAGCGCTGTGACCTCATCCTGCAGGACATAGACAGAACTGATCGGGCCGCCTCTGTATTTTTCAGGAATGGACTCTTTTGCCTTGCTTGAGCCGACCTTCCATGTAACGCCTGCATTGATCATCTGTTCACCACCGCTAAGGGAAGCACCTATATGGAGCATTGTGGATTCATTCGCATAATGGGCCACACCAAGGGCTACGGCATTCTCATCCTTGTAATGGCCGAATCCCGCCATAATCTGGGTCGGTTCCAAAGGATCATACATGAGCGGAGTCAAACCGGCAAGCGCCGCACTCATGGCGCCGGTTTCATTAACGTGGTGGTTCAGATCGCCTACGGCATTGGCAATCTTATTGATCGCCTCGCCCTGCTTCTCGATCGCCACATCACGGATGTACAGCTGCCCTCCGTTCACGGCATCCGTAGAATCCTTTTTCACGCTGCCATCAGCCACATTGGTAATGACCTGCTTGTTCGCATTGATTCCAGCCTTGCTGATATACGTATTTCCATTGACCTTGACTCCATCAGCAGTCAGGCTTGTTTCCTTTCCTCTCTTAGGAGTAATCGTCATGCCGCCAGCATTGACAGCAGTGCTGTTTCCATTTCCATCTTCCGCGGTGAATGTCTTCGCCGTCATATCATCTGACGTGGAAATCTGATAATCCGTCCCTCCGTCAGCAGTTGTCGTCTTTGCCACCTGGATATTCTTTCCTGCCGTGACGGAGACCTTTGACGCCTTGATGGAAGTCTGGATTGCCTGGCTGGCTTTCTGCAGTTGGGCTTCCGTGGCCGCCTTTCCGGAATCAGAATAATCATGGTTGGCATCCCAATCCTTATTGGACAGTCCGTCCACCACGCCGCTGCTTCCATCCACAGTGACATTGCCTGCCTTCACCACTCCGGAAGTACCGTCGACAGAAACCTTCTTCGATGCGTCGCTTCCGGTTCCGAAAGTCACCTGATCCGCCAGCTTGACATTCATTACGGTACCGGTCTCGCCGACCTCCGTAACGATATTTCCGTCACCCTTGATCTGGATCTGTCCGCCAAGGTTCTGCCTCACCACATTGCCGCTGCCATCCTTCAGGCCGAAGCCACCGGTCGCGCCGGTGCCAGTACCATTCGTGATTCCAAGAACCGCTTCCTTCAGGTCGCCAATATTCGCCGCATTGGTATATTCCTCATCCGTTGCCGTGACATCAGACAGTGCCTTGCCATTCAGTCCGCTTGCCACATCAATGATCCTATTGCCGCCATTGTCAAGGCCATCACCTGTCAAGCTGACACTGTTTCTTCCATCCTTGGGCAGAATGGTCAACCCATTGGCTACCAATTCCACGGCACTTGTATCATCTCCGACTTCATATCCCGTCGTCGTGATAGCATTGTAATTACCATATTCATCTGCCAAATCGATAGAATTCAGTCCTTGTAAATCCTTTGACAGCTTGACCGTCAGACTATCGATACCGTTAGAAACAATACCGATATTACCATCTGACAGCAAATCCGTATCGGTCACGCCGCCAACCACATTGACCTGTCCATTCAGCTTCTTACTGATAACCGTACCGGAATCGCCGGCGTACTTCATACCGTCATCCAAAGTGGCTACCGTATTATCCTTCACACCGTCATTATAAACGATGCGGGATACTACCTCTCCGGCAATATCATTGGCCGTCGCATCCAGGCCTCTTTCTGTCCTTATATCAATTGAAGAATGCCCGGTGGAACTCTTTCCGGTCAGACCAATTCGTCCATCTGCGCCGATTTCTCCACCGGCACCCTCAGCGGAAAGTGTCACACCGGAATTGCCATTACCGCCAACAACGGAAACCACACCGCCTTTGTATATGATATTCCCCGAATCATCCGTTTCTTTTTTTCCGCCTACAGTGACTGCGTTTGACAGCCCGAGATTTACTGTTTTATTTTCTGCATCGGCAGTTACTGTAACACCGTCATGTCCATTCAGCTTAATTTGACTGCCGAGATTTTGCTGTACCTTCATCCCCGTGTCATCCAAGAAACCAAAGCCTCCTGTAGCATCACTGGATATGCCGTCAATAACCTTTTGTAATTGTCTGCCATTGATCGCATCGGTAGAATCCTTGTTAATGTCTCCGTCAGCCACATTGATAATCTTATTCCCGCCATTATCCAGACCGGACTTAGTAAGGCCTACGTGCCTGGTTTCATCAGCCGTACTTCCGGTAATGGTTATCCCCGTATCAGTCATAAGTGTATCGCCGGTTCTGATACTTTTCAGACCAGTCAATTCTTTCGCCAGCTTGACAGTCAGGACACCATCTCCGTTAGAAACGACGCCGATATTATTATCTGACAGCTGGGTTGTATCCTTGATTCCTCCTACAATTTCGATCTCCTGTCCCGATTTACGATTAAACGTGTTATTCGAAACACCGTCTTCCTTGACATCACCGGAGAAATCAAATCCTCTATCAACAGAAGTCTTTACCTGGTTTAACTGGCTTACATTGACCGCATCTGTTTCTGCTTCCCCTGCCTTCACGTTGGTTATCTTATTTCCGCCATTGCTAAGGCCTTCATCGGTTAAGCTGACGCTGTCTCTTCCATCCTTGGGCAGAATGGTCAACCCATTGGCTACCAATTCCACGGTGCTTGTATCATTCCCGACTTCATATCCCGTTGTCGTAATGGCATTGTAATTACCGGATTCATCTTCCAGATCAACGGAATTCAATCCTTTCAGATTCTTGGCCAGCCGTACCTTCAGATTATCGGTACCGTCAGAGACGACCCCCAGATTATCTTCTGTAGTCAGCAAAGATTCATCAGAAAGACCGCCGATAACATTGACCTCTCCATTCAGTTTCTTACTGATAGCCGTACCGGAATCGCCGGCGTATTTCATACCGTCATCCAAAGTGGCTACGGTATTGGTCCCGGTTCCGTCCGTATACATCAGCCGTGTCTTCGTCGCCCCGTCTGTACCGTCCACAGCAGATGCTCCTTGTCCGCTCCTGATGGAAACAACGTCAGCGCCGTTTGCGCCATTGAGAGCGATAGAGCCGTCAGCACCATTCAGCACAATTCCGGCGCCGCTCTTTCCGCTCACGCTTATTTTCCCGTCAGCACCGTCAGCACCTTTGCTACCGACAGAGACATCATTGGATAAGCCGATCGTCATGGTTTTATATTCATTATCGCCGCTGACGGTAATACCGTTCGCACCTTGGAATGTAACCTGTTTTCCCAAATCCTGCTGAACCTTCGTACCCTTGTCATCAAAGAACCCGAAACCACCTTGCGCCGCATCCGTAATTCCGTCAATGACTCCTTGCAACTGACCGCCATTGATCGCTTCCTTAGAACCTGCTTCAACGAGTCCATCAGCGACATTGACGATCTTATTGCCGCCGTTATCGAGACCGGCATTGGTCAAGGTAACTTTCTTCGTCGAATCTGCCGCGCTGCTGCTGACGGCTATTCCGTTCGTATTCATCAGCGTATTGCCGGTTCGGACGCTAGTCAGCCCCTGCAGATCCTTCGCCAGCTTGACCTTCAGCGTATCGACACCGTTGGAAATAATGCCGATATTACCGTCTGACAGCAGAGCCGTATCGGTCACGCCGCCGACGATCTTTGTTTCCTGTCCGAGGCTGCGGTTAAAGGTATTTGCCAAAGCCGTGTCCGCCGACACGTCGCCGGAGAAATTGAGTCCACCGGCAACGGTGGTCTTGACGGCAGCCAACTGTCCGTAGTTCACGGCATCGGTTGTCGCCGTACCGTCAGCAACATTAGTAATTTTTTTGCTGTTCGCATTTATCCCTGTATTGGTAATATATGCATTCCCGCCAACAGACACACCGTCGTCGCCGATAATTACCTGCTTCGTCATATCCGTCCCTGCCGTCACCGTCGTAAATCCGGGATTTTCGCTCATGACCACTTCCAAGCCGTCGCCGGCACTGTTCTTTTTCATGCCTAAGTTCTTATTCGATACGCCTGCCGTTACATCAGTAAGCCCCCCCTTGATAGAAAGGGTGCTGCCGAGATCACGGTGCACACTCCCGTCGTTGCCGGCAAAATCAAGGCCCTGCGCTGCTGCCGCCTTGACCATATCTTTTACGTCTTTAATATTCGCGCCATGATTGTCTATCGTGCCGCCGCTGGCCATATTCGTCACCTGCGCGCCATTCAAGTCCACCGTATTGGATTCGTCGCTTAACGTCAGCTTCGTCCCTGTCGTCGTCTCCGTAGCGCTGTCCGTCTTTGTGTTGGATATGGTCTTTATTCCCGTCAGGTCGCTGTTCAGTCCATACGTGAACTGGCTCCCTGCCTGCGTTACATTCAGGTTACTGCCGGCGTTGAATGTCACCGTGTCTCCTGCCTTCACGGCTGTCGTTGCCGCTCCTGTCGAATTTGTTCCGGCTATCACGTTGAAGCTGGCGTTATTGATCGCAGTGGCCACACTCCCTGCAGTGGCGTAGCTGTCGGCGGTGCCTGCCGATACTTTTCCGCCCGCCGTTGTCAGCGTTGTCGTCGCCACATTGATGGTTCCGTCACTACCTACTGTCAGGCCGCTGCCCGTATTCACATCAATGGCACCGGTCGTACCGTCCTTTTTCAGAGTACTTCCCGTATTCACTTTCACATCATACGTCGTGTTCCCGTTTGCGTCATTGGCACCTTTCGTGACCTTCACGGTCTGGTCTCCCGACGCAATCGTTGTCACCGTATCCGTATCCACAGCGCTCGTATTGACCGTCAGTTTTCCGTCGTCTCCGATTTTGATCGTACTGCCGTCTACGTTCACGTCATAGCTGACTGCATACTCTCCACTCACACTAGCAACGTTGGCCGTGCTTCCTTTTCCATTACGGAAGTTGACCGTGCTTCCCGCCGTAATCAAGTTTTTCGAGCCGTCCGGCCCCGCCAGCTGCCAGCCTGCGCTGTTGATCGCATTGGCTACCGCGCTTCCCGTGACCAGGGCGTTCCCCGCCGTCGCTGCAACGGTACCCGTTCCCCCTGCCGTCAGCGCCGTCGTGACCGCGCTCAGGCTGTTGCCGGTCGTCGTGAGGGTCGTGCTGTCGGTGTTCACGTTCACTTTGTATTCCGTATTATTCCCCGTTGTCACTCCGACGACGGTCGTGTTGCTGCCATTTGCCAGCGTCGTCGTTTGTTCCGTCGCCGCCGCCTGATCCGCAGCGGACTTAATCGTATTCGTCAAGTCGAGGGTAAACGTCTGGTTATCGTTGCGCGTCAGTGTCGCTGTCTTGCCGTCATCGGCTGTAGAAGCAGACGTCACATAATAGTCATGTAATCCTGTCACAGGTGCGCTTAAATTATTCGTTCCTGCAAGAGCCATGCTGCCTTGGCCATCTGTCCCGTAGGAAACCGTTCCGCCGGTCACGTATTTGTCATTTGCCGCCGCGATCCGGGTAACGTCTCCGATATTCGCCGCGTTAGTCGTTGTATTGCCGCCACTGGCCACGTTCGTGATGGTTTGATTGTTCGCATCAATGCCTGTCGTGGTTACATAGTTTTTCCCACCGACGGTAAGGCCTTCGCTATTGATCGTAGTTCCCCCTGCCGTGACGCTGTCCAGTCCCGTCAGCGTTTTTGCCAGTTTGACATTTAATTTTGTTCCATCAGAAACCACGCCGATATTTCCATCGCTCAGATCCGTTGTCTTGCCGCCGGTAATATCCACCTGCTCACCCAGTTGCTTCGTAATGACAGCGGCGCTGTCGCCTTTAAACTTCAATCCTTGTCCGACAAAATCAGCCGCCGCCTTCACACCGTCGCTGACAATCTTCAGCTGGTCTTCGGTGGCTGCGCGGCCGCTTACAGGCTCTGTTGTCCCGATAACCCAGGTCTTATTTGTCAGCCCGGTAACCGTATTATCCGTACCGCCTACATTCACCGTTCCGGCCGTGACCGTTCCGGTCGTGCCGTTCATGGATACAGATTCGACACCTGTCCCTACCGTGATGGTTCCCGCAGTTCCATTTATGTTGATGGCTTTATCCGGAGCATTCGTTTCATCTCCCAAAGTAATATTGTCATTCAGGCCTACAACGAATTTATACCCATTTCCTTCATCATAATAATCTGTATCTTCCGTCACGGTAACATTTTTGCTGCCATCAACAACAGTAATATTCTCTGCCACAGCCTGTCCAAGCTGTTTCATATTCACCGCATCCGTATCATCAAGACCATCCGCCACATTGGTGATTACATTGCCGCCATTATTCAATCCATCCTTTGTAATGGAAACGACTTTATCTGTAGATATACTTTCATCGCCATTCCCATTGTTTATGACGATTCCAGAATTACTCATTGTCGTATCTCCTGTCTTCACGGTCGTGAATTCAGGATTCTCGCTCATGACCAGTTCCAGTCCGTCGCCGGCAGTATTGCGTCTCACGCCAAGATTTTGATTAGAGACGCCGGTTGCTACATTCGTAAGGCCGCCAGTGATAGACAAGGTCGTGCCAAGGTCACGATGAACTTTATTGGTACTATCGTTGCCAACGAAATCAAGCCCATTTGCCGTAAGACCATTCACCGTATTGTACAGATCGCCGACAGTGACGGCCGAATTGCTCACTGCCCCCTGTGTATCCGTATTGACTGGTGTCGTAGACGTTGCTGCAGCCGTCAATTTTTCCAGAAATGTATTGCCGCTCGACTGCAAAGAAATAGCGCTCTGCACATTATCTACCGTCTGCATGCCGGCGCTCATCCCATTCAAGGCGGTCCGCACTTCCTTTGTCGGGTCCAAAATATGGGTCGGGTTCGTCGAATCTATATTGCTGGATGCAGTCATATACAGGCCGCCGCCGTTCAACGCACCTTTATTGGTCCCCCTGTCCAACTGGATCTCTGTCATGTGCTCCAATGTCGAGTTCACATTAACTACATATGGAGAAGCGGTCGTGCCGTCGCCGGTAACAGCCGTATTTGTCCCTTGTCGCGCCAATACGGTACTTGCCTGCGTAATTGCCGTTCCCAGGCTATCTTTTAACGCCACCAACTGTTCTTCTGTAGCAGCTCGTCCCTGTGTCGCGTAACCTGTGACAGTAAGGGTTTTATTCGTAAGACCGGTCAATTCATACTGTGTCTCCGATGTTCCATTTACGTCGCTTACAGTACGGCTAAGCGACGCCCCGCTGAGCCCTCCAATATTGATAGAGCCTGAGCCTGCCGTTAATAGTAATAGCGTTAGCGCCGAGGCTGATAATACCCGTATTTCCATTAATGGAGACCTGCTTGGTGCTATCCGTACCCAAGGTAATCGCATCCTGCAGAGAATAGGTCACCTGCTGTCCCGCTTGCTGAACGGCGAGATTCTTACCGGCCTGCAAGGTGACCAGATCTCCTGCCTGCACGGCTGCTTCCGCACTGCCCGCTACGGTGCCACCGTTTACTGCGTCAGCCTTAACCTTCCAGCCCCCTTGCAGCGTCGTAATAGCATCAGCATTCTGCGACACCTTTACGTCAACACCGTCAAGCTGACTCTTATTGACGGCATCTGCCGGATTGACGCCGGCCGCCACATTGGTAATGATTTTATTTCCTGCATTGATACCGTCTCCATTGATGACAACATCTCCGCTATCTTCCGTTGCAGCAGTATTGGTTACGGTCATACTGTCCAACGTCGGCGTCTTGCTCATGCCGATCGTAATCTTGCGGGAATCTGCTGTCGTCGTGACAACCGCATTATCACTGGCCGTAAAATCAAGCGTCTCTCCTGACTTAACCGTGCTCTGTGTCGATGCATCCCCGCCGGCCGTCACGGTAAATCCGCCTTCAAGAGAAGTTATCCGGGTGTCCTGGCTCACTATACTCTGTGTATTCTGCTCCACCTTCTGATTCGTCGTGAAAAGCTGACCGCCGTTCACGGCATCCTTCGAATCGGCACTGGAAATATCGCCTGCTTTTACATTAGTAATGACCTGACCATTTGCATTTATCCCTGTATTGGTAATGTACGTATTCCCGCCAACAGACACACCGTCGTCGCCGATGATCACCTTCGTGTTTGTGCCGGTCCCTGCCGTTACGCTCTCAAACGCAGGATTCTCGCTCATCACCAGTTCCAAGCCGTCTCCGGCATCGTTCTTCTTGACACCGAGATTCTTGCTCGATACGCCTGTCGTTACATCAGTAAGCCCCCCCTTGATAGAAAGGGTTGTGCCAAGGTCACGATGTACCTTATTGTCATCGCCATCGTTGCCCTCAAAATTCAGACCGCTTGTTGTCGTCGCAGTGGACGCCGCATTCACTAATGACTTCACGTCTCCGATGGTGGCTCCGTTTGTTTCTGTTGTGCCACCGCTGGCCATATTCGTCACCTGCGCGCCATTCAAGTCCACCGTATTGGATTCGTCGCTTAACGTCAGCTTCGTCCCTGTCGTCGTCCCCGTAGCGCTGTCCGTCTTTGTATTGGATATCGTGCTGATTCCCGTCAGGTCGCTGTTCAGCGCATACGTAAACCGGCTCCCTGCCTGCGTTACATTCAGGTTGCTCCCTGCTCCGTATGTCACCGTGTCTCCTGCCTTTACCGCTGTCGTTACTGCACCTGTCGAATTTGTTCCGGCCGTCACGTTGAAGCTGGCGCTGTTGATCGCACTGGCCACTGTGTCTCCTGTGACAAGGGATGTCCCCGTCGTCGCCGTGACCTTCCCGGTCGTGCTGTTTGACTCCAGCGCCGTCGTGACCGCGCTCAGGTTGTTTTCATTCGTCGTGATCGTCTTTCCGTCGGTGTTGACGTTCACTTTGTATTCCGTATTATTTCCTGTCGTCGTTCCCGAAACGGTCGTGTTGCTTCCATTTGCCAGCGTCGTTGTTTTTTCGCTCGCCGCCGCCTGATCCGTGGCGGCCTTGATCGTATTCGTCAAGTCGAGGGTAAACGTCTGGTTATCGTTGCGTGTCAGTGTCGCTGTCTTGCCGTCATCGGTCGTGGCTGCGCCCGTTATATACGTGTCTTGCAGCCCCGTCACTGTCGCGGTTAGTCCGTTCACCCCCGTAAGGGTTGCGCTGCCTTTCCCATCCGTTCCGTAGGAAGCTGCGCCGCCGGTCACGTATTTGTCATTTGCCGCCGCGATCCGGGCGACGTCTCCGATATTCGCCGCGTTAGTCGTTGTATTGCCGCCGCTGGCCACGTTCGTGATGGTTTGACTGTTCGCATCAATGCCTGCCGCCGTCACGTATGTATTCCCGCCGACGGTGAGGCCTGTGCTATTGATTGTAGTCCCCCCCGCCGTGACGCTGTCCAGTCCCGTCAGTGTTTTTGCCAGTTTGACATTTAAATTTGTTCCATCGGAAACCACGCCGATATTTCCATCGCTCAGATCCGTTGTTGCTCCGCCTTTGATATCTAACCGTTGTCCTAACTGTTTATTAATCGCCGTGCCGGAATCTCCGCCAAAGGAAAGTCCTCCGTTAACAGTATTGGTCAATGACGTAATATTGGTGGTATTCGTTTTTACGCCGTCACTGACGACTTTCAGCTGGTCTTCTGTAGCCGCTTGGCCGCTGACAACTGTCGGACTGTCGATATCCCACGCTAAGTTAGTCAGCCCATTGACCGTGCCTGATCCGGTGATCTGCACGGCGCCTGCCGTAATATTCCCCGTCACGCCGTTGACAATCACCGTATTTCCTGCCGTAATCACTCCTGTCATGCCGTCGATGGTAATCGCTTTATCCGGCGTATTCGTTTTATCACCCAACGTAATATTATTATTCAAATTTACAGCAAACGGATTTGCACTGCTTCCATCACCGGAAACGGTCGTATTGATCCCATTGTCCATATACGTCTTATCCGCCGCAAGCTCCGCCCTCATCTGCTGTACATTGACCGCATCCGTATCCAATGTGCCTGCCGATACATTGCTGATTTTGGCATTATTCGCATTGAGACCCGTTGCCGCCACATATGTTTTGCCGTCGACAGCAAGGCCGTTTGTATTCAGCTTCGCCGCACCGGTTACGATACTGCCAGTTGATCCCAGATCGATATCCTTTTTCAATTTTACGTTGAGAGCGCCGCTTACATCGGATACGACGCCGATATTTCCATCTGTCAGGTCTGTCGTCGTACCGCCTTTAACGGTCAGCGTATCACCAAGCTGTTTATTGACAGGCGTCAAATCATCGCCTTGGAAATTCAGTCCATTGCCGATCGTCGTATTGATTGTGGAAATATCACTTGCATTCTTTGTGATATTCGTTGTATTCGTACCCACCTGGTTCAGGGTAGAGACAACCGAAGAAGACAGTCCGACATTGATGCTGGTACCACTGACGGAAGTCGTTACTTTTCCGTCACCAACGATATCGAAACGCTTGTTATCTTTTGTAATATTTATACCGGTCGCACTATGGGCACTGTCCGCCCCCACGGTGAAGTCCTGGCTGGCGGAGGATGCCACCTGGCTGGCCACCGCTTTCAGCTGTGCCACATTGACAGCGTCCGTATCCGCAGAACCTGCCGCTACATTGATAATCTGACGCCTTACAGTGGAAGAGCCGACGCTGACCGCGCCCGTGGTCGACGTCGTCGCATTGATAGCAGTCTGCTGGCTCGCCGTCGCAGTTGATGGAATATATCCCTGCACGTTACCCGATATATTGGCTATACTATTAGCTCCCAGTGCCACTCCACCGGTAGCTGTCGCTTGCGCACCATGTCCAATAGCCGTCTGGTCGGCTTGTACAAGCGATGTCTTTGCCCCATATCCGATAACGGTACTATACATACCGTCAGCACTGGCAGTCGCACCAATGACGGTCTGCCCTGTCTGGCCGCCAGAAGCCTTCGCCTGATATCCCAAGGCAATTGACTGGGTTCCTGTCGCACTAGCTTCCTGTCCAATAGCGATAGGGGCTCCATTGTCATTGGAAGAATTTGTGGCCTGTGCGCCCTTACCAATGGCGATACCGCCTTCAGCAGCGCCAACCGAACTGCCGTCGCCAATGGCTATGGCACCTGCACCATCCGAAGAATTTGCAGAAGATTCCACTTTTGCATTCGATCCTATAGCCAGCCCTGTCCCGGCAATAGTACTCCCTGTACCAATAGCAATAGAATTTATTCCCGCGCCGCTAGCGGTATTGGCTCCATACCCCAATACGATAGTACCCATATTGGCAGTATTATTTTGGGCATTAGTTCCCATAATAATACTGTTTGAACCTGAAGCAGCCTTTGTGTTTGTGCCGATTACGATATTATTAGCCCCTGCAGATGTACTTGATGATGAATTATACCCCAGTACGATTGCTGAATCACTCTGCGCTATTGCCGTATTTCCCAAGGCAATGCTATTTCCTTTGACAGCCTGTGCATTATTGCCAATCGCAATCGCATCCATCCCGCTCGTTGACGGGTTCCACTTATCTCCGGTTAATGTGTTAGATCCGATTGCGATAGATTCCTTAGCATATGCCTTTGCATTCGTTCCTATCGCTGTAGCATTTGTCGCATTTTCCTGTCCGTTAGCCGGATATTGTATTCCAGTTGAGGCGCCTTTGCCAATAGCCGTTGAATTATTCCCATAAGCAAGCGTTCCTTTACCTGCTGCCATGGAATCAGTTCCTACAGCTCCGTCGTTATTATAGTTAACATCGGCAGAATTAGCTGTGTTGATGCTGTAATAATGCTGCGCCGTGCTATTAATAGACGTTGCCAAGGAATTCGCCACGGCGTAAAGCTGACTGCCATTGACTGCATCTGTGCTGGCTGCCGATAAAAGTCCTGGAGCCACTCCCTGAATACGACGGGTTGCTGTTGTAGATCCGACACTTACTACTCCGGTAAGGATATTTCCACCGGCAAAGGAAATGTATTTCCCATTTATTGTTTCTCCCGTATAAGAGGTATTCATTCCCTTAGAGGGCGAGCCGTTTCCATCTGCCATATAGGCGGAACCGCTGCCGAGAAACACAGAATTCACAGCCGTAGTCGTTATATTATTGCCAAGAATAAACACATTTGAATTCAGCGGCGCCACCGTGTTGTTGTTTCCAATCACACTAGTGCCTGATGCGTTCACCTTGTTATTGTTGCCAAGTATATTCACGCCGCTGATCACGGCACCAGCGCTGTCTGTACCGGACACCTGGTTGTTTGCACCGATGACGGACGAGTTGACGGCAGTGACGTTAGCCGTTTGCCCGATTGCGATGGAACCGGCGCCATTGACCACCGCACCGCTGGCAGCAAAGGTATTGGCGCCCGTCGCCGAGCTGCCGCCCAAGGCTACGGCTCTGTTGCCAGACGCCCCGGAATCGCCCAGCGCGACTGAGTCCGTCCCACTTGCTATGGAGTAATTACCGCCGATAGCGACAGCACCGGTTCCGGTAGCCGCCGTTGTTCCCGTGCCGCCGATAGCGACGGCACCGTCACCGTTAGTCCTTGTCCAGCCAAGAGCAATCTGTCCATTATACCCGCTCGCCGTTTGAGCACCGCCGATGGCCACAGAAGAATTGCCATACGCAACAGATGCAGTACCGATGGCAACGGTATTGGCATTGCCATAAGCGTAAGTACTGCCTGACACGCCTATAGCCAGGCCGTTTTGCCCTTCCGGTTGTGTTGATGTATAGCTGACACCGGAAGGGCCGCTGCCAAATCCGGAAGAAGCGCCTGAGCCGGTAGTGGCGTAAGCCGGAAATGCAGCCAGTGTATAAGCGATCAGCAGCCCAAGCAGCACTGAACAACTGACCACTCCGCAAGATCGTTCCCTCCCGGAATTTCGATTGGCCAATTCTGATGCGACAACGTAACATCCTTTTGTCTTGTTCCAGATGACTTTATAAATTTTATTCACTTTTATACCTCATTACTTACAATACATTTATCTATTTATGAAAATACATTGCTCACTAACAATTGCTAATATAGTACTTATATGCACCATTTCATATCCATAGCGCCATGCCTGATGTCTGACTCTATTCTTCAATTATCGTCAATTATATTCCTGCACTTTCCCAAGATATGGATAAGTATCAATTCTACTTATTCATATCTTTTCCGAAATCTTTACACATTATTCAATAGGCCCATTTGACATAAAACCTAAGCACCATTCCGCCATTAATTAAACTATTGTTTAATGTTGTGATTTTATCACAATTCATCCAATATATTCTCAGACGGTATCCATTCCTTACACGATCTGTTTTCCCCACAGTTTATTTTTTTATATTTTAAGTGTCTGTTCTGTCATATAGTCACTGTCCTGCTATTGATTTCTCAATTTTTATATTTTTCCATTTATCTGAAAATAAAACTATTCATAATGATTCCTATCACTCCTTAACCATGCGGAGAAATCGGCCCCTACCAATTTCCCTCTTCTTTTTGTTTTAGATTGCGCCGAATATAAATTCCCTAACGCATCTAATTAATTTTATACGGCGTAATTATATCATGAATTAGATAATTTTTACAATACATCTCAAGCTGTAAAACCATACCATCGTTATTATTTTTTATAAAAAATTCCCTTATCAATACCATACATCTTCATTAAAAGTTCAATTCAATTAACACCTTTAATGTCCGAATGATCAATCTCTTGAAGCAGCAATCCTATTTATGTCCATTCTTTTCTGCTCAACCTGATTCACCATGAATTACTCATCTATGTAAAATGAACACAAAAAACTCCGGCCCATTTCTGAGCCGGAGTTCCTTTTCATTTATTGCATTCGCAGTTCATCGATTAT
>CABQAR010000005.1 GCA_902462205.1 uncultured Dialister sp.
GAAAGTACTTGGCTGGAAGCGGCCCGGGAGGATAGGAAGCTGCTGATAAAGAAAAGGGCACCTGCAGGGATGCGGGTGCTTTTTTGCATGGAAAGAATGGGACAGGAAATTAGGAATGATGAATTAGGAATGAGGAATTGAGGTGCGCCGCATCAAATTATATTGCGGCGGGATTTAGTAGTCAGTGGACAGAAGACAGAGGTCAGAAGACAGAAATTCCTTGATTTCCTTCATTCTTTAGGACGGTAGGTGTATTTAAAATCTGCAACCATTGCCCAGATTCTTCATTACATTCAAGAATGACAGGGCAAGGGCAATTTACCTTTATTGGGACGAACTGCTTGCCGTCATCCTCGAGCGCAGCGATGGCAAGAGAACAATTTTTGAAGGAATGAAATGACGCATGAATCGTAGTCCTTCACGGATGCAGTGGCAGAGACGCCATACCCGACCAACGGGAGCGGTAAGGATCTGGCAGAGGATGGAGGTGTTGAATACCAAATTTCAACCCAAATTTTTATGGGCTTTGGGGAGTGCGATAAAACCTGTATGTTTGCAAAGGGAAATAAATTTGGGGTAAAATAGATAAAACGAGGATACATCCAGACAGTATCGCAATACCTTTCAGATTTTTTACAGTTATCTGCCGCGTAGGCAGCTTAGAAATGTGGCATATTCCTAACCGTCACCTCGCTTTTCGTTATCTGCCGCGTAGGCAGCTTAGAAATCTACCTGCACGGTATCACCTTCATGGAACTGGTTATCTGCCGCGTAGGCAGCTTAGAAAGTACCTGTTCAACGCATCTATTCTTTCTCGCTGTTATCTGTCGCATAGGCAGCTTAGAAAATGTCGCGGTCGCTGTTGCTGTACGTGTATAGGTTATCTGCCGCATAGGCAGCTTAGAAAACGGGTATCTTTTGCTTACTTTGTGTTTCTTCTGTTATCTGCCGCATAGGCAGCTTAGAAAGCGATCACTGAAAAATACATCGGACTGGTTGTGTTATCTGCCGCATAGGCAGCTTAGAAAAAGCATTTCTGCAATCATAAAAAGCATCCATAATTACCTGCCGCGTAGGCAGCTCGGTAATATGCGATTGATAGTTTTCGATTCGTATGCTAATATATGGACAGAATTTCATATGTTCATTGCTGGATATCATTTTTTGCAAGGGATGAAAGTACCGGGAGAGTCCGTCAGGCACCGAAGGGGAGAAACTCTCAGGTAAAAGGACCGGTACCCGACTATCCTCTGGAGAGTCCTTTTTAAGGCACCGACGAGGCAAGCTGTGAGGTTTATCTTTCAGGTACAAGGACAGAGGCGCACTGTAGATTTTTACAGTGCGCTTTTTTGTTAAGAAGCATAGTAAGGAGGATGAGGATGGATAAGAAGACACCGCTTTATGAAAGCCATGTGGCGCTCAAGGGAAAGATGGTTTCTTTTGGCGGGTATGTGATGCCTGTCCAGTATGACCAAGGCATATTGGCGGAGCATATGGCCGTGCGGACGAAGGCAGGGCTGTTTGATGTTTCCCATATGGGGGAAGTGGTTTTCGAGGGGGCAGGTGCGCTTTCGACAATCAACCATCTTTTCAGTAATGATTACACTTCTCTTGCGGTAGGGCGCGTCCGCTACGGGACAATGCTGAATGAGCAGGGCGGCGTGATCGATGATCTCATCGTGTACCGCCTGGATGAGGAGAAGTATCTGGTGGTCGTCAATGCGGCGACCCATGACCATGATGTGGAGCATATGAGGAAGCATATCCTCGCAGATACGTCTTTTGTGGATATTTCAGAAGAAACGGGGCTGATTTCCCTGCAGGGGCCGCTGTCAAAGGAAATTCTTTCGCCCCTTGTGGAGGGCGGCAATTTGCCGGTGCAGTATTACAGTTCTTTCCAGCACGTATTTATTGCGGGCTTTGACTGCATGGTTTCCCGGACGGGTTATACCGGGGAGTTCGGGTATGAAATATTCTGCCCTGTCGATGGCACGGAAAAAATTTGGACGCTGATCCTTGAATCCGGACGTAGCAAGGGGCTTCTTCCCTGCGGTTTAGGGGCGAGGGATACGCTTCGTCTGGAAGCGGCAATGCCTTTATACGGGCATGAGATGGATGAAACGGTCAGTCCGCTCGAAACAGGGCTTGATTTCGGAGTGAAACTGGATAAGCCTGATTTCATCGGACGGGATGCGCTCTTGGCGAATCCGCCGCAACGGGAACGGATCGGCCTGAAAGTTGTCGGCCGTGGGATCGTCAGAGAAGAAACGGAGCTTTTCTTTCATGGAGAGAAGCTTGGGGAAACGACGTCCGGCACGTTCTGTCCTTATTTGAAGGGGGCGTATGCCATGGCGCTTGTTCCGAGAAATGTCGTCAGGGTCGGCGATGTGGTGGAGGCCATGGTCAGAGGCAGGCCTGTTTCCTGCGAGGTGGTACCGCTTCCGTTTTATAAGCGTTCATAAGGATATTTCCTTACGGCAGGGAATCAATCAGGGCATTAGCCATGGAAATCCGTGGCAGATCATATATTTAATCATCAGGAGGGATTATCATGGAATTTCCGAAATATTTAAAATATGCAAAGACGCATGAATGGGTAAATGATGAAAACGGCGTGACTGAAATCGGGCTGACCGATTATGCCCAGGACCAGCTGGGGGATATCGTTTTCGTCAATCTTCCTGAAGAAGGGGATGAGGTGACGATCGGGGAGTCCTTTGCGGATATCGAATCGGTCAAGGCGGTGTCGGACGTATACAGTCCGGTGACCGGCGTGGTGGAAGAGGTGAATGAGGCGCTTCTGGATTCTCCCGAATCAGTGAACGGGGCGCCTTACGAAACATGGCTTATCCGCGTCAGGGAAGTCACGGAGACCGAAGAGCTGATGGGCGCAGAGGAGTATGAGGAGTTCTGTAAAAACGGCGGGGAGGAGTAATATGGGGAATTACAGTCCTTCTTCGCAGGAAGAAATCAGGGAGATGCTCGCCTGCGTCGGTTGTGAAAGCGTGGATGGCCTGTATAAGGATGTGCCGTCCGCCGTATATGGGAAGCACATAGATATTCCCGATGGAATGAGCGAACTGGAGGTGCTGGAGGATATCAGGGCCACGGCGGATAAAAACGTGGTCTATAAAAGTGTTTTCCGCGGCGCCGGCGCTTACTGCCATTATATTCCTGCCATTGTGAAAAATGTGATTTCTAAAGAGGCCTTCCGTACGACGTACACGCCATATCAGGCGGAAATCAGCCAGGGGAACCTGCAGTCCATTTTTGAGTTCCAGACCATGATCTGCGAGCTGACAGGCATGGACGCGGCAAATGCATCGGTCTATGACGGAGCGTCTGCCGCAGCGGAAGCGGTGCTGATGTGTCAGGAGAAAAAGAAATCCAAGGTCATCGTTTCAGAAACAATCCATCCCCATACGATGGAAGTCATTCAGACATATTGCCGCAGCCGCCATGTGGAAGTGGCAGTCATTCCGGAAAAGGAAGGCACGACGGATCTGGATGCACTGAAAAAAGAATTGGACGACGGCACGGCCTGCATCTATTTCCAGCAGCCCAATTTTTACGGACTGATTGAAGAAGCGGAAACCATCATCGAGGCGGCCCATCTTGTGAAGGCGAAGGCCATCATGGGCGTCCAGCCTGTTACGTTGGGCGTGATGAAGACGCCCCGTGAGCTGGGAGCGGATATTGCAGTTGGCGAGGCGCAGCCGCTTGGACTTCCTCTGTCCTTCGGAGGCCCTTATATCGGATTCATGACCTGTCTGGAGAAAATGGTCCGCAAGCTGCCGGGACGTATCGTCGGCGCGACGACGGATGATAAGGGGAACCGGTGCTTCGTTCTGACATTGCAGGCAAGGGAGCAGCATATCCGAAGGGAAAAGGCATCGTCCAACGTATGTTCCAATCAGGCGCTCTGCGCTATGGCAGTGGGCGCGTATCTGTCCGCCGTCGGGCCGGACGGACTGGCTGACGTGGCTAAATCGTGCTACGAAAAGGCGCACTATCTGGCAAAAAAATTGGGAGAAATAGGATTCACGAGGGTGCATGGCAAGCCGTTCTTTAATGAATTTCTGACAGATTGCCCGTCCGATCCGTTGGAGATAGAAAGAAAATTATCAGAAAAGGGCATACTGGCAGGACTTCCCATAGGAAATAAAATGCTCTGGTGCGTGACGGAAATGAATTCCAGAAAGCAGATGGATCAGCTGGTGGATATACTGAAAGGAGGGAACTGATATGGAGTTGGTTTTTGAAAAAAGCAGGAAAGGCCATAAGATGGATATCATTCCTGCCTCTGATGTGCCTGCGGTTCCCTTTGACTTTGAACTGCGCGCCGAAAAGCCGAGACTGCCTGAGCTTTCAGAGGTGGAACTGGATCGGCACTATGCGGAACTGGAAAAGCAGGTATTCGGTGTCAACCACGGGTTCTATCCGCTTGGTTCCTGCACGATGAAATATAATCCGGCGGTTAATGAACAGGCGGCAGGACTGCCGTCATTCACGGAAGCCCATCCTCTGGCTCCTGAGGAATCCGTACAGGGCTCGCTGGAAATTATTTATGAAGCACAGGAGCTTCTGGGAAAGATTACAGGCATGGATGCCATCACGGTGCAGCCGGCAGCCGGCGCCCACGGTGAATATACAGGCCTTCTTCTGATTCGTGCCTATCATGAATCCAGAGGGGATACGGGCAGGACGAAAATCATCGTTCCTGATTCCGCCCATGGTACGAATCCGGCATCTGCCACCATGGCAGGTTATGATGTGATTTCCATCAAGTCGAACGAAAAGGGCGGCGTCGATCTGGAGAGCCTGCGGGCGGCCGTCGGCCCTGATACGGCAGGACTTATGCTGACTAATCCGAATACCCTCGGTATTTTTGATTCCAATATCCTTGAAATCACGAAAATCATCCATGAAGCGGGCGGCCTCTGCTATTATGACGGAGCCAATCTGAATGCCGTCGTCGGCCGTGTTCGTCCCGGAGACATGGGATTCGACTGCGTCCATCTGAATCTGCATAAAACATTTTCCACGCCCCATGGCGGCGGCGGACCGGGTGCGGGACCGGTGGGATGCAAGGATTTCCTGAAAAAATTCCTGCCGGCACCGGTCGTTGTGAAAGAGGGAGAAAGCTACCATTTTGAGAAGCCTGCCGACTCTTTCGGGCGCGTCAGCCTGTTTTACGGAAACTTCCTTGTCATCGTACGCGCCCTCACTTATATAAAGACGCTCGGTGCGGACGGACTTGCCCATGTATCCGCCAATGCGGTGCTGAATGCGAACTATCTGATGAAAAAGCTGGAAGGGCACATGAAGATGGCTTATCCGGGAATCTGCATGCACGAATTCGTCATGACGCTGGAAGATTATCATAAGGAAACAGGTGTATCGGCACTTGATGCGGCGAAAAGGCTGCTTGATTTCGGCATGCATCCGCCGACCATGTATTTCCCTCTGATCGTCCATGAAGCCTTAATGGCGGAACCGACGGAAACAGAATCCAAGGAAACGCTGGACCGGGCAGCAGAAATTTTCATCAAAGTATTTGAAGAAGGACGGACGGATCCGGATATGCTCCACGGCGCTCCGCACAACACGCCGATCGGCCGTCCCGATGAAGTGAATGCGGCACGCCATCCCGTGCTCCGCTATCGTTTCGGAGAATGACATGGATTGCTCCGTATATGTGAATTATAAGGAAACACAGGATCCATACCTGAATCTGGCGACAGAAAAATATTTCATGGAAACCGTGGGAGAAGAGGAAGTGATCCTTTTCCTGTGGCAGAACAGGCAGACCGTGGTAATCGGGCGGAATCAGAATGCGTGGCATGAATGTGACATCAGCAGGCTGGAGGGGGAAGGCGGCCGTCTGGCCCGCCGGCTTTCCGGCGGCGGCGCTGTCTACCATGATCTGGGAAATCTCAATTTTTCTTTTATCGCACGAAAAAAAGTCTATGATGTGGAGCGTCAGATGTCCGTCATTGCGGATGCGGCCGGAAGTTTCGGCATCCATGCGGAAAAAGACGGAAGGAATGACATCAAGGTCGATGGGCGGAAATTTTCCGGAAACGCATTCTTCAAGTCGAAGGATCACTGCTGCCATCACGGCACAATCCTCATTGCGGAGCGCATGGATAAAATGATGCGTTATCTCAATGTGGACGGCTCGAAAATGAATTATAAGGGCGTCGATTCCGTTCCTGCCAGAGTGGTAAATCTGGCTGATCTGAATCCGAAGGTCACGGTGGAAAGCTTTGCCGAAGCGCTGGTGAAGAGCCTTTCCGTGGTCTATGGCGTGCCTGCAGGAAAACTGGAAACGGAACAGCTGGACAGAAAGCATATAGAAATCAACGAGGAATTTTTTTCTTCCTGGGACTGGCGGTTTGGAAGCACGAAGATATTTTCCAATGAAATAGAGCATCGTTTCGACTGGGGCTATCTCCGTCTGTATTTCGATGTGGAAAACGGAACGGTGACCCGTGCCGAAGTGGATTCGGACAGTCTGGAAGCGGATCTGGTGGCACGTTTTCCGTCCGTATTGAAGGGAACGAAATATATCGGGAAAGAGCTGTCGGAAAAAATCAGCCGACTGCCTGCGGAAACAGAGGCGGAAAAGATGGTCGTGCAGGACAGCGCGGCGTTTTTATCCAACATATAGGAGGGGATGTTTTTGAAATACGACGTGGTCATCATCGGAGGCGGGCCGGGCGGTTATGTATGCGCCATCCGCTGTGCGCAGTATGGTCTGAAAACGGCCGTCATTGAAAAAGATTTGATGGGCGGTACCTGTCTGAACAGGGGATGCATTCCGACAAAGACGCTCCTTTTTGCGGCAGACCTGCTCAGCAATATGAAAAAGGGAAAATCGTTCGGGGTGGATGTGCAGAGTATCAGCACGGATTACCCTGCGCTGAAGAGCCGCTGCAGCGATGTCGTGGGACAGCTTCGTGACGGAGTCCTGCGACTGCTGAAGAAGCACAAGGTGGATATTTATGACGGCATCGGAACCGTGGTGGATCAGGGGCAGGTATCGGTCAAAGGGAAGGATGGAGAAACCATTCTGGAAACGGAAAACATCGTCCTTGCCACAGGCACGGTTCCGGCGGTGCCTCCCATTACCGGCGCCGATCTGCCGGGTGTATACACGAGTGATTCGCTGCTTTCCACATTGCCTGCGTTAAAAGAACTGGTCATTGTCGGCGGCGGGGTCATCGGCGTGGAATTTGCGGAAGCCTATCATGCCTTTGGTGCCAAGGTGACGATTCTGGAAATGCTTCCGCGCCTCCTTCCGCCTTTCGATACGGATCTGGCAAGGCATCTGGCGGCCTCTTTCAAGAAGAAGGGAATTGCTGTCGTTACCGGCGCCGGCGTGACTTCCATCGAAAAGGGGGAAACCGGCCTGACGATCCGATACAAGCTGGGAGAAGAGGAAAAATCGGCCGGCGCGGATGGCGTCCTGATTGCAGTGGGCAGGCGTGCGCAGCTGGACGGACTGCTTCCCTTTGCACTTAAGAAGGAACGGAACCTCATCGTGGTGGATCAGTCATGCCGTACGAGCGAACCGGGCATTTACGCTATCGGAGATATCACCTACGGATATCCCCAGCTCGCCCATTCCGCGGAAGCGCAGGGGAAAGCGGCGGCAGCGGCCATGGCGGGAAAAGAATGTGATATCGATTTCGCCCTGATTCCGCAATGCGTCTATACGAAACCGGAAATCGCCTCTATTGGTATGAGTGAGGACGAGGCGAAAAAATCCGGCGGTAATCTGAAAATTTCCCGTGTCATGATGGGAACGAATGCGAAGAGCCTGATTGCCGATGAGGCAGGCTTCATCAAAATGGTTATTGATGAGGAAGACCGTATTCTGGGGGCGTCCCTGCTGTGCCGTGATGCGGATAATCTGATCGGCGAAGTGGGACTTGCGGTCAGTCAGAAAATGAAGATTTCCGATTTCGTGAAAATCATCCGTCCCCATCCGTCTCTTGAGGAAGCGCTGGGGGAAACGGCAGAAGCGGCACATGGAATTGCCATCCATACGATGCCCCGCTGAAACAGAAAGCGATGGAAATGGGATTGCCTTCGGGCAGTCTCATTTTTACTTGCTTGTAGGGCATGGGCCGCGCATGATAAAATAAAGAAAAATTTTTCAAGGAGCAGGAAAATGGGCGAAGAGATGAATCTGGAAAAGGTGCTGGCAGAAGCAAAGGAAACGATCGGCGTTTTGCGGGGCATGGTGGAAATGCTGGACGGAAATCTCCAGCAGGCGCTCGAAGAAAGGGACGAACTGGCGGAAGCGGCAGTGTCGCTTCAGGAGGAAAATGACAAGCTGCAGGAATCCCTGCTGCAAAGGGAAAGCAGAGGGCAGACATCCGCGGAGGCAGGGGAAATATGCCGCGCGCTCGGTGAAAAGCTGGCGCCCTACTATAAAGACATGGCATTGTATAACGAAAAGCATATCACGGCGGAGGACGGAGAGATGCTGTACAATACATTGCAGTACACCTTCAAGCAGATGAAAAAGGCAGGCGTAAAATTTTAAGCATCATAAAAACAGCGGGTACCGTAAAAATGGAACAGTATCCGCTGTTTTTTCATGGCTGCTTCAATTTGTTTGTCTGGGCGTAGAAAAACATATACTGCTGGATGATGCCTGCATGGGAACCGTACCGTCCGAACGGATCAGTTCCCCCATAGATATCCCGTATGACTCGTTCGATCCATACATCGACAGGGGCGAAGGAAGTGCGGTGATAGGCGAAAAGGGATATGCATCCGGACACCTTGACACCGACGCCCGGAAGCGATATGAGCTGCTCGGCCAGTTCCTGATCAGACAGGGAAGAAATGGCAGACAGGTCCGGTTCTTTCTTCATAATGCATCGGACGGCGTCATAAATATACTTTGCCCGATAACCGAGGGAGCAGGCTTTCAGATCATCCAGGGACAGCTTTTTCAGGGCAGAGAGCGAGGGAAAGGCGTACAGGTCTTCTTCTTTCCTTATGGGCGTCCCTGCTTTCCGGCACAGCGCTTCCACCGCGCTCCGTATGGCAGGAATGGATTTACGTTGGGAAATAATAAACGTAATCAGCATTTCAAAGGGATCCTGCCGCAAGATGCGGATTCCCTTTCCGTATTCGGCGGCATGGGAGAGGAATTGATCCTCTGACGGAATGGCTCGGCGTACTTCCCTATAATCCGTATCAAGGTCGAAATAGGGGTGCCATATGTGTTTCCATGCGTAAGGCGTGCAGTCCGCGGCCCAGCAGTTTCCTTCTGCGTGGGCAAGCCGTATGACATTTCTTCCCGTGATGAATCGGTAGCATCCGTCAGACAGTCGGCAGGCTCGGAAGCACTGGCCGCTGTCCATGATTTTTCCGGGATCGAAATCATCCTGTATCTGAATTTTCATGATAACCTCCCTGTTTATTATACCGTTTGCATGAAGATGAGTGAAACAGGGCGGCATACTTCTGAAATCTGCATAAATAAAATATCAAATGAATAAATTTCCTCCATGCGGAAGATTTACCATTGCACCGTGATTTTTGCAATGGTAAAATGAAACATATCCATAGGAAATGGTTATTTCATCCATGTAGTGTTCGGAGAGGGGTAGGAGAGTATGTTCAGTATCGCAGCACCGCAGGCACAGGGAAAATGTGCCGAAGATAATATTTTTGCAGCCAATAACCGCGCCGTGGCATTGGCAGATAAGATCGGAAACGACAAGGTGGTCAACGGAACCGTCGGCTCCATTTTGGATGAAGACGGAAATCTCGTCGTCCTTGACGTCGTGCAGGAAGCGTATAAAAGACTGACGCCGCGCCAGATTGCCGCTTATGCGCCCATCAAGGGATATGCGAAGTTTTTAGAGGACTGCATCGACCAGTGTTTCGGAGAATCACGTCCTGACGGGTATATCGATGCCTGCTCCACACCGGGGGGAACCGGCGTGCTCCATCACGTCATCCACAATTATTCTTCTGCCGGCGATGAGGTCCTCATCACGGACTGGCACTGGGGCGCTTATGATTCCATCATCGATGATCCGAACCGCAAAGTGGTTTCTTTCGAATT
The DNA here is from genome assembly GCA_902462205.1 of uncultured Dialister sp. Classification (GTDB taxonomy): domain Bacteria; phylum Bacillota; class Negativicutes; order Veillonellales; family Dialisteraceae; genus Dialister. The sequence goes on from CABQAR010000005.1 coordinate 10,097, forward strand.
CCTGACCAAGGAAGGACATTTCAATACAGCCGCGTTCAAGGAAAAAGTAGAAGACGTCCTGTCCCGCCAGAAGAATATCGTCATCATCCTGAACGGCGTAGCCAACAATCCGACAGGGTACTGCATGAGCGTGGCTGAATGGCAGTCCGCCGTGGATGCGTTAAAAGAAATCGTAGAGGGAAAAGATAAGAACGTCATCCTGATTCCGGATATCGCCTATCTTGACTACAGCGGAGAAAAACAGGAATGCCGCAGGTTCTTCAAGGTCTTTGGCGGACTGCCGAAGAATATCCTTGTCGTCGTCGCCTATACCCTGTCCAAGGGTTTCACCCTTTACGGACAGCGCCAGGGAGCCATGATCGGCATCACCTCCGATAAGGATGTAGCCAAGGAATTCGTTGATATCAACCAGTATGCAAGCCGTGCCACCTGGTCGAACTGCAACAGTGCCGCACAGAACGTCATGATCGACATCTGCAGTGATCCGGAACGGGTGAAGAAGCTGGATGAGGAAAGAAACAGGTACTTCAAGCTGATTCAGGAAAGAGCGGCTATTTTCATGGAAGAAGCGAAAGAAGAGGGCGTGAAATTCGTGCCTTATGTTTCCGGTTTCTTCATCACCATTCCTGTAGAAGGAGCGCAGGCGGTCTGTGATCTTCTCGAAAAAGACAATGTATTCCTCGTTCCGATGAAGAAGGGGATCCGTCTGGCCGTCTGCTCCGTATCCAAACCGAAGATGAAGGGCCTTGCGGCCAAGCTGGCAGCCGCCATTAAAAAAGCAGGTGCGAAACAGTAATTTATCAGAATAACAAGAATAAGAAAACATTACAATGAAAAAACGATTCCGATTGCTTTCATGGATGCTTTCGGAATCGTTTTATGTATGGAGGTTATTTTATGGAAGGATTATTTGCTGCCGTGAATGCGGTACTGTCCTTTGTCACACCCGTCTCGGATTTCTTCTGGGATTTTCCGAAAATGTTCGGCTTCTGGAAAGCCATTCCCCTTTTGGGACAGTTTTCTCTAGCCATCATCGTCCTTGTCGGCTCCGGCATTTATTTCACCTTCCGCCTCGGCTTCATACAGCTTCGGCAGTTCGGGCAGGGGATACGGACGCTGATGGAGAAACGGAGCGCAGGCACGGGTATTTCCCCGCTGGCCGCTTTCTGCCTGAGTACGGCGATGCGTGTCGGGCCGGGAAACATCATCGGCGTCACAGGTGCCATTGCCGCCGGCGGTCCGGGCGCTCTTTTCTGGATGTGGGTATCCGCCTTTTTCGGAATGGCCACTGCCTATACGGAAAGCACGCTGGCCCAGCTGTTCAAGGAGAAACGGGGCGATGAATTTGTTGGCGGACTTCCGTTCTATGCGAGACGGCTCTGTGGAAATAAAGTATGGGTCGGCGTGGCGCTTTCCCTCGTCTATATCGTTTATGCGATGATGTGCCTTCCTGCGCAGGGCTTCAATGTCGTCTCCTCCATCGGCGCTATCGGAAGCATATTGACAGGGACGGCCATTCCCGTGCAGTCTTCCTTTTACTACATCGTTTCCCTGATTGTCATCGCCCTTGTCACCGTCATGGCATTTGGCGGCATCCGCCGCATCGCGGCCGTCAGCAACCGGCTCGTGCCTGTCATGGCCGTCATTTATGTGGCGACCGTCCTTATGCTCATCGTCATCAATCTGGATAACGTGCCTTATTTCTTCCACGCCGTATTCAGCGGCGCTTTCAGCCCGGAAGCTGTATTCGGCGGTGCGTTCGGCACCGTGCTGATGCAGGGCGTGAAACGGGGGCTCATGTCCAACGAAGCCGGACAGGGGACCATCACGATGCCTGCCGCGGCTGCGGAAGCAAGGCATCCCTGCGAGCAGGGAATCATTTCCGCCATAGGCGTGTTCCTCGATACCCACGTTATCTGTACGATGACAGGGTTCATCGTCATCATGGCACATCGCTGGGCGATGGAACCGGAAGCATGGAAGGCCGCAGGCACTTATCCGAAATTCCTCCTGTCGATCGGTTCCATGACGCCGGACATGATGAATACACTTGTCATGATTCTTGTATCCATCTGCTTCTGCCTGTTCGCCTATACCTGCGTGATCGGATTCATTACATTCTCGGAAATTTCTGCGAACCGTATTTCCAGTTCCATGCCGTTCATCCAATTTCTCCGCGGATTCGGCGTGTTTGTGGCGGCTTTCGGTATTTTTTGCAATATAGCCGGCTATGATCTGTCCAACCTGTGGGCGTTCTCGGATTTGGGAAATATCATCATCGTCTACTGCAACATCCCCATGCTGTATCTCGGCTTTAAATATGTGCTGAAGGCAACGAAGCACTACAACGAGCCGGGAGATAAAAATTTCGATTCCTCCGTTATCGGTGTAGAAACAGAATACTGGGACGCAAAGGATAAAGAATAGGAAATACAGATGTGCATCAGAAAAGGACTCCTCACGGGGTCCTTTTTATATGTCCATGTCTATTCCTCGATGGCCTCTTTCAACAGGGCGATTCCTTTTTCAAGGGTATCCATCGGGATATTGAGCGCGGGGAGCAGTCTGATTTTGTCCTTAGCGGAAAGGACGACGACGCCCTTTTCCAGACAGCGGGTAATGATTTCCTGTACGGGCTTGCCGGTCTTGATACCGAGCATCAGCCCCATGCCTTCCACTTTTTCCACGTTTTTGGCATCTATCAGTGATTTCTTGATGAAATTTCCTTTTACGTTGACGCTTTGAAGCAGCGCGTCATCAATCTGTGACAGGATGGCGCAGGCACCGGCTGCACAGATCGGGTTGCCGCCGAAGGTGGAGCCGTGTGTTCCCGGCGTAAGCACGTTTTCTGTCTTTTCATTGAACATCGTGGCACCGATGGGAAGCCCGCCGCCCAGTCCTTTCGCGGTAGTGACGATATCAGGATGCACGCCGTAATCCATATAGGCATACAATGCGCCGGAGCGTCCGTTTCCTGACTGGACTTCATCACAGATGAGGAGGATGTCATGGGAAGCCGCGTAATCGGCAATCCCCTGCAGGAATCCTCTGGCAAGGGGGTGGACGCCGCTTTCGCCCTGTATGGGCTCGACCATGATGGCGCAGATATTTTTATTTCCTTCGACTAGACGGATGAAGGCATCAAGGTCATCTGCCGGCGTGTAAAGGAACCCATCCGTAAAGGGGTAAAAGTCTTTGTGGAATATTTCCTGCCCTGTGGCGGAAAGTGTGGTGACCGTACGCCCGTGGAAACTGTTCAGGAGGGTGACGATGATATTCCTGTCTTTGTTATATTTGTCGATGGAATATTTCCGCGCCGCCTTGATGGCGCACTCATTGGCTTCTGCCCCGGAATTGGAGAAAAATACTTTCTTCATCCCTGCTTTCCGGCAGAGAAGCTCTGCCAGCTCCACCTGGGGAATGGTATGGTACAGGTTGGAAATATGGTTCAGCGTGTGTACCTGCGCCGTGACGGCGTCGATCCATGGCCTGTTGGAAAAGCCCAATGCGGTGACGCCGATTCCGCAGGAGAGATCGATGTATTCCCTGCCTTCTTCATCGTAGAGTAATGAGCCTTTTCCCCTGATGAAGCAGACCGGCTGGCGGCTGTAGGTATGGGCGATGTATGCGCCGTCTTTTTCTTGTATATCCATAAAAGCTCCTTTCATTCATGGGTTTTAAATAATTATTCTTGTCAGGGCGTGAACATGGTGCCGAGGCCTTCGTCCGTGAGCAGTTCGATAAGGATGGCGTGGGGGATCTTGCCATTGATGATGAATACTTTTTTGCATCCGTTCCTGACGGCTTCCGTGCAGCTGTCCACCTTGGGAATCATGCCGCCGGCGATGGTGCCGTCCTGCTTGAGGGCTTCCACCTCCGCCAGCGTCAGTTTCCTGATGAGGGAGGAAGGATTTTCTTTATCCTGCAGCACGCCGTCGATATTGCTCATGAAAACCATGCATTCCGCACCGAGGGCGCCCGCGATTTTTGCGGCGGCCGTATCTGCATTGATATTGTGCGGCTGTCCATTTTTATCGATACCGACGGAGGAAATCACGGGAATGAATCCTCCGGCAATGGCATTGTCTATGATTTCCGTATTGACCTTTTCGATTTCCCCTACGAGGCCGAGCCCGGGATCTGCCGTGCGGACCTGGAGCAGGCTGCCGTCTATGCCTGAAAGCCCGATGGCTTTTCCCCCGTAAGCCGCCAGATCGGCGACAAGGCTTTTATTGACCTTGCCGGCCAGTACCATCTGGACGACCTCCATGGTCTGTCCGTCCGTGATGCGCAGGCCGTTTTTGAATCTGGACTCGATATGGAGCCGGTCGAGCATCCGGTTGATATCAGGACCTCCTCCGTGGACGAGGATGACCTTGACACCCACCAGAGACAGGAGAAGGATATCCTGCATGACCGATTTCTTTAACTCCGGATCAGTCATGGCGTTTCCGCCGTATTTAGCGACGACGTATTTGCCCGTGTATTCTTTTATATAAGGCACGGCAGCGGTCAGTATCTGTGCACGGACGGCATTGGAAGCAGTTTCGGAAGTCATTGTTTTCCTCCTTTTGGGAATAACAGCAGGTTATAAATCCAGACCGGTTTCCGGCGGCAGCCCGAGCATGAGGTTCATACATTCCACGGCGGCGCCGGAAGCGCCTTTTCCAAGGTTATCAAAGACGGAGGAAACGAGGATACGGTCGTCATTGCCGGAAATATAGATGGTCATGCTGTCTTTTCCGGCGGCTTCATCAGCGGAAAGGAAAAGGGAATTTGTTTCCTGTAATGGAAGGTCAGAAACATGGATGACAGGAGAATTTTTATAGTGGTGCAGGAATATTTCATGGAAATCGTCAATGCTGACACTACCGCTGAGTCCACAGGGAAGCCCCAGAAGGCGTGAGTGAAATCCGATCGTGACTTCCATGCCGCTGTAATAGTCCGCGACAACCGGAGAAAAGAGAGGATCGAATTCCAGTCCGCAAATTTCCCTGATTTCCGGCAGGTGCTTATGGATTTGGGACAGCCCGTACTGCCTTGGAGAATCATATCCTTTGGGCAGCTCGTCTGCTTCATACTCGGCAATCATCTTTTTTCCGCCTCCGCTGTATCCTGTGAGGGAAACGCAGTGTACCGGATAATCCACGGGGAGGACGCCGGCATGGATCAGCGGGTACAGGATGGAGATGCAACCGCTGGCATGGCATCCGGGAACAGCTACTTTACGGGCTGTCTTTATCTTTTCGGACTGGTCTTTGGAAAGCTCGGGGAAACCGTAAATCCAGTCTTCCTTCGTCCGATGGGCCGTGGAAGTGTCCAGAATGCGTACATCCGTATCTTTTGCCAGTTCAGCAATTTCTTTGGCTGCCGCATCAGGCAGGCAGAGAAACATCAGATCCGTTTCTTCTGCCAGATGATGGATGGCTTCCTGATTCTTTCTGTCATCATCGGGAAGGCTGACGAGCTCTATATCGTCCCTCCGAGACAGGCGGTCGCGCAGGCGGAGGCCCGTGGTTCCTGATTCACCGATAATGGATATCTTAGGCGTATTGTTTTTCATGGCAGTTCCTTCTTTCAGTATCGTCGGCAGGGGGAATTCATAAAGGATAATCGCCGAAGGTGGCGACCATGACGGCCTTGATGGTGTGAAGGCGGTTGGCGGCTTCCTGGAAGGCAAGGGAAGAAGGTCCTTCAAACACGTCTTCCGTCACTTCAATCCCGTCCAGTCCAAACCGTTCATAAATATCTTTTCCCACCTTTGTCTGCGTATTATGGAAAGCCGGCAGGCAGTGGCAGAAGACCGTTTCCGGATTTCCCGTGGCCTGCATCATTTCTTTCGTGATCCGGTAGGGGCGGAACAGGCTGATCCGTTCGCCCCAAAGGTCATAGGGGTCTCCCATGGTCACCCAGACTCCTGTGTAAATGACATCCAGTCCTTTGACACCTTCCGCCACTTGGTCGGTGCATGTGATTTTCGCGCCTGTTTCCTTGGCAATGGCGGCGCATTTTTTATAGAATGCTTCCTCAGGAAAATACTGATTCGGCCCGATGATCCGGAAATCCATGCCCATTTTGACAGCGCCTGCCATAAGGGCATGTGCCATATTGGACTGTCCATGGCCTACATAAGCGTAGGATAATCTGTTTAACGGTTTTCCGAAATGTTCCTGCAAGGTCAGGAAATTGGCGAGTGTCTGCGTCGGATGGTCATAATCGGTGAGGCCGTTCCAGACGGGGACACCTGATTTTTCAGAGAGCGTTTCCACGGCAGACTGTGCGAATCCTCGATACTCGATGGCATCAAACATGGAGCCGAGGACACGGGCGGTGTCCGGGATGGATTCCTTCTTTCCAATCTGCGTGCCGCTCGGTCCCAGATAAGTCGTGAAGGCACCCTGGTCATGGGCACCGATTTCAAAGGCGCACCGGGTACGGGTGGAGTCCTTTTCAAAGACAAGGGCGAAATTCTTTCCTTTCAGTGTCTGTATTTCTTTATTTGCCTTTTTGTCCGCTTTCAGTTTCGCCGCCAGTTCGAGATAGTAGTCGATTTCTTCTGGCGTATAATCCAGCATGGTCAGAAAGGAGCGATGAAGTAAAGAGTGCATGGTTCAAACCTCGTTTTCAGGGATCAATAGATAAAAATCTGTCGGTACGGATGAATATTTATTCTGAAGCGGACAATCGTCGGAGGGATTCCGCGGCAGCGGCGGCCATCATGGTGACGCCTGTGGAAAGGATGGACTCATCAATGTGGAATCCTGCATGGTGTAGGGCGGGGCAGCCTTCGTATCCGGTTCCCAGCCAGAAGAACGCACCGGGGATTTTCTCAAGATAAGCGGAAAAATCTTCTGCGCACATGGAGGGATAGGGCGGCTTCGTGATATGTCCGGCCCCCAGATAGGAATTGCCGACACCGGTGAGGAAATCGATGCATTCCGGCGTATTGATCGTGGCGCCGTGCCCCCGCACATAATCCAGTTTGCTCTGTGTGCCGAAAGAAATATCAAGGCCTTTCAGCAATTCTCCCAGACGCTTTTCCATACGGTCCCGCAGCAGCGGATTGTAGGTCCGGCAGGTTCCTTCCAGATAGGCATCTTCGACGCCGACGTTATACCTTGTGCCTGCGTTCATCAGTCCGATGGTGCAGACTACATTTTCCATCGGATCGGTTTCTCTGGAAACCATGGTCTGTACATCGATGATCCAGTGGGCGGCGGCGACAAGGGCGTCAATCCCGTTATGCGGCTGCGCTGCATGGGTGGATTTCCCTTTGATATGCACATAGAACCTGTCAGAAGCGGCCATAAGGTATCCCGGCCTGAGTCCGATCTGTCCGACAGGCAGCTCGGGCCATACATGAAGGCCGTAAATTTCAGACACATCATCCAGCTTTCCTGATTTGACGATATTTCTGCCGCCTCCGATGGCGGCTTCTTCTTCTGCGGGCTGGAAGATGACTTTCACGGTGCCGGGCAGCGTTTCCTTCATCCTGTTTAGAACAAGGGCGGCGCCCAGCGTGATGGCCATATGCCCGTCATGTCCGCAGGCATGCATGACGCCGTTACTTTGAGAAGAAAAGGGAAGTCCTGTTGTTTCCGTGACAGGCAGGGCGTCCATATCGGCACGGAGAGCCACGGTCTTTCCGTGCAAGCCTCCGTGGATGGCGGCGATGACGGCACTTCCGAAAAATCCGGATTCGAAGGGGATGCCATTGCTTTTCAAAACCTCCTGTATATAGGAGGAGGTTTCGGTTTCTTTTCCTGATAATTCAGGGTAAGTATGGAAATGGCGGCGGAATGTGATGACCTCCGGCAGGATGTGTTCAATTTCTTCCTTGATGGATGTCTGGTAAAACATGGAGCTTCCTTCTTTCTGACTTGGGGGAATAAATATGAGTTAGTAAGAATAATTATTTATAAAGATGAATAAATATTACACCTCGAAAAATAATTATGCAATAGGTGATCTGCAAATTTCCTGTAGAAATATCAGGGAAAATATTTTAGAATATATTTGGTAAATCATTTTTCAGAGTGAATAATATTTCATATAATCATATCCATTAAGAGGGCCTTATGAGGGGAAAACGTCTGTTTTGTCTGATTATTACGGCGTTGTCGCCTGTTTATCCCGTTGTTCATGCATCGGATATATATACGCTGCCTGCCATCGTAGTAACAGCAGCGAAGACGGAGGAAGCCATAAAAAAAGAACCGCAGCCGGTCGAGGTAGTTACGGCGGAAGAAATCAGGAGGCTGGGAGCATATGATACGGTGACGGCGCTCGGCACTGCACTGGATCTTGACCTCACCAGTTCCCACCCGTCAAAAACCGCCATGGGCGGGGGCATGGGAGGGAATGCCGTCATGCTGCGCGGAATGAATACGAACCATACGCTGATCCTTGTGGATGGAAAACGGCTGGCAGGAGAAGATACGAATGTAACGCAGAATTTTTATGCACTTGGACAGCTGGATGTGGATCGGATTGACCGCATAGAAATCGTCCGGGGGGCATCGAGCGCCCTGTATGGCTCTGAAGCCATGGGCGGCGTTATCAATATTATTACGAAAGTGCCTGCACGGAAAGAAATGGTAGTGAATGTTTCCGCAGGAACGAAGGAAATAAAGAACGGTTACCATTTTGACCTCGGAAAAGAGGGACGCTGGAGCCATTCCTTTGATGCGTCTTTCATCAGGAGGAGGCCTGTTGCTTACCATGAAACGGGTAAAAAGATGATGTCGCTCTCAGAAACCATGGAAGTGCCTGTCATTACGGACGGAGAGAATGTACCGGATGATGGAAACAGGCAGATGTTCCACTGGACATCTCTTTATTCTTTTGAAACGGCAGCTCAGGGAAAACTCCGCATTGACGGAGGCTATCTGAACGAAAATACACGGTACCGTTTTGCGGACGCGGTTATGGAAATGCCGCTGGGGAAGAAAACATTATCCATTCCGTATTTCAAGGACAGGTCGGACCGTATCCGGCGGAAAGGGGCGGATTTATCCCTTCAATATACAGGAAAGACCGGTAAAAATGAGTATTCCTTTTCTGCCGGAATCAGTCATCTGAAAAAAGATTCAGAAAGCTATAATGCAGGACGATCCGGTACCGATAAGGCAGAATATACGGACAGTTTTCTGGAAGCCATGGATACGGTGGAGTCAGGCAGCCATCGGGTGACCTTCGGCGGGGAATACCGCATGGACAGGTACAATGGCTCCCGTCTGGCGAAACAATCCGGTGGCAGCCTGAAGATGGACTCCCGTTCCTATCAGACGGAAGCGGTCTATCTGTCGGATCTATGGCAGGCCGGCCGGCGGATATTTCTGTCGCCTGCCGTACGTCTGGAGCACAACAGCCGTTTCGGCTCCTACACGGCGCCTAAGATGGGGCTGACCTATGAATGGAATGAGCATACAAGGTTTAAGGCCAATTACGGAAAGGGGTTTAAGGCTCCAAGCATCAGTGAACTGTACATCCGCATGGAGAATGGGGAATACGTTGTATTGGGAAATGAGGCATTGGAACCGGAGAAATCGGAGAGCTGGGATGCCGGTGTGGAATGGGAGCGGGGCAGAAGTTTCGGAAAGGTTACTTATTTCGATAACCGGGTACGGAATCTGATCGACTATCAGAAAGAGGAGGACGATGACCGTGTGTTCCGCTATGTGAATATCGATCAGGCCAGAATCCGGGGAACGGAAACGGAATGGGGCTGCCGGTTGAATGACCGACTGTTGTTCACGATGTCCCATGTGTATCTGGATGCGAAGGGGGCGAAAAAAGGGCAGCCGGAAGCACGTCTGGACAGCCGGGCTAAAAACACGTTTATCGCTAAATTCATCTATGACGACCATCAGGATTATGGATGGGTAGGTACCTTGTGGGATCGTTTTGCAGGGGATTATCAGTTTGACGGGGCGCGATATTCCTATGCCTTACTTAATCTGTCTATCCGGAAAAAATGGTCGGACAGTATGTCTCTTTCATTGTCCCTTTATAATCTTCTTGATAAAGAGGTGGATGACCTGTATATTAAGGGTAGAGAATGGTCTGTTGGTGCAGAATTGAAATTCTGAGCACGGAATACCTAAAAATATTTTTAAGAAAGGGAGGAATGGAAAATGGAAAATGGCCAGGCAGCGGAGAAAAAGGGTCTGCTCTATGAATTGGCGGATGGGTATCGGATTGATCTGACGGAAGAGGAGTACAATGAAAAGCTGGATGAAATCAGAGCGATCGCCAAAAGACTGCATGTCAACATGGATGTGCTCGATGTCGTGGAAAAATCGTACAGGACAAGGCTGATTATTTTATCCATGGTCTCCCGTTTCGGTTTTGACAGGATTTCCGGCCGCCAGCTGCTGGAAGCATCCGGTCTGACGCATATGGACGAGCCCAATGACATGAAGCAGTTCTTTATGAAAGTGGGATGGACTCCTTACTATCTGGAATATGAATTCGCCGAGAAGCTGGGGACGGAATTCCACGATCTGATTGACTATTTCTTTGATGATGTGGAGCTCTATATGGACATGTCGGAAAATCTGGAGTATGTGAGGGTGCCGAATGCGCTCCGCATCGTATGACGCAGGTTGGATGAATTGAAAAGAAAGCACTGAAAAACGGTACCGTCGAAATGACAGTACCGTTTTTATCATCCTGTAAAATAGATGTTACTTCTGCTCTGCAGCTTTTCTTTCCTGGATTTCAAGGTCGAAGGATTTTTGCATGCGGACATAGCTCTGTCTGCGTGCTTTCGCATCATTTTCGGTTTTTTCAAAAAGCGCTTCCGCTTCCTTCGGGAATAGTTTCTGCAGGCTCGCATAGCGGACTTCGCCCAACAGGAACTGCCGGAAATCACCTTTCGGTTCACGGCTGTCCAGATGGAACGGGTTCTTGCCCTGCTCTAGAAGCTGCGGATTGTATCTCCAGTTGCACCAGTAACCGCATTCTACGGCCTCTTTCTGCTCGGCGGACGCATGGCCCATGCCGTCTTTGATGCCATGGTTGATGCAGGGGGAGTAAGCGATGATGAGGGACGGACCCGGATAGGCTTCCGCTTCCTGGATGGCCTTGACGGCCTGGTTCATGTCGGCGCCGAGCGCAATCTGTGCGACGTAGATGTAACCATAGGAAACAGCAATCATGCCGAGATCCTTTTTCTTCGTTTTCTTTCCGGCAGCCGCGAATTTCGCAATGGCAGCGGTCGGGGTGGATTTGGAGGACTGTCCGCCTGTATTGGAGTAGACTTCCGTATCCAGTACGAGGACATTGACGTCTTCCCCGGAAGCAAGGACGTGGTCCAGTCCGCCGAAGCCGATATCATACGCCCAGCCGTCTCCGCCGAAAATCCACTGGCTCTTTTTGATGAAGTGGTCTTTCAGGGCGAGGATGTCTTTATATTCAGGATGGGCAGCCACGGCGGCATTAAGGGCTGATTCTAGTTTTTCTGCCCGCTCCCTTGTTCCTTCGCCGATATCCTTTTTCGCGAGCCATTCTTCGATGGCCGTTTTAGCGGTTTCGTCGGAAGAAGGAAGGATTTCCTCCAGTTTTTCCGTGACGCGGTCGCGCAGCTTGGTTTCGCCAAGGTACATGCCGAGCCCGAATTCCGCATTATCTTCGAAGAGGGAGTTCGCCCATGCGGGCCCCTGTCCTTTCATATTGGTCGTATAAGGCATGGAGGGAGCGCTGGCGCCGTAAATGGAGGAGCATCCGGTGGCGTTCGCGACCTTCATGCGGTCACCGAACAGGCTGGTGACAAGGTGGATATATGGCGTTTCACCGCAGCCTGCGCAGGCGCCGGAGAATTCAAAGTAAGTCGGTTCGAACTGGGAACCGCGTACGGTGAATTTGTTCATCGGGTTTTCCTTGTGGGGCAGCGTGATGGCATAATCCCAGTATTTCTGCTTATCCAGCTGTGTTTCAATCGGCTTCATGACAAGGGCCTTTTTCGGCGCCGGGCATACATTCGCACAGATGCCGCAGCCGTAGCAGTCCTCCTGACTGACGATGATGCGGTACTTCAAGCCCTTCTTCGGTCCGGGGAGGTCGCGGCAGATGAATCCTTCCGGTGCATTTGCCACTTCATCCTCCGTAACGATGAACGGACGGATCGTCGCATGCGGGCAGACAAAGGCGCACTGGTTGCAGGAAATACAGTTTTCGGGAATCCATTCAGGGACGTTGATGGCGGCTGTCGGACGTTCGTATTTGGAATTTCCGGAGGCAAAGGTGCCGTCTTCCATTCCTTTGAACGTGGAAACAGGCAGGTCATCCCCTTCCTGGCGGTTCATGACGTCACAGACGCTGCTGACGAAATCAGGACGGGCGACTCTCGCGATGGATCCGCCTGTGGTTGCGTGGGCCCATTCTTCCGGAACCGGAATTTCGATGGCGCCGTTGATGCCTGCATCGACAGCGGCATTGTTCATATCAACGATATTCTGTCCTTTACGTCCGTAGGAGTGCTCATTCGCATCCTTCAGATATTTGACCGCGTCTGCTTCAGGAATTATTTTTGTCAGGTGGAAGAAGGCAGACTGCATGATCATGTTGATACGTCCGCCGAGACCGATGTTGTTTGCGATTTCAAAGGCATCAATGATATAGAATTTCGCATGGAGCGCAGCGAGCTTCCTTTTCAGCGCTGCCGGCAGGGCTCTGTCCAAATCTTCCGGACGCCACTGGCAGTTCAGGAGGAAAATGCCGCCTGGCTTGAATCCACGGAGCAGGTCGTATTTGTAGACGTAGGAAGGCCTGTGGCAGGCGATATAGTCTGCCTGGCGGATCAGATAAGGCTTGCGGATCGGATCGGGGCCGAAGCGGAGGTGGGAAATCGTGACACCGCCGGATTTTTTGGAATCGTAGGCGAAATATCCCTGGGCATACATGTCCGTGTAGTCGCCGATGATCTTGATGGCGCTCTTGTTTGCACCGACAGTTCCGTCAGAGCCGAAGCCCCAGAATTTGCAGGAAACGAGCTTGCTTTCCCGTTCGGGAACAGGAACCGGCGCAAGGGATAGATTGGTGACATCGTCTTTGATGCTGAGTGTGAAATTATGTCTCGGACTTTCAGCTTTCAGATGCTCGTATACCGCCATGATATCTTCCGGAATGACGTCTTTGGAGCCGAGTCCGTAACGGCCTCCGCAGACTTTGATATCCCTGCCGGCGGAGGTAATGGCGCTCTGTACATCCAGGAAGAGCGGTTCGCCGATCGCGCCGGGTTCACGGGTGCGGTCGAGGACAGCCACCTTTTTGACGGTTGCGGGCAGCTGGTCGATGAAATGTCTGACAGAGAACGGACGGTACAGGTGTACGTTCAGCACGCCGACCTTTTCTCCGCTGGCATTGAGCGAATCTGCCACGTCCTTGCAGATGTCCGTGACGGAGCCGATGGCGACGATGACGCGGTCTGCATCGGCAGCGCCGTAATAATCAAAGAGATGATAATCCCTTCCGGTCAGTTTATTGATTTCATCCATGTACCCTTGGACGATATCCGGAAGCGCATTGTAGTAAGGGTTGGATGACTCGCAATGCTGGAAATAGATATCCGGATTTTCCGCAGTGCCCCTGATGACAGGATGGCTCGGATCGAGAGCGCGGGCTCTGAATTCGCGCAAGGCCTGCTGATCGATAAGGGGAGCCAGTTCATCATATTCGAGAACTTCGATTTTCTGTATTTCATGGCTGGTACGGAAACCGTCAAAGAAATTAATGAATGGCACACGTCCCTTGAGGGCGGCTAAATGGGCAACGCCGGCAAGATCCATGATTTCCTGCACGTTGGCCTCGGCGAGGATGGCACAGCCTGTGGCTCTGGCGCTCATGACGTCCTGATGGTCTCCGAAAATGGAAAGGGCGTGGTTGGCAAGCGCTCTGGCAGCGATGTGGAAAACACCGGGCAAAAGCTCGCCGGCCACCTTGTACATGTTCGGCAGCATGAGCATCATGCCCTGGGAAGCCGTATATGTAGTGGTGAGCGCACCGCTCTGGAGTGAGCCGTGGAATGCGCCTGCGGCACCGCCTTCGGCCTGCATTTCCACTACATGCACGGTGTCTCCGAAAATATTCTTCGTTCCGTGGGCAGACCATTCATCTACGGATTCCGCCATCGGTGAAGACGGCGTGATCGGATAAATAGCTGCTACTTCTGTGAATGCGTAAGAGATATACGCTGCGGCGGTATTTCCGTCCATAGTTTTGACTTTTCTCACAGACAAACACACTCCCTTTTCTTTTAACAACGAATCCGTTCCGGATTTGAAAACTTTCATCCATTTAACCAAAAGAGGATTCAAATCCAAAAATGGGACAGTATCTTTATAACTCCTTGTTTTCCTTGCAAGATAGGATAAAATTATGTACAATTAAGCTATGAGAAAATTGCATAGAACATGGAACTTAATTCTATACAAGCATAATTGCCTTATGGACACACCGGCCAACGAATCAGGATACAGATTTGACGGCTTGATGAGTGTACACTTAAAGGTAATTTATCTATCATGAAGGGTAAACCTGAACCTATTATAGTAGAAACTATGTTTTTGTACAAGAATTAAGGAATGATGATTTCACATCCCCTGATTTGCAGTGCAGACTGAAATGGGGAACGATCCGCAGAGATGTATCCGTGCAGGCAGAACGCCAGACTGGTGCGGTTCTGCGATAGTTGCCGGAAACGGATTCTATTTAATCAATATGATTTGAGTTGTTTTATTTTGTTTGTTGTTTATAAAAAAGAGGGAACGATTTATGGACTATCGTCATCTGAAATACTTCATGGAAGTAGCACAGCAGAAAAGCTTCAGTAAAGCCGCCAGAAACCTTCATATTTCCCAGTCGGCCATCAGCCGCATGATCAAGTCGCTGGAGGATGAATTGGGGGTTACGCTCTTCATCCGCAATGCGAAGACGGTGGAAATCACGGCGCCGGGAACGATATTTCTTAATTATGCAAAGAGGTGCCTTTTCGTTTTCGAGCACCTGAAAGCTGATTTTGAAAATGAATTCAATCTGAAGCAGGATACGATACAGATCGGGCTGCCGCCGATTACGGATGCCCATGTGTTTGCCAAGCTGCTCGGTGAGTTCAAGCGGACGTACCCGCAGATCGCCATCAAGCTGTATGAATACGGCTCCAAGGTGATCGAGTCTTCCGTACAGGAAGGTGTCATCGATGTCGGAATCATCTGCACGATTCCAAATAAGGATTTTGAATCCTTCTTCCTCTCAGATGATGAGATGTGCGTCGTCATGCCTAAGGGTTATCCTTTGGAGGAACGGAAGGAAATACCGCTGAAGCTTCTGGCAGATTATCCGCTGGTTCTCTATCGGGATGATTTCAATCTCCACGATGACATATTGGCGAACTGTAAAAAAATCGGGTTTACGCCGAAAATCGTTTTTGAAACAAGCCAGCGTGAGCTCATGCTGCAGACCGTTTCCTCCGGACTCGGCGTGGCTGTCCTTCCGAGCCGCCTCTGCCCTGCCAACAGGGAAGACGGAAGCATGGCGGTCCGGACGCTCATCGAACCGAGGATGACCCATCATTTGTATGCCATCTGGAAGAAGGGGCGTTACCTTTCCCGCGCGGCACGCCTGTGGATTGAGTTTACGAAAGAACATCTGGATCTCCTGAACAAGGAAAGTGTGGGTAACGAAAAACGAGGATGATTTTCCGTGAATAACTGGAAAGAAAGGCTCTGCTGGAAGCATACCTGGTATCTGTACCTCTGCATCGCCGTCCTGATCGGCGTCGTTTCCTGGCAGCAGTCATTAATCGCGAACCTGCAGGAACGGATGATGAATGTGGAAGCCAGCCGGTACGATGAGCAGTTAAATAATATCGAATGGATGGCGCAGCTGTCATTGGAAGAAAACAAAGAACAGCAGAAGGATATATATACCCTTCAGAAAGCCAGTGCGGATTATCGTTTCCGCATCATGGAGCTGGAATGGGATCTGTACAAGAAATAAAGAATTGATTGGAAAGTAAGACAGGCAGTGATCTGAAAGAGATCGCTGCTTTTTGTTTTGACGGGAATATGAAATGAAACAATCAGGGAAAGAAACGGATTCCAAAAGGAAATGGGAATGAAAACTGACAATCCATGAGGATTCGTGTTACAATAAAAAAATAATTATGAACATAAATATAAGTATAAGTATAATAATCACTGATATATGAGGGGAGCTACTCATGATTAGTCAAATACAGGGTTTATTTATGACAATGCGGCTTTGGGACGTACTTGATATCCTTGTTGTCGCATTTTTCTTTTACCGCATGTATCTCCTGGTCCGGGATACGCGGGCAACGGCTCTTTTGAAAGGGCTGGTATTTCTGGGCATCTTCACATTGATGGCAGGATGGCTCCAGCTCCACGTGGTCAGCTGGATTCTGGACAAGCTGATGACAGTGCTGATCGTCGCGCTGCCGGTCGTTTTCCAGCCGGAACTCCGCCGTGCGCTGGAGCAGATCGGTAGGGGAAAATTTTATGTTTCCTCTCGCGTGATGAATGAGGTGGAACTCACCTCAGTTATCGACAATGTGGTAGAGGCTGCCGTTGTCATGTCCAAAAATAAAATAGGCGCGCTGATCGTCTTTGAACGGACGGTCGGACTGGATGATCGTATTGATACGGGAATCCGAGTGGAAGGCATCGTGTCAAAAGAGCTTTTGGGAAATATCTTTATTGTCAATACGCCGCTCCATGACGGGGCGGTCATCATCCGGGAAAACCGCGTCATGGCTGCCGGCTGCCTTCTGCCTCTTACAAGGGACAGGAGCCTTTCGTCTGAGCTGGGAACGCGGCATCGCGCGGCGATCGGCATGTCTGAGCAGGCGGACTGCGTCGTCGTGGTGGTCAGCGAAGAAACAGGGACGATATCTTATACATATGGCGGCCATATTTACCGACATCTGGAAGAAGACGGGCTCCGCAATGTCCTCCGCAACTTCCTTGTCAATGAAAAAGGAAGCGGCGTCGGTAATGTACTGCAGAAATGGAGTCCGCTGAAATGAAATATACAAATCCAAAATGGTGGATGCCCAAATTGCTGTGCCTGATTGCGGCCTGTGCTTTCTGGGTGTATGTCATGAATGAGCAGAACCCGCTCGTTGAAAATTCTTATACCGTGCCTGTGGAGGTACGGAATCTGGATCGTTCCCTCGTGGCGACGAACGTGCCGAAACGTGTCAAGGCGGTGGTCCGCATGAACCGAAGCGACATGATCGGCATGCGCAGTGACAATATCAAGGCTTATGTCGATCTGGAGGGCTTCACGGACGGGGATTATCCGAATACGCCGATCCATATTTCCGTTCCCGGAAATGAAACGATCGTTTCGCAGGATCCGAACTATATTGATCTGTCCATCGATACGTATGCGGTGAAATCACTTCCGACGCAGGTGGAATTCATCGGCACGCCGCTGATGGGCTTCAAGGCGGAGAAAAAATCAAGCACGCCGGAGTACATTACGATTGCCGGCGCCAGCCATCAGATAGAACTGGCAGACCGTGCCATTGTTTCTGTCAGCATTGGGAACAAGAACAAGGATTTTGACGAGTTCGATACGGTGAATATCCTCGATGCGGAAGGAAATACGGTGACAGGCATCGATATCATGCCGACCCGTGTCCGTGTGGCCGTCCATATGATCGAAGACCAGAAAACGGGAAATATTCCTTTCAAACCGGTCATCAAGGGAAATCCGGCAGACGGATATAAGGTGGGAAAAATCACCGTGAACCCGCCTGTAGCGACGGTCAAGGCGCCGGAGAGCTTCTTTGACAAGAATTCGATGCTTGACCTGGAAGAAATAGATATTACGGGAGCCAAGGAAACCGTGACCAGGCGGATAAATATACCGAAACCGGATAACGGGATGGTCATTCCCGGAGCGGTTACGGTCACCGTGGAGATTGAAAAGGAATAGCACTGTCTTTCTGCTTGACGGACAACGGGGCTCGTTGTATCATTTAAAAATTGTGAAATGCGTTGCTTTATAAAAACAAAATCATGGAGGAATTGAAATGGTCACTTTATTTGGTACGGATGGTGTCCGCGGCGTCGTTAACTCAACGCTCATGCCGGAATTGGCTTACCAGCTGGGGCGTGCGGCAGGCGCTTATTTCTGCCGGGAAGAAGGCAATCACCGCTTCCTGATCGGCATGGACACAAGGATTTCCGGTACCATGGTCGGAGCCGCCCTTTCCGCAGGGCTCTGCGCTTCCGGCGTCAATGTGGATCTGGTCGGCGTCATTCCCACACCGGGGGTGGCTTATCTGACGAAAGAGGAGGGATACGATGCCGGCGTCGTGATTTCTGCCTCCCATAATCCATTTCAGGACAATGGAATTAAATTCTTTGACAGAAACGGCTACAAGCTCCCTGATAAGACAGAAGAAGAAATAGAGAATATCCTTCGCCATGATGAGGAAATCATCAGGCCCGTGGGGGATAAGATAGGCCGCATCCGCCATCGTGACGGTCTGGCGCATAAATACAGGGATTATGTCCTTTCTACGGTGAAAGGGGATTTCAAGGGGATGAAAATCGTGACGGATTCCGCCAACGGAGCTGCCAGCGATTTCCTGCCGGACATCCTTCGTGAGCTGGGCGCGGAAGTAACCGCCCTTTTCTGCGAACCGAACGGAACGAATATCAATAAGGACTGCGGGTCCACCCATATGGAAACGTTGCGCAAGATGGTGGTCGAGATGGGGGCGGACTGCGGTATCGCTAACGACGGTGACGCCGATCGCTGCCTCTTCGTCGATGAAAAGGGTGAGGTCATGGACGGAGACCATCTGATGCTGATCAACGCATTGCAGATGAAAAAAGAAAACCGCCTCCATGATGACATGGTTGTCGGCACGGTCATGAGCAATCTCGGATTTGGCAAGGCATTGGAAAAATACGGCTGTAAAACCGTTTCTACCAGTGTGGGAGACAGATATGTACTGGAAGAAATGCTGGCCCATGGATATTCCATCGGCGGCGAACAGTCCGGTCATATTATTTTCCCCGAATTCAATACGACCGGTGACGGCCTTATCACGGCAGTGCAGACGCTTTCTGTCCTTCGGGATGAAAAGAAACCGCTGTCGGAGCTGAACCATCTCATGGTCACTTACCCGCAGATTCTGAAAAATGTGAAGGTATACAGCAAGAACGGCTGGGAAAAGAATGAATTGATCCGTGATTCCATTGAAGCCGCCAAGGCGGAGCTTGGAAATGACGGGCGGATCCTTGTACGCGCATCCGGTACGGAACCGCTGATCCGCGTCATGGGAGAAGGAAAAGAGCTTGATCAGCTGGACCGGATCATCAACGATATCGTTTCCGTCGTGGAACAGGAACTGGGAGAAGAATAAAACCAAGAAACGCCTGCTTTTAACGGCAGGTGTTTTTATGTGCCGAAAAGTGCAGGAACCTTGCCACGGATGAGCGGGAATGATAAAATGTGCGTTTTATTTTGCCTTGTTTTTATTTATAATAAGGGAAATGATTGCCATTCTTTAAGGAGAACCCCATGAAAAAGAAAATCGCGCTTATACAGATGCAGGCGGCATTGGCGGAACCGGAAAGCAATTTCACCCATGCGGAGGAATTGATGGAAAAGGCGATGGAAGCCGGACCGGATATCCTCGTTCTGCCGGAAACGTGGAACACGGGATTTTATATTTCCCATAAATTGAAGCCGCTGGCGGATGTCAACGGAGAACGCACCATCCGGCTTTGTTCCTCCTTTGCCCGGAAACACCATGTCAATATCGTGGCCGGATCATCCGCCGTCCTTGTGGGAGAGGATGTTTATAACCGTTCCTTTATTTTTGACAGGGAAGGAAATATCGTAGATTCCTATGACAAAATCCATGGCTTTTCCTACGCCCATGAACCGGTATTCTTCAAGGGAGGAGATCATCTGGTGTCATTCCATCTGGATGGACTGTCCTGCTCCATGGTGCTCTGTTATGATGTGCGTTTTCCCGAACTGGTGCGCCGGTCGGTCTTGGAGAGCCATGCGGATTTATTTTTCATTCCTGCCGCATGGCCGGAAGCGCGCCTGTTCCATTGGACGCTTCTGAATCAGGCGAGGGCCGTGGAGAACCAGGTGTATCTCTGCGCTGTAAATCAGGGAGGGCTGTCAGGGAAAACGCAATATGCGGGCAACTCCGCCCTGCTCGATCCGTGGGGAAATGACATCTGCCGGCTGGGTAGGGAAGAGGGAATCGCTTTTGGCGAAATTGATACGGATGTGATGGAAGAAATCAGGAACACCATCAACGTATTCCGCGACCGCCGTCCGGAAATCGATATCGTCCGTTGACGGGAAATAAGGGCACGGAGGAATCATACCGCAAATGCTCTGCTCATGATGCGAGGAGCCGCCCTGCATTTTTTGAGAAGAAGCGGCAGGCCGTGATCGGTCTGATTGCGCAGTGACGGTTTTTATGAAATGAAAAAGGATACCCCGATGAGAGGGTATCTTTTTTTGACGCTTATTCGATGGGAACCATCCTGCCCAAGTGGAACGACCAGAGGTATGTGCCGGTGACTTTCTTTTTCAGAAGCTGTTCGGCGGCTTCCTTATACACCAGAAGCTGTACCTTGTAATGTTCTTTCAGACTTTCCGGATCTTCGATACGGTCCGTCTTGTAATCAATGATAACCAGCTGGTCTTTGCTTTCCAAAAGGCAGTCCATGACGCCCTGAAGGAATATCTTTTCCCCGTCTTCACAGCCGGGATAGAAATGGGCGGCCGGAAACAGGATGGAGAAGGGCATTTCCTTGCGGATGACGGCAGCATTTTTCATGGCGGAGCCCAAAGGGCTTTCCATGAATTTCAGGATGTCGCCGATTGGGGAATGAAGGCCGGGAATGCGGAGCAGCGCATTTTTTTCTTCTTCCGTCAGCTGATTTTTTTCATAAAGCGTCTCGATTTCCTTGCGAAGCGCCGACTCGGTCGGAACCAGACGGGTGAAGTCGATGATTTCCATGGCTTTGTGCATCAGTGTACCATAGGAAGCGCCGGAAAATTTTTGCCCCTCTGACAGAAAGGCAGGAGGAGATGCATAATCGGAAGGAAGCGGATGTTCGTCCCCGTTTTCCATGTCAGGGGCAAGGATTTCCGATGGGACAGGTTCTTCATCAGCTTCTTTTGCTTCCCGGGCCTCTCTGAGGGTGACAGCGGCAGTGGCAGTCAGCTTGGCCGGCGTGGTTACGGCGCCGGGGTGGCCGTATTCCCAGAGAAGCTGCAGGGGCAGCCATGAAGGAACAGGACCGGCAGGCGAGGAAAGGAATCGTTCTGCATCGTCAGGGAGATTTTCTTTTTGCGAGTCCTGTCTCTGGACAGCTTCATCGGACATCACTTCGCCGCTGCGCGATTCCTCCGGCGTCAGAAGGTCTGTCCATGGTGTGATATCGCAGGTGAAATTCGCAGGGAAGTCGCCTGGTTCCGGCTCCAGCTGCGAGGGGACCTGGCCTATGAAGTCCCATAACGACTTCATGGAAGGATGGCGGGAAGCGGCGGGAAGGAGCCATGACAGATAGGATTTTCCTTTGGATACCAGATGGGGAGGAAGCTTGGGGGCAGGAGCATCTATGGAAGACAGAGGGGAAAGCATGGAAGCGATCTTGCTTTCCGCATCATTAAGGAAGGCGGTAAGGAAGAGCTTGTCCCTTGCCCTTGTCATGGCGACATAGAGAAGGCGCGCTTCTTCCGCTTGGGATTCTTTTATCATCTGTTCTTTTAATGCCAGCCAGTACAGGGAGGGCCAGTGCACCATATGTTCTCTGTCGAAATAGCGGATGCCAAGGCCCATTTCCTTATGAAGGATGGCTGTCAGATTGATGTCTCTCATGTTAAATGATTTGGCTGTGTCTGCGAGAAAGACGATTGGAAATTCTAGCCCCTTGCTTTTATGGATGGTCATGATGCGGACGGCATTTCCTTCGGCCGGCGGAGAAACGGTCTTGAATTCGTTTTGCGCGTTCCGCAGATATTCGAGGAAAGCGAATAATCCATTGACGGAAACGGAATCCCTTTCTCTGGCCAGTTCGTAGAAAGAGCGGATATGGGCTTTGCGGAAGGTACTGTTAGGAAGTCCCGAAACCCAGACGAGATAGTCACTGTCATCAAGAATCGTACGAAGCAGGGGAGCCACGCCGGATTTCTGTGAATCATTTCTCCATTTCTGATAAAGGGAAAGGAAGCGGGAGAGGCGCATTGATTTTTCTTCGGAAAGGAGGCCGCCGCATCGGGGAAGGATGTCCCAGAAGGAATCGGAGGGATTTTCCTTGGAAAGCTGCAATGAAGCGAAGTCTTCCTCGTCAAGTCCGGCAAAGGGGGAACGGAGGACGGCAAGGAGGGGCAGATCCTGTCTCGGGTTATCCAATATTTTTAAAAGCGCCCATAAAATCTGTACTTCTGTGGATTGGATGTAATCATCATCTCTGTCGGCAACGGCGGGTATATTATTTTCATTCAGTATTTTCAGGAGCGCAGGTGCTTTTTTATCAATGGTGCGGAGCAATATGACGATATCGTCATATTCTGCCCTGCGGCAAAGACCTTTTTCGTTGATGACCTCTTTACCCGATGAAAGGAGTTCGTGGATTTTTTGCGCAATCCACCGCCCTTCCAGCGTGATGCCGGTGAGGTCCTCCGCTTCTTCGGTAATATCCGATTGGTTACTGTCGGATGGCTTCTTGGCGTCTTTGGTAATCAGCGCCAGAGAAACGGATCCGCCGATATAGTTTTCCGAATGGGGTTCTTCATGACGCCCCGGATAGAGCGATTCCCCGTTTCCGTAATCCAGTTCCAGTGTTTCTTTTTCCATGAGCTGGCGGAAAATATAGTTGATCGAGGATAAAATCGTTTTATCGCTTCGGAAGTTCTGGTTTAAATCCAGCCGGCGGTCCAGCGCTCGTTCCTCCTGTCTGAATTCCAGGTATTTCTTCATGAAGATGGTGGAATCCGCCTGACGGAAGCGATAGATGGACTGTTTGATGTCGCCGACCATGAAACGGTTTTTCCCGTTGGAAATAAGGGCGGTGATAAGCTCCTGCACTCCGTTGGTGTCCTGATATTCGTCAATCATGACTTCTTTATATTTTTCCCGTAAGGCAAGCGCGGCCGCGGAGGGGAAATCTTCCGCATGTTCGGTGCTGAAGCCGGGAGCGTTCCTGTCGAGAAGGATGTCTAACGCATAGTGCTCCATGTCAGTGAATTCCATGAGTCCTTCTTCCTTTTTCCGTGCTGCATAGGCGTCGGTGAAGGCGATGGTGAGATCGGACAGGCATTTGACGATGGGATACATGCGGCTTACATCATGGATCCATTGCCGCTCAGGAACGGCGAAGAAGGGGACGGCCTGCGCAAGGAATTCTTTTTTTACGCCGTTCCGCAAAGTCTGGATATCTGTCTTCAGCTTGTCGAAATACAGCGGGTCCTTCGACTGGACTCGTTTGAGGGGCTTTAATTTCCCGAATGCGAATGCGGAAACATAAGCATACCAGTCCTTCCAGTCCTGAGCTTCTGCGAGCAGGGAGAAAGCGCCATATTCTTCTGAAAGTGTTTCCCCATAGGGAGAAAGGGCATCATCCTCTTCCATGAGTCTGAACATACGGCGATAGGTATCTGCCCAGCCCTTGGCCTGCATTCGGAAGCCTTTCAAAATCGAATCGGCCCATGGAATGTCCTGCAGTGTGGAAACATCTTCGAGATGGTAAGGGTCAGGGAAACGCCGTATCCAATCTTCCGGGAATGGAGCGGAGCAGGAAAACTGGTAAATGGAAAGGATGGTGCTTTTTAACCCGTCATCCTGAAATCCACGGGAAAAGAGGTCGGCGCAGTCTAAAAATGTTTCATCTCCCAGTCCATAATATTGCTCAAGGATATCTGACAGGACTTCCTGCTGCAGGAGGCTTTTTTCATTTTCATCTGTCAGGAGCTTTGTTTCCGGATCCAGATCAATCAGGAAGAAGTACTGTCTGATGAGGGTCTGGAAGAAAGAGTCCAGCGTGGAGATCTGTGCGCTTGCCATCAGGGAGAGCTGTCGGGAAAGATGGCGGACCAATTGATGGTTTCCGTTCATGCGGGCTTCGTCCAGCGCTTTTGAGATATTTCCGGACACCCTGGCTTTCATTTCACTGGCGGCGGCCCTTGTAAAGGTAAGCACTAAGAGATCCGTGATGTCCATGGGGGCGTCCATGTCTGTGACAAGCTCTTTGATGCGTGCGGTCAGTACGGCTGTTTTTCCGCTCCCTGCCGAGGCGGAAAGAAGCAGGTTCTGGTTTCTGGCGTCGATGGCTGATTGCTGTGCCGCGGTCCATTTCATACTGCTCATGCCCGGCCTCCTTTCGTTGCCCTTATTTCAGCTGCCTTTTCTTCAAGGGTCTTTTTTATTTCTGTGTTGCTTGTGTTTGGAATGTAGTTGTAATTGTTTTCCTGTAATGACGGGTCGAAGCGGCAGATGCTTCGATAGGGGCAATAGGAACAGGGGACGCTGGGACCGTTTTTCATGGGGCGGATAGAAATCCTGCCGCTGGTCAGATGGCTGTACAAGTCGATCAATACCTTTTCCGTGATTGTTTTCAGCGCGTCAAACTGGGAAGCGTTGAGGATGAAAGGAGAGCTTCTGAGGCTTCCGTCCGTTTTGTAAGTGGCGGAAATGAATCCGTCCTCCGTCCCTGCTTTCTTATCCAGAGATCGGAGGATATCGGGATCATCCACCAGAATGCCGTTCATGCCGGTATTTTTTTTCAGGGCGGGAATTCCGTTGGGCGGCACGTTTACGGAAACCGTTTCGGAATGAAGATACATATACATCATTGCGGCAGGAAGAAGGTCATCCGTGTCTTTTTCCTGTGACAGGGCAAGAAGATAAGTGATGAGCTGGAGAGAAACGCCATGGACGATATCATTCAGGCTGACCTTGGGAGAACCCGTTTTATAATCATAAACAACGACATGGGTACGGCTTGCATCCACACGGTCGATTTTTCCTGTCAGTGTGAAGCTCTCTTCCGGAGTTACGGAAATCCGGATGAAGAAGGGCTTTTCCAGATCGATGGTATCGAATTCGCTCTGCCTGCTCCATTCGCGGAATTGTTCAAGCGACTGATGGAAGGTGTCATCCAGAACACGCTGCGTATATCGGTATGACTGGTCGGAGGTGAGCGCGCCGCCCTTGATACGGGGCGTGATTTCTTCCGTTATTTTTTTTGACAGATCCCGAATGTCCGTATCAGAGGCATCCCGCCACTGGCGATGTTGTTTTTTCAGCACCTCTCCGAATTTATGGAGTCCGGCATGTAAATAGTTGCCATAATCCAGATGGTCGGGCTCTCCTGTTTTTCTCTCGTCAATGCCAAGCCCGTATTTTAAGAAATACTGGTAGGGGCAGCTTCTGTATTTCTGTAGCTTGGTGACGGAGCCATAAAAGCGGCCTTCTTTCATGAACAGCTTCCGTGCTGTTTGGACAGGAAGCGGGGTAGCGATATTTTTGTAATGCAGGCCGGAGAGCTTGCTGTGAAGCAGTTCCTGATAGCCGTTTCCCGCTGCCCAGTCTTTTAAGGCGGACCAGTTGGAGCCGGATGCAGGCTGTGCCGTTCGAAGGATGGCTGGCAGAAGTGAAAGCGCCTGGTCCGGGTTGGCAAAGAAAGAAGCATCGTCCTGATCAGAGGAGGGAGAAAGGGCCTGCGTATATTCGGAAAAATAATTCAGAGCTTTGAGGCGTGTAAAGAGGAAGGAAGGCTCGGCCGCGGTTCCGTCATCGGTGATATCCGGACAGGAGAGGTATAAGGCGTCGGAAGCCCTTGTAAGAGCCAGATAAGTGTAGAATTGTTCCTGCTGTACCATTTCCATCAGACTGTTTCCCAAACTGATACGGTCTGATGACCAGAGGAGCTGCTTTTCTGATTCCGTAAAGAATCCGTCGTCTCCGATTTTTTGAGGGAATGCCCCCTCCGTGACGCCGGGAATGAAAACAACTTTCGCTTCCGCCGCGTATCCTCTGTCCATGGAGGTTACCGTTATGTGGTCCAGCGTGGGAGGAATCATGGAAAACGTCAGAGAAGAGAGCCCGTCCTCCAGAATGGAGGAGATTTCCTCATCCTTCATCGTGTCACTTCCTGCCACATGGACGATTTCATCCAGAAGCTGCAGGATCTTTTTCCATACCTGCGCATGGGGGCGGCGTTTTGTCTTTTCATATTCTTCTGCATCCCATGCGGAAAGCAGCTGGGGGATTTCCTGCTCCACCAGCCAGTGGTAAAGAAATGCGCATTTATCCTGTACGGTGGCCGCATTTTTCCATCCTGCAAGAAAGGGGTTCAAAAGGGAGAGGACTTTTTCCCGCCATCCGTTGGCTTCTTTTTGCAGAGCGGCTTCTTTTTCGGTAAGGGGGGCGGGCGCGTCATCAAGGTTCCGGTATTCACGGAAGGTCCATTCCTTCTGCCATGTGCTGAAACGGATATTGTACTGCAGGCTGTAATTTTCCAGCTTGTCTATTTCTTCGGCATCAAGGGCAGGAAGCATATGGGTCTTCAGGATGCGGAATATGTAATTCCTTGTGAAACCGCGGTTCTTTCCCTTGGTTTCCGCCTTGATCAGGCGCAGAAGCCCGTCGATCAGCATGACCAGAGGATGGCTGTTCATCGTTTCCTTTTTATCAATGAATGCAGGAATCCGGTATTTTGCGAAGCTTCGGTCCAGCCGGTCTGCATAAGAATCCGTGGTACGGAGGAGAACAAGGATATCCCGCCAGCGGAGATTTTTATCACGGACAAGGGAGAGAATGCGTCGTGCAATGAAATCTGTTTCCGTCAAAGTATCCGGAGCGGTGAAAAGATGGACGCCTTTGTCAGGGGAAATGGAATCCGGCGCGCTTAGCGGACAGGGGCGGGGGACGGTGTCAAAATAATCTGAAACGATGGACCGTATCCTTGGGCAGGAAAAGCGGCGGTAAGTGTTCAGGGTAGTGGAACTGGCATGCTTTTCTTTTTCCAGCAGCTTTTCATATAAATGGAAGGGTCTGGCAAAGGTTTCGTTTTCCAGAGTGCTGTTCCCGCCAGGCAGCTGGAGGGTGAAGGTGACCTCCTCCGCCGTATGGAGCAGGGCGGAAACGATATTGATTTTCTGCGGAGCCATTCCGTTGAAGCCGTCGATCCATATTCGTGAATGACGGAGCATTTCTGATTTTGGGATTTCCCGTGCCAGCAGGTCGAAAAGACTTCCTTCATAGGAAAAGTGGGTACGAAGGTAGTCGTGATAGCTTCTATACAGCAGAGAAAGGTCAGCCAGTTTTTTCCCGAGAGGCGTTCCCTCTTCAGCAAGAGATGCCTGCTGCAGGTCGTTCTCTGAAATGCAGAACATATCCAGCTGGTGGAAGAAGCCGACCAGCTTCTCCGAGAAATGCGGCTGGGAAGAAGCTTTTAAAAGAATCTGAAGCCCGTCTCTTTTTTCATTGAGGATGCGCCTGATAATGAGCTGCTGCCCCAGCGGAGAGAGCGCATCCTTCACGGGAGAATGCAGTTCCTGAAAAACACGATAAGCCAGGCGGGAAAATCCGCACACCGTGGCATCAATGAATCCGTCGCCGGGGAAACAGTCTGCCAGCATCCGTTCTGCCGTGTAAGTTTCCTGGTCGGGAACCAGAAGGAATGCGGAGCGTCCTCTTTCCGCCATCAGATAATCACGGATTTCCTCGCAGCATCGCTTTGTCTTTCCAGTGCCGGCGCCGCCGAAAATGAAGTGAAGTCCCATAAAATATCCTTTCGTTTTATAATGCAGGTCCTTTTTATATTCTGACTGTATATTTCTTATATTATAAGGCATGGAAGGGCAAATGTCGGTATAAGGATGCTTTTTCACATGGTTTGCCGGGATAAAGAATATTGACAAGGCGGGAAGGGAAAAATTATAATGGACGAAACCGATTAAAACCATTTTGGCTGTGGATTTTTATAGAATGTTCTATTTTCGCCACATAGTATCTCAGTGATATTATGCGGCGTATTTTATTGGGAGGGGGATATATTGCCGATCGGATACTATGCGTTGCTTGTCTTTTTAGGGGGATGCAGCTATGGAGTCCTTTCTACCATCGTTAAATCCGCGTATGGAGCAGGTCTTGGCGTGGCGGATGTGTCTGGCGGACAGGCTTTTTTCGGGATGTGCATGCTGTGCCTGGCTTCGCTGAAATGGCTGAAGGAAGGGCAGGATATAAAGCAGGCGGTGATCCTTATCATCTGCGGAATCCCCATGGGGTTGTCCACTATTTTTTATTATCATTCGCTGGAAACACTCAGTGCCTCCATGGCGATTATCTGCCTCTTCCAGTTCGTGTGGATGGGAACGGCGGTGGAAGCGGTTTTCTGTCGTAAGCTTCCCCATATACATAAAATCATTTCCATCGGGCTGTTGCTGGCAGGTTCTGTTCTGGGCGTAGGCGGGGAAATGGGAGACGGATTTTCTTTTTCGGCCGGCCTTGTATGGGGGCTGCTGGCGGCAGTCAGCTATGCTTCCGTTATTTTCGTGAGCGGAACGGTCGGAACGCAGGTGCCTCCGCTTCTCAAGAGCGCATGGATGTCTGTCGGCGCATCGGTGGTCGTTTTCTTGTTCCTGCGTCCCGGATTTTTAGCAGATCAGGAAGCCTTTGTTTCGCTTTTGCCGTATGGATTGCTTTTGGGCTTTTTCGGAATGGCAGTTCCTCCGTTCCTGTTTTCTGTCGGAATTCCCCGTCTGGGGCCGGGACTGGGAAGCATTCTGACCGCCTCAGAGCTTCCGATGGCTGTATTCATGGCCTGCTTCGTGCTGGGCGAAGAGGTCAGCCCTCCGCAATGGGCGGGCGTGGGTTTGATTCTGATCGGAATCATTATAGGGAATAAGAGGGCGTGATTTTAAATACGATTCTCCTAAGAGTCCGATACAATAATGTTACTTTTTACATTGACGCATTTAGATATAGTTGGTAAAATGGTGTTGTAACAAGGTCAGCTTAATCTATTTCATAGAATTTATTTAAATAAGGAGGAAATATCAATGTCTTTAAACGGTAAGAAAGTAAGCGAATTCAATCTGGATGCGTACAGGAACGGAGAGTTCATAAAGGTATCCGACAAGGATCTGCAGGGAAAATGGAGTGTCCTTTTCTTCTATCCGGCGGACTTCACCTTTGTTTGCCCGACAGAACTGGAAGATCTCCAGAATAAATATGAAGAATTCAAGAAGGAAGGCTGCGAAATTTATTCCGTATCCTGCGATACCCATTTCGTCCATAAGGCATGGCATGAATCGTCCGAGAGGATCGGCAAGGTCCAGTATACGATGGTAGGCGATCCGACCGCGCAGCTGGCCAAGGATCTGGAGGTATATATCGAAGCCGAAGGAATGACAGAACGCGGCACCTTCGTTATCAATCCGGAAGGAAAAGTTGTTCTTTACGAGGTCAGTGCGGATAATATCGGACGTAATGCAGATGAACTGCTCCGCAAGGTCAGAGCAGCCAAGTTCGTTTATGAACATGGCGACCAGGTATGTCCGGCAAAATGGCAGCCCGGCGCAGAAACGCTGAAACCGTCCTTTGACTTGGTTGGCAAGCTTTAATAGGGGTTGGCATCATGGACAGAACATATGATGCCATAATAGTCGGCGGAGGTCCTGCGGGGATTTCCGCCGCTATTTATATGGCAAGGGCGCGTTTTCATGTACTGGTGGTAGAAAAAGAAAAGGTGGGCGGACAGATCACCATCACGTCAGAGGTGGTCAATTATCCGGGAATCCTCGTGACGGATGGGGATCAGCTGACGAGCCGCATGCACCAGCAGGCGGAAAACTTTGGCGCGGAATTTTTGTCAGCCGAAGTGACCGGACTGGAATTGGAGGGGGACTATAAGGTTGTCCATACCGATCATGGTGATTTCAAAGCCATGGGCATTATCTATGCCAGCGGTGCCCATCCCCGTCTGGCCGGATTTACGGGAGAAAGCGAGTTCCGCGGACACGGGGTGGCTTATTGTGCTACCTGTGACGGAGAATTTTTTACAGGAAAGAATATTTTTGTCGTAGGCGGCGGATATGCAGCGGTCGAGGAAGGGTTATTCCTGACACGCTACGCAAAAAAAGTCATCATGGTCGTCCGCAGGGAATGCTGCTCCATTGACAATGTGGAAGTGGACGAGCTGCTGGCGAATCCGAATGTGGAAGTCCGTTTCAATTCCGAAGTGGCAAGGGTGGAGGGAGACTCCGCCATCCGCAGGGTGGTCCTCAGAAACAGGAATACCGGGGAAGAAACCGTATATCAGGCAGAGGGAGATGATTTTTACGGCGTATTCGTCTTCGTCGGCTATGCGCCTGAAAATGAACTGGTCAGGGGAAAGCTGGAGCTTGATCCGCAGGGATATATTCTGACCGACCGCGATCAGAAGACGAATATTGACGGCGTTTATGCCGCCGGCGATATCTGCGTGAAAAATCTTCGGCAGGTAGTCACGGCCGTTTCCGACGGAGCGGTTGCGGCGACTTCCATGGAGAAATATCTGGGGCAGCTGTATAGGAAGCTTGGACTCAAGCGCACATACATCCAGAGGGAGAAGAAGGAAGAAGCTGCAACTGCTGCGGCACCGAAGGCAGAAGCAGGA
This sequence comes from uncultured Dialister sp., assembly GCA_902462205.1. Taxonomy (GTDB): domain Bacteria; phylum Bacillota; class Negativicutes; order Veillonellales; family Dialisteraceae; genus Dialister. The sequence goes on from CABQAR010000005.1 coordinate 40,774, forward strand.
GCCTTTCTGGATGACGCCACACGCCAGGCGCTGGCGCCCGTACTGGATCGTTTTGAAAAGCCTGTCATTCTCCGGCTTTATACGGATGACAGCAATGTCACCGTGGAAAACAGGCGGGTCGTTACCGAGCTCGCTTCTCTGTCTGAAAAGGTCAGGGCGGAATTTGTTCCGGCTTCCAATGAGGAAGAGAAACATACGATTTCCATCTGTGATGCAGAGGGCAAGGAAAAAGGACTTCGTTTCCACGGAGTTCCGGGGGGCCATGAATTTAATTCTTTCATTCTTGCCATGTATAATGCGGCAGGTCCCGGACAGGATGTGGGAGAAGCGCAGCAGAAGCGGATCGAGGCGATTGATAAACCGCTCCATGTGCAGATCGCTGTTTCTCTTTCCTGCACGATGTGCCCAGATCTGGTGTCAGCTGCAGAGCGTATCGCGGCTGACAATGAAAATGTGACGGTGGATGTCTATGATTTCCAGTACTATCCCGGATTGAGGGAAAAGTACAATATCATGAGCGTTCCCTGCATGATCATCAATGGAGATGATGTCCATTTCGGTAAAAAGAGCATTTCAGAGCTGCTTGACATCTTCAGTGCATGAAAAATAAAATCCGCGGAGAGAAATTCCTCTGCGGATTTCTGTTTTTTTATTGAGCAGGAATGAAAAAAGGGCTATAATTTAACATATTTCATGATTCACTTACGCCTGTTCTCCGTATCAGGCGGTTTTTCATTGGAGGAAGCGAAACGATAAAAGAATGAAGGATACCCGATTATGGACGCTGGAATTTATCAATATGGGATGCAGCAATCTGTTCTTTTTCATGTCCCAGTATATCCTTGTTGCCGCACTGCCGATATTCATCATGGATGATATGGGCGGAGGAGAATGGGAGGCAGGCCTTGCCATGACATTCTTCCAGATCGGCACGGTGGCCTGCCGGCCTGTTGCCGGCAGACTGATTGATGCATTTAACAAACGGAAGATGCTGGCAGCGGCATCGATATTATTTTTTCTGATCATGCTGGGATTTAATTTCGCCCATTCTCTCCATTATATTTTAGGCCTGCGATTGGTACACGGAATCATTTTCGCAATAGGCACGACGACCTCGGCCACCTTGGCGGCACTGCTGCTTCCTGCGTCAAGAAAAGGGGAGGGGATCGGCTATTTCGCTGTTTCAGGAAATATGGCGATGGTCATCGGTCCTTTGGCAGGCCTGCTGATTATCCACCAATTGGGATCTTCCGCTTTGTTTATCTTTCTTACCGTCATGGCGATGGCAACCATCCTTGTCAGCATGTCGAAAAAGCTGCCTGATTCTGTAGAGCAGCCATCGCCTGTAAAGAGAAAAGGCTGGAGCATCAATGATTTCGTGGAAAAGAAAGCGTTGCCGATGGCCGTTCTTGGCGGGCTTGTCTTTTTTGCTTATGGCGGCGTGCTTACATTCATCCCCATGTATGCAAAGACTTTGGGAATGGAGGCTTCGACCAGTCTGTTTTTCATGGTATTCGCCCTCGTCATCATTATCACGAGACCGCTGGTGGGATATGTTTTTGACCGGCAGGGGCCGGATTATACGGTGTATCCGGGATTTTTCTTCTTTGCTGCAGGATTCCTGCTGTTCAGCCGCGCGGAAGGACTCACAGGATTCATGGTTTCCGCTGCCGTTTTGGGAACCGGTTTTGGCGCGCTCAGCCCTGCCTTTCAGACGCTTGCGGTACAGGCAGCGTCCAATGAACGGGCCGGCGTGGCTACGGCGACGTATTTCTGGTCTTTGGATATCAGCGTGGGTCTTGCTGCAGCCTGTCTGGGAGGTGTTGCGAAAAACTGGGGTTACCCATTTATGTACGGAACCGTTTCTGTCGCTGCCGTTGTAGTGGCGGTGCTGTTTTATTTCTTCTGGGCAAGAAATCGACAGAAGAAAGTGGCGAGTTCTCTTATAGTAAAAAAATAAATTCAAAAAAATCGAAATAAAGTGTTGCAAATCACTCCCAATTTGAATATACTATATAAAATTTACTCAACAATAAATGACATTTAAAGATATATAGTATACTCTTATTCTAAGCGGGGTGGATGTTATGTGGGTAATAGGTCTTCTTATTTTCATACCATTAGCAGCGGCAGGAATCCTTCTGACTGTGAAAAATGACGGCGTGCGGCAGGTCGTGGTCAAATCTTCTGCGATGGCGATCGTTGCTCTGTCCCTTTTCACCGCGTACACATATTTCGGAAATAAAACGGTCATCCATTTAGGAAGTTCTTTTATGGCGCAAGGTGCAGTAATCATTGATATTCTGGTTGCCCTTGCGGTTTTTTATTATACGTTCATACGTTTCCACCGGTACTGGATCGGCCTGCTGGAAGCCGTGCAGCTGGGCGCGATTTTGTGGTTCGAGTATGAAAGCCATGGAACCCTGAACAATTACGCGGATCTGGTCATCGACAATTTTACCTTGATCATGATTCTGATTGCCGGAATCATCGGCAGCCTGATTGCTGTTTTTTCTCTTGGCTACATGGAAGAATTCCAAAAGGAGCATCCGGAAGTCAAGGACAGAAGGAATTTTTTCTTTTTCGTCATATTCCTGTTCCTGTCGGCCATGTTCGGCCTGGTGGTGTCCAATAATCTCCTGTATATGTATACCTGCTGGGAGATTACAAGCGTCTGCTCTTTCCTGCTGATCGGGTATACGGAGTCGCGTATCGCCATCCATAATTCGTTTACCGCATTGTGGATGAATCTGCTTGGCGGAGTGGCTTTTGCCGCTGCGATCATCATCATGGGGCTTTCTTACCACAGCACGGCGCTGTCCCATCTCGTCGGGCTCGCCCTTGCCGGAACGCCGGTGACCTTCATCCTTGCGCTTCTTCTTCTCTGCGGCTTCACCAAATCGGCAATGATGCCGTTTTCCGGATGGCTGCTGGGAGCCATGGTGGCGCCCACGCCGACTTCCGCCCTGCTTCATTCTTCCACGATGGTCAAGGCAGGGGTGTTCCTTATCATTAAATTATGCCCTGCACTGGGGACGAACCATGCGGGAATCATGGCCATGTTCGTCGGCGGAATCACGTTTTTCTTTGCTTCCTGCGCGGCCATTTCCCAGTCTGATGGCAAAAAGGTGCTGGCATACTCGACCATTTCCAATCTGGGACTGATTGTCTGCTGTGCGGGGATCGGTTCTTATGAAGCGGCTTGGACGGCCATCATGATCGTTATTTTCCATGCCGTGGCCAAGTCGCTGATGTTCCTTTCCGTAGGAACGGCAGAGCAGCAGATCGGCAGCCGCGACATCGAACGGTTTGACGGTCTGTTCAATGCGATGCCCCATCTGGCGCTCTGCATGATCGTCGGTATCAGCGGCATGTTCCTGGCGCCTTTCGGCATGCTTATTTCCAAGTGGGCGGCGATGAAGGCATTTATAGATGCAGGCCATCCGCTCCTCCTTCTGCTTCTCGTATTCGGATCGGCGACGACGATTTTTTACTGGGCGAAATGGCTGGGAAAGATTATGTCAATCATGCACAATCAGGGAAACAGGGAACACGGTATCCACAAAGTACAGTGGTTCACCCTGAAATCCCTGGCATGGGCGACGATCGTCGTCTGTATCTTATTCCCCTTGATTTCCAGCTACGGCGTGCTTCCCTATCTTCGGATCACCTTCGGATTCACCCGTGACGTTATTGCCCAGAGCAACCTGATTATTATGTCGCTGATGGTCATCCTGATGGTCATCCTTCCGTCCCGGTACGGAAAGGGGCGGCCGAAGCGTATTGTAGGAACCCTGCTGGCCGGCGCCAATATGGGAGATGATCTGAATTTCAGGGGCGCCGCGGATAATATCGTTCCGGTGGAGCTCAGAAACTGGTATATGGAAGACTGGTTCGGCGAAAGGAAAATGAAGCTTCTGGGCTTTGCACTTTGCATGGCCTGTATCTTCATAGAATTCGCGATTATCCTGGGAGGTGTTTATCATGGATGATTTATGGATGAATATCTTCTACGCGGTGCTCTATCTCATCCTTGCCCCGATTGCCGGCGGATTGATTGCAGGACTGGACCGGAAGCTTTCGGCCAGAATGCAGCGCAGAGTGGGGCCGCCTGTTTTACAGCCGTTCTATGATGTGATGAAGCTGTTTCATAAGGAGCCGATCGCCGTCAATGAGGCACAGGGGTTCTATGTGGCAGGATTCCTGCTCTTCGTCGTGCTTTCAGGCATTTTCTTCTTTGCGCAGGGAGACATACTCCTCGTCATATTTACGCTGACCATGGCAGGCATATGCCTCGTGGTCGCCTCATTTTCCTCATCCTCGCCGTACAGCCAGATGGGGGCGGAACGCGAGCTTCTGCAGATCATGGCCTATGAACCGATGCTTCTTTTGGTGGCCATCGCTTTTTATCTCAAATGCAATACATTCAATCTGTCGCAGATCATGGAATCGCCGTCGAGCAATTTTCTGTACATGCCGGGCATATTCATCGGTTTCCTGTTCATCCTGCAGATCAAATTCAGAAAATCGCCCTTTGATATTTCCATGAGCCATGAAATCCATCAGGAACTGGTGCAGGGAGTCAAAACGGAGCTGTCCGGCAGCATGCTTGCCTTTTTTGAAATCGCCGAATGGTATGAAACGGTTTTTCTGCTCGGGTTCGTCTATCTTTTCTTTAAATGGCAGGATCCCATGAGTAGTGTCTGGGGGCTCGCCGCCTGTGGCGCGGTTGCGTTCCTCAGTGTTCTTGTGGATAACTGCACGACCAGGATGAAGTGGCAGCGGTTACTGGGCTCTGCCTGGCTTGTCACACTCATTGCAGGATTCATCAATATTGTTTTCTTAATGTATATTCGCTGATGCGGGAGGGAATCCAATGGCATATATAAAGAAATCCGCATGGCTGATCCATTATGACGGTTCCAGCTGCAACGGCTGCGATATCGAGGTGCTTGCCTGTCTGATGCCACTTTATGATGTGGAACGTTTCGGCATCATCAATACGGGGGATCCGAAGCATGCCGATATTTTCCTTGTGACCGGCGGAGTGAATGTGCAGAACCTGCCCATCGTACGGCAGATATATGAGCAGATGCCTGAACCGAAGGTGGTCGTGGCCGTAGGAACCTGCGCTTGCACCGGCGGCGTGTTCAGAGACTGTTACAACATGATCGGTGGCATGGACCATGCCATTCCGGTGGACGTTTATGTGCCGGGATGTGCGGCAAGGCCGGAATCCATCATCGACGGTGTTGTAAAAGGGCTTGGGATTCTGGAGGAAAAGGAAGAAGAATATAAACGACTGGAGTCGATGAAGCGTTCTTTACCGGAAAGAAAGGATGTGTGACCATGGATCAGCAGATTATAGAAATCAAATCATCGGACCTTTTGCAGAGGGTGAGCCGTTTCAAAAGGGACAATGCCCGTCTGGTGCAGATTCTCTGTACAAGGGTGGAGGAAGGATATGAGCTGACATATACTTTTGATAAGGATTATTTCATGTACCACCTGCGTTTCCTGGTGCCCGTCTACCGTTCCATCATGAGTATTACAAGCCAGTATTGGTATGCTTTTGTATGGGAGAATGAAATACATGATCTTTTCGGACTGAAAATAGATTTTATCGAACACGATGTGGATTATGGCGGCCATTTCTTCCATTTGGCGGAAGAAACGCCCTGGCATGAGCTGGCGGATGCGAAGCATGCGGATAAGGCGATCAAGGTGAATCTGAGGACAGGCCTCGGCATCGATGCAGCAGCCGTTGCGAAGACAGAAAGCAAAGAAGGAGGGAAAGACAATGGGTAAGAGCACAGTCATACCTTTTGGACCGCAGCATCCGGTACTTCCTGAACCCATCCATCTGGATCTGGAGCTGCAGGACGAAAAAGTAGTCCGCGCCATTCCTTCGATCGGTTATATCCACAGAGGCCTGGAGAAGCTGGTGGAGGTCCGTGATTTCCAGCAATACGTCTATGTGGCGGAACGCGTCTGCGGGATATGCTCTTTCGGGCATGGCTGGGGATACAGCCTTGCGGTGGAACAGATGATGGAAATAGAGGTGCCTCCTCGCGCGGAATGGCTTCGTACCATCTGGCATGAGCTCGGACGTATCCATTCCCATCTTCTGTGGCTTGGACTGGCTGCGGATGCGATGGGATTTGAAAGTCTTTTCATGGAAGCATGGAGGCTTCGCGAAATAGACTTGGATCTGATTGAACAGACCACGGGCGGACGTGTCATTTTTTCCGTCTGCAAGGTGGGCGGTGTCCGCAGAGACATAGACGGAGCCATGCTGAAGGAAATCAAACGCGTCCTTAAGGATTTGGCGGAAAAATTCCTTCCCATGCTGAACGTTTTCATGGATGATGATACGGTCCACGCCAGACTGAAGGGGATAGGGAAACTTTCCATGGCAGATGCGCAGGAGCTGGGATGCGTGGGGCCGATGGCACGCGCTTCGGGAATACCGACAGACATACGCTGTGCAGATAACGGCAGCGTATACCGCCAGCTGAATTTCCAGCCCGTGGTTGAAACGGACGGAGACTGCTATGCAAGGGCGAGGGTACGCCTGAGGGAAGTGCTCCGCTCCATCGAGATTATCGAAGGCTGCATAGATAATATTCCTGACGGACCCGTTGAAGTCAAGGTAAAAGGAAATCCTCCCAAGAAGGAATATTTCACCCGTGTGGAACAGCCAAGAGGGGAAGCCATCTACTATGTGAAGGGGAACGGGACGAAACATCTGGAACGGTTCCGCCTGAGGACGCCGACGAACGCGAACCTGCCTGCCCTTGTGAAAATGCTTGGCGGATGCGATATGGCGGATGTACCGAATATTATTCTGACTATAGATCCGTGCATCAGCTGTTGTGAACGATAAGGAGGTAAATTATGGGGTACATGACCTTTGCCCGTAAAATGATCGGCAACCTCTTCAAGCCTCCGGTGACATCGCCTTATCCGATCCGGCCAAGAGAGCCTCTGGCCATTGACCGGGGGCATATTGTTAATCAGATAGAAAAATGTATTCTTTGCGGTGCCTGTGAAAGAGCCTGCCCGGCAGGAGCAATCCGTCTGGATAGAGAAAAGAGGCAATGGATCGTCGATCCGTTTGCCTGCGTGCAATGCGGCGCCTGCGTGGAGCAGTGCCCGATGAAGTGCCTCTCCATGGATCCCATGTATACAGAGCCGTCCGCGAGTAAAAAGGAAATCATTCTGGATGCGCCGCCGCCGAAGCAAAGGCGGGCAGGCGCGGTGAAGCCGACAGCGGGTGAAAATCAGACGCCGCCTGCCGTTTTCGATAAAAAGGAAATACAGGAAGCGTCCACGCAGGGAAGCGTCATCAACCATGTATCAGACTGCGTGCTTTGCGGCATGTGCGAGCGGAGCTGTCCGGTAAACGCCATCCAGGTTGACAGAAAAGAAAGAACATGGACGATTGATTCCGCGGCCTGCATCAGGTGCGGCACCTGCGTCGGCCGGTGTCCGAAAACATGTCTTTCCCTCAATGAAGGGGAAACCGGCAGCACGGCGGTTACTCTTTCTGTTCCGCAAAACAGGCCTGCAGCAGTAAAACCTGTGAAAAAGGAAGAAATAAAACAGGAAACAGCGGAAATTCCGCCAATGACAGGCACGGCTTTCGCTGTCGGAACGAAAGAACCGGCTGAAGGGGCGCTTCCTGAAGAAGAATTAAAAGAACAGTATAAAAAAGTACCGATTAAGAATGAAGTGGAAGACTGCATTCTTTGCGGAATGTGCGAACGAAGCTGCCCTGTGGGTGCAATCAAGACCGACCGGGATAAAAAGGAATGGTCAATTGATTCCGCCGCCTGCATACGGTGTGAAACCTGCGTGTCGAAATGTCCGAAGAAGTGCCTGTCACTGAATGAAGAGCAGGATGAGTTCAGCGCAGGACGTGTGACGCTTCCTATACCCATGCAGAAAAAAGCAGTGCCTGCTGAAAAGGAGATAAAGGTACAGGTTCCTGCCCCGGCAGAGGAAATAGAAAATCAGAGGGAAAAGTCTCCGGTGATTAATGATGTATCACAATGCATCCTTTGCGGACTGTGTCTCAGGGGTTGTGTCGGCGGTGCCTTATCCATTGACAGGAAAGACAGAACATGGACGATCGATCCGGCCCGTTGCGTTGAATGCGGAACCTGTGTGGAGCATTGTCCGAAGCATTGCCTTTCCATGAATGAAAATTATACGTTTACGGCGGATGGGGATTCACCGTCACCGATCGTATTCCGGCTGCCCGAAAGGAAAAGGGCGGTGCCTGTTTCATCGGGAAGGAAATCTGAGGGAGAACCTCATGCATGAGTATCCCATAACGCTTGAAATCGTACGTCTGGCGGAAAATGTGGCCAAAGAAAATAAAGGGACGGTCAAGAAAATCCATCTAGTTGTCGGGGAGGATTCAGGATTCATCGGTGATTCCATACAGATGTATTTCGATGTAATATCACAGGGAACATTGTGTGAAGGTGCCTGTCTGGAAATAGAAGGCGTCAGACCCAGACTGGCATGCGAAACCTGCGGAAAACTTTTTGAACGGAAACGATATTCCTTTACCTGCCCGTATTGCGGGGGAGATGGCTATCCGACAGAGATAGGGAAAGAATTTTACATCAAAGAGGTTGAACTTGATATAGAAGGAGAGGTTTAATCATGCACATGGTAAAAAAAGAGGTCATGCTGGACATAAACAGCCGGAATGACCATATCGCGGAGCATGTGAAGGAGCATTTGGAAGAAAGGCATATATTTGCCATCAACGTCATGGGAGCGCCGGGTGTGGGAAAGACGACGACGCTTGAAAATCTGATCCGCTGCCTCTCTGTCAGGGCTTATGTGATTGAAGGGGATATAGAATCGGACATTGACACGGAGCGGCTGAAGAAAAAGTCAATCACCGCTGCCCAAATCAATACATTCGGTGCCTGCCATTTGGATGCGCCCCTGCTTCATAATGCGGTCCATGGCATGGCCTTTGAGGAGCCGGGAATCCTTTTCATAGAAAATGTGGGCAATCTGGTTTGTCCGGCGGAATTTTCCATCGGGGAGCATATGAAAATGCTCATCGTATCCGTCACAGACGGCAGTGACAAGCCTTATAAATATCCCCTCGCCTTTGAAAAGGCGGACATCATCCTCTTAAATAAAGTCGATCTTCTTCCGTATCTTGATTTTGATGAAGACTTTTTCATGAAAGGCATCCGTCATTTAAATAAGGACGTTCCGGTATTCAAGGTCTGCGGAAAAACAGGAGAAGGGTACGGAGAAGCAGCTGGATGGATAGCAGAAAAGGCAAAGGCTATGCTTTCTGTCTGATATCCGCTAAAGGAGAAATCATGGAACGAAGGGTGACAGAAAGGATCAGCGTGACCGGCAGGGTACAGGGGGTCGGATTCCGTCCTTCTGTCTGCCGTCTGGCAAGGGAAAAAGGTCTTGCCGGTACCGTGCAGAATCTGGGCGGCGAAGTGGAAATATTCGTAACGGGCAGAAAAGATACGATTGATTCTTTTGTGGATGGCTTGCGGAGCATAGAAAGACCGGCCATGATAGAAACGTTGGAAAGAGCAGAAATGCCATACAGGGGTTTTTCTGCTTTTCTTTCCATTCCCAGCAGGGAAAGAGAAAATCATTTCCTCGTGCCGGCGGACATGGCAGTCTGCCATCAATGCATGAAGGAAATGAAAAGCAGTGCGGACAGGCGTCATCATTATCCTTATATTTCCTGTACAGCCTGCGGACCCAGATATACAGTGATAAAAAAGCTTCCCTATGACAGGGAAAACACATCCTTTGATGTATATCCGTTTTGTGAAGACTGTAAAAGCGAATACACAGAGCCGGCCGACCGGCGATGCCACGGAGAGACCATATCCTGCCATGCCTGCGGACCGCAGCTTTTGGGGAAGCTGAAGGGAAATCCTTACGAAGGGCCGTGGCGGACGGATGAACTGCTGCAATCGGCCAAAGATCTATTGTCTGATGGAAAAATCATCATGGTGAAAGCCGTGGGCGGATATAATCTCGTCTGCCGGGGAGACCGTGATGAGGCGGTCAAAAGTCTGAGGCTTCTTAAGCATCGGCCGGACAAGCCGTTTGCCGTGCTTTTCGGAGCGATGGAAGATATAGAGGCGCTCTGCCATGTCAACGATGAAGAACGTGCCCTGCTGGCTTCGCCGCAGCGGCCGATCGTAGTACTGGAAACGAAAAAGGAAAGCAGGGAAAAAATCAGCCATGGCGTTACCGAGCTTGATGAAAGCCTTGGCGTATTTCTTCCGCCCTTTGGCCTGTATGCCCTGCTTGCGGAAGCAGGAACGCCCTTGGTGGTGACAAGCTGCAATTATTCCGGCGAGCCCATCATTTACCACGATGGGGAGGCGCAGCGCTTTTATCAGGCAAATGACTCGGTGGCCGGTATCTTTTATTACGAACGGGAAATCATCCGGCCTGTGGATGATTCTGTCGCGCGGATAGTTGGAGGGAAGGTGCAGATGCTGCGCCGCACCCGCGGATATATGCCGGAACCGATTGCCGTGGAAGGAAAGGGCGAGAGCGTTCTAGCGGTCGGCGGTGAAATGGAGCCGTCATTTGCCATTACGACAGGGAATCTCATCTATCCCGGACAGGTGCCGGCGGAGCTTTCCATTGAAAAATCCATGGAGTTCTTCCATCATACCGCCGATGACTGGGAAGAGCTTTTCCGGATTAGTCCTGATAGGCTCATCTGTGACAGACATCCCGGCTATTATTCGTCGGAGTCTGCCAGACGGCTGGCGGAAAAGCTCGATATTCCCATCATGGAAGTGCAGCACCACCATGCCCATGCTCTTTCCGTCATGGGAGAGCATCATCTGAAGGGAACAGCGCTCGCCGTTATTTTTGACGGCACCGGTTTTGGAGAGGACGGAAGCATCTGGGGAGGAGAATTCCTTCTCTGCAGGGATACCCGTTTTAAAAGGATCGGCTATCTCAAACCGATCACCGTGATCGGCGGAGACAAATCCATGAAACAGGCGTGGAAAAGCCTTCTGTGCCATCTGCTGGCGGCAGGCATTTCCTGTCAGGATATGCGGATGCCCGTCATCAAGGCATCCATTGCAGGCCATGTGAACACGGTTCGAAGCTCAAGCATGGGACGGCTTTTTGATGCTGTGTGCGCATTCCTGGGGATAGCGGATTATGATTCCTATCAGGGGCGGTGCGCGATGCTTCTGGAAAACGAAGCGGAAAAAGCACGCCGTTCAGGCAAACCCGGATTGCCTCTTTTCTTTGGAGAAGAGGAGCTCGATACAGGGCAGGGAACGGTGACCGTGTTTGATCCGGCGATTTTATGGCTCGGGCTCAAGAACAGAAAAGATAAAGACAATTCCGTGGCAGCTCTTGGATTCCATGACGCGGTCATCCGCATGGTGGCGCGTATGGCGGAAAAAGCAGGGACAGACCAGATCGTCCTTTCCGGCGGCTGTTTCGCCAACCGCATCCTTCTGGAAGGATGCATTTCGGAATTACAGGGAAAGGGATTTGCGGTATACTGGAATGAACAGCTTCCGCCGGGAGATGGCGGACTGGCTTTCGGGCAGGCCTGGTACGGGATGCATGCGGAGGCTCGGAAATAATACATCATGTTGGAACAGAGGGGAAAATTATGTGCGTGGCATATCCGGGACGTGTGGAACAAATAGAAGGGACACATGGCATTGTCAATTTTTCAGGAACGAAGGTCAGGGTCAATCTGTCCATGGTTCCCGTGACGGAAGGGGATTATGTCCTTGTCCATGCAGGAATGGCGATTCAGAAGGTGGAGAAGAAGGAAGCACTGGACTGGATCGGCCTGTTTAAGGAAATAGAGGAACTGCAACGTGGAAAAGAATGACATCATCCGCTGGCTCCGTACCTATGACGGAAAGCCTGTCAGGATCATGGAAGTCTGCGGCACCCATACCGCCTGTCTGTATAAAACGGGACTGCGGCAGATATTATCGCCCAAAATCAGACTTCTCTCCGGACCGGGATGTCCGGTCTGCGTGACACCTACCTCTTATATCGATAAACTGGTGGAATATGCATTTAAGGAAGGTCATAAGGTGCTGTCCTTCGGAGACATGCTTTCTGTGCCGGGAACGGAGATGTCACTGGCAGAAGCAAGAGATAACGGAGCGTCTGTCGATTTCTTCTACGGGCCGGAAGAAGCGTTGCAGAAAGCCAAAGAAGAACCGGAAATGCAGTTCGTCCTTGCTGCAGTGGGATTTGAAACGACGGCTCCTGTTTGGGCGACCGTGGTAAAAGAAGCAGACCGTCTTGGACTTGCCAATATAAAATTTCTGACAGCGCTTAAAACGATGCCTGAAACGCTCGGCAGACTTTGTGAAAACGGAAACATTGACGGATTCCTCTGTCCCGGCCATGTGGCAGTCATTACCGGAGCGGACAGTTATGAGGCGCTGGCGCAGACTTACCATAAGCCCATGGTCATCGGCGGATTTACGTCCGATCTGCTGCTCCGTGCCGTGGCGCAGCTCGTGGTCGCCGCAAATAAAGGGCAGGGCGGATTCTGGAATGATTATGAAAGCGTCGTGACGGCGGAAGGAAATACGGAAGCATGGGGAAGGGTACTGGACATATTTCAGAAAGGAGATGCCGCGTGGCGGGGGCTTGGCGTCGTTCCTGCTTCAGGGCTGTACCTGAAAGGGAAATATGCCGCCTATGATGCAGGAAGCAAAGGCCTGCTTGCCGACCACATCCCTGCCAACTGCCAGTGCGGTAAAATCCTTTTGGGAGAAAAAATGCCGCGCGAGTGCTCCCATTTCGGAAGGACCTGCACACCGGAGCATCCCGTGGGCGCCTGCATGGTATCCGGAGAGGGAGCATGCTCCATTACACTTCGTGAAGAAGGATTATAAAAGGATACGCTATGAAAATTACATTGAAGCATGGAAGCGGCGGAGAAGAAAGCAACCAGCTCATCCGTGAAGTATTTACCGGAGTATTCGATAATGAAATATTAAACCGTATGGAGGATGGAGCCGTTCTTCCGATCATCAGGGGGAACCCCGTGTTCACCTCCGATTCCTTCGTAGTGGAACCGCTGTTTTTTCCCGGCGGAGATATAGGGAAGCTTTCCGTCTGCGGCACGGTGAACGATCTGGCGTCCATGGGGGCGAAGCCTTTATACCTCACAGCTTCTTTCATTCTGGAAACAGGATTGGATACAGAGGTGCTTGCGAAAGTCGTGCGGTCTATGAAGAAAACGGCAGATGAAGCAGGCGTCCTGATCGTGGCAGGAGATACGAAGGTGATAGAAGGAAAAGGTGGCATGTACATCAACACCGCCGGCATCGGGGAACGGCCGGCTGATTCCTCTGTTTCATGCAGGAACCTGAAAAATGGCGATGCACTGCTCATGACCGGCACATTGGGAGATCATCATGCGACTATCCTGACGAAACGGCTCGGTATAGAAAGCACTCTTGCCAGTGACTGCGCCCCCCTGAACCATCTGGTGGAGGAATTGCTCGCGCAGCAGCTGCATATCCACGCCATCCGTGATATTACGAGGGGCGGACTTGCGTCCGTGGCGAATGAGCTTGCCGAAGCCTCATCGGTCAGATTGGAGCTGTCAGAAGAAAATCTGCCCGTCTCGGAAGCCGTCAGAGGCTTTACCGGTATTCTGGGTCTGGATCCGCTCATGATGGGGAATGAAGGGAAAATGCTTATCGCCATTCCGGAAGCAGAGTCGGAACGTGCCTTGGAAATTCTGAGAGGGAATACATACGGCAGAGCGGCGGTACGGATAGGAACGGTCAGGGAAGGATCCGGCGTTTACCTGGAAACCTCACTTGGCGGCTTCCGGCACATACTTCCCCTTCGGGGAGAAGGCCTGCCGAGAATCTGCTGAATAAAAAAGATACGCAACAGAACCAGGCGCATCCTGTTTCTGTTGAGTATCTTTTTTTGTCTTTTACAAAATATTTCTGCCAAGGCAGGAAAAAATATCCGATGAAGATGACAATTTTTTTCTTTGGTGCTGCTATGCGCATGAATCATACTTTCATCGCTATTATTGTATTTTATTTACATATATCGAAAAATACTGTAAAATGAAAAAAGATTTTAATTGTATGCGTAAAAGCATGCATTTGTTTACAATATATGAGGTGTCTATATGAGTGAATTACTTCGCGTGGAAAATCTTCACGTGGCAGTAGGCGATAAAGAACTCCTTCACGGCGTAAACCTCACCGTGAATACGGGAGAAGTCCATGTCATTATGGGAGTCAACGGGGCAGGCAAGTCGACGCTGCTTCATTCCATCATGGGAAATCCTGCCTACAAGATTACAGAGGGGCATATATTTTTCGAGGGGGAGGAAATCACGGAACTTTCTGTCGATAAGCGTGCCAAGCTTGGTATTTTCCTTTCTTTCCAGAATCCGATCTCCGTGGCGGGAATCACGATGGAGAATTTCATCCGCACATCAAAGACGACGATATCCGGCAAGCAGCAGCGCCTGTTTCCGTTCAAGCGTCTTTTGAAGTCCAGCATGGAAGGATTGATGATGGACCCGTCTTATGCGGACCGTTATCTGAATGACGGATTCTCCGGCGGGGAAAGGAAAAAAAGCGAAGTGCTCCAGATGCGTATTCTGGAACCGAAGCTGGCGATGATGGACGAAACGGATTCCGGCCTTGATGTGGATGCGGTCCGTGTCGTTTCCAAAAATATTTCCGAATACCACAATGAAAATAATTCACTGCTTCTTATTACCCATCTGAACCAGATACTGAAATTCATCCGGCCTGAATTCGTCCATGTCCTGATTGACGGGCGCATCGTGAAGGAAGGCGGCCCTGAGCTGGTGGATGAGATTGAAGAAAACGGCTTCGATGCATACCGCGGCGAGGTGTGACCTATGGCGGAGGAAAAGAAAAAAAGCCAGGTAGAGGACATCAATCGGAGCGTTTACGATATCAAGGACGAGGTCGAGTTTTCTTATAAGGCAGACCAGGGGCTTACGGAAGAAATCATCCGCAAAATCTCCACGGAAAAGGAAGAACCGGAATGGATGCTCGAAAAGAGGCTGCAGGCCCTGAAAATTTATGAATCTCTTGATGTGCCGCCGTGGGCGCCGGATATTTCTGAATTGGATATGGATCATATCGATACATATATCCGTCCGAAAACAGACATGAAGGCACGCTGGGAGGATCTTCCCCAGAATATCCGTGACACTTTCGACCGTCTCGGCATCCCTGAGGCGGAGAAGAAGTCTCTGGCCGGCGTAGGGGCCCAGTATGATTCCGAGGTGGTTTACCACAATATCCAAAAGGAACTGGAAGAGCAGGGCGTCATCTATGTTGATTTTGAAACGGCGGTCAAGAAATATGAGGATCTGATCAGACCCTATTTCGGGAAACTGATTACGCCGAATTATCATAAGTTTGCCGCTCTCCATTATGCCGTATGGTCCGGCGGTTCTTTCGTCTATGTGCCGAAGGGCGTCCATGTAAGGATGCCGCTCCAGAGCTATTTCCGCCTGAATGCGCCTGGCGCAGGGCAGTTTGAGCATACATTGATCGTCATTGAAGAGGGGGCATCCTGTCATTTCATCGAGGGCTGTTCCGCTCCCCGTTACAATGTGGCAAACCTTCATGCCGGCGCGGTGGAGCTCTTTGTGAAGAAAGACGCGAGCCTTCGCTATTCGACGATTGAAAACTGGTCGAAGAACATGTATAACCTGAACACGAAGAAATCCATCGTGGAGGAAGACGGATCCATGGTCTGGGTCAGCGGTTCCTTCGGCTCTCATACGTCCTGCCTGTATCCGGATACGATACTTAAGGGAGACAGATCCACCTGCGAATTTACGGGAATCACGTTTGCAGGGAAAGGACAGTTCCTGGATACCGGTTCCAAGGTGGAAGCCCTGGGGAAGGATACGCATATTACCATTAATTCCAAGTCCATTTCCAAAGCGGGAGGCACGGCCGTTTATCGCGGCGTCGTCTACATCGGGCCGAATGCATCGGGCACAAGGGGCGCAATCAGCTGTGAATCGCTCATGCTGGATAATGAGTCTCGTTCGGATACCGTTCCGGCCATCACGATTGAAAATGATGACATCGATCTGGGTCATGAAGCGAAAATCGGGCGTATTTCCGATGAGGATATTTATTACCTGATGAGCCGCGGCATGACGGAAGAGGATGCCAAGGCGATGCTTGTCCGCGGTTTCGCGGAGCCGATTTCCAAAGCGTTGCCGCTGGAATATGCGGTGGAAATGAACCGTCTGATCGATCTTGAATTTGAAGGAGCCATTGGCTGAGGAGGCAGTGATGGAAGAAATCAGAGTAAACCGGCTGCCCATGCTTACCTATCGGTATCTCCATGTCAATGACAGCCCATATATATTTAAAGAGCCTGCGCAGGTTGCAGAGCCGGTCTTTTCCGACAGGAAATATGTCAGGAAAGGCGGACAGCTGCCGGCCGGCTTCAAAGGCGCTTCGGAAGAGACGCTTCTGGCTTCTGCCCGTGGGAAAAGCTATACGATAACGATTCCGGAAAATGCGGAAGCGGAATTGACGATTTCCGTAATGTCCGATGAATCGCATCCCGATTTTGCGGGGCAGTTTGTTTTTGTTCTAGAAAAAGGTTCCCGATTGCGCCTGCTCTGGCGTTATCAGGGGAGCGGCAGTGGAGCCGTATATTCGACCGCAGCTTTTTACCATCTGAAGGAAGCGGCGCAGCTTTCCGTATCCCATCTGGAGACGGGCCTTGCAGGTGCCTCTCTTTATGAACAGAGGAACGTGCTGGCAGAAAAAGAAGCTCAAGCGGATTTTGTTTCCGCCGAGCTGGGGGGAGAGAAGGTCATTGTCCACAGCTATGGCAGGCTGGACGGCGAAGGCTCCGGAATGAACGAATCCGCCTTATATGCCGCAGGCGGAAGCCAGTCACTGGATCTGTTCTACCATATCGATCATGTCGGCAAAAAGACGGCGGCGAATATCGATGTGAAGGGCGCTCTTTCCGGGCATGCGAAGAAAGTTTTCCGCGGTACCCTTGATTTTAAGCGGGGCTGCAGCGGCTCTGCCGGAGATGAAGGCGATTATGCGATACAGCTTTCGCCGACGACAAAAAATATTTCCCTGCCGCTTCTGCTGTGCACGGAAGATGATGTATCAGGCAATCATGCGTCCAGTGCGGGGCAATTAGACGGGAACACGATATATTTCCTTATGGCCAGAGGATTTTCTCTGGAGGAAGCTCGGCGGATTGTCGTAGAGGCACTGATCCGTCCATTGATCGACCGGATGGATGAAAGTATCCGGGAAGAAGTCCTTACAGCTGTCAGAGAGAAGCTGGATGCAAAGGAGAAATAATGAACAGTGATTTAATCAGAAACGATTTTCCGATTCTGGAAACCAAAGTGAATGGACACAGGATCGTTTATTTTGATAATGCGGCCACCACGCAGAGGCCGCTTCCGGTGCTTCATGCTGTCACGGATTATCTGATCCACGACAATGGAAATCCTCACCGCGGAGCCCATATTTTTGCAATATCCGCCTCTGAAGCCTATGATACGTCCAAGACCGTGGTCAGGGATTTCATCGGAGCTAAAAGTGAAAGAGAAATCATTTATACGAGGAATACCTCGGAAAGTCTGAATCTGGTGGCCCGTTCCTATGGGGAAACCCATCTGGAAAAGGGAGACCGCATCCTCATTACGATTGCGGAACACCATTCAAACCTTGTCACATGGCAGCGCGTGGCACAAAAGACAGGCGCCGTCCTTGATTACATCTATGTGGACAAGGAAACAGGCCATTTTATGGAAGAAGACCTGAAGAAAATCGATGACCCACGGGTGAAGATTTTTGCCTTTGCCCAGGTGAGCAACGTCCTCGGTATCGAATTTGATCCGAAGCCGCTGATCGAACGGGCGCATAAGCATGGCGCGGTCGTCGTTCTTGATGGCGCACAGAGCACGCCCCATAAAAAGGTGGACGTGCAGGAACTGGACTGTGATTTCTTTGCCTTTTCCGGCCATAAAATGTGCTCTGTCGGCGGGATCGGCGTGCTGTACGGCAAGGAAAAGCTGCTGGAAGAAATGGAACCGTTCCTGATGGGCGGCGATATGATAGAAGACGTGTATGAGCAGGAAACCACCTATGCGGAGCTGCCGGCCAAATTCGAAGCAGGCACCCAGTATGTGGAAGGCGCTGTCGGTCTGGTGGCAGCCATCAAATACCTGCAGGCCGTCGGCTATGATGAAATACGCAAACAGGAAAAGCTCCTCGTCACCCGTGCCATTGAAGGCATGAAAAAGCTGCCGTTCATCCATATCGTCGGTACGGATAAGGCAGAAGAAAAAGAAGGGCTTGTATCATTTACCGTGGAAGGCGTCCATCCCCACGATGTGGCGCAGATCCTTTCCAATGACGGCATCTGCATCCGCACCGGGCACCACTGTGCGGAACCGCTCCATATTTATCTGGGAATCAACGCCACCTGCCGCGCCAGCTTCTATTTCTACAATACCGTGGAAGAAGTGGATTATTTCCTTGAACGGCTCAGGCATGTACGGAAAGTGATGGGGTATGATGACTGATGGATTTACAACAGCTTTATACGGACCTGATTCTCGAATATAACAGAGATAAGACAAATAAAAGAAAGATAGAAATGCCCACTGTCCATGAGCATGGACATAATCCGAGCTGCGGTGATGATATCGACGTGGAAGCCAGAATCGAAGACGGCATCGTCACGG
This sequence comes from uncultured Dialister sp., assembly GCA_902462205.1. Classification (GTDB taxonomy): domain Bacteria; phylum Bacillota; class Negativicutes; order Veillonellales; family Dialisteraceae; genus Dialister. Next base: position 59,564 of record CABQAR010000005.1, read on the forward strand.
ACATCGCCTACACGGGTTCGGGATGCGCCATCAGCCAGGCATCGACAGCGATGATGGCGGAGCTTCTGCGTGACCGCACGGTGGAAGAAGCCCTCCGGCTGTGCAAGCTTTTCCTGTCCATGATCCGCGGCGATGTGACGGATGAGGCGGAGCTTGAAGAACTGGAAGCAGCCATTACGCTGAAGGACATCTCCAAAATGCCCGTCCGCGTCAAATGTGCCACCCTTGGCTGGCATACACTTGAAATGGCACTGGAAAAGGTTGCATCGCAGCTTGAAAAGTGATGATCTTCATCTGATAAAAAGGAATCTGTTCTTTTCATCAAAGCAGATTTCTTTTTTGTTGCAAATTAATCTTTTCCAATGATGTATTTCAAGGAGGAAGTCTGATAAAATATAAGCGGTAATTTTGAGAGAAGAAAGCGGGGAAAGGGATGGAAGCCAGATTTGTGGTCACTGCCCTTCATGAGGGGCAGCCTCTGCGAAATTTCATACGAGGGCATAAGCACTTTTCCTCTGCTTTATGGAAGCGGATCAAATGGAATGGCAGGGTATCCGTCAATGGCGTGGACGTGCACAATGCGAGGATGCTTCTTCATGAAGGCGATGCGGTCTGTCTGTACTGGGAAGAAAATTCCGATATCGTTCCGGCGGATATTCCTCTGGATATCCTTTATGAAGATGAGTCGCTCCTTGTGGTTAATAAAGGGCCGGGGATGATCATCCACCCGACGAGCCACGGCGGACATGATACGCTGGTGAATGCGGTGGCCGGATATTTTCTGAAAAAGGGAGAGGCCTCCGGCATCCATCCGGTGTACCGTCTGGATCGGAATACGACGGGAACGGTCATTGTGGCGAAATCCGCGAAAATCCAATATGCGCTGTCCCTTTCCCATGACTGTATTTACAGGGAATATCTGGCGCTTGCCGAAGGGGAGATTCCCGGACAGATGGGGATTGTCAATGCTCCCATCGGACGGAAAGAGGGAAGCATTATCGAATGGCAGGTGAGGAAGGACGGGAAGCCTGCAAGGACGGAGTTCACCGTGCTTGGCCGCGGGCGGGGATATACCGCGTTGAGGCTCCACCTGCTCACGGGACGGACCCACCAGATCCGTGTCCATTTATCTTACATGGGGAATCCGCTTTTGGGGGACGACCTGTATGGCGGGCCGGCGGAGCTGATACAGAGGCAGGCGCTCCACGCATGGTCGGTATGTTTCGTCCATCCTGAAACGGGGCGGCTGATGAAATTTACAGCCCCTGTACCGCCGGATATGAAGCATTTATTGGATGGAATAAATACAGGGATCGATGAAGGCAGGGATGGTTTATGAGGATTGTTTCCAAAGGAGAGGTGAAGTACCTCGTTTTTGATCTGTTTGAAAAGGAGCCGGTGACCGCCGCGGTATCTGCGAGAATCGGCGGTGTCAGCACAGGCAGCTTTCAGACATTCAATATGGGGTTTTCTGTCGGCGACAGGGAAGAGGATGTGGCTGAAAACAGGAGACGCTTTTTCGCTGCCATCGGTGTGAAAGCGTCACAACTGGTAAGCTGCAGGCAGGTGCATGGCACGCATATGGAACGGGTTACGAAAAAAGACTGCGGCCGGGGTGCTTTGCGTTTTGATACAGCGGTAGAAGATTGCGACGGACTGTACACCAATGAAAAGAACGTGCCACTGACACTGAATTTCGCAGACTGCACGCCGCTTCTTTTTTATGATCCGGTGACCCGTTCCGCAGCCGTCGCCCATGGCGGATGGCGGGGCACAGCAGGAAATATTGCAGGCGTGGCAATCCGTCATCTGCAGGAAGCTTTTGGAGCGAAACCTGCGGATATCCTGGCGGCCATCGGTCCGGCCATCAGTAAGGAATGCTTTGAAGTGGGCGGGGAAGTCATAGAGGTTTTCGGGAAGCTGTTTTCGGAGTCGGAAATGGAGAGGCTTTCGGAAGAAAAGGAAAACAGGAAATATATATTTGACCTGCCTGCGGCAAACAGGCTGCTGATGATCAGGGCGGGTGTCCTTCCCGAAAATATAGAGGACTGTCAGATCTGCACGTGGAAGCGGAATGATTTATTTTATTCCTACCGCAAGGAAAAGGGAAAAACAGGAAGGCACATGGCGGTGATGATCCTGCGCTGATATTGTTTGCACAGATAAAAAACTGCGATACTACGGAAAATCCATAGTGTCGCAGTTTTTATTTTGGAATTACAGCGTCCTTTTCCCTAAAACGGGATGGGTGGTCTGCTTCAGGCTTCTTTTTTCGATAACGGAAAGCGCCTCTTTCATTGACAGATCCTGACGGCCTTCCTGCGTTTCATAAACGAGAATCGGCGTTTCAGCGTCGAGTTCGCTTCCCGGCAGGTAGATATATTCTTTTGTATAGGCATCGCCGTAAATAAAACCGGCAAGTAATTTGCTTTCTGCTAATCTGTGCATGGTTCCTCCGGATCGCATAGGAAAAGGGGCTTGAAATCGAGGTAGTCTGATGATGTCAGATGGAGACGGATGCCTTCCAGCTCTTCCGGCAGATTGACGAAGTTCGGACTGCCGTGGATGTGTCCATAAATGCAGTCTGTCACGCCGTGCTCTTTCATGATATGAATCATGCGTGTCGGCTTTTTCTGTTCATCGAAAGGAGGATAGTGGAGGATGGCAAATATCTTCTTACACCCCAGCTTTTCGGCGGCTTCCAGAGAACGCACGAGCCTCCCTTCTTCGCGAAGGATGATGGCCTTGTCCTCTTCCGTGATTTTCCGGGACGTTTCCGGAATCCATCCCCTTGTGCCCGCAAGGGCTATATTTCCTGTAGATAAGGCGGAATTGAAGATGAATTCAAAGGCGTTGTCCGTCATGCGTTTCATTTTTGAAACGGTGTTCCACCAGTAATCATGGTTGCCGCGGACGATGATCTTCCGGCCGGGGAGGGAACCGAGCATTTTCAGATCGGATAAGGCGTCTTCCATGTGGGTCGCCCAGGAAAGATCGCCTGCCATGATGACCGTATCGTTCTCGGTGATGGTGTTTTTCCAGGAATCAATGATTTTCTGCCGGTGGCCTTTCCAGTTTTCCCCGAAAATATCCATTGGCTTTGTCGGAGGATCTCCGGACAGGTGAAAATCGCTGAAGGCATATAATTTCATTCAGTGTAAGTGCTCCTTAAGTTCCATTATTTTATTTAACCGCCGAAATATTTTTCTGATTTCAGCGTATCCAGGATATGCTGCTGGCTGTCTTCATCCATGACGTGGGTGATCCGGTACCCCATATAAAGAGGGCTTGCCGTGTAACGGGGAAACAGCTTCACATGGATATTTTTCAGATGGTAGAAAAATAAATTGTAGCTTGTACAGGGGATGGGGAAGTCGTGGAGGATGAAACGGGCGACGCGCTGTATGGCATCGGCGAATGTATCGGGATGCCCGTCTGATTTCAGCGTCACGTTCAGCTCTCCCATGCCGCAGATCGGATAAGAGGACAGGGACGCATAGCAGTTTTCATCCTCATGGAATACGGTTCCCAAAAAGTTCTCATTATCTATATTATCCGTATAATCATAGTTTTCCAGCCCGATGATCTGGGAATGAGGATGCCGCTGCGATCCGCCGGAGCCGGGGCCGTAATTCCGGAAGTACAGGACGGATTTGAAGCAGCCGTCTTTTTCCATCTGCGTCCATTTTTCCAGACCGAAAGAAATGACCTGATGGAGCTTATCCGCCGTGTATTCCGTCAGTTCCGTGTCATGGACGGAGGTTTCCACAATGACCGTGGGATAGGTGTGATCAAAGACGGGGAATTTATTCATCAGCCAGATCATGTCTTCTTTTTTTCTAATATATGGGTCAATCGTTCAGGATGACAGAAAGGGCATGCCGGCTGTTTTCCCGAATGAGGCTTCGTTTTTCCGATGGACATGTTGTAAATAATGGGCGTATGCATAAGATTACCTTCCTTCGATTTTCATTATAGCATGGAAAAACGGTGTGATGAGTATGGAAGAAGTAGGGAAAACGTAAGGAAGATGAAAATATTTCTAATGGAATATTTTTTACCACTTTACTTGACAAAAGTAAAGTGATGATATATTATACTGTCATAACATTACTTTATCAGAATAAAGAAATAAAGGAGAGGGACACAATGAATTGGAAGAAAATGGCAATTGTCGGAGCGTTAGCATTTGGTGCAGCCGGTCTGATCGCAGGCTGCGGCGGAGATAAAAAGGCAGGGGATGCGAAACCGGCAGCCAATGCAGGAGCTGCTGCAAAGCCGGCGAAAATCGTGGCAGGCATGGATGATACCTTTGCACCGATGGGATTCCGTGATGACAAAGGAGAAATCGTAGGCTTCGACATCGACATGGCGAAGGCGGTATCTAAAGAAATCGGCGTGCCGATCGAATTCAAGCCGATTGACTGGGCAAGCAAGGAAACGGAGTTGGAGTCCGGACGTATCGACTGCATCTGGAACGGATTCACAATGACTCCGGAAAGACAGAAGGTCCTTGCTTTTACGAAGCCGTACATGGATAATGAACAGGTCTATGTCGTATTGAATGAAAATGCCGCACAGAAAGCGGAAGACCTGAACGGGAAGAAGCTGTCCATCCAGGAATCAAGCACAGCGCAGACGGTACTCGACAGAGATGAAAAACTCAAGAAATCTTTTTCCGAGATCAAGGCATATCCTGATCTGACAGCCTGCTTCATGGATCTCGAATCCGGCCGTGCTGATGCCGTTCTGGCTGACAGCTGCCTCATCGAATACTATATGACGAAGAAGCCGAACAAGTTCCGCGAACTGCCGGGCATTGTTTCCAAGGACACTTTCTCCATCGGTATCAAGAAAGACAATCAGGCTCTGGTCAACCTCCTGAATGAAGGAATCGTCAAGGTCGTTAAGAGCGGAGAAGCCGCCAAGATTTCCCAGAAGTGGTTTGGAAAAGATGTTGTTCTGAAATAATAAAATAAGTAAGAAAACAAGGGGAACAGGCAGGCGTCATGTCAGCCTGTTTCTTTTTGCCAGAGTGCAAGGTTACTCTTTCTGCGCATATTCCTTATTTGCATGTTTTGGAGTATAATGTATATCGGTTTAATATTGCACTGTGATGAAGTTTTGAGGGGTTTTTATGGACTATATTCTTCGTATCCTGCCGAATATGTTTACCGGGCTTGGCATATCGGCAAAAATATTTTTAATTACCATCGTGCTCTCGCTTCCCATCGGGATGCTGCTTGCCATGGTCCGTATTTCCAGGGTCAGCCTTTTCCGCCAGCTGGCAGGCGCCTATATTTATCTCATGCGCGGCACACCGCTGATGCTGCAGATCATGTTCATCTATTATGGGCTCCCGCTCATGCTGAATATACAGATCAGTGATTTTCCGGCGGCGATCCTTGCTTTCGTGGCGAACTATGCGGCTTATTTTGCGGAAATATTCCGTGGCGGCATCCAGTCTATCAGCAAGGGCCAGTATGAAGGTGCCAAGGTGCTTGGCTTCACGTATAAACAGACCATGTGGCATATCATCCTGCCGCAGGTGGTAAAGCGCGTCATTCCGCCGCTGGGAAATGAAACCATCACGCTCTTGAAAGATACGTCCCTTGTGTACATCCTTGCCATGAATGATCTGATGCGCGTAACCCGTGCCTTCGTCCAGAGGGATTTCGATACGACGCCGTTCCTTGTGGCTGCCGTATTCTATCTTGTCTGCACGGCGGTTCTGACGAAGATTCTGACGTATATTGAAAAACGCTATGCTGTTTATGAGGAGTAACGGGATATGAGCTTTATAGAAATGAAAAATATCCGAAAGGATTTCGGAAAGAATACCATCCTCCACGGGGTCAATATGAACCTTGAAAAAGGGGAGGTCATTTCCATTATCGGGCCTTCCGGCGCGGGGAAAAGCACGCTTCTCCGCTGCCTGAACCATCTGGAAATCATACAGGGCGGTTCCATTTGCGTCGAAGGAGAATATCTCGCGCAGGAAATAGACGGGAAAGTCGTTTATGCTGATGAGGCCAAGACGAGGCAGATCCTGCTCCGCATGGGAATGGTGTTCCAGTCCTTCAATCTGTTTCCCCATATGACGGTTTTGGATAATATCCTGGCAGCTCCGATCCATGTGAAAGGGCTGAAACGGGATGAAATACTTCCGAAGGCAGAAGCGCTGCTTGATAAAGTGGGGCTTTTAAATAAAAAGGACATGTATCCCGGCAGCCTGTCCGGCGGACAGAAGCAGCGTGTCGCCATAGCAAGGGCGCTGGCCATGAATCCGGACATCATGCTTTTTGACGAACCGACATCCGCCCTTGACCCAGAACTGACCGGCGAAGTTCTGAAGACGATCCAGCAGTTGGCCGATGAGGATATGACGATGGCGATTGTCACGCATGAAATGGCCTTTGCCAAATCTGTTTCGGACAAGGTACTTTTCATGGTAGACGGAAGGGTAGAAGAAGAAGGAACGAGCGAACAGATTTTTGAAAATCCGGCAAGTGAAAGAACGAAATCATTTTTGCAGTCGATTTTAAGGTGATTTAGGAGAAGGAGAAAATTTATGTTATCTGAAAAATTTTACGATGTGCTGAAGTACGAAGGTGTTGTATCCATTACGTCCTGGTCAGAAGGGGAACCCCATGTGACGAACACATGGAATTCCTACCTTGTGGTGACTGACGAGGAAAAGCTGCTGGCACCGGCGGCGGGCATGAGGAGTCTGGAAGAAGACATCAAGATCAATCAGAAAGTTATCGTGACCTTGGGCGCCCGTGAAGTGGAAGGCTTCAACGGGTATCAGGGAACGGGCTTCAAAGTGGAAGGAACCGCCCGCCTGATTGCGGAAGGGAAACAGTTTGACATGATGAAGGAGAAATATCCGTTCCTCAGAGAGGTACTGGAAATTACTCCCGTATCTTCCAAACAGTTACTATAAAAGAAAATGAAAAGCAGCCGTTATCATGCGGCTGCTTTTATCATGCGTGTTTTACGGGAGAAAACGATGTTCTATAGTGCGTCCAGTTCATTGCGGATCGTCTGCAATGTGGTACGCGGATCATTGATTGTTTTTTGAAGTGTCTCCAGCCGGCCCCAAGTATCCCTCTGCTTTTGAGTCAGATTGCTTTTTCCGGTCATGGAAGTAATGTCTATACGGTAACAGGCCATATATTTTATCGTGGGATAGACAGATTCGGGAATCGGCCCCATATGGTATCTGTCCATTAAAAGCTGGATGCTCTCCAGACGGTCCTTGAAATCTTCCAGAAAAACAACATGCGCGTCACCCATGACGCTCTCAAAAGCATTTGTCCACATTTGCGGAGTATTTCCTAATCCGATACGGAAGGAATGGGAAAGCGTTACCGTGATGTCAGGATTTTTGCGGAGAATATCCATTTTACGGCCTTCAGGAGCAGAATGGGCATATAGGGAAAGATGTCCGTCATGGACCTTGTATCCGAAGTCGATGGGGACGACATACGCTTTTCCTTGATCCACCATGCCTATCATGGCCTGCGTACAGCGTGATACGATGCGGACCTGTTCCTCGAAATTTAGTATTTCTCTATCTTTTCGTCTCATCATCGAATCCTTCCAGCTCCTGTGCTGAATCGGAGATGGGAAAAACAAAGTTCTCCGGCACCTGCCCGCCTTTCGGAACGATAAGGAAGTCCTCGTCGAAATGATTGGCGGCCATCTTCTTCAGAATCCCGTAGCTGCCGGGAATTTCTTCCACGGTTCCGTTTAAAATCTTCACCATGCGGTCTACATAGGCTCTGACCGGAGCCATATCATAACAGCCGGTATTGATGATATAGAACTGGTTGATGGATCCGTACAGTTTCCTTATGAATGAAACCGCGCCCTCTTTTCCTTTTTCCGCCTCCAGTCTGTCCAGATCAAGGGAAGAGTTTTTCATGAATTCCAGCCAGCTGTCTGTGAAAAATACGCCCTTGTAATTGCGTTTGAGCGTTTTTAATGATTGGTCGGACAGCAGAATGTCCAAACAATCCCGTGTCCTCGGAATAATAAGTTCGGCAGTGGATGCCTTGAGCCCTATCGTGCCGCCGCCGCAGCCGGAGGTGCAGATGATGATGTGGTCGATATTGTACAGGCGGTCTATTTTGTCCTGTACGTATGTATGGAGATACTGCGGGTCAGAATGAAGCTCTCTTGGCATAAACATGACAGGGGTGTGGCAGCCGTATTCCCGCATGGCGGCAAGCAGTTCTTTTTTCAGCGTGGGGCAGGATAGAATAATGCTGTTCATGAAATCCTCCTTTTATGGTTCATAATTATTTCTATTGTAATTTTAAAGAAGGGGAAATACAAGGCGGCAGAGGATTCGTCATGGCGGAATATAAGGAGAGGATGCTTTGTTTTGATTCTGTAAATTTGACAAATAAAAAAATCCGGAACCAAAAGGAACCGGATTTTTGAAAATCAAATGGATCATTTGGAGTACAGTTCGACGATGAGTGTTTCGTTGACTTCGTCTTTGTACGGGAGTTCTTCGCGGAGTGGTGTGCGAACGAGGGTTGCGGACCAGTTGTCGAAGCTCTTTTCCATATATGGTACGTCGAAGGTTTTCAGTTCGAGGAAAGCCTGCTTGAACATTTCATTGGCTCTGTAAGCTTCCTTCAGTGTGATGACCTGTCCCGGACGTACGGAATAAGAAGGAATGTCCACTTTCTTTCCATCTACCTGCACGAGGCCATGGCTGACCATCTGGCGGGCCTGACGGATGGAACGGGCGAAGCCTGCACGGTAAACCAGGTTGTCCAGTCTTGTTTCGAGCAGGAACAGCAGGTTTTCACCGACGACGCCGGGCATTCTTCTTGCTTTGTCATAATAGCGGTAAAACTGTCTTTCAAGAAGATTGTATAACGCTTTCACTTTCTGTTTTTCTGCGAGCTGTACGCCGTATTCAGACATCTTCTTCTGACGGGTTTCAGCGGGCTGACGTTTTAACGCTTTCGGATGGCCGTAAATGTTCATGCCAAAACGTCTGCTGGTCTTAAAACGACGATTCTTGTTTGTTGCCATTGTGTTAATCACCTCTCTAAAAATATAGCTAATAAATAGCTTTATAATTATAGCGGAATCCATAAGGGATGTCAAATGGACAGGGACTGTCTTCAGGAAATGGAACGCTCATCCGTTTCTGTATGAGAACATAAATATACGATTAATCATTCTTTTTCTCATGGATCCATGCAAACAGTTTCTTTTTTCCGTTCCTGTCTTTTACATGGAGCCCGACACATTCCGGGGCGAAATCCGGGAATTGATTCATGTAGTCCTCTATAAAAAGGAAATAAGAAATAAGGGGGGCAGTCCATTTTTCTCCGGCCGTGATGGAGCAGATTCCGGGGGGATAAACCATGGCGCATTCCAGCGCAGTTTTTCCCTCCAGTCTTTCAAGGGGAAGAAGCTTTCTCTTTCCTTTGATGAAAGACGTGGTCGCTTTTTTCCCGCTCATGACAGACGGATTTGATGTGGTGAATATCTTTTCTTCCAGTACGGATGCTTTGTGGCTGGAAAGGAATTTGTCCATGCCATGGCTGAGTGCGGCGACAGACATGGGATATTTCCCGGATAGGAGAGGGAGAACCTCATTAACTGGACGATTCCATTCTGATGTTTCAAATTCATGGAGCATTTTTGTGAGAATATCTGCTTTTTCTTCCGTGTCCCCCGGTTCGGCGAGGAACAGGAGGGAATAGAGTCCGCATTTTTCAGGAGTGAGATGCCTGCCCTGTAAATATTGAGAGAGCAGGGAAGCGGGGATTTTCTGTTGTCCGCAGTCCGTAACGAGCAGTATTTTACAGGGGTCAATCAGATAGTGGGGAGAGAATCGTTTTGCTCCCTGCTGCCTGGCAACTTTTTCGTAGTTCCAGAATCGCGGATCAGAGAGGATTGTTTCCGTGGGATAATCCTGCCATGGCTTGCCATCGACATAAAGCGGAATCAAAGGACGGATGTTTTCACAGGTATTCAAAATCTTTTTCCTTAGCTCCACGGCAAAGCAGGCAGCCTTGTGCCAAAGTTCATCTCCATGGCGCCGGTGGATGAATGCGTTCATCTCCAGCGAGGCAAAAAGAGGGAAGTAGGGGCTGGTGGAAATATTCATCAGGAATGCGTTGTCCAGCACGTCATCAGGGAGATAGTATTTTTCCTTTTTGATATGGCTGTCTTTTTTATGGATCTGGGAGGTCATGGAAAATCCGGCCAGCTGTTTATGGACCGACTGGGTGACAAGGATTCCCGGTGTGCGGTCAGTCGTATCAATCGAGAGGGGGCTCAGGTTTTTCAGGAGGGGAAGGAACTGCTCATAGCCTGCCCATGCGGAATCAAAAAGGATATAGTCGCAGAGCGGCTCGAGCAGGTCAATGAAATAGCCTGCATCAGCGATGAATCCGTCATAGGTGGCAAGCTGCAGGACAGCCAGACGGTAAGGATGTTTCTTTTTTGCTTTTCGAGGGGAAATCCGCGCTGCCTTTTCACGAAGGATTCTTCTGTCGAGATCCGTGTCGGAAAGACCTCCGATAATACCGCTGTCCAATCGGACGGACTCCAGATAGACGGGTGTGGCACCTGCCTGAAGAAGCGCTCCCTGATAGATGGATTTGTGGTTATTTCTGTCAAAAAGGACGAGGTCGTTTTCTGACAGGAGCGCCTGACAGCAGATTCGGTTGGAAACAGAGGTGCCGTGGAGGACGAACCATGTGCGGTCAGCATGGAAGGTATCTGCTGCCAGATGCTCGGCCTGTCCTGCGGTTCCATGGTGGGAGGAAGGATCGCCAAGGGCGTCGTCAGAATCAGAAACGTCACAGAGAAACATGGCATTTCCAAAAAACTCGGTGAGGCGTCTTCCTTCCGGGGTCATATTAAAAAATGCACCGCCATGGTGGCCCGGGGTGTCGAAAGGAATTTGGGATTGCTTTCCGTAATTGATGAGTGCTTCCGTAAACGGGGGAATCGCTTTATTTTTTTCGTTCTGTTTCATATGTGGGCTCCTGTTTTAATATTTCCATTATATAACAGGCAGGAAGTGAGCCGGTTTATTTGAGAATGTGGGGATGCTATGGTAATATGAAGCATGGAAAAGCATGACTTGCCACGGAATGCAGGAGGATGTATGGATGAATTGGAAAGCAGTTATCAGATCAGTATCCCTGTATATGAGGGGCCGATGGATCTGCTGCTCCATCTGGTGACAAAAAACAGAATTGAAATCCATGATATTCCCATTCATGAAATTACTGACCAATATCTGGATTATTTAAGGAAGGCACAGGCTTTTAATCTGGATTTAGGCAGTAGTTTTTTTGCTATGGCAGCGACATTGATCCTGATCAAGTCCCGTATGCTTCTGCCCAAACGCAGGCAGGAAGAGGAGGATGAGAGCGAGGATCCGCGGCGTGAACTGGAACGATCTTTGCAGGAATTTAAGCAGATGAAGGAAGTGCGCGCCCGTATCGAATCCCTGATGCGGGAGGAAGAGGTATACCACGGCAAGGAGCCGGCAGAAATAAAAGGCGGACTGTATACGGGAAAGATTTCCCTGCAAAAACTGTCGGCTGCCTTTTTTGCTCTCTATGACTCATTGAAAGAGGAAGAAACAACGGTTTTCGAGCAGGAGGAAGTATCTCTGGATGATGAGATCGATGACCTGCGGCTGACGTTGAGAAAAGTAAAAAAAGTAGGACTTATCGAATATTTCAGAAAACGAAGAACAAGGCTCAGGCTGGCGGTATCTCTGATGGCGCTTCTTGAACTGATCCGTCTGGGAGAAATCATATTGACGGATACGGTTTCCGGGCTTGTTATCGAGGGAGGGAAGGCATGAGGGGACTGAATCAGCTGGCAGCCCTGCTGGAAGCATTCCTTTTTGTCAAGGGCAATCCGGTAACGATGAAGGAATTAACCGATGCGCTGGATGAGGATTCCCATGAGATAGAGAAGGCGCTGGATGTGTTAAAGGTCAAATACGGGAAAGACGATTCCGGAATCATGCTCCACGAAACAGGGGCAGGCTGGTCATTGACGACGAAAAAGGAATATGATGCATGGCTGACGGATACGCTTGGCAAACAGACGCCCCTGTCCGGAGCTGCCCTGGAGACGCTGGCGGTGATTGCCATGAAAGAACCTGTCACGCGGGCAGAAATAGAAAAAATCCGTGGCGTTTCCGCAGGACGCATTCTGGCCACCCTTCTTGAAAAGGAATTGATTGAAGAACGGGGGCGGCTGGAGGTTCCGGGAAGGCCGATCCTGTACGGGACGACGAGGCAGTTCCTCAAATGCACGGGGCTGTCGAGTGTAAGCGAATTAAAAACAAGGTGGGCCGATGCGCCTGATGAAGGAGAATTATTTTGAAAGAACGATTGCAGAAGATATTGAGCCATGCGGGAGTCTGTTCAAGGCGGAAGGCGGAAGAACTGATTCTGGCGGGAAAAGTCCGTGTCAACGGAAAAGTGGTCAGGGAGCTCGGCACGGAAGCGGACCCTCGGAAAGATAAGATCGAAGCGCTTGGCGAAATCGTGAAGCCGGAGCCGCTTCGGTATTATCTTTTCAATAAACCGGACGGGGTCATCACATCCGTTTCCGATCCGGCGGGAAGAAGGACGGTTATGGATTATTTCCGTCGTGTGAGGGAGCGTATATTCCCTGTCGGCCGTCTGGATTATCATTCCGAGGGGCTTCTGCTCATGACGAATGATGGCAATCTGGATTTCCTGCTGACTCATCCGAGCCATGAGGTGGCCAAAGAATATCAAGTGGTCGTCCGTGGCAAATTTTCCGAGAAACTCGCGAAGAAAATGGAACAGGGCGTCAAAATCGAAGGCGGTATGACAGCGCCCTGCGACATCGAAGTGATTGGCTACGATCAGGAAAAAAATAAGACGCAGCTCAGGATGGTGCTTCATGAAGGGAAAAATCGTGAAATCCGTAAAATGATGGAGGTTTACCATTATCCTGTCTTTGAATTAAAGCGCGTAAAATACAGTTTCCTTACACTCGATGTAGGCCGCGGCCAATACCGCAGGCTGTCTCCGGCGGAGGTCAAAAAGTTATATGAACTCCACCAATAAAAGGATAGCCGTCATCGGCGGCGGCGTGGCGGGATTGATGGCAGCCGTCACGGCGGCTGATGCCGGTGCAGAGGTTTCTCTGTTTGAGAAAATGGATAAAGTCGGATTGAAAATGGGGATCACGGGAAAAGGCCGTTGTAACCTTACCAATGCGGCGCCGATCATGGAGTTCATTGCCAAGACGCCGGGAAACGGAAAGTTTCTGTTCAGCGCTTATAAGGAATTTGATAATCTGCAATTGATAGAGATGTTCCATCAATGGGGACTGGCGACAAAGGTGGAGCGAGGCGGCCGTGTATTTCCTGCCAGCGATGATGCACAGGAAGTCCGGCATCTGTTCATGCGGCTTTTATATGAAAAGCATGTGGAGCTTCATCTGGGCGAACCTGTACAACATATACAGGCCAAAGAAGGGGCTGTATGCGGAGTTGTAACAGAGAAGGGGAGCTATAAAGCAGACGCAGTTATCCTGTGTACCGGAGGGAAATCTTACCCGCGCACGGGATCCACCGGCGACGGGTATAAGATGGCGGAGGAAATGGGACATGCTGTGGCGAAAGTTCGTCCGGCACTTATTCCGCTTGTCTGCGAAGAATCTTATTGCAGGGAACTGCAGGGGCTTTCCTTGAAAAATGTTACATTGGCGTTGTCCGCGGGAGGCAGGCGGAAGACGGAAGAGTTCGGGGAAATGCTATTTACCCACTTCGGCATTTCCGGCCCCATCGTTTTGACACAGAGCGACCAAGTATCGCTTTGGCTGTCACAGGGACATCCGGTCACAGGTAGTATCGATCTGAAACCTGCCCTGACAGAGGAAATGCTCGATAAGCGGCTGCTCCGTGATCTGGAAAAATTTCATTTAAAGCAGATGGGAAATGCGATGCAGGAGCTTATGCCCCACCGCCTGATTGATGTGGTTTTGGCATTGTCGGATATTCCCGGCGATCTGCCGGTGGCGGAATTGAAAAAAGCGCAGCGTGTCAGACTGCGCCAGGTGATAAAAAAACTGCCGCTGACCATTACGGCGACGCGGCCGATTGAAGAAGCGATCGTGACTGCCGGCGGTATTTCCACAAAGGAAATCAATTCCTCCACGATGGAGTCCAAACTGGTAAAAGGACTGTATCTGGCAGGAGAAGTCATAGATGTCCATGCCTTTACGGGGGGGTATAATTTGCAGGCCGCTTTTTCTACGGGAAGGATGGCGGCACTTTCAGCAGCAGGGAGGGATCATGATGCGTAGGTTATCCATTGCGATTGATGGGCCGGCAGGCGCGGGGAAAAGCAGTGTCTCCAAGATACTGGCAAACAGACTTGGCTATGCCTATCTTGATACAGGGGCCATGTACAGGGCGGTAACGTATGAGGTGCTGTGCAGAAAACTGTCAGATGAAAAAGAAATCGTTGCCCTTGCGCAGGGGATGGATATGGTTGTAAAGCCGGAAGCAGATGCCATGCATGTCTTTGTCAATGGAAAAGATGTGACCGGCTATATCCGTACCCCGGAGGTATCAGCCCGCGTTTCCGCCGTTTCCGCTATCGCAGGCGTACGTACCGCCATGGTGGATATACAGAGGAAGCAGGCCGAAGCGGGCGGAATCGTTCTGGATGGAAGGGATATAGGGACGACCGTGCTTCCGAAGGCAGACGTGAAAATATTTCTGACAGCCTCTGCCCATACCAGGGCCATCCGCCGCTTCAAGGAAATGAAGGAGACGAATCCGGATATGACGTTGGAGCAGATTGAAGCGGACATTGAAAAGCGCGACTGGCAGGACAGCCATCGGGAAGTGTCTCCTCTGGTACAGGCGGAAGATGCGATTCTTCTGGATAACGGGGACATGACGCTGGAGGAAACGGCAGAAGCCATTATAAATATCTGTAAAGAGAAATTTGAAGCAGGAAGCGGATTATGATTAGGAAACTTTTCTATGGATTTGTCAGAAGCCTTTTGAATGCGGTGTTTTTCGGACTGTACGGACTCCATGTGGAGGGACGGGAGAATATACCGAAAGACAGGGCGATCATTGTGGCTCCAAACCATAAGAGCTATTTTGATCCTCCTTTGATCGGTGTGGCTTTCAATACGCGTATCGTGCACTATATGGCGAAGGAGGAACTCTTTAAGAACCCACTTTTCGGCTGGCTCATCCGCCAGTTCGGAACATTCCCGGTGAAACGCGGAACCGTGGATCGTACCGCGATACGGCAGGCTGTACGGGAGCTGAAAGCGGGGAATGCGCTCGGTATTTTTCCGGAAGGGACAAGGATTAAACGGGACGGACTGGGACGATTCCATTCCGGCATGGCATCATTGGCGTTCATGAGCGGAGCCTCGGTCATGCCTGTGGCAGTCATAGGCTCCATGGAAATGCCTCATAAGAACGGTCCATTGGCAGTCCTCATAGGAAAGCCGATAGATGTCAAACGGCAGAAGCCAAGTGACGAAGCGATTGACGCATTGAATGAAGAAGTAAAAAATGAAATCCAGAAAATGACGGACGATTATTTGGAACATATAAAAAATGCATAGCCAAAGAATTTTTTTATAATCAACTTTCGATTTAAGTTATATGTGTATGAAAAATGGAAAAAATTATTGATGAAAATTTATAAAGCAAAAGCAATGGGATTCTGTTATGGCGTCCGAAGAGCCATGGAAATTGCCGAAAAAGCAGCAAATTCAGGGAAAAAGACCGTGACGCTGGGATCCATCATCCATAATCCGCAGGTGGTGAAGCGCCTTGCCGACAAAGGGGTTCCTGCTGTCGGAAGCGTTGATGAGATAACTGATGAAGCAGTGATAATACGCTCGCACGGAATAGGGCCTTCGTGTTATAATAACCTTAAGTGCAAAAATTCGGTTTTGCTTGATGCAACCTGTCCTTTTGTGAAACGAAATCAGGATATTGCAAAAAAATTGGTGGCAGAAGGTAAACAGATTGTACTTATCGGTGAAAAAAAGCACCCTGAAATGCTGAGTGTAGCTGAATGGGCGGGAGAGAAACCGTTTCTGGTGGAAACGATGGCAGATGTAGAACAGCTCCCGTACATGGAAGAGGCCCATATCGTTATACAGACCACATTCTCCATAGCGCTGGCTGACAGGCTGATTGCCGCCATTTCTGAAAAGGCAGGCACTGTCGATGTGCATAAGACAATTTGCAATGCGACGGAAGAGCGCCAGACCGCAGCAAAGGAACTGGCGGGGAATGTAGATGTGATGATCGTTATAGGCGGCCGCAACAGCGCCAATACCGGCAGACTGGTGGAAGTCTGTCAGGCGGAAGGAGCCGTTACCCATCACATCGAGACGGCAGAGGAACTGAAACTGGAATGGTTCCATAGCCGTGACAAGGTTGGCATCACCGCCGGTGCATCCACACCGGACTGGATCATAGAGGAGGTATTTTTTATTATGGAAGACATGAATGAAATGCTGGAGATGGAGGAAATGAATCTGGACGTACACAAAGGCAGCGTCGTAGAAGGCAAGGTCGTAGACCTGTCTGACGACAAGGCTTGGATCTCTTTCGGATACAAGACAGAAGCCGTACTTCCGATCCATGAATACTCCTATCCGGAGCCCGCATCCCTTAAGGATGTACTGAAAGTAGGAGACGTACTTCGTGTACAGGTAGTCAGCGGAGTCAAGGAAGACAATACGATTTTTGTTTCCAAGATCAAGGTTGACCGTCTGGCAGACTGGGACGTAGCCCAGGAAGCATTTGACAAAGGAGAACCTGTTGAATGCGAAGGCATCGAAGCAATCAAAGTCGGCCTGCTTGTTCAGCTGAAATCACTGCGCGGCTTTATCCCGCTCTCACAGGGGGATCTTCGTTTCGTTCATTCCCTTCAGGGGTTGGTTGGACAGAAGTTTGAAGCAAAGATTCTTGAAGTGGATCGCACAAAGAACCGTCTTGTTCTTTCCCGTAAGGCTGTATTGGAAGAACAGCGTACCAGCGATCTTGATGTGATTGAAAAGGCTTATGAAGATGGCGAAGTTCTTAAAGGAACCGTTAAGAAGATCATGCCGTATGGCGCATTTGTCGCTTTAAACGGTATTGAAGGCCTTCTCCATATTTCCGATATTTCCTGGAGAAAGATTTCCAAGGTAGAAGACGTCCTTGAACCGGAACAGGAAATTGACGTAAAGATCAAGTCTTTCGATAGAGAAAAACAGAGAATTTCCTTCAGCCATAAAGATTGCCTCCCGAATCCGTGGGAAAATGCAGTCCATGACCATGAGGTGGACGATGTAGTGGATGCCAAGGTTGTCAAGATTCTTGAATTCGGCGTGATTGTTGAACTGGAAGACGGCCTGACAGGACTGCTCCATATCAATGAAATGACACAAGATCACAATAAGAAGCCGGGCGATATCTGCCAGGTCGGTGATGATCTGAAAGTCCGTATCATCGGTATCGATGAAGCTCGCAAGAGAATCAGCTTTTCTCTTGTAGAAGCTCCTGTCCGTGAAGAACTGGAAGTTACAGAAGAATAATCTGCATACCTGCAATGAATCAAACTCCGGAATTTGTGTTCCGGAGTTTTTGAATGCCTGCTTTCCTTTTTGCTGGGATACGTATTTTACTTGACAGTCTCTGCATATTGTCATAGAATTTTTAAAATGAGATTAAATGGGATATTATGCCCATCAGATGGATACAGACAGGAATTAGAATGAAAACAGGGAGAAAATTATGAGTAAGCCTCTTGTAGCAATAGTGGGACGCCCGAATGTGGGTAAGTCGACCATTATTAATGGACTGGCACAAAAACGTGTGTCCATTGTTGAAGATATTCCCGGTGTTACACGGGACAGGATTTATTGTGATGTCCGCTGGCTGGATCGTGAATTTACGATGATTGATACCGGCGGTATTGAGTTCAGAAATGATAACGACCAGATTTCTGATGGGATCCGCCAGCAGGCAGAGCTGGCCATGGAAGAGGCGGATGTCATTTTATTCGTCGTCGATGCCAGAGCCGGCGTGACAGATGATGATGAAACCATTGCGGGCATGCTGCGGAGAACAGGGAAACCGGTCGTCCTTTGTGTCAACAAGGTGGACAGTGAAAACCAGGAAATGGAGGTCTATGAATTCTATTCGTTAGGACTTGGAGATCCGATGCCGCTTTCTGCAGTCAATCATTTGGGATTCGGTGATTTGCTGGATAAGATTTCGGAAGGATTTCCGCCTAAAGAGGAATATGATTCTCCTGATATCATCCGGACGGCGATTGTCGGACGTCCGAATGTGGGGAAATCGACGCTCATCAATTCGCTGCTCGGCTACCAGCGTTCTCTGGTGGCTGACGAAATGGGAACAACCCGTGATGCAGTCGATTCCGTCTGGAAATATAAGGGAAAGACATTTATCCTTGTGGATACGGCCGGCATGCGTAAGAAGAGCAAGATTGACGAGCCGCTTGAAAGATACAGCGTGATACGGTCAATCCGTGCGATTGATAATTGCGACGTGGCCATTTTCGTCATTGATGCGAAGGACATGCTCACTGAGCAGGATAAGAAAATCATCGGATATATCCACGAAGCCGGAAAAGGTCTGATCCTTATGGTGAACAAGTGGGATGCTGTCGAAAAAGAGACTAATACCATGGTGGAGCTTGAGAAACAGATCCGTGATGGATTGCCCTTTGCGCCGTATGTATCGATGCTGTTCGGTTCTGCTTTGACAAAGCAGCGTATCCAGCGCCTTGGCGATATGATTTACAATGTGGCGGAGCAGCAGACGATGCGTGTATCCACATCGGTCCTGAATGACCTTCTGGAGGATGCAAAGATTGTCAATCCCCCACCGGCACATTCCGGCCGTGTTGCCAAGATCTACTATATGACGCAGGTTGGAATCAGGCCGCCTACTTTCGTCATGTTTGTCAATGATGCGAATCTGATCCATTTCTCCTATGTACGCTTCATCGAGAATCGTTTGAGGGATGCTTTTTCCTTTGAGGGGTCGCCGATCCGCATCGTGGTAAGAAGTAAGAAAGACGGTGATGAGCTGTGATGGGCTCTGTCATGACTGTCATACTTGCCTATTTTATCGGAGCCATTCCCTGCGGTTATATCATAGGGAAATTGTTTTACCATGTTGATTTAAGGAAGACGGGCAGCGGAAATATCGGAGCGACCAATGCATATCGCGCATTGGGGACGAAAGCCGGACTGATCGTATTTCTCTGTGATTTCCTGAAAGGCTTTGCCGCCGTTCATTTGGGAATGCCCGATCCGATGGTGGTGCTTGCCTGTGCTTTGGCGGCCATTATCGGTAATGACTGGTCCGTATTTCTGAAATTTAAGAGCGGAAAGGGGGTTGCCTGCGGCGTAGGGGCATTTACTTATATTTGCGCGCCTGCAACACTGTCGGCGTTCCTTGTCTGGCTCGCAGTCTTTAAGTGGAAAAAAATCGTCTCGCTGGCATCCATTGTGTCGGCACCGGTAGTGCCCCTTGTGATATTTATCGTAGGCGAGCCGCTGGAATACTTTGTATTCAGTGCCATTGCGGCTCTGATAGTTGTAGTTAAGCATAAGGATAATATAGGACGGCTTCTTCGCGGGGAAGAAAAGCCGATCACATCTGGAAAGAAGGGATCTCTGTGAAAATAGCCATGATTGGCTCCGGCGGATGGGGGACGGCGATGGTAACGGAGCTGGCTGGGCGGCATGACGATCTGGTGCTTTATTGCCGCCGTGAGGAGTCAGCCGTCAAATTAAGAACGACGAGAGAGAATAAAGAATATCTGCCGGGAGTGAGGATTCCCGTTCATGTGAAAATTACGAGCGACCTTGAGAGAGCGGTCAAAGGTGCATCATGTGTGGTCCTGAGCACGCCTTCAAAGGCAATTGAAGGAATGTCGGCAGATATAGCTCCTTATCTGTCAAAAGGCACGGTCATGGTTTCTGCGGCAAAAGGGCTTGCGGATGCGGAAGGACACCGTCTTTCAGAGGTTATAGCCCAAAAGCTGAGCGGGATTACAGATAAAATCGTGGTCCTGTCTGGACCGAACCATGCGGAAGAAGTGGGAATGGGACTGCCGGCAGCCACTGTGGCGGCTGCAGAGGTTCCTGAGGCTGTGCAGATCGTGCAGGATATTTTTATGAGTCCTGTTTTCCGTGTATACCGCAGCGAAGATATCCGCGGAGTGGAATACGGAGGAGCGCTCAAGAATATCATTGCCCTTGCCTGCGGCGCGCAGGACGGAATCGGCCTTGGTGATAACTGCCGCGCGGCATTGATGACGCGCGGGCTGGTAGAAATGGCACGGTTCGGTGTTCATTTCGGTGCAAAAAGGGAAACCTTTTTCGGACTGTCCGGTATGGGAGATCTGATTGCCACCTGTACCAGCACGCACAGCAGGAATCATTCTGCAGGACTGCTGCTTGGACAGGGAAAAAGCGCGAAGGAAATCTGTGAAGGCACGAACATGGTCGTAGAGGGTATGCGGACGGCGATGCTTGTCAATGAAATTGCCAAAAAAGAAAACGTGGATATGCCGATCACGGAAGAAGTCTGCCGCCTGCTTAATGGAGAGCACACAGCGCAGGAAGCCTTGGAGAATCTGATGTCCCGGGCAAAAAAGGCTGAGATAGAGACTTATCTGGAAACGTATTAATTGCCGGTAAATTTTATAAATAAGGGGAGCCGAAGATTTTTTATATATAGTATGTATATGCTATGATGTATGGTATAATCTAAATCGGATGTTTTAAAATGAGGATTATTGGAGGAAGCGCAAGGGGAACGATACTTTCATCACCGGATGGAAGAGCAACGACCAGACCGACATTGGGCAGGGTACGGGAAAGCATATTCAACGTACTGGCGAATGTGGGGCTGCTGGATACCTGCGTGCTGGATATTTTTGCAGGAACAGGTGCGATGGGGCTTGAAGCGCTGAGCCGCGGTGCCACGCATGCCACGTTTTTGGATCGATCCACGGCAGGGATAATCAGGAGCAATGCTGCGAAATGTCATTTTGATGGGCAGATCAGAGTCCTGTCGGGAGAAGTGGAAAGATCCCTGGTGTCATTGGAAGGGAATCAATATGATTATATATTTATGGATCCCCCTTACGGAAAAGGCTATATAAATAAGATTCTTGCATTGATTTTTGCTTGCAGGCTTCCTGCTGACAATGCTATTATTATTGCAGAGCATTCTAAATCAGAACCACCGGATATTTCCCTTTTACAGGGGAAATGCGCAGTCTGGAAAGAGAAGAAGGTGGGAGATACTGTCGTTACTTACTTGCTCTGTCAGAATCGTAGAGGAGCGAGTTCATGAAAGTTGCTATTTGCCCGGGGAGTTATGATCCGGTCACGTACGGTCATCTGGATATTATAAAAAGAAGTGCAGTGCTCGTAGATAAGCTGATTGTAACTATTTTTGTAAATCCGACGAAAAAATCTTCCATGTTTACCCTGGAGGAACGATTGCAGATGCTTCGGGAAACAACGAAGGATATTCCCAACGTGGAAGTAGATACATCGACAGGGCTTCTCAATGTCTATGCGGCAAAAAAAGATTGCCACCTGCTCATCAGAGGCCTGAGGGCGTTCAGTGACTTTGAATATGAATTCCAGAGAGCGTTGATGATAAAGAAAATCGATCCGACACTTGAAACAGCATTTTTTATGACGGACAGCCGATATTCTTACCTGTCATCCACGGGTGTACGGGAGCTGGCACATTTCAACGGGGACGTATCCCAGATGGTGCCGCCTTATGTGCAGGATATGATAAAAATGAAAATGGATTCCATAAAGAAATGAGGCCGTAAAATGGATACAAGAAAATTACTGGAAGAACTGGAAAATGTGATTGCCAATGCAAATGATGTTCCCTTCACCAACAAAAAGATGGTGGACAGAGATGAGATCGCACGTCTGATCGATGCCATCAATCAGTCTCTCCCGAATGAACTGGAAAGTGCAAGACGGATCGTGGCAGATAAAGAGCGTATCCTTCTTGATGCAGAGAAAAAAGCGGACGACACGATTGCACAGGCGAAAGATTATATCGCAAGGATTACGGAAGAAAGCGAGCTTGTAAAACAGGCGCAGGAAAGGGCAAACGAAGTCGTGACGACGGCAAACCGTTCGGCCGAAGAGCTTCGGAGCAGCTCGGTGACTTATGCGACCGACGTACTCAAATATGTGGAAACCAACATGGAAAATATGCTGGATACCCTGAAAAAGAATCGTCAGAGCCTGATTGATTCCAATAAAGCGGCAGTACAGCAGGAAGAACAGAAATAATATCAGCAGAGGAGTCTTTTCAGGCTCCTTTTTTTGCGGGATTTTTCAGTAAAATATCTGTGTATGAAAAGAGGAGGCCGGTCATGGAATACAGGAACAGAAAATATATATTGCTTTGCACACTTATTTTTTGCGTTCTGGCCGTGACGGGTGTTTTTTATTTTGTATTCAGGGGGAATCCGGAAGAGGCGGGCGCATCTTCCCTGGTGGCAGAAATTAATATGGAAGACCATCAGGGGAGGCATGAAAACAGTCTGCTTGTGTATGTGGTAGGGGCGGTGAAGGAACCGGGAGTCTATGAGCTGCCCGCAGGAAGCCGGATCTATGATGCCGTTAAGGCTGCCGGGGATGTCATCCCTTATGCGGATCTGGAAGCCGTCAATATGTCGGAAAAAATCGAAGACGGTACGAAAATCCATATACCGCTGAATCCGATGCAGATAAATCCCGGAGCTGCAGGGAAGGTCAATATTAACACAGCGGCTGACATAGAATTGAAAACATTGCCCGGAGTAGGAGAAAAAACAGCAGATCGCATCATACAGTACAGAAATGAACAGGGCGGATTTAAATCCAAAGAGGAAATTAAGGAAGTGCCTACTATCGGAGAAGGAAAATATTCAAAGATTTCCGACCACATTACGTTATGAATACGAAGTATGTGCTTGTCTGGTGCAGCATCCTGCTTTCCGTTGGGATATGGCTGTCAAAATATACAGGAATTTCTTATTTTATGGGAATGGGCAGTTCCCTTTTTTTATGGTTTCTCATTCTTTTATCGTATAAATACAGAAAAAACGGTATCGTTTTGATATGCGGCGCTGTTTTTGTCTGTCTCGCCGGTATCATGCGCATGGAACTGGCACAGGAGGCATGGAGGCAGCAGTCACATTACCTTGTAGGCAGTGAGGGGACCTTTTACGGGGTCATTGCGGAAGAACCTCTGGTTGTCCGGGGAGAGAACGGTTATGTCCGATATGCAATGGATCTGGAGCAAATCCGTTATGCGGACGGAGAGGAAAGAAATATCTCAGGTGCAGCTTATCTGTATGATTTCTCTTCTGACCGTAAATATCAGACAGGAAGCGCCGTGGCGGTATCCGGTGAATTAAAGGCGATCCGGCTTTACAGAAATCCGGGAAGGATTGATCTGGAAGGGCGGTATCAGAGCAGAAATCTAATCGGCCGTATTTATAATAAGGAACCGGAAAAGCTCAGATATATGGGGGAGACCGGCAAATATGGCGTGGTCAGGTGGGCAGAAAGCTGCCGGGCGGGTTTTAAGGACTCTTTTTCTCCATATGTGGACAAAATCAGGCTGCACATGCTGATGACGCTCCTTTTCGGTGGCCATTATTCTGACATACCTGAAGAAATCATCCGTTCGTTTTCACAAACGGGGATGATCCATATTTTATCGGTGTCCGGCTCACATGTTTCACTTTTGTTTGGATTCCTGTACCTGTTGGGGAAATGGATCGGCCTTCCGGAAAAGGTTACAGCAGTTCCGGCTATATTGCTCACTCTGTTTTATGGCGCTTTGGCCGGTTTCGTCCCGCCCGTCATCCGTGCAGTCGTGATGGGGATTCTGGCAGTGGTCGGTGTCCTTATCCATCGGGACAAGGTGGCGCTGAATCTTTTGGGCGCGGCAGTGACGGGAATGCTCTTATGGAATCCCTATTTCTTGCAGGATATCAGCTTCCAGTTGTCGGTCTGCGCTTCCGCAGGCATCCTGCTTTTTTATGGCACTTTCCGAAAATGGCTGGGGCATATTTCCGTATTGCCGATGTGGGTACGGGAGGTCTGTGCAATGTCCGTTTCGGCGCAGCTATTGACGGTTCCTGTCGTACTGTATCATTTCCATGCGCTTCCCCTGTATTTCCTGCTTTCCAATTTGGCAGTGGCGCCGCTTCTGGAGTGGGTGATTATTTCAGGCCTTGCGGCAGCACTGTTTTCGCTTGTCCTTCCTCCTTTATCCGGAGGTATTTTATATATGTCGGATTATCTGCTGTGGGCAGGAATCCGTTTAAATATGTGGATATCTTCCCTGCCTCACGCATCCGTCGCCATCGGCGGACTGACTTTTCCGCAGGCTGCCGCCTACTATGCAGGTATAACGGTTCTTTATTTCAGAAACGGACTGAAACAAAAAAGAATCTATAAAATTTCGGCGGGAGCTTTTCTTTCTGCAATGGCGGTCATGGTGGCGGTATCGTATGTAATGAGGCCTGAAACAGTTCTTTACGTTCCTGATTTAGGTATGGACAGAGGAGCCATCCTTATATCCAAAGACAGGAAAATCGTATATTATAAAAGCAATAGCCTTTCATCATCCGTAAGCGAAAGAGAGTTTTTGTCTTTCCTTGGCTATAAAGGAATTTTTGATGCAGATATCCTCATCCTTGATCGGGATGCGGCAAAAGGGGCTGTATTGCCTTCTGCAATGATTCCTGCGCAGGAAATATGGATATCCGGTGATAAAACCGGACCCCTGCATGAAGAAACAGGCGGGCGGAACGGAAATGTCCGCTCGTTTTGTCAGGGGACGATCCGCCTGAAAAACGGAATGAATGTATTGACGAATGGAAGCGGCTGGGCAATCATGGATGATGACTGGGGCGTTTATTTTGCAGGAAGCATGCTGCCGGAAGGAACGCGGCCTTCCCATATGGTATGGGTGGGCGGCTCCCATGGATTCAAGCCGGCAGTGGCATTTGAAGAATTGGAAAGAATCAGGCCGGAAGCAGCTGTTTATACGGGGAGAGGGAAATACAGCGGAGAAGATACGGATGCATTCCACCTGTATGGATGTCCCGTCGTACAGACAGAGGAAAGCGGAATGGTAGAAGTCATCCTTACCGGACAGGGGTGGGAGATTTTTTCTCATTGAGGAGTAAGCGGAAACAATGGCAATAAAAAATCAGGTGAAAGAGAATTGCAGGATCTTGTATGGAGATGATCCTGTTTCCATCAGCATACGGAAAGAGGAAATCATCAGGGAGTATTTCCATGGAGAAATACCTGATGTAACGGTTCTGGAACCGCCGGGAAACTATGATTATTACAGAAATTATTTAGGGGGGCAGTCCTTGTTTTCTGCGCAGACGGCTGTCGTCATACAGGAACCTTTTTTCATAAAAAAAGCAATGAAATCTGCGAAGGAAGAAAAGGCTTTTGCAGAATTCATGGAATTGCTGAAAGAATTATCATCGGACACGCTGGTCATATTTACGGCGGAAGGGTCTTTGGACAAGCGGACAAAAGCGGTGAAGGAGCTTCTCTCTGTATGCAGGGGGGAAGAATGCTCATTGCTTCCGCCCAAAGAAGGGGCATCCGTCATGGTGCGTCTTCTGATGGATGCGGGGAAGCGGGTGGAACCGGAAGCCCGTTCTTATCTGGAAGAGGTGCTGGGGTCATGGAGCGTACTTTCCCGTCCCCTTCTGCAAACGGAATGTGATAAGATTGTACTGATGGCAGGTGACAGGCCCGGTATATCTCAAAGGCTTTTGGAAGCAGCACTTCCTGATTATATGGATCAGGGGATTTTCAGGTTTACTGATGCGCTCCTTGCCAAAAAGGCATCCGTGGTTTTGCAGAGTGCAGACCGCGTATTTACCAATCCGTCGGAAACATTGAAGAATATAGGTTTTCTGGCATCACGGTTTCGAAAGATCAAGATGCTCAAGGAAATGCAGAGGAATCGGAAGCCGATTCCGGACATGCAAAAGATATTGGAAATACGGAACCAGTGGGCATGGAAAAGTTTGTTGAAAGATGCGTCACATATTACAGAAGCTGATGCGGAATGGTTTCTTGTACGGCTTTTTGATTACCAGATGGGAATCCGTCAGGGAAGCAGTGAAACGCTAAAAGACTTGCTGCTCCAATTTTGTTTAAGGAAATAGACGAGGGAATGCTTTGGGGAAAACAGTCGGAATATTCGGGGGACTTTTAATCGCTGCCATCGTGGCAGGAGGTGCGGCACCCTTCGCATGGGTGCGGCAGGACGCGGTCATTCCGGGGGTGCGGATGAACGGGATTTCTGTCGGCGGAATGGATAGGCAGCAGCTGACGGAAATGATTAACGCTAAAAATCAGGAATTGTCCGAAGGCAGATTGGTCCTGCAGCACGGAACGATCAAAGAGGAATGGGGATTCAAGGAACTGAATGTCCATGTGGATCAGAGCAAGCTCGACGAGCTTCTTGCCATGGGCAGGAGCGGAAATGTCATGAATGACTGGATCGTCCGCTGGCGTGCCTTGCTTTTCGGCGGTGCTGATCATGCGGGCATCCTATATGATAAAAATACAGCAAAGAATAAAGTGGCAGAGCTTGTGAAAAAATACAGTGCTGATCCGGTGGATGCGATGCCTGTGTTTAAAAATGATGGAAGCGTATCATTTACCGAGGGAGTCCCTTATCTTAAAATTGATGAAGCGAAACTGGCTGACGCAGTGGATCATGCCATTTCCCATGCGGGGGAGAGCATGGTTGAAATTCCTGTCACGGAAGAGAAATTGCCGAATCTGACAGCTGAACAGGTGAGGAATTTTAATACGGTGCTCGGGCAGTATTCCACCAATTTCGGAGGAAATCCCAATCGAAGCAGAAATATAGAACTTGCTTCTTCCGCTATCAGCGGCACGATCGTGGGGCCGGGAGAAAGCTTTTCTTATAATCATGCGACAGGCATGCGGTCTCCTGATAAAGGATATATGGAGGCGCCTGTAATCGTGAATGGCCGTCCCGAACCGGGCTATGGCGGAGGGGTCTGCCAGGTCAGCACGACGCTGTTTAATGCGGTCATGCTGTCCGGACTCCAGGTGACGGAACGGACTCCCCATTTTTCCCCTGCGTCTTATGCACCGATCGGGCAGGATGCGACTGTTTCCTATGGAGATCTTGATTTCTGCTTCGTCAATACGTTAAAGCATCCGGTGTACGTGTATTCCGTCTATGCACCGGGAGAAATCACCTGCTATATCATCGGCGCGGCGGAGGATAAGCCGGAAGTGGCAGAGGTTCTGCTGCGTCATTCCGGTACGATCGGGTTTGATACGGTGGAAAAGATAGATCCTTCCATTGAGGAAGAGAAAAATATCGAATACGGGCACGAAGGGTATACGGCAGGGATCATGCAGTATGCCAAATGGGCGGACGGCCGCATTTATGAAGATACGTTTGAATCCTATTATGATCCGGTAAATACGGTAGTCACCTATAAGACAGATCCGAAAAAGGCGGAAGCAGCTAAAAAGGCAAAAGAAAAGCAGGACAAAGCAGGGAAAAACGTAAAACAGAAAGAAGTAAAGAGTACACCGAAGAGTGTAAATAAACAAGACAATACGCCTGCAAAAATCATTCCCTTAGGGAATGGGTGAGACGTGGACCATTTTCTTGATTTACGTCGGCAGGAAAATATATCGGAGGGATAGGAATGGGAAAGTATAGACTGCAGTCAAGACAGAAGGATTCAGTCATTACTTTGATGGAAGTGGATACGGAGTGCCGGTCCTGGTACATACAGGCCGATGATACAGAAGCCGCGCTTCGCGTGCTGCAGGAAATGGGACAGGAAATACAGTGCCTGGAGCATATTTATCTGAATGGAGAAGATGTCAGTGAAAGGGTCGTTCCTTCCGTGCCGGCCATGGAATCCATACCGCTGCCGGAGGAAGAATTCTCTGAAATGTACGGAGCAGAAGCAGAAATAGAAGAAATACCTGTTCCTGATGATCACGAAGCTGATGATGGATATGACATGGAAGAATCCGGGGAACCTGTTTTTTCTCTGCCCACGTTTCAGGATGTGCAGGCTGCCATGGCATGCTCTTCACCAATGGAGGAGGGCGCAATCCCTGTGCCGGATACCGCATTCCGCGCACCGGAAGGGCTGCCTGAACTGGCGAGCGTGCTTCCGAGTGCCGTATTCGAAGCCAATAAGATGAAAAAAACGGAGTCTGACGGCATATTTCTGGGAAAGACACATATCAAAGGAAAGACAGTCGATATCAATACAATCAGCGGAGAAGCAGATGGAGTCACCGTGCAGGGGACGGTGATCAAATGTGAGTGCCGCGAGCTGAGGGGGGATCGTCGTCTCTTTACCATGAATCTGGCGGATGAGACAAACGGAATTCCCTGTAAGAAGTTTTTTGAAAAGGCGGCCGACGCCCAGAAGCTGGAAGCAGTGAAAAGCGGAATGACCATCAAGGTCAGGGGCAATGTGCAGCTTGATAAATTTACCGGCGGCCTTGTTCTGAATATTTCCCAGATGGAAATGGGAGAAGAGGAAAAAATCGATCATACGGATGATTATGAAACGCCTCGCGTGGAGCTGCACCTTCACACCAAAATGAGTCTGGACGGCCTCATTGATAATGAGGAAATCGTAAAAACAGCGGCCAAGTGGCACCATCCTGCGGTAGCCATTACCGATCATGGCGTCATACAGGCCTTCCCCAAAATACAGGAGTTGGCGAAAAAGTATCATCAGAAGGTCATTTACGGAATGGAAGGATATCTGATTGATGACATTCCGGATGATATTGATAATGACCGGCAGCAATACAGCCACATCATCATCCTGGCGAAAAATAAAACGGGACTATTCAACCTGTACCGGATGGTTACGCTTTCCCATCTGAAATTTTACCGAAAGAGGCCATTGCTGCCGCGTCCCATTTTGGAAGAGATGCGGGAAGGGCTTCTCTATGGATCGGCCTGCGTTATGGGCGAGTTTTTCCGTGACGTTTTAAATGGAAAGAGCGATGAAGAGCTGATTGACAGAGCCAGATTTTATGATTATCTGGAGGTCCAGCCGCTGGGAAACAATGAGTTCCTGATGTATGAAGATAAATATTCGGAAGTGAAAACAAAAGAGGATTTGCAGAATCTGAACAGAAAGGTACTAGAAATCGGGGAAAAAGCAGGCGTACCAGTCTGCGCCACATCTGATGCCCACTATCTTTTTGCCGAATATGCGCGGAATCGAGATATTCTATTGTCGAACTGGGAGAAACCGGGAAAAATAGAGTCCCATCCGCCCGTATATCTGAGAACGACGCAGGAAATGCTTGACGAGTTCAGCTACTTGCCCAAAGAAAAGGCGATAGAGATCGTCGTAACGAATACCCGGCGGGTGGCAGAGCAATGTGAAACAATCGAGCCGCTTGCAGAGGAATGGAAATCCTATAACCCGAAAATCGCGGGGGCGGATGAGAAGCTGAAAGATATGTGCTATGCCAATGCGGAGGCTGTTTACGGGAATCCGCTTCCTGAAATCGTACAGGCAAGGCTGGATCTGGAATTGACGCCGATCATCAATCATGGCTACGGGGTTCTTTATTATATTGCCCACAAGCTGGTGAAGCATTCCAATGACAGAGGATACCTCGTCGGTTCCCGTGGATCCGTCGGATCTTCTTTTGTCGCCACGATGTCCGGCATCACCGAAGTCAATCCCCTTCCGCCCCATTATGTGTGCCCCCATTGCCATTGGAACCAATTCTTTATCGATGGATCTGTCGGCGGCGGATTCGACCTCCCGGACAAAAAATGCCCGAAGTGCGGCCATGAATTGAGGAAAGACGGACACGATATTCCGTTTGCCGTATTCCTTGGGTTTGATGGGGATAAAGTGCCTGATATCGATCTGAATTTTTCCTCCGGCGATGATCAGGCCGTGGCTCATAAGTACACGGAAGAGCTGTTTGGCAGGGACAATGTATTCCGAGCAGGAACGATTGCCGGCATCCAGGATAAGACTGCCTTTGGGTTTGTCAAACGCTATGCGGAAAACAGAGGTTTTACCTTCAATGATATTTTCATAGAGAAGCTGTCAGCAGGGGTGGCCGGTGTCAAACGGACGACCGGGCAGCATCCGGCAGGCATCATGGTCTGCCCTCGTGATATGGACATCCATAACTTTACGCCGCTTCAATATGCAGCGAATAAAAGATGGCTGAAGGATGAAGAGGGAAATAAGATTCCCGGAACCATCACCACCCATTTTGACTACCACTCCATTTCAGGACGCATGTTGAAATTGGATATTCTGGGCCACGACGATCCGAAGGTCATCCGCATGCTGCAGGATATTACCGGTATCGATCCGCTCCACATCCCTTTTAATGATGCAAAGACACTGTCTTTATTCAGTTCGCCTGACGCGCTCGGCATCACTTCGGAGCAGTTGGAAGAAACGGTGGGAAATAAAGGGATCAAGGTAGGCGCTATCGGGCTTCCCGAATATGGCACTCCTTTTGTCAGAGGCATGCTGGAAGAAACCAATCCAAAGAATTTTTCTGAGCTGGTGCGGATTTCAGGGTTCTCCCACGGAACGAATGTATGGCTGAATAATGCGAGAGATTTGATTACATCGAAGCAGGTCAAGCTGGAAGAAGCGATATCGACCCGTGACGATATCATGAACTATCTGATCGCCCATAAGGTGAAGCCCCTTACCGCGTTCAAGGTCATGGAAAACGTACGAAAGGGAAAAGGACTGGAAAAGGGGAATTCCAATAATAGGAAAGAACTGGAAGATGCCCATGTGCCGGCTTGGTTCATAGATTCCTGTCTGAAGATTTCCTATCTCTTCCCCCGTGCCCATGCCGTGGCATACGTCATGATGGCTTTCCGGATCGCATGGTTCAAGGTCTACCGGCCGCTAGCCTATTACGCCGCCTATTTCACCATCAGGGCGGAAGGCTCCTTCAATCCGCTTGTCATTCTGAAAGGGCTTGCTGCGCAAAAGGCGGAGCTGGCCAGAATCAATTCGGTGCCTCATCCGACGGCCGTGGAGAAAGGAAATGCCACGGTCATCGAAGTGGCGGCAGAGATGTATCTCCGAGGGCTGCATTTCCTGCCCATTGATTTGAATAAATCGGATGCATCTGAATTCCTGATGGAGGAGGGCGCCTTAAGGCCTCCGTTCAACTGCATACCCGCACTGGGAAATACGGTGGCAAAGGAAATCGTGCAGGCCAGAGCGGAACATGCCTTTACGTCCAAGGAGGATCTGAAGAAGCGTGGCAAGGTCAGCCAGAGTATCATTGATACGATGGAAGACATGGGGATTTTAAATGGAATCCCCGATGAGGAACAAATCGATCTGTTTTCTTTCTAAATAAAAAAGCACTTCCGTTCTTTGCGCGCAGGTAAAGAATGAAGTGCTTTATTTCTTTTCTGTGATATCCATGTTTCGGAGGAGGATGGATTTACCCCTCCATGCGAAGGCGTACTCTTTGTAATCCCTGCTGAAACGGCGATTGGAGATTTCTTCCAGTGTCGCTCTGGAAAGATAAGGAATACGCTCTTCTCTGATTTCGGGGAGCGGTGACAATGCGGCATTCTGGTTAAACGGGCAGCATTTCTGGCATTCATCACATCCGAAAATCAGGGGCGTTTTCCGTATGATCTGTTCCTCTCTTGCCGTAAGCGGTTCTTTTTTCTGTGTCAGATAGGATTTGCAGGTCCACGGATTGAAACGGCCGGGAGAAAGCGCATTTCCCGGGCAGGCATGGAAGCATTTTGTACAGTCCCCGCAGTCCATGGAAAGAGGCTCGTCCGGCGGCAGTCTGAGGGTGGTCAGGATGGAGCCTATGGTAAAGTAAGAACCGTATTTAGGGTTGATAAGGCAATGGTTTTTTCCGAAGAAGCCCAGTCCGGCCTGATAGGCCAGCCAGCGGTCCGCCAGCGGGGAAGTGTCCACGATGGCATGGAATTGATGGCCGGTATAAGAGGTCTGCAGGACGTTGATTATCTGAGAAAGATAATGATGGACGATTTTGTGGTAATCCTTGGAACGGGCGTAAAGAGCGATATTGGAATGATTTTCTCCTTTGTAATGATAGGGGAAAAGAATCACGACGATCGACTGCGCGCCGGGAAGGATTTTTTCCGGCATGGTGCGCAGCCGGTGGTCGGCAGGAACAAAAGGAATCTCTCCGGCGTCCTCCAGCTTTTTCTGCAGGGAGGGGGAAATGGGGCAGGACAGGATTCCGACCGCGTCCAGATGAAGCTTTCCGGCGGTCTCTATAAATAATGCTTTTGCAGAAATATCCATGATATCCCTTTCACGAAAAAGAGCAGGTTTCCCTGCTCTTTCTTTATTTGACCATGCGTTTGGATAAGACGTCGCTGACTCTTTCCGTCGGCATGTCATCGCTGTCGTAGAGGAGGCCTTTCGGGCTTTTGATGATGAGCTGGTCCATCAGGTTCTGCCTGATCAGGTCATTGGTGGCAGAGAGGAACGAAAGACAGGCCTTGTCGTGGTATTCTTTGGAGATGAGTCTGGATAATCCGGGTGCTTTGAGGTGCTGCTGCAGATAAAGCTGATGGATAGCCTTCCAGCTCTCTTTTTTGGGGCATGCGCGGAGCATGACGCAGATGGTGTATCCTTTTTCTTTCAGATAAGAAATCAGATTCATCGTCCGGTTTACATCGTCAAGGGAGCCTTCCTGCAAAATATGGTAACGTTCTTCCGCGGCCCGTTTCAGTGTCAGGTCGGAAAGAACTTTGCCCTGTTCCATGGAAAAATAAGCACAGTACTGGCCATATTTCTGAATCAGTTCCTTGGAGCGGGGGTGGAAGCCGCGGAAATTGTCGCTCATGGACTGGATGATGTCTCCATCATATTCTTCAATCAGCATGGAAGACATCCGCGTTTTTCCGGAGCCGGGCTGCCCTGCGATGATGAATGCCATCGGCTTTTCCTGTCCGCCTGTTTTTCCCTGGATAAGGGAAGGCCATACGGTCGAATGAAAGAGCTCCTCCATCTCGTCGGGTGTGAAGGAACTTTCTGATTCGATCAGGTCTTTTGTCATTTTTACTTGGCAGGAAGGATGGAAAAGCTGGTCTGCAGTATACTTCGTTTCAATGGCATAGGCTTCCTTCAGCATGTCGATCTGCTTTTCCATGGAAATCCCATGACCCTTACGAAGCTCTACCTTTGACATGGCACGAATGGTTTTCCGCCATAAATGATAGAGGCGTTTTTCATCCTCCGGCTGGATACCCATATCCTTTCGTACACTGCAAAGTAAATTGTGGACAGTGGTAAATATTTCTGCATTCACTTCCAATTGGATCCCCATAGGGGTGATTTCCGCGGATTCGTACAGTTCAGTGACAGTCCGCTCGTCATATGGCATAGCCCGTACCAACTCCTTTTCGTAATTTATCCCCATGATAGCAAATGAAAATCTATTTGTCTAATCATTTCCGTTGCTACGGTTTCTTTTGAGCCGCTCAAGGTCAGCTGCCGGCGGCGTGGCGAGTGAACGGTCCCTGTTCCATGGCTTGTCATACTGTTCCAGACATTGCCGTACCGTGTCATACGCCGCTTTGGAAAGCAGGTATCCAAGCATGGAGAAAGTGCCTGCATCCGTGTAAAGAGGTCCGCATGGATCGGTAATCAGCGTGATTCCGTCCGTGCCTGTGCCGGTGGCGGGAAGGCCGTTGTTGACATCGGCGACCCCAAGATCCTGCAAGGCGGCTGTCTTTCCCTCCGTGATCGTGATGAGTGATCTTGCCATGATGCCCGGCGGAAGGGAAGCGTTGACGGATAGGATGATATTGATTGTGCCGACCGGGGCGAAATGACCGTCCGTTTCTTCATAGAGAGGAGAAGAGCCGGCCCTTGCTGCTGTTTTCTCTACGCCGCCCGTGGTGATGGCGTCCACCGCCAGTGATTTATATGACAGACTTTTTTTGCAATGCCATTCCATTTTCGCGGCGGTAAGGAGGGCACAGCTTTTTTCCGGAGCATATCCCTGTTCCTGTAAGGAAAGGCGGAGGTATTCAGAAACGGAGCCTCCGGGGAATTGTGATTCAGAAGGATAAAAGACAGTAAGCTTTTGATTGACGGCATGGCAGATTTCTTTAAACCCGCCACCGTAAATAGCAGTAGAAAGTGACAGGCGGGGGCGGTCATAGGAAACTGCGAGGTGGCTTTCCGTGACGAAGAGGGTGCCCCCTGTCGGTAATGAAAAAGAATGTTCCATAAGAGACTCCTTTATTTATCCTATTATAACAGGGAACAGGAGCCGAATCATTGAATGGCCTATGGAAATATGATAAAATCTAATAGTATTTTTATTTGAAATATGAGGAGTATCCATGCTTATTATCCCATATATAGTAGTGGCAGCTGTGGCCATTTTATTTCTTATCGTTTGCTGGTTCATGGTGTACGGCTTTGGATCAGAGACGGAAGAACTGGAAAAAACGAAAGAAATCGTACGGCCTCCCCGCCCTGTACGGCGCAAGCCTGTACCGCATCCGGCGGTTCCGGAGAAGACGGCTGAGGTGGCCAATAAGAGGCCGGTCAGCGAAACCACACAGATCATTCCCATCCGGGCCCATTCAAAGACTGCCGTCCCATTGAATGACGTAGATGGCGCGACGAAGGTGTTCGACAGGAAAGAACTGGAAGCTTCCATGCCGGAAGTATTGTCATCCAAAAAGAAAACGGTCGCCTTTGAAACGGAAAAAGAACCGGATATCGTAACGCAGGGGATTTCTCTGGAGCTTCTGGAGGAACGGTTTGTCCGCCATTTCCTGAATCAGTATGGCGCTGTCTCGCCTGCGGTGGAGCAGGATACGAGGACAGTCACCGGATATCTGATCAGGCAGCTGGGAATGGAGTCCTCCGAGGCATCTGACACACTGAAACATATCATGGTGCAGGAAGCCCTGCAGAATGCGCAGCGCACCTATGTGATGATGCCGAATGATATCGTATTGAGCATGGTTTCCGATGCGTTCTGCGATGTGGCGAAGGGCCGCCGCTCGGAAACAAGGACGGCTCTTGCCTATGATGCGCTTAAGGCGATGCCCCGTATGGAAGAAAGCCAGTTCCATGCGCTGGCTCTTTTGCTTCTGTTCCATTATTCGAGAAATACGGATAACGTGGATGTGGAGTCGTTCCGGAAGTATACGAAAAAGTATATTACGCCCTTTGTTGAGAACCTTCCTGATGAATACAGCGGTTACCAGCAGCTGGAATACATACATTGTGTTTCTCTGGATAACAAGGAGACGGCTTTCGGCAGGGTGCTGCATGATTCCTATCCTTTGATTTTTGCTTACAGGGGATGCATGAAGAGCGAGCTGACGTCGGTGAAGGAAAGCTGGCCTGAAAATTCCCTCGTTCCGAGCCTGTATAACTCTTACTACAAACCTGCCGTGGTAGATGATTCCCTGCTTTTTGATTTCTATGCGGATATGGGTATAGAAGGGGAGGAACAGAGAGGGTATCTGACGAAGTTAATTCATTCCCGGCCGGTGGATTATGACAGGAAAGAGCTGTCCTATATATTGGGACGCATTTCTCCGGATTTTGCAAAGATGCAGGAAGCATGGGATACCAGCCTGCTGCGTCGTTCTTCTCTCACACTGATGGGGATGTATATCGCAAGAAGCTGCATCAAGGCGACAATCGGGGAAGAGTTTGACCTTTCCCACTGGATGTAATACCGGTATGGTATATGTGATCAGATTAAAGCATTTTAATGGACGGGTCTGTTGAAGGTCTGCTGTTAAAATGCTTTAATAACGTATAGGAATAGTCTATTGTTTGATCAAGGATGGTACAAATGGGAATTTTTGATATCATAGGGCCGGTCATGATAGGGCCTTCCAGCTCTCATACGGCCGGAGCCGCACGCATAGGAAAAATCGCACGGAAAATACTGGACGATGAACTGGCTTCTGCTGAAATCACGCTGTTCGGTTCTTTTGCCAAAACAGGGCGCGGCCATGGAACGGATAAGGCGCTGGTAGCCGGACTGATGGGATATTCTCCTGACAGCGGCACAATCCGTGATGCGTTGGCGATTGCGGAACAGAACCATATAGATATTACATTCCGGATGTCTGCAGTCGATATGGGGCATCCGAATGTGGCGGAGATCCATGCCGTAGGGAAAAGCGGCAAGGAAGTGACCGTGGTGGGACGCTCCCTCGGGGGCGGACGGGTGATGATTACCAGTGTCGGCGGCTTCCCGGTGGAAATTACAGGGGAAGAATATACTCTTCTCACCCATCATAATGATGTGCCGGGAATCGTTGCTGATGTGGGACGCATTCTGGCGGAGGAAAATGTAAATATTTCCAACATGCGCGTATTCCGTAAAGGCAAGGGAACGGATGCGGTGATGATCATACATTCGGACCAGAAGATACCGGAAGCGGTTGTGCAGAAGATTAAAGAAATAAATAAAAATATCAATAGCGTCATGACATTGGATGTCATTTAAGAGAGGGAGTCATGAAATCATATCATTCAATCAGGGAGCTCTTCGCTCTGGCTGATGAAAACCACTGCTCTCCGGGAATTATTGCCTGCCGGATGGAAGCGGAAGAAAGTGAAAAGGAATTTGATGAAGTCTGGGATAAGATGAAGAATACGATTCCCGTGTTCCGTCAATCCATCCAGCGCGGTCTGGCAGATACGAAAAAATCCGCCAGCGGCCTTGTTGGCGGTGATGCAAATACATTATTCATGAAAGAAGGGCGGTTCCTCAGTCCTGTATGCAAACGGGCCTGCGCCTACGCGGTGGCTACGGCGGAAGCGAATGCGAAGATGTTCCGTATCGTTGCCTGCCCGACAGCCGGTTCCTGCGGGATTCTTCCGGCGGTGCTGGCTGCTGTGGCAGAAGAAGAAAACTCGACGCTCAATGATGTGACCTGTGCCTTATTCACTGCCGGAGCGATCGGCAGGGTGGTGGCAGAAAATGCCTCGATTGCGGGAGCGGTCGGCGGATGCCAGGCGGAATGCGGAACGGCAACTGCCATGGCAGCAGCAGCGGCAGTCGATCTTCTCCATGGCACGACGCAGGAAATGGGAGACGCTCTGGCGCTGGCACTAAAGAATATACTTGGACTTGCCTGCGATCCGGTGGCAGGACTGGTAGAAGTGCCCTGCGTGAAAAGAAACGGATTTCATGCAGTCCATGCCCTTGTGGCGGTAGAAATGGCGATGATGGGAATCCATTCCGTCATACCGCCGGATGACGTTATCGATGCGATGGACAGGATCGGGAAGCTGATGCCTGTCTCCATTCGTGAAACCAGTCTGGCCGGACTTGCCATGACAGAAGAAGGTAAAAAGATTTCAGCCCGGCTTTCAAAACAGAATGACATGTCTGAGAAATAACAGACAAGGAAAAAATCTGACTGTATGCGTGAAAGGTATTGCATACAGTTAGATTTTTTTATAAGCAGCTTATTCCTTTTTGCTCATCATGAAGATGGAAAGCAGAATGATAAGGATGCCGGATAGCCGGATAAGGCCTATGGATTCAGCAAAAAGACAGGCGCCTGTCAATGCAGCGATCACGGTTTCCAATGATGCCAGAACAGGAACACGGCTTAAGTCTTTCATTCTTTTCACGCCTTCATAATAAAAGAGATAGGCCAGTGCGGTAGGGATGAGTGCAAAAAGGAATCCGAGAACGAGAAGATCCGAGTGCATGCCGGACATGTAGAGGATGGGGTGGGAAAAGGGAAGGAGTGACAGGGTGGCAAACAGGTAGCTCCATGTACTGATGACAAATATGTTGGAAGCATTTCCTGCGAGCTTCCCGAAAACCGCAGTCAGCGCATAGCAGAGTCCGGCGCCGATTCCGCAGAGTATGCCGGGGATGGAGAGCGATGCTAAATCCATGGGGCCGCCAGTCGTGGCAATTATGCAGCCGAACATATTCAGTGCCAATGCCCCGTATTTTCCTCGGCTGATTTTTTCTTTGAAGAAGAAAACGGAAATTAAAGCGGTGAACAGGGGGGCTACATTCAAAAGAACGGCGCTGACCGTGATACCTGCCATCATGACAGCCATGCTGTAAAAAATATTATATATTCCGTGGCAGATGATACCCAGCAGGGCGGCGGCGAGAAATGTATTCCGATCCATGCGGAAAGACCGTATTCCGTATTTAAATAGGGTCATGACCGCTAAGATAAGGAAAGAAAACAGAACGCGGAGGAAACTAATTTCATCAGAAGAAGCCCCTGCACGATGCATGAGTTCTATAAAAAGCCCGATGATTCCCCAAAGTGCCCCCGCAATCGCGATATATGCAGGGCCTATATATTGTCCTAATCTCATTTGAGCATCCTTTTTGATAAGAAGATAATGCATGTATTTTTATTATACGAAGAGCAGCGCGGAAAGGGAATCAAAAGTTTTTGAAATGTGCTATAATCTTCATATCTTCGGCACATGCCATGCAGATGGTCATTCCTCTGCCGATAATTGATTTTTTAGTGAAAAATATTGACAGATATGAAAAATATGGCTATAATTAACTACGTTGTCGGGGCATAGCGCAGTTTGGTAGCGCACTTGGTTCGGGACCAAGGGGTCGCAGGTTCAAATCCTGCTGCTCCGACCATATGCGGGTGTAGCTCAATGGTAGAGCGCCAGCCTTCCAAGCTGGTTACGAGGGTTCGATTCCCTTCACCCGCTCCATTTTATTTTACGAAGAAGACTTCCTGTTTATGAGAGGAAGTCTTTTTTCTTGAAAATAGTGTTGACGGATAGATTGCGTAGTGATAAAATAATTGAAATTTATAGCAAGACGATGAACGGAATCAGGTTGTGGAGTCTTCTCAGAGAGGCAATGGATGGTGGAAATTGCTGGAGCGAAACGGCCGCGTCACCCGTGAGTTTCTTTTTCGATCCCTGTGCATATGCATGGAAGCACATGCAGGTATATGAAAGGGTTAAAAAAAGACGCTGACTGCGTTATCGTGAATTGAGTACGTGACAAGGTGGTACCTCACAAATTGTGCCCTGCCGATTATTTTCGGCAGGGCTTTTATATTTGGAAAAGGTCCTTGATCCGTTTGGTGAAAGGGGGATATAAGCAGCAGGATGGAAGAAAAAGCAGGGAAGGCTTATATGTTTATTTTTGAGAAGAAAAAGGAGGGGTTCCTATGAAAAAGACATCGAATTCTTTTATTGCAATCGGGCTCATGCTGTTTGCCTTGTTCTTCGGCTCAGGCAATCTTATTTTTCCGACCTTTTTAGGACAGAATGCAGGAACAAATGTCATTCCTGCTACGATCGGATTCCTGATTACCGGCTGCGGACTGCCGCTTCTGGCGGTCGTGGCAGTGTGCTATTCGGGACTGGATCTGCAGGGGATTGCGGCAAAAATCCATCCGTTGTATAGCATCTTTTTCGTCATGGTGCTCTCGTTAACCATCGGGCCGTTTTTTGTTATTCCCCGTAACTGCACCGTATCCTTTGAAATGGCAGTCGTACCTTTCCTTTCTGAAGGGACAAGGCAGATTGCGCTTTACAGCTATGCTCTGGCATTTTTCATCGTTTCCTGGTGGCTGTCGATCACTCCGAGCAAGCTGGTTGAGCGTGTTGGAAAAATACTGACGCCCCTGATGCTCATACTTCTGATTGCGCTCATTGTAAGTTCCATTATCCATCCGATGGGGGCACTGCAGGCACCGACCGCGAAATATGCGGAGCCGGTACAGGCATTCGCTTCGGGATTCCTGGAAGGCTATAACACGATGGATGTCATTGCAGGGCTTTGTTTCGGTATCCTTGTCGTCCAGTCTGTAAAGAATTATGGAGCAGAAACACAGGAAGAAGTGGCGTGGAGCGCTTTCCGCAGCGGCGTGGTAGCGATGGCGTTCATGGCGCTGATCTATATTTTTACCTGCGTAATAGGTGCAGCGTCCGTCACGGAGCTGGGAATGCAGAAGAACGGCGCGCCGATCCTCGTCGGGGCGACCAATTATTACTTTGGGGCGATCGGACCGGTACTGCTTGCTGTCATCGTATTCCTTGCCTGCCTGACGACCAGCATCGGACTGACGGCCGCGACTGCTGCTTATTTCCATCAGATCTTTCCGCAAATCTCGGCAAGGGCTTATGCAACCGGCTTTTCCATCTTTTCATTCGGCGTAGCTCTGTTTGGTCTGAATGCGCTCATCAGCGCAGCAATACCGGTTCTCGTATTTATTTACCCATTGTCGATTTCCCTGATCGCGCTGACCTTCCTTCATAAATTTTTCAATGACTCCCGGATCGTCTATGTGGGGACAACGCTGTGCATGATGATTCCTTCCATTTATGACGGACTGCATACGGCCAAGTTCTCTTTTGGATGGATTGATGGATTCATGGCCTCACTTCTACTGGCGGACTATGGATTATCGTGGATGATTTTCTTCTTTATCGGCTTTATCGGAAGTCTGATTATTTCTAAAGCGGTTGAAGGGAAGGGCAGTGTTGAAAAGACGTCTTCCGATTTATGAAATACCCGGAGAAAAAGAAGATGAGGATGGCCATATTTTTCTATCAGACAGCACAGGAGTGGCACAACTGAACAAATAAACATGATATAATAAATAAAAAGAAAAATAGGAATATTAGCCAAAACTGTTGTGGGGGGATTGAAGATGACCATCACTTATATATTGCAGATTCTGGAATCGATAGAAAAAGGCGATATTGATAACTATGGCGCCATTCCGGATATGAACGGGGAACTGCAGAAGGCGGTGCGCCGTTCCAGAAGACGCGTGGCAAGACTGCGTGCCAGAGCTCAGTACGAACTGGGCGAGATGGATAAGGCCAAAGTATCGGCAGCCAATGATAACATGCGCCGATTTACCAAGTCACTGGGAAAGATTAGGAATCTGAATCTGGAAGATTGCCGCGGACTTATGGGAATCGAGGATTTTCTGGAAGACGGCAACCGGATTCATGAAGTCATGGATATGGCGAAACGTATCAGCTATATGTCGAGTGTGAGTGCTACGGCATACAGCCCGATGTCGCTGGGGTTTGGCGTCCTTGAAACATATACGGATGTGGCTCCCGTGGAAATCGATAACCAAAAGTTCAACGGGAGGGATAAAAAGGATATCGCTCAAATGATTAAAGATGTCCTTCATTTCAGAAACGATGTCCGTGAAGTCTGCGAACGGCTGCTTGATATCGCGGAGTGTGCCCGTGAACGGGGTGATGCTCTGAATGATCTGGCTGATTATTTTGCTGACGGCGTGGATGATGTGGAACGTATCCAAATGCAGGCAGGCGGTGACTGGAAGCTGTATACGATGGTCCAGAAAATGCAGATTGG
This sequence comes from uncultured Dialister sp., assembly GCA_902462205.1. GTDB lineage: Bacteria > Bacillota > Negativicutes > Veillonellales > Dialisteraceae > Dialister. The sequence continues at coordinate 101,075 of CABQAR010000005.1, forward strand.
AAGGGCCATACAGGTGGCGCAGCTTATTACGTTATTGTTCCAGAATCTTCTTGACGGGGCAGGCCATATCAATGAAAAGAGCAGGGCTGCCATTAAGAAAGCACAGGATGAACTTTTGAAACGAGATGCATGAAGAAATAAGGGGCCGGTTCTATTTGAAAGGACTGGTTCCTTTTATTTGCAGGGAAAGCTATACAGCTTTGGAATATGAAATATAAGGAAATGGGGCAACATATTTATAATAAAAGAAAGTCTAAGTATGAAAGTCTGTTTTGATAATTTTTTATGGGAGGGCTAAAAATATAACAAAAATATATGTTATACTTAGTTATAATAAAATTATAATGTGGACAGGCAGGAGGTCTTTTCAGTGTCTATTTCATTTATTCTGCGAATGATTGCAAATACCATCAGCGGAAAAAGCGAAGCTACGCACACAAAAAGTATTAATGAAGAAATTGAACGTGCCAAAAAGAGAGCGACGAAACGAATTTATCGCGCGAAAGTCCGTGCAGAGGATGAGCTCGGCGAGCTTGACAGGGTGCGCATCACGCTTATGTCAGGAGATATGAAGAAATTTACCAACGAATTTTCTCAGATTAAAAATATTGATTTCCATGATTGTGATACGCTCACCGGACTGGAACATTTTAACAAGGAACGAAGAAACTGGAGGGAGCTTGAGGAGCTTTCGGCCAAGGCGATGGGGATTATCAACCTGTCCGGCGGAATGGATGCGATCGGATTCGGTTCAGGGGTAATTGACCAGTATGCGGTCGTCCCTGAAATAGAAGGACTTTCTAATGTCTCCAACGATGATATCGAAGCTTTGACGAAAATGAGCGAACGTCTGCAGGTTTTCCAGCAGCAGGTCAAGAAAATGTGCCACCGCATGCAGGAAGTAAGAAGGGAAGCCCGTCAGGCGGAAGATGCACTTCTGGATCTTTCTGATTATCTGACGGATGGCATTGCCGATATCAAACGGATCCGCAGCAGCATGGGGAATGACTGGACAAAGTATACGGAATCCCAGAAAATCCTGATTGGGAGGACCACGCAGGTTGCGCATCTGATCAGCGTGCTTTCAGAAGTGAGATTCCTGACGGATCATGCGGATCTTCGAAATGAAATCAGAGAAGCGCTGGAAGCGACGGAAGAACTTTTGGATGAGCTCGGGGCATAATTCATTTGTATCGTGAAGACCGGTTTTTATACCGGTCTTTTATCATGGAAGAGTTCCTTCGATAGCCGGCGGATGGTACTTTATCGGGAGATTTGGTACAATAAAAACACAATATGGTTATTCGATTGTGTGAGGGATTGAGCATGATGAAAAAATTGGCAGCAGCATTTGGCATTGCGATGCTTTTGGCCTGCCGGCAGGGAATGGCGGCAGAAACCGTTTATCTGAATGATGACAGCAATTTCCCCATGGTTTCAAATACCGGCGGGATTTATAATGATGGGCATACGGGCGTATTTATGGATATGTCCTCTATTGGACTGGAAGATCTTTTTAAAGACGGATTGGGTGTAAAGGCGGATTTCTTAAATGTAAAGAACGGGGCGTCACTCGTACAGACGGTGCGCTTCCGCATGGCGGATGACCAGAGGGCATGGATTGCAATGGAAGACGGATGGCATGAAGTGACAGGCGATTCGAACAGTGCGGAGCGAGCGGCCATCCAACTGATCCGTGACGATATGGGCAGCAATGAGCGAAGGGATAAATACATGGAGCGCATCCATGCCCTTTGGGAGGAAAAAGTAAAAGCCTATTATGCAGAACAAAAGAAGCGTAATGAAAATAGCGATACTGCCTCGGAAGATGGAAATGGCGTTGAACCGCAGAAAATAAAAAAGTTTGAGTTAGGAACGGTCATACCGGACTCGGTTGTCGAGAATAAAGATGCTTTAAAAACCAAGGCGCTTCCGGTGAAGTTGCCTGTTGCAGAGAAAAGCAATGACGCTCCCGATATGCCGGTATCTGATCGGCCTGTGCCGGCAGTGGCGGCGACGGAAAAGAAAATAAAAGCAGAACCGATGGCGGTTAAGATTAAAGGCAACGTACAGACGGAAGAAACCGCAAAAAAGAATGATAAGGGGGAAATCACGGAACAGGTGGAAATTGTGATTACATCCCAGCCGGTTGTGGAAATCGTTTCGGAAGGAAAAAGCGATTAACGTATAAAAAGGGATGGCTCTTTATTTATGAAAATAGTATAATCTCTAAGGAACGGCTGATGCAGGGAATACATCCTGCATCATATTCTTGTTTATAAGGCATTTGGAAAGACATTTCATTGAGAGGCATATGATGGCGAAAAGATATTATGAACTGCACGTATCCGGTTGCACGAGGCAGCTTCCCGTTTTGAATATTTCCGACAAGCTGGCAATCGCGGGCTTTGTTATTTTGGGTGATGTGGAAATCGTGGAAAACACTGCGCGCGATCTTGCTGCTAAGGTACCGAAAGATTTTGATTATGTAATGACGGCAGAGACGAAAGGAATTCCCCTTGCTGCCGAGCTGGCAAGAAATCTGGGGCAGAAAACATATCTTGTCGCAAGGAAATCCGTCAAAGCCTACATGGATGATCCCATCTGGGTGGAAGACGAGTCCATTACCACGCTCGGAAAGCAGAAGCTCTATCTGTCCGCGTCAGACGTAAACCTTATAAAAGGAAAACGTGTATTGCTTGTCGATGATGTCATCAGTACGGGCGGATCCATCCGTGCATTGAAGGAATTGGCGGAAAAGGCGGGCGCGACTGTCGTCTGCCAGGCGGCCATTCTTGCCGAAGGAGAGGCTGCGGAAAGGAAAGATATCATTTTCCTTGAAGAGCTTCCCATGCTGGAAGCAGAATAAAATTTTCAGATCTGTATCGCCGGATGCAGGTTTTTTTATTTGCTGCAAGCAATCTCACTTTTGTAAAGGTGCCAAATTCTGATGAACTTTCATGGAGGGGCGGTGAATACTGTGAAGAGCCTCTTTTTCTATGGTATAATATAACGAACGATTTAATCGGAACCTGTTTATGGTATAGAATGGGTTCGGGATCAATTCTGACAGGGGGAACGTAATGAAGCACCAGGAAATAGTCATCATTATCGATTTCGGGGGCCAGTATGCACAGCTTATTGCAAGACGGGTTCGTGAATGCGGCGTTTATTGTGAAATTTTGCCATATAATAAATCGGCAAAAGAAATTCTTGAAAAGAGTCCGAAGGGAATTATTTTCTCCGGCGGACCATCCAGCGTCAATGCTGAAAATGCGCCCAAGCTGGATAGCGATGTATTCAGGGCGGGAATTCCGATTCTCGGCATCTGCTACGGGATGCAGCTTATGGCCAACGATCTGGGTGGCGCTGTGGCGAGCCCGGAAAAACATGAATACGGACATACAGAATTTTTCCGCAATGGAAGTTGTCCGCTTTTCGAAGGCGTTTCAGAAAAAACCGCGGTATGGATGAGCCATGGGGATGCGGTGACCGACATGCCGGCAGGATTTGGACTGACAGGACATACGGCGCTTACGCCGACCGCAGCCATGGCAGATGAAGCCAGACGTTTTTACGGCGTCCAGTTCCATCCAGAAGTCGTTCATACACCGGAAGGCACGCAGATGCTGAAAAACTTCCTTTTCCATATCTGCGAATGCCAGGGCGGCTGGTCGATGGAAAACTATATCGATATCGCTGTCGAAAATATCCGCCAGCAGGTAGGAAATCATAATGTCATCTGCGCATTATCCGGCGGCGTTGACTCCTCCGTTGCGGCCGTCCTTGTCCATAAAGCGATAGGCGACCAGCTCACCTGCGTGTTTGTTGATCATGGATTCCTTCGCCAGGGCGAAGCAGAACAGGTGGTAGACACCTTTACCAATAAATTTAACATCAAGCTTATTCATAAAGATGCATCAGAGCATTTCCTTTCCCTTCTCAAAGGCGTGACGGAACCGGAAAAGAAACGCAAGACCATCGGCGCGGAATTCATCCATACCTTTCAGGAAGAAGCCAATAAGCTGCAGAACGTGAAATTCCTCGTGCAGGGGACATTATATCCTGACGTGGTGGAGAGTGGAACGGCTACTGCAGCCACCATCAAATCGCACCATAATGTAGGCGGCCTGCCGAAAGATATGAAATTCTCCCTCATTGAACCTCTTCGTGAACTGTTTAAGGATGAAGTGCGCCAGCTGGGACGTGAATTGGGACTGCCGGAAGACGTCATCAACCGCCAGCCGTTCCCCGGACCGGGACTTGCTATCCGCATTATAGGGGAAATAACTCCGGAAAGACTGGAAATCCTTCGTAAGGCAGATGCCATTGTCCGTGATGTCATCAAACAGAATGGACTTTATAATGAAATCTGGCAGTCTTTTGCCATCCTGCCGGCAGCCATCAGAAGCGTGGGCGTCATGGGCGACGAAAGAACCTATGACTATACCGTGGGCATCAGGGCGGTAACGAGCTCAGACGGTATGACGGCCGACTATTTCCGCTTCCCATGGGAAGTGCTGGATGAAATGAGCAGAAGGATCTGCAACGAGGTCAAAGGCGTAAACAGGGTCGTTTACGACATCACCTCAAAACCACCGTCCACCATCGAGTGGGAATAAAAATAAGAGCCTTGAACAATCCTGTAACGAGTGGGATGTTCAAGGCTCTTTTTGTCGCCGAATAGGCAAGATAAAACCCCCAGTTTACTGGGGGTAGATAAAAGGACTTATAGAAAAAGGAAGAACCTCCCATGGTAAAATATTGCGGGTTTGGCAACCA
>CABQAR010000006.1 GCA_902462205.1 uncultured Dialister sp.
GTTTCGAAATGCAGGTGGAAGAAAGAGAACACGGCGATGATGAAGCCCATCCGATTGATGAGGACTTCCTGACTGCCCTGGAATACGGGATGCCTCCGACAGGCGGCCTGGGAATCGGACTGGACAGACTGTTCATGCTGATGACAGAATCCTCCAGTATCCGCGACGTACTCCTTTTCCCTGCCATGAGGCCGGAGAACATGCTGGACGATGAAGAGCACGAGAGTTCCACGCCTTTGAAAGAATAGAAATAAATGTAAAAAGCCTGACTACCCGTTTCGTGACTGGGTTGTCAGGCTTTTTACATTTATTTCCATAGAGAGTGCTTCTGCAAAAAATCTATCTGCACTGCTTATTTCGGATCATATTCTTCTTTCAAAACATAACCGTACGCCCGGGTGAGGCCGTCTGCTTCTTTTTCCAGATAGACTCCCTGTATTTCCGGATCGAAGCCGGGCAGCTGGTTGATTCCTTCTTCGAGCGCGAGGAAGTATCTGACCGCGCTTTCCGACCAGCGTTCTCCCGGCTGCTGGCAGAGGATTCCCGGAGGATAGGGCAGCGCTCCTTCCAGTGCCACTCTTCCTTCCGCCTTGTCCAGACGGACAAGTTCCCCGTGTCCCCGCACCAGTTCCGTGTTCGCATCGTGGGGTGTCATAACGTATTCCGGCAGGTAGTCGTGGAGGAACAGCCGCCTCTGAAGTTCGCTGACCTTCCTTTCTCTGTAGAAATTATGCATTTCCCTGCAGAGCCTCTGGATATGGTAGCCTTCGTACTTTCCCTCGAACTGGTGGTAAATGCCGGGGATGACGTCCTTCACCATCGCGTCCTCATCGATCAGCCGTTCAAACGCCACCAGCTTATCCACCAAATCGACCAGTTCCTCTCTGGATTCGCCGGGCGTCAGCAGGAACAGGATGGTGTTCAGATCGCATTTTTCAGGAATGATTCCATGGTCGCAGAGGTAGTTGAAAAGGATGCTCGCATGGATGCCGAAGCGCTGGTAATTTCCTGTCTTGACATTGATTCCCGGCGTGACGAGCTGCAATTTGCAGGGGTCGATGAAATACTGGTCTTTCCCGTACCCTTTGAAGGAATGCCAGCTGGCGCCCGGTTCGAAGGCCCAATAGGCCATATCCCCCGCCATTTCTTCCGTATCTCCGTCTTCCCATTTCTTACCATGGACGATGGGCGGAAGAAGGGGGCGGAAATGCTTGCATCTCCTGAGGATGTCCTTGCGAAGCTCGATCGCGTTCCTGACGGTATTCATCCACATATATTTTCCGCCTTCCCCTTCATGCATCCTCGCATTCACGTCAAGGGTGGCAAAAATCGGGTAGAAGGGAGAAGTCGTCGCATGGAGGAGGAATGCGTTATTGACCCGCTTATGCGGCACATACCGTTCCTGTCCTTTGATATGCCTGTCCTTTTTGTGGATGTAGGACGCCTGCGAAAATCCCGCCTGCTGCTTATGCACCGACTGCGTGACGAAGATTCCCGGATCTTTCGGCCCCAGCTCCAGAAGCAGCGGGCTGCAGTCCTTCATCATCGGAATGAACTGCTCATAGCCCACCCATGCGGAATCGAACAGGATGTAATCGCAGAGATGTCCGATTTTCTTGATGACCCGCCCTGCGTTATAAATACAGCCGTCATAAGTGCCGAGCTGGATGACCGCGAGACGGATAGGCCGTTTCGCTTTCGCCCTTTCCGGATCCTTTTCTGCAATCAGGGCGCGGATATATTTCTCTTCAAAACATTTGCTCAGGATGCCGCCGATCGAGCCGAACGGATTTCTTGCCGTTTCGAGATAGATCGGCAAAGCGTCCGCCTGCACCAGCGCCCCCTGTGACACGGATTTATGGTTGTTCCGGTCATACAGGACGATATCCCCCGGCGCCAGCACCGCGTTCAATACGATTTTGTTGGCCGAGGAAGTACCGTTCAGCACGAAATAGGTCTTGTCCGCATGAAAAACCCCGGACGCATGTTTCTCCGCCTCCACGGGCGGTCCCTCATGAATCAGCAGGTTCCCGATGTAAATATCCGAAGAGGAAAAATCGCTCTTGAAGATATTTTCTCCGTAGAAATCATACAGGACACGGCCTGCCGGATGGGCGCAGAAAAACTGGCCGCTGTGATGGCCCGGCGTCGCCATTTCATTATTGTCCTGCGCGATATAATCCCGAAGGGCTTTAAAAAAAGGCGGCACCAGTCCCTGCTCATACTTTTCCGCCGCCTCTTCGACCTGCCTGTCAGAAGCGCCAGCCTCTTCCGTCGACATGTCTATGATATGGTCTGCTTTTTTTGAAACAGCCTCATCCCTGTTTTCCCCATCTGCCAAAACAAGGAACGTGGGAATGCCAAAGGCCCTGATTTCCGGCCTGTCAAGAAATCCTGCCTCCTCTCCCGTCACCACCACGGCTGCCGCATGAATGAGATCGGCACCGTCCGTACCCATGATCGTCCGTTCCGTTTCCGGGTGAAGAAGCTCCATCGCTTTTTTTGAATAAACAAGTTTCAAATGATCCATAGCGACCCCTCTTATCAGATTGTATTTTCGCCCCACCCATCCGGCCGCCGGACATCTCGATGCAGGCATGGCATCGAAATGCGGGCCGGCCGGGGCACCCGCGAATGAACAAAGCATATCCCTGTCAGACACTCTGCTTTACTTTCCAAACCATACTACAAACAACGATCTATTTCCAGTCATTTTATTTAATTAATTTTCCCTTACGAAATCCCTCATTCCCTCATATCCATATTTTCATCATTACACCCACCAAAACCGATATAATACATGAAAAAATAAAGAAATAACAAGAAAAACGATTTCATTTCCCGAAAATACGGATTTATGAGGAAAATTTAAATCCCATCACGATATACGATATTTCCATGCAATAAAAAGACAGGCAGGGAAAGACCTGTTCCTTTCCGCTCTCCTCATTCTCCTTCCGCCTATGATTCATGCCGTATTTCTGCTTCCCCCGCCCCTTGCTTTTCGGCTTTTTACTTTGCTCTTCCGTTTCTCTCTGAAAAGAAACCATAGGTCTGTACTTATAAAATTTCCGCTTTCTACAAAATACATGCTTTAAAATACATATATTTATGAATCTGCCTGCATATTATAATCTGCAATCTATCGTAAAAAGAGAAAAGATGTATTAGTCATTAACGATTCTCTGGCCTATACTGTGGTCAAATGAAACCCGGGCTATTTACAGTGAGGTGTAATATGATTAACCTGAATGAATTCTTATCTGTCGGCCAGAACGCCATCGCACGCAGGGTCGTACAGCATTCCGACTGCGCCGATAATTATGAAAATGACTTTCTGAGCCTTTTGGCCACCCCCAGACTGATCCACTGGGCGCTGGACGCTTCCATCGAAACGATCGATCCTTATCTTCCTGACGAGTATGCCAGCATAAGCCTGGCCATCAATTTCGTCCACACCGCCCCGACCAGCCTCGGCATGACGGTCACGGTCCACGCTTCCATCATCGCCATCACGGACCATGATGTGACGCTTTCCATCGAGGCATGGGATGAACAGGGCGTCATCGGCCACGGCACGCACAGAAGGGCCATCGTTCTTAAGCAGGATGTATTGAAGAAGGCAGAGGAACGCACACGCCTGCTGATGATTCGCCAAGCGAACAAACAGCTTGAGGAGATGGGCAAATGACTATGTTGACTGATGATATTTCCAGCGCTTTCCTGCTCAGCTTCCTTGATTTCTTTTTAAGCTTCATCTTCATTTCCTTTATCGGGGTCATCCTCCATTTCCTCCCATACATAAACAAACTGGGAGAAATCATCGAGAAGAAATAGGGGGCCGGCACATGGATACTTTACTCGTCACACTTTTAAATGAACTGCTCCATCAGACGGGACTGCTCGATCTCTCCATCGGCAATCTGGTCATGATCATCACGGGCATCGTGCTCCTTTATCTAGGCATCGTAAAAAAATATGAGCCTTTCCTTCTGGTCGGCATCGGCTTTTCCTGCATTGTCGCCAATATCCCCGGATCCACGCTGACCTCGGAGGGCGGCCTCTTCTGGTATTCCTATCAGGGCGTTGAAAAATTGATTCTTCCGCCCCTGATTTTTCTGGGTGTCGGAGCCATGACGGATTTCGGCCCGATGATCGCCAATCCGAGCCTTGTCATTCTCGGCGCCGCCGCGCATCTCGGCATCTTTGTCGCATTAATCAGCGCGCAGGCTCTGGGATTTTCCCTGAAGGAAGCCGCTTCCATCGGAATCATCGGCGGCGCTGACGGCCCGATGGCGATTTACACGACGATGAAATTAGCTCCTCATCTTCTTCCGCAGGTTTCCGTCGCCGCTTATTCCTATATGGCGCTCATGCCCCTCATCCAGCCGCCGATCATGAAGCTGCTGACCACCAAAGAGGAACGGCGCATCATGATGAAGCAGCCACGCTATGTTTCCCGTCTGGAAAAAATCTGCTTCCCGATCATCATCGCCCTGATCGTCAACGTTTTCCTTCCGCCCGTGGCTCCCCTCATCACCATGCTGATGCTGGGCAATCTGCTCCGGGAAAGCCTTGTCGTATCCAAGCTGGCTGACACGGCTTCCAACACTTTACTGAACGTCATCACGCTCGTACTGACCATCGCCATCGGCTCGACCATGGATGCAAAGACTTTCCTGACCGCGGACACGCTCGTCATCATCGCCCTCGGCCTTGTCGCCTTCGCTTTCGGCACAGGCTCAGGAATCATCTGCGCGAAAATCATCAATAAACTTTCAGGCGGCCACATCAATCCGCTGATCGGTTCCGCCGGTATCGCTTCCGTCCCCATCGCGGCACGCGTTTCCCATATCGTCGGGCAGCAGGAAAGCAGGAACGTCTTCCTCCTGATGCACGCCATGGGCCCGAATCTGGCAGGCGTATTCGGCACGGCCATCTCCGGCGGCATCATGCTCGCCCTGCTCATGTGATCCGTCACACGAAATATTTTATCCAATGCAAAAGCTCCCCCGTTTTTTCGGAGGAGCTTTTTTCATGACTTACCAGTTCTTTTTCTCGTTTTCGCTGCGATGATTCTTTTTCCGTTCTTCCACCATTTGGGCGAACCATTCCACCATGGCTGGGTCGCTGTGGGAGAAGAAAGAACTCTGCGCCTTGTCCAGTTTCCTGATGGCGTCCATTTCTTCCTCTGCCAGCTTGAAATCGAATACATTGAAATTTTCAACCATCCGTTCATAATGGGTGGATTTCGGGATAACGACGATCCCCCTCTGCAGCTGCCAGCGGAGAATCACCTGCGCCGGCGTCTTGTGGTGCCTGTCCCCGATTTCACGGAGGACGGACTCTTCGAGCAGTCCGTTCCTGCCTTCTCCGAACGGAGCCCACGACTCGATCTGCACACCGTATTTATCCATCCATTTCTTCGCCTCGATCTGCTGGTTGTGCGGATGCGTTTCCACCTGGTTCACCATCGGGCGGATGCGGACGAAGCCGGAAATATCGACGAGCCTGTCCGGATAGAAATTCGATACGCCGATGGCACGGAGCACGCCTTCCTCATACAACTCCTCAAGCGCCCTCCACGCCCCGTAATAATCGCTGAACGGCTGGTGCAGGAGCATCAGGTCGATATAATCCGTCCTCAGCTTTTTCAGAGATTCCTCAACGGATTGCCTGCATTCCTCATAGCCGTAATGTTCCACCCAGACCTTCGTGGTCAGGAAAATATCTTTTCTCGGTATGCCGGATTTCTCCAGAGCGGCTCCGACCTCTTCCTCATTGTAATAACTCTGCGCGGTGTCAATGCTTCTGTATCCCGCGCGCAGCGCATCAAGGACGCACCGTTCACACTCCTCTTTCGTCACCTGATAGACGCCGTAGCCCAGCTGCGGCATTTTTACTCCGTTCGACAATGTTACATATTCCATTTGCTTCCTCCTTTGATTTCCGACTTTCCCGCCCTTCCGCCCATATTACACAGGGAACCGGCGGATTTTCTCGGATGCATGTATATTTCCTTCTGCACATCTATCATAAAGAAAAAGAGACCCCCTGCGAAGTCTCTCCTTGTTCATCAGTATATACCTTAAGGTAATAACCCGATCAGGATTTCCGTATTTGCTCCAGTGCGTCCAGCAGCTTCCGCACCTTGGCCGAGGGAGACGGCGCATGGAGGATTCCAAAGGGGATATGGTGTTTCCAGCGGACCGGAAGGATTTTCAGGAGCGGATGGACATCCTCCCATTTCGCAATGGCCATCAGAAGGCACCCCTCCTGCTCGCACCTGTTGAACACGTTGACATCATAAAAATCGAAATCCGTAATCCGGACAGACGGATGATTGGCCATCAAATCATCCCGTACATCATCCACATACCTGCTCCAGCCACGGCGCATGAGAAGCAGCTCCTGCCCTTCCAGATCCGACATTTCCAGCATCTCTTTTCCTGCCAGCGGACTGTCCACGGAAACGGCGCAGCATACCGGCTCATCAGACATGAACATGGCGGCGCATCCATGAAGCGCCAGCATGGCCTCATCATAAATACCGGCGACGATATCGAAATTCGTCCCCAGATTCCCCAATATTTCCCGCGCCCTTTCCGGCGTATTATCAAAGGGCACGAACTGGAACTTGATGTCAGGGCAATATCCGTGGATCCGCGGCCATATTTCCACAAGGAACTTGGGCGGAGTCATCAGCGACGTCCCGATCCGGATGATATCATCCCTTTCCAGCTCGGCGTTCCTCGCCCTTGCCACGGATTCCTCGCAATAAGAAATAATATACCTGCAGTCCTTGTACAGCGACTGCCCGGCAGGCGTCAGCACGAGCCCGCGATGGGTGCGCTCAAACAGAACCAGCCCAAGGGAATTCTCAAGAAGATTGATCTGCTTGATCACCGCGGAAGGCGTGATAAACATTTTTTCCGCAGCCCTGTTGAAGCTGCCGGCGTCCGCCACCTCTATGAATGTTTTAATCTGGGGATTATACATCATGTCCTCCCTCCGCAGGAAATACTCCCGTTTCCTCCATTATACTAAAATTTATCCTGTCGCTCATTTCCTTTTCAAAACCGCATTTCCCATCAGCCGTCCCAGATACCGCCAGGTGCTGCGCAAATAGAGAAGGATATGAAAAAGGCTCCCGATGACAGAGAGCCTTTTTTACTGGTGCGCTTGGGGAGATTCGAACTCCCGACACACGGTTTAGGAAACCGCTGCTCTGTCCAGCTGAGCTACAAACGCATATGAACATGTGATTATTTTAACATATACAGGAAATAAATGGAAAATATTTTTTCCGCTGTGGATGACCGATGGATGAAAACCCCATCCATCGGTTTATATCCAGCTTTTTATTTTCGACAGCAGCCCTTTTTCTTCCTTGCGCTCGGGCTTCGTTTCTCTCACGACCTGCACGGTCTTTTTTTCTCTGGCTTCCCTTCTTTTCCTGTCTTCCGTCGATTCGAAGGGAGCGGGCTGGGTGAAGGCTGGCATTCTGAGGATGGGCGGCGCCATGATCCTTGGCGAGGTGAATTTCGGTATGGTTTCTTTTCTGTCTGTTTCGCTTCTTCCCCACGGTACATAGTGGTACGCCTTGGCGGACGGGTCAGGCACATTTTTTTCCGTGATGTACTTGGCTCCGTTGAAGGGAACGCCCCTTAACCGTTCCAGAAGCTGTGTTGCCATGACCTGGGGGGAGAAATAGGAAAACGGCAGCCGGGGCGCCATTCTTGCGATGGAGGTAAGGAAGGATTTCTTTACTTCTTCCATGGTCATTTTTTCTCCATGCCGGATTTCATCAAGCAGCAGGATCATCCCTTTCTGCGTAGGGAACAGGTTTTCATAGGGAACGACGGTATTTTTATTCCCCATGCCCGACATATCCAGGAAGAATACGAGGTACAGGCAGTTCAGCGCTTTTTCCTTATCTTCGTTGCGCAGGTAGAAATTCGCCGATGTATAGTACAGGTTCCTCAGCTTGGACCATTCGCCGGCCATGGTATAAATGGAGATTTTCTGCTGGAATGCGCGTTCCAGTATGTCTCGTGCGGTGTAGGGATTTCCTTTCAGCGCAAGTGCCGACTGGGATTCTCCGATTTCCCCTTCTGTCAGTCCGTAATTTTCACGGATGTTCAGCACATACGCCCTGTTGTGGCCGATTTCGGCGCGCCCTTTCTGTTCCAGCACATAAACTTTCGGAACGGCGTGGGCGTAATTTTTTTCAGGGACGTTCTGGATGATGCGGCGGACAAGCTCGGTATGGGTGCCTTCCCCGTCTATTTCATACCGCTTGAGGAAGTCGGACAGCGCTTTGTCGGGAAGCATGTTCACTGTTTCCTGCGGCCTGCTTTCCCTGATCCAGCCGTCCGCATAGAGGCGGTCGAGGCGCAGATCGGCGTCGCTTCCGTAGGTGCTGTATAGATAGGCCGGCAGCTTCGTATGGACAGGTTTGCCGTCAAAGTAGTCAAGTATGAGTATGTCCCGAACGGAAAGCCCCATTTGTTCCGTCTCCCTTCCATAATTTTCCACTTTTTAGTATAGCAAAACCCAATCCTGTTTAAAAGCTGAAAAAGCCTTCTGCAAAGGAAATTCTTTATTTTTATTTACTTTTTCTCCCTGTCAGTCAAAAAGTTTTTCTGCCGCTTCACCTAAATTTCCGTAGATTCTTGCCATGTGCCTGCACATTTCATCAGGCGCCATCAGGTCAGGAATCATGACCGGCAGCATGCGTGCGGCCACAGCGCCTTCTATCCCGTGTATGCTGTCTTCAAATACGGCGCATTCCCCGGGAGCGATCCTGATTTTTTCAGCGGCAAGGAGGAAAATATCCGGCGCCGGTTTTCCATGCCGCACTTCTTCTCCGCTGGCTAATGCGTCAAAATATTTTTCCATCCCTGCCTGCGCAAGGTTGCTGCGTATCTGCTCCATCGGGCTGCTGCTCGCCACGGCAGTCCTGATACCGAGTGACCTGCAGGTTTCCAGTATCCTGAAAGCGCCTTCCTTCACGGGAACGTGCAGGGCCAGTTTGTTTTTCATCCGTCGTTTGCACTCCAGCCGGATCGCCTGCCCATTTTCCGTCCGGTAATAGGTTTCCAGTATGCGGTCCATTTCTTCTCCGCTGGTTCCGGTGATATCCGCCACAAAAGAATCCGCTAAAGCGATACCCCGCTCTTCCGCCAATTCCTGCCACGTTTCCTGAAAAACACGTTCTGTATCGAAAAGCAGACCGTCCATGTCAAAAATGCATCCCCGAATCATCCTTATCCGTCCCATCTGTTCATTTTCTTCCTTTAAGGATACCACAGCGTTGGAATGCGGTAAGGGGATGGGAGAAAAATTAGGAATTTGGAATGAGAAATGAGGAATGGCGGTACGCCGCGACAAATTATATAGCGGCGAGATTCAGTAGGTAGTAGGTAGAAGTCAGAAGACAGAAGTCGGCAGTTACTTGTCCCCGTTGGTTTTGTTTTCATGATAAAAAGCTGCGGCGGATTTCCGGTTCTTTTCCGCTGCAGCTTTTCATGTATGGTTATTCTTATTATTTTAAAATGGTGGCTCTCCCCTGTGGTTTTTCGTATTCCTGCGGTACTTTTCCTTTTAATTCTTCCTTGATGTAGTTTTCCACGCATTCCGTATCTACATAGCCGATGGCCTGGATATCTGCTGCGCCGGGCTCGGTCAGCTTTCCGTAGGCATCTCCTCCGCGGCAGAGGAATTCTGTGGTGGCGATGGTATACATTTTTCCCGGGTCAAACGGTTTCCCTCCAACTTCATGGATGGTGACGCGGCTTCCCGGTTTTTCCGGAGCGAAGTAGGTGGAATTTTCGTAAGGTTTCCCGTTCACATAAGGCACCCTCGTATCGACCGTGTAACGGATGCCCGATACCTGCGGGAAGGCTCCGATCTGTGACGGAAGCGAGCAGGTGGCGGCTTCCATGATTTCCAGAAGGACGTCTCCCTTGATCCTCATGACATACAGCTGGTTGTTGTAGGGAAGCACGCCGGAAATATGTCCGACGGTGATATTTCCTTTTTCAATGGACTGCCTGAGGCTTCCGCCATTGGTAATCGCGCCGTCCACGGCCATTCCGGTGGCCGCCATCGCCTGCTGCGCCTGCCAGAGGTAGGCGTCTGACACTAAATCGCCCAGATTGGTCTCTTCCGTCCGCACGCCGGGATCCCGGTTCCCGTTCAGAAGGAATGCGCTTTCCCCTTTCTTCAGCGCCAGCGCCTGATCGACTTTCTTTTGCTCTTTGTCCACGAGTTTTTTCACGACGGGATCTTCTTCTTTGAAATCACCAAAGGCGGAGAAATTTTCCACCCATTGGTTGTCCTTACGGGTAATCACACCGATATTTTTCGTGTAGTTCCCCGTTTCTGCCAGAAGCGCCCCGTTGACGTAGGTGTTCTTCACCTTATGGTCGTGCCCGTCAATCCAGATATCTATGCCTTTGACGTCCATCAGGATATCTTCCGCCCTATGGCCCGTATTTCCCGCATCGCTTCCCATATGGCCCAGTACCACGACCACGTCGCACTTATCTTCTTTCCTCAACTGATTGACCAGCTTCTGTGCCACGGCGATGGTTTCCTTATCGTTCAGGAATTTCAGTCCGTATACGTTTTTCGGATTCGTGGTCACTTCTGTTTCCGGCGTGGTCAGTCCGAGCAGGCCGACCTTCACATCCCCTTTCCGGTATACGGCCGTTTCGGCGCCTATCGGCTTATTCCACGCCTTAACGATGACATTGGCTGACAGGATCGGGAATTTCGCTTCCTTCATCCGTTGCCGCAGCACGTCCTGCCCATAGTCGAATTCATGGTTTCCGAGCACCATGGCGTCATAGCCGGCAGCATTCATGAAAGCGATGGCCGATTTCCCCTTGCTGAAATTGACCAGGTTATTATCCTGTATGGCGTCGCCTGCATCGACAAGGAGGACGTCCTTTCCCTGCGCTTCATAATGTTTTTTCAGAGCGGACACGGTCGCCATGCCATTGATGCCTTCCACCCGGCGGTCGAAGCCGTGGGTGTCATTGGTGTGGAGAATGACAAGGTTTGAAAAATCCGCAGCCAGCGCCTGTCCGCAAAACAGCATGGAAACAGCCAAGAGGGCTGCCATCTTATTTTTTAACATGCTAACCTCCTATGAATATGACTGAAATCACGAAATATGGGTTACTCATCATCCAAAACGGGCTGCAAGCCCTTTCTTAATCAGAGTCCTTCTTCTGCGGTATAAATCATATTCCACAGTTTTTCTTCATCGACGGAGAGGATGATTCTTGCTTTCTGCGATCCTTCCGGCCCGAAGCCTTTAAATGCCAGCGACTGGCCGTAGGAAAGGGAATAGGTATCGTTGATATCTACCGGATAGGTCACTTCTTCTGTAATCACGGAGGGATCAATGACCGCCGCCGCTGAAATGACATCCCATACCCAGCTTCTGAATTTGTCATCACTCCTGAAAAGCGGGGTCATCCAGTGTTTTTCCCACATATCCTTGAACAGAGGGGTTTTCAGCGTCGAAGTGAAGCGGTCATATCTTGCCTTGGTGAAAAATACTTTTTCGCAGACATCCAGCGGTGCGATAAGCTGCTCTCCCCATGGTGCGCGGAGGGCGATACGGGAAGATTCCGGATCCATCCAGAAATTGAATTCCGCCGCCGGACTGACGTTGCCGTTCACAAAGAATGCGCCGCCCATGTAGCAGACTTGCTTGACGAGAGGGGCGATTTCCGGCGCTTTCCGAAGCGCTGCCGCCAGATTGGCGCTGGTTCCGATGGAAACGATGGTCACTTCATGGGGTCTTTCCTTGACGGTGCGGATGATGAAATCCACTGCATTTTCCTTCATCGGCCCTGCGGTCGGTTCTTCCCCGTAATTTGCCTTGTACGCTTCTTTCCAGCTGGCAGGCTGCGCATAGCCGGCTGCGCCCAGATGGCTGTCAGGCCCTTTACCAAAAAACTGCCGTTCCTTTTCAATCATCGTCAGGCGGCCTGCACGGGTCACCGTATTGATTCCCATATAAACCGGAATATCCTGCGCTTTCCCCAGTCCTTCGAGCTGCCTGATCGCGCTGGCCGTACCGGTTTCCACCCATGTATTCCCAATCACCACGCTCACGCCGAGCAGGTCGATATTCGGTGCTTTCGCAAGCATGACCATCGCCATGCCGTCATCGAAAAGATCGACCATGTCCGCATCCAGAATGACAGGCTTCTTTTCCGCCCTTGTCATGACCGGGCAGGCGACAAAAAGGATACACGCCAGCACGGCCAGAATCCACCTGATTAATTTCATCGGATACACCTCCTGTAAACTTCCCTTATCTTCTTCATATAGGGTTACACGCCGAAATCAAGAATAATAAAGCTTTCCATAAAGAGGTTCTTTCTTCTGTCCGAAAAACGGACCTGCCCTGTCCTCCTTTCCCCGTAAAATTCTCAGATCATATAAAATCTATTCTTATACTTCCAGTATACCTGAAACAGATAAAAAAATAACCTGTAATAAATTACAGGTTTCGTTCAAAACGCAGATTATTTAGAAATTGTTTATATTCAGAAATAATGGATTCCTTTTCGCAAATTTTCATGCTCCTTCATCCCATGTGCGTTCCCACGGCCTGAAATACGGGAACAAGGACGGAAAAGACCACCGCCGCCGTCAGAAGCCCCACAAAAAGAATCAGGGCAGGCTCGAGTATTTTCCGAAGCCTGAGCAGCTTCCGTTCCGTTTCCTCCGTCATCAGCCGGGCGCTGTGCTCCAGAAACAAAGGAAGCCTGCCGCTTTCCATGCCGACACGTACCATGCGGGATAAGGAATGCTCTGTAAAAGAGGACGTCCGGATACATTCCGCAAAATGGCCGCCCTGTTCAATTTCCCTGCTGATACGCGATATTTCCTTCTTTGCCTCCCCATTGTCCATCATGTCCGCTATATCCGACAGGGCAAGGGATAGCGGTTTGCCGCTTTTCAGAAGCGCCGACAGCGCAAAGGCGAAACGGATAAGCAGCAGCCTCCGGATGAAGCGGGAAGCAAAAAGCAGCCGGTCTCCGTTTTCTTTTCCCATCGGGGATTTGAAATACAGGATACAGGAAGCGGACAGAACAACAAGGCAGACGGACAGAGCCAGCCCGTATCGCTGCAGAAATCCGCCGAACGCCAGCGCCAGCCTCGTCATCACAGGAAGCGGAATCGCAAGCGCTTCGAAAAGCATGGCAAAAGACGGAAGAATCACCGTCAGGATGAGCGTGAAAACCACGCAGGCGAAAAGAAGCACGAATGCGGGATAAAAAAGAGCCGTCTTCAGCCTTGCAATGAACTCCTCTTCTTTCTGATAACAGTCGGAGGCAAGCTGCAACTGCTCGGGAAGCGTGCCGGAGATTTCCCCGACCCGTATCAGGGCGGTGAAAAACGCAGGAAACGCCTTGGTCTGCAGGAAGCTGTCCGAAACGGAGTGGCCGCCCTCGATGGTTTCTTCAATCTTTGCAAAAAGCGACTTATCCCGCTGCGGCATGTCTTCCTCCAAAATACGGAGAGCTTCCGTCACAGGGATCCCCGCGGAAAGGAGGGAACTCCATTCTCCCGCGAAATCAGATAATTTCCGTCGATTCCGAAAGGAAAAGTTTTTACCATCGGACTCCCTGAGCGCCATCGGATGGAGTCCGCGGTCACGCAGCTCAAAAGCCGCCTGCCGTTTCGTTTCCGCAGACACAAAGCCAGTAATGACTTCTCCCCCTTCATCATAAGCCTTATACCGGAAATCTATGGAAAACACTCTCCTTTCAGAAATAACCCCGACAAAACATCATCCATCCCACCACCCAAGGATGACGGCAGGGATTTAACACACATATAGCTTCGCTACATTTATTTTCACACGTAAAACTAACAACTAAGAACTGCCAACTAACTGCTTTTTCTGACTTCTGCCCACTGCTTACTGGCTACTGACTACTATTTGCCCTTCCCAGGAACAGATTCACTCTTTTCCTCCCGGAGGGCATCACCCGTCAGTCTTCGACTGCCCCCCTCTTCTAAAGAAGAGGGCTTTCTTGTTTTGAATTTTTACCTGCATCCTATGCTAGATCCTTACCGCTCCCTTCGGTTGGGTATGGCGTTTCAGACACTTTTACAGCATCGCTTCGCTCCTTGAAAAGTGCTTCACTTGCCATCACTCCACGGTGCTCCATTCCGTTCGAGGATGACGGCAAGCAGGTAATACCAACAGGTAAATAGCCCCTGCCCGTCATTCTCGAATGAAATGAAGAATCTGGGCAATGGTTTAAGGTTCTAAATGCCTACGCCGTTCAAGGATGATGATAAGCAAGAAAACTGTTTTCTGACTTCTGATCTCCGACTTCTGACTACTGGCTCCTGACCACTGTCTACTAATTACAAATCCTCGCCGCTATATTATTTGTCGCGGCGCTCCGCCATTCCTAATTTCTCATTCCAAATTCCTAATTTCACATCTCTTCCACCAGTTTAAGCAGCTCTTTTCTTTCCTCTGCCGCGACTCCTTTCACGTGGTATGCCGCCTGCTTCAGGGTGCGCATGTGCTTGGCGCCTGTTTCCATGTAGGAAACCACCTGTTCCTCTTTTCCGTCACGGATCAGGCGGGAAATGGCGGGGCTGTTCGTCAGTATTTCACGGAGCAGGATGGTTTTCGTCCCTCTGCGCCACAGCCTCTGCGTCGACACGCAGCGAAGCACGGAAGCAAGGACGGAACGCACTTCGCTTTGCCTGTCCGCCGGAAATCCGTGAATCATGCGGCTGATGGCTTCCGTGGCCCGCCCGTTATGGAGCGTCCCCAGGACGAGATGTCCCGTTTCGGCCGCGGTGAGCGCTGCCGCCATCGTTTCTCCGTCACGCATTTCTCCCACCGCGATGACATCGGGGTCTTCACGCAGGGAATCTCTGACCCCCTGTGCGAAATCGGCGGCATCCGCCCCTATTTCCCGTTGGTGGATGAGGGATCTCTTGGAAGACAGGATATATTCGACCGGATCCTCCAAGGTGACGATGTGGCAGGAGCGTTTTCCTCCGATTTTCTGCAAAAGTCTTGCCAGCGTCGTGCTTTTTCCGCTGCCTGACGGACCTGAAATGATAACCAGCCCTCTGGTAAGCCCTGCCACCTCTTCCAGCCATGCCTCATCGGGATCCGCTTTCATCCCCGACAAGGGCGGCAGCAGACGGAGCGCCGCGCAGTCTTTATTTCCGCAGCGGTACAGATGGAGACGGAACCGGCCATCCGCTCCGCCGAAGGCGATATCACAGGCGCCTGATTTTCCGTATTCTTCTTTTTTGGTATCCGGCAAATCACGGAAAAACGCTTCAAATAGGTCTTTCCCTGCCGTTTCTTCCGTCTTTATCAGATTCCCGTTTTCCCGGACAGCCACTGCTTCTCCTTCCGTCAGATGGATATCTGTCAGACGGGGATACGCGGCTTTCCACTTTTTAATCCATTCCATCATGGCTCCTCCCATAAAAATGATGCTTCTTCGGCAGAAATGATTCCTGCTTCCATACGGGCGAGTGCGACGCCGCCCATCGTTTTCTGTCCCTGCTCCTTCATCAGCTCCGCCAGCTCGTCGGCTGACGCGCGGTCATGGATGGCGGTCCGTTCCTTTTTCCCTATTTCCATCATTTCAAAAATCCCCGTCCTTCCGCAGACCCCTTCCTCATGGCAGCGCGGACAGCCTTCCGATATATACGCTGTTTTCCCAAGAAAGGATTTCGGAAGCATTTTTTCCTGTGCGTCGACTTCGGAAACCACTGTCTTTTTCCGGCAAGCAGGACAGAGTTTCCTTGCCAGACGCTGGGAAATAATGAGGGAGAGCGACGCGGAAAGGAGATAAGGCGGAATCCCCATATCCATCAGCCGCATCGGGGCGGAAACAGCGTGGTCCGTATGAAGGGAGGACAGGACGAGATGGCCTGTCAGCGCCGCATGAACGGCGATTTCCGCCGTTTCCCTGTCACGGATTTCCCCAACCATCACCACGTCGGGATCCTGTCTGACCAGGGAACGGAGTCCTTTGGCAAACGTGAGCCCCGCCTTCTCTCTCACTTCCACCTGCGTAATCCCGGGAATCCTGTATTCGACGGGATCTTCGATGGAAATCACGTTGACATCCGGGCGGGCTGCCAGCTTCAGTGCGGCATACAGCGTCGATGTCTTTCCGCTCCCCGTCGGTCCCGTGGTCAGTATCATTCCGCTTTTCCTCCGCAGCGCCCTTTGAATGAGCGTTTCCTGCTCCGGCAGCATGCCCAGCTCATTCTTTTCTATGAACCCTACATGGCCGGACAGGATGCGGATGACGATGGTTTCTCCGTAGACGGAGGGCATGACGGAAATACGGAAGTCATAGGGAACGGTTTCCCTCTCCTCAGAAAAGCTGCCGTCCTGCGGAATGCGGGTTTCTCCCACGTCCATACCGCCGAGCACCTTTGCCCGGACGGAAAGGCCTGCCCCCATTTCACGGGGAAAACAGTATTTTTCCGCCAGTCTGCCGTCCCTGCGGAATCGGACACGGACATATCCTTCCTGCGGTTCTATATGGACATCGCTTGCCTTTTCTCCGATGGCCGCCTGCAGAATCCGCCGCATGGCGATTTCCGCGTTGGCCGCATGTACCATCTCCATAATGCCTCCTCTCCAGAGTACCGATTGCCTCCATTATACCAAAACAGGCACGACGAGAAGAAAATACAAAAAGCCTGCGTCAGAACCGGTGATTTCCGTATCCTGCCGCAGACCTGTTTTACGCCTGCATAATGCGCATGATATTTGTAGCAGCTGCCTTGCGTTTTTTTAATTTGCCCGAAGAAATGCCCGCCGCGATGACGCAGAGGTCTTCCTCTTTCAATACGTTCTGTTCCTTTAACAGGGAAACGGAGCGCTCAAAAACGTCATGTTCCGATTCAAACGGCTCTGACCGCATGGGATGGACGCCCCAGAGGACCATCATCTGGCGGACCGTTTTTTCACGGGGCGACAGGGCGAAAATATCCACGTCCGGCCTGTATTTGGAAAGAAGGAGCGCCGTATTTCCCGATATCGTCGGCGCCGCTATGGCTGCGGCATGGAGCTCGTGGGCGGCGGTGACCGCCGCGCGACAGGCGGTATTGGATACGCTGTCGTACAGATCCTGATCCATTTCACGGTAGCGGAACAGGTTGTGCTCCTGGAACTGCTCCGTATATTCCGCAATGGAGGCCATCATGGAAAGGGCTTCCACAGGATATTTCCCGCTTGCCGTTTCTCCGGACAGCATGATCGCATCCGTTCCGTCATCAATCGCATTGGCCACGTCCGTCACTTCCGCCCGGGTCGGCCTCGGGTTCCGTATCATGGAATCCAGCATCTGCGTCGCCGTGATGACGATTTTCCCTTCATAATTGCTTTTACGGATCATTTCCTTCTGCAGCTGCGGCAGCATTTTCGGATCGATTTCCACGCCCAGATCCCCTCTGGCAATCATGATTCCGTCCGCTTCCGCCAGAATTTCATCGAAATTCCTGACGCCCTCCGCCGCCTCGATCTTCGCGATGATTTTCATGGGCGAGCCGTGTTCCTTTAGCATCTCCCTGATTTGCCGTATGCCATCGGCGTCACGGACGAAGGAGGCCGCCACGAAATCAAAATCATGCTCCATGCCGAAAAGCAGGTCTTCCCTGTCTTTTTCCGTCAGCGCAGGCAGGCGGACGGGCACGCCGGGGATATTGATTCCTTTCCGTTCCCCCAGCTCTCCGCCATGGATGATGCGGCAGGAAACGGAATTCCCCCGTACGCTTTCCACTTCCAGCTCGATCAGCCCGTCATCAATGAGGATTTTCTGTCCCTGCTTCATATCTTCAGCTAGGTACGGATAATTAACGGCCGCTTTTTCCTGATTTCCGACACACTCTTCTGTGGTCAGAACGAAGACACCCCCGTTTTCCAGAAGCACCGACCGATGATCTTCCAGAAGGCCCGTACGGATTTCCGGCCCCTTCGTGTCCAGCATGGTCGCGATCGGACGGCCCGCCTCTTCCGCCGCTTTCCGTACCATTCCAAGCTTCGCCAGATGGCTTCCATGATCTCCGTGGGAAAAATTAAAACGCGCCACATCCATATTTTCCGCCAGCCTGCGAAGAATCCCGTAATCGTCTTCTCTCGGCCCCATGGTGCAGATGATTTTTGTCTTCCTCATTCCGTTTCCCTCCTCATACGGCCGGTTCCCTGCCGCTTACCCGTCTGCCGGTTCATTTATTTTATTTCTTATATTAATATTTCAGTATTGATAAAATCCAAAAAAGCATATAAACTTGACTTAGATTCAATACATGCGTAAATAAAAATAAAAACAAAGGAAATCATTTCCCTCATTCCATATTACACCACGGGAAATGAATAAACAAAGAAAACCGGCTTTCATTTACGGGATGGCGGATGCATTCCCATTTACTTTTGGAGGACTTTCCCATGGATCTTCATGATAAGCGGATAAAGATATTACTTATCGTCGTACTGGTCATTTTAAGCATTGTCGGCTACCGCGTCTTTTCCAACATCATGTCAAAAAATGCAGAGGCCGCCAAGAGCAGCCAGGGCAAGGTCGCCGTCGTGACCACCTCCCACGCGAAACGGGAAACCATCACTCCGAAATTCAAATTCTCCGGCACGCTTGATCCGGTCTGGCAGGCCGATGTCGCCGCGAAAGTGGACGGACGCATCGAGCAGATATTTGTTTCCGAGGGGCAGGCGGTGTCCGCCGGACAGGCGCTCCTTCTGCTTGAGCAGACGGATACGAATGCGACGGTGCTGAATGCGAAAGGCACCTACATCGACGCGAAAACGACCCTTGAAAAAGCGGAAACCGATGTAGAACGATATGAAATACTTTATAAGGAAGGCGCTGTATCCAAGGAAGCGCTCGACAATAAGCGGTTCGCCCTTGAAAACGCGCGGGGCCGGCTGGAAGCGGCACAGGGAAATCTGGATGCGGCGGATTCCAGCCTGAGAGGCACGACCGTCACCACGCCAAGGGCAGGACTCGTGCAGAAACGGTATTATCAGGAAGGCTACTATGCGAAGGTGGGAACGGCGCTTTTCAATATCGCCGATATTTCCACCCTCCTTGCCAAGATAGACATCCCTGAAGGGTATATCCAGAGCGTTTCCGTCGGCGGAACTGTGGATTTCTATATTCCTTCCATGAGCGGCGATGACAAGCATGTGCAGGGAACGATCACAAGGATCAGCCCTGTCGCCACGCTTCCCGCCCGCACGTTTGAAGCGGAGGTGTCCGTCCCCAATTCCGATTCCCGTCTCCGCGGCGGCGTCTACGCGGACGCCACCATCACCGCGCTTCCGAAATCAAATGTACTGACCATTCCGGTCAGCGCCATCGTCATGCGTGACGACCAGCGGACGGTTTACGTCGTGGAAGACGGCATCGCCGTCCGTAAGGTGCTGACCACCGGATATATCGGAGATAATCTGGTCGAAGTCCTCGGCGGCATCACGGAAAAAGATACCATCATCACCGGAGGGCAGAACAAGGTCCGCGAAGGCGGAAAAGTGAAAGAAGGAAATGAATAATATTTCCCTTCCATAACACACGCAAGTTCCCCCTACGCATTCGTCATTCTCACCAGGTGTCACTATGATTGAAACATTTATTAAGCGCCCTGTTTTTACCACCATGTTCATCCTCGTCCTGGTGGTATTCGGCCTTTGGTCCTATCCTGATCTGGGCGTCGACCTCTATCCTGACGTGGAGCTTCCCATGGTCGCCGTCACCGTCACCTATGAAGGCACGGCGCCGGAAGAAATGGAAACGCTCGTCACAAAACCGATTGAAAACAGGATCAGCCAGGTATCCGGCATTAAAACGATCACCTCCACCATCCGGGAAGGGTTCTCCCAGACCGTGCTTGAATTCGAGCTGGGTACGGATCCCCGGCAGATGGCATCCGAGGTCCGTGAAAAGGTCGCCGGCGTGCGCAGGCGTCTTCCTGACGATATCGATGAGCCTGTCGTACAGCGCTTCGATACATCCTCGCAGGCCATCGCTTCTTACGCCTTTTCCTCGGAAACGAGGAGCACCGGCGAAATACGCCGCCTGTTAAATGACCTGGCCATCGACAAGCTGCAGATGATCGAAGGCGTGGCCGACGTCAATGTATTCGGCGCAAGCGACCGTTCCATCAAGGTGCATCTGGACTCGGAAAAACTGCGGAGCTACGGCGTTTCCTACCAGACCATCCTGACGAAGATCAATAATGCCAATATCAACACCCCGGGCGGAAAAATCCGTGATGACAACAACACCATCACCGTCCGCACCATGGGGAAATTCAGCAGCATTGACGATTTCAAGAAGATCGTCGTCGCCAGCCGCGACGGAAGCCCTGTCTTCCTGACCGACGTGGCCTCCGTGGAAGATGCGTGGGAAGATGAAGAAACCTTCTCCCGCACCAACGGCGTCCCCTCCGTCATGATGTCCGTCCGTAAACAGTCCCGTACGAACACCGTGGACGTAACGGACAAGGTCAATGCGGAACTCGACCGCATCATACAGGACGAACTTCCGCCGGACATCCACATGGATATCGTCAATGA
Organism: uncultured Dialister sp.; assembly: GCA_902462205.1. GTDB lineage: Bacteria > Bacillota > Negativicutes > Veillonellales > Dialisteraceae > Dialister. The sequence continues at coordinate 20,627 of CABQAR010000006.1, forward strand.
CCAGTCCAAATTCATCCGTGAAAACGTGCATGACGTCTGGTTCACCATTTATTTCGGCGGATTCCTCGCCCTTCTGATCACTTATCTCTTCCTGCGTGATTTCCGGGCGACAATCATCGGCGGACTGGCGATTCCGACCTCCATCATCGCCACCTTCTTCCTCATGAAGGCCATGGGCTTCACGTTAAACAACATGTCCCTCATGGGGCTCTCCCTCGCTGTCGGATTCCTGATCGACGATGCCATCGTTCTCGTGGAAAACGTATTCCGCCATATGGAAATGGGAAAAACGCCGTTCAATGCTTCCGCAGACGCCACGAAGGAACTGATGCTCGCCATTCTCGCCACTTCCATGTCCCTCCTTGCCGTTTTCGTCCCCATCGGAAACATGGGTGAAACGGTGGGACAATATTTCAAGCAGTTCGGACTGACCGTCGCCTTCGCCCTCATATTCTCGACCATCGCCGCCTATTCGCTGACGCCGATGATGGCCGCCCACTGGCTGAAGGATATTTCCAAGGGCAGGGAAGCCGACGGAAGCAGCCGCCCGAAAATCGTCACCAAGCTTCTGGATGCCTTCAATCATGGCTTCGAATCCCTCCGCGAACTGTACAGCGGCATCATGGCGATCGCCATCCACCATCCGTGGAAAATCATCCTCGTATCCTTCGCCACCCTTCTCTTCAATTTCCTCCTGATGCCCTTCCTCGGCACGGAACTCCAGCCGACCTACGATTCCGGCGAATTCCGCGTCAATCTGAAAGCGCCTCCCGGCATCGGTCTCCTGCAGATGGAACGCTGGACGGAACCGCTGGAAAAAATCATACAGGATGTTCCCGACGTCCGTGTCGAGGCCATGTCCCTCGGCGGCACCCGTACGCCTGTCAATGAAGGAAGCATCAATATCAAGCTGAAGCCGCTGGCAGACCGGGATAAGGGCATGCTGGAAATCATGGCGGAGCTGCGCAAAAAATTCGCCGGCGTGGGAGATATGCAGGTCAGTGTCACCACCAACCAGGGCGGGCGCGGTGATTCCCGTCCCGTCCAGATCGGACTGCGCGGCAGCGACATGGCGAAGCTGACGAAATACGCCAATGACCTGGCGGAAAAAATCCGCGAAGTGCCGGGCGCTACCGACGTGGAAGTCATCGGCATCAATCCGGAGCCGGAAGTCGTCGTCCGCCTTGACCAGCTGAAAGCGAGCCAGTTCGGACTGGATAATGACAGCGTAGGCAAGGCCGTCCAGTACGCTTTCCAGGGAAAAAGCACCAGCCATTCCTATACCATAGGCAATAATGATTTCGATATCATCCTGCAGGCAGATAAGGCAGACCGCCGGAATCTGCAGAACGTAGCCGATCTGCGCATCGCCACTCCATCCGGCGGGTTCGTCCGGCTGGGAGACATCGCGGCAGTCACTCTTTCCTCTGGCCCGACCCGTATCGACAGAGAAGGACGCCAGCGCCAGATCGCCGTTTATGCGAATACCTCCGGTATTTCTGCGGGCGATCTGCTTTCCATCATACAGAACAGACTGATTCCCGATCTGAACATGGACATCGGCTACGGCTACAAGCTCATCGGCGATTCGGACATGATGAACCGTGTCTTTGGCGAAGTCGCGAAAGCGGTCATCCTTGCCATCATCCTGATTTACATGGTGCTTGCCGCCGAATTTGAAAGCTTCGTCCAGCCCTTCGTCATCATGATGAGCCTTCCCTTCGCCGTCATCGGCGCCGTTCTCGGACTGCTCGTCGCCAATCAGACCGCGAATATGATGTCCCTCATCGGATTCACCATGCTCCTCGGCCTCGTCACGAAAAACGCCATCCTGCTCGTCGACTATGCCAATCAGGCAAGAGCGAAGGGAATGACGCTGGAAGATTCCATTCTTCAGGCCTGCTCGCTCCGTCTCCGCCCGATCATCATGACCACGCTTTCCACACTGCTGGGCATGCTCCCGATCGCGCTGGGCATCGGTGCAGGCGCAGAGCTCCGCCAGTCCATGGGCGTCGTCCTCATCGGCGGACTCACCACGTCCACCATCCTGACCCTCGTCGTCGTCCCCTTAATCTACCTGATCACGGAACGGCACAAAATCCACGAAAGACCGAAAGAAGCATAAAAACAGCCAACAAAAAGAGAGGAAGCCCCAAAAAAGGCCTCCTCTTTTCTTATGCCCTATCTCCCAACAGCATGTCCACCGCGGAATCATCAGCATGCGTATACATTTTCTCCCATAACAATCGGCTGCCCGTTTCAGGGACAGATTCCCTCTCGTCCTTCCGAAAGGCATCACCCACCAGTCTACGACTGCCGCCCTCCTCTAAAGAAGAGGGCTTTTTCATTTTTGACTTCTGTCTACCGACTTCTGTCTTCTGACTACTGACCACTGATTACAAATCCTCGCCGCTATATTATTTGTCGCGGCGCGCCGCAATTCCTCATTCTTAATTCCAAATTCCTAACTTCCCCAAACATTCTACTTCTCCATCTGCCTGATGCTTCCCTGCATTTTCTCTACCGTGTCCACCAGTTTCTTTGCTTTCTCCATCAGATTGGACGCCCTGTTTGATTTCAACTCTTCCGCCTTCATGCCGTCAGTGAAATAATTTCCATCGTCATGGCATCCGCGGATGCGGACGTAATACTCGCCGATGACGCCGTCTCTGTCTATATCGAACTCCGCATCCTTCGGTATCCGCGCGCCGTTTTTAATGCGCAGGCTGAGGACGCCCTGTCCGTTTTCCACCGTGATGTTATCCACATTTCCCACACGGACGCCGACATAGCGGACCTCGTCCCCCTTTTTCAGCCCCTGCACGCTGGAGCAGACCATCTGTATATGGTAATGATCGCTCCTGATCCAGTCAACGGGCTCCGTAAATATAAAGAGAGCGCCGATGAGGATACAGACCGCAAGGGTGATCATGCCCGCCTTTACTTCTTTCGTCACTTCCTAAACGCCCCTTCCTTTGCTTCCACTGTCCTACCCTTCCATTATACAGGACGCGTTCCAGCTGTCCACAGAAACTAGTTCCCGATGGATGGTATAATGGAAAAAACAGGAGGAGCCATGTGCGAACTATTAGCGGTCAATTCTGCGGATCCCATCAAGATGAACCGTTACCTGAAGGAATTCTTTTCCCACAGCGATACGAACCCCCACGGCTGGGGCATTGCCATTTTTGACGGCCCTTCCGTTTCACTGGAAAAAGAAGCGCGCCCGTCGGCGGAAAGCGGACGGCTGGCGCAAATATTGTCCAAAGACATATCCGTAAAAAACATGGCGGCCCATATACGGAACGCCACGGCAGGCTCCATGCGCCGCGAAAACTGTCATCCTTTCCTGCGGAAAGACGCCACAGGCAGAAACTGGACGCTCGCCCACAACGGGACGATTTTTCATAACGCGCTGATTTCCCCTTACACGGCCATGCAGGAAGGAAATACAGACAGCGAGCGGGTCCTTCTCGCCCTTATTGCAAGAATCGATGCGGAAACGGGGAAGAAAAAACGTCTGCTGTCCGCAGATGAACGTTTCGCCCTCACAGACACCCTCATCACCGAGCTGTCCGAGGGAAATAAGCTGAACCTTCTCCTTTATGACGGTGAATTCCTCTATGTCCACTACAACCTGTCCGGCACCCTCCATATGCTGTCTAAAGGAAACGGCCTGCTCTTCAGTACGCAGCCGCTCAGTGACGAAGACTGGCAGCCCGTCCCCTTCATGACGCTCTGCAGCTTTAAAAACGGCAGGCTGATCCGGCAGGGCGCCTGCCACGGTCATGAATACCGCGTATCCGAAGCCGATCTGGCCTATATACGGAATGCACGAACCGATCCATCCTCTGTTTCTTAAAAAAGGAGGCTTCCATGAACAAAAGAGTCCTGTGCTACTCCGTCGCGCTGCTTCTTGCCTGCGCCCCATTCCCGGCGCCGCACGTATCTGCCGCGTATACCGCAGAAGATACGATGCCCTCCATCGATGAGCGTCTTTCCTTCCGCGTGGAAAAACACCCGATCCGGTACGTCTACAACGGACAGACCATCATGAACGCTTTCGATTATGAAATACGCCTGTCCGGCGCTTCCGCCACTTCCCATGCCGCGCTGGACAAAAGACTGCGCAAAATCTCAGAAGCACGCCTCCGTTCCACCAAAGAAGCATTCGACTTCGACAAAGATTATTTCATTGAACGTATCACCGACTTACGGCAATACCTTCCGGATCACGCAGGCTTCGTCGAGGAGCACGAAATGGAAGTCCTCCGCTGCGACAACCAGATCACCAGCCTCGCATGGGCGGAATACAAGGAATTCGGCGGCGCCCATCCCGTGCAGTACTACCATGCCATGACGATAGACAGCAGGACGGGCCGTGACCTCCCTCTCTCCGCCGTCCTTGTCCATACGTACAATCTGGCAGACATCATTTTCAAAGAAACCGTGCAGCAGGCGGATCCCGATCAGGCCAAATCCCTTGCCGCGGAATCCGATCAGTCCGTCAAAGACTCGATCAGAGACCTTATCAAGGAAAACCATCTCTGCTGGGGTCTCGGCGAAGACGGTCTCCACCTTTATTTCGGAAACTATATCCTCGGCCCCTACGCCATCGGCACGTTCGAGTCCGTCCTGACCTTTGAGAAATACGGATACCTCTTCGTACCGGGCGCCATCTTCAGGGGAAATCCGGACGCACCGCTGAAGGACAGCTACCACGCCACGGAAAAAAAGCCGGAAATCATAAATATCTGAAACAAGAAAAGCACATCGTCGGAACCAACCTGATTCCCGATGTGCTTTTTGCTTGCCTTCCATGGCCTAAAAGAGGGAGCGTGCCAGAAAACCGCCAAGAAATACGAAAAGAATTCCTCCTGCCAGCTGGACGGAAAGATATACCGCCGCCATCTCCCAGGCGCCTGCCATCATATACTGCATGGTTTCATTCATAAAAGAGGAAAATGTCGTAAATCCTCCGAGGAAACCAGTAATCAACAGCGCTGCCGCTACGGGATGGTCGGAATCCCGCACCAGCGCCACTGCCAGAAAACCGATACAGAACGATCCGATTCCATTCACTGCCGCCGTTCCATAAGGAAATGCCGTTCCCCACAACCGGGCAAGCATCATGGAAAGCAGGTACCTGAGCAGCGAGCCTGCCGCACCGCCGATGGCGACCGCCACAGGCATGAAATAGTGATCCATCTTCCACCTCTTATTTCCAAAATAAAACTCCTGCTTACTGCACGTAAAAGCAATAAACAGGAGTCATCAGTCTACGGATTAAATTTCTCCATAAACGGTTACAGGCGAACTCCATCGCCTTTTATTCATACCTCTCCGATAATCGGCTTCTTCTCTGCAATTCCGACCTTACGCGGATACGTTTTCGGACAGGCCTCTTTCTTTCTGATATAAAGGATCATCCGTTTCTCACCGCTCGGGAGCGATAATTCCTTTATTTCCTCCGCCTCCGCATGAAGCTCCTTCAATATTTTTCCCGACTGCTTCAGCTCTTCCTCCGCGCCGGGGCCTTTCATCGCCGCAAACACGCCGCCGACCCGGACGAAAGGGATCGCCCATTCCGCAATGACGGGAAGCATCTTCACCGCGCGGGCGGTAACCACATCGAAAGACTCCCGCGTCTTCCGCCGCCGTCCGCCTTCCTCCGCACGGATATGCATGATCTTTACATTTTTAATCTGCAGCTTCCCCACGGCTCCCTCGATAAACGTGAGCTTCTTTAAAATGGAATCCACCAGGACCACCTGCATGTCAGGACGGAGGATGGCCAAAGGCACGCCGGGAAAACCCGCTCCCGTCCCAAGATCCAGAAGGCGGCCGCCCTGTGGAAAATATTTCTCATCATACACGGTCAGTGAATCATAAATATTCTTGACCAGACTTTCCTCGACATCCTTGATTCCGGTCAGATTCATCTTCTTGCTCATGGCAATCACCATGGCGTTATATTCTGTCAGTTTCCTCGCGGCGTCCTCATTCGCCGGAAGGCCAAGCGCCTCCATCATTTCCCTGACTGTCATTCGTTTCCCCTTTCCTGCTGGAACATAGACGGATTTTTTCTTTTTCCCTTATGGTACAGTATACCAAATTATACGGAAAAGGGGATACGGTTATTCCCTTTGGCAGAGATTTACTTCTGCGTGGATCCCAGCCATTCCATGATTTCCGTATCGGACGACCGCGGACTGAACTCCTTGCCGCCGGAAATATGGAGCCCGCTCATGAAACGGTTCAGATCCTCTACGCTGCCTTTAATGCCGCTTCCGCCGGAGGTGCAGAACACATACACTCTCTTCCCGCGAAGGTCATACTGCTCAAGGAACGTTTCTATGATACGTGGCGCCGTATCCCACCAGATCGGGTATCCCAGATAAATCGTCTCATATTTCTTTACCTCGCCCAGATCGCCCTTAATGGCCGGACGCGCCCTGTCATCCTGCTGTTCCTTATTCGCGCGGCAGTCTTTGACGTTATAATCCAGATCCTCCTTGGTATACGGCTCCTGCGGAACGATTTCATAAATCGGCATATTCGCCATCGCGGACATATGCTCGGCAACGGCCTTCGTATTTCCCGTCGCGGAAAAATAAACCACCGCCGCATTTTTCGGCATCGCCGCCGCACGGCCGGAAGCCGTTCCCGACGACCCCACCGCCTCCGATTTCTGTCCGCCGCAGCCACTGAACAGCAGCATACCCATGGCCGCCGCCAGAATAAACAATATCCTTTTCATGACAATCACCTGCATGCTTACTTTATCCATATACCCTTTTCCATTGGATATATTTTCCCATTGCTCCGACAAGAGGTGGAACCTTATAAAATATCCCACCAGTATTCTTCCTCTTTCCGATACGCACCGCCATTGCCATTCACCCAGTTTTTACTATGACGGAACCGCCGGTTATGCATCTGTCTTACTGATTTCTTATTACAGCTGTACTTGCGGAGAACCCCTCTGTCATTCATAAAAGCCCCTGCTCCATAAGAATTTTTTGTTTCTTCATACAGGTGGTATAATTTCCGCTTCCCCACCTGACGTGCTTCCTCCCGGTTCAAAGGATGCGCCATTCTCTATCACCTCTTCCCTTCGAGGATGACGGCAAGCAGGTAACCTCTGTCTTCTGAAGTCTGGTTCTGACTTCTGTCTACTGCCTACTGCCCACTGATTACTAATCCCCGCCGCCATATTACTTGTCGCGGCGCTCCGCCATTCCTAATTCCAAATTCCTAATTCCTAATTTTTACTCCCTTTTCTCTGCTTCAGATATACCATGAGCACCGACATATCCGCCGGAGATACGCCGGAGATGCGGGCCGCCTGACCCAAAGAGAGGGGGCGTATTTTATCGAGCTTCTGCCTTGCCTCTATGGAAATGCCGTCCAGATTCAGATAATCCATATCCATCGGCATTTTTTCACTTTCCATACGGGCCGCTTTTCTGACGGCCGTTTCCTGCCTTGCGATGTACCCTTCATATTTCACGGTGATTTCCATTTCTTCCACCGCTTCCGCATCGAAAACGGGACAGCCGAGCACATCCACCATCTTCTGATACGTCATTTCCGGGCGTTTCAATATCTGGTCAGCCCCGATGCCTGTCGTGAGCGGCGCGGAGCCGATGCTTTCCAGCGCCCTGTTGGTTTCTTCCTTCGGCGTGAACCGCTGGGTGCGGATATATGCCATTGCTTCCTCATATTTCGCTTTGCGGGACAGGAAATGCTGATACCGCTCCTCGGAAACCAGACCGATCTCGTGACCTTTTTCCGTCAGTCGCAGATCCGCGTTGTCCTGACGGAGGATCAGGCGGTATTCGCTGCGGCTCGTCATCATGCGGTACGGCTCATCCGTCCCCTTCGTGACGAGGTCATCCACAAGGGAACCGATATACGCTTCATGCCGGGCAAGGACGAAAGGCTCCTTCCCCTGTATTTTGAGCGCCGCATTGATGCCTGCCACCAGTCCCTGCGCGGCGGCCTCTTCATAACCGCTCGTACCGTTTGACTGGCCGGCGGAATAAAGCCCCGGCAGCTTGATGACCTCCAGCGTCGGATAAAGCTGCAGCGGATCGAGCAGGTCATACTCGATCGCATACGCCGGTCGCATCACCTTCACATCCTCGAATCCCGGAATGGTGCGCAGGAACGCATACTGCACATCTATCGGCATCGAAGTCGACATGCCCTGCACATACATTTCCGTCGTATCCAGTCCTTCAGGCTCCACGAAAAGCTGGTGCCTCTTTTTATCCGCGAACCGTATTACCTTATCTTCGATGGACGGACAGTAACGGGCGCCGACGCCATGGATCTTCCCCGCGTACTTCGGGGCGCGCATGATATTGTCCCGGATAATCTGATGGGTCGTTTCATTCGTATAAGTAAGCCAGCAGTTCCGCTGATTCCTGTCTTCCCGTTCATTCATGAAAGAAAAAGCGTGGTTCTCCGGATCGCCCTCTTCCAGCTCCATCCGGTCCAGATGCAGGCTCCTCCTGTCCACGCGGGACGGCGTCCCCGTCTTGAAGCGGAGGACATCCAGACCGTGCCTGCGGAGATTTTCAGACAGCCCCACAGAAGGGCGCATGCCGTTCGGGCCGCCGGAGTACATCGTGTCACCGATGATGATCATGCTGTCCAGGTACGTCCCCGTGCAGAGAATGACCGCCTTCGCCCTGTATTCCTCCTCGAGCTCCGTCGTAATCCCCACGCATTTTCCGTCTTCCACGAGAATATCCATGACCTGGACCTGCTTCAGATCCAGATTGTCCGTATTTTCCACCACATTTTTCATATAACGGTGGTAAGCGCCCTTGTCCGACTGGGCACGCAGAGCATAAACCGCCGGCCCCTTTCCGCGGTTCAGCATACGCATCTGGATCGCCGTCGCATCCGCAGCGATTCCCATTTCACCGCCAAGGGCGTCTATTTCCTTGACCAGATGGCTTTTCCCCGGCCCGCCGATGGCAGGATTGCAGGGCATCATCGCCACATTCTCTAAAGAAATCGTCGTTAAAAGCGTCCGACACCCCAGACGGGCCGCCGCAAGAGCCGCCTCGCAGCCCGCATGGCCGGCGCCGACGACGATGACATCATACGTATCAATGAGATACATCGAATTCCTTCTTTCCTACAACCATTTCATTATCGCAGACCTTCTGAAAAACTGAAAAGGAAACCGTAATAAGACTCCCTCCGCGATAACTAATTCATTATATCGAATTTTTCCGAAATTTTCAAAAATCATCAACAGAACGAAATAGAACTCCCTGCTATCCAGATTGTTTTACAGTGATTGTCGCATTCCTTATTTATTTTCCATTATTCCCTGATACATTTCTATCAATTCTGCCATTCCTGTTCCAAGCATCAATAAAGCTGGCGCTATCCTTTTTCATAATCCTCCCAGTTCTTTATAAATCCCTGCGCCGCCCATGCCCTCATGATGACCCCACCTCATAAACAGGACTCATATTTTTTTATTTCACTATACAGGGCAGCCCGTCAGATATTCCTAAAATACATTTATGCTCCGTTTTTATCTAATTATCTAAATTATTTAATATGGTAAATCTAATAAATAATATTAGTTATTCCACATTTTAATATTTACATAATCAAATTTGTGTGGTAGTATACTTAAGTGATAGCCGCTCTCAATTAATTTGCGAGTTATTATTAAAATATATTGCAAAGGAGATTTTTCCATGTTCAAAAAGATATTATTATGGCTTTGTATTCCCCTTGCACTCATCGGTGCCCTCTGTATGGCGACCACCGGATGCGGGCTTTCTTCCTCGCCGGCGCCAAAAGAATCGGGAAAAATGAAAGTCGTCGCTACCACAACGATGCTCAATGATTTATCGCAGCAGATCGGCGGAGATAAGGTAGACGTATCCGGTTTGATGAAAGCCGGCGTGGATCCCCATCTGTATCAGGCGAGTGCCGGCGATGTAGAGGCCATGAACAAAGCAGATATCGTCGTTTATAACGGTGTCCATCTGGAAGGAAAGATGGGAGCTATTTTTGATAATCTATCCAACCAGAAGAAACCGATGGTCCGTGTGAGTGACGGAATCGATCCTTCCACGCTTCTTGATTTCGAGGAAGATGGAGAAAAGACGAAGGATCCGCACATCTGGTTTTCTGTCAATAACTGGAAAGCTGCGGCAAAAGAAGTTGCTAAAGGGTTCTCCGCAAAGGATCCGCAGAATAAAGAATATTATGAATCCAATCTGAAATCTTACTTGTCCAAGCTGGATGATCTGGATAAGGAAATCAAAAAAGAAATTGACGCCGTTCCCCAGGAATCCCGTGTGCTTGTTACCGCGCATGATGCATTTGGCTATTTTGCAAGAGATTACGGGTTTGAGGTGAAAGGCATACAAGGCATCAGCACGGCGAGCGAGGCCGGCACTTCCGATATCAGCAATCTGGCTGCCTTTATCGCAGAGCATAAGATTAAAGCCGTCTTTGTAGAATCTTCTGTCCCGCATAAAACCATCGAGTCCTTGCAGGCCGCTGTCAAAGCGCAGGGGTTTGAAGTCTCTATCGGCGGCGAGCTGTATTCCGACTCTTTAGGCGATGCCGGCACAAAGGAAGGCACTTACATCGGCATGTATGAACACAATATAAAAACAATCACCCATGCCCTCCGTTGATTATAAAGGCGTGTAAGGAAATAGCATTACATTCGCTGCCCGTTTCTTCCGGTGGATGTAATGCTTATTTATTTCCATGATTTTCCACGCATACTGCACTGCCGGCATCCGTTTTCGAGATTTTCCGTTTCCGTGCACCGGATATATGCATTTTTTCATACAGGCTGACAGCCATGGATCAATCTCTTTCCCTATCCTCGCCGCCATATGGTTTTCCGCGGCGTTTCTGAATTTTTTATGCTTCATATGATTGACAAAGGTGGTGAACACGATTGGAACATGTCATAGAATTAGAAGATATCACGGCTGCTTATGACCAGCAGCCTGTTTTATGGGATTTGGATTTAAATATTTCCGAAGGCGCCCTTATGGGAATCATCGGTCCCAACGGCGCCGGAAAATCCACCCTGTTGAAGATTATATTGAACCTGCTTCCTCCCGTTTCGGGACGGCTTCGTTTCTGTATCAACGGCGATACGGATGCCAAAAGCGCACGGAAGAAGATTGCTTATGTCCCGCAAAACGGATCGGTCAATTGGGATTTTCCTGCCACGGTTTCCGATATCGTCCTTATGGGGCGCTACGGCCACATCGGCTGGTGCCGGCGCCCTTCACGGGGAGACCGGCTGATTGCAAGGGAAATGCTCAGCCGTGTCGGCATGGATGGTTATGAAAACAGACAGATTAATGAGCTTTCCGGCGGGCAGCAGCAGCGGGTATTCCTTGCACGGGCACTTGCCCAGCAGGCGGCCGTGTACCTTTTGGACGAACCCTTCAAGGGTGTCGATGCGCAGACAGAAAAAGTCATCGTCGCCCTATTAAAAGAAATGCAGCGCCATGGACAGACCATTGTCGTCGTCCATCATGCGCTTCAGACCGTGCCCCTCTATTTTGACGAGGTCGCGATGATTAACCGGCAGCTTATGGCCGCCGGAAAAGTGGAAGAAGTCTTTACGCAGGAAAATATTGCAAAAACATTTGCTCCACTGCAGAAGGAGAGTGATCCTTATGTATCTGACGGACCTGCTTAATCTGTCACTCTGGAGCGATTATACCTTTCGAATCGTTCTGGCAGGCACAACGATTCTTGGCGTACTCTGCGGCGTTCTCGGTTCCTTCATCGTGCTGAGGAGGGAGGCCCTTCTGGGAGACGGCATTGCGCATTCTTCCTATCCGGGCATCATGCTTGCTTTCCTTTTCATTGGTGTGAAATCGCTCGACGGCCTTCTGCTGGGGGCATTCTTTTCCGCGCTGATCGCTTTAGGACTGATTCTCCTCGCCCGTCATTACACGAAGCTCCCTTTTGATGGCGTTCTCGCCTCAACGCTTTCTTCCTTTTTTGGAGCGGGCCTTGTCCTGTCAGCCATTATCCAGCATTCAGGAAATGCCAATCAGGCCGGCCTGAACCAGTTTATTTTCGGCCAGGCTTCGACGATACTTTATCGGGACGTGGTTCTAACGGCAGGCCTTTCCTGCATCGTCCTGCTGCTTGTCCTCCTTTTCTGGAAAGAGCTGAAGCTCATGGCTTTTGACCCTGATTATGCAAGAGCCCTTGGACTTCCGGGCGGCAAGCTGAATATCCTTCTGTCTTTCCTCACCATGACGACGGTGCTCCTTTCCATACAGGCGGTCGGAATCATTCTCATGAGCGCCATGCTGATCGCGCCTGCCGTGGCAGCCCGACAGTGGACAAGGCGTCTTGAACCGATGGTTCTGGCATCCGCCGCCATAGGCGCGGTTTCCTCCGCCCTCGGCACGGCCGTAAGCTCTTCCATGCAAAGAATGCCCACCGGGCCTGCCATCGTGGTGGCGGCCTCCATATTTGTTTTCATCAGCCTGTTTTTCGCCCCCGGCCGAGGTTTCATCAGCCAGTATTTCCACCGCAGAAAAATGGCCTGTGCATGGGCAAAAGGAGGTGCCAGATGAATTCTTTTGCAGAAATACTTCTCATCGCCCTCTTTACTGCCACCGCCTGTTCTCTTCCCGGAAACTTCCTTGTCCTTCGGAAGATGTCTATGCTGACTGACGCTATCAGCCATACCGTGCTTTTAGGGATTATCCTTGCCTTTCTTCTGTGCGGAGATTTGAGCTCGCCATTCCTTATCATCGGAGCAACAATCATGGGCGTCCTCACTGTCTGGCTGATTGAACTTCTGTACGGCAGCAGACGTGTCGCATCAGATTCTGCCATCGGACTTATATTTCCCCTGCTTTTCAGCCTTGGTGTCATACTGATCACCCGCTATGCAGGGAACGCCCATCTGGACACGGACTGCGTTCTTTTAGGAGAACTAGCCTTTGCCCCTTTCGACCGCCTTGTCGTGGACGGAACGGATTACGGCGCCAAAAGCCTTTTTACAAGCGGTATCGTCCTTATCATCGTCGCCTTCGTCATCACGCTCTTTTACAAAGAACTCAAACTCGCCACCTTTGACCCGACACTTTCGAAAATACTCGGTTTCTCACCGGCGTGGATACATTACGGACTGATGAGCCTTGTCTCTCTTGTAGCTGTGACCTCCTTCCAGTCCATCGGTTCCATACTGGTCATCGCTTTCATGATTATCCCTGCCATGACAGCCGCCCTTTGGACAAGGACGCTTTCCGCCCGTTTAATACTGAGTTGTCTTCTTGGCGCGGCCGGCTCCATTACAGGCATTACTGGCGCCATCTATCTGGATACCTCTCTGGCAGGCATGATGGCCGCCGTTTTGGGAATATTCTTCATATGCTCCCTTACTGTCGCCCCTTCGACAGGCCTCTTCGCTGCATTCCGGAAACGGAAAACGCAGAGATTTACCTTTGGAAGAGAGACACTCCTGCAGCATCTCCTGTTCCACGAAGGCACGGAAGCAGCTTACACGGAAAATTCAATCACCGACCTTCCTATACATATGAAATGGCCGAAAGATTTTACAGAGAAAGTCTGTAACTCCCTTATGAACGATGGCTACATCATACAGGAAGGAAATCTGCTCTTCACGACCAGACAGGGAAAACAGCACAATGCATTCTATCGGAAGAGCCTGCACCGATAAACTGGTCAACACAACAGATAAAAAGCGTTCCTGTTGCCTATATGCCACAGAAACGCTTTTTATCTGTTATAATTTTTATTTCCCTACGCAGAAACGGCTGAAAATGGAATGGATGAGCTCGTCATCGATCGTATCGCCTGTGATTTCTCCCATCGCATGCCATGCCTCGGTGAGGTCGACGACGATGAAATCCGCCTGCAGGCCTTCTCTGACGGAGGCTCTTGCGCGAAGGACGTTGTCCAGTGCTTTTCTGACCAGCTCCACATGGCGCAGGTTCGTGAGGAACAGGGAGCGTCCGGCTTCTGCGTCCTGCCGTTCCGTGATTTTTCTCAGTTCTTCCTTCAATTCGTCCATGCCGCTTCCATAGCGGGCGGAGAGGGATACCACGGGCACATCGCCGGTCAGTGCCTGTATTTCTTCTTTCGTCACTTCAGCAGGGAGGTCGTATTTATTCAGGATGACGATCACTTTTTTCCCGCGGAGGGTGCGGAGAAGGGACAGATCTTCTTCATCCAGCGGACGGGAGCCGTCGATGACGGCAAAGATCAGGTTTGCTTTTTCCATGGATGCTTTCGTCCGTTCGATGCCTATTTTCTCGACCTTGTTTTCCGTTTCCCTGAGGCCTGCGGTATCCATCAGGATCAGGGGCACGCCGGAAATATTGATGCTTTCTTCGATGGTGTCCCTCGTAGTGCCCGGTACGTCGGTCACGATGGCCCGTTCTTCCTGCAGCAGGGAATTAAGCAGGCTCGATTTCCCCGCATTCGGCTTCCCCACGATGGCGGTGCGCAGTCCGTCCTTGATGACCCGGCCTTCCTCGGAACGTTTCAGCAGGGCCGACAGGGAAACATCTATTTTCTCCAGCGCCGTCCCTATTTCCTCCATCGTCAGGTCTTCCAAATCTTCTTCCGGATAATCGATGGTGACTTCGAGTTTCGTGATCAGATCTTTCAGTTCTTCCATGCACCGGCGGACAAAACCGGAGAGAGCACCTGAAAGGTGGCTTTCCGCCTGTGTGAGCGCAGCGCTTCCCCTTGCACCGATGATGTCCATGACAGCTTCCGCCTGCGCCAGGTCCAGCCGTCCGTTGAGGAAGGCACGTTTCGTAAATTCACCGCGCACCGCAGGAACGGCGCCATACCGGAGCGCGAGTTCCAATGTTTCCCGCAGGGCTTCCATGGAGCCGTGGATCTGTATTTCCACCACGTCCTCGCCCGTGTAGGAATGAGGCGCTTTCATATACACCGCCAGTCCCTCGTCGATGCGTTTGTCTTCTTCGACCACATGGCCGAAATACATCATGTAAGGGACGGCTTCCCTGAACGACGGGATTTTCTTCGTATGAAATATCTTGTCCGCGATGTCCGCCGCATATAATCCGCTGATACGGAGGATGCCGATCCCTCCCTCGCCGGGGCTGGTGGCGATCGCCGCTATCGTTGTTTCTTCGTACATATCCTGCTCCTCATTCTGAACACGAAGATAATTTCCTTTATTGTATCACAATCCTGTACACGGTCAGGAAATGACGGGCACTCTCAAAAAACCGCCCAACATATACGGAATATTTTCATCTGTCTCTTCATTTTTCCTTCTATCTTGCTGTTTTTTGTTGCTATAATGTAGGAAACAGTATCTTCATTGGAAAAAGGAGGCGTTTATGAAAAATTATGCCCGTCCCGGAGAGGTCATGTACCACACAGGCCTTGCAAGGGAAATGATTGACGGCGCGGCGTATGCCCTCGTCCCCGGCGACCCGGGGCGTGTCGAAGGGCTTGCAAGGGCGCTGGATGGAAACGCGTCATTCGTAGCTTCCCACAGAGATTACACGACATGGCTCGCCCATATGGACGGTGCTTCTGTCCTCGTGATGTCCACCGGCATGGGCGGCCCCTGCGTCACGTTTGCCGTGGAAGAGCTTGCCCGCCTCGGCGTGGAGACGTTCATCCGCGTCGGCACGACAGGCTCCATACAGGAAGACCTGGATCTGGGCGACGTGGTAGTGAATAAGGCGGCGGTCCGCATGGAAGGCGCATCCAGGGCATATGCCCCCATCGAGTATCCTGCCGTTGCTGATTTACAGACGACGCTCGCCCTCCAGACTGCGGCGGAGGAGCTGCATATTCCCTGCAAAACAGGGATTTCCATCAGCACCGACAGTTTCTGGCCGGGGCAGGAAAGGTACGACAGCTTCGGCGGCTATGTGCTGAAACGTCTGCAGGGGACGCTGGAGGATTTCCGCCACATCGGCTGCACGAATTATGAAATGGAAAACGCCACTCTTTTCACCGTGGCTTCCGTACTGGGACTGAAGGCAGGCTCCATCTGCGGCGTGGTCGCCAAGCGGACAGACAGCGAGTCGGTCGCTCCGCATGAAATCTACGAAACAGCGGAAAACCGTTTCCAGCAGGTGGCAAAAAGAGCTTTGGAGCTTCTGATCAGGCAAAAGGAACATGCATGAGGAAACAGAAGGCAAAGCGTTCCATGTTCACAGAGGCTGGCACAATTCCTATTCTTACCTGTATCCCAAGCCAGATCCTTCGCTTCGCTCGAGGATGACGGCAGGCAGGTAACTACTCTGTTTTCTGACGTCTGCCTTCCGTTTTTGACTACTACCAACTAAAAACTATCAACTGTCTTCTGACTTCTGGCTACTGCCTACTGCCTACCCATTTTAGGGACAGATTCATTCTTGTCCTCCCGGAGGGCATCACCCGTCAGTCTTCGACTGCCACCCTCTTCTGAAGAAGTGGGCTTACACAATGCCTATTTTCTATGCTTACCTATATCCTCTGCCAGATCCTTACCGCTCCCTCCGGTCGGGTATGGCGTCTCATTTAATTTCATGCGTCGCAAGCTCCTTTGAAATTGGTTCGCTTGCCATCGCTTCATTTTGCTATGTTCCATTCTGTTCGAGGATAACGGTAAGCAGGTAATACCAATAAGGTAAATAGCCCTTGCCCATCATTTTTGGGAATCTGGGCAGTGGTTACAGGTGTTAAATACGATTCCCCTGCTTCCACCGTACGCGGGGGAAGTACTGCCGAATGGCAGGGATAGGGGCAAGCGTGCGTGCACTCTTTCTCTATTTTTCTCAACTCGCCCCTTCAGTCAACCTACGGTTGCCAGCTCCCCCGACAATCGGTGGAGCCTTTCTATTCTGCATTTAATTTTATTATCCTATACCAGATACCTCATTTTGCTACGCTCCATTCGAGGATGACGGCAGGCAGGGATTCATTAATATCTGATTTCTACCGTCTGACTACCGGCTACTAACCATCCATTTTAGGGGCAAATTCATTCTTGTCCTCCCGGAAGGCATCACCCGTCAGTCTTCGACTGCCACCCTCTTCTGAAGAAGAGGGCTTCCTCGTTTTCTGTTTTCTGTTTTCTGATGTCTGATATCTGATATCCGATTTCTGTCTTCTGCCTTCTGATTTCTACCGTCTGACTACGGGCTACTGCCTACTGACTACTAAATCTCGCCGCTATATTATCTGTCGCGGCGCTCCTTAATTCCTCATTCCTAATTCCACATTCCTAATTTTTCTCACCTTTACTATGGACATAAAACAAAAAACTCCGACGGAGAGTGAATCATCCCGTCTTCAATTTAATAAGCAGCTTTTCCAGACCTATCTGGCGCTGGATAACTGGCACCAGTTCCGGCTCCGCCTGTTTTTGGAGGGCATCCTGGTCGGAATCGCAAGCGGACTGTCCATCGGCCTGTTCCGTTTTTTATTGGTCCGGGCGGAAGCGTTCCGTATCGTCCTTTTTCAGGATTATCTGGTTCCTGCATGGAATGCGGCGGATTTTCTCCCCCTTCTGGGCTGGTTTGCCGCGCTTTTCCTCATCGGCGGCGCTCTGTACCTGATGTGCCGTTATGCACCCATGGCGTCCGGTTCCGGTATTCCGCAGGTGAAAGGCGTCATCCTTGGATTCTTCAAAATGGAATGGTTCCGTATCCTCTGGGTGAAAATCCTCGCCGGCGCCCTCGGCATCGGCGCGGGGCTTTCTCTCGGACGGGAAGGGCCGTCCATCCAAATCGGCGCCGTGACGGCGCAGGGACTCAGCCGTTCCATGGGGCGGACGAAGCTGGAGGAACGGTACCTCATCACGAGCGGTGCGAGCGCAGGCCTTGCCGCCGCCTTCAATGCGCCGCTGGCTGGCATGATGTTCGCTTTGGAGGAGCTGCACAGGAATTTTTCCGGCGCCGTCCTTCTTCCCACCATGGCCTCCGCCGTTTCCGCCACCATCGTTTCCCATCTGTTCTTCGGCACGGATACGAGCTTCACATTCCCCAGCCTCATTCATATGCCGGCAGAATATCTGGGGCATGTCATCCTGATCGCCGTTTCCTGCGGATTTTTCGGCATCTTCTTCAATTACGGCCTGCTCCACATCGGCCGTTTCTACAGCCTGCCCGTTTTCAGGAACCAGTATGTGAAAATCCTGTTCGCCCTCTTTTCCGCCTCCCTCCTCGGATTTTTCCTTCCCCAGGTTTTAGGCGGAGGAAACGTTCTCGTGGACACGCTTGCGGAAGTGCGGTACGGTCTCGGTTTCCTGCTGATCCTTCTTCTGGGCAAGTATGTTTTCACCCTCATCAGCTACGGCTGCGGTGTTCCGGGCGGATTTTTCCTTCCCCTCCTCGTCATCGGCGCCCTCATCGGTTCCGCCGAAGCGAACCTTCTCGTCGCGGGCGGACTTCTTTCTGACCTGTATACGCCGAACATCATCATCATTTCCATGGTGGCTTTCTTCGCCGCCAGCGTCCGTGCTCCCATCACGGGCACGCTCCTCATTCTCGAAATGACCGGCGATTTCCACCATCTCATGGCGCTCGCTCTCGCTTCCGCCGTCGCCTATGTCACCGCCGAGCTTCTGAAAGGGCAGCCGATTTATGACGCGCTCCTCAAAAGATCTCTGGCAGACAGTACCACGCCCGTCTCCGCAGAGGAAAGAAATATTCTGGAAATCCCCGTGGGAAGCGGTTCCCTTCTGGAAAACAGGACGGTGGAGGAAATACCGAAAATCCACCACACCGTCCTCGTCAATATCAAAAGAAGGGGCACAAGCATGATTCCCGATCCGGACACCATGCTCCGTCAGGGAGATTTCCTGTATTTCCTGACAGAAAGCAGGCACACCGAGGAAATCAAGCGCTTATGCGAGGCGCACGTTCCCAAAAGCCACGTCAAATAAAAAACTCACTCCGTGTTTCATTCACCGGAGTGATCTTTTTATTTGCAGGAAAGCCTGCTATTTCTGTTTTATTCCATCCGTTCCCACCATTTGCCAAAGGTCTGGCCGCTGTTCCCTATTTCCACCGGCTCGCCGATCATCGGCGTGAGCAGCCTGTAATGCTTGTCTTTCCCCGCTTCCGTGATTCTTTCATACGGCTCCTTCCAGTGATGGACAGAGAGCGGATATTTCCCGTTATGGCAGGGGATAAGCGCCGCCGCTTTCAGATCTTCTCCTGCCCTTGCGCTTTCTTCGGGCATCATATGGACGCTCGGCCAGCTTTCATTGTATTGGCCGTCTTCCACGAGGGCCAGGTCGAATCCGCCGAACTGTTCCCCGATTTTCCTGAACCGTCCGTCATAGCCGCCGTCGCCGGAGTAGTATACTTTCCTGTCCGGCGTGATGAAGGCGAAGCTAGCGCAGAGCGTCTGGTCCCTGCTGATGAGCCTTCCGCTGAAATGACGGGCCGGAAGCACCCAGATGGAGAGTCCGTCATCGATTTTCACTTCCGTGTTCCAGTCTTCCTCATCAATTTTTTCCGCCGGATATCCCCATTTCTCGTAATAGCCTCCATTGCCAAGGCCGGTCACCACCTTTTTCACCTTCGGTTCTATTTCTCTTGCCATGTCGTAATCCAGATGGTCCCAGTGGTCATGGGAAAGCACCATGACGTCGATATCATCGGGGATATCCTCCGCGGTATACACATTGCTCCCCTCGAAGGCCTTGTCGATGAACGGGACGGGCGATGCGTAGCGGGACGCAACGGGATCGATCAGTATCTTTTTCCCGTGAAGCTGCATGTAAAAGGAAGAATGACCCATCCACACCACCACGTCTTTTTGCGGGTCGAGGGCTTTCAGATCGGTTTTCTCTGTAATCATCCGATCCTTAGGAATGGTCTGCCCCGGCGTGGGAAAGAAAAAATCCTTCATAAAGGCCATCTTGGGATGGATGGCTTCGTGGGGCGTTTCAGGAACGAATCGTCCGTCCGCGTAATGGGGCGAGGCCTGTATCCGTTCCTTCCGCTGCTCCGTCATGAGCGGTTCCATCTGTGGCTGTGAAATGAACCACGCCGCCGATGCGCAGACGACCGCGATCCCTGCACAGATATATTTCAACATATGTACCATGATTCCTCCGTTTATTTCAAATATCCTTCATTATATCCTTAAAGTCCACTTGAAAGGAAACAGGCAGCCCGGCAGTTTCCGGTTATTCGTCGGCCGCGGAGGGTTTATGATCCGGCGGAACGTTTTTTCTGTCTTTGCTTCCCATGAAAAAAAGCCCCCTTGCGGAGGCCTTTGGGCTTAGTCGTCTCTGTCTACTTTGTATTTCCTTTCCAGTTCCTTATAGGTGTCCAGTCCGATGAAGCTGTTGAATTTCGGGAAATCAATCATCTGGTCCTTCAGGGATTCCGTGGTTCCCTCCTTAGCAAGGACGGAGAAGGATTCATAGAGCGTCTTTGTCAGGAGGTAGAGGACGCTGCAGGGCCAGAATACGCCGGCGAATCCCATCTGTCTCAATTCTTTGGCCGGAATGAGCGGCGTCTTGCCGCCTTCGATCATGTTCGCATATAGGTAGGCGCCGCTTCCTTCGAATTCCCTGCCTGCCCTTTCCATTTCATCCCTTCCCGTCAGCGCTTCCAAAAATACGATGTCCGCTCCTGCGTCAGCATACATTTTTCCGCGGTTGATGCTGTCTTCCAGTCCGTGGATGTAACGGGAATCGGTGCGCGCCATGATGAGCGTGTTCTTATCTGTCCTTGCATCACAGGCCGCCCTGATTTTCTGCGTGTGCTCCTCGGCAGAAATGACCTGCTTCCCGTCCATGTGGCCGCAGCGTTTCGGCCATACCTGGTCTTCAAAGAAGATGCAGGTCGCGCCGGCATGCTCGAATTCATGCTCGCTGCGGATGACGTTCAGCGCATTGCCGTAGCCCGTGTCGCCGTCAGCGATGATCGGAATATCCGTGGCATCGGCGATAAATTTCAATGCATCAGTCATTTCCGTAAGGGAAAGGAACCCCACATCCGGCTGCGCCAGACGGGACGCCTCGATGGCATAGCCTCCCATGGCGAGCACCCTGATGCCTGCTTCCTGTGCCAGTTTCCCGGACAATGCGTCATACACGCAGGGGGTAACGAAACACTCTTTCTCCTCTTTCAGCATATTTCTGAAATCAATTCTTTTCTGTGCGGCTGTCTTCATCTTCCATGCTCCTTTTATCCAAAACAAAAACCCTGCCGAAATAACGGCAGGGCACATTTCTGTGAGGTACCACCCTGGTACATGCTCGATTATGCCTTAACGCGGCTGACGCTTTCCATTACTGCTTCCTTCACGGAAAGGACTCGCGGGTGACTCGGCCGTATCCCCTTTAGCAGCTCCCACCAACCACTGCCTCTCTGAAAAGCTTCTCCAGCCTGATTCCGTTCACAGTCTTTTGTGAATAAACGTATTTTATCACCGGCAAAAGGCCGCGTCAATATGTTTTTCCGTCGATTGGAAGAAAAGGAAATATTATAATCTGCTTTTAATCGCGCCATGCCGGATGTCCGACAGCGCCTGCCCACTGATTGATGGCAAAGGATTTCCGCAGGGCGGCTTCCGTGAACTTTTCCGATGCGTCCAACGCTTCCTCCACGGACAGCCCCTTGGCCAGTCCTGCCGTGATGCCTGCGGAGAATGTGCAGCCTGCGCCATGGTTGTAGGCGCCTTCTATTTTTTCATGGTGCTTTTCCCTGAAGGTCTTCCCGTCATACAGGACTTCCACCGCGTCTTTTTCAGGGAAACGGTCGCCTGCCTTGACGATGACGTACCGGCAGCCTTTGTCGCAGATGCGGGCCGCCGCTTCTTTCATATCCTCCAGCGTGGTGATGGAAGACATCCCTGCCAGATAAGCAGCTTCGAGCAGATTCGGCGTCATCACGAGAGCGCGCTGCACGAGCATTTCCTTAATAGCCTCCGCCGCTTCGGGCACCATGATGGTATCGATCCCCTTGCAGACCATGACGGGGTCGATGAGCACTTTTTTCAGCTGGTACCGGTCGATCGTCGCCGCCACCAGTTCCACCAGTGCCGCACTTCCGAGCATCCCCGTCTTCATCGCGTCCGCGCCGATGCCGCCCATGATGGTGCGTATCTGTTTTTCCACGACGGGCAATTCGATGGGGTAAATCTCATGCGCCCAGTCCGCATCCGGATTCTGCGCCACGATGCAGGTGAGCGCCACCATGCCGTAAACGCCGAATTCCTCAAATGTCTTGATATCCGCTTCCATGCCTGCGCCGCCGCTCGTATCCGAGCCGGCTATCGTCATTGCTTTGTACATGTCCTTCCTCCTTTTTTCTTTCTGACACCCATTATAAATGGATTTTGATGATCATGAAATTATCAGAATGAGTTTTTATTATATGACCAGATAGCACAAAAAAAGGGGTACTCCCCGGAAAGGAAGTACCGCCTGTTTCCTGTCAGTTGATGATGGACGGCAGGAATGTCGCGATGGACGGGAATAGGGAAATCAGCACCATTTCCACGACCATGATGGCCGCGAACGGGGCCGCTCCCGCAATGATTTCCTGTATCGTGCTGTCCGAACTGATGCCCTTGATGACGAACAGGTTCATGCCGACCGGAGGCGTGATAAGCGCCAGTTCCATATTGATGAGCATGATGACGTTGAACCAGATCGGGTCAAATCCAAGCGCCTTGATGATCGGATAGAGCATCGGCAGTGTGATGAGAATGATGGAAACGGTTTCCAGAATACATCCCAGAATCAGGAGGACGATGTTGATGCCGATCATGACCATCCACCGGTTGACTTCTGATTTCGTGACAAGTTCCATGAGGGCCTGCGGAATCTGGAGGACCGTCAGGATGTACCCGAAGAGCATGGCGCCGATCATGATGGCGAAAATCATGCAGGACGTCTTGATGGTGGAACGCATGATGGCAGGCATATCCACGAGGCTCACCGTGCGGTACACGAAGAAGGTGATGAAAATACTGTACACCGTTCCGACCGCCGCCGCTTCCGTCGGGGTGAAAATGCCTGTGTAAATGCCGCCGATAATGATGACCGGCAGGAAGATGCCCCAGATATTTTCCTTCAGCGCCTTCATTTTTTCCGCATGCGTCGCTTTCGCTTCACGCGGCTTGTCCCATGACGCATATACGATGTACGCGATGAAAAGCACGGTCAGCAGCGCGCCGGGAACGACGCCGGACATGAACAGCCTGCCGACGGATTCATCGGTGATGGAACCGTAAAGGATCATGGGGATGCTCGGCGGGATAAGGATGCCCAGCGTGCCGCCGGCGGCCACGGAGCCGAGAACGAGCTTCCTGTCGTATCCGCGTTTCAGCATTTCAGGAATCGCCATGGCGCCGATGGTGACGGCTGTCGCCACGGATGAACCGGATATGGCGGCAAAAATCGCACAGGCGAAGATCGTCGCGATGCCCAGTCCGCCGGGCAGATGTCCCATCCATTTGCTTCCCAGCTCGAACAGTCCGCTTCCCACCTGCCCGGTCAGCATGATCTGGCTCATGAGGATGTAGAGGGGAACGGAGGCAAGGACGAAGGAATCCAGCGTCTTGTAGGCGATGACGGGAATCTGTGACAGCGTGGACATGTCGATGAAGCCGATGATTCCCGCAATGCCTGCCAGAGAAAGTGTGAATGCCACGGGCATTCCGATCAGAAGCAGGAGGATGACAAAAAGACTGAAACCAAGAAGCATGTCATCCCTCCCTTTCTTCGAAGCAGAAGAAATCACCAAGCAGGCGGCTGATGATTTCCAAAAACAGCAGCGTGAAGCCGATGACCATGGACGACTGGGGAATCCAGAGCGGCACGCGGAGCGTGGACGGGGAAACGATCCCCATCGCCTGGCTCATCAGCATGTAATTCGTCGATTCCGTCATGCACACATAGACGACGAAGAGCGACAGCAGCGTCGAAACGATGTCCAGCGTCCGGCGGACGGGACGGGAAAACCGGCTGAAAAGGAAATCCACGCAGATATGTCCGTTCGTCCGCATCGTGTACGCCATGCCCAGGAATCCCGCCAGAATGACGAGATAGGTGGAATATTCCATGACCCATTCTGTCGGTGAATGGAATACGCCGCGGGCGATGATTTCATAAAAAATGATGAAGGCTGTCACCACGACGGCAAGCCCTGCGACGAAAGCCGCCGCTTTTGTAAAATATCCCAGAATACGGTCATACAGCTTATATATTCGTTCCAAGTGACACCCCTCCTTTACCCTGTTTATATCGTACATCCATGTTATTTCTTTGCTTCCCTGCCCGCCTTCATGCAGGCTTCGACCAGTTTCCTTCCCAGATCTCCCTGGTCCTGCTCGAACTTGGCGACGACAGGCGCCGTGGCCTTCTGCCACAGATCGATCTGGTCCGCCGGAATTTCATAGACGTCCATGCCTTTGGCGGCCAGCTCCTTGAGGCAGCGTTCATCTTCCGCCTTCGCTTCCTTGCGGATTTCCTCCTGTGTTTCCTTCGCGCATTCCGCTACGATCTTCTGCTGTTCCGGCGATAATTTCTTCCAGCTGTTTTCATTCATCGCCACGAGGAATTCCACATAGGAATGGTTGGTGACGGTCATGTATTTCGCCACCTCGTAAATCTTGCGGGAAAGAACGGCCGTCTGTCCGGAGGACTGCCCGTCAATCGTTCCGTTCTTGATCGCCATGTATACTTCGGTGGAGCTCATCGTCGTCGGAGAAGCGCCGAGGGCTTTGATGATTTCCGCGGAAATTTCCGAATAGCTCCTGATTTTCAGTCCGCTGAAATCTTCCGGTTTTTCAATCTTCCTCGCGTTGTTCTGGAACTGTACGTATCCGTAATCCGCCCAGATCAGGGGATGGACGTTCTTCTTCTCCAGCTCGGTGCCGAGCGCCTTGCCCAGATCCCCGTCAAGCGCATTGTCCGCCGCCGCATAGGACGTCAGGACGAAAGGAAGATCCAGCACCTTCAGCGCCGGAACCACCATCGACCAGCGGGCCGTGGAATTCATTCCGATATCCAGTCCGCCGGACATGAGGGCATCATTCATGTTCTGGTCATTATAGAGCTGTCCTGCAGGATAGACCTTCACGTCAATGGAGCCCTTAGACTTTTCATTGACATTCTTGGCGAACTTTTCCAGACTCTTCGACAGATGGTGTTCCGCCGGAAGCTGGTACGCCAGTTTCAATTCCACCTTCTGGCCGGCCCCTGACGAAGCCTTGTCTCCGCCGCCGGACATGCCGCAGCCGGCGGTAAGTCCCGTCAAAGCCAAAGCTGCCATTCCTGCCATCATCCATTTTCTGCTTTTTGTGATCATACCCATGATGATTCCTCCTTTAACCCATTTTATCCATTCTTCCGCATTGCTGAAATGATACAAAAAACGCCCCAACCGACAAATGTCGACCAGGGCGCTGAATCTGCGCTGTACCACCTCGTACTTCACTCTTGGGCAGGTAACGATGCCAACCGCCATGTCCTACTACGTTCAGACAGGAGATTCACGGACGACACGGCAAGCGCTTCCTGCCGCTTCCCACCATGCGCGGCTCTCTATGAGGAAACCATCCTGCTTACTTCCGATCCTTATCATTTGCTATACGCCTTACACGCCTTCGTGTAAATTGAGAACATTATAATAGAAAAAATTATTTTTGTAAAGGCTAAAAAAATATTTTTATCAAATGGTATTTTGTCGCAAATCTGCGTTTCATCTCTCTGTCATCCGGGACTGTCGCGGCAGCTTTGCAGCGGAAAAGAAATATTTCCCGCAAAAGGAATTCCAAATTCATTTCATCGCACCATTGAAAAAAGACCTCCCGCAGGAGGCCTTCCGATCAATCGTCTACATAAATCTGTTCCACTGCTTTGAAGCTGAGGGAAATATCGCCCTTGTCCGTAGACAGAAGGACCGGCCCTTCATAAGGCTCCTTTTCCTTAACGACGACTTCCATATCCGGATGGATGCCCTTGTGCTGGAGATAGTCCATCAGGCTGTAATCCTCCACGATCCTGCGGATATGCGTCTTGTCTCCCACTTCCAGATCGGACAGGGACCGGGAAGTCATGCCCTTCCTGCTTCCGTCCACCGCGGGAATCGGGTCGCCGTGGGGGCAGTGCTGCGGATGTCCGAGGTAATCGTCCAGCCTTTCCGCGAGCAGGTCGCTCGTCTGGTGCTCCAGTCCGTCCGCCTGTTCATGGGCCTCGCTCCAGAAAAAATTCAGCTTGTCCACGAGGAACACTTCCCAAAGCGCATGGAAACGGAACAATTTCCCCGCTTCCCTTCTGCCCTTCTTCGTCATCTTGCTTCCCTTGTAGGCCGTATAATCCACATAGCCTTCCTTCTGCAGCTTGGTAATCATTTCGCTGACGGACGGCGGGGAAACCTGGAGCATGTCGGACAGCTCCTTATTCGACACCAGATCATGATCTTCACTGATGATGTAAATCGCCTTTAGATAATCTTCTTTACCGGATGTCATGTTTTTCTCCTCTGTCGTATTCTCAATCCATGGCAATTCCTTATACAGAATCGGTCATGCGCTTCTGCCGGCAGACTGCCCTGATTTAATCACTGTCTTATTATATATAATAGTTTTACCTAATTCAAATGTTTTAAAGTATGCTATATATTTTGTTTCGCAGCTCTTCATTATCCTTTTCGAGATATTATCATCTTTTATTCTACATATTCACCTCTATATTTTAGTAATGAAATATTTTTATTTCATTTATTCCAAAACGGAAAAGGTGTGCTTCGCAAAAAGAAGCCTTCCATGTGAATCGTGGATTTGTATTTCTCCCCGAAAACAGATTTCTCTGATTCCTTAATCAGCCGAGGAATATCCTGTGAGAGAAAGCCATGCAGGAAATAAAAAAATTTTAACCCCCTTGACATATAAAAAAACGGATGGTATAGTTGTTCCAACTTACATAAAGGCAGTGAAGAGAAGAGTAAGCGGATGGAAATGCTTTAGAGAGCTCCGGCTGGTGAAAAGGAGCGCAGGGAAGTCTGCCGAACATGGCCTCTGAGTCTGGTATGCCGAATGATCAGGCAGCCCGGGATCTCCCGTTACAGAGATGCGGTATCAAGGCGCAAGCCGGCGTACCTATGAAGGCTTATATGGCGACGTATAAGCGAAATTGGGTGGTAACACGGTCCTCCGTCCCTTTGCAGGGATGGAGTTTTTTATTGCCCCAGCCTGTAAAATCCGCATAAGTTGATTCCATATTTCTTTATTTTCAAAAGCAAAAAAGAGAGGTAATCATCATGAAATTAAAAAAGACCATCATCGTTTCCCTGGCAGCCCTTGCCTGTGCAGGATTCATCGCAGGCTGCGGTGACAGCGGCAAGCAGCAGGCCGCTTCCGCCAAGCCCGCCGCTGCGGATAAAAAGGAAATCAAGGTCGGCACCACGCCGGGCTACTCCGAACAGGTCGCCGAATTCGTCGCCAAGGAAGCCGAAAAGCAGGGGCTCAAGGTCACCATCGTCCCCTTCTCCGACTACGTCACCCCCGACCAGGCGCTCGCGCAGGGCGATATCGACCTGAACAGCTACCAGCACGGACCGTTTTTGGAAGCCTTCAATGAAAAGAACGGAACGAAGCTCGTTTCCATCGGAAACACCTATCTCGCCCCGCTCCGCCTGTTTTCCAACAAGTATAAAAATATCAGCGATCTGCCTGACGGCGCTTCCATCGCCATCCCGAACGACCCCTCCAACGGCGGGCGCGCCCTCCTCCTTCTGGAAAAGAACGGCCTTCTGAAATTAAAGGAAGGCACGAATCCGGTCAAAGCCGTCGTGGCGGATATCGCAGAAAATCCGAAGCACCTCAAGATCGTAGAGCTGGAAGCGCCGCAGCTTCCGAGAGCGCTCGAAGACTGTGACGGCTCCATCATCAACGGCGGATACGCTGTTTCCGCAGGCCTTGACCCGAAGACGGCCATCGCGCAGGAAGACAATACCAGCCCTTACGTCAATATCATAGCCGCCCGTGAACAGGACAAGGATAATCCGGCGTACAAGAAATTCGTTTCCGTCTTCCAGACAGAAGCCACAAGGAAATACATCGAAGACAATTTCCAGGTCACCCTGATTCCGGGATTCTGATGCACGTCCGCTTCCTTAAATATTTCCCCGGTCCTTTCCCCTTATTCCGATTCCCATTTCCTTTCTTCCCCTGATTGGTGTAAGATAGGAAAAACATTCTGCTTACAGGAGGTCCATCATGAACTTTAAGAAAACCATCGCATTATCCCTCGCCACGATTGCCTGTGTCGGATTCCTCGCCGGCTGCGGCGGAGAAAAGAAAGCCGCTTCCGCACCGGCGGAAAAGAAAGAAATCACCGTCGGCATCACGCCGGGCTACTCCGAACAGGTCATGGAATTCGTCGCTAAAGAAGCCGCCAAACAGGATCTGAAGGTCAATATCAAATCCTTCTCCGACTACGTCACCCCTGACCAGGCGCTCGCGCAGGGCGATATCGACCTGAACTCCTTCCAGCACGGCCCGTTCCTCACCGCTTTCAATGAAAAGAACGGCACGAAGCTCATTTCCATCGGAAACACCTATCTCGCCCCGCTCCGCGTCTACTCCAATAAGATCACCGACCTGAAAGACATTCCGGAAGGCGCCAAGGTCGCTATCCCGAACGATCCTTCCAACGGCGGACGCGCCCTCCTCCTTCTGAGCAAGCAGGGCGTACTGAAGCTGAAGGACGGAACCGATCCGGTCAAGGCCGTCGTCGGGGATATCGCTGAAAATCCGAAGCATCTGGAAATCATCGAACTCGAAGCCGCGCAGCTTCCCCGTTCCCTCGATGATGTCGCCTGCGCCGTCATCAATGCAGGCTACGCGAAATCCGCCAATCTGGACGTGAAGAAAGCCCTTGCCACGGAAGATAACACCAGCCCCTATGTTAACATCATCGCCGCCCGTGAACAGGATAAGGACAATCCGACCTACAAGAAATTCGTCAAGGTTTTCCAGTCCGACAGCGTCAAGAAATATATCAATGACAACTTCGCAGACGGCCTCGTTCCTGCCTTCTGATTGTAAAAAATAAGCACGCAAAAAGCGTTCCCCCTCAAAATTCCAAGCGGGGAAACGCTTTTTTATTTCGTCTACCGGATCTCTTTGTTCGACCGGTACCCCTTACAGCGATTTCAGCAATTCCGCCAGACGGCGTGCATGGTCTTTCGCCGCTTCCGTCACACAGATCCTGTCTTCCTCAGGGCTGACGCCCTCCATGTACATCATGCCGGAAGAATACACCGGCGGAACCCATTCCATCCGGCAGAAAGCAGCGGTCTGAACCACAGGAAAGAGAAATTCCTCTATCCCGTACGACATCGGCTTGCCTCTCCCGTATACCTCGCCGGGCGCGCCGATAGTGAACGACATCAGCAGCTTCTTGCCCTGCAGGGCGGTGCCTTCCGTCCCATAAGCGAATCCATGGGTAAATACATCCTCCAGGTACGTTTTCAGAAGTCCCGGAACGGAATACCAGTAAAACGGAAACTGCCACACAACCACATCCGCTTCCGCAAGAGCCTTCTGCTCCGCCTCCACGTCGAACCGTCCGTCAGGATACAGATCCGCAAGCGTCCGTACCCGTATTTCCGGCAATAAGCCCTTCACTTCCTCTACTATGATCCTGTTCGCAAACGACTGGCCCACATGGGGATGGCCGTTAATCAGCAATATGTTTTTCATCATTCTCTCCTTTATATATTCATTTTATTCGATTAGTATACCACGGTTTTTGACCGCCGGATAGTTTTCATCCGCCAATAAAAATATTTTCCGTCCTTACAAATAAATTAAAGAAATATTCCGCAAGACATCCTACGCCTTCTGTTCCAGTCCCACATATTCCTCGCCTGTTTCCGTGAATACCGCCCTGCCACCTGTCATATCACGGAAAAAAGTTCCATGTCTTTCCTTATTCTCCGGCAGACACAGAAATGTGGCCGCCACCGTATCCGTAAACGTCCGATCCAGCACGCGGATATCCGTTCCCTCGATGTAATGCTCGAAGGCGCCGACCGCAGCATAGGGAATCACCAGCTCCATCCGCAGATACGGCGTATAGCAGACAACGGTCGCTTCCTCCGCCGCCTCCGCCAGCGTGCCGCTGTACGCGCGGGTCAGTCCGCCCGCCCCCAGCTTGATGCCGCCGAAATACCGTGTCACCACGGCAAGGACATTCGTCATCTCCCTCATCTGCAGGACATGGAGCATCGGATGTCCCGCCGTTCCCTGCGGCTCGCCGTCATCACTCGACTTTTCACGGACCTGCGTCGTCCCGATCCGCCAAGCCCAGCAGTGATGGGTGGCATCCTTATACGTTTTCCGCACCTGCGCCAGACAGGACAGCGCTTCCTCTTCTGTCCCCACAGGAAACAGCTCCGCAATAAAAACAGACTTCCTGATTTCCGTTTCTTTCCGATACGCCTCTCTCACCGATGTATAAGGAACCAGCATCATACCCTCCGCCCAGAATCATTTCCTCCATTGTACCATGGAATCCGTCCGCCAATGCGCAGCAACCATTCTGCAGTGGTGCCTTTTATTCAGTATTTAATACCATCATCCTATGCCAGATCCTTACCGCTCCCGTTGGTCGGGTATGGCGTCTCACTGATTTTTGTGCGTCATTTCATTCCTTCAAAAATCGTTCACTTGCCTCCCCGACAATCAGTGGAGCCTTTCTATTCTGCATTTAACAGGAACAGATTCACTCTTGTCCTCCCGGAAGGCATCACCCGTCAGTCTTCGACTGCCACCCTCTTCTGAAGAAGAGGGCTTTTTTATTTTCTATTCTTACCGTTATCCTTTGCCGGATCCTTCGCTCATCGTCTTATTTGAGATACACATCTGCAAACATTCTATTCTTCCCACCGCTCGAGGATGACGGCAAGCAAGGATTTATGAACGGTCTGATGTCTGATATCTGACTTCTGTCTACTGCTTACTGACTACCGGCTACTATCCTCGCCGCTATATTATTTGTCGCGGCGCACCCCAACTCCTCATTCCAAATTCCTAATTTTCATCTCACTCCTCATTCAAAAAAACCACCCGGGCTGTACCCCATGTTTTCTACCTTTTGGGGATACCGTCCGGGTGGTTTTCGTACTTATTTATCGCAGTGTGTAATTGTAGTCTTCTTTCAGGATGAGAATGGCGCCTTCGTCGCCTTTCATGGCTGCTTTGACGAGCCATTCCATGGCTTCCTTTTCATTTTTCTTAACGCCTTCGCCGTCAGCAAGGGCGCAGCCGTAATGGGCCATGGCGAATGCGTCGCCTGCTTCTGCCGCTTTCCTGTAATATTTCACGGCTTTCGCAATGTCCGGTTCTGTTCCCAGTCCCGATTCATAGCAGAGGCCGAGGGCTGTCACGGCTTCCGTGACCTTGTGCTTTTCCGCCCGCTTGTAACAGTCGAACGCTTTCTCTGCCCGTTTCTCCATATGGCTTGCGCGGTATGCGTTTCCAAGACGCAGGAAGGCTTCCTTGTCGCCCATGCTTTCCGCTTCTTCCGCCATGGCAAGCGCTTTCTCAGGATCCACGACGCCTGCCGCTCCCGTGATATATTCAGAAGCCGCTACGGAAAGGAATCCGCGGAGCGTCGCTTCTCCGTCAGGATTTCCCGCTTCTTTTCCTTTCCGGATCCATTTCTCCGCTTCCGCCGTATTTTTCGGCACGACTTCCCCCTGTGCATAGAAGAGTCCCGCCATCAGCATGGATTCAGGGTCTCCCCGCTCTGCTGCCAGCAGGTAGTATTTGAACGCCGCCGCATGGTTGACTTTTCCCATGACGCCTTCGTCATAGAGTTTTGCCAGCAATGCCGCCGCATCCGTGCAGCCTGCGTCGGAGGCGCGTTCCAGAGACCGTTTCGCTTTCCTCGGATTCGGTTTCGCCCCGTCAATGCCCCTGAAATAAAGACGGCCTAAATAGTACCATGCTTCATCGATGCCGAGTTCTGAGGCGATCTGGTAGCAGTGGGCTGCTTTTTCTTCATCTTTTGGATAGCCCTCCCCTTTTTCCAGACGATGTCCGATGGCCCCGATTTCATGGGCGGCTTCCGATGCCCCCAAATTGGCGGCTTTGCGGAAATAGGTGATTGCTTCGTCAATATTTTCATTGGCAAGACTATCCTGCCCCATGGAGTAGTAGTACTCCATCATCCGATCTGATGCCATATTCACATTCCTCTCTCAGAACACACGGGCTATGCATTGGCGGGATTCCCCGAAAAATTCCCGCATTTTTCAAAACAGGCCGGAAAGGACCTGCATCTGTCGGTTATCTGAATTCCCTGCACAGGTCTTCAAACAGTTCTGCCGACGGTTTTTCCACATGATCCGTCAGGCGGACGTCAGCGGATGGAACGATATCGCCAAAGGGAACCGCTCCTTTTTCCTCGTAAATGACGCCGAGGACGAGGCTGTCCGTTTCTGCCAGCAGGCGGAACGCTTCTGCCTTGCTGTCCGCGTTATATTCGGTACGGACGTCATCCAGTTTTTTCAGGTTTTCATTGTACCACTGCACGGTGTTCAGCTGGTTGAAGGTCACGCAGGGAGTGAAAATATTGACATAGGAGAATCCCTTATGCTCCACCGCCTTCGTGATGATGTCCACCATGCCCTTCATATCTATGGCATACGCCTGTGCCACAAAGGTAGCGCCGGCGGCGATAGCCATAGACGGCGCATCGAGCGGTGTGAGCGGGTTGCCGTCCGGCGTCGTCTTCGTGACGAATCCGCGGGAGGAAACCGGGCTTGTCTGCCCTTTCGTCAATCCATACACCTGGTTGTCGAAAACGAGGTAGGTGATATCCATATTTCTTTTCATGGCGTGCATTGCATGGCCGAGACCGATGGCATAGGAATCGCCGTCGCCGGAGCAGACGATCATATGGGTATCCTTGTTCGCACATTTGATGCCCTGCGCGAAAGGAAGCGCGCGGCCGTGGGTCGTGTGGGCGCCGTAGCAGTACTGGTACCCTCCAATACGGGAGGAGCAGCCGATGCCGGAAATCAGGGTGATGTCCTCATTCGCCCAGCCTTTCTGCGCGCAGACGGCGGCAATGGCGTTCTGGATGCCGTAATCGCCGCAGCCGGGGCACCAGTTTGGAACAATTGTATTTTTATAGTCTCTCGGTGAACCCATAATCAGAAGACCTCCTTTGCTTTGTTGATGATGGTGGAAGCGAGGAACGGCGTGCCGTCATACTGGAGCAGGGACAGCAGCTTGTCGTGGCAGTCGAACCGGATGGCAAACTGTTCACGCAGCTGGGCCGTCATATTTTCCTCTACGAAGAGGACCTTTTTCGCTCCCTCGATATACGGGCGGAGTTCTTCTGTCGGGAACGGGGAAATCAGACGGAGCTGGAGGTGGTTGACCTTCCTTCCCTCTGCTTCCAGTTCTTCCCTTGCTTCCTCCAGCGCGCCATTGGTGGAGGTGATGCCGACCAGGAGCAGGTCGCAGTCGGTTTCTTCATGAGCCACGGTGAACGGCCGGACAGCTTTGGAGACAGCCGCGAATTTTCTGTGGCGCTTGTTCATTTCCATCACGCGGTCGCCCTGACCTTCCGCAGGCTTGCCGAAAACATTGTGTTCCAGACCGGTGGAAAGGAACATGCCGTTCTTGACGCCGGGAATCGTTCTCGGGGAAATGCCGTCTTCCACATCTTCAAAGCGGTGGAAATAAGCTTTCGTCTTCATATCAAGTTCAGGCAGGCCTTCCGTGACAAGCTTGCCGCGGCGGATGCCGACACGGTTCATATCGAAGGCAGGCACGGACTGCTTGCACATGCCGAACTGCAGATCAGACAGCACGATGACCGGCGTCTGGAATTCTTCTGCCAGATTGAACGCTTCCTGGACGATATAGAAGCAGTCTTCGATCGAAGAAGCTGCCAGCACGATTTTTTCCGCATCCCCATGGCCGGAAGCAATGGCGTAACGGATATCGCTCTGCTCCACCTTCGTCGCCATGCCGGTGGACGGGCCTGCACGCATCACGTCGATGATGACGACAGGGATTTCCGCCATCGCCGCCATGGAAATGGATTCCGCCATAAGGGAAAGCCCGGGGCCGGAAGTCGCAGTGAACGCGCGGACGCCTGCATAACCTGCGCCCATGGCCATCATGACAGAGGACAGCTCGTCTTCCGTCTGCACCACGGTGCCATGGATCTTATGGACGATCTTGATCATGTATTCCATGATTTCAGAAGCCGGCGTGATCGGATAGGACGCCATGAACCGGGAACCTGCGGAAACAGCGCCGAGCGCGGCGGCTTCGTTGCCAAGCAGGTAGAACTGGTTGCTCTTTTCCGGTGTCGCCAGCCTGCCGAGCTCTACGCCCTGCATGGCAGCGATCGCCGTATCATACCCTTCCTTGAAAATACCTTTATTCTTATCAATGACCTCATTGCCTTTTTTCGCAAAGCGTTCGGCAATGAAACGGTAAAACGGCGTTTCCGGGAATCCGAGCAATCCGGCGCTCATCCCCAGTGCCGCAATATTTTTCATCTGCATGGAACCGTATTTCTTCGCCAGATCCGTAATCGGAAGAGGCAGGAATATACGGCCTGTATGTGTCTCCCACTTCGGATGGAATGCGCTGTCAGCGATGATGACGCCGCCTTCGCAGATTTCCTTTCCATGGATATCGATCGTTTCCTGATCCAGGGCCACGAGGCAGTCCACATGCTCGCCAATCGTCGCGATTTCCTTCGTGGCTATGCGCAGAGCGATCGTCGTGTGCCCGCCCTTGATACGGGAGGCAAACAGGCGCTGGCTGAACAGGGAATATCCCTCCTGCGCCAATACGCGCCCTAAGATTTCGCCGCAGGACTCAACTCCTTGTCCTTGCTGGCCGCCCATTTTCCAAATAAAATCCTTCTTTTCCACTCCATCTTCCTCCTTGTCGATGAACAGTGAATCGGTAAAAAATATATGCATGGCAAAACGATTTCTCACCCTTCGTTTTTGTCCTACAGATACATTTTTATTATAGCATATTCACTTTTTATTATTAATGTGCAAGCCCCGTCTTATCCCGCTCTTTGGAAGAAAAATTTTAGAGGAAACAGAACAATCGCCGCCCTCATGCAACAGCAGAAATTCCCCTCCACCGAAAACCATTAAATCCGGCACAGGAATTCATCCATTTTCCCTTTTGTCAGGAAAATAAAAAGTCACGAAGTCTTTTTATCTATAAAAAATAACTAAAACAATCGCAAGAAATATATTCGCTTTATGGAAAAAGAGAGAGCCATTTCTTCCTGTACAGCCGCATCCGAGAAACCCTCTTCCCCCACTGAAAAATCAATTTATCCATTTCAGGGACTTATTCATTCTTGTCCTCCCGGAAGGCACCACCCGACGGCTGCGCCGCCACCCTCCTCTAAAGAAGAGGGCTTACACAACTCCTATTCTTACCATCATCCTATGCCAGAGCTTTACCGCTCCCTTCGGTCGGGTATGGCGTCTCACAGATTTTTGCGCGTCATTTCATTCCTTCAAAAATCGTTCGCTTTCCATCGCCCCACTGCACTCCGTTCGAGGATAACAGCAAGTAAGGATTTATGAACGTCTGATATCTGTCTTCTGTCTACCGACTACTGACTACTGTCTACTACATCTCGCCGCCTTTATTCTGTCGCGGCGCACCATAACTCCTCATTCCTAATTCCAAATTCCTCATTCCATTTGTATTCCCTCCGCCTTTATCATAAAATGAAAACAGTATTCAATACGTACGAGGTTTTTATGGATTCTTTTTTCTTTCGACACAAGGAATGGATTCGCCGGATCGGCGTATTCCTCCTCCTTGCCGTCTTCGGCCTGCTCATCGTGGCGCAGCTTGCCGCTTTTGGCGCTGCCCAGATATTCAGCTACGCCGTCAATGAACAGCATATGCTCCACGGAACCATCACCGTTGAAAAAATATCCGCTGACA
This sequence comes from uncultured Dialister sp., assembly GCA_902462205.1. GTDB lineage: Bacteria > Bacillota > Negativicutes > Veillonellales > Dialisteraceae > Dialister. Next base: position 56,606 of record CABQAR010000006.1, read on the forward strand.
TCGCCGGCTATGTTTCCTTCGAGAACCTTCTGTGGAATGACGAAGAGGGCCATACGATCCTGTCCGTGCCTGATGGAAAGATCAAGGTCCGCCCCTGGGACATCCTGCGTGGCAAGCTCCGCGCCACCGCCATTTCTGAAATCAAGCTGAACAATGCCGCTCTGGCTCTCCAGTTCGACGAGAACATGAATGTCGACCTGATTAACAGGGAAATCGGGGAAGAACGTCAGAAAAAAGACCCTGCCACCTTGGAGGAGCGTATTTCCAATTTCACCCATACGGGGCAGAAAATCAAGATGAACATCCATCTGAACAACTGCCGTATGGAAGCGTTCTACGCCCAGCGCCGCATCCGCCTTTCCCATGTGAACATGCACATGAACATCAATACGGAGGACGCCGTTTTCATCGACCTTTCCTCCGGAAAGTTCGGCGGCACCGCCATCGGCGACAGCATGACGCTCTACGGGGACGTAGACATGAAAGACGCGGCCCACTCCATCAGCATGGACATCGCCTTTAACGGCGTGGATCCCTCCTCGCTCGGCCTCGGCGACGATATCCATGATAAGCTGACCCTCACGGCGGAAGCGTACGGACCGCTGGCCCATCCCAAAGCCAAAGGGCATATCTCCATGAAAGAGCTCCATATCCCCGCCCTCGATTTCAGCCAGGTGGAAGGCGATGTATCCTACCATCGGGGAAATATGGACTTCACCAACGTCACGGGCCGTGTGTACGGCGGCGAACTGGAAGCACGGGGCAATTATAATCTGGACTCCAGGAAATATGACATCTATCTCAAGGGAAAGGATCTTGACGCCCGTTATCCCGCGCAGGACGCGCAACTTTCCTGCCTCGTGGATGTAAACGGGGAAATCCATTGCGAAGGCACCTCGCAACCGGTTGTTTCCTCCGGCTCCTTCTTTTCAGGCGGCGGCCGCTACAAGCTGATCCCCTTCAACAATATTTCCGGCACCTTCCATAACAAAGGAAAAGAGCTCGACTTCTACGACGTTTCCATCGACACCCCGTTCGGCACATTTTCCACCGACGCATTCCACATACGGAACGGAAAGGTCCAGCTGGGAGACATCCACCTGACCGATGACGCAGGCCAGCAGACGGAAGTACGGAGCAAGCTCGCCGCCGTGGGAGACACGTTTAAAAAAATCCGGCAAGACGTATCCGAAATCAGGCAGCAGATCAGCGACATGCAGACAGGCCTCGAGAAATAAATACCACCCACTTTCCAATTCTTACCCGTATCCTCTGCCAGATCCTTACCGCTCCCTCCGGTCGGGTATGGCGGCAAGCAGGGAATACCAATAAGATAAATAGCCCTTGCCCCGTCATTCTTGAATAGAGTGAAGGTTTTATAGATATGATTCCTCTGCTTCCACCGCATGCGGGGGAAGTGGCGGCGTAGCCGTCGATAGGGGCAAGCGTGAGTACATACTTTTTTCCTATCTGCCCCAACCCACCCCTTCAGTCAACCTACGGTTGCCAGCTCAGCCGCAAGGGCAAGGCGTTTCACTGATTTTTGTGCGTCATTTTATTCCTTCAAAAATCGTTCACTTGCCTCCCCGACAATCGGTGGAGCCTTTCTATTCCACATTTAATTCCAGTATCCTCTGCCAGATCCTTAACGCTCCATTCCGTTCGAGGATGACGGCAAGTAAGGATTTATTACCGTCTGATATCTGATTTCTGTCTTCTGTCTACTGACTACTGCCCACTGTCTACTAATTACCAATCCTCGCCGCTATATATTTGTTGCGGCGTACCTCAATTCCTCATTCCTAATTCCAAATTCCTAATTTCATTCCCTTTCTTCATTTCAAAATATTTCCTCAAATAGATAAATAAGGATTTAGTTTTTATAAAAATTTATGTATAATAAATAATAAATAGTAAGGAAGCGCTGATCAGTCGACACTGATGGCAGTTTTTATTCTTCCCGTAAGGAAAACCGTGGATTTATTTACTTAGCTTCGATTTTTCGACAAAGGCTAAAAACATGCCGGCAGTAACCGGAACGATTTGCCGCTTCTTTTTTATGATTATAATCAAACAGCCTGCTGCCGACCCGCGATGGCAGGCTGCCCAGAAAGGTCGTGACATGGACGATGAAAGAATTAGTCCGTTTGGAGGGAATTACCAAGGCTTACGGTGATCATGTCATCATTCCTTCCCTTGATCTCTCTATCAATGATGGTGAATTTTTAACCTTATTAGGCCCGTCGGGCTGCGGAAAGACGACGCTCCTCCGCATGCTTGCCGGCCTGGATACACCTACCGCCGGAAAAATCATTCTTGACGGGCAGGATATCACCCACCTCCCCCCTTACAAACGGGATGTGAACATGATCTTCCAGAATTACGCCCTGTTCCCCCACATGACGGTGGAAGGAAATATCGGGTTCGGACTGAAAATGAAGAAGGTGCCTGCTGATGAAGCGGCCATGCGGATTGAAAAGGTCCTGAAGCTCATACAGCTCGAAAATCTCCGTGACCGTTATCCGGCGCAGATGTCCGGAGGCCAACAGCAGCGTGTCGCCATCGCCCGCGCCCTCGTTAATAATCCAAAAATGCTCCTTCTGGACGAACCACTCGGCGCGCTGGACTACCAGCTTCGGAAAACGCTCCAGATCGAGCTGAAGGACCTGCAGGCGGAGCTGGGCGTCACATTCGTATTTGTCACCCACGACCAGGAAGAAGCGCTCACGATGAGCGACCGCATCGTCATCATGAACGACGGCGTCATCCAGCAGGACGGCGATCCGAATACGATTTACCACCACCCGAAAACGACATTTGTTGCGAAATTCATCGGAGAAAGCAATTTCTTTGATTTCGGCAATGAAACACTGGCGCTCCGTCCGGAAAAGCTGAATCTCTGCGGAGAAAACGGCTGTAATTCCTCCCATCCGGCGCCACGCCTTTTCGGTACCGTGGACGATGTCATTTTCTACGGCACCATCGACAAAGTATTCATCCTGCTCGACGGCACGGGAGAAACCGTCATCGCTTACCAGTATTTCGACGATGTGGAGCGATGGAAGGTCGGTGACCGTGTCGGCATATGGTGGTATGAGAAAGACGGGGTCAGGGTGGAAAAATGAACAGGAACGGGAAACTTCTCATTGCGCCGTCCATGTTCTGGCTGACCATCTTCTTCGTCCTCCCCATGCTCATCGTGGTTGCCGTTTCTTTTGCCGGCCGCACCGCATACGGACAGGTCATTTTCGAATGGACGCTCCATAATTACATACGGTTTCTGGATCCCCTCTATATTTCCATCTTCGCCCAGACGCTGCTGGTGGCGGTTATTACCACGGTCTGCACCATTCTTCTGGGATACCCGCTGGCCTACTATATCGCCCAGCTCCCCAAAAGGCTGCAGCAGAAGGGGCTGATCCTCTGCATGATCCCGTTCTGGATCAATTTCCTCATCCGCTCCTATGCATGGGTCATCATCCTGCGCAGCCAGGGCGTGCTGAATACGATCCTCATGAAACTGGACATCATTTCCCAGCCGATCCAGCTCCTGTACAACGAAGGCGCTGTCATGCTCGGCATGGTCTATGCCCTTCTTCCTTTCATGATCCTGCCGGTCTACGTTTCCATCGAACAGCTTGACCGCCGATTACTGGAAGCCGCCGCCGATCTGGGCGCCTCTCCCATGACGGCGTTCCGAAAAATCACACTGCCGCTCACGATGCCGGGCATCGCCGCCGGAACGATCCTTGTTTTCATTTCCTCTCTGGGCATGTTCGTCGTCCCTGACGTCATGGGCGGCGCGAAAGCGGCCCTCGTGGGAAACGTCATACAGAACCAGTTCCTGTCCGCGAGAGACTGGCCGTTCGGCTCCGCCCTCTCCATCGTGCTCGCCCTCCTTTCCCTCGTCCTGATATTCCTGTATTACCGGGCCATCCGGTCGCAGAAGGGAGGAAACAGCCATGCAGAAAACCTGGCGTAGCCACCTTCTCCTTTCCTATTCGCTGGCCGTCCTTGCCTTCCTCTACCTGCCGCTCCTCATTCTGGCAATGTACTCCTTCAATGACTCCCGGATGAACGCGGTCTGGGCAGGCTTCACGCTGAAATGGTACGCCCAGCTTTTCAATAACCGCCATGTGCTGGAAGCGCTGACGAATACGCTCATCATCGGCTGTATTTCCACCGTCATCTCGACCGTGCTCGGCACGATGGCAGCCATGGCGCTCCACAGGTATAAATACAGATTCCAGAACGTACTGAACGGACTGATTTACCTGCCCATCCTGATTCCCGAAATCGTCATGGGCCTGTCCCTCCTCGTCCTGTTTTCCCAGGTCCACATGCCTCTGGGGCGGACAAGCATCATTCTCGCCCACATCACTTTCTGTCTTTCCTTCGTCGTCATCACCGTCGGCGCCAGACTGGACGGCCTGAAGCAGGAATACGAGGAAGCGGCGAGCGATCTTTACGCCCGCCCGTGGCAGTGCTTCCGCTACATCACACTCCCCCTCATCATGCCGGGCATCACCGCCGGCGCGCTCATCGCTTTCACCCTTTCCATTGACGACTTCATCATCAGCTTCTTCGTGGCAGGCCCGAACTCCACCACGCTTCCGCTCTATATTTACGCCATGGTCAAAAGAGGCATTTCCCCGGAAATCAACGCCCTCTCCACACTGATGATCGTCGTAGAAATAGCCCTCGTCCTCCTCGCGGACTTCCTGCAACTGAGACAGACGGGGAAGAAATGAAAAATTAGGAATTTGGAATTAGGAATGAGGAATTGTGGTACGCCGCAACAAATAATATAGCGGCATAATTATATCGACAATAAATACTTGCCATCATCCTTGAATAGCGGAGATATTTAAGAACTGTAACCGCTGCCCAGATTCTTCATTTCATTCGAGAATGACGGGGCAGGGGCTATTTACCTTTATCAGTATCTCTTGCTTGCCGTCATCCTTGAGCGTAGCGATGCCAAGTGAAGCTCTTTTCGAGGAGCGAAGCGACGCTGTAAAAGTGTCTGAAACGCCATACCCGACTGAAGAGAGCGGTAAGGATCTGGCATAGGATGGCGGTAAGAATAGAAAATGAGAAAGCCCTCTTCTTTAGAAGAGGGTGGCAGTCGGAGACCGACGGGTGATGACCTCCGAGGGGACATGAGTGAATCTGTCCCTGAAATGGAGAAACGGATATTTCTTGTATCGCTTTCATCCTTTCAAGACATGTCTGCGCCAACTGCAAGCCGTGAAAAGTTTTCTTTTCCGTAAAATATTTTTTATACAGACATGAAATCATGGAAGCCATCGTATATAATAAGGCAGTATCGGTGGCTTGACCATCATCATATTCCCTTTGCGTAACAGCTTCACCAATCAGACATCGGGAACACGGGTACGGGCATCCCCTATCCGTGCGGTGAGAACCCTATTTCCACATCAGCGGCCTGACCGCCGTTTTTCCTTTATCCTCACACCCTATTTCTGGTTGTTTTTCATATTTTTTATCAATCTGGCCAGCATCATTGCTGCGAAAACAGGGGGGACACACATGAAAAAACTCTTTTCACTCTTCATCCTCAGCCTCTTTTTCCTCGTCACGGGCTGCGGTACTTCTGCTCCGAGCACGCCAAAAGGCGGGCAGGATAAGGAACAGGTGCTGAACCTTTTCAGCTGGGCGGACAATTTCTCGCCGGAAGTCCTTGCGGATTTCGAAAAGAAATACAACTGCAAAATCAACTACGACGTATTTGCCAACAACGAAGAACTCCTCGCCAAGATACAGGCGGGCGGTTCCGCGTATGACGTCATCCAACCGTCAGACTACATGGTGGCCACCATGCTTAAACTGAACCTGCTGGAAGATCTGGACAAGAGCAAGATTCCCAATGCGTCCAACCTGATCTCCTCCCTGCAGAATCCGCCCTATGACAAGGACGGAAAACATTCCGTCGTGTACACATGGGGCGTCACAGGCATCGCCTACAACACGAAATATGTGAAAGAAGCGCCATCCTCATGGAATGATCTGTGGAACGACCAGTACAAGGGCAGAGTCATCCTTCTGAACGACAGCCGCGAAGTCATCGGCATGGCGCTCAAGAAAAACGGCTACTCCGTCAATTCCACCAGCCAGACGGAAATCGACAAGGCCGTCGGTGATCTCCATCAACTGACGCCGAACCTGCTTGCTTTCGACACAGACACCATCAAGCAGAAATTCATCGCTGAAGAAGCATGGATCGGCACCATGTGGTCCGGTGACGCCTCCTTCACCCACAAGGACAATAAAGACGTTGCCTTCGTCATCCCGAAAGAAGGCGCCGTCATCTGGGCAGACACCTTCGCCATCCCGAAGGGCGCCAAACATAAGGAACTGGCGGAGAAATTCATCAACTACCTCTACGATCCGCAGGTCAGCGCCAAAAATTACGAATATATCGGCTACAATGACCCGAATGCCAAAGCAGAGAGCTATCACACGGAAGAATACAACAACGATCCCATGCTGAAAGCGGCCAGAGACTACATCACGAAGGGCGAATGGATAGAAGACATCGGTGAAGCCCTCACCATGTACGACAGAGCCTGGACAGAACTGAAAATAGGGAAATAAAAAAGAACCGGATACCGCTTCAGGCATCCGGTTTTTGTATATCCTTAGTTATTAATTATTTTGCTGGTTACTGATATTCAGATTCAAGTCTCCCCGTAACAGTACGGCCTTTTTGTCCCCTCTCGACTTCCCGTAAGAAATCACCCGTCAGTCCTACGGACTGCCACCCTCTTCTAAAGAAGAGATCTTGCTTATTTTCTATTTTTCCCTCTACCCTTTGCCAGATCCTTACCGCTCTCTTCAGTCGGATATGGCGTTTCAGACACTTTTACAGCGTCGCTTCGCTCCTCGAAAAGTGCTTCACTTGCCATCGCTACGCTCAAGGATGACGGCAAGTATTTATTGTCTATATAATTATGCCGCTATATATTTTGTTGCGGCGCACCTCCATTCCTCATTCCTAATTCCAAATTCCTAATTCCAAATTCCTAATTTAAAAGAACGCCCCCTTTCGGAAAGGCGTTCTTTCTTTTTATTTCTTAAATCTGGCCCATGAATTTCAGGATGAGCTGGGCGATGACGGCTGAACCTATGTAGGTGCCTACGAAAACGACTACGCTGACGAGCACGATGCGCCAGCTGCTTTCTACGAATACGTCAAGGTCCTTGCATATTGCGATGCCTGCGTACGCCAGGATCGGGGTGCAGAGCTGCAGGAAGCCTACGTGCTTTACGGAAGCATTGATGAAATCCGCGCCGGGGAATCCCGGATAGGTCAGGATACATCCGATGGTGACGATGTATGCCGCGCCGGGGATATGGCCGGGAAGCACGCGGCCCATCCACATGCCGATGAATGCGATGGCGATGAGGATGATCATGCCCGGAATCGCCTGTTCCAGTGAATTCTTCGTGCCCACCGTATTCGCCACGAGAGACAGGGCGCCTGTAATGAGAAGTACCTGTAATATTTCTGTCAGTTTCATTTTACATCACCCTCCTCTTTCACTTCTTCCCCGATTTCATGCTGTACAGCCTTGGGCGGATATTCACCGTATTTGACCCGGTAACAGGTCCTGTAAAGCCATTCCGACATCGGGAGGGCGATCCAGATGCTCATGTACAGGCCGTCCAGGCCGGAGAGCATGTTGCTTGCCGCGCCGAATGCAGCGAGCTGGTCGGCCATCTGCGGATACATGGCGGAAAGAGCGCCTACGGAGGCGGTCATCATGCTAGCGGAACCTACGCCGGAGGCCATGGCCAGAGCGAGGGGATGGAAAGGCAGGTAAGAAGCGGCCACGCTTGCCATGAGGCCGAAGAAAATCGTCCCGATGACCGTACCGCAGATGTAAACGCCCATGACGCCCCGTCCTTCCGGAGCATCGAGGCCGAATCTTTCACCGATGAGGGCGACGTTCGGTTCACGGGCGATGGAATGGGCAGCGCCGATGGATTCTCTCTTGAGTCCGATCATGACTGCCAGCGGGATACCGATGAGGACGGTTCCCAGATTGCCGAATTCCTGCAGAATCAGCGCAGGAGAAGCAGCGAGGATTTTCGGAAGCGTCGGTCCGACCAGCGTACCGTAGCGGGCCATCAGAAGCATCAGTGTGACACCCAGAAGGCCGCTTGCGATATGGATATCATGGTCACTGGAAATCTTGGTAAACCGGGGGGCTGTGAATACCCCCATGATTAGAGCATACATCATCGGCAGAAGAACGATCTTCCCGATGCCTACATTGAATGTGATATTACCGATCAGCTCGGCAATAACGACAAGCACCAGCACGATAAAGTGCACTTTGACATCTTTCATTTCTTGTCCCCTTTCTTACTCTCTTCAGCTCTTCTTTAGAAACCCATGCTTCTCCGCATTCCGCCGGAGAACCGTATCAGCTCTGGAAATATGAATCCATCTTCGCCAGATACTCTTCCTTGGTCAGAATCGGCTTTTCCGTTTCCAGTATTTCTTTCGCCTTCGCCGCATCATCATAGAGCAGGTCGATGATGTTCATGGCGAACGCTTTCCCCGGAAGGATCGCCGCCGCATCGAAATCGGTGACACAGAAATCCTTCGTATGGAGGCTTCCGTCCACACCGCCGATGAACGGATGGATACTCGGCATGATGTGGGAAATATCCCCCATGTCCGTGGATGCGCTGAAATGGCCTGCATCCTCCACCGCCGTTTCCGGTGCTTCTTCTTTGATATTGTCCACAAAAAGCCTGTTCAGCTTTTCACAGGAAGCGAGAGGGAACATGCCCGGCAGCGTTTCAATGATCGTCTGCGCGCCGACAGCGTCACCGCCGGCTTTCAGCGCCGCGTCCACACGCTTGTGCTGCTTGTCGATGGAATCCATCGTTTTCGCGCGGACGTATAACTCCATGCGCACATCCGAAGGCACATTGTTTACCAGATCGCCGCCCTTGGTGATGATCGGATGGACACGGACGATATCATCCTCTCGGAACGTTTCCCGAAGGGCATTGATCCCCATGATGCCGAGGCACGCCGCATTGAGGGCGTTGATCCCTTCATGGGGCGCATTCGCCGCATGGGCGGTCTTCCCTACATACTGCACTGTCTTTCCTACAAATCCGTTGCTGGACTTACCGATATAGATGGACTTTCCCGGCGCATTTCCCTGGGAATGCATCATCATCGCCATATTGATATCATCGAAATGGCCTTCGTAAACCAGCTCGCTCTTGCCGCCAAGGAAATGGAGCTTCCCTTCCTTAACCAGCCGTTTGCGGTAGTCGATTTCCACATACTCCTCCGCCGGTACGGCGAAGAATACGGCATGGCCTGCCAATTCCTTCATGACGCCTGATTTCACGATGCCCGTGCACGCAGCAAGCATGGAAGCCATCTGGAGGAAATGTCCGCAGGTGTGGGCTGCTCCCGTCAAAGGATCCGCCTTGGGGCTGTCCGGGGTGCCGACCGCATCCAGTTCCGCCAGCACGGCGATAGACGGGCCATCCTTCGCACCGTCCACCTTCGCCTTCACGCCCGTGAGCGCAAGACCCGTCTGCGGCGCCAATCCCAGCTCCTTCATGTACCCTTCGACCTTGGCCGCCGTCTTCGTTTCCTTGAACCCCAGTTCCGGCTCGCTTTCGATATGGAGAGCAACTTCCCGGATCCTGTCCGCCGCTTCGTCAATGGCCTGACAAACGGCTTTTTTCATTTCATCTTTTGTCATACCCCGCCCCCTTTTATAATCTAAACTCATTCTATCATAAATTATTTAGCTTGAACACAGGAAAACATCCTCTTTTTCCACTATTTTTTGTAAATAAACGTACACTATTTCCCGTTGTATATACCTATAATAAAGCTCACGCTTTTTAAACCTGATCAGGAATAATAAATAGCCCATACCAGACAGTAGTCAGTAGGCAGTAGCTAGTAGTTGATGGTCGGTAGATTCTAAATACAAATCCCATGCTTCTCCCGAACACGGGGGAAGTGGCGGCGTAGCCGTCGATAGGGGCAAGCAGGAATACCAATAAAGATAAACAGCCCTTGCCCGTCATTCTTGAATAGAGCGATGGCAAGCGAACGATTTTTGAAGGAATGAAATGACGCACAAAAATCTGTGAGACGCCATACCCGACCAGCGGGAGCGGTAAGAATCTGGGCAATGGTTGCAGGTTTTAAATACATCCACCACTCGAGAATGACGGCAAGAATTTACCCTCCATATGTCTTCAATACATTTTTTCACATAAAACTAATCACCAAGAACTATCAACTAACTTCTGTTTTCTGCCTTCTGATATCTGTTCTCTGGCTACTGGCTACTGACTACTGCCTACTGTCCACTGGATACTATCCTCGCCGCTTCATAATTTGTCGCGGCGCACCGCCATTCCTCATTCCTAATTTCAAAAAGCCTCCGAATGGAGGCCTTGCTTTATTCCGTGACTATGATTTTTTCTTCCTCTTTCGGGAAAATCAGATTCAGCACGATGGCCACGATGAAGACCACCGCCACGCAATTTTCTGCGAACACGCTCCTGAATAATTCCGGGAAAATGCGGAAAATCTGCGGCGTCTGCGTGAACCCCAGACCGATGGACAGCGACAGGGCGGCGATACTCATATTTCTTTGCGAATACCCGCACTGGCTAATCATCCGCACGCCGGAAACCACGATCGAGCCGAACATCATGAGCGTGCACCCGCCGAGCACCGCATCGGGAAGAGACGCCAGCACCACCCCGAGCGCAGGGAGGAATCCGGCCAGCACCATGATGGCCGCGCCACAGCCGATCGCCTTCCTGTTCACCACATGGGTCATGGCGATCAGCCCCACATTCTGGCTGAACGACGTGATCGGCATGCATCCGAAAAGCGATGACAGACTGCTCACGAACCCATCCACCGCGATGGAACCGGATATTTCCTTATCCTCCGCATACCGGCCGAACCCCATCATCGCCAGCGCCGACGTATCGCCCAGCGTTTCCGTGGCAGACACAAGGAAAATCAGGAAAACCGAGAAAATAGCGTCCGCATGGAACTCGAGCGGATAAGGAAGAAACGTCGGAACCGACAGAAGCGAGACCGACCCCATCTTTCCCAGATCCACCATGCCGTAGAAATAAGCCGTGACATAACCGACCATCAGGCCGAACAGGACAGAAAGCTGCTTATAGAACGACTTCGCCTTCACATTGAAAACCAGACAGGAAACAAGCGTCACACTGCCGACGATCAGATACTTCGCATCACCGAAAGCAGGATTCCCGAACCCTCCGCCGAACGAATTCGCCCCGATCGGCAGCAGCGAAAACCCGATCGCCGTCACCACTGTCGCGGACACGATGGGAGGCACCAGCCTGCGCCACCAGGACGCGCCAAGCCCGAGAATCCCCTCCAGCACGCCGCCCACGAGGACAGCGCCCAGAATCGCGCCATACCCGTACTTCGTACCGATCACGCAGAAAACAGACACAAACGTGAAACTGATCCCCATGATGATGGGGAGACCGCTTCCGAGCCGCCAGATCGGAAACATCTGGAGCAGAGAACCCACGCCGGCAATGATCATCGCCGCCTGCACCAGCGCCCCCGCCTCCTCAGCGGGCATCTTCACCACACCCGTCACAATCAGGATCGGCGCGATATTCGCCACGAACATCGCCAGCACATGCTGCAACCCGAAAGGAACCGCCTTGCTGACGGAAATAGCTCCGTGCAGATCATAAATAGGATCTTTCTCGACCGCCATGATGCCTCCTCAACGGAAAACGATCGTGCCTGTCGCGGCATCCATCTTCTCGATAATCGCAAGCGACTTTACATCATAGCCCTCACGGCGCAGCTCATCGCCGCCGCCCTGGAACCCCTTCTCGATGCAGATGCCCACGCCCTCCACGATACCGCCAGCCTGCTTCACCAGATCCACAAGCCCCTTCACGGCGCAGCCATTGGCAAGGAAATCATCCATGATCAGCACATGCTCGCCGGCATTCAGATACTTCCGGGAAACCACCACATGATTCACACGGTTGTGCGTATACGACATGACCTCCGTCACATACATCTCCTTATCCATATTCGAACCGGCCGACTTCTTCGCAAACACCACGGGCACGCCGAAATAAACAGCAGTCAGGCAGGCGATCCCGATCCCCGACGCCTCGATCGTCAGAATCTTATCCACCTGCTTGCCCGCAAACAGCTCACGGAAAGACTTCCCCAACTCACTGATAAACGGCACATCGATCTGATGATTCAGGAAACTGTCCACCTTCAGCACATTTCCCGGCTTAATGACCCCATCCGACAAAATCTTCTCCTGCAGCAAATTCAACTCCGCCACCCTGACTCCCCCTTAAAAAGAAATAATGATAAATGCATATTCAATAATTATAGCAATGAAAAGAAATATAAGCAAAACAACCGATACATACTATCCATCCCAAACAAAAAAGACGCAAGCCATACACAGCCTGCGCCCCTCCTGTCCACGTGACAGATAAAATGAATATGCTTCAATCCGCACCCTTCCGATGTGGCTTGACTTCCATCACGGCGTATGTCCCCCGACACAGAGGAAACGCCACAAGGAGATTTGTCTACAATACAAAAAACGCCGACGGTATTTTATACGTCGACGATAACATTATGGGTAAAATAAAAGCCCGTCAGCCAGGGGATTCTCTGCAGGCCTCCGGTGATAGGGCTTCTCCACGAAATCCCTCGCTCCACCCATCCGGCAACTCCATTGTAGCAGAGGGTATCGGAAAAGTAAATTCAGTAAAGAACGAGCGCTCATTTATGAATAACCCGATCAAAGAAACTGCGGCCTCTGACCGTCTGACGACATGGCAAAGAGAAACTATTTCACAGAAGCAAATTCCTGATGATGTGAATAAACTTTTTGGGGCTACTGTTCAGAAAGGGTGTATCAGTAAAAAGGCGTTGCCGGATTTTCTAAGCTGCCTATGCGGCAGGTAACAGAGTCAGACACGCCTTTTCTTATGACATCAAGGTTGAACACATAATAAAAGACGAACCGGCCCCGACGGTCAATACACAAGGTGTATTACCAATAATGTCGGCGACTGGTTCGTCTAATGCCATATGTTGTGGTAAATGCACCCCGAGCAAAGATTCTTACTGGACTAAAAGATATTTTTAATAAATGCGTCTACATAGATAAGCATATCAACGTTGCGCATGGTTTTAAAACACATTACATTGAGTTGTATGTTCCGGTCGAAAACGGAAATAATATATATCGTTTCCATTTGACCTCTAAAGAGATTGGATACAATTCAAATGCGTTTACAGTCCAGAAGGCATTGTTTTACAACCTAAAAAAGAAGGACTGCTGCCAAGGGCAGCCACAGGAAATTCCCGAGCTGCATATAAATTGGCGAACAGTCCTTCTTTTGAGGTTAGTATAGCACGACTTTTGGAAAATGCAACTGACAGAAAGGGCAATCCCTACATTATTGACGGAAAACTCCAGTTCGAGGATGGCGTTATTGTCTCTCTTCCGGTCACAAAAGAACCATTAAATCACGAATCAGTCGCGCCGGAAGATAATCCAATTTCTAAATTTACGCCAAACGAACTATCTAAACAGATTTTTGAAGTGTTCCCCAATGCGCAGAATGTGGAATCTGACGGGGAGTCTGTAACGTTTGCACTCCCGAATGGTTATAAAATGCGTGTCAATTTCACTGATGAAAAAATCGCAATTGACAAACAGTAAGCTATACGAGACTACGGAAGGGATGTTGCTGCAAATGAGACGGCGATGGAAAGCATTAAGACGTATACAAGACATGCAATTATGACACTGTCTGTAAATACCGTTGACCAGACCCCGGCGCACAAAGCCATGCATCTTGCTTTTGATTTGTTCATAAATGATCGGGAACGTGCAGCATTCGACCGAAAATTTAGTGGGAACATCGAAGCACTTTTCTAAGCTGCCTATGCGGCAGGTAACTAGAAAAGCGTAATCTATTGTTAATCAACAAGGGCAAGCACATCATAATACGCCATTTGCCTACCTACTTTTACGCAGCGGTGCGTGATGGGAATATTGTTCTTCGCGTCATATTTCATGCCTGTGTGTTGGAAGGGAATGGTTTTAAAGTCGAAAAGGTAGGATTGTACGATGTCATTGTTCCAAGCACGAAAAAAGGAACGGTTAGCCTGACCAGCAACCCATCAACTGGTGTTGCTTATAATTCAGCACTAACCGTTCCTACTACGGTCACTATATCACGACGGTTAGATGGTGTCAATGATAATCCGTATGTAGTAAATAGTAAACTCCAACTTGAACCAGGAGTAAATGTTGATATTTCTGTAAAAACAAAGGTTGCTGTTCCCGTAAAGCAAGTGAATACATTCAGCTTTATCAATGCCGAGAATGAACCCGTATACCATTTTCTGTCAATGAGTTAAAGGCACAGGTATTGGATATTTTCAAGAATGTTATAGATATCGAGGAAACGGAAAACGATTTATTTTTTACGCTTCCTAATGGGTATAAGGTGGAAACCAATGTGACTGATGAGAATATAGCGATTGACTGGAACAGCGCACAGCATGACTACAAGGGAATGCCCAAAGGCAATGAACCGGCACATGGGAATATTCAAGTATTCACACGAAAGGCTATAATGACACTCTCCGTAAATAGCCTCGAAGAAACACCTACTCATGAAGCCATGCATCTTGCTTTTGATTTGTTCATAAATGATCGAGAACGTGCAGTATTCGATCGAAAATTTAGCGGGAACGTCGAACGCTTTTCTAAGCTGCCTATGCGGCAGGTAACCGATATATGCTGATCAGGAGGATACGCTTGATGTTTCTAAGCTGCCTATGCGGCAGGTAACGTACAGTAGAAGGGCGGTACACGTACACGAAATTTCTAAGCTGCCTATGCGGCAGGTAACCAGTAATGGCCGGTAGCCCGTATGAACTGGTATTTCTAAGCTGCCTATGCGGCAGGTAACCTCACGAGCTTGGCCATCTTATGCTTCACAAATTTCTAAGCTGCCTATGCGGCAGGTAACCAAGAACACTTTGCTGAAGACGACAAGTCTTTTTTCTAAGCTGCCTATGCGGCAGGTAACACAAGCTGATGAACTTTGTAAACTCATGGCTTTTTCTAAGCTGCCTATGCGGCAGGTAACGACCGGATAGCGTCTTCTTACCTTGGGCAATTTTTCTAAGCTGCCTATGCGGCAGGTAACACGTGCTATAATAAAATCAACAAAGGGGGTATTTTCTAAGCTGCCTATGCGGCAGGTAACCTACATTTCTCCAATAGGCTTTTACTTTTTCATTTCTAAGCTGCCTATGCGGCAGGTAACAATCGAAGATTACGGACTGCTTTACTACTTATTTTCTAAGCTGCCTATGCGGCAGGTAACATCTCATCAAAATATTTGGACCATGGAGAATATTTCTAAGCTGCCTATGCGGCAGGTAACGGATTCTTTTAGGTATCTGTTACCATGATCATTTTCTAAGCTGCCTATGCGGCAGGTAACGAGTACATCCTGAGTTTTCTATAAATTCACGCTTTCTAAGCTGCCTATGCGGCAGGTAACGTTTTTACGGCTTCTACGTCAATATCAATCGTTTTCTAAGCTGCCTATGCGGCAGGTAACCCTGTATGCCAGACTGGAAGAGACGTTGAATAATTTCTAAGCTGCCTATGCGGCAGGTAACATGAAGGATTGACCAGAGCAAAGCTGTTAGATTTTCTAAGCTGCCTATGCGGCAGGTAACTGTAAAAAATCTGAAAGGTATTGCGATACCGGCTGGATGTATCCTCGTTTGATTTATTTTGACCCAAATTTTTGCCGTCTCTCGGAAATGCGATAAAATCTGTATCTCTCAAAACAGGAAATAATTTGGGTCAAAATTCAGGGACGGTTCCTATGTTGCTCAGGCCGTATACCCCTATTTCTGCCGACATCGGGTTTGGCACAGTTTGTTTTTTGATGAAGAGGCTGAAGGTCTTTCCGCTGGACAGGCTTTTCATCTGTATGTACGGCAGTCTGGCCGGTTCTTTTTTTGTTTTTAGGAGCTGCGTCGCTTCTTCGGCGGTTATTTCCGGATGTCTTTTCGCGTATCGTCTGGCCTTGCGCTGGATGGATCCCTCCGGCTGGTATCTGCTATATACGGCATATTTCTTGATTTTTTTCTCCGGCACTTTCCTTATGCCTGTATACTGCACATAGTCAAGGAGGCGTCCCAGCACTTTGGACAGGTCGAGTTTTTCCAGTTCCTGTTCTTCCGCAAAGACACGGATTTTTTCTCCCACGCCTGTTTCTCCGTATTCGGGAAAGGAAACGGCATAGGGGGCATGTCCGTTTTTATTTTTTTCATCCACGAAAGCGATATGGAGCTGGGTGAATACTTTTGTCCAAAGAAAGGCAAGCGGTATTTCCGCATCAGGGCGCAATGTGATTTCCTGATAGTATTCCATGGCTTATTCCTTCTCGCTCTGTCCGAAAACGCCGCCGCGGACGAGGACCGCCATGACGTAGTTCCTGTCATTTTCTTCCGCCGGTGCAACGCCTGTCGACCATTGATCGAAGAGGGTATAGAAGTCCTTTTTGTCTTTCGGAGGGCGGTAGGCTTTCCCGAGGGTGGTGACGGCGCCATAGGGTTCGATGGCGATCGGTACCGGTTCTTTTCCTTCGATCGGATACCATGTATCTATGGTCCGTATAGCGTTGCCGAGCTTCTGTGAATGCATGGCGGCCGTACCGTCCGCATGGTAGAGGACTTTGCTCTTCTGGCCTTTTCCTTTATCCAGAATGAGTTCTTCGCTGGGATAGATTTCCTGCCCCTTCCCCATGAGGGCGAAGGCTTCTGCTTCGATCATGAGGGACGCCCTTTTTCCGCAGAGTGTTTCCGCGATAAGGTCTGCCAGTTCTTTTACTTTTTCACGGCCGGTTTCAAAGTCTCTCAGGCTGAATTCGTAGGCGTCGAAAATCCATTGTTTATTTTCTTCTTTGACGGAAATACGGATTTCCACTTTTTCCGCGCCCACCCTGTTTCGCCAGAGGAAGCGCCCGTTCGCAAGGTTCATGGCGTAGCGGGTGGCTATTTCTTTGAATCCGTTCTGTGCAATAAATGTGTTCCCCATTTCTTCTATCTTTTTGTAATGGGTTTCATTGTTGCATGCTGACGGATGCTGTACGCCGGAGAGGACTTTCATTGTAAACATCAGTTTCAGCGTATCTTCGCCGAGGAAAAGGGATGCGCCGTCCACGGTTTGCAGGTTCGCTTTTTCCACTTCTGCATTCAGTTTCATCGGATCGTCTTTAATGGCACCTTTCAAGCGGTTGGAAATCGTCCCTCTGACGGATTTTTCCACCAATGGAATGGGATTGGCCGTTTCATTTCTTTTTTCCCATGTCGTGCCGTACATGTAGCCGTCAGATAGAACCAGTTTCTTTTCAAATGCGAGTACGGATGCCGTTGCTGTTTCTTTTTTTGCCATGATTAATTTCCTCCCTGCTTTTTCTGATTTTTACAAAGATAGAGTTGGTTATTTTCTTCATATGTATAATGCCACATCATTTCCTCTATGTTCGGAAACCGATAGGCCATTCTGAATTCTCCAAGGGTGACAACACTTTCTGCAAAACGATGGGGCGTTCCCGGGTCTCTCTGGTTTTTCACTTTTCCAAGCGGGGACAGTCCCTTGAAGCCCACCGCAAGAGGCGCAAGCCATCCGCTTTCCGCTCTTTCGTATTTCCAGCCCTTCACTTTTCCTGCCTCGTCTTTTTCTGCTGTCTGGTGCACTTTCAGATAATGGAGCAGCCGGTCCAGACTGTCTTTCCCTTCCAGCCCCTCCGCTTCCATCAGCTCTCTGCGCTCGATCGGCACATAGCCCGGCATGAGGGAGAAAATCACTTTTTTGACAGCCTTCTCGTCATTTTCTCTAATATGCATGGCTTTGATTTTTCCGATGTCCAGTATGTCTCCGCCTGCCATTTTCATCTGCGGCAATATTTCTTTCACTGCCTGTTCCAATAATTCCATGTGATGCTCATCCACCCCTTCGACTTCTATCAGAAGGGATACCAGCAGGTGGATTCTCGGTTCTTCGATGAAGGACGGCCGTTTCCCCTTTTCGTCAAGGGGATTGGATGTACCTGCGACAGAGTTCACATAATCTCCGTGGCCTTTGTAAATCTGCAGGTCTGCTTTATGGTAGGCCACCGCGGTTCCAATGAAGTTTATTTCCGCCAGCGCATCCTCCTTTTTCTCCTTCAGCTTCCGCTCGATGGCGTGGACTGCGCCAAGCCATGCCGTCATCGCAGGCACGCCGATGGTCAGTGTGCTGCTCATGGCATTCGCATTGTGGATACGCATGCGGGATATGAGTAGGTATGTTTTCATGATAGATATTCCACCTCCTCAAGGAGCACATCCTTCAACGCGTAACGGATATTTTTCATTTCTTCCTCGCCCAGCGGCACGTTTTGTCCTCCCATCATCTTCCGATATCTATAAATGAACCATCTGGCGAAGTATCTGCCTATTTCCTCCGCCCATGCTTCATCCCGACTTTCTCTGTATTTTTCGTCAAGCCATACCTTTTGCGGCCTATTCAGACCGGCAAAGCCTTCCTCATCGCTCCAGCCGGGCAGTTCTTCCCGCAGAAGTCCGCAGAAATGCATGACGACATCGACCAGCTCGTTGACCATATTTTCTCTGGCTGCCCGAATGGACGCATTCTTGCGGTCCAGAAGGAACAAGGCGTGCAGTTTCTGAAACAGGGGAGCGATCTCCCTGTAAGGGATAGATTCCTCTAAGAAATTGCGGCGCGGCCGGCGTATCCTTCTGTCTTTCAGCAATGGGGGCATGGACATGAGAAGGTCTGCCTTCCCCGCCACTGCCGCATTCAGGGCGCTGATATTCTGCGCCTTGGTTCCGCCAAAGCCGATGACGGTCCTGTCTGTTATTTCATCGCAGTCATTGCCGTAAATCCCGCTTTTTTCATTATGGCATTCGAATCTATGGCGTCCGATCTCCCTGCTTCTGCTGTTCAGTGTTTCCAGCAGGCTTGAGGCAGGCAGCACGGTCAGCAGATGGTACGTTCCTTCTCCGACGGGGAAATAAATCTGCCGCAGCCTTCCGTCCGTCGATCCCGGGGACGCAGTATCCATCATGCGCTCCACCTGCTGTTTCATGTCATTAAAGGAAACGCCCAGTGCTTCTATTTCTTTCCTTATCTCCTCGTCTCCTCTGATGACATGCTTCCATAAAGGCTCGCCGTCCTCCAGTACATGGAGCAGTAATTTCGCCGCGCCCATGTAAGCAGCGGAGGAATAGACGATATCCGTCTCACAGTCTGTGCTTTCCGTCACTACATAGACGCTCTTTACTTTTTCTTTCTCCTTCAAATACACCTTCACGTCAGGATGTGTAAATTTCCCGACATGGGTCGCCATATCGCATTTGGAGAGCAGGGAAACCGTATCCTCCAGCCATTCCCGGGGCGTTTTCTTTTTTCCTGCTGCCGTTTCCGATATGTACGCTGACAACTCGCTCAAAACCATCCCTCCCATCTGTCTTCTTATACCTTGAACATACCCAGCTGGTCATCATATTTCCAAACTTCCAACATGCTTGATTTCCCATAAGGCACAGTGATTTCACCATACCTTTTGGAAACCTCTTTCATCGCTTCATCCTGTGTCAGGTCATCTGCATCCAATACATGCTGTTTCAATACCGTTTCATAATCGCGGATAAGCCATAGCCTTTCCTCCATTTCCTCCGTCATCTTGTCATAATCAGAAACATCGATCATGATCTTCAACGACACAGGCACATCTTTCTCATACACAAGGAAATTCCTTTCCCCGTCTTCATATACCGCGCAAGCCTTGAGTTCCTCCCCGTAGCTTTCGCGGAAGCGGTTACAGAATTGAGGAAGCGCCGTCATCCACCAGTATTCCTCCGTCCAGCCGTGCATGCACTGGGGACCT
Source organism: uncultured Dialister sp. (assembly GCA_902462205.1). Lineage (GTDB taxonomy): Bacteria > Bacillota > Negativicutes > Veillonellales > Dialisteraceae > Dialister. Next base: position 76,667 of record CABQAR010000006.1, read on the forward strand.
CGGTCTTTTTTGCAGTTGAAATCCATCATGCTCGCATGTTCCAAATCGGAAAGACTGGCAAATTCTTTCGTCTTATCCGGCAGAAATTCTTTCTGATCCAGCGCTTCCGGTTTCTGTATCCTCGGCACGGCATCGATCTTTCTGCCCAGTTCCTCTTCATCCACAATATCATGCATGTCATGGCTGGCGAGCTTCCGCAATACGGTTTCATAGCCGGGGTTCTTGTAGACAGGTGTCTTTGACTTTTCCTTCATGGCTTTCAGATTGCATGCCATGATCGCCATATTCTTCTCCACCGGCTTTCCGGCAGGCGGCATGCGATGGCGCAGCACACGGCCTGCGAGCTGTATGATGGAACGGTATGATGACGGCTCCACCACTGCCCAGTCGAAATCATGGTCACGGCCGACTTCTTCTACCGGCGTTGCCACAAGGATGAATATGACATTCTTTTCCGGCGCGCTGTCCAGATGTTTCCGCACCGTTTCATCCTGAAAGTCCACCATGGCCGGCTGCCCTTTCCTTTTGAGCACCCTGTCCAGATACCGTTCCTGCTCATGGCGGAGAAGGAGTATCTGTCTGCTGTGGTAGACCATCACACGGACGGCTGTTTTCGGGCTCCATGCGCACTTCATGAAATACAGGGCCGCCTTCACACAGGGCCCGATATTTGCCATGCGCACCACGCCGAAGGAAACATTCTTTCCCGTTTTCTTGTCCACGACATGGTTCTTCGCATGCAGGTCCTCGACCGCCTTCCGCATGCTTTCGAAATACGCTTCTTCCTGCGTATGCGTTTCCGAAGACACCTCCTCCGTGCTGCAGGGCTGGATATAGCCGCGTCGTTTCACCATTTCCTGATTCAGCCTGTCCACCCGTTCCCCGATGAAATGGTCATGGGCGTTCCGATACAATGCATCGCCGGCATCCATGGTTTCCACATCCGTCCGGAACTCATCACAAAGGACGGCGGCACAGGAAATCTTCTTATTGAAAAAGGATCTATACGCACGCAGTCCCGCCCGGTACGAGCGGTACAGTCCTTCTGCCAGATCGGGCGGTATCGTCGCCGAAGAAATCGCCACATTCCGTCCGCAAAGGCCTGCCAAATGGACGAGCCTTGCTATCGCGATGAGGTCCTTCTGATTGAAATCATCAATCTCATCAATGACGAGGTCTGACGACATCAGGCGCAGCGACGGCAGGATATACCGTCCTCCCCGTGTCGTTTCCGTCGCGCCCATCATATGGTCGATCGTCGCTACAAGGACAGGCTTGTACAGGAACGCCCTGTTCTTCTTAGATGCCTGCTCATCCACTGTCCGGCCTCTCCTGTCCGATTTATGAAAGAAGATGTCCAGAAAACGGGACTGCTCCTCATTTTCCGTATCCACATATTCCAGTTCTTCCGGCAGCAGCGGTTCTTCCGATGAATACTCCTTTTTATTTCCCTCCTGCTCTTTCTTTTTGCCTGCTTCCTTATCTTCCTCATGCAATTTAGCCACAGCGCTGGAACCGATGAGGACGGCCAGATCATTCCTGTCCAGACGGATCCGTTCCCTGTATTCATCGCCGGTCTGCAGCGTCAGCGTACGAAGGCCGAGGGCAAGGATATACCGGAGCGACTTTCCGTCTCCCGATACCGCCTGCATGATTTTCGCATTGGCAAACGTCTTTCCGCAGCCCGTGCTTGCCATATTGACGATGAAATATCTGCCGTCACCGCCATTTTTCTTTCGGAAGGAACGGATTTCTTTCACCGCCGTATCCTGCCATCGGAACGCCGCCGGACTTCTCTTCGCCAGTTCCGGAACATCGTACACGCTTTCCATCTGGTCACTGAAATAAGGAAGCCTGTGGACGATATGGGTGGCCTGTTCGCATACCCTGACAAGATGCTCCTCCAGATACTGTTTCTTCGCTCCCGTCTTCCTGTCCGTATTCGCCCACAAATCATTTTTCGCCCACCGGCTTTTATCCGTTTCCTCGGGCAGGGAAGAAACATAGTGGTCCGCCAGCATGAGGGACAGCCTTGCATAGTGCAGGATGGCGCGGAGGCCGGATCCGCCTTCCCCACCCTCCATGATATCCTCCAGCCTGTCGTAATTTTCCGCCAGCCGTCTGCACCACTTCTTCAAACATTTCCACCGGACAGGCGCATCTTCCAAAAGCAGCCCTTTGGGGAAAGAGAAACACTGTGCGCAGGATCCATCATCGCCCGTGTTCTCATACCCCCAGGACGCGGTCAGCTCTTCAAACATTTCATGAAAGGTAGGTTTTTTCATACCCCACCACTTATTCTTATCCTTTTCAACAGGCAGTCTGTGATGGGACAGGATAATCCACATCAGGATCTTTGCAAGTGGCATCTTCTCTGTATCCCGCTTTTTCATATTTTCCTGTCCGTTTTCTTTTTCATCTATCTGAACAATCTTTTCTATATCTATCTGCCTGTTTCTGTTTTCAGCAGCATGAAGGATATCTTCTATATCCGCCGCCTTGATTTTCCCATCTGCCAGATCTTCCAGCCATTTCTTATCGTTATCGGCCTTGCCTGCCGCCAGAACCACCGCTTCCAAGAGCTTGCAGGAAACCCACTCATGGCGGAACGGATCCCCCTTCTTCACCGTCTCCCCATTCTTTACGTTCAGCTTCTTCTGAAATAATTCCGAGCATTTCCCCCAGTCATGGAGCAGCGCCGCTACCGCCGCCAGTGCTTTGATCAGCGGCAGATACTGCCAGTCATTCTCCCATTCATGATGAAGGATTTCCTTTTCCGTGAAATGGACAGGAATGATTCCCTCCTCGTTAAACATATCCCGTTTCCCCACGATCCAGACCAGCTCGCTGTGACTCCGGGAACGGATCCAATGGCAGGCCACCGCCGTATTTTTCGTGGCCGTCCGTTTCAGAAGCATCTGCACCGTTTGCAGACCCTCCCTCGTGATGACCGTTTTCCACGTATCATTTCCGATCCTGTCCGCAAAGCTGTCCAGAATCCTCCGTACCGTGGAAAGAGCCTTCTTCTCGCTCCTGCTCGTAAATATGACCATCATGACCGTTCACCGCCCGTATACAGCCTGCTGCACGCCTTGACCTCGTCAAACATGAAATCCAGTGCCTTATGCTCCGTGAACTTCTGCAGGCATATCTGGCGGAACTCCCTGTCCCGCTGTCCCCACATGGCGCAGATAAAGCTCCACGGAAGGACGATGGCGTCCTTGACCAAATCCGCCACATCAAAGACAAGGGCGCCCCTTCTCGTTTTTCCATGCATCACAGCAAATCCGTGGGGAATGCCAAGCACCCAGAGCGTCGTCGCCGCCAGTCCGTAAGCAAGATAATTTCCATGGTCAAGCAGCCTGTTCGCCGGCAGATCAGAATTCCGTTCCCTGACGAAATCCGTGTTTTCCGTATTCTTCGCCACATATTTATATAGCCGCTTCGTAAATTCCGCTTCCGCCACCAGCAGCTGTACGACCTCTCCGGCCTCCCCGATACGGCGCTCAAAAACGGAGCAGGCCTCCTCGATATATGCATCATCCGAGAAAAGACCTTCCTCCGCCAACTCTCCATCCTTGCTCCATACGTCTTGCAGAAACCGGATCCGTGCCTTCTGGAACTTTTTCGCCACGGCCAGCCTCTTTTTATCGTCAAACCAGAAAGATAGCCACCCCTGCACATATTCCGTCGGCCTGTACTCGCTCTGCGGATTCAGCCACTCCACCTCCGTACCGGCAAAGAGCGGCGTCGCCCCTCCTCCGCAGAAACCGACAAGCACGCCTGCGCCGGAAAGCAGCCGCATCGCCGCCTGCGTGATGGAAGTACCGCTGCCCAGAAGAATGACGGTTGTGTTCGCAATGGGGATATTCCAGAACAAATTCTCCTTCTTCGTTTCCGTCAAATAAACAATCCGCCCATCCTTCTGCATCACCCTGCACTTCTCAAGATAATACAGATTCGCCCGTTTAGAATGAAGAATCGTCTTCAAATCCGACCTGACAATGTCTTCTGTCATCAGAAACCTCCGTCAAATACATTCTGCAATGACCGCCTGCCAATCCACAGGCCTGTGATTTTCTCATGAAGCTTATGCCGTTTTCAAACCCATTATCCTCCTTTTCAGAATCAGAATCCATACCGGCTGCAAATCACGCCGGCATTTCTCCTGACTCAATCGGATAACTCCTTACAAAGGATGATGCGCCCCAGCCTTTCCGACGTTATTCATCCATGACGGAATCTCCTGGTAAGATCCTCTGAATACCGTCGAATCATATCCCCCCTTAATTGCTCCCCTCTTTGTGAGTTCACATGACATGCGATTGCCAATACCATGTCCGCGTTATAATGAGCTGTCTTTCGTGCCTGCAAGTTTCCCCTCATTGCCCCCTGCTTACAGTCAGCCAGCCGATAGCTGACCGCCACCCTTTCATCCAGCTCACCACGTTTCAGGATGGATCTGATATGCATGCTAATACTTTGTTTCGTCGTTTGAAAAAGCTCCGCTATTTCCTTTTGTGTCAGCCATATCTGACCATCAGCCACCAGTAATCCTATTTTTGCCACGATATCATCCGTATCATTTATGTTATTTTCAATTTTTTTCTTCTCTTTAATTCGCTGTCCATAAATCTTTTTAATCGTCATTATTTTCTTCTCCTCCTTAAATTCACAATATCATAAATATTATAATTACCATTTATATGGATTTATAAAAATGATCAAACCACCTTTCCAAAATAAGCTGCCTATGCGGCAGATAATTATAATCACTATATATATTTTCTAAGCTGCTTGTTCAGCAGTTACCTACATTGTACACCATAATAAAAATAAACAGCAACCGCAAAATATTCTTAGTATGGATACATTCACGCCTTATTTTCATCACATTTCCTGAACCGCTCCCTCAATCCTAAAAAACCGGCACTGTTTTTCTTTCAGTGCCGGTTTCTGTTTTAGAAGTCGAGGCGGAAATAAATGCGTCCTTCTTTCCATGATACGTCTATGGTTCCATCGAGGAGCTTGACGATGTCGGTGGCCATGGAGAGGCCTACGCCGTAGCCTTTGATCTCGCTGCTGTGGGAGATGTCGTGGCGGTAAAAGCGTTCGAAGAATTTCGTGTAGTCGATGTCTTTTCCTTCCGCAAAGTCATTGGAAATCGTCAGGGCAAAGCCCTTTTCTTTTTTCTCCGCCGTGATTTCCACCTGCACGCATCCTTTTTCGTCGCAGTATTTCACGGCGTTGTCCAGAAGGATTCCGAGGAGCTGTCCGAAGAGTTTTTCTTCTGACCGGACGCGGATGCCGGGCGGTATGCGGGTTTCGAGCGTTTTTCCCTGTTCGGCCGCCACCTGCCGGAAGTCGCCTGCGATGGTTTCCGTGGCTTGGGAAATGTCCACGTCTTCCAGTTTCAGGTCTTCTTTTTCTATTTCCCCGACCCGGGCGAGGGCGACGAGGTCGTTGATGAGGTTCGTCAGGCGTTTCGTCTGTTTGATGATGTTCCCTGTCCATTCGCTTTTTCCGCTGATGAGTTCGAGGGCCTCCGTATTCGCCGAGATGATCGCCACCGGTGTTTTCAGCTCGTGGCTGGCGTTGGTGATGAACCGTTTCTGGTTTTCCATATTTCTCACGAAGGGCTTGATGGCCTTGCTGGAGAGGAAGGTGATGATGAGGAAGAAGAGGACGATGCAGAAGAGTCCGAGCGCCACGGAGTAGCTGAATATGGAGGAGAGGGCGAGGATATCGCGGGTGCAGTCGAAAAAGACGACGAGGGTGTCGCCGCTCGCGGTCTGCGTAATTTTGTAGTTGTAGTAGGCCCTGTCTTTGAGGAAGAAGTCTTCCGCTTCACCGCTCTGGAGGACCTGCACGGCGAGGTCGAAGGCTTCTTTCGCGTTGAAGGCGGCGATGTGGTTGACGTTGATGACCTTCGCCTCTTTTTTGTTCGCGTCGAAAAGGATGGAGAAATATCTCGCCTGATAGGAGAATTCCGGTGTTTCTTCCGCCCAGTTCCCGAATTCGAAGAGTCCTTTCCCCTGCGGCGCGAGGTCGGAGGGGATGGTGCCGCCGTTCTGCGAAATGATGTCGGTGATGGACGATATTTCATGGTGCACCCTGACGTAGAGGGATCCATTGATCAGTCCGACGGCGAGGACGATGATAGCCACGACGGAGGCGGTGGCCATCCATATGAATTTGCGGTGGAGCCTGCGTATCATATCCATAAGGGTACCTTCTGTTTCTGTATGTCAATCAGCGGGAGACGATCTGGAGGCGGAAGTCGCCGTTTTTTTCTCCTGCTATCTGTATATTTCCATGAACGGCCTCGATTTTTTCTCTGAGGTAGGAAATATACATCCAGACGATGCCGATATCCGTGCCTGCTTCATCGCTCCAGACATGGCGGAAAAGCTCGTCGGTGGAGATGGTCTTCCCTTCGTTCATCATGAGGTAGGAAAGGAGCTTCGTTTCCTTGCCCGACAGTCGGACGGAACTGGTGCAGGAAAGCTCCTGTTCCGCCACGTCCAGCTCGACGTCGCCTTTTTTCAGCTTCGTCGGCGTGAATTCGCCCATGCGCCTTGTCATGGAACGGATGCGGGCGAGCAGCTCCCCCATGGCGAACGGTTTGGCGAGGTAGTCGTCCGCACCTGCATCAAGGCCGGTGATGCGGTCTTCCACCTCCGATTTGGCGGTCAGCATGATGACCGGCGTCACGTCGCCGCTGTCACGGATGCGTTTCAGCGCTTCAATGCCGTCCATTTTCGGCATCATGATATCGAAAACCATGCAGCCGTAGGAGTTCTCCCTCGCCTTTTCCGTGGCGGCGAGCCCGTCATAGACGGCGTCCACCTCGTAGCCGAAATGCTTCAGCACCGCCGCAAGGGCGTCTGACATGGCCTTTTCGTCTTCTGCTATCAATATTTTCATTCTGTTCCACCTTCTTCACGGATGAGCTTGCGGATCGTCTGCATGGAAATATCGCAGGACGCCAGTTCATCGGCGCAGCGTTTCAGCTCCTGCTCGATAAGCGGCGCATTCCGAATGTGGCGCTTGTATTTCATTTCATGCTCCAGACTCGCCCACGAATCCATCGCGATGGTGCGGAGCTGTATTTCCACGAAGAAATGGCCCGGATTATCCCCGCGGGCATCCTCATACGGCGCCTCGACCGACAGGATCATGTGGTAACTGCGGTACCCGTTCGGCTTCACATCCAGTATATAATCCTTTTCCTTCACCACGGTGATGCCCGGCAAAGCTTTGATCCGTGAAATATTTTTGTAAATATCGTCGATAAACCGGCAGACGACACGGAACCCGATGGCATCCCGCACCTCGCAGAGCGCCGAATAAGGAGTCAGCGGCAATCCCCGCGCCTCCAGCTTCGCCTGCATGCTCTTCTCCGATTTCAGCCGGTAACGCAGATGCTCATAAATCAATTCTCCCGAATCATCCTTATGCGCCTTCGCATACCGCTCCATGGAAGCCGCCATCATCCGCATGACCGCCTCCAAAGAATCCTTGTACTTCCCATATATATCCATATGATAAACCTCTTTTACATAAGTATGCCTAAATTATAGCACAGGAAAAACGCCCTCCGGCAAACAGGAGCCCGCCACTTGGCCGCATACGCCCTGCCACATCATCCGAGCAGCACAAAAAAAGCCAACGCCCATCAGACATCAGCCATCAGAAAAGAAACCAATAAGACTTTCAATACGTCTGTTTCGGACATAAAAAAAGCTGACGCAGTTTTATACGTCAGCGATTCGCTCTTAAATAAGAGGGCGAGACTGTCAGAGTACCCTCGTCCGCCTGTCAGTGATAGGGTTTCAACACCGGATACTCGGCTCCACCCATCTGGCAACTCTATTGTAGCAAAAAAACAGGAAAAATAAAATTGCCGGTCGATAAACGTTCGTTTATTTTCTAAACTGCCTACGCGGCAGATAACCTTCGAAGGCAAAGTTCGGAATACTTACCAACGTTTCTAAACTGCCTATGCGGCAGGTAACAGTATTTAATACCGTGGTTTTCAGCAAAAGTTAGGATTTTGCCTACTATCTTACATACCATCATTTTTATTTTTTTGTTAGTTTATTTATTGCCAACCTTTTTTCTGCACGAATTCATGAAATTTAGGCGCTAAGGTTTTTACTTTTCCGGGATGTTCATCATTAAACTTATCAGATCCTGCGCTAATTGAGTCATATTTTAAAGCTTCTTGAGTCGGTAATTGCTCATCTGTTTTCTTATATTCTCCTTTTTTAAGAGCACCGCTAAAACCGATCCGTTCCTGATTTATAACCATTTTAGTTTTTTCCATTTTTCCTAAAATAAATTTGCTTCCTCCGATTCCAACATCACAAATATTTTTATCTTTGTCAATTACAATTTTTGGAGCAGCATCATAATATTGTTTTCCTTTATAATTACTTTTTGGTGTGGTTTGGTATACTTTAAATTCTTCTAATTTATCTTTATTTGGCAATTCTCTTGTCCCGGAATGAAAAAGATAATAAGTTCTTTGATCGTTTTGATAAGCACCTTCTATTGCTTTCGGGTCAATTGATCCGCAACCGGCAACAGCAAATAAAGATAAACTAACTGTAGCAGTCAAAATAATTTTTGTTAGTTTTTTCATTTTTATCCTCTTCTCTGATTTTTCAAAACTGTTTTAAACGCCCTAAATCTTCATATTCTTTTTCTAACTTTTTTCGTTTAAGATTCCTTTTGTAAATCATACAGGCTTTTTCATATTCTCGGAGATCTTGTTTAACCCGTTCATACTCCGAACGAGTTTTTATAATCGTTATAGACGACTGAATTTCCGCTTTTTCGGCTTCTAATTCTTCGTTTTGAGGAAAATCTTCAAGATCGTTATAGAGCGTTTTAAGCATGTTTTTAGAGATCCCAGCATTTACATCGTTTTTTCTAAAACATGTTCTTTCTTATTTTCATCATTCAGAATCTTTTCCCGTTCATTCTCCTTTCTTTGATTTTTTTCAGCCAGTCTATAAAGATCCTGCACGTCTTTGTTTTTTAAAGCATTGATATATTCATTTCTTTGTTCTTTCTCAATGACTATCGGCGTCAGCTTCTGCTGCAAGCATGACCAAATAATTAACGCCCTTGCGGTTCTTCCGTTTCCATCCGGAAATGGGCGCAGCTGTTCAAATTTCAAATGTTCGTCAATAATTACAAAAACCTTCCGTTCTTTTTCGTAATTTATTTTTAAGCGATAAGATAATTCTTTCGCCCATTTCTTTAAGTCGTCATTCTCTAAACATAAATTTTCTTCATCTGTGCTTAAGAGGATCATCCGGTTTATTGTTAAAATATCTTCTTCGTTAATATCATTATCGCAATGAGAAATAATATATAGCATGACATCACGATGGCGCAGCACTTCTAAAACTTCATTCCAATACATCGGACGAGGTATATATTCTTTCAAAAGAATGCTTTTTATATCTTCTTCGGTTAAAGAACTCCCGTTAATTCCGGGATTATTTAATGCGAATCGAATAATTAAATCTTGTAAATATTCATCAGTCATATAAATTCCTTCTTATCTTTAACGTTCTAACCCATGATCTTTATCCCTATTTTTCTTTTTTTCAGTCTTTTTTTCTGTCTGTTTAAGATGATTTCTTTCAGTTTCATCTTTTTTCATACCGTCAAAAATGGCCTTTCTTCTTAATTCTTTTTTTGTAAATTAATAGCCAACTCTGTTAGTTTATTATTTCTAAGCTGCCTATGCGGCAGGTAACTCTTACTGTATGTATAGGAACTTATGGGACAATTTCTAAGCTGCCTACGCGGCAGGTAACTCGCAAGCTTGTGGTCTTATTGGATCAGCGTATTTCTAAGCTGCCTATGCGGCAGATAACCGTTCAAAATTCTTCTTTAACCCTTCTAAATTTTTCTAAGCTGCCTATGCGGCAGATAACGAACAGTAGTGTTTTCCGCTGTTTCTTCAGAATTTCTAAGCTGCCTATGCGGCAGATAACCGGACGGAAAACATATATAGAAATTGCGCCGGTTTCTAAGCTGCCTATGCGGCAGATAACTGTAAAAAATCAGAAAGGTATTACGAT
>CABQAR010000007.1 GCA_902462205.1 uncultured Dialister sp.
ATGGTGCCGATATTGCAATGCGGCTTGGTTCTTTCATAATGTGCTTTTGCCATTTTGGAATTCTCCTTCTAAATTATTTTTTACCCAGACGTTCTTCTGTAATCTGCTGGGAAATTGCTTTCGGAACTTCTTCATAATGATCAAAGGTCATGGTGAAGGTACCGCGGCCCTGGGTGGAGCTGCGCAGTGCGGTTGCATAGCCGAACATTTCAGAAAGCGGTACGAAGCCTTTGATTCTGGATTCGCCGTTTTCAGATTCCATTCCGTCGATACGTCCGCGGCGGGAATTCAGGCCGCCGATAACGTCGCCCATGTATTCTTCCGGAACATCGACTTCGACGCTCATGTACGGTTCGAGGAGGACAGCATCTGCCTTCTTCGCGCCTTCCTTGAATGCCATGGAGCCTGCAACCTTAAATGCCATTTCAGAGGAGTCGACATCATGATAGGAACCGTCATATACGGTAACCTTGACATCGACCATCGGATAACCGGCAACAACGCCGTCTTCCATAGCGGCTTCTACGCCGGCCTGGATCGGGTTGATAAATTCTTTCGGAATGACTCCGCCGACGACTTCGTTAGCGAATTCAAAGCCTTTGCCCGCTTCCATCGGTTCAAGACGGAGCCAGCAGTGGCCGTACTGGCCATGGCCGCCGGTCTGACGGATGAACTTGCCTTCTGCTTCCACAGATTTGCGGATGGTTTCACGATAAGCAACCTGCGGTTTGCCTACGGTGCATTCTACATTGAATTCACGTCTCATACGGTCGACGATGATATCCAGGTGGAGTTCGCCCATGCCGGAAATAATGGTCTGGTTGGTTTCCGGATCTGTATGGACTTTGAATGTCGGATCTTCTTCTGCCAGACGCTGGAGGGCGGTGCCCATCTTTTCCTGATCAGCTTTGGTCTTCGGTTCAACGGCTACGGAAATAACCGGATCCGGGAATTCCATTTTTTCCAGAATGATCGGATTGGTTTCATCGCAGAGGGAGTCACCGGTGGTGACGTCCTTGAAGCCTACTGCTGCGGCGATATCGCCGGAGTAAGCGCATTCAATTTCTGTACGATGGTTCGCATGCATCTGAAGGATACGGCCTACGCGTTCTTTCTTTCCTTTGGTGGAGTTCTGAACGTAGGTACCCTGTTTCATGATACCGGAGTATACACGGAAGAATGCGAGCTTGCCTACGAACGGGTCAGCCATGATCTTGAATGCCAGTGCTGCCATCGGAGCTTCGTCACTGGATTCACGGGTCAGTTCCTCTCCCGTCTTCGGGTCGACGCCTTTGACCGGCGGAACGTCTGTCGGTGCCGGCAGGTAGTCAAGGACTGCATCCAGAAGCATCTGGATACCCTTGTTCTTGTATGCGGAGCCGCAGAACACGGGGAACAGTGTGCAGTCAAGGGTCTGCTTACGGAGGGATGCCTTGATTTCTTCCAGGCTCAGTTCTTCGCCTTCGAGATATTTTTCCATCAGGGCATCGTCGCCTTCAGCGGCCTTTTCAACAATCTTTTCACGATATTCTTCGACAAGGTCTTTCATGTCTTCCGGAATATCCTGGATTTCAAACTGTGTTCCATCATCGGATAAATAGACCTCAGCTTTTCTTTCGAGCAGGTCTACGATTCCACTGAAGGTATCCTGCTTGCCGATCGGAAGCTGCATAGCCAGTGCGTTGGCATGAAGACGGACGTCCATGGTCTTTACGGCATGAAGGAAATCTGCGCCGATGGTATCCATTTTGTTGATAAACGCGATACGGGGAACATGGTAGTGGTCTGCCTGTCTCCAAACGGTTTCAGACTGGGTCTGTACGCCGTCCTTCGCGCTGAATACTGCAACGGATCCGTCAAGAACGCGCAGGGAACGTTCTACTTCCACTGTGAAGTCTACGTGCCCTGGGGTATCGATGATATTTACACGATAGCCTTTCCAGTGGCAGGTAGTAGCAGCAGAGGTAATGGTGATGCCGCGTTCCTGTTCCTGGGCCATCCAGTCCATGGTAGCTGCGCCATCATGAACTTCGCCAATCTTGTGATTCACACCGGTATAAAACAGGATACGTTCCGTGGTGGTTGTTTTGCCGGCATCGATGTGTGCCATGATGCCGATGTTTCTTGTTTTTTCAAGCGGAAATTCTCTGCCCACGATTTTTTCTCCTTATTATGATTACCAGCGGTAATGTGCAAAAGCCTTGTTTGCTTCTGCCATCTTATGAGTATCTTCTTTCTTCTTTACTGCTGCGCCCGTATTATTGAAAGCGTCCATCAGTTCTCCTGCCAGACGTTCTTCCATGGTACGTTCGCTGCGCAGACGTGCGTAATTGACCATCCAGCGGATGCCCAATGTGAGACGGCGGTCTGCACGGACTTCGACCGGGACCTGGTAGTTGGCACCGCCTACACGGCGTGCACGGACTTCAAGGACCGGCATGACATTGTTCAGAGCCTGCTCGAAAATTTCGATCGGTTCTTTGTCTAACTTGCTGCGGCAAATGTCGAATGCGCCATAAACGATGGATTCTGCAACGCCCTTTTTGCCGTCGAGCATAACTTTATTGATGAAACGTGTCACTGTCTTGTTTCCATACACTGGATCCGGCAGTACGTCACGCTTCGGAACAGCACCTTTTCTCGGCATTGTTAGTTTCCTCCTTAAATATTTGTTTGTTAATCACATGTGTTTGTTAAGAAATATTATTTCTTAGCTTTTTCGCGCTTAGCGCCGTATTTAGAACGGGCCTGCTGACGACCGGATACGCCTACGGTATCGAGTGCGCCACGAATGATGTGATAACGAACGCCAGGAAGATCCTTAACACGGCCGCCTCTGATGAGGACGACGCTATGTTCCTGCAGGTTATGGCCTTCACCAGGAATGTAAGCGGAAACTTCGATTCCATTGGTCAGGCGTACACGGGCTACTTTACGGAGAGCAGAGTTCGGCTTCTTCGGTGTAGCTGTGTAAACTCTTGTGCAGACACCACGCTTCTGCGGGGACTGTTTCAGAGCCGGGGTCTTCGCTTTGGTTGCTAAAACTTCGCGACCTTTACGAACCAGCTGATTAATTGTCGGCAATTGGGCACCTCCTTCCTACAAGGGTAAATTTATAATGGATCTGCTGCGGGCACTTGCCCAGGAGAATCGGTTTTTCTGCCGATATAGTTCTCCCGCAGATATTACCGGGATTTAAGTACGGCTGCGGATGCGGCTTTTACTTTGATGCCACAGGCTCTGCCGATTTCTTTCTTCGTGAAATCTGCCGTTACCGCCACGCCTGCTTTTTCGCAGACTTCTTTCAGCGGAAGGGAAATACGATCATCACAATCGGATGCGATGAATACGTGGCTTGCTTCTCCTTTGTCAATGGCTCTTTCTGTTTCCTTCAGCCCTACCACAAAGGAGGACGACTTCAATTCATCGAGTGTCATGAACCTACCTCTTTTACAACTTTCTACTTTCACGCAACATTGGAATTATAACATTCTCCCCATGCAGGTGTCAAACTGTTTACCATGATTTTTCCCTGTATCTATGCATAACTCTTTTACAACGTTTCCGTGTGTGTCATTTACTCTTTCCCCTCTCATTCCTCTTTGGAAGAATACTGCCTCATCCTATCCATGCCATTCTGCCGCTCCTTTTAATGGCATGCATATATCCGTCTGGCCGCCTGAAAATGATCTGCCTGTTCTCATTTTTGATTATTGATGTTTTTTATATGAATATATAAATTACATATCCATTGATTATATTCCTCCAAAGTTGCATTCTCGTTCTCTCTATTTTAGGATAAAAGATAATGGTTTTGATCGTATCTGGAAAGGAAATAAAACGTGGAAGAGAAAAATATCGTTATGTACTGCGGTTCCCATTACGGCATCAATCCTGCTTATGCCGCCTTCGCAGGAATGACCGGAGAACTGCTTGGAAAAAATAAATATACCATGGTGTATGGCGGAGGAAGCATCGGCCTCATGGGTGTGGCCGCAGATGCCGCCATGGCCGCCGGAGGAAAAGTCATCGGCATCATCCCCGAAATTTTCATCACTGCCGAGCAGGCGCACCGGCATATTTCCAGCCTGGTGGAAGTGCCAGACATGGCCACGCGGAAAAAAAAGATGATTGAAATGGGCGATGCTTTTATCGTTCTCCCCGGCGGTTTCGGTACGCTGGAGGAACTCGCGGACACTGCCAATTTTTTTCATATATATAAGGATGAAAATGTAAGGCCTCCGATCATCATTGCCAATATAGAGGGCATTTATGATCCGCTGCAGCAGCTTTTTGAAAACTGGAAAAGCGCTGAATTCATCCATCCGGAAGAATGGAAGAACATCCATTTCATCCGTTCCTTCCATGAGCTTCTTCCCCTTCTGCCATGATTTTTACATTGCATCCATAAATCTGAATCGTTCATTATATGTCTGCCGCCGGCAGGCATTTTTTATTGGCCCCTTTTCCATTTCTTCATCATATGAGATCTGCTTCCCATTTCTCTAATACACATCCATTTCACATACTGTCCTGACCACCTTCCGCGCAGAAGGAATATTTTACGAAAATAGTCACTTTATAAAAGGATAGTATTCTATATATCATTTAATTCTGTTATACTGAATCCAGATTTTTAATAAACTGCGATAACCTGCATATTTGTTGCGAAAATCAGTTGGTGTTACAATAAATTCAAAACAGGTTGTCGTTTATTTCCAAACATAAATATATAAATCGTATCAAAAAAAGAGTCCTTCTTCTTATGCGGTGCAGAACCATGAACCGCAAGAGCTCTTTGGGAGGCTATCACCATGAAACCTGTTCTCCATATAGGAATCGATGTCGGTTCCACCACGGTCAAAATTGCCGCGCTGTCCCCTTACCTCAAGCTCGTCTTCGGACGATATATCCGCCACATGTCGGATATACGGAGCGCCACGCAGTCTCTGCTTAAGGAATTACAGCAGGAGTTTTCAGGTTACCGTATCACGGCTTCCATTTCAGGAAGCGGCGGCATGGGGCTCGCCCATCTGATGGAGCTCCCTTTCTGTCAGGAAATACTGGCAGAAACAATAGCAATCCGCACCTTCCATCCCGAAACGGACGTCATTATCGAATTGGGCGGAGAAGACGAAAAAATCACTTATCTCCGTGGCGGCGTGGATCAGAGGATGAATGGCGCCTGCGCCGGCGGAACGGGGGCTTTTATCGACCGCATGGCTTCCCTCCTTTCTGTGGACGCAGCCGGACTTGGCACTCTCGCGGAAAAAGCTTCCCAGATTTACCCGATCGCTTCCCGGTGCGGCGTGTTTGCGAAAACGGATATACAGGCGCTTTTAAATGAAGGCGCCGCCCACGAGGATATCGCCGCTTCCGTTTTCCAATCCGTGGTGAACCAAACCATTTCAGGCCTGACCTGCGGACGTCCCATCCATGGGAAAGTCGCCTTCCTCGGCGGTCCGCTGACCTTCCTCTCTGCCCTCCGCGGCCGTTTCCAGAAAACCCTCTCCATTGCCAATGAAGATATGATCATTCCCGACCATGGCGAGCTGTATGTCGCCATAGGCGCGGCTGTTTCCGCCATGCACGACAAGCCGGTGGATCTAGACAGCTGGCTCAGCCGCATCGAGCAGAAAAAGGATGTGGAACTGGGTCTGGATAAGACGATGGAGCCTTTATTTGCCACAAAAGAAGAATACCGTCAGTTTCAGGAACGCCATGCCCGTTTCCATGCGCCCAGAGGAAATATCAAAGACGCAGAGGGCCCCTGCTGGCTCGGCATCGACGCCGGTTCCACCACGATCAAGGCGATCCTTCTGGATGCTGAGGACCGCATCCTCTATGAATATTACGCAGGAAATAAGGGAACGCCTCTAGAAGGCGCAAAAAACATCTTGAAAGACCTGTATGGCAGACTCCCTTCTTCCGCCTACATCTGCGGCGCAGGCGTCACAGGCTACGGAGAGGAGCTGATCCGCCGTGCCCTCAGAGCCGATACGGGAGAAGTGGAAACGATGGCCCATTACCACGGGGCGCGCCACTTCCTTCCTGACGTCACCACCATTCTGGATATCGGCGGACAGGACATGAAATGCTGCCGTATCAAGGACGGGGCCGTCGATGATATTCTGCTCAACGAAGCCTGCTCCTCCGGCTGCGGTTCTTTTCTCGACACCTTCGCCAAATCCCTTGGCATGGATATAGAAACTTTTTCCAGAATCGCCGTATCCGCCAAACACCCTGTCGATTTGGGCTCCCGCTGCACGGTATTCATGAATTCCCGTGTCCGTGAAGCGCAGAAAAACGGCGTGCCTGTCGCGGATATTTCCGCCGGACTGTCCTACTCCGTCATTAAGAATGCTCTATACAAAGTCATACGCCTCCGCAAAGCGTCCGATTTAGGAAGCAGGGTCGTCGTACAGGGAGGCACCTTCTACAACGACGCCGTCCTCCGCGCATTGGAAAAGCTTCTTTCCTGCGAAGTCATCCGTCCTGACGTGGCAGGCCTGATGGGCGCTTACGGCATCGCCCTCATCACCCGTGACCGCTGTCCCGCCGGACATGTTTCCACGCTCGTCACGGAAGAACAGCTGTCGGCACTTTCCGTTTCCAAGGAAATGAAACGCTGTCCCAGGTGCGGAAACCACTGCATGGTCACCATCATCCGTTTCAACGACGGCAGGGCCTTCGTCACAGGAAACCGCTGCGAACGGGGCGCTTCCATCATGCTGACAGGAAAAACCGCGCCACATTCCACGCTTCCCAATATTTACCGCTGGAAATATGACACGATTTTCCATCGAAAGAGTCTGTCCTCCAAGGAAGCCGTACGGGGTACCGTGGGCATTCCGCGGACAATGAACATGTATGAGGATTTCCCGTACTGGCACGCCTTTTTCACGCAGCTGGGATTCCGTGTCATCACATCAAATGAACAGATACAGGACATCCCCACGGAAGCACTGGAAACGATCCCGTCCTATTCTGAATGTTTCCCTGTCAAACTGGCCCATGCCCACATATATGATTTGGCAAAACGGAAACCTGACATCCTTTGGTACCCCTGCATCGATAAAGGACCTAAGGAAGGAAGCACCAATTCCTTCAACTGCCCCATGGTCACATCCTACCCTGAAACGATCCAGGCAAACATGGATGAGATATTCAACACTTATAAGACCAATTTCCTCCATCCCTTCCTTCCGCTCCACAGCCCCACACAGCTTCATCAGCGTTTGAAAAAAATTTTCAGGCCCCTCGGAATTTCCTCTGATGAAATCGCGCTGGCGCAGAACAAAGCGGAAACGGCGGAAAAAGAATATAAAGTACAGCTGTACAGGGAAACCAAGCGCATCCTTCAGGAAATCAAAGAGAAAAAGCTGATCGGCATCGTCCTCGCCGGACGTCCTTACCATGTGGACCCCACAGTCAACCACAGCATCCCTGATCTGGTCAACCAGCTCGGAATGGCGGTGCTTTCCGAAGACGGCATCGCCATGGTTTCCCGCCATGAGCTCCCGAATCTCCGTGTGCTGAACCAGTGGAGCTGGCACAGCCGCCTTTACAAAGCAGCCGACTATGTGACCCGCCATCCCCGTCTGGAGCTGGTGGAGCTCAACTCCTTCGGCTGCGGTCTGGACGCAGTCGTCACAGACCAGGTGCAGGAAATCATGAACAAACGGGGACGGCTCTACACATCGCTCAAAATCGACCAGAGCCTGAATCTGGGCGCTGTCCGCATACGTCTGCGTTCTTTAAAAGCCGCCATACAGGAACGGATACAGGAAACAGGCGAAATCGCTCCCATTCTCTATCCGAAAGCGGAATTCACACCGGACATGAAAAAGAACTTCACCATCCTCGTTCCGGAAATGTCCCCTATCCACTTCCCGCTCATTCGTGACGCCGCCCGTTCCGTCGGTTATAATATAGAAGTACTTCCGCCCGTCAAGGCGGATATCGACACAGGGCTTTCCTTTGTCAACAATGATGCCTGCTATCCGGCCATCATCACCATCGGTTCCCTCATGCGCGCCCTGCTTTCCGGCAGCTATGACCTGAACAGGACGGCCGTCATGCTCTCGCAGACCGGCGGTGCCTGCCGTGCGTCCAACTATATCGCATTCCTGCATAAAGCGCTGGATGAAGCAGGCCTTTCACAGATTCCCGTCATCTCGCTGAACAACCAGGGACTGGAAACGCAGTCCGGATTCAGACTCAGCTTCGAAATGATCCGCCGGATGGTGAAAGCCGTCATTTACGGAGACGCCCTGCAGCAGTGCCTGTACCGGACGCGGCCTTATGAAAAATCACCGGGCAGTGCGGAAACGCTTTACAAAAAATGGCAGGCTGCCTGCTGTGAATCCCTGCTGAAAGGCGAGTCTTTCCATCGGTTTGCGCAGAATATTTCCCACATCGTCAAAGCATTCGACCGCCTTCCCCTGAATGACATGGCAAGACGGCCCCGGATCGGCATCGTCGGAGAAATATACGTCAAATTCAGCCCCATCGCTTCCAATGACATCGTCCGTTCCATTGAAGCCAACGGAGGCGAGGCGGAATCCAGCGGCATGCTCGATTTCTTCCTTTACGGCCTCCTTGACAGCCACTTCCAGAGGAAATACATGGACGGCAGCTTCAGCGACGACCTGAAAGACACCTTCGGCCGCCACCTTCTGGAATGGTACCGCCGTCCGCTGGAACAGGCACTTAAACATTCCAAACGGTTCCATCCGGTTACGGATATCACCAGGCTGGCCAAACAGGCCTCCCAGTTCCTCTCTTTAGGGAACAGGGCCGGTGAAGGCTGGTTCCTTACCGCGGACATGATCGACCTTCTTTATCACGAATGCCGCGGCATCATCTGCCTCCAGCCCTTCGCCTGCCTGCCGAACCATATCACGGGAGAAGGCATGGTCCACAAGCTCCACGCCGCCTATCCGGAAGCCATCTTCCTCGCTCTTGACTGTGATGCCAGTGCCAGCGAGGTCAACCAGACAAACCGGCTGAAGCTGATGATGAGTTCCCTCACGGAAAAAACACCGGCAGCCAATGACATCCCCTTTGTCAGAACCACTGTAAGCGTTCGGAAAGGAACAGTATTATGACCACGAAAAAACTCACCGATAAAGGCGAGCACATGAAAGAACGAATGATTGCGATCACGGCCAAAATCCTCCGCGAAAAAGGCTTCAAGGCAGCCACCGTCCGTTCCATCGCGAAAGAAGCCAATGTAAATATTGCGGCCGTACGCTACTACTTCGGTTCCAAGGAAGAGCTGATTGGCGCCGCCCTTGAATATATGATGAGCGCCCTGGAAAGCGTCGTTTCCTTTTTGGATGATTCAAGGCTCACCCCGAAGGAAAGGGTCAAGAAATATATCCTAGGCTACTTCGCCCTCGCCCGCCAGCATCCCGCCCTCTTCCGTTCCATCTCCAATCCTTCCAGCACGGATGCCAAAGAAACATACTTCATCTACCTGAACCTGCTCCACGACCAGAGCTGGGAAAAGGTCATGGAAAATATCGCCGCCATCACAGGCTATACGGATCGCAGGGATTTGGAACTGAAATGCATGCAGCTTTTCTCCGCCGTCGAATTTCCGATCATTCTGGAAAGCAACAATAAAGACTCGTTTATCTCGAACTATACCGATCCGGCCACGCTGGAAAGATATGTGGACATCCTGCTTGACGACATCACCCTGCCCCGCGAAAAAAACGAATACATCAAAGAAATCCTGCAGGGCGTCAAATAATCCCCATTTAAAAATAAAAAACCGTATCCATCAGATTCCGTCTGTCGGATACGGTTTTATTCATTCTCATAAAAAACATATGAAAAGTCCGATGGATTTCTCTGTTCATCGGCCTTTTCCCGCTTTTCATTTATTTTCCGGCCACCAGGGCACCGGTGCCGTCAGCCCTGTGCTTCCCGGCTTATGTGTTCTTTTCACTGAGAATTTCTTCAGAGGAAGTTTCAGTAACGCCATCATTTCCCTGACGCTTGCGGCTTCGGTTTTTTCTATCGCTTTCCGCACGATAAGTTCGCAGGCCCTTGCATCAGCAAGCGCCTGATGGTGTTCAAAATCAAATCCGAGGGATCCTGCCACTGTATCCAGCTTATGGTTCGGCAGCCCCTTCCAGAGCGCTCTGGCCACCGCGACCGTATCTCCATACAGGAAATGGATATCCGGCAGGTCGTATATATCCAGCGCGGAAGCAAGGACGCCCATATCGAATCTGGCATTATGGGCAAAAACGATATTTCCTTCCAGACGGGTCGCCACCTCTTCCCAGAAAGCAGGGAAGGGCAGTTCATTTTCCACGTCATCAGGATAAATCCCGTTCACACGGACACAGCCGATATCGAACTTCATGCTGTGCGGTCTGATCAGATGGTACCATTCATCCGTGATTTCCCTGCCATTGCTGACGGAAATACCGATGGAGCAGGCGCTTCCCGGCCCCCAGTAGGCGGTTTCAAAATCTATGGCTGCATAATTCATTTGCTTTATATTTCCGTTTCAAATTCCGTATCTTTTCCTTCGAGCCAGCCCACCTCGACCGCCCTGTCGAAGGCGGATTTCATGCGGCGCGCCAGTTCATTCCTGGCAGCGGCCACCTTTTTCCTGTTTTCCGGAAAACCTGTAATGAGGACAAGGATGTTTTCCGTTTCTTCCGTGATCCTTCCGGCTTCCTTATCGTCGCAGAGCCAGTTTTCCGTACACACCCCGTCCCCCAGATTGACGGTGAAGCTTTCTCCTGCCTCCCTGATTTCCAGCGGCTTCTTCCTGTTTCCCATATCATAGGCATGGATATCCACATGGAATTTCAACATTCCGCTCCGCACGATATCCATAATGGAATTCTCCCGGGGCAGCACGTCGGAGCCGGCCAACTCGTCGAGATTGGCTTTTTTCGGAATCGGCAGCATCTCCGGCGCTTCTTCATTTTCTTCCAGTTCGGAAATGCCAAGGAGCCGTTTGTATTCATTCAATACTTTTTCCAGAGCGGACTTCCCTTCCGTCACGCCAACTTTTTCAAGGGCCTCCCTGTATTTCGCCACTTCCGCCGTTCCCAGAGAGGAATCCAGCTTCAGGAGCAGGTTGGCTTCCGTGCAGCAGCGGCGGCGGAACGCTTCTGCTTCCATATTGATATGTTCATTATCCACGGCACGGGCCGCCACGATACCGATGCAAAGCCCCGGGATTTTTTCAAACAGTGTTTCTGAAACAATGATTTTCATAAGGCATCCTCACTTTCTTCATGAATTTTAGTGTATTACAAACAGAAGAAAATGACAAATTCTTTTATCAGATATCGGGAATTTCCTTCCTAGATATTCCCGACAAAAGCAAAAGAGCCGTCCATGAAGACGGTTCTTTCTGCATACGATTTATATCCTTTTTTCTTTCATCCATACGGCAAGGGCGTCATAGAGCCTGTCCAGCTCTTTTTGAAAGGCCTCCAGATCCGCAGGACCGGCTCCATCTATATGGATGCCCACGGAAACGCATACCGTCCTGTTCAGAAAGGATGAAAGGCGCAACGCCAGATTCCTTGCGGGCATATCATCTTTATGCCCCGGATTGCAGAGGACGGAAGCCGTCGCTGACGTGACCCTCTTATCCGATAAGCTCTGCCGGGGTACCGCCATCGCCACCGCCCCTATATGGTTCCTGGTTCCGCCGGTGACTGCGACGTATACATCTTCCCCGCATAAGACCGGTACCGCTTTCAATGCATATTTCCCTTTACCGGATACGATGACAGTCTGATTCATGGACATCCAACCCTTTCCAGCTCTTAAATGATTGAAATTCCAGCCCGAATTGCATCAGAACCTTACCGATGATGTGGTTGATCTGTTCCTCAAGAGATTCAGATTCATTATAGAATGTCAGCATGGGTGGTACGATTCCGCATCCCATATCCGCCAGCTGGCTCAGATTTCTCAGATGTATACGGCTTAAGGGCATTTCCCGCGGCACAAGGACAAGTTTCCTTCCCTCTTTCAGGCATACATCCGCGCATCGCAGAAGCAGGTTTTCCGCATATCCCGACGCTATGCCCGCCACAGTCTTCATACTGGCAGGGATGATGATCATTCCGTCAGTTCTGAAAGACCCGCTTGAGACGACGGCCGCCAGATTCCTGTTACTATGTACATAATCGGCCAGTTCCATCAGCTGTTCCTTTTTTATATCCGTCTCACAGGACAGATTCAGTTCCGCCCCTTCTGTCAAAATCAGATGGGTTTCCACCTGCGGAATCCCGCTCAGGGCCTTCATCATGTAATACCCCATGATTACGCCGCTTGCACCGGATATGCCAACTATAAGACGCATCGCCAACCTCCATTCCGACTTTGAATCAGATCATTCTCACCAGAGCCCGATGATTTTCCACCAGGGCAGTTCGATCGCACAGGTAATGATAAACAGCACCACCGTGAAGGGCGCACCGAAACGGATGCATTCCTTTTCGCTGTACATTCCATTTTCCTCACCGCAGCCGACCAATATAGCCAGATTATGGAAAGGAAGGATGAAATGACAATTAATCGCCGTATAAGCAATCATGACCGGAATAGTAGATGAAATTCCCAACGGTTCCGTAAAGGCAAGCATCGCCGGAATCACGATCCCCATGACAGCGATAACGCTTCCGAAGCACATATGGATCACGATGGAAACAACGGTGATGAAGGCTCCCAGAACGAACATGTTATCCGGAATTCCAGACGGAAGGGCCGTCTGAGCAATCCACGCATTCATTCCCGTCGCTCCTCCAACACGTCCTATGGCGACAGCGGCCGTAAGGAACAGCAGTGTCTGTACCGGCACCCCGCCCCAGCTTTTAGGCGTAAGGATATCCCCGACCACAGGCATGGACATCATGACGGCGATCCAAAGAGTCACCCATCCTATATCCACCCCATGGATGGTATCTGTCATCCACAAAATGATGGCCAGCAGCACCCAGAAAGCCGTCCTTTTTTCTAATCCCGTCATGGCTCCCAAGGACGCACGTTTTTCTGCAATCTGTCCCTTATCTATCGTGATTTCTTTGGTCGGCTTGAACAGCACCATGATCATGAACATGGTTATGAAGCTTGTCACCACCATGGGAAGCCCCATCACCTCAAACCATGTCATCCATCCAACAGGTACCGGTGTGACACTGGCAGCCGCCAACGGATTGATTGATGCATCCCCGGTCAGAAATATCATCGATACGGGAATCGATGCCGTAAACACGGTAAATCCGATTTTCACCGCATCTTCATGGGGAATATCCGCACTTTTCACCACGACCGCCATGACAGACATGATCAAGAACGCTCTCGGCCATGGATGCGGAATCAGCAGTGCAAGAATAAATGTGAGAGCAAAGATGGAAACGATAATGCTCCTGAAATCAGTTACATATTTGTCAATATACCAGTAAGCAATCCTCTCTCCCAGACCGGAATCCTTCACAGCCGTAGCAATCAGGTACGCGCCGATGATCAGGTACATCATTGACGTCGTCCATGTAGAAAAGATAAGCTTGGTATCCGCCACCTTAAATACGGCCAGAAGCAGCAGATATAAAGCGGATGTATATCCCGGCTGCGCGATTCCGAACCCCCAGAATACCACGGTCATCATGGAAAGGGACAGGCACATGTGTCCCTCATTGCCGAGCGCGGGGATATCTGCAAACCATAAGCCGATGGCAACCAGTATGCCAAGTATGAATCCTATAAAACGTTTATTTTTCATTACGATTTCCTCCATAAGCCATGCCGGCATCCAAGGACTGCCTGATGGCGGCAGCCCTTACCGGCGCCTGACCGTAATTAACCCACGAAATCAGGAAGCCAGTGCTTTGGATCCACTTTCATGAATTGGCAACGCTGGAATTTATCCTTCAATGCATACGGGACCGTGCAGTCAAATATCGCTTTGCAGGAAATGCCATGGACTCTGATGGACGGAGAGAATGCGGGATCATTGGAAGGATCCAGCACATGGGTATGGACTCCCGGAATCGGAATAAAATCCACATCCCCCTGGAATCTGGTAGTCAATGCCCACATGACGTCATTCATATCAAATATATCTACATCCTCATCCACCAGGAACACATGCTTCATTTCCGAAAATGCGGAGAAGGCAAGCAGGGCGGCCTGTCTCTGGCGTCCCTCATCATTGATGTTATTTTTTCTGAACTGGATGACGGTTACAAACTTTCCGCCTCCACAGGGCGCTGCATGGACATTCACAAGACGGCCCGGCATCGCCCGTTCGACCATATCGATGACACTTGCTTCCGTCGGAATCCCCGCCATGGATACATGTTCATTGCTGGGTCCTATGCAGCTTTCCATGATCGGATCCTTCCGCATGGTAACCGCCTTGACTTTGATAACGGGAAGGAATGCAGGAAGATTATCTCCCTTTGCGTCTCCGGTATACCCCGGAAATTCCGGCATGGCCTTTCCTGTATTGGAATTGATATCCTCCCTCATCGTGATCCCCGGCGTCAATTCCCCTTCAATGACATATTCCGCATGGGCTATGCAAGTTTCCGGAATCGATACGCATCTGGCAAGTTCGACCGGACGTTTCCTCAAAGCCCCTGCGATCTGCAGTTCATTAAAGCCAAGAGGCGTCGTCGGTGCTTCGAAACCGGCCGACATGTAAATGGCAGGATCAAGCCCTATGCTGATGGAAATAGGCATCGGCTTGTTCATTTTCAGATATTTTTCCCAGAAAACGCCCAGATGCCGGGACCCCGGCGTGATCCACATGGTCATTTCATCTTTTGACTGGATGCAGAGTCTGTGTATCGTTACATCTGTATCACCGTTTTCAGGATCCGTGCCGGAGCAGAGTCCCATCGTCACATAAGGGCCCGCATCCTCCGGTGTGTTCGTCGGTGCAGGAACCAGCTTGCGCAGATCGAAACCGGGATCCGTCACGCGGTAGACTATTTCCTGGCAGGGCGCTTTCGTATCAATGACTACCGGCTGGATGGGATTTTTCACTGCATTCCGCAGGAACCAGCCCAATTTCTTGTAATCCGTCCCCAAAAGCAGCCCCACTCTCTTACGGCTGGAAAGAATCCCTATCGCCACTCTGGATCCTGGAAATCCCTTCACCTGATTGAATACCATTGCCGGCCCTTCCTGTTTTGTCGGCCTCTCGACCGTTCCGCCGGCGCCTACATATCTGTAAATACCTGATATCTCGGCATCCGGGTCCGCTTCCACGTCTGTTTCCACAAGCTGTCCGGGCGTTCTTTTCAATAGTGCAAGGGCGCTCCTTAAATCATAAACTTCATTTTCCATCATAAAAAACCTCCTGACTGTAAAAATCATCTTCCGCCAGCTCCGGCGGAATAGGGATTTACCCTGATTGGCCAGATCATAATCTGTAATGTCGGAATACAGTCAAGAGGTTATTTTCAAATTATTTTATTTTTTTACTTCTATTTATTTTTTCTTTCTCACCGGCGCCTGCAGCAGTCCGAAATCCGTATTGCTCCTGCTGTTGTAGAACGTCGTGTCCAGCAGGCATATATCAATCATGTCGCCGCAAAGTTCATATCCGTTGCTATCAATCCACCGGACCAGTTCTTTCAGCTTATCCGTATCATAAGGCATTCCGTATTTATACATGCACGCATACTCGCCGGCAGGCATATCGATAACGGTTCCTTCATATTCACTCCATGGATAAAGGAATACGCAGCTGCCCGCTCCATCATCCGGATTCCCTGATAAAATGCTTTCCTTTCGGAAAATAGAGCCGAATCCGCAGGAAGGGATCGATCCCTGCTTATAAACCTCGTTCCATATATCCATCATGGTCAGATGAAGGTTTTCCCTGCCTATGGGCTGGATATACTCCTTGAAAACCGCCCTCAGCCCTCTGTAATGCTTGACAAAGGGCTCGAAAAACTGTGTCTCGTCAGCATCTATGGCATCTTCGTACAGGGAAAGCCTCAACTTGATTGCTTCCCTCATACGGTTCAGGGCTCCTATTTTTTCTGTCAGCAATTTTTTCTGCATTCCCAGAAGCTCTATTTCCTTGCTTGGCGTCCTGTCTTCGAAATGCAGCAATATTTCCTTTAATCCGATTCCCAGATTTTTCAGAAAGCAGATTTCCCGCAGAAAGGGAATCTGTTTCTTGCTGTAATACCGATACCCGTTTTCATCTACCCGTATCGGCCTGAACAATCCGATATCATCGTAATAAATCAGCGTCTGCCGCGTAATCCCATGAAGGCATGCCATCTGGCTGATCGACAATAAATCCTCCATTGCGTCCTCCTTCCTTTTCATTCATCTGCCTGTTTCTTTCATTATATGGAGTTTACTACTGTATAGCAGCTATACAGCATTATTTAATATTCTTATTACTTCCTCCAAGAAATCTTCCCACCTACGACCGGTTGTCCGACCATCACGTTATTTTTCCAGCTCTTTCCTATGGGCAGGAACAATCATCCTGTAAAAGCAGAGCAGCCCGGAAATATATCCTGCCGTCATAATGATTCCCATGGGAAGTGCCGTATGATCCCCTGCAATCCCGACCACAGGCATCATGACGCCGCCAAGAACCATGGAAAAGAAACCGATCAGCGCGGAGCCGCTTCCTGCATTCTTACCGCAACGTGACATGGCCAGCGCCACAGATGCAGCCCCCATCAGGGAAAGCGGCGTCACCGTCACGAAAAGGGCTGCCACTACATACCATAACGGGGCTTCTAAAATGATTCCTCCCAGCAGGAACAGGGACGCGACGAAAGGCAGCCAGAGGGAAAAACGTAAGATGACCACTTCCCGTACCGTGCCTGCCAGTTTGGCCGGCAATGCTCCCATGGCCATCAGCCCCAGGCCTATCACGCCGAAAATATAACTGTAAGTCTGCGGCGACACGCCGTAAATGTTCTGAAACAGAAAGGACGATCCTGCAATATAGGAAAAGAAGGAGCCGAAGACGAAACACTGGACCAGGCAATGCCCAAAGAAGTAACGATCCTTCAGCAATGCGGGAAAAGCGGAAAAGCTGGACCGGAAATCAGGAACCCTGTGCGACACCGGCAGCGTTTCTTTGAAAAGAAGAGTGGCTCCCATCTGTACCGCCCCCACAAGGACCAGGACGATAAACACGCCGTGCCAGGAAAAGAATTGTAAGATCTGCGCGCCAAGGACAGGAGCGGCAATCGGCGCAATTCCGTTGACGCTCATCAGGATGGCAAGGAAACGCATCAGTTCCGCCCCATCGCAGATGTCCCTCGTGATGGCACGGGCGATAACGATGCCAAAAGCCCCGGACAGTCCCTGTATGAATCGAAAGAGCAGAAACATATAAATATCCTGCGACACGGCACAGACAAAGGAAGATACTGTGAATCCCGCCATGCCGAGCAATAAAGGAATCTTGCGCCCCATCCGGTCACTGACCGGCCCGCCGAATATCTGTCCCAATGCCATGCCGACCATGGTCATGGTCAGCGTCATCTGCGTCATGGAAGTAGAAATTCCAAGATCAGCCTGAAACTCAGGAAGCGCCGGCAGATACATATCCGTGGAAAGTGGCGCCATGGCCGTCATGACGCCAAGAAATACGATAAGGAACCAGCTGTTCTTTTTCTCCATAATCCCTCACAAAAAAATAAAACATCCGCGCATAGCACACGGACGGATTGCAATTCATTTTCAAACGCAGAAATGATAGCGTTATTATACCGCAGAATGACGTTATTTTTCAAAAATTATTTTCTTACACCAATCCTTTCCACGCAAAAAAGAACCGGCTCCTTTTTACGGGAACCGGTTTTCTGCTGATTCATTATCCTAAGAAACCTCTGGTATTCTGTGCTTCTACGACACGCTGGAGGGCGAGCATGTAAGCCGCCAGGCGGAACGTGACTTTGTATTTTTCTTTCAGCGCAAGGACGTCTTCATAGCCCTGGCGCATTTTCAGCTGCAGCTTTTCATTATATTCTTCTTCCGTCCAGTAGTAGCCTGTACGGTTCTGCACCCATTCAAAATAGGAACCGACGACGCCGCCTACGTTGGACATGACGTCGGGAAGCACTTCGATGCCGTGCTTTTCAAAGTATGCATCCGCTTCTTCCGTGGTCGGGCCGTTTGCACCTTCCAGAATGAGAGGGGCTTTGACCTTATCCATCGTGCCTGCGTTGAGCTGGTTTTCCAGCGCCGCCATGAAAAGCACGTCCACCTTCTGTCCGAAGAGTTCTTCATCAGGAATGATCGTCGCTCCTGCTTCCGTATATCCGGCAAGGGATCTGCCGTGGGAGTTGGCATAGACGTACATCGCTTCGATATCGAGTCCGTTCGGATTATGCCATGTGCCGTTGATATCTCCAATGGTGGTGATCTTGACGCCTTCCCGATACATCAGAAGGGCGCCTACGGAGCCTACGTTGCCGAAGCCCTGTACGGCCATCGTCAGATTTTTCAGTTCTTTATGGTTTTTCTCGCACCATGTGGCAAGGGTGAAAAGAAGCCCTCTGCCCGTGGCTTCATTTCTACCGAGAGAGCCGCCGGTCACAAGGGGTTTTCCCGTGACGACGCCCGGTTCCCATTTCCCTGCCAGCGTGGAGTATTCATCAGCGATCCACGCCATAATCTGGCCGTTCGTATTTACGTCCGGCGCCGGCACGTCTTTATCCGGTCCGATGATCGGGAAAATCCTACGGACATAACCGCGGGTCAGGCGCTGGAGCTCACGCTGGGACAATTTATGCGGATCCACCTTGATGCCGCCTTTTGCACCGCCGTAAGGGATATTTCCGATGGCGTTCTTAATGGTCATCCATGCGGCAAGAGCCTTGACTTCGTTTTCGTCAGAGGCCGGATGGAAACGGATGCCGCCCTTGGCAGCGCCTCTGGCTGTATTGTGCTGAACGCGGTAGCCGGAAAATACTTCCACGTGTCCGTCATCCATGGTAATCGGAATGCTGACGGTCAGTTCTCTTTCCGGATATCTGACGAATTCATATTCATTCTTTGTATACCCTAAAACGTCTGCCGCCTTGTCTAAAATGTGCAGCATATTTTCATAAGGATTATAATTGGCCATTTCATCACCTCAGTAAGAAATATAAAATGAACATCTTTTATAAATATAGCACTTTTTAATTGGTTGTGTTATTAAATTATCATAGTATGAGTTATTTCTATCATTGATGGAAGGGCAATTACAGAAAGGCAATACTGCTTCCCTTTCACCGGAACGACAGATAAAGATATTTTTCTTCTGACATCAAAAAAAAGCCCTCCGCAAAGGAAGGCTTTTTGCCGCTTTATATCAATCCGCGCACGACGATGACGAAAATCAGGACGGGCAGGACGAACTGGAAATAAGGTTTCAGCCAGCGGGGAATCTTCATGCCTTCCCCTGTATTGGTTTCCTCCAGATACCGATCGAAGCCCCAGCCGTATTTCGATACGCAGAAGAGCGCGAAAATCAGGGAACCAATCGGCAGTACGAGGTTGCTCACAATGAAATCCTCGCTGTCCAGAATGCCTTTCGTTCCAAGCACCTGCACGTCAGACCACAGATTAAACCCAAGCACGCAGGGGATGCTGCCGAAGAATACGAGAGGCAGGAGGATGTAAACGGCTTTTTTACGGCTCCAGCCGAAATTATCCATGCAGTTTCCGATGAGCGCCTCAAATACGGCGGTGACGGTCGAAAAGCTGGCGAACGTCATGAAGACGAAGAAGAGTGCCCCCCACAGCTGTCCCATGGACATGTCGATGAAAATATTCGGCAGCGTCACGAAAATCAGGGACGGTCCCTGGTCCGGTTCCACGCCGAAGGCAAAGCAGGCAGGGAATATGATCATGCCTGCCAGAAGGGCGACGAACGTATCCAGCGCGGTGATCCGCACCGCTTCTCCGCCAAGGCTGTTTTTCTTATCCATGTAGCTCGCAAATATTTCCATGGAGCCCTGCCCGACGGACAGCGTGAAGAACGCCTGGTTCATGGCTGCCGTCGCCACGTTCCCCAGTCCGGCTTCCACCGCGCGGTTCCAGTCGGGAAGAAGGTAGAACTCCAAGCCTTTTTCACCGCCGGGAATCATCGCGCTGTTCACTGCCAAAAGGACGATCAGTCCAAGCAGTCCGAGCATCATCACCTTGGTGACTTTTTCCAGACTTTTCTGTACTCCTCCGACGCAGACGAGGAAGCCTACCAGAACGGTCAGCCCCATGAATACCATCAGCTCCATCGGGTCGGAAACCATCTTGCCAAAGGTGGCTCCCACCTGTTCCGGCGTCGCCCCTGCAAAGGTGCCGTTGATGAATTTCCAGAAATAATCCACCATCCATCCGGATATCGTGGTGTAGTAAATCATAAGGATGTAACTGCCGATAAGGCATACCCATCCATGAAGGTGCCAGTACGACCCCTTCGGTTCCAGCATTTCAAATCCGCGGAGCGCGCTCTTGTGGCTCGCGCGGCCGACCGCCAGTTCCATGGTGACCACGGGTATGCCGAGCAGTATCAGGAAGGCGAGGTAGAAAAGGACGAACACCGCCCCGCCGTACTGGCCTGTGATATATGGGAATTTCCATACATTCCCGATGCCGATAGCACAGCCTGCACTGACCAGCAGGAACCCCAGCCTTGATTTAAAACTGTCTCTCTCTTCCATGCTTCTTTCCTCCGGTTTAAACGGCCTTCCGCCGCATAAGGACTTCCGTCCCTGTAAATAATCAATACCTGCCTGTCTCCGGCAGATATCTGCTGCTGTTTTTTACACTAGGCCCCTGATTAAGATGACCAGGATCAGCAGGGGCAGCACATACTGGAAATACGGCTTCAGCGCCCGCGGCATTTTCAGGCCGCTTCCCTTGTTCACTTCTTCCAGATATTTATCGAACCCCCAGCCCCATTTCGTCACGCAGAACAGGAGATAGACAAGCGCTCCACCGGGAAGGAGCAGATTGCTCACAAGGAAATCTTCACTGTCCAGCACATCCCTCGCCCCGATGAACTGCATGCCGGAAAGCACATTATATCCGAGCACGCAGGGAATGCTTCCTATGAAGATGATGGCCAGATTGACAAGCACCGCCTTCTTCCGGCTCCACCCGAAATTATCAATACAGCAGGCAATCAGATTTTCAAAAACAGCAGTCACGGTGGAAAAGCTGGCAAAGGTCATAAATACGAAGAACAGCGCGCCCCATAATTGTCCGAGCGGCATATTCACAAAAATCTTCGGCAGCGTGATGAAAATCAGGGACGGTCCCTGATCGGGCTGCACATCATAGGCGAAGCAGGCAGGGAAAATAATCAGGCCTGACAGAAACGCCACGAAGGTATCCAGCGCGGTGATCCGCACCGCTTCTCCGGTCAGTGTGAAATCATCAGACATGTAGCTTCCGAATATTTCTATCGCCGCAATGCCGAGGGACAGCGTAAAGAACGCCTGATTCATGGCAGCCGCCGCCACGTTTCCGATTCCTGCCTCCACGGCCCTTCCCCAGTCAGGAAGAAGGTAAAAGGCAAGTCCCGGACCACCGCCTTCCAGTATCAGGCTGTGCCCCGCCAGAAGAACAATCAGGCCGAGGAGCCCCATCATCATGATTTTCGTGACCCGTTCCAGACCGCCCTGCACGCCGAAGCCGCAGACGGCAAATCCCAGAAACACGGTAATCGCCATAAAAATCCCCATTTCCCATGGATTACCGAGCATCACCCCGAAAATTCCTCCCATCGCATCCGTAGGGACGTGGCTGAACGTGCCGTTGACAAATTTCCAGAAATAAGCAAGCATCCATCCGGAAACGGTCGTGTAGTACAGCATGAGCAGGTAACAGCCAAGGATGCAGAACCAGCCATGGACATGCCATGCGCTTCCTTCCGGTTCCAGCTTCTTGTACCCGAGCACGGCGCTTTTACGGCTGCCGCGCCCCACCGCCAGTTCCATGGTCATGACGGGAATCCCCATCAGCACCAGAAAGGCAAGATAAAACAGCACAAAAACAGCGCCGCCGTACTGACCGGTGATATACGGAAATTTCCACACATTCCCGATGCCGATGGCACAACCCGCGCTGACCAGAAGAAACCCCAAACGGGATTTAAAAGTATCTCGTTCTCCCATGTTTCCAAGCTCCGTTATGTTGAATATATAATCACTCTGAATTGACACATACATTTAATAATAACTCGCAGAATCGATTCTGCCAAGCCCCTATTTTCAGAGCGTTCCTGCCGCACTTCCGTATATCTGCCCTTTATTTCCCTTACGTCCGGAAATCAAATCCGATGATTTCATACCGGAGTCCTTTTTCCAGAAGGAATGGCTTCAGATCCGCCTGAAAACGCCATATCTCTCCGGGCGCAAGACTGTCTATTTTATCTGCCTTCATATCTACGATACGCCCGTCCTGGTTCAGGATGACCACATGGATCATCAGCCCGTGATACGTCATGTCCGTCGTATTGTTTCGCACCCGTCCCACGATGGAATTATGAATCAGGCCGCGCTTCCACCTGCTTCCCAGCACCTGTATGGCGTTATCCCCCTTATCGATGCGTACCACGCCGGAAGGGAGCGCCTTCGGAGAAAAATCCGGCTCATCGCCGCATCCCGCCATCCCGATGACCGCCACAAGCATGGCGGCAGCAAGCATTTTCTTCCCCTGGCCCACGAAATCATCTCCCTGCGAACGCTGCCATCACAAAAGCATATTTGATCTGTCCCGATGATTATTCCTATACGTCTATTGTATACCTTTTACCATTTTTTCCAACTCAGGAAAAATATTTTTTTATGAAAGGCACTTCACTCGTAGTAAAGGCCTGCCCATCCAGATAGGAAAGTAGGTGCCCCTTTTCCCTGAAGGAAAAAGAAATCTTCCATGCGCAGAGAAGCTGCCCCTTTTCCCCATAGCTGCGGTTGGTTTCCTTTTTTCCGTATTTGTCATCGCCGAGGATAGGATGGCCGATATAGGCAAGCTGGCTCCGTATCTGGTGCGTCCGCCCCGTCATGAGCCTGCATTCCACGAGTGACAGCCCGTTTTTTTCCTGCCTCACCCGGTAACGGGTCACCGCCGTCTTCGATCCTTTGACGGATTCGTCGGAAAGAAAAACCCTGTTCTGCTTCGCGTCCTTGAACAGGTAATGGGTCAGCACCCCCTCTTCCGCCGGCAGCCTTCCGGATACGGCGCACAGATATGTTTTCTCCATCTCATGGTTCCTGATCACCCTGTCAAGGATTTCCTTGCTTTCCTTGTTCTTGGCGATCACCATCAGACCGCCCGTATTGAAATCGATGCGGTGCACCATGTAGGCCTGCCCTTCCCCCTTTTCCGCCAGATAAGCATTCACTCCGTCGATTAGGGTTCTTTTCATTTTCCCCGTGCTGTCCATGCAGAGGATGCCTGCCTTTTTATGGACGACAAGGATATTTTCATCTTCATAAATAATGATGAAATCACGGGGCTTTTCTTTTTCAAGGACATAAGAAGCCACCCGGTCCCCCTCGCAAAGGCGATAGGCACCTTCCTCTTTCCTCCCGTTCACCTTCAATTTCTTCGTGCGGATGGCCTTCATCACCATGCCGTGGGGCCATCCCTCTTTCTCTTCCATGAACCGGTCAAGACGTTTTCCGGCCTCCTGCCGATCCACCAAAAATTCTTTCATCCTAAAGCCTTTCTATGAATAAGGTTTTCCTGCTTCATGCGCTCCCCTGTTTCCGAAGAAAATAATACCGCTCTTGATAAAATAATCTGCCTGACAGAAAACACTGCAGCCCTTTTATTTTTCATTCCCTTGCGCTAAAGTCTGCCGCGCATTCCGGCATCCATATGCATTCATTATATTACAAAAACGCAGCCTGCCGTATAAGACAAGCTGCGTCCGCATCATTTTATTTCATTTACCCCGGCAGGAATTAAACGGAATCCTTCGTCAGCCGGTACAGATTGACATACATTTCCTTCGCGTTGTCCGATGTATCCTTCACATCTGCCCCGTTGTAGGAAACAGGCTGGCCGTTTTCGTCATAAGCGGCCGTATTCTTGTTGAGCAGCCTGTAACGGATATCTGATCCAAACTGGTCTGCCCCGACAGCTAGTTCGGACTCCACGATGCAGCGGACCACCTTCTTATTGCCATAGGCAGGATAATCCAGCGGTGATACGTACACCTCCGTATACGCCTTGCCGCGAAGCACGGGAAGCGTGCCTGCCGGCGCATAATCCTTGACCACCGTGTCCGTATCCACGTACACACGTCGTTCACTGTCCATATAAACCACGGCATATTTGTCATAGTCGTCAAAAAGCTTGTCCGGCTTCACGAAAGCCGCAGAAGCGATGCCCGGCGCAAGAATGCATCCTGCCAATAAAAGCGTTGCTAATTTTTTCATGGTTCCTCCTTCTTTGATCGGCTGATTCATTTTCGGTTCACAGTCATTTTCCTCATTATATCACAGGAAAATGAAAAATCGGACAGGGGGTTCCCGTCCGATCCATGGCGTACTGTCTATTTATCGGATATCCTGACAAAGCCGCCGCCGAACCTTGTATGGGCAAGCCATGCTTCCAGATTGAAGTCATGCGTTTTGCCCTCATCCACAAGGGTGCAGACAGGTTTCCCGTCCACTTCATCGATTTTCAAGATGATCATCCAGTGCCAGTGGTAGGGTATCGGTTCACCGCCGCTGTGGAGATTCAGAAAGCCCACCGGCCAGTCGGAAGAAAGTCCCTCTTCGATAAAAGTTTTCACCCGTTCAAGCTTCGGCGCCAGCAGATGGATGGACGGAATGGAAAGTGCCTCCGCCTTTGCAGGAAGCCGGTGTTCCTCGAAATATTGGTTCATGCCTTCCATCAGCCACCTGGTCTTATACAGCCCGTGCATCCGCGGTGTGGCGTATCTCCATATTTCAAGCATCTGCTGCTCTGCTTCTTCCTTCGTATTTGTTTCTTCGTTTAAAAATTTCCTTCTGGTATACGCTGCCATCGCAGAGCCTGCCGTCGGTCCGCAGCCTGCAAGCTGCTGCCGTTTCTGCGGATACCAGTCCTGGTCATAACCCAAATGGGGACGGCCATCTGCTTCGACAGTAATCCATTCCGGATGTCGGATCTCTATCATGGATTCCCCTCCTTTAATAAATTCCTTATCGCAAATCCTGCCATCATCATGCCTGAAACAGGCGGCACGAAGGACGTGGAGCCGGGCGCGTGCCCTTCTCCGATGATTCTTGACGGCAGCTCCTTGGAATACACCACGGGAAGACGGCGGATTCCTTTTTCTTTCAGAACCTTCCGCACCTTGCGCGCCAGATGGCAGACAGACGTCTTGTGGATATCTGAAATCTGGAGCATCTCGGGACGCATCCTGTTTCCTGTCCCCATAGAAGAAATCATGGGGATCTTTAATTCGCTGCAGCCGCAGATCAATGCGATTTTCGCAGGCACGTCGTCTATGGCGTCTATAATGAAATCCGCATGAAGGCTTTTCAGAAAATCCGTGTCCTCCGGTTTGAAGTACACCTGCAGCGCTTTTGCGTCACAGTCAGGATTGATGCGGTGCGCCCGTTCCACCATGACCTCCGCCTTGGATTGTCCCATGGTCGTCAGATCCGCCACGAGCTGCCTGTTCAGATTGGATATTTCCACCGTATCCTTATCGATGAAAATCAAATGCCCCACGCCTGCACGGACAAGGGCTTCCGACGCATACGAACCCACGCCGCCGATACCGAAGACTGCCACCGTCTTCCCTGCGAGCGTTTCCAATCCTTTTTCGCCAATGATGCGGGCCGTCCGCTGAAAAACAGGATTCATACCGTTACCTCGGAATAATTTCAATCCAATAATTATCAGGATCGGCAATGAAATAAATGCCCATTGCTGGATTTTCATAACAGATACAGCCCATCTCCTTGTGCAGTGCGTGGGCCGCTTCCATATCATCCACCGCCAGTGCGAGATGGAATTCGTTTTCCCCCAGATTATAAGGTTCCTTCCGGTCACGGAGCCATGTCAGCTCCAGAGTATGATCCGTCGTGCCGTCGCCAAGGTACACCAGTCTGAAGGAGCCGTCGGCCGCCTTCTTTTCACGGACAGGCTTCAGTCCAAGCGCCTTTTCATAAAAAGCGATGCTTTTCTCCAGATCAAGGACGTTAAAATTATTATGGTTAAAGGTAAATTTCATATCCACACCTCTATATCGAAAATATTGATACAAGAAGTATACCACAAATGGGAATATTCTTATAGAATTTCTTTGCTTCTGCAGGAATAGGGAGAAAACATTTTCAAAGGCGGCACCATGTTCGCTATGTCATCGTCTTAAAAAATGTGCTATATTGGTATAAATATGATTAAAATCCGGAATGTAACCGGACGCAAAAGAAAGGTGGAGTTTGATGAATATTATTGATGAACTGGAATGGCGCGGCGCCATCAATCAGCAGACCGACGAGGAAGGGCTCTATAAACTGACGGAAGAGAAATCCATTTCCCTCTACTGCGGCATCGATCCCACAGGGGACAGCATGCACATCGGCCATCTGATCCCGTTCATGATTTTGAAACGATTCCAGCTGGCAGGCCACCATCCCGTCATCCTCATCGGCGGCGCCACGGGTTCCATCGGCGATCCCAGCGGCCGCAAGACGGAACGCGTCCTCCAGACCATGGACCAGATCAGGCGGAATGCGGAGCATCTGACCGCACAGATGAAAAAACTGTTCGGCCAGGACGATTCCTTCACGATCGTCAACAACTATGACTGGCTTTCCAAGCTTTCCCTGCTAGACTTCCTCCGCGACTACGGCAAACTTTTCAATATCAACACGATGCTGGCCAAGGACGTGGTCGCTTCCCGTCTGGAAACGGGCATTTCCTTTACGGAATTTTCCTACCAGCTCCTCCAGTCCATCGATTACAAGATGCTCTATGACAAATATAACGTGCAGCTCCAGATCGGCGGCTCCGACCAGTGGGGGAACATCACGAACGGCATCGACCTCATCCGCAAGATGGAAGACGCCCATGACGCTTTCGGCCTGACGATTCCGCTCATGCTCAAGGCGGACGGCACGAAATTCGGCAAAACCGCGGGCGGCGCCGTATGGCTCGACCCGAAAAAGACCTCGCCTTACGAATTTTACCAGTTCTGGTTCAATCAGGATGACAGGGACGTCATCAAATATCTGAAATATTTCACCTTCCTTTCCAAAGAAGACATCGAAGCGCTGGAAAAAGAAGTGGCGGAACATCCGGAAAACCGGACCGCGCAGAAACGTCTGGCAGAAGAAGTCACGCGCTTCGTCCACGGGGAAGAAGGACTCACGCAGGCGCTCAGGGTCACGGAAGCCCTTTTCTCCGGCAACATCGCAGAGCTCACTGGCGAAGAAATAGAAGGCGCTTTCAGAAATACGAAGGGCGGAGAGGTTTCCGCCGCTCCGATCAATATCGTGGACGCCCTCGTGGAAGGCGGCGTTGAGAAATCCAAACGGCAGGCAAGGGAAGATGTAACCAACGGCGCCATCCGCGTGAACGGCCTCCAGATCAGGGACACGGAAGCTTCTGTTTCCGCCCATCCGAACACAGACGGCCGGTTCATCATCATCCGTAAAGGAAAGAAAAATTATTTCTCCATCGCCGTGAAAAAATAAACGCACCAATCAAAAAGGAAGCTCCTTTCTCCATCAGGATGCTTCCTTTTATCATGCCTTTATCCGCCTATTTCAAAAGAGGCGGTGCTTCCGCTCTGCGTTTTCTTTACCCTCAGTCTGGCAGGAATTCGTTCCTCCAGTCCGCCCACATGGGAAATAAGTCCGACCAGACGGTTCCGCCCTTTCAATTCCTGCAGCGTCTTCATGGCCAGATCCAGCGATTCGGAATCGAGGCTGCCGAAACCTTCGTCGATGAACATCGCATCCAGATGGATGCCGCCTGCATATTCCTGCACCACGTCCGCCAGACCGAGCGCGAGAGAAAGGGACGCGAGGAACGTTTCTCCGCCGGACAGCGTGGAAGCCGGCCTCGTCCTTCCCGTATTGCTATCAAACACTTCCAGATCGAGCCCCGCCGTCTTTCTCGCGTCTGCCCGTTCTCCCCGCTTGCGGAGGAGCTCGTAACGGCTGCCGCTCATTTCCATCAGGCGCAGATTTGCTTTTTCCGTCACCGCGTCAAGGAGCGCGCCCAAAACGAATCTTTCCAGATTGATGCCCGTATCTTTTCCCCTTGCCACATCCCACAGATGGGAAACGAGGGAGTACTTCGCTTCGATTTCCTTTTGTGCCGTTCCCAGCTGCGCCAGCTTTTTCAGAGTGGATTGCTGCTGCCGGACCTCTGCCTCTTTTTCCGTTTTTTCCGCAGTGAGCCGTTTCATCCCTTCCAGCAGGGACTGGCGCTTTTTATTCCATTCTTCCATATCCGGCTTTCCCCGGCCGGCGATTTCCTTTTTCTCCCCTTCGACCAGTTCTGTTTCCGTATGGACCTGCTGGTCGTATTTTTTCAGTTCCCCCTCCCACGTTTCCAGTTGTGGCAGCTGTTCCCTGTACTTACGGCATTCAAACCAGTCCCCGAAGCCTGCTTCCCTGACTTTTTCCTGTAATATCCTGTTCTTTTCTTCCGATATCCTTGCCAGTTCGGCGGATTGCTTTTCCAGAAGGTCCTTCCTTTCTTTCAGATTCTGATAGGACAGCTCCGCCGATTTCTGATTGCTTTCGCTTTCTGTCATTTTTTTCTCAAAGGAAGAAATATCCTCATCCAGCTTCCGTATTTCCCTTTCAAGAGCCTGCGCATCCCTGTACGCCGCGGGCAACGCCTTTTCAAGCTCTGCAAGCACGGTTGCCGCCCTGTCCGCTTTTTCCTTCGCCTCCGCCAGTTCCTTTGCCTTGAATCCGTCAGCTTCCTTCCTGCTCTTCCTGCTTTCGGCCTCCGAATCATGCATCCGGCGTTCTGCCCGTTTCACATCTTCCTCTGTCACCGAATCCGTTCCCATCGGCGCAGGATGCGGATGGGACAGAGAACCGCACACGGGGCAGGGCTTCCCCTCTTCCAGCTTTTCCGCCATGATGAAAGCCTGTCCATCCAGAAATACACGGTTCATGCAGAGCCAGTTCTTTTTATTCTGCTCCGCTTTTTTCTCCGCTTCCTCCGCCTTCAGGGAAAGACGTTCCGCTTCCTTTGCTTTTCTTTCGTATTCCCTTGACAGCTTCTCCGCTTCCGCCCCTGCGATTCGGTAAGAGGAAGCCGGCTGGCGGTACTGTTCCAGTCTTCCCTTTGTTTCCAGCCTTGCTTTCTGCTCCGCTTCCTGCTGTTTCAGAAAGGCGAGCATTTTGTCCGCTTCCTCCTTTGCCTTTTTCCGGGCAGGCAGTCCGTCCGCTGCGGCCTGCAGTTCCTTCCGCGCCGTCCGCTCCTGATTTTTTACACCGGCCGCTTCCGTCCATTCCTTCGTCACCAGCTGGGATGCACGGACCATTTGCACCTGTTCCCGCAGTTTCTGCTTTTCCTCTTTCTTTTCCTCCAGCCCCTTCAAAACCTTTTCCGCCATTTCCATCCGCAGAAACGCGTTAGAAAGGGAATTCACGCCGTCATATTGCTTTAAGAACACCTGCTGCTGTCGGTCTGCTTCCATAAAAGCCTTTTCTTTCTCCTGCAGCAGATTTTCATTCAGGACGGCCTGTTTCCCCAGTTCCTCTTCCGATTCCGCATGGCAGGTGCCGAGAAGGGTTTCCTTCTGCAGTTTTCCGTCATTGTAAGATTTTTCCAGCGCCTTTGTTTCCTCCTGCAATTTCTTTTCAAAAGTCAGATAGGCCTGCGTCTGGAAAAGCTGCTGCATGATCCGCTGCCGGTCGGAGGAATCTGCCAGCAGCAGCTTGCGGAAATCTCCCTGCGGCAGCAGGATGATCTGCCGGAACTGTTCAACGCCGACCCCCAAAAGCTTCTCTACCGCTGCATCCACGCCTTTGGCTGTGATATGGCTTTTTTCATTGCCTCTTTCATCTATTTCATAGAAATCCGCCCGGCTCTTGTGTTCCACCGGCTTGCTCTTATCCCCCTTCTGCCGTTCCAGAAACTGGGTGGGGCTCCTGTATACGCGGTAATGCTTCTCTCCGATGGCGAAATCGAATTCCACGAAGGTTTCCCTGTCGTAGCCGACGTAATTACTCCGCATCGTCTCTCCCGAACGGACGGCGCCGCTCGTCTTTCCGTAAAGGGCGTAGCACATGGCGTCAAGGATGGTGGATTTCCCTGCCCCCGTAGGGCCGCAGATGAGGAACAGCGTATTTTCCCCCAGCTCGGAAAAATCGAGTGCCTCCTCATTGGGATAGGGGCCAAAGGCGCTGATTCTGAGTCTTTCCGGTTTCATCAGTCTTCCTCCTTTTGCAGCGTTGCCCACAGCTTTTTCATATAGTCTTCTTCCTCTTCCGTGAACTCCCTGTCCTGGAATTCCTTATAAAACGTGCGGAACATGTCGAGCGCATCCACCTTTTTCATCAGGTCGAAGTTCCGTTCTCCGCTGTCGCTGCTGATTTTCCTGTTTGAATGAAGGGTCATCATGTTCGGGTACCGCTGGCGAAGACGTGCCATGCCGTCAATCACGGGACCCTCGTCCAGAAGTTCAGCCATGAGGAAATCATCTT
This sequence comes from uncultured Dialister sp., assembly GCA_902462205.1. Classification (GTDB taxonomy): domain Bacteria; phylum Bacillota; class Negativicutes; order Veillonellales; family Dialisteraceae; genus Dialister. The sequence continues at coordinate 30,654 of CABQAR010000007.1, forward strand.
CCGCCGGATCATCCGCTTTCATCAGGTCATCGAACCGGCCTTTGATAATCCGCACATCGTGACGGGGCTTCAAGGAAACAAACCTTGTCTCCACCTGCCCTGCGCCGTCCATATTTCCTACGATGACGCCTTTTTTCTGATCCACCTCGCTAAAGGAATATTTCAGAAGGCTTCCGCTGTAACGGATATTTTCCTTTCCTCCCGCCTTCTGCGGCCCGTGCAGATGGCCGAGCGCCGTATAGTCATAAGCATCAAACACGTCCACGCCGATCTGTTCCGTCCCTCCGATGGAAAGAGGCCGTTCCGAATCGCTGGCCACGCCGCCTGCCACATATTCATGGGCAAGGGCGATTTTCCGCCCGTATCCCTGCATCTGTCCCAAAAGGAATTCGGACAGCGCTCGCTCTGCCTCTTCATGGCCGCGCACCTCATCCTTTCCGAAAACGATCCGCACCTTCCCCGGTTCCGCATAGGGCATGGGAGCGAAGGCCACTTCTCCAAAGGCATCTTTCAGAATGACCGGCGATAATGTATTCGTCAGATCGCCTGCAAGGAAAAGCCCTGCATTCCGAAGCAGGCGGCTCGCAAAGGAAAGGCGCTCCGCACTATCATGGTTTCCGCTGATGACGATCATCGGCACTTTCCTTACTCCCACGATTTCCGAAACCATTTCATCAAAAAGCTCCACCGCTTCCGATGGCGGCACGGAACGGTCATACACATCCCCCGCCAGAAGGAGGACGTCCGGCTTTTCCTCATCCAAAAGAGGCAGGAACTGGTTTTTCAAGAGCCACTCCTGTTCGTCCGTCAGATAGTCCCCATAAAATAATTTGCCCAGATGCCAGTCGGCGGTATGGATAAATTTCATGATTCTCTCCCTTTTCTGCGTTATTTTTCAAGCATATATCCCGTCACATGGAAATATGTGGATTCCTTTTGCGGGAACAAGACAGATGTAAAATACAAAATCCGGTTTTCATCGACCCGGTACGTCATCAGTTCTTCCATGGCCGGATCCCTTCCCTTTCTTTCCGAAAAAGTGCCTTGCCTCTGTCTGACCTTCTCCATGTACGGCAGGATATCGATGTGCCTCTCTCCGTCTTCCGCCGGAATGATGATTTCTCCGTATCCATGTCCGTCATCCTTATAAGTATCGAAATGATACATTTTTCTGTACCCCTCGACCGGAATGAACTCCCACCGGTAATCCATGGAAATAACCGCCCTCGCCCTGCCTCTTTCCAGCAAGCTGTCAAAGCGGCTGTCATTTTTCATCTGCTCCACCACGGGATAGCGCCACGCGCCCTCGCTGTATTTCAGATACAGGTAGGCGCTCCGCAGCGCTTCCGCATCCTCATCGGACATAGAGGAAGGCGGTTCCGGTTTTCCATCATTCATCATTTCATTTTTAATCAATATACGCTCCAAACGGGCTCCCTGGTCATAAACAGGCACGTCGATGATATTCAGCGGCGTCATGCTGCACAGTATCCCGAGCAGGCCGGCAAGCAGGAACAGATGATGCGGCGCGCGCCGGAAAAAGGCGGACAGGATTACCAGGAATCCGAAGACATTACAGACCATCGACGCATATCGGGCGGATGTCAGTCCATAAGCGTCGAAACGGATATAAATGCCAAGCGCCTGCACCGCCATCACGGGAAGCAGCGCCAATGCGCCATATTTGAGAAACCTCCGGATAGTTCCGTCCGTTTCCTCATGCAGGCAGAAATAAAACAGACTGAAAATCGCGACCGCAAACGAAGCGTACCAGTTCATCCTCCCCACAGGCATTTCCCAGAGGAAGAGGATTTTCACGATGTATCCGTAAAGAATCACCATCAAAGCCAGATACGCCGGCAGGAATACCCGTTTCAACAGGTACAGGAAAGCATCGGAACGCGGATGCTCATTTTCATACGGCAGGTAGGACAGAAATACGTTGACCCCTGCAAGCACGAAGGAAAAAACCCAAAGAACATGCCACCAGCCAGCAGCGACATGGAAGAGGAGCGTATCGACGCCCAGAAGACAGATGCCGCTTAAAGCCATCGTCAAAAGAGCGATGCCGAAGGATTTTGCAAGAGACACGAATACATGGGGAAACAGTCCTTTTATTTCCAGCTTATGCAAAAAGAAAAGGCACAGGCATGGCAAAGAAAACGCAAGGCCTGCCACATACATGGCGAAATAATCATTCATCGGCATCGTCTGCCAGAGGAAATAAAAGCCTGCCAGAACAGGGATATCAATCGCTTCACGGAGCAAAGATACCCGATGCTTCCACTCCAAAAGGATCCGCCAGAGCATGGAAAATAAGACCGTGCATCCCAGAGAAACAAGGATATAGCCTATGGAAACGGGAAACAGCTCATCAAAACTGCTTCCTGCCGGCATATATGCCACACGGCAGAAGATAGCAAGAAAAATAACCAGCGAAAGAAAAAATGACATGCGGAAACGGACAAGCCCCTTTGCACTTCTGTTCAGAATCTGTTCCATTTTCATCTTCATTTTTTCATTCATGCGGCTCCTCCTGTCTGAGGGAACGCAGCAGCGCTATTTCCTTTTTATACCCTGCCAGCTCATTCGGCGTTTCAAGGAAGAAGGGCAGGTTCCGTAACGACGGATGGTTGATGATCCTTGCGAAAGCCTCCGTGCCGATAGAGCCTTCCCCTATTTTTTCATGCCGGTCTTTATGGCTTCCCAGAGGATTTTTGTCGTCATTCAGGTGGATGGCTTTCAGCCGCTCCAGTCCGATGACCCTGTCAAATTCCGCCAGAACGCCGTCCAGATCGTTCACGATGTCATAACCGCCGTCATAGACATGGCAGGTGTCGAGACAGACGCCGATGTGCTCCTTTCTTTCCACCAGGGAAATGATTTCCGCCAGCTCCTCGAACGTGCGTCCCACCTCAGAGCCTTTGCCCGCCATCGTTTCCAGCAGCACCGTGGAATTCAGTTTTTCCTGATCCATCGCGAAATTCACCATGTCCGCGATGAGCGGGATTGCCGCTTCCGCCCCCTGTTTCAGATGGGCGCCGGGATGGAAATTATACAGGCAGTCCGGCAAGGCGCGAACCTTTTCCAGATCCTCCCTGATGGCGGTCCTTGCGAATCGGCGGACTTCCTCTTTGGTAGAGGCGCCGTTCATCGTATAAGCGCCGTGGCAGAGGATCTGTCCGAAATGGTGCGCCTCCATCCATTCTTCCAGCGCTTCCACATCCTCCCGCACGAGCGGTTTCGCGGCGCCGCCCCTCGGATTCCGCGGAAAGAACTGGAACGTATTCGCCCCGATGGATGTGGCTTCCTTCGCCATATGCAAAAAGCCCTTGGTGACAGATAAATGACAGCCGATAGTAAACATTTTCATTCCCTCATCCGATTTCTGAATTTCTTTTATTATATCAAAAAGCGTTTTTGCCCTGCACGGCAAAAATAAAACTGCTGCTGAAACAAGGATGTCCTGCCTATTTATGAAATAGTGTGGTATAATTTGTACGTCAATCAAAATATGGGGACGTAGCTCAGCTGGGAGAGCGTACGGTTCGCATCCGTAAGGTCGAGAGTTCAATCCTCTTCGTCTCCACCATATCCACCAGGAAACAGGCTTGCCGTGACAAGCCTGTTTTTTGTTTCCCAATACGGCAGGACATCCCGCTTTTCCATATCCCTGCCATGGAAATCCTCCCATCCGATCCATCTCCTTTTTTCCCGCCGGGCCGCCTTCATCCGCGGCCGTTCCTCCATGAAAATGACAATCTTTACCGAATGTTGTAAAATAATAATGTCGTATTGTAAGTTCAATATGGATTTAAAATTGAAACAAAGCGAGGTTACTATGAAACATACAAAAACTGCTGCCCTGCTCTGTGCGCTGGCAATGTCAGGCTGCTTCGCATCTTATGCGGCTCCTGCGGATGGCGACACACCGCTTGATCCATACAGAGCGGCTGTCCAGAAAATGAAAGATCTGGAAAAGGCACAAAAGGAAAACAAGACCGAAACGGCTCCGGCTGCAACGACGGAAACTGCCCCCGCAGCGGAAGTCAATTACACCGATGCCCTGATCAAAGGACTTGACCTGACCGTTTCCGACGTACAGGCTTCTGTGGAAGCAGGCACATTCAAGAACCTTTCTCCGGAAGCGCCAAAGCCGGAAGTACCGGCCGAACCCATCAGCCAGCCGGAAATCACCGAGCCTGAACCGGCTCCGGCAGAAGAAACGGAAACGCCGGCCGAACCGGAACAGAAAAAATACACCATCAGCCAGGGAGAAGCTTCCAACGAACTCTCCAAGGACGGAAATTATGAAAACGGCGTCTACACTTCAGACAAGGCAGACGAAAACGCCCTCCGCGTGCCGATGGCCTACGTCACCGCTCCTAATGCGCAGATTACGAAATCCGGTGATTCCTCCAGTACGGAAAGCTCTGAGCTGTACGGACAGAATGCGGCGCTCCTCGCCACCCATGGCGGACGTGCCACTCTGACAGGCGCCCGCATTTCTTCCACCGGCATCGGTGCGACCGGCGCTTACGGTTACAGCAAAAGCACATATATCAATCTGACTGACTCTGATATTTCCACCAGCGGGGATTATGCGGCAGGCGTTTCTGTTTCCACCCGCGCCATGATGAAAACCTCCAACACCGCCGTTTCCACTTCCGGAAACCATTCTCCCGCCATCCGCATCGCTGAAGGCGGCGGCATACTGATTGCGGAAGGCGGCTCGTTCACCACCACCGGGACGCAGTCCCACGGCATTTATTCCAAGGGCGACGTCACCGTCGAAAACGCCACGGTGAAAGCGGAAAAATCAAAAGCGGCCGTCCTCAAAGGGAATGATACGATCACCCTGACGAATACGGTTCTGGAAGGAAATGAGACTTCCGATGCCGTTCCGCATAACATCGTTATCTTCTCCGATGAAAAGGATATCGGGACGATGGGCCAGCAGCACTTCGAAGTACACGGAGGCGCGCTTATCGCCCACAAAGGCGACATGTTCTACGTCACCTCCACACACGGCAAGATCACCCTGAACGGAACCACCCTCACCAAGGACGATCCTTCCGCCAACCTGATCACCGTCGCAGGAAATGACGGCGCGAACGGCTGGGGCACACCGGGAAGCAACGGCGGCCATCTGGAGCTCATCTGTGACGGCCAGGCTCTGGCAGGAAACATCACCGTTGACACCATTTCCAACATCAACATCACCCTGAAAAACAATTCCGTATACGACGGTGCCATCAACATCGTCCCCAATGCGGAAGGCGGGGAGAAATACAAGACCAATGCCGATGTATTCGTGGCTGCGGGCTCCGTCTGGAACCTGACCGGCGATTCCACGCTGACGAGCCTCTACAATCTGGGGACCATCAATTACAACGGACATACGGTCACACTGGCGGGCGGAACCGTCATGAAAGGCTAAGGCGCAGAAAAGTGTCTCTTTACGGGAGGCACTTTTTTTGTGGTAAAATAGTCAAAACACAGAAAGAAGGTCTTGTTTATGAAATATAAAATCCTTTCGCTCCTGACAGGAGCCGCACTGATGGCTTCCGCATCCGCAAGCGCCGCGGAAAACGTACTGACCGAAGCCCAGCAGCAGGCGATTCTGAAAGGCATCGGCACATCTGTTTCAGATATCACCATCACGAAAGTAAAAAGCGGAGGCGTCTCTGCCACGGCCCCATCCGCTCCTCCGCAGACAGCAGATGGAAATATGCCCCCTCCCATGCCGGAAGGACAGCCGGGGGAAGGAATGCCGGGCGGATTCCATCCTCCGCAGGAGGTCACGCAGGGAACTGCCGCAAGGAATATCACGGAGAACGGCAGGTACGAGAACCAGGTTTTCGGCTCTACCGGCGATAACGAAAATGCGCTCCGTATCACGGGCGCATCCGTCATCCTCTCCCAGATCGACGTGGACAAGCTTGCCGGCGCCACTTCCAATACGGAAGCTGGCGACTTCTACGGCCAGAATGCGGCGCTTCTCGCCACAGACGGCGCCAATGTCGCCATTGAAAACTCCACGGTGAATTCCTCCGCCCAAAACGGCAATGGTATTTTCAGCTACGGAAAAGGCACGTCCGTACAGATAAAAAACACGAGCATCACCACGCGGAACGATAATTCCGGCGGCATCCAGACCACCGGCGGCGGAACGACAAATGCGGAAAACCTCGCCATCACCACCTACGGAAATTCCTCTGCCGCCATCCGCAGCGACAGGGGAGGCGGCACGGTCATCGTCAACAAGGGGACTTACGCGACCTTTGGCTACGGCTCCCCCGCCATTTATTCCACGGCGGACATCACCGTGAAGAATGCCACCCTTCGCGCCGCACAATCGGAAGCCGCCGTCATCGAGGGGAAAAACAGGATTTCCCTTGAAAACTGCACCCTCGAAGGAAGCATGAGCGACACACGCAAAATGGGCGAAAACGTCATTCATGAAGAAAATGTCCACAATATCATGCTCTACCAGTCCATGAGCGGAGATGCGGAAAACGGTCTTTCCACCTTCTCCATGACGGGAGGCAAACTGATTTCCCACAAGGGTGACGTCATCTATGTAACGAACACTGCCTGCACCATCACGCTGGACCATGTTTCCGTCACGAGCGACAATCCTGACTACTGCCTTCTCCGCGTCGCGGGGAACAGCGCCTCGCGGGGCTGGGGCAAGGCAGGTAGCAACGGCGGAAAAGCGGATGTCACGCTGAAAAAAGAAACCCTGTCGGGAAATATCGTCGCCGACACGGTTTCCATGCTCCGCCTGTCCCTCACGGACCATTCCGTGCTAACCGGCATCATCTCCATCACTGAAAATGCGCAGAACGGAACGCCCACAGGCTCTCTGGACGTCACCATCGATAAGGATTCCGTCTGGAACCTGACCGGCGACTCCACCGTAACCACGCTATCCAACCACGGACGCATCAATAAAAACGGGCACACGCTGACCGTATTGAAATAGAAACGCCCGCGAAAAAGACCGGAGCGCCCATGATTTCCCATGGCTGCCTCCGGTCTTTTCTTATGCCTTCATTCCGTAAAGGAAAGCGTTTCTACCTCTGTTTCCACCTCATACGATTCTTCCCATTCCTCAGGAAGCCTGTCCATCCGGTCCCACTCTCTGGCCTCCCTGCTGTCATCCTCAATATTCATGAACGGGGAGAAATAGACAGGCTTGCGGAAATGGAGATAGCCCCTGTCAAAAATGAAACGGATTTCCTTGGTCAGGTCAATGCGGTACACTGCCTTCCCCTTGCGGGAAAGAATCTTTTTCTCATTGACCACCTGTACTTCCCTGATGACCTGTCCGACAGGAAAATCCTCCTGCTCCACCTCGGGCCGGCTCGAATGGATGTCCTTTTCCTCCGCTTCCGTGAAAATCCATTCTATGGCTTCCGTCTTTTCGCCGCCATACTCCTTCATGCGGAGCTCCTGCGTCAGAATATAGCTCTTACCGCCGATATAAAGTCCGATCGGCAGCAGGTAGACCGGATGGAAAATGGACGGGTCATGCCTGTACTTTTCAAACACCTTCCCCGGCATTTTCCTGCATGCCCGTATCGTTTCCTCTGAAAATTTCAAATCCAAGATATCCATGTGTTCTGCCTTTTCAGATGAAATATCCGCCCCTGCAAACCAGAGGCGGATATTTCATTCCGTACCTTTCCAATTATTTCGTGCCGAAAATCCTGTCGCCCGCATCTCCGAGTCCAGGCAGAATGTATTTCTTTTCATTCAGCTGGCGGTCAAGGGCCGCCGTATAAATCGGCACATCCGGATGCGCCTTGTTGACAACCTCCACCCCTTCCGGCGCTGCCACAAGGCACATGAATTTAATATTCTTTGCGCCTTTTGCGCGCATCATGTCGATGGCCGCCACCGCGCTCCCGCCGGTTGCCAGCATGGGATCGATCAGGATGAAATCACGGTTCTCCGCATCCGGAAGCTTGCAGTAGTATTCCACAGGCTTCGCGGTGACAGGGTCACGGTACAGGCCGATGACGCCGACACGGGCAGAAGGCATGAGCTCCAGAAGCCCGTCCATCATTCCGAAACCGGCGCGCAGGATCGGTACGATTCCGACCTTCTTTCCTGCCACGCGCCTGCCTTTCATTTTTTCAAGAGGCGTTTCAATTTCCACCTCTTCCATGGGAAGGTCCCTTGTCAGCTCATACCCCATCAGCAGGGTGATTTCCCTTAAGAGCTTTCTGAAATCGCCGGAACTTGTATCCTTCTGGCGCATAATCGTTAATTTGTGCTGGATAAGCGGATGATCGATGACTTGAATCTGCATTATGTTTCCTCCTCTTACACTCTTCTCAGATTTTTCTTTTATAATTTTATCACTTTTTTCTCCCCCTGTCTTTATTCGAGAAAAACGCCACGGATAAATGGCCTGCCGCATTGTAACACGCACAGGATGATGGTATAATTTTCACATTCCAAAAATTTAATCCGTATATTTAGAAAAGGAGCATATAAAATGAAATTTGGCATTCTCAAAGACATCAAATCAGATGAATACCGTGTCATCTGCACCCCGGCAGAAGTTGCCATGATTGCCCGTACAGGGAGCGAAGTCCTTCTCCAGAAGGGCGCCGGCACAGGAGCCGGTTTCCAGGACGAGGACTATGTGGAAGTCGGCGCCAAGCTCGTAGACTCCATGGAAGAAATCTACGGCCAGTGCGACTTCGTCGCCAAGGTCAAAGAGCTGGAAGAGCGGGAATTCGGACTGCTCCGTGAAAACCAGCTCCTCTTCACCTGCCTCCACCCGGCAGCCCATCCGGCAGAAGTCGACGCCCTTCTCAAAAGCAAGGTCATCGCTTTCACGGCAGAAGACTCCCATCGCTTCGGTTCCCCGAACTGTGAAGCCGCCGGAAAATTAGGCGCCATGATGGGACTGGAAAGCCTTCTTTCCTACAACGGAGGCCGCGGTAAATTTGTCAACGGACTCGGCGGTGCTCCCGGCATCCACGCCCTCGTCATCGGAGCCGGCGTCGTTGGCCGTGCCTGCATCGGAATCCTCCATTCCCTCGGCGCCCATGTGACCGTCATGGATATCAACGTAGGCGTCCTCCGCGATATAGGCAGACAGTTTAATGAAGAAGTCGATACCATGATTTCCAACCATTACAATCTTGAAAAAATCCTCCCCACCGTCGACGTCGTTTACAACTGCGTCCGCTGGCCGAAAAACTCCACGGAATACATGATTGATCGTAAAATGGTCCGTTCCATGGGAAAAGGCGCTGTCATCGTGGATATTTCCAACGACGTCGGTGCGATCGAGACCTTCCACGAAACCACCCATTCCAATCCCCGTTATATCGAAGAAGGCGTCGTCCATTACTGCGTAAGCAATATTCCTGCCGCCATCGCAGGTTCCACCTCCCAGGCATATGCTGCTTCCGTACTTCCCCATTTCCTTTCCATCATCAACAACGGCGTGGAAAAGGCCTGCGCAAAAGACGGCTTCCTCCGCCGTTCCCTGACCGCCTACAAAGGCTACCTCACCCATGAAGAAACAAGCGCGATTCAGAACAAGCCGTGGATCCAGCCGGAAATCATTCTGGGCATCAGCGGCGGAGAACTCGACCCCGCGCCGAAGACAACCGTTTCCAAATCCACCAACTTCATCAAACTGTAATGAATGAAAGAGAGGACACCCTATGTCTGTTACCGACTTCCTCATAGACTTCTCCATCGCTTCCGTATTCATCCTCATCGGACAGATGCTGCGTGCCAAGGTAGGCTTCATCCAGAAATTCTTCATGCCCTCCGCCATGGTGGCCGGCATCCTCGCGCTGGCACTCCGCTACACCGACCTTCTTCCCTTCTCCAAGGGAATCGGAAGCTATGCAGGCACCCTTATCATCCTGATATTCGCAGCTGTCGGATTACAGGGCTTCGAACTCAGAAAGCAGGACATGAAAGCGGAAATAGCCCGCCTCGGTTCCTATTTCTGCTATAAGACACTGGCGCAGACCATCCAGTTCAGCCTGCCCGTCATCTTCTCCATCCTTGTCATCTCCTCCCTGTTTCCTGATATCAACTACGCTTTCGGGCTCCTTCTCGCCTCCGGCTTTTCCGGCGGGCACGGCACGGCTGCTGCGGTAGGTTCCTCCCTTGCACAGCTGGGCTTTGAAGATGCGAAAGACATCGGCATGACCTGCGCGACGGTCGGCATGCTTGCCGGCATCTTCGGAGGTCTCATCTTCACGAAACTGGCGGCTGCCAAAGGATACACAAGGTATATCAAAGACTTCTCCTACATTTCCGGCGACCTGCGCACCGGTCTGATCTCTAAAGAAAACCAGCAGTCCCTGGGAAACGAGACCATATCCTCCACGGCGCTCGACACGATCGCCTTCCACCTGTCCCTCCTACTGACCACCTCCGGTCTTGGCTGGGGTGCGGCCCGGCTCATCAATAACGCCACGGGACTTGACCTGCCAAGCTACCTGCTGTCCTTCCTCATCGGCATCGCCATGTTCCTCCTGCTGAAACGGACACCGGCGCAGGGCTATATCGACAACAGAGTCATCAGCCGCATCTCAGGAACAGCCACGGACTACCTCGTTTTCTTCGGCATCGCTTCCATCAAGATTCCGATCGTCCTGAAATACGCAGTCCCTCTTTCCCTCCTCCTCCTCGTCGGTATGATTATCGTCATCTACATGCTCTGGACAGTAGGTCCGCAAATGAATAACGAAGCATGGTTCGAACGTTCCCTCTTCGTTTACGGCTACTCCACCGGCGTTTTTGCCATCGGCTTCGTCCTGCTCCGTATCGTTGATCCGGAAAACCGCTCAAAAACACTGAACGATACAGCGATCGTCGGCTCATTGAATACCCCGATCGAAATGTTCGCCTGGTCCTTCGGTCCTCTGATGCTCATGCACGACCAGCACTGGCTGTTCTGCGGCATCTACCTCGCACTCACGATCGCCTGCTTCGTAGTATGCAGGATCTTCGGCTGGTGGTGGGGCGGACTCCCCAAAGCCCGTCCAGCCCTCGCGGAAAAATAATGAAACAAGAAAACCGATCCTTCAAGAAAACCGATCCTTCAAGGAACCTTCCCAAAGGATCGGTTTTTTCTTTGTATTAGACAATAAATCCTCGCAAACCACCATGAATACCAGCTAAAAAACTATCAACTAACAACTATCCCCCATTTTAGGGACACATTCATTCTCGTCCTCCCGGAGAGCATCACCCGTCAGTCTTCGACTGCCACCTCTTCTAAAGAAGAGGGCTTTTTTATTTCCTATTCTTACCCATATCCTATGCCAGATCCTTCGCTCATCGTCTTATTTAGGATACACAGCTGCAAACATTCTATTCTTCCCACCGCTCGAGGATGACGGCAGATAAGAAATGCTATCGGTAAAAAGCTTTTGCCCGTCATTCTTGAATGGAGCGATGACAAGCGAACGATTTCTGAAGGAATGAAATGACGCACAAAAATCTGTGAGACACCATACCCTACTAACGGGAGCGGTAAGAATCTGGGCAACGGTTACAGTTTCTAAATACTATTCCCATGCTTCCACCGCACACGGGGGAAGTACTACCGTATGGCAGGGATAGGGGCAAGTATGCGTATACAAATTTTCCTCACTGCCCCAACTTGACCCTATCGTCAGCGTTGCTGACACTTCCCCTGTCATTCAGGGGAAGCTTTCTTGTTCACCATTTAATGCCATTCCTCTCTGCCAAATCCTTACCGCGCCCTTCTGTCGGGTATGGCGTTTCAGACACTTTTACAGCGTCGCTTCCCTCCTCGAAAAGTGCTTCACTTGTCATCATTCCGCTACGCTCCATTCGAGGATGACGGCAAACAAGGAAACTGACTATTGACATCTGATTTCTGACTACTGACTACTGACTCCTCGTCGCTTCATTACTCTGTCGCGGCGCACCACAATTCCTAATTCCTCATTCCAAATTCCTAATTTATTATGATTCCTCATTTCTTACCGTTTCTCAAAGTTTTTGGGCATGAAAAAAACACAGGCGTATGCCTGTGTTTTTCTTTTTATTCCATTATTCCATATCTTCCGGAAGGTCTGCGTTGGTGTACACGTCCTGTACGTCGTCCAGTTCTTCCAGTTCGTTTGTCAGCTTGGACATGGTTTCTGCCGCGTCACCGGTCAGTGCGACGGTGTTGTCGGGAACCATTGTGACTTCGGAGGCTTCTACTTCGATGCCTTCTTTTTCCAGTGCTTCGGAAACGGTCAGAAAGTCTTCGGGCGCCGTTGTGATTTCAAAGCTGTCGCCTTCGGTGGATACGTCTTCTGCGCCTGCGTCAAGGGCAAGCATCATGATGGTATCTTCGTCGGTAGCTTCTTTGCTTACGACGATCATTCCTTTTTTCTTGAACATCCACGCTACGCAGCCGGGGGTTCCGATGCTGCCGCCGTGATGGGTGAAGGCGTGGCGGACGTCTGCGGCCGCCCTGTTCCTGTTGTCTGTGTTGCATTCGACAATGACAGCGGCGCCGCCAGGGCCGTAGCCTTCATAGGTGATTTCGTCGAAGCCCGCGCCGGAAGCAGCGCCTACTCCTTTGGCGATGGCTCTCTGGATATTGTCTTTCGGCACGTTATTCTGTTTGGCTTTTGTCAAAGCCAGTTTCAAACGCATGTTTCCGACAGGGTCACCGCCGCCCATGCGGGCTGCTATGGTGATTTCCTTGGAAATCTTTGTGGTAATTTTTGCGCGGATGGCATCTGTTTTGCCTTTTTTACGCTTAATATTTTCCCACTTGGAATGTCCGGACATAATTATTTCCCCTCCTCTTTATTCCACCAGGGTTCGCCCAGAAGGCGGTCAAGGATTATGGCAACGGCACTTCTCACGCAGAGGTGGTTGTATTTGCCGGCGCCATAGATAGGTTCTACGATATAGTCAAACTGCTTCATCATTTCTTTGGTCATGCCGAAGCCTGTGCCGAAGAGGATGAAGACAGGTTTTTCTTCCTCGTGGATTTTCCTGCGCATTTCTGTGTAGGATACGGTATTGGGATACACGCGCGCATCGGTCGTCACAATCGCCGGTTTTTCGCCGCATTCTTTTTCTATCTGCGCGATGGCTTCTTCCAGGGACGGCACGAGCGCCGTTTCTTCGAAGGCTTCTTTCCGGTTCGGATTGTAGCGGACTCCGCCGCCTGTTTTCCAATGGTTCATGATGCGCGATGCCATTTCTCTCTGGCTCTCGATGGGGTGGATGATGAAATAGGTACGCACGTCATAAGTTTTCGCACTGCGGGCTATGTCATGGAGGTCATAATTGGTGAGGGCCGTCGTGACGACTTCCATGTGTTTATTGTAGATCGGATAATGAACGAGCCCTATATAAACAGGTGCCATTATTCCTCCTTTTCCGCAAGTATTTCTGCCATTATTCTTTTGTCTTCCGGCGTCATCTTCAGTTTCGCCAGAAGGTCCGGCCTGTTTGCGAGCGTGCGTTTCAGTGCTTCTTTCCGCCGCCATCTGGCGATATTCGCATGATGGCCGCTCATGAGGACTTCCGGCACTTTCCAGCCGTTGTATTCCGCCGGTTTCGTATACTGGGGGTATTCCAGTATCGGTTCATAAAAGGAGTCTCCTGCCGCGCTTCCCGCATCGCCAAGGACGCCGGGAACCATTCTTGATACCGCGTCGGCAATGACCATCGCTCCCAGCTCTCCGCCGGTCAGGACGTAATCGCCGATGGAAATCAGTTCGTCCGCCAGATATTGTTCCACCCGGTGGTCCACGCCCTCGTAGTGGCCGCAGATCAGGACGAGGTGGTCGTACTCGCGGTACAGTTCTTTCGCCTTGTCCTGCGTGAAGGGCCGGCCTGCGGGAGAGAGGAATATGACTCTGTCCTTCGGGCCTTTTTCAGGCAGTACATGGCGGCAGGCTTCGAAAAGCGGTCCGCACTGCATGAGCATCCCAGCACCGCCGCCGTAAATGGTATCATCCACCTGGCGGTGTTTGTTGTGGGAAAATTCCCGCGGATCGGTTACCGCCATATCGATCAGCCCGGCTTCCAGCGCACGTTTGATCATGCTCTGGCGGAAAAAAGCTTCTATGAACTCAGGAAATAAGGATAAAATATCTATTTTCATATTTATTCCCATTCCGGCAAATGCACCGTCATTTCTCCTTTTTCTGTATCGACAGAAAGGATGCATGACGATATGGCAGGCAGTAATATTTCCTTCCCGTCCGATGCCTGCACGCTATACACGTTGTTGGCACCGGTTTCGATGATTTCCTTCAGGTTTCCCACCGGCTCGCCCGTATCAGAGATGACCGCAAGTCCGATTAATTGGAAATAGTAGTATTCCCCTTTCGGAAGCTCCGGCAATTCCCGCACGGGTATGCTGACCTCCTCACCGATGAGCCGCTCAGCCGCATTCCGGTCTTCTATCCCTTCCACATGAAGGATATATATATTCTTATGGGGACGGGAAGACAGTACCTTGTACGAGCCAGCGCCGATCCGGAGGTTTTTCAGTGCTTTGAATATCTGAGGCCGTTCCGTATCGGGAAGAATACGCAAATCACCCCGCACACCATGCGGGGCAACCATTCGGCCGACGACAATATATTCGTCAGGATTCATATCATTCACGGAAAGCGATAATTTTTCCGTCTTCGACAAGGATTTCTCCGCCGGTCACCGTATTCATGTCGTCACCGACATGGAGGGTGATGATGCGGTTCAGTGGCTGGCGGGGCAGTTCTGCTCCGATTGTCAGCTTTTCCAGATGTTCCTTGTCAGCAGTCAGTTTTTCCTTGACCTGCATCATTTGTGCCCGCTGGGCATCAATCTGTGCACGGAGGGGAGCCACTGCCTGCATGTTGATTTTTGCCTGTTCAGCCAATTTCGCTTTCGCTTCGAATTCAAGCTGCGTCATATCATTCTCCACGCTCTTGATATTCTGGTTGATCTGATTCAGCAATGTTGTTTTCAGGGCTTCTGTCAGCTTGGACTTCACAGCGACAGGAACCAGAACCTGGATTTCTTCCATTAGGGCACCTCTCAAAGAATATCGACAGCGACTTTTTTGTTTTCCTTCAAAGCCCCTGCCTTTACAACTGTGCGGATTGCATTAGCGATACGGCCTTTTCTGCCGATGACCTTCCCCATGTCCTCAGGAGCGACCCGGATCTGGTAGATTTCGAGCGTTCCTTTCTGGACAACAGTTACAGAGACAGCGTCGGGGTTCTTTACGAGAGCCCGGGTGATATTTTCCACCAATTCTTTCATAGCGGCGCCTCCCTTATTTCTTTGCTTCAGCAAACTTTGCCAGGATGCCGTTCTTCTTCAGAAGATTGCGGACAGTATCGGTCGGCTGTGCACCTTTTCCAAGCCAGGACAGGATTTCTTCTTCGTTCAGCTTGACAGGGGCATCCAGCTTAGCCGGATCATACCAGCCAACGGTAGCAACCGGAGTACCGTTACGGGCTTCCTTGGAGTCAATAACAACTACACGGTAGAAAGGGTTCTTCTTTGCGCCCAGACGGGTCAGACGAATCTTTAACATAATTTCACCTCCTTGAAATCATATATGTGTTTTTGCCAAAATTTATGAAATAAATGGCCCGCCCGATTGTACGAACCGGCCAGTATTTCCCTTGTGGGAATCAATATTTACCGGAACATGCCGGGGAATCCGCCGAAACCGCCCAAGCCTCCGAGTCCGCCTGTCGGGGGCTTCATCTTTTTCCCCTTCAGCTTCTTCATCTGCTTCTGCATTTCCTTGAACTGCTTCATCATGCGGTTCACGTCCTGTATCTTCACGCCGGAGCCGTCAGCGATGCGCTTTCTCCGGCTTCCGTTCAGCAGATCGATATTCGCTCTTTCTGCCGGCGTCATGGAAAGGATGATGGCTTCTATATGCTTGATTTCCTTCCCGTTCAGGTCGATATCTTTTAACTGGTCCTTATATTTCCCCATCCCCGGTATCATGCTTAAAATGCCGGACATGGAGCCGAGTTTCTGTATCTGTTTCAGCTGTTTCAGGAAATCGTCCAGAGAGAATTCGCCTTTCTGGATTTTCTTGGCGCCCTCTTTCAGGGTATCCTGGTCCATATTCCTTTGGGCCTGTTCAAACAGGGATTCCAGATCGCCCAGATCGAGGATCCTCCCTGCCATGCGGTCAGGATGGAAATCCTCCAGCCCGCCATCCAGCTTTTCACTGACACCGATGAGCTTGATCGGCTTACCTGTGACGGTCTTGATCGAAAGCGCCGCGCCGCCGCGGGCATCGCCGTCCATCTTCGTCAGGATCGTGCCGTCAATTCCCAGATTCTCATCGAAAGCTTTCGCCGTCGTGACCGCGTCCTGCCCCGTCATGGAGTCAAGGACGAGCAGTATCTCATGGGGATGGACTTCCGCCTTGATATTCCGCAGCTCCGCCATCAGCTTTTCATCAATCGTCAGACGGCCTGCCGTATCCAGAATCACGACATCCCTGTTATAGGATTTCGCCGTATCCACCGCATACTGCGCGATGTGGACGGGATCCACGTTCGGAGGCATGCGGTACACAGGCACATCGACCTGTTCCCCCAGAACTTCCAGCTGCTTGATCGCCGCCGGACGATAAACGTCGCAGGCTGCCAGCAGGGGCCGCTTGCCGCGTTTCTTCAGCATCAGAGCCAGTTTGCCTGCCGTCGTCGTTTTGCCGGCGCCCTGCAGGCCCACGAGCATGATCACCGTCATACCGGTGGACGACATCGTGATTTTGCTCTGCGTGCCGCCCAAAAGCTCCGTCAGTTCATCACGGACGATCTTGATGACCGTCTGATCCGGCTTCAGGCTGCCGAACACATCCTCGCCGATGGCCTTTTCACGGACCTGCGCGATAAAATCCTTAGCGACCTTGAAATTGACATCCGCTTCCAGAAGGGCGCGCCGTACCTCGCGGAGCGCGCTGTCTATATCATTCTCGGAAAGCTTGCCTTTCCCTCGGAGATCCTTAAACGCAGACTGCAGCTTGTCACCTAAATTTTCAAAAGGCATCTATCCACCTCAATCTGTCAATACCTTCAACAACGGCGCCGCTTTTTCCGCCGCATCGGAAGGAATGAGCCCCAAAAGGGAATGAACCGCCTCCATCCGCTTCAGCTTCGCCTCCGCTAGATGAAGAGCCGCCTCATACGCCTCCAGCTGCTCCTCCCCGTGCCGCATCGCATCATGCACCGCCTGCCGGGAAATATGGAAATAATCAGCAATCTCAGCCAACGTGAGATTTTCATTATAATAAAGCTCAAGGCATTCCCGCTGCCGAGGCGTCAGTAACGCCCCGTAATAATCAAGCAGCTCGCCTTTTTGTACGATATTTTCTAAAGACATAACATCACCATGCCTGAATGATTATATATGAAATAAAGCCCTCTGTCAAGGAAAAATGCTTTACAACGGCATTTCAAAATTACTTTCATTTCAGAAAACGAAAACCACCGCTGCCCATAAATAGTTCCGCGAGTACATATTTCCTGTCGTGAGCGTTAATAAAAATGAATGGACATGATAAACAGCCCTTCTCCTGATTTTAAAATGTAAAAAACACGGACCGATTTCAAACCAGTCCGTGTTTTTCTGTAATCTCTTCCATCAGGAAACTCTCTATTCAGATGGAAAACCGCTCCGATCCCTTATACGGATCCCCCATTGAGCAGTTTCCTTAAATCAGAGACATCTTTCGGATATCCGTCATTTTCTTTTATGATATTTTTTTCTGCCAAAATGTCCCGTACTTCCAGCATGGTCGGCTTTCTCAGGTTCGCCTGATCCAAGATTTCTTCCCTCCGGAAAACTTCTTCCGGCGTGCCGTCCGCTATGATCTGTCCGTCGCTGAATACGACGATCCTCTGCGCCCAGCGATAGGCGAAGTCCAAATCATGGGTGGAGATCAGCATGGTTTTTCCCTGGGCGGACAGTTTCGCCAGCACTTCTTCCAGCGCCATCGCATTGACAGGGTCGAGCGCCGCGGTCGGCTCATCAAAAATAATGACTTCCGAATGCATGGCGATGATATCGGCAATGGAAACTCTTTTTTTCTCTCCTCCGGAAAGATAATGGGGCGCCCTGTCCTTGAAATCCAGAATATTCATGTATTCCAGCGCTTCATTGACCCGGCTCATCACTTCTTCTTTGGGAAGGCGCAGATTCATCGGGCCGAAGCTGACTTCTCCCATGACCGTGGTCGCTATGATCTGGTTATCCGCATCCTGGAATACGATTCCGATTCCCCGGCGGAGCTCCATCAGGTCTTTTTTCTCCCGCGTCATTTTTTTGCCGCGGAAATAAATTTCGCCCGCATCAGGTTCCAGCACGCCGTTCAGGTTGAGGAAAAAGGTGGACTTTCCTGCACCGTTCGTTCCGATGACGGCCACACGCTGTCCTTCTTCTATGTCAACACTGATTCCTTTCAGGATTTCCCGCTCACCGCCGTAAGAATAGCGCAAATCGCGGACGCTTACGATATTATTTCCCACAGATATACTCCTTCTCCAGCTACGGGATCATTTAGTAAAGAACCATGCCGCCACGATGAGGATCAGACTTCCTCCTGCATACAGCACCTGTTCTGCCGTTATTTTTTTCTCTGTTTCCCAGAATAAAAGGTCTCCGTCATAGCAGCGGGATTCCATCGCATCATAGTAATTGGAGCCCTTTTTCAGGGAAATGACGAGAAGATTGCTCGTGATGTGCCCAAAGGTCTGCAGCGCGGTATGCCAGTCCGCATAACCCATCCGGGATTCCGCAGAGTTGTTCATCCTGACAAAGGTGTCGATCATGACGAATACGAAACGATAAATCATATTCATGAGTTCAATCACCAGTGACGGCACTTTGACCTTTCTCAGGACAGAAAATATTTCATTGGACGGCGTGGACAGGGACATCATGAACATGGCGCTGATGCCGCCAAAGGCTTTCCCCCACAAATGCACGACGGTGGATATGCTTTCTTCTGTGACGAATACGTATCCGAAAGGAAACCATACGCCTGCCAGTCCCCGTTCTTCCTCCGCCAGGTTGAATGCGATAATGATGCTGCCCACCACGAGGAAAGCCACGGGCACGCTTAAAAGGGTGATGTATTCCCGTGCCGGCATTTTCCCCAGTCCGACCGTAATGAACGCACAGAGCAGGATGGTCAGCGCGGAAACATACAGATTGTCAAAAATAATGCAGCAGAGAAGCATTAAAACGGCCAACCCTACTTTCAATGCCGGATTCCAGCTATTAATTTTTGAGTTATACGCGTACATGTCAATGGAGAATATCTTTTCTCCATGCTTATGCCCTCTTTTTTTTGCCATACTGCCTTATTCCGACCGTCCCTTCCTGCCGTGCTTAAGAAATATTCAGGCCTGTTCCTGCACCTGCTTCTGGCCCTGTCCTTCGCTTTCTTCGTCGTCCTTCATCCATTTCTTGCGTTCCACCCAGCGCCCCATGAAGAAGGCGATGCCGCCGACGCCGATGCCGGTCTGGATGCAGAAAAGAAGACTTTCAATTTCTCCGGGAAGTTCTCCGCCGATCAGTGTTTCCGCTACAGGGGTGAACCACGGTTCGTATTCCTTCCCCTGGATTTCTTCCACCACGCCGCCGGCCGCATCGTCAGATCCGCCAAACTCCGCATCCTTCAGCATGAGAAGCGGTGTAATGGCCATAAATACGATTACAATCAGAAGTGTGATGACTGTCTTTTTATTTCCGCTCATATTATTTTGCCTCCCCGCCGATAAATCCAATAGCTTTCAGTTCCGGCCTTGCGTATGTTTCAATGCCGATCACGATGATGACTGTGACAAGTCCTTCGATGATTGCCAGCGGAACCTGGGTCACGGCAAATACCGCCATGAATTTTTCAAAAGAAGCCATGATCCCTCCGACTTCCGACGGATAAGCCAAAGCCAGCTGGAAGCTTGTCACGCAGTAGGTGAGCAGGTCGCCCAGAGATGCGGCAAGAAATACGGATTTCAGACGGCTGAGTCCCATCTTGCTTGCCAGCTTGAAGATGGCGTAAGAAACAAACGGCCCCGCGATCGCCATGGAGAACGTATTCGCCCCCAACGTGGTCAGACCGCCATGAGCCAGTAAGACTGCCTGGAAAATAAGCACGATGATACCAAGGATACTCATGGCTGCCGGCCCGAACAGAATCGCGCCAAGCCCTGTCCCTGTCATATGGGAGCAGCTGCCTGTCACGGACGGGATTTTTAAAGAGGACAACACGAACACGAAAGCGCCTGCCATCGCCAGAAGCGTCACGGCGCGGCGGTTGTTCTGCAATGTCTTACGGATGGAAAGATATCCGGCCACCAAAAAGGGCAGACAGATCAATCCCCACATAATACAATATTCCGGCGGCAGATAGCCTTCCATGATGTGCATGGCATCTGCTGACGGTACCACGGCGCTGAATGCCGCGAGCACGGATGCGGTTTTCAGCCAGAATGACGACTGAAGGCCGGCTTGTTTCATTTGTTTTTCTTTCATACGATAAAACCTCCTGATTAAAACTAACCTGTAATAAACGAGAATTTAAAAATAAAATCCATCCGATCTTCCGGTATGATACAGATCACGGAAGAGAACCCCGAAAAACTCCTCACCTCCAAAAAGCACATAAGCAATAGAAAACCATCAGCCCAAAAATGAAAAACCGGTCTCCATCGGCCAACCTTGCGGCAAAGGCGTTTCTTCATTTCATCACGGCTGAAATTCTACTGCCGGATTGTACATCTCCTTATATGATTTATTTATATTATAGCAACATTATAATTTTTATACAATTGCTTTGTCTATTATATTAATGATAATAAAAGATAAATCCTTTTTATAGAAATTATATGAATATTATTATACTGAAAGATGAAATTTTGATTACCTATACCCCTATAGGTTTAATGCTTCTGATTTTCATCTGTCTTTATCGAATGAAACAGGCACCTGGAATTGGGCAAGTAAAAACCCCCGCTTTTTTGCGAGGGCTTTTACTGTGAAATGATCTATCGAAAATGGCTGTCAACCATCGGCGATCAGAAAGAACATTATATTTTTTCCGTTTCCCAAATGTTTTTTATATCATCACGGACAATCCGCATCCTTATTCGATGAATGCATTATCTTCCTTCCATTTTTCCGCTGCTTTTTTCTGCTTTTTCAGAAGATTCTCCGCTTCACGCTGCTGGCGCTTTACCTGTTTGGGGCCTGTTCCGCCATAGCTTTCACGGTTCTTTACGCAGTTTTCTATGGAAATCACGTCATAAATATCTTTTTCAAAGAGAGGACTCATTTTCTTGAATTCCTCTATGGTCATCTCCAGAAGCACTTTTTTATGAGAAATGCAGTATGCCACGGCATTTCCCACCACCGCATGGGCCTGACGGAAGGGAAGTCCTTTTTTCGCCAGATAATCCGCCATGTCCGTCGCATTGGAGAAATCACCTTCCAGAACCGCCCTTGTGTGTTTTCCATTGACGGTCATCGTACGAAGCATGCCTGTATAGATATCAAGGGCGAATCCAAGTGTATCGATCGCATCGAACACGCCTTCCTTGTCTTCCTGCATGTCCTTGTCGTAAGCGAGGGGGAGGCCTTTCATCATCGTGAGAAGGGCTGTCAGGTGTCCGTAGACCCGTCCTGTTTTCCCACGGACAAGTTCGCAGATATCGGGATTTTTCTTCTGCGGCATGATCGAGCTTCCCGTGCTGTATCCGTCATCGAGCTCGATGAAGCCGAATTCGCTCGTGCTCCACACAATGAACTCCTCGGACAGGCGGGACAGATGCATCATGCAGATAGACGCGAAGGAGAGGAACTGGAGAAGATAGTCCCTGTCGGAAACCGCGTCCAGACTATTTCCGTAGCACCGTGAAAAATGAAGCCTTTCCGCTGTTTCCTGCGGCATGGTCGGATATGTCGTCCCTGCCAGCGCACAGGCGCCAAGCGGGGAAACGTCCGCCATTCCGTAGCATTCCGACAGACGGGTGAAATCCCTCTGCAGCATGGCGCAGTAAGCCATCATGTGGTGGGCGAACAGCACCGGCTGCGCCCTCTGCATATGGGTATATCCGGGAAGGATGACGTCTTTATATTTTTTTGAAACATAAATGAGCGCTTCTTCCATGGAAATCAGTTTTTCCGCCAGTTTGGCAATCTGGCGGCGCATATACATGTGAAGGTCCACGGCGCACTGGTCATTCCTGCTCCTTGCCGTATGGAGACGCGCGCCGGCGTCCCCGATATCCTCCGTCAGC
The DNA here is from genome assembly GCA_902462205.1 of uncultured Dialister sp. Lineage (GTDB taxonomy): Bacteria > Bacillota > Negativicutes > Veillonellales > Dialisteraceae > Dialister. Next base: position 52,949 of record CABQAR010000007.1, read on the forward strand.
CGTTTTTCCACATTCATATGGATGTCTTCCAGCTCGACAGAGAAATCAAAAGACCCTTCATCGATCTGTTTCTTTATTTTTTTCAGGCCTGCCGTGATCTTTTCCAGATCTTCCCCGGAAATGATCCCGTGGTCTGCCAGCATCGCCGCATGAGCGAGTGAGCCGGCGATGTCTTCCTTGTACATACGGCAGTCAAAGGAAATAGACGCATTGAAATCCATCGTGCTCTTTTCCTCCGCTTTCCGGAAGCGGCCGCCCCACATCATATCACTCATTTTTCATTCTTTTCCTTCATCAACGCACGGATGGTGAGCGGCAGGCCGAAAAGATTGATGAAGCCCTGCGCATCCGCCTGATTATATACATCATCTTCGCCAAAGGTGACAAATTCTTCATTATAGAGAGAGTACGGACTTTCCGCCCCGTTGGACATGATATTTCCTTTATACAGGCGGAGCGTCACTTTTCCTGTAACCGTCTTGGACGTCTCATCGGCAAAAGCCTGGAGGGCTTCACGGAGCGGGGCGAACCACATGCCGTCATAAACTAGCTCGCTGTATTTGACAGCTGCCACTTCCTTGAAATGGAGCGTGGCACGGTCAAGGCAGAGGCGTTCCAGTTCGCTGTGGGCGTAGAACAGGATGGATCCTGCCGGATTTTCATATACGCCGCGGGATTTCATGCCGACCAGACGATTTTCGACAAGGTCGTCAATGCCGATTCCGTTCTTCGCACCGATCGCATTCAGCGTATCCACCAGCTCGACGCCGTCCATCTTCTTTCCATTGACAGCGGTCGGTTTCCCCGCTTCAAAGTCGATGGTGACGAATTCCGGCTTGTCAGGCGCGTCTTCCGGATCGCAAGTGACAAGGTACATATCCTTGTGGGGCGCGTTCGCCGGATTTTCAAGGTCATCCCCCTCATGGGAGAGGTGCCACATGTTCCAGTCCATGGAGTACGGATATTTCTGTGCCGCTTTTTCTTCTTCCGTCTGCTTTTCATCGAACTTATCAATCGGCACGCCGTGCGCTTCCGCATACGCCATTTCATCCTCACGGGATTTCATATCCCAGATACGCCATGGCGCGATGATCTGCATATGGGGCGCCAGAGCCTTGATGGTCAGCTCGAAACGGACCTGGTCGTTCCCCTTGCCCGTTGCGCCGTGGCAGATCGCATCAGCTCCGTATTTCTTCGCCATGTCCACCAGGCATTTGCCGATCAGCGGACGGGCGAAAGAGGTTCCCAGCAGGTACTTTCCTTCATACTTCCCATCTGCCTGCAGCACTTTATAAGCATATTCCTCAATGAATTCCTTTCGCACATCCAGCGTTTCCGCCACGGATGCGCCGGATTTCAGCGCCTTTTCATGGATGGCGTCGAAATCTTCTGGCTGTCCCAGATTGACCGTGCAGGCAATGACCTCGCAGTCGTAATTTTCTTTCAGCCATGGGATGATGACGGACGTATCCAGTCCGCCGGAATAAGCCAGAACCACTTTTTTAATTTCACTCATTTTGCATACCGCCTTTCCTGACAGATCATTTCCAATACCGCATTTCACAAACGGTTTTTAGTATGCGATAATTATACATCTATATGAATAAATAATCAATACTTGTATTTAAATTTTCTTCATTTCCACAGAAAATAAAAAATGTCTCCCGTAAAATCCCATAGCTCATTTTAAAATATACCCGATATTTACTGTATATTTCCACATTCCACCATATCATCCGACAGCAGGAACGAGGAAATTATTTTATGCAGCTTATGCAGGCAGACAGGAAATTTCCCTGTTGTTCCCTTCCTTTCAAATGGAATATAATAAGGAAAACGGATGGATGCCGTGCATGCGGCCCATGATTTTGCTTTACCACGTTATGTTTAAGACGTATCCTGCGATATGTCCGATCCTGAAAGGAGAATATGCCATGCTGAACCTTGCCGAAAAATGTTCTGCTTTTTCCTGTCCCAAAGGAACCCTCGGAAAGATGCTGATTGCAACGATGAACGTATTCCAAACGCCCGTTTCCCTCTGGGGGCTTTCCCATCTGGATATCAAAGAAGATGCGGAAATACTGGATATCGGATGCGGCGGCGGAATCAATCTGGCGCGCCTCATGAAGAAAGCTCCCTACGGCCATGTCACCGGCATCGACCTTTCTCCCGACTGCGTCAGCTTTTCATTTGATTTCAACCGCAAGGCCATCGAGGACGGACGCTGTTCGGTTTATGAAGGCAGCGCGGACCTCCTTCCGTTCGGCGCAGAGCATTTCGATGTCATCACCGCCGTCCAGACGATTTTCTTCTGGGAGGATTTGCCGAAAACGCTGAAGGAAATACGCCGCGTCCTGAAACCGGGCGGCACGTTCCTCATCATCAACGACTTTGACGGCTACGGACTGTTGGACAATCTGTATCCCCGGCTGATCGCAGGCATGAAGATGTACAAGACGGAGGAAATTTCCGCGCTTCTTACGGAGGCAGGCTTCACAAACGTGGAAGTAGACTCCAAGCTCGGCTGCGTCACCATCGCTGCCCATCGTCCGATCACCGCGCTGGATAAAGTCAAAAACGCCGTCCAGTTCGACAAGGTCCGCAAATGGGGCAAGATCGCCGTCATGGCGGCAGGCACCGTGGCTGTCGCAGGCGCTGCTGCCTATGTCATCCAAAAGAAACGATCAAAGAAATAAATAATGCACGCAAAAAGCTGCTTATGGATTCCTCCACAGGCAGCTTTTATTTTTACGGTATCACTTGCCTTTATCTGTTTCCAGCGGCTGTTTGCGAAGCGCGTTTTTCCTGACCTTCAGCACGCCTTCAGGAGGAAGCGCCTTGTAATTTTCAGAGAGCGCATATTCCCAGCTTCCATAATCAGGATTCGGCAAAAGGATGTATTTCGTCCCGAACCGGCGTCCCATCTTTTTCTCCACCGCCGCCCTTGCTTCCGGATCCAGTCCTTCCGCATGGAACGGGAAATCGTACAGGTTATCTCCCACATAGGCAACGACCGTGTATTTCTTTTCCAGTTCGTCAAATTTCTGGGATTTCGTTCCTTTCCCATCATGAAGGATTAGATTTCCTTCTTTGACGGGAATTCCGTACTTTTTCAGATTGGCCAGCGTGCTTTCTTTATCCTTCGCCAGACTCCTGTCGCTGACATAGAATATTTCCACCCCGTTCCGGTCAATCCATTTCAGCGTACCCACGCTTCCCGGCAGGGGCTCCGCCTTTTCCATGGCGACCCATTCGGAAAAAGCGCCTCTTGCTTTTCCGATGGAGGTTCCCACCGTCCTTGCCTTAAAGGGCGTATTGTCCAGAACCGTTTCATCGATATCCAGCACCACGGCGAGAGGCTTGTCGTGCGGCTTATGGACCGCCCTCCTCACGCTTCTCCGCAAATCATTGTACGCCTGATGGCAAAGCGCCTTATATTCCGCGGACGTCTGCATCCACAGCAGGGACATCACCGCCTCGTCATTCACTTTCGTCTGCGCCGTTCCCATGACGACAGAAGCCGCCATGTTTTCCGCGCCGGCAGTGAACGCAGGGATGGCCAGCGCCGCTGAAACCAGTGCCGCCGCCAGATATTTCTTCAGTTCTCTCATGCTTCCTCCCTCAGATTCCAAAGACGGATTCACAAAAAAGAGACAACCCAAAGGCTATCTCCCGTACATGCTTATTCCTTTATGCTTTCCACAGCGGTACCTTCCACGGCGATGGCATCCTCATCGGATTCCATGTCTGTTTCAGGTTCTGCTTTTTCCGATTCCACGAAAAGGTTGGCGGAACGGTCATCGGCCACTTCAAGGGGCTGTTCCTCCTGCGGGGCTTCATTTTCTTCCGGATGTTTGATGATCTGCGGCTTAGGCGTGTTCTTAGCTGATTCAATCAGGCCGGTTGCCGATTTCAGATTGGCCAGGATCTTTTCAATATAAAGATTCATGTCGCCCTCTGTCTTCATCAGGTCAGAGTTCAGTTTCATCCTTGCCGCTTCCGCACTGGAAATAATCTTATGCGCTTCGCTCTGCGCTTCACGCACGGCCAGCTCCGCTTCTTTCTGTGCGTTCTTCTTTACATTCTCCGCCGTTTCCTGCGCCATGACCAGCGTGGAAGACATGGTGGATTCCATCTTCTCATAGTTGCGGAGCTTCGTCTTGATCGTATCCATTTCTTCTTCCATCTCGCGATGTTCGCGGTAGATACGCTCGTAATCGCCTGCCAGCTCTTCCAGAAAAGCGTCTACTTCTTCCTGGCTGTAGCCGCGCAGTCCGCGGGAAAATGTCTTGTTATGGATGTCCATCGGTGTAATCATAAATCACCCTCCTGTTTTCTGTTGTGAAAGCACTTCCGTATGTTCTGCGGACATGCTTCCCTGATAAAAGGCTTTATCATTTATATCGGTCGATGAGAAGGCCGGTCCTGCCTTTGCGGCTCATTCCGGTCATCTCTCTGATCTCGATACGTCCTCTGCCGCGGATAGAAATAATGTCACCGACTTTGACCGTCTGAGAAGAGCTCTTCGCAGGCTGCCAGTTTATTTCTGTACGCTCATCATCTACGCATTGTACCATTTTGCTGCGGGAAATGCCAAATCCTGCCGCGCCTACCGCGTCCAGACGCAGGGACGCCACCGTCGCACGGACTTCCTTCGCCGTTTTCTTCGGCGGAACAAGCTCTTCTAACGGTATTTCCTCTACCTGTACGGGAACCATGGCAACCTTCAGGAAATTCTGTTTCAGCCAGTCCGCCATTTCCGTGTCTACCACGATCTGGCAGCCGGCTCCCTGCATCAGGATATCTCCCAGAACCGCCCTGTCTATGCCCAGCCCCATCAGGGAACCCAGCACGTCGCGGTGTCCGATCAGGCGGTATCTGTCATCCCAGACCACCTTGAGGGCTTTCATCCCGAAATCCACAGGCCCGTCATAATCGGAGCGGGCAAAAGCGACACGGATCCGTTCCGCTTCATGGTAGCCGCCGGACGTTTTATAGACGACCGTTTTCATATGTGTCGCGATCGTCTGCCCCACCTGCGCCGCAAAAGGCGACATAAAAGGGCCTACGGCGAACGGACGGCCTCTGTCTACGGAATCCGCCAGATCCATAAGGCGGATCGCCATGTCCTTCGCTTCTTCGCCGGTAGCGGCAAAATAGCGGAGGACCTTTTCTCTGTCTTTCATTACTTCCTGCTCATTTCATCAGATTTTGCAAGGCACGCCACGACGCCGTCCATCAGCGCTGCACGGATGCCTCTTTGTTCCATGGCATGGATACCTGCGATCGTCGTACCGCCGGGACTTGTCACCTGGTCACGGAGCTCTGCCGGATGCTTTCCTGTTTCCAGCACCATCTTCGCCGCTCCGTACAGGGTCTGCGCCGCCGCTTCGATCGCCAGTTTCCTCGGAAGGCCGATACGCACGCCTGCATCTGCCAATGCGTCAATGATAACGAAGGCATATCCCGGCCCTGCGCCGGAAAGCGCGCCCATCTCATCCAGCTGCCTCTCGGTAACTACTGCTTCTTTTCCCAATGCGGAAAATATTTCTTCCGCCATGGCTATGAAATCCGCTTCTGCATGGGTACCTGCCGTAATGGCGGCCATGCCTTCCCCCACGGAAGCCGGCGTGTTCGGCATGACGCGGATGACCTGCGTTCCGGCAGTAAGTCCGCTCTCAAGAGTTTCCACCGTGACTGCCGCCGCAATGGAAAGCACGCGCTTCGGACGGAATGCGGATATTTCTTTCAATACATCAGGTATGATATTCGGCTTGACTGCCAGAAGGACGAGATCCGCCTCCGCGGCTTCATGCCCGTCCATGGACGCCGTGATGCCGTACTGCTCCGCCTTTTCCTTCGAAAGCGCGGATGTATGCTCCTTCACGAGGACCTCTTCTTTTTTCCAGACGCCTTTCGCAAGGCAACCTGAAAGGATGGCTCCGCCCATGGCTCCGCAGCCGATAATCATTATTTTCTTCATACGCCCGGTCCTTTCCATACAGGAATCCCTGTCAGACTCGGCAGGCTGTCTGTTTCCAGATGCACGGCAGAAGGTGCGCAGATCAGGACATGTTCATTGACAAGCGTCACTTCGCCTTTGCCGAAATAAATGGCACCGCTCATGAAATCCACGAAGCGGGTGGCCGTATCATCATCCACGTTATCGCCAAGGACGACGAGGACGACGAGCCCTTTTTCTATCGCATCCACTGCACGGCGGGCATCACCGTATGTACGGGGAACCATGATGACCGCATCCATCGGGCGGACGGCTCTCGCAGGCAGCGCGCCCAGCCTGCGGGGCTGTTCCTCCGGAGTATAGCCTTCGTCATCGGATTCCATTTCGTATTCTTCGTCAGGCCGTTCTGAAAACTGTTCCTTGAACCAGTCGAGGCCCCGGGAGAAGACGGACATTTACACCTGCGTCGGATTCTGCGGATCCCACTGCGGGGCTGCCGGAGCTGCTGCTTCCGGAAATGCCGCGAAGTTTTCACGGGATACGCTCATGTTATTCGGCGCGCAGAGATAAATATTTTCAGAAATCTGGTCGATGCGTCCATCGAGCGCATACATGACGCCCTGGACGAAATCCACGATGCGCTGTGCTTCATCGGCATCGGTCTTTTCCATATTCATGACCACCGGACGGGCCCCTTTCAGATGGTCCGCGATTTTTTCCGCATCCTGATAGTTTTTCGGATTGACGACCACCATGGTATACGGCTTTGCCTGACGGGTAGCAACTGCTGCACGTCCTGCGGCGGCCGGCCTCGGGGGAACGGGCTGCGCCGAATTTACCTCGGCCTCTTCCTCGTATTCCTCATCCTCATATTCATACTCATCATCACGCGGTGCAAACTGGTCTTTAAATTTATCAAGTAAACTCATTTTCCTTCTCCCTTCTGCTTCGAGAATCCGATCCATGCATCCTGACGGATCACCTACGGACCGTTCCTTCTCTGGCACCGAAAATCGCAGTGCCGACGCGAACCATCGTCGCGCCTTCTTCTATTGCTGTTTCAAAATCCTGGGTCATCCCCATGGATAAAACCGAAACCTGACCTTTCGGGAAATACGCCTTGAGCGCTTCCCACAACTCATGCGCCTTACGGAACACAGGCCTCGTCTTTTCCCTGTCCTCCTCAATCGGCGCCATGCACATCAGGCCCGTGACGCGGATATGGGAAAGGGCGGCCGCCTGCCTTGCCATCTCCGGCAGCTGTTCCGGCGCCAGTCCGTGCTTGCTTTCTTCTCCTGAAATATTAAATTCCAGAAGCACGTCCTGCACCTTCCCGATCTGCTCCGCCCGCCGGTCTATTTCCTCCATGATTTCCGGAGAATCTGCCGACTGGATCAGATCAGCCATCGCCACTGCCTTCTTTACCTTGTTCTTTTGAAGATGCCCCAGCAGATTCCACACCACAGGCTTCGTGAGGGAGGAATGTTTTTCTTCCATTTCCTGCACACGGTTTTCACCGATCTGCGCCACGCCCAGACGGAGCGCTTCCTCTATGGCTTCCAATGGATGGAATTTCGTCACCGCCACCAGAGTCACCTCCTGATGATACGGGGAACGGCCCGCCGCGGCATCGATACGCCTTCGTACATCTTTCAGTCTTTCTTCTATCTCTGACATGCACATTCCTTCTTTACCAAAATTCAGGTACGCCAAAAGAGTTAAAAAAAGATATACCTGTGAAATATTATATCATAGGTATATCTTGAAACAAATGTGCAAACCCCGATTTTTATTTGATTAAACATAATATTTTGCAAGAATCGGAAACGGGAATGCTTTCATTTCTTACAGACAGGGAAAACAGCCACGCGGAATTCTCCACAAAAAACTCCCGCTTCCGAATCGCGGAAAGCAGGAGCTCTGTAAAATGTTCTGTATTTTATACCATCTGTGCCGCCTTGGCGATGGTTTCCGGAAGCTGGATGCCGAGGATTTCCACGCTCTTCTTGTTGATAACCGTCGTATATTCCTTCTGGTGCTGGATCGGCGCATTTTCCGGCTTCACCTTGCCGTCAAGGATGTCCGCCGCCAGATACCCCGTCTGCTTGCCCAGCTTATAGTAATCGACGGAGAGGGACGCAAGCGCGCCGTCCTTCGCCATATTATCCGCGCCGGCGATGACCGGTATTTTCGCCGGATCGGTGACCTTCAGCAGCGTCGGGATGGAGGACGCCATGACATTATCCGTAGGCACATAGATGAAATCCACATTCCCCACGAGGGATTCCGCCACCTGCTGGATATCATTGACGTTGTTGACCGTTTTTTCCTCTACGGCCAGATTATTTTTCCGGCAGTACTGTTTCATCAGGTTCGCCTGCACCTCGCTGTTCACTTCGCTGGAACAGTAAATCAGTCCGACTTTTTTTGCCGCCGGGACCAGTTTCATGCCGAGATCCATCTGCGCATCAATGGATGCCAGATCGCTGACCCCCGTCACATTTCCGCCCGGCTTCTCATCGCTCTTGACCAGCTTGGCCGTGGTGTAATCGGTAACCGCCGTGCCGACGATCGGAATATCCTTGATTTCATTCGCCACGGCTTGTGCCGCCGGTGTGGCGATGGCGCAGATGAGCGCCGGCTTTTCATTTTTGAAACGGGACGCGATGCTCTTCAGATTGGACTGGTCGCCCTGCGCATTCTGCTGGTCAATGACGATTTTGTTATCATCATAGCCGCGTTCCCTGAGCCCATCCACAAAGCCTTTGTTCGCCTGATCCAATGCACCGTGCTGGATGATCTGCACCACGCCGATTTTCAGTTTTCCGTTAGCCGCGGCGCTTTTGCCGCTGTCATTCGAACTGCCGCAGCCGCCTGCCACTCCTGCCATCACTGCCAACGCTGCCACCACTGCACATTTCTGCCACTTTTTCATTTTCCATACTCCCTTTCTGCTGCCTGTCTTTAAAAATATTGCTTATCCATATGCTCCCCCGGGGAAAATCCCTGCCGGCGGCCTACATATCTTTGCATCCTACGATTTGATGTACTGTTCCTCCAGCTGCTCCATCGTCCCGTTCATGGACAGCTCCGCAAGGAAGAAATTCACATAGTTCAACAGTTCCTGATCCCCCTTGGCCATCAGTACGCCGAACCTGTTTTTCGTAAACGGCGTGTCCACGAGAGGCGCCGCCAGATTTTTATCCATCTTGACGTACTTTCTTGCCTCCATCGTTTCCGTAATCATGATGTCCGCTTTCCCTTCGGAAATAAGTCCGGGGATTTCCGCATTCTGTTCATGGACGATCAGCGTCGCATGGGGAAGGTATGCCCTTGCAAATTTTTCATTCGTTCCGCCCGGATTGACCATGACCTTCACTTCCGGCCTGTCCATATCGGAAAGCGCCTTATATTTCCCTGCCTGATCCATGCGGCAGAGGATCGTTTTCCCGAAAAGCAGGTAACCGTCCGACATCGCCATCATCCTTTCCCTGTCATACGTCCTTGTGATACCACACAGGGCCACGTCGAATTTCCCATCCATCGTATCCTGCGACAGGGTTTTCCATGTGGTCGGCACATATTCCACTTTCACATGGAGCGATTCCGCCAGCTTCTCGGACAGTGCCGCATCGAAACCTTCGTACTGCCCTGTCGACTGGTTTTTATAAGACATGGGTCGGTAATCTCCTGTCGTTCCGATACGGATCGTCCCTCTCTCCGTAATATCCTCCAGATGGGCCGCAAGCGTTTCCATGCAGCCGCCCAGTGCCACTCCCGCCGCCATCGCGGTAACCGCCGCATACTTCATCCATTGTTTCATTTCCATTCTCCCTTCCTTCCCAAAACCTCCAATGAATCATCCTACCAGCTTCGCATTTTTATATTCCTCCGGAAGCGTCAGTCCGAGGATTTCCAGATTCTTCTTATTAATGACTGTTTCCAGTACCTCCGGATCCTGGACCGGCGTATTTTCCGGCTTGCTCTTTCCATCGAGGATATCTGCCGCCATGTGGCCCGCCTGCACGCCGGATTTATAGAATTCCACCGAGAGGGAGGCAAGGGCGCCATCCTTTGCCATGCTGTCCGCGCCGACGATGACCGGAATCTTTGCAACGTCCGTCACTTTGACCAGCGTCGGGATGGAAGAGGCGAGCACGTTATCCGTCGGTACATAGATGAAATCCACATTCCCCACAAGCGATTCCGCCACCTGCTGGATGTCATTCACGGAGGAAACGGCCTTCTCCACGACCGTAAGCCCCAAAGATTCGGCGTGCTTTTTTGCCTGCTCCGCCTGTATCTGGCTGTTGACCTCGCTGGAACAGTAAATCAGCCCCATCGTTTTGGCAGACGGTACAAAGACCTTTCCCATCTCCACCTGTTTTTCCACCGGCCCCCTGTCATTGACGCCGGTCACGTTGGTTTCCGGCTTCGCGTTCGATTTCACGAGCTTTGCCGTTTCGAAATCCGTAATCGCGCATCCGATGATGGGCAGATCATGTATTTCATTCGCCACCGCCTGCGCTGCTGGTGTGGAAATCGCGCAGATCAGATCCGGCCTGTTGTTTTTGAACCGTGCCGCGATGCTTTTCAGGTTGGACTGGTCGCCCTGCGCGTTCTGCTGGTCAATGACGACCTTGTCCGCGCCATAGCCTCTTTCCGCCAACCCGTCGATAATTCCTTTATTGGCCGCATCCAAAGAACCGTGCTGCATGATCTGCACCATGGCGATCTGTTTCTTCCCCGATGCCTGCTGTCCGCTTTTATTTCCCGTGTCACCGCAGCCTGCATACGCCAGTGCGGCTGCCGCAAGCACCGCCGCTGTTCCTAATTTCATCCATCTTTTCATCATGAATCCCTCGCCTTCTACATTTTTTCACTGCCATACTGCTGTTCTTCCTATAAAAAATGCCCCTGCCATACAAGCAAGGGACGACGGGACGCATCGCGGTACCACCCTGTTTATCTGATGAAGGGAAAACAAAAAGGCGGTACCAAGGGACGGATATTCCGTGGTACCACCCTAATTCATCAGATCAACTCTCAGCCGCTTAACGTGGGCCACTCCGGCGACGCCTACTGACAAACCATTTCAGCGAAGCAGTTCAGGAAAGAACTTCCAGATCCAACCCACACCGATTTGCACCATCCATCGGTTCTCTACGCCGGGTGAGGAAATGTACTTTTTTCCATCAGCACTTTTAAATATGAACACATTTTAGCCAATACGGATTCCCTTGTCAAGAGAATTTTTAAAAAATATCACGGCAGGAATCATTCGCCGTTCGTTATGCTTATGCCGGTCACCCGTTCTCCGTCATGATAGAAAACGATGCCCCTCATCATTCCGCTTCCGCGGATCCCCTTCCCGTAAAACCACCGGCCGGAAAGGACGTTGTCCGGTTTCCCATAGGCTTCCCAGACCTTCTTCAGCCTGTCTCCGACAGAAATACCTTTGGCCGTGGAATATCCTTTTTCTTCCGTATCAATCAGGTCCACATGCTTTATCACTCCCGCATCCAGCGTATACAGGCGGATTCCCTGATAATCCATCCGGTAGCCGTACAGTCCGTGGACGCTTTCAAAAAGGTCCGGCCTGCCCTTTTTGCGCATCACCGATGCAAACGTATCTCTCAATCCGATACCGTCCATGCGCAGATCTTCTTCCGGCAGATCCTTTCCGAAAATCTGTCCGTCCGCATTCTCCGACTCCTGCAGGGAAGAAATTTCTCCCGATGGGCCGCAGGGCGTCATCGCCTGCAGCGGCAGGAAATAAAAAGTGCATACGGCTTCCAAAACCAATAAGACCGACAATTTTTTCATGCGTCCCATACGGTTCCTCCTTTTCCGGACAGCCCCGATTTTATTTCACGGGCAGGATAACTCTAACCGTATCGTACCATAGATCCCAGCCGGATAGGAATATCACGCTTTTTCCTTTTTCCCCAGAAAGCAGGCCACCTCTTCGTTTTTGCAGAGCGTTTCCATTTCTTTCTCCGTGGGATAGACAGGGATATCCCTCTCCGAATTCACGATACAGATGAAACCGAGCAGCTCGCCCCGGTCCGCACGGAACTGGTGCCACTGCCAGCCGGGAATCGTGATGAAATCCCCCTCCGACACCTCCCGGATTTCCTCTCCCAAAAGCGCATGCCCTTTCCCTTTGAAAATCAGGACGATATGGCTGTGCCCATGTCTTTCCAGAGAAGAAAATCCATCCTTTTCCACCTGGAAGTAACGGAACTGGACCGGTATATCCCCCTCATGATCAACGAGCACCGTCTTTGTCACATCCCTGAATACATCGGGATTTTCCTTATAAATATGGGGTTCAATCCCTTCCCATCGATTTGTCTTTCCATCAAACCTGCGAAGCATTATTTCCTCCAGCCTGTTTCCACTCTCAAAATAAATCTTACAATCCGTTTTCGTCGTCAGCGATTTCCGCAATCGCATACAGCGCCGCTTTTCCCGCCATCTTCATCCGCTTTCCCTGCATCTCGCAATACAGGGTGCCGCCCCTACGGGAGGCCTGATAAGCGACAATCCTGTCTTTTCCCAGCTTTCCTGCCCAGTACGGCACGATATGGCAATGGCCGCTGCCGCAGACAGGATCCTCCGCCACATCGAGCTTCGGTGCGAAAGAACGGGATACGCAGTCCGCCGTTTTTCCCTTCGCCGTGATATGGAGGAGCAGTCCGTCCAGCTTCTTCACCTTTTCCATGTCGGGAACCGCGTTCCGCACCGCCTCTTCCGTATCAAGGATGCACAGCAGGTCACGCCCCATGTATGCTTCCAGCGGACGGACGCCGATGGCCTGTTCCATTTCATCCGTCACTTCCACCGGCACCAGGTCGTAGGCGGGGAAATCCATTTCATAAAGGTCTCCCTTTTTCTCGATCGTCAATTGTCCTGAAAGCGTCTGGAAGGAAATTTCTTTCGCCTCTTTCTCAAAGAAACGGAACAGCACATAGGCGGACGCGAGCGTCGCATGACCGCAAAGGTCGATTTCTCCGCCCGGCGTAAGCCACCGCAGATGGTAACCTTCCGCTTCCCTGACGATGAAGGCTGTTTCAGAAAAATTATTTTCCAGCGTGATCCCCATCATCGTTTCTTCCGCCGGCCACCGGTCCATGACGCAGATGGCCGCCTGATTCCCTTTAAACACCTTGTCCGTAAATGCGTCCGCAATATACTGTTTCATTTCGAACATCTCCCTGCTTTCAAACATGAAATTCGTGATGTTATTGTAATACGACTCACAATGGAAATGCAATAAATGCACGATAAAAGCCGCCCTGTATCCCAAGAGCGGCTTTCTTCCCTTCCTGCTTTCCTGTTATTTCAATACGCCGATTTCCTTATAGTATCTGGCAGCTCCCGGATGAAGCGGCACATCGGCGATATCCTTGACGGCATCTGCCGGTTTCAGACCCTTCAGATTCTTCTGCGCCTGTCCCAGCTCATCGATGTGTTCCCAGAATGTCTTCGTCAGATTGTAAACGACATCTTCCGGCATATCCCCGCGGGTGAACATGACCATCTTAATCGCAGAGGTATGGACATCCTTATCCTGGTTCGGATAGGTGCCTGCCTTGATGACATAGCTGGCGTACCACGGATATTTCGTTTTCATTTCATTGATCAGGCTGTCATCGATATCGACGAGCCTGCATCCACCCGTCAGTGCCTGTGTCACCGCAGACGCCGGCGCACCGGACATGATCCATGCGCCGTCGATGGATCCGTTCTGCAGCATGTCAGCTGCATCCGTAAAGGTAATATATTCCGCCTGTATGTCGTCAGGGAATTTCAGCCCTGCAGAAGTGAAGTGGGCGTCACACTCGTTATAAACGGAAGAGCCTGCGGAAGCCACCGCAAAATGTTTCCCCTTCACGTCCTTCAGCGTGTTGATGCCGGATTTTGCCGTGACCACCACCTGGTTCGGATTCATATACAGGCCCGCGATGGCTTTCAGATCCTTATAGGGATGGTCTTTAAAGCTGTCCGTCCCGTTCAGGCACTGGTATACGTTGCTGGAAATAGCGATGGACACCTGCGCTTCCCCATCAGAAACCATGTTCAGATTCGCAATGCCCCCTGCGGAAGCCTGGCTTGCTGCCTGCACGCCGGAAACGTTATTGCTCCACATATTGGTGATTGCCGCGCCGACCGCATATAATGCGCCTGATGCGCCGGCTGTCGGGAAATTGATTTTCACCGTCTGTCCTGCCGCCGGCTTCGCTGCGCTCTTTTCCTGCTTGTCTCCGCCACAGCCTGCCATGGCGCCTGCCAGAGCCAAAGCGGCCAGAGACACGGCCACCGCCCTTTTCAGATTTTTCATTTTCATTTTCATTTCCTCCTGAGCTCCTCTGCTTCCATAATGAAATATCCTTATTCCATAACTATTAATCCATAGTATAAGCAACCGAATTAAAAAATTCAAATGGTATTTTTCTTACTCCGGCACAAAAAATAAAGTGTACGCCCCGGTAATAACTTCCCCCTGTCTATCATTTCTTTCAGACAACGCGAAAAAACGTCCTGCCGCTTTTCCGTATGGCGGCAGGACGCAATGTTTAATTTCTGTTTTCTTTTTTCCACCGGATGAACTGGTAAATGCTTACGGCCGCGATACCGCCGAAACCGGCGAGATCCGTCATCATCCCCGGGAAAAGCAGCAGCGGAGACGCAATGAAAAGGATGATCCGTTCCATCCAGCTGCATTTACGGAGGATCCATCCTTCCAGTCCGGCCACGAGCGCGAACGTGCCGATTGTCGCCGTGAAAACGCACCAGAGCGTCGCTGCCAGCGTCGCCGTCTTATCCACGCCGATCAGAAGGATCGGGTTGTCCAGAAAGAAGAACGGGATGATAAATCCGATCAGTCCGAGGCGGACGGCCCAGAGCCCTGTCTTCGTCTGGTCGGAATCCGCGATTCCGGACGCCACATAGGCGGACATGGCGACAGGCGGCGTGATATTGGAAAGGCAGGCATAAATCAGGCAGAACATGTGGGCAATGATGGGAAGCGCCCCCGCCTTGATGAGCACGGGAACGGCCACCGCCTGCACGATGACATAGGCAGCCACGCCGGGCACGCCCATGCCGAGGATGGCGGACATGATCATGACGAGGAATCCTGCCAGATAGAGATTGTTATTCTGGACGATGGACAAAATCAGATATCCCATGTTCAGCCCCATGGAGGTCAGCGTCACCGTGCCGATGATGATACCGATGATGACGCAGCATACGCCGACGGAAACGGCACTTCTCGCCCCTTCCACGACGGCCGCCAGAATCTTGTCCCCCGTCATGCGCGTATCCTTGCGGAGCCAGCTGGCAGCGATGGTGATGAAAATGGAAATAACCGCCGCATACAGCGGAGTGAAGCCTGCAAACATCAGGCCGATCAAGCTGATCAGAGGCAGCACCAGATGACCCTGTTCCTTGATCACCACCATGGCGTCGGGGATATTCTCCTTCGCAATGCCGGAAAGTCCGAGGCGCTTAGCCTCGAAATGCACGGCGAAAAGCAGTCCGATATAGTAAAGCAATGCAGGCGTGATGGCTGCCAGCGCCACATAGGTATAAGACAGGTTCAGGAATTCCGCCATGACGAAGCCGACCGCTCCCATGATCGGCGGCGTGAACTGTCCGCCTGTGGAGGCCACCGCTTCCACGGCGCCTGCAAATTCTTTTTTATACCCTGTCCTCTTCATCAGAGGAATCGTAATCGTCCCCGTGGTCGCCACATTTGCAATGGCGGAGCCGTTGATCATCCCCATCAGGCCGGACGCGATGACCGCCACCTTTGCCGGGCCGCCGGAGGTCGTTCCTACAAGGGTCAGCGAAAAATCATTGATGAATTTGGAAAAGCCGGAATATTTCAGAAACGCGCCGAAGACAACGAAAAGAAAAATATAGGTGGCCGATACGCCGATACCGGTGCCCAGAATCCCCTGCGTGCCCCAGAACTGGGTGATCAGCACGCGTTTCAGGGTGAATCCGTTATGTCCCAGATATCCCGGAAGATAAGCGCCGAACCAGTTATAGGCGAGGAATATCCCTGCCAGGATGGCCAGATTTCCGGACGCGCGGCGCGCCGCTTCAAAGACGCAGATGATGGCGACAAGGGCCACGCCCACTTCCAGATCAGATATCCGTCCGCCGGTCTGCGCAATCCTCGTGTAATTCAGTATCAGATACAGCAGACTGCCCACTGATCCGATGATAAAAGCGATATCCCATACGGGCGGCAGTTTCCTTTTCCTGTTTTCCCCTTTAAATGTAGGGAACAGCAGGAACGTGAACACAAGCAGAAAGATACAGTGGATGGCCCTCAGATTGACAGCGCTGATGGCGCCGACCGTGGTGAAATACAGCTGGAACGCCGTCCACACGCAGAGGAGCGCCACCACCAGCTTGCCGAGCGGCCCCGTATACGTCCTCATGCGGGAGTCCGATTCTTTTTCCTCCAGCAGCTTCTGCGCTTTTTCATCGAGTTCCTTCTTCGTCCGAAGGGTTTCCTCATCCATCCTTATTTCCGACTGATTCTCAGCCATTATGATTCCTCCTAAGCTCCTATGCTTCCATTGGCAGCGCCGGACCATTTTCCTGCCGGCGTTTTTAAAGTCTCGTTAGATATATTAACGCAGCCGAAAATTACAGTCAACAGAATAAGAAGGAGAAATAAAAATCAGAAAATCCCTTTCTGAAATAAACTGTCTGCCAAAGCAGAACGCATCCACGCAGAGAAAAAAATTTCATTATTCTCATTTTATAAATCAGATCCTCCCCAATAAAAAATCACCATTTCCTTTTTATCGGAAACGGTGATTCTGTTTTTTCTGTTATTTGCTTTTTTATCGGAAACGGTGATTCTGTTTTTTCTGTTATTTGCTTTCAAAGAATGCTTTGTACGCCAGATAGGTTTCGTACGCATCGGCTTTGGAAAGAAGATCATACGGAGCATGCATGGAAAGCATCGCCGTGCCGCAGTCTACCACCTCCGCGCCCCAGTTGGCCATCATGAAGGCGATCGTTCCGCCGCCGCCCTGGTCGACTTTTCCAAGCTCGCCGATCTGCCAGCAGACACCTGCGTCATTGAAAATCCTTCTGACTTTCTGTAAAAATTCCGCATTGGCGTCATTACTTCCTGATTTGCCGCGGGCGCCGCCATACTTGGTCAGGTTGATGCCGTACCCAAGGAAAGAAGCATTGTCCTTTTCAGAAACCTCAGGGAACATCGGATCGAGGCAGGAATTGACATCGGCGGAGAGCATTTCACTGTTTTCCATGGTTTCATAGAAATCCAGCAGCGTGCCTTTCCCCTGCAGGGCGAGGAGCTTCATGACGAATTTCACGAAATAGGAGGATTCCATGCCTGTGTTGCCATAGGATCCGATTTCTTCTTTATCCGTCAGAAGGGCCGCCTGCGTCTTGACGCCCGGCTTCGCATCCAGAATGGCTTCCAGATTCGCATAGGAGCAGACCCTGTCGTCCTGTCCGTAGGAAGCGATGAGGGAACGGTCAAAGCCTACATCACGGCTCTTCGTTGCCGGGACGAGTTCCAGTTCGGCCGCGGCGAAATCCTCTTCTTCGATGCCGTATTCGTCCTTGAGCAGCTTCATGATGGCTTCCTTCGGCGTCTGTCCTTCGTCAGAATGGCTGCCTGCGATGGCCTGGAGCTGTTCGCCCGTGATGCCTTCTGCCAGGCTCTTTTTCATCTGGTCCTGCGCCATATGGATGAGCAGGTCGGAAACGTAGAATATGGGGTCGCTGTCTTTAAGACCGATATTGATATCCACCTTTTTCCCGTCCTTGGTGAATACGACGCCGATGAGCGCCAGAGGTATACAGGTCCACTGGTATTTCTTGATGCCGCCGTAATAATGGGTACGGAAATAAATGACGCCTTCCTGTTCATGCACCGGATTGGCTTTCAGATCCAGACGGGGAGAATCGATATGGGAGCCGACGATCTTGATGCCTTCATGCACCGGTTCTTCACCAATGACCGCCAGAATGACTGACTTGCCTTTCTGGTTCCAGTACACCCTGTCGCCTGCTTTCAGCTCTTTCCTGCCGTATACGGGAACAAAGCCTTTTGCTTCCGCACGGCGGATGATTTCTTCCGTAGCCAGCCTTTCGGTGCGGGCGATATCCAGGAACGCCTTGTATTTTTCTCCGTAAGCCATGACGGCTTTCCGTTCTGTCTTGTTCATACGCTGCCAGACAGATTTCGTCCTGCTGTATGTTTCTTTCATTTGTACCTCCTAAAAGAGAATTATTTTCACATAAGTACAGTATATAGCTTTTTCTTTTCCGCCGCAAACGGCGCCATAACAGAAAAAGGCAGCCTGTTTCCCGAGAGGGTCTCCATGTTGCCTTTTGCTTCCCCTGTCATTTCGCAGGGAATATTTTTCTTAATAAATAGGTCAGACCGACGAAGAGCCCCATCACGACGAAGAGCAGCGGATAGGCGATCACCATCATGTACAGAGAAGATTCGATGCTTGTCATAATTCCTCCTTAGCCTCCCAGAACAGGGATCAACGCAAGCACGAGTCCGCCTGCCACGACGGAAGCCACCTGCCCTGCCACGTTCACGCCCATGGCGTGCTGGATGATGAAATTCGTCGGATCCTCCTTCAGCGCCATTTTCGCAATCACCCTGCCTGACATGGGGAATGCGGAAATACCGCAGGCGCCGATCATCGGATTCACTTTATTTTTCAGGAAAAGGTTCGCGATTTTTGCAAAAAGCACGCCGCCGACCGTATCAAAGATGAAAGCCACCGCGCCAAGGACGAGGATTTTCAGCACGTCAAGGGTGAGGATGTTTTCCGCCGTCATCGTCGCCCCCACGGTGATGCCAAGGAAAAGCGTCACCAGGTTGGACAGCTCATTCTGCGCCGTATCCGACAGGGAATCGACTGCGCCGGAAACCTTGAGCATGTTCCCAAACATCAGCGCGCCGATGAGCGGTACGGAAATAGGTGCCAGAATGCCTGCAAAAAGTACGACCATGAACGGGAAAATAAACTTCGTCGTCCAGGAAATCGGTTTTTCTTCCTTATAGGCCATGCGGATGCGCCGTTCATGCTTTGTCGTCAGCAGCCTGACGATCGGTGGCTGGATGATCGGCACGAGGGACATGTAACAGAACGCCGTCACCGTCAACGGTGCAAGGAGCTCGGTCGCAAATTTCTGCGCCACGAAAATCGTGGTCGGGCCGTCAGCCGCCCCGATGATGCCGATGGCCGCCGCCTGATTGAAGGGGAATCCCACGGCCGCCGCCAGAAGCGTTGCCGCAAATATGCCGAAATGCGCTGCCGCGGCAAAAAGCATCACATACGGCTGGCGGATAAGCGGCGTGAAATCGCACATGGCTCCCACCGCCACGAAGATGAGGACGGGAAACAGTTCGTTCGCGATCCCCGCATCATAAAGCACCTGCAGAAATCCCGGCTCACCGCCGACGGGAACGACCGCATAATGGCCGGGGATATTCGCCAGGATGCATCCCACCCCCATGGGGAACAGAAGGACAGGCTCATAATCCTTTTTCACACCGAGCCAGATGAGGACGCCGCCGATCAGGAACATGACCCAGATCGTCGGATCAGACATTTCCATCACACCGGCAAAAAGTTCTCTTAAAATAGATTCCGCGTTTGTCATTTTGACCTCCCGACGCGCACGAATAAAAAATATTTCCGGCCACAGGCAATGACTTTCTTCTACAAAAAACGGACCCGGTTTACAATACCAGGTCCGATACTATTTCCTGCCCCTGTGCCATACGCAGAAAACATATGAAGTTCTTTGTTTCTTTAGATATTATATCCCATGAGCGGTGCAATCACAAAGACGACGGCTGCCCAGATAATCCCGGCTCCGATGAAGATGCCTGCCGTAATAGCAAACCCCTGCCTTGTACGGGGAACACCGAGAAGGCTGAAATTGCCGAACCAGCCACGACGGACCATGAATCCATTATCGCTGCGCTGACGGAACCAGACCAGCTTCTTTTCCGGATCGATCGTGTAAGCGACAATGATAGCTATGACGGTCGCTATCAGCCAATAAATAAGGAAACGGGCGGCGTGGAAATCTTTCACGTCGGACAAATCAATCATCTGCATAGTTTTACCTGCCTCATAAAAGTGTAATTATATTACCAACTTATATATTATAATGCAAGGATGATTTTCGTCAAAGTCTGTTTGCAGGAAAAGATTTATTTTATAAGGCATCCAATAAATATCCGTACCCCCGGATTTCCATGTCCGCCTGTGGAATGAACCGGATGGACAGGCTGTTGATGCAATAGCGCAGTCCGCCCTTATCCGCCGGTCCGTCATTGAAGACATGCCCCAGATGGGCGTTGCCGCTGCGGCTCCGCACCTCTGTGCGCTGCATGTTGTAGCTTCTGTCTTCGTAATAATTCACCACGTCGGAAGAAATCGGCCGTGTGAAACTGGGCCAGCCGCAGCCGGATTCAAATTTATCTCGGGAGGAAAAAAGCGGTTCCCCCGTACTCACATCCACATAAATCCCCGCATCGAACTTGTCCCAGTATTCATTGGAGAAAGCCCGTTCCGTATTATTTTCCTGCGTGACCGCGTACTGTTCCTTTGTCAGTATTTTCCGAAGCGTCTCCTCATCGGGTTTCGGATAGAGGGAAACGTCAATCACGGGATCCGCCGCCTTTCGCACGTCGATATGGCAGTAACCGCCGGGATTCTTCTTCAGATAATCCTGATGGTAATCCTCGGCAAGAATGAAATTCCGGAGCGGTTCCACCTCGATGGCGATCTTCTCGGACAGGGACTTCTGCTTTTCAGCAAGAACCTCCCTTGCGATGGCGGCCTCCGCTTCATCCGTATAATAAATGCCGGTCCTGTACTGCCTTCCCCGGTCATTTCCCTGCCGGTCGACGCTCGTCGGATTGACCACTCTTAAATAGTAGAGAAGCAGGTCCTTATAAGAAACCTTCGATGCATCGTATGTGATATGCACCGTTTCCGCATGATCCGTTATCCCTACCCGCTGATAATCCGTCGTTTCCGTTTTTCCATTCGCATAGCCGGAGGTCACATCGATCACACCGTCAATTCTGGAGAAATATTCCTCCAATCCCCAGAAACAGCCTCCTGCCAGATACATTTCCTTCATATCTTCCTGCCTCCCGTTTTTCTGTATTTCCTTTCCCTTCGGCTGCACCTCCGTGATGGCCTGCCTGTTTACTTCCGTGCCCGATTTCATGGCAGAGGGAAATAAACCGTAGAAGGCTGCAGCGATAACGGCAATGCCTATGATGATCCCTGCTGATTTCATTGTCGCCTCCCGTTAATGAATGGCTGCCATCTCCTTTTTCAGAGTGGCTGCGTCCATGTGTCCCGGACGTACCAGCTGTACATTTCCTTCTGTATCCACAATCGCTCCGGTCGGATAAAAACGGATTCCGTACTTTTTCGTTACCGCTCCGCCCTCATCCAGAAGGACTGTCAGGTTCTTATATCCCAGACCCCTGTACCATTTGATGAAATCTTCTTTCTTCATTTCTCCGCCAAAGCCGGGCGCCACGATAGATAGAACGACATAATCCCTATCCGCGCTGCCTGCCAGCGCATCCGTATCCGCCAGCGTCGCCAGACAGACGGAGCACCAGGAAGCCCAGAACTTGATGTATACTTTTTTGCCTTTGTAATCAGATAATTTATGCACCTTTCCATCAATATCCGTAAGCATGAAATCGCCTTCCTTCTGATTCATTACACCTTTGGACGGAACGGATGCCTCCGTTTTTGCCGCAGGCGCCGCCCTTCCGCCGTCCTTCGCCCCCGCATCCATCCCTGAAGAGCAGCCTGCCAGCGCCACCGATAAAGACAGGGCCAATACCGCTGCCATTCCTTTTTTTACATTAAACATCTTCATTCTGTTTTCCTCCTGTCACGATTCACAATGTATTGAAAAACGAGGATATGACTTCCAGCCTGCCCGACATGAGCAGGATTCCCATCAGGATGATCAGCACACCGCCGATCCGTTTGATCAGCAGCATATGCTTTTTCACATGGACGAAATATTTCATCAGCCATGACGAAGCCGCCGCCAGCAGCAGAAAAGGAACCGCCATGCCTGCCGTATAGATGATCATTAAGAATCCGCCGTACAGCGCCGTGCTGTTTTCAGAAGCGATAAACGCAAGCACAGAGCCAAGCACGGGGCCCACACAGGGCGTCCAGCCGAAGCTGAAAGACAGACCGAGCAGGAACGCCCCGAGGACGCCGCCTTTTTCCCTGCTGTTGAAATCCACTTTCTTCTCCTGCTGCAGGAAATGGATATTGATCAGCTCCATCTGGTGCAGCCCCAGCAGAATAACGACCATTCCCATGATATACGGCGTATAGGGATGATAGAATACGCTTCCGAAAAAGCCGGTTCCGAACCCAAGGCTGAAAAAAACAGTGGATAATCCGGCGATAAAGAACAGCGTCTTGATGATCGGATAGAGATAAATCTTCACTCCTGAAAAAGTAACATATCGCGTCCCCGTATCGTCCGCCAGCTTTCCCAGATAGACGGGAAGCAGGGGAAACACGCAGGGAGAAAAGAAAGACAGAAGGCCTGCCAAAAATATGGTGCCTAAAAACAGGCCATGCACATTTTCTTCCATCACCATCCCCCCCTTCCTTCTCTCTGCAAAGTCTAAAATATGATAATGTATCTCATATTTAATATTTTCTATATAATATTGCATAATCAATAAAAATACAATCCCCCCAGCATACAGACTTACCGTGTGCATATGACTTTTTTAGATAAATGGGCATATCAGTCATTAGCAGACAGTGGGAAGAAGACTGTAATCAGTAATCAGTAATCAGTAGTCAGTAGTCAGTCATCAGAAGACAATAATACCTGCTTGCCGTCATCCTCGAATGAGATGGAAACAGGAAAATTGTATTTAACAACTGCAACCATTGCCCAGATTCTTCATTACATTCAAGAATGACAGGGCAAGAGTGCTTGCCTTTATCGGGATTCCTTACTTGCCGTCATCCTCGAACGGAATGGAATGAAGTGATGGCAAGTGAAGCACTTTTCGAGGAGTGAAGCGACGCTATAAAAGTGTCTGAAACGCCATACCCGGCCAAAGGACGCGGAAGGATTTAGTAGAGGGTAATGGTATTAAATGGTGAACAAGAAAGCTTCCCCTGAATAACAGGGGAAGTGTCAGCAACGCTGACGATAGGGTCAAGTTGAGGCAGTCAGGAAAAAGTGTATACGCACACTTGCCCCTATCCCTGCCCTTCGGCAGTACTTCCCCCGTGTACGGTGGAAGCTTGCGGATTGTATTTAGAACCTGCAACCATTGCCCAGATTCTTCATTACATTCAAGAATGACAGGGCAAGAGTGCTTGCCTTTATCGGGATTTCCTACTTGCCGTCATCCTCGAACAGAATGGAACGTAGCGGAATGGAGCAATGGCAAGTGAAGCACTTTTCGAGGAGTGAAGCGACGCTGTAAAAGTGTCTGAAACGCCATACCCGACCAAAGGGAGCGGTAAGGATTTGGTAGAGGGTAATGGTATTAAATGGTGAACAAGAAAGCTTCCCCTGAATAACAGGGGAAGTGTCAGCAACGCTGACGATAGGGTCAAGTTGAGGCAGTCAGGAAAAAGTGTATACGCACACTTGCCCCTATCCCTGCCCTTCGGCAGTACTTCCCCCGTGTACGGTGGAAGCTTGCGGATTGTATTTAGAACCTGTAACCGTTATACGGATTCTTACTGCTTCCATAAAAACAGAAAATGAAAAAGCCCTCTTCTTTAGAAGAGGGTGGCAGTCGAAGACTGACGGGTGATGCCCTCCGGGAGGATGGGAGTGAGCCGGTTCCTGAAATGAGGAGACAGTAATCAGTAGCTAGTTGATAGTTGTTAGTAGTTAGTTTATGGTTGTCAGTAGCAGGCAGAAGTCAGTAGAAAAGTGTGGCTGATAGTTCCTGCTTACTTATCTGCTGATTCCTGACTACTGCATTCTTATTGAATCATTTTGTGCAACAAAAAACGCCCCGTAAGGAGCGTTTTTCATTTGTGCTTTAATTCGGGCAATCAGCCTCCGAACTGTGCCAGCATCGTACCTGCAGCTACTGCAGTTCCGATTACGCCTGCTACGTTCGGGCCCATGGCCTGCATCAGCAGGTAGTTGGACGGGTTGTCTTTCAGGCCGACGATCTGGGATACGCGCGCTGCCATCGGTACGGCAGATACGCCTG
>CABQAR010000008.1 GCA_902462205.1 uncultured Dialister sp.
TTCGGCTCGATTATTTCTTGCCTTGCTTACTCAAATTCATTGCGGTTTCCTTATTTCATGAAACTCGCACATCGGCATTTTGTTCGCTGTACTGTTCAGTTTTCAAAGAACCATCGCTCTAAGCGACTTGATTAGTTTACCACGCAAAGGGATTTCTGTCAACAGGCTGTTTATCTATTGACCGGGCCTCCTTGGGCGGGCTGCCGTAGCCGACAACGTGTGTTATGTTACCATCTTATTTCCTGACTGTCAATCCCCTTTTTTCATTTTTTCTGTTTTTGTCTGTAAGAAATTTTCCCTATCTAAGAAATACCCAGGTTTTATCGGGATAATTTCCCCCTTTTTATTTTGTTTCTCAGCTGACGACCGACCTGTGGCGGATTCTTTCTATTCAGAATTTATTACCGCTATCCTCTGCCAGATCCTTCGCTTCGCTCGAGGATGACGGCAGAAATTTAACATCCATATAGCTTCGATAATTCATTTCCACAAAACTAATAACTAAGAACTATCAATTATTTTCTGATATCTGCCTTCTGACCTCTGATTTCTGACTTCTGCCTACTGCTTACTGTCTACTTGCCCACTGTCCACTGGCTACTGTCTTCTATATCCTCGCCGCTATATATTTTGTCGCGGCGCACCGCCATTCCTCATTTCTCATTCCTAATTCCTCATTCAAAAAAAGCCTCCTTTTCGGAGGCTTTTCTTTTTTATTTCTGTTTATTCTTCTTCGCCACGGGGGACGATGGCGCCGCGGTTGACTACGAAGTATTCTACGGCTGCTTTTACGTCTTCAAAGCTCATCAGGGCCAGTTTCGGGCGCGGCTGTTTTTCATGGTACATGTACTTGCCGTCTGTATTGACAAGGTAGTATTTCCGCGGCCCTTCCAGAAGGTTCACGTGGTATCCGCTCCCTCTGGGCATGCGTGTGACGACGAGGCTGTACATCTTATTGTCCGCGCTGAATACCATCAGGTCGGAGGTGTCAGGCGCCAAGGCTTTCACTTTTTCGAGGAACGCATTGCCTTCCGCGGTCTTTTCTTTTCTGTATGCCCGGTCGGCGGCGGAGTCTTCCGTATAGGAGAATTCGGTTTCTCCTTTTTGCAGTTCCGCCAGTTTCGCCAGTTTTTGGCTGATCTGTTCCAGTCCTTCTCGATCGGCGGAAATCAGAAGGGTGTCGCCTTTCGCTTCATAGGACAGGTAGGCGCCGTCCATATTTTTCGGGCTGGTTGTATCTAATTGGAATACGATATTCTTTTTCATCATGTTCTCCTTTCTGTGATAGGAATTTTCTCTGGTTTTATTTTACCACAATCTATATTGAAAATCATCTATATTATTAAAGACAAAAGCCGCGGTTTCCCGCGGTCTTCTGTGCAGCCTGTCTTATTTCAGGGCCGGCCGGTTTTATTGATGCCCGTGATGATGGTGTTCATCTTCTTCGCCTTCTGCGAATTTGAAGTATTTGACGTAGGCTTCGATGTAGTTCCTGCCTGCTTCGACATCGTCTACGTCAAAGCCTTTGAGCGCCATGACCTTGGCGAACCGTTCCCGGAGCTCCGGCAGTTTTTCTTTTTCCATCAGCGGTTCGAGCAGGGAGAGGTCTCCTATTTCAAGGCTCTTGTCCGCGGCGGCGACTTTGTCATCAATCGCTGCGCCATGGGGCTTGACGCCTGTGAAGGGCGCTCCTTCTCCTGCGCGGTGCACGCGGATCAGGTTGTCCAAGAAATATTTTTCCGCGATTTCCTTTGCGTCAGGGTTCAGGTCTTTTACTTTCATGGCGAGGGTGAAGGCTTCGGATATTTCCTTTTCATCGTCCGGCTGTATCCATTTCAGCGCATAATTGACGTTGCCCGTTTCCAGCGCCTTGAGTCCGTCCTTGACCGCCGGACCGTCCATGGTGTCGCAGTGCGCACTGGCGGACAGCGGCGCGATCAGCATGAGTCCGATGACGGCGGCGATGCCGAGCTGCATGCCTGTCGACAGCGGGGACAGGGCGAGAAGGGTTCCTCCTGCGGCGGCCAGAACCGCCGGTAATAGTTTTTTCATGGTTGCTTTCATTTTTTATTCCTCCTGTTTTTAACTATTTATTTCATGTTTAACGATGCGATGCGTCCGAATGCCCGTGGACGGCTTCCGCTCCGTGTCCTGCATGGGCGCCGTGATGTTCATCTTCTTCCCCTTCGGCGAATTTGAAGAACTGCACGTAGGCCTCGATATATTCCCTGCCTGCTTCCAGATCATTCACGTCGAAGTTTCTGAGGGCCATGACGCGGTCGAATCTTTCTTTCAGCTCCGGCATCCGTTCCTGTTCCACCAGATTCCCCATCGGGGAGAGATTTCCGACAGCGATGCTCTGGTCCGCCGCTTTCACCCGTTCGTCGATCGGTACGCCGTGGGGCTTCACGCCGTCGAAGGGAGCGCCTTCCCCTGCGCGGTGCGTCCGAAGCAGGATTTCAAGGAAATATTGCTCCGCCAGATTCTTTGTATCTTCATTCTGGTCTTTCACTTTCATGCTGAGTTTGAAGGCCTGCGATACTTCGCCCTCGTACTCCGGCTGTACCCATTTCAGCGCGTAGTTGATATTATTCGTTTCCATAGCCTTGAGCCCGTCCTTGACGGTCGGGCCGTCCATCGTGTCGCAATGGGCGTCAGCCCCCAGCGGCGACAGGAACAGGATGCCTGCGGCGGCGATTCCGAGCAGTGATCTTTTCATGTATTTCTTCATCATATCCATTTTCATTTTCAATTCCTCCTATTTTTTACCTTTGTTATTTTTCTGAATTCTGTTTTTAATAAAATCTGACCAGTGAGAATTTGAATTTCGTCAGTGCTTTCACATGGTGCAGGGTGCCTTTCCTGAGGAAGAAATTCTCTCCTGCGCGGATCGTGTAATCGACTCCGTCGTACTGAAGGATTCCGCTTCCCTCGAGGGCGTAGAAGATGATGTCCGCCGGCGCTTCATGGTCCGGTATCATCGCTCCTTCATCGACGGCGATCAGCGTATGTTCTCCGCCGTCATTCCTGTCCACCACCACCGGATGGTATGTCCCCTTCCGGTACTCCACCTTGTCTGCCAGTCTGAAAACCTCTCCGTCTTTAATCGTTTCAATCATTTTTCTGTCTCCTTTCCAATTCATCCATTTCATTGATTTGTATTTTTTGCCTTGAAGAAATATCCGCTTCGTTCCTCCTTTCGTTTCCGCTTGGTTTTCTTTATCTGTGAACAGTATAAAAAAATACCCATCGGAAAACCTTGATAGGTATCAAGAAAGTAAAAATTTATATAAAAAAACCGCTCTTTTTTCAGAGCGGCTTCCAAAACCCTTGTATTTACAGGAAATCTTCCAGTTTATTTTTATCGAGGATCTGCACTTTCCTTCCCTTCCGCCGGATGACCTCTTCCTCTTCGAGCAGCTTGAACTTGCGGGACACCGTTTCCGGCGTCGTACCCATGAAAGCGGCCAGATCCTTCAGCTTCATCGGTATTTCCACCTCCACCTTTCCGCCGGACGCCTTGGCGAGGTCCGACAGATACGTCGCTAGCCTCGACTCCACGGCTTCCATCATGAGGAACCTCGTCTGGTTCTCCGTATCCGCCATGCGCCGCGCGTTGATTTCCAGCAGCTTCAGCGCCATCTGCGGCGACGCCAGCAGGAGCGAGGTGAAATCACTCTTGCGGAGCGTGCAGCTTTCCGTATTCGCCAGCGCTTCGACGAAAATATTCTCCGTATCCGCGCCGAACAGGGCGTTCACGCCTTCATAGCTGCCCGGCTCCACCACGCGGAGCAGCTGTTCCCGTCCGCTCGCGGAAATCTGGTATACCTTCAGCGCCCCCGTAGCGACGATGAAAAGCTGGGGATCCCGTCCCGGCTGCCAGACCATTTCCCCCTTCTTATAGCTCTGGTGGCGTACCAGAGAATCAATCCGTTCCTGCTCCTCATCAGATAAATGGTTGAACAGGGGCACGATCGACACGCAATGATGCTTCTCCATAAAAGGCTCCTTTCCGGTTTTCCTTTATTATACCGCGGCTATCCTCTTGCCGTCTCCATGGCGGCCTTCATCCGTTCAGGCACAGGGGGGCCGTACAGCCGCTCCATGGCGAACCGGGTGACGAGCCACACACGCCCCGACTTCCGCCGGTCGCCGTCCCACATCCGCGCGGCCCGGTGCCCCGCCCCCGACGCCGCCGAACGCACATCGCCGCTGTCACGGTTCCACAGCTCCGCCGCTTCCAGTGTCGTAAAGACAAGGAGCAACGGATTGATTCCGGTATTTTCTTCCGCTCCGCCGCCATAGACACGGCACGCCGCTTCCTTCGTGAGAAGCCAGCTTTTTCTCGACCGCCGCGCCTCGCCCGGTCGGAACACGCCGTTTCCGCAATCCGCCGCCACCTGCTTCGCTTCCCGTCCATACAGGCTGCCCGCCTCTTCCGCCGTCATCACGGACAACGTGAAATCCTCGGTGAACCGGAACTCCTCCAAATCCGCCGGAGCCTCCCAGCGGGAATCGGGAAATACGGAAATCCCCCGTGCGGATAAAGCCGTCCCCGCCCCGGCAGGAAGCCGCCGTCCGCCCAGAAATTCCCGGCACGCCGCCAGCGACTGCTCCTCCGAATCCAAAGCGGTCAGTATCTCCCCGTAAGGCGTCGCCAGTTTCCGCCCCGGCAGTTCAAAATCCCCGCGCAGGATATACAGGAAAGACTTCACCGCCAGAACCGAGCCCTGCGCCGGCTTCTCCCCGAGCAGGTACCGTTCATAACAGGCGTACACCATTCCCCTGTCATGCATATTCGTAAAAATTTTAGCCATCGCATTTCTCCCGTTTCTTTTTTCCTATTATATCAATTTCCCTTGAAGAAATATTTCCCTCTTATATAATGAAAAGAAAAAGAAGAAAGAAATACCCCGACTCTTCCTATTTTTTGTAATCACCAACAGCTAACAACCAATGACTAATAACTATTTTCTGATATCTGACGTCTGCTTTCTGTTTTCTGCTTTCTGTTTTCTGTTTTCTGATTTCTGTCCACTGACTACTGTCTACTGATTACCATCCTCGCCGCTATATAATTTGTCGCGGCGCACCTTAATTCCTCATTCCTCATTCCAAATTCCTAATTCCCAAAAGGAGTCCATCATGAACGTCACCATCATCGGCGCAGGAAATACGGGAATCGCCGCTTCCTGCTACCTGAGCACCCTCGGCATATCCCACCTCGTCTACACGCGGAGCGAAAAACGGGCGGCCCAGTGGAAAGAATTTCCCGTTAAGGCGACCGGCGCCCTCACAGGCTCTTTCCAGATACAGGCCACCGCCAATCTTCACGACGCGATGGTTTTCGGGAACATCATCCTCATCTGCACCCTTGCGACGGACCATGAAGCGGTCATCGAAGAAATAGAGCCGGAGCTCCATGCCGGACAGTCCGTCCTGTTTTTCAACGGCTGCTGGGGCGCGCTGAAAGCCTGCCGTTACCTCGCGCGGAAGCTCGAGCCCCTCCACCTCACCGTGGCGGAAACGGCCAACATGCCCTTCATCGCCTCCCTTTCCGAAGACGGCGTAGAAATCCGCATCAAGGCCATCAAAGAAGAAATCGCCTATTCCGCCGTGGGAGAAGACAGCACGGTCAGCACGCTGCTCCACAAGCTCGCCCCCCGCGTCACCAAGGTTTCCTCCCCTGCCTCCACCTCCCTGTCCGCCACCAACCCGATCATCCATGTCACCGCCTCCCTTTTCAACGCCACGCGCATAGAAAACGGAGAAGACTTCCTTTTCTTCGGAGAGCCCATGACAGACAGAGTTATTTCCTACATGGAGCACTGCGATGAAGAACGGCAGGCCGTGGCCAATGCGCTGGGACTGCAGGTTTCTCCGCTCTTAGACGTGCTGAATTCCTTCTGGCCGGATAAAAAAGACACCCTCGCCGCCGCATTGAAGGAAACACCCTCGTATAAGACCGTCAAAGGGCCGCAGTCACCGGAAAGCAGGTATTTCAGCGAAGACCTGCCCTGCGGACTGGGCGCCATCCTAGACCTGTCGGACATGATGCACATCCCCTGCCCCTACATCAAAGCCCTCGTCACCACCGCATCGCTCTATCTGGGCAGACCCTATACGCCCTTCCTCACCAAGGAAGATCTGCGGACGTTGAAAAAATTATAGGCAGGCATGGCAATCCCGATTTGCCATATTTCCATGCTCCCCCTATACTGATAGACGGCAAGCATCATTTCATTCCCCACTGCGGTATTTTCCGAAAGGATTTCACAATGAACAAAAAATTTCTTTCCGCCCTCTGCGTTTCCCTGCTTTTCTCCGGACTTTCCGTCACTGCGGAGAACTGGATCAAGAGCACCGACGATTCCCCTGCATGGGTGGATACGGATTCTTATAAAAAGAACGGAAATATTTCCTCCCTCGATATGCGCCTCGGATTTCCGGAAGGCACCATCCTTTCCACGCTGGAATTCAATACGCGAAGCAGCACATGGCGCACCGCGTCCCTTGTGACACGGGACAATACGGGAAAAGTCCTCCACGCGGAGCAGAAAACCGATCCCGCCGAAGGGTGGAACCGCATTATGCCCGGCACCTACGGAAAAAGCATTTACACCCACTACATCCAGACCCCTATCCCCCATGCGGAAGACTTCGAATGGCTGCCGGTCTATCAGGAACCCACGAAGCAGTACGCAGGAAGCACGTTCTCCATCGATAAAAAAACGCTCTCCTACAAGGACGGTTACGCGGACTTCTGGCTCGACGCCTCTTTCCCGCAGGAGAAAAAAGATTTTTCCCGCACCATTTACAGGGTAAAGATGAACATGGCCTACAAAAAGGTCATGACCATTTCCGCCACAGAATACAATTACGCAGGCAAAATCCGCCTCCATGCGGCAGGAAGCAAAAAATGGGAAGAAATCCCCTCCAACACGCCGATAGAAAAGGTTTTCAACTATCTGAAAGAAGAAATAGACAGCGGCAGGCTGAAATAATCTGTAGTATCTTTTTCACATACAAACAAGTTTTAAATTTTTTATGAACGCACAGAGAAACAGAGAGCCTCCTTATAAATAAGGAGGTGGCTGGCGCAGCCAGACGGAGGATACTCGCCCAAAGGACTGCCTCAAATCGTAAAAGAGGTTGCTATTCTGGTCGATAGCGACAACTCCACAAGCCAGTATCACCCACCGCTACCGCGGTCCCCCCTCTTATAAATAAGAGGGCTTGCCCACTTTCTATTCTTATCGGAACAGGAGTAGCCATGCCTGTATTAAAAGTGCCAAAACGATATGAACTTACAAAACGCGCCAGAAGACTCCGACATAATATGACCAGGCAGGAAAAACATTTTTGGTATGATTATTTGAGAAGGTCTTCCTTCCGCATCAACCGGCAAATGATTATCGGCTCTTATATTGTTGATTTCTATTGTGCAAAAGCAGGATTAGTCATTGAAATCGATGGAATACAGCACTATTGGGAACGATCATATATATACGACAGGAAACGGACAAAGAAACTCGAATCTTATGGTTTAAAAGTCATTCGCTTCACCAACAGGGAAATAGATACTGATTTTCAAAATATTTGTTTATTCATGGATAAGATTTTCAAAGACCGCATGAAAGAATTATCTAAGCAATAAGAATACACTTCCTACTATTTACCCTTTTCAGGAACAGACTCACCCTCATCCTCCCGGAGGGCACCACCCGACGGCTACGCAGCCACCCTCCTCTAAAGAAGAGGGCTTACTTATTTTCTATTCTTACCCATATCCTCTGCCAGATCCTTCACTCCATTCCGCTATGCTCCATTACGTTCGAGGATGACGGCAGGCAGGTAATACCGATAAGGTAAATAGCCCTTGCCCCGTCATTCTTGAATGGAGCGATGGCAAGCGAACGATTTTTGAAGGAATGAAATGACGCACAAAAATCTGTGAGACGCCATACCCGACCAACGGGAGCGGTAAGAATCTGGGCAGCGGTTACAGGTGTTGAATACCTTCGCCGTTCGAGAATGACGGTATGTAAGGATTTATTAATATCTGTTTTCTTATATCTGAAATCTGACTTCTGACCTCTGATTTCTGTCCACTGCCTACTAATTCCCGCCGCCATATAATTTGCCGCGGCGTACCACAATTCCTCATTCCTAATTCCAAATTCCTCATTCAAAAAACCTCCCCAAAGGGAGGCTTTTTTACTGCAGCTGTATTTTCATATTGTCCGTGATGTATTCCAAGGCGCCCGGATAGCCTGCTGTGTAGGCCTGATAGAGGTATTCCAGCGCTTTTTCCTGATTGGGCAGGACGCCGAGGCCCTCGTTGTAGCAGATGCCCAGGTGGTACTGGCTGCCCGGATCTCCGAGCTGCGCGCCTTTTTCGTACCAGTTGGAGGCTTCTGTCAGGTTGGGGATGATTTCATTTCCCACGAGGTACATCGTTCCTATTTCATCGGCGGCTTCCGCATAGTCGCGTTCGAAGGCACGCCGGTACATATCCACGGCGGTGACCTTGTCTTCTTTCGTTCCTTCTCCGAAGCGGTAGCAGTTCCCGAGGGAATAGAATGCCGCCCCCAGATCCATTTCCGCCGCTTTCAGGTAAAGGTCGAAGGCTTTCTGCTCGTCTTTTTCCACGCCGACGCCGTTCGCGTAGCACTGGCCAAGCGACCAGAGTCCCATCGGCGCTCCCCGTTTTCCGACCTGCTCGAAATAGGAGACGGCTTTTTTTTCGTCCTTTTCGACGGAAACCCCTTCGAGATAGCAGCGTCCGACCATGAATGCCGCGTCGATGTCTCCCGCTTCGCTTGCCTTGCTGAAATAGGCGAATGCTTTATCTTCATCAAACGGCACGCCCTGTCCGGAGTAGTACATGAATCCCAAAGAGGTCAGGGCGTCTCTGGAATGGAGTTTTTCCGATTTCCGGTAGCAGTCGAGGGCCTTTTTATCGTCTTCTTCGACTTCTTCGCCCAGACGGTACATGTCTCCCAGTGCGTTCAGGGAGCGCCAGTACATTTTCTCCACGCCTTTCTGCAGCCAGAAAACGGCCGTTTCTCCGTTCTTTTCCGTGCCGAAGCCGTACAGGTACATGTCGCCCAGTTCGTCGGCGGCGATCACGTCTCCTGCTTCCGCCGCCTTTTTCACTTCCGGCAGGCATTCCCTGCAGAGGGCGGTCATTTCGGGGGAGAACCGTTCTTTCATGTAGGCGAGGTTCAGTCTGGACAGCCATTCGCCCAGCGCCGCGCCTTTTTCATGCCAGAGGCGCGCTTCTTTTTCATCCCTGTCCCGCAGTTTTCCCAGCCCGTGGTTGTAGTATTCCCCGAGGAAATACATGGCACGGCCGCAGTCCTGCCCTGCCAGTTCCAGAAACAGGGGGAATGCTTCGTCCAGTTCGCATCGGATATATAAACTTTCCGCTTTTTTCAGTAATTCTTCATCAAACATAAAAACCTCTCAAGTCATTGATGTCCTCTATTGTACCATAAAAGACAGCACAGGTCGTTCTTGTCCGTCCAACGTGAAAAGCGGCGCGCTT
This sequence comes from uncultured Dialister sp., assembly GCA_902462205.1. GTDB lineage: Bacteria > Bacillota > Negativicutes > Veillonellales > Dialisteraceae > Dialister. The sequence goes on from CABQAR010000008.1 coordinate 9,551, forward strand.
CCGGGGCCGTTTCCCCTTTCCCGCACCGCTTTTTTCCGCCTTTGCAAAAATTATTGCAGACGGATGCCCATATTTTCCTTTATATATTCCAGCGCATCCAGCATCCCCTGATCGTAGGCCTTGTACATGTATTCCAGCGCTTTTTCCTTGTCCGGCTCCGTGCCGAGCCCTTTGTCGTAGCACATGCCCAAGTGGTACTGGCAGATGTCCGAGCCCCGCCCCGCCCCTTTTTCAAACCAGCGGAAGGCTTCTTCCTCGCTGTGCCGCGTTTCCCCGACGAGGTACATCGCGCCTAAGCTGTCCGCCGCTTCATCGCTGCCGAGGTCGAAAGCGTTTTTGTAGATTTCCACGGCCTTTTCCTTGTCTTCCGCCACGCCTTTCCCGAAACGGTAGCAGTCCGCCACGGCGCAAGTCGAACGGAAATCGAGCATCGCCGCTCCTTTTTCATACCACTGGAACGCGTTTTTTTCATCGATCTCGACACCCGTCCCCGATTCATAGGAACGCCCCAGCGCCCACATCCCCATCGGTTCTCCCCGATCGGCGGCCTGCCGGAAATATTGAAAGCCCTTCTTCTCATCCGGTTTCACGGCGATCCCTTCCATGTAGAAGCGGCCGAGCATGAACGATGCTTCTCCGTCGCCTTCTTCGCAGGCCTTTTTAAAATGGGCGAACGCTTTTCTGTCGTCCGGCTCCACGCCGAGACCGGCGAAATAGATGAATCCCAGAGAGGACTCTGCTTCCCGCACATGGAATTCCGCCGCTTTTTTGTAGCAGGCCACGGATTTTTCCATGTCCTCCTCCACGGCTTCTCCGCCGCGGTAGATGTCGCCCAGCTTCATGAGCGGACGCCAGAAACCGCCTGCCGCTGATTTTTCGAGCCAGTAGATGGCTTCCGCCTCGTTCCGTTTCGTGCCGAAACCGAACAGGTAGAGGTCGGCGATCTCGTTCTGCGCGAAAACATCGCCGCTTTCCGCCAGTTTCCGGGCTTCTTCCAGACAGGCGGCGCAGTGCTCCATCATTTCCTGCGTCCCGTACTCCATGAAATACGCGAGATTCAGCTTCGCCAGCAGATCTCCGCAGGCGGCGCCCTTTTCCCGCCAGCGCTTCGCCTCCTCCGGATCCTGACGGACAGGTCCGAAGCCGTTCATGTAGATTTCTCCCAGGAAATACATCGCCCGTCCGCAGTTTTCTTCCGCCAGCTCCTTAAGCAGCGGCAGCGCCTCTTCTATTTTATGGTTCTTATACAGCATTTCTGCTTCCTGCAGCTTATCCATGCCGGATCCCTCCTCACAATCGTCATACTTTCTTATCTTCTATCCTACCATGGATTTCCTTTTGCGCGAGAGAAATAAATTCATCCACCATGCTCCATCGGTGGGCCCGTTTCTCATAGATGAAGGAAATGACGTGCTTTTTCTCTCTGGGAAGGGGGATCACGCGCACTTTCTCCCTGTCCGCCGGAGAAAGAAGGAATTCCGCCAGATTTCTGACGCAGAACAGCAGCCCGTCCCCTTTCACGCAGAGCGCAAGAAGTGTTTCCAGATTCTCCGACTCCACGGCAACCTGCGGCTCGAATCCCGCATTTTTATACAGCGAGCGGACCACGCCGCCGACGATGTCCATGCGTCCGTTCAGCAGGACGGGGCAGTCACGGAAGTTTTCCAGCCACCCCTTTTTCCCGCTTTCCGCTTCCGAAATCCGCTTCTGCTTCTTCTTTCCGTACATCCGTGTAAGCAGCTCCTCCGGCGCGAGCAGGACGATTTCCTCTTCATAGAAGGGAATCCGCTCCATGCCTGCCGCTTTCCTGTTCATGCGGATGATCGCCAGATCCAGTTCCCGTTCTTCCAGTTTCCGCGCCAGGATATCGTTGGCATCTTCGATAAGGCGGATGCGGATATGGGGGAATTTCCGCCGGTACTTGTCGATGACGGACGGCAGCAGCAGCTTTCCCCGGGCAGGGGCGACACCGATGCGGAGCGTGCCGGACAGGTTCCTGTGCGCTTCCGAAAGTTCCCGCTCCAGATTCGTTTCGTTCTCCGCAAAGAGCCGGGCGTAGCGGTAAAATACTTCGCCTGCGCCGGTCAGTTCCAACGGGACGTGGCGGAGGAAGAGCGGGCCGCCGGTTTCCTTCTCCAGCGCCGCGATGTGGGCGGACAGCGTCTGCTGCGTGATGTACAGCCGTTCCGCCGCTTTCGTGAAATTCCTTTCCTTCGCCAGCGTCAGGAAATATTTGATGCTGAGGGAATTCATGACGCCTCCTTACTACAGTCTTTTGTCTGTATTTTATACAATAAATAACAGTTTTTCAACGATAATAAAGAGAATTATAATAGAGGACAAAGAAAGATGCCCGGCCTGCAGGTATTTCCTGCCATTTTTTTCCGAGAAAGAAGAGTTTTTTATGAGATCGACCGTCAAACTGATTTCCGGCCCCGCCCTTTTCCTCCTGTGCACGTTCCTGCTGGACGGCGCTTTTTCCTTCCGCGCCGCCTGCGCCCTCGGGACAGCGGTGTGGATGGCGTTCTGGTGGATTTTCCGCCCCTGCTCCATCTATGTCACTTCCTTCGTCCCCATCGTGGTGAACTCTCTTTTCAACCTGATTCCCAGTTCCCACGTCATCAGCCAGTATTTTTCTGAAATCGCCGTCCTGCTTCTGGGCGCGGACCTGATCTGCCAGACATGGACCACGACGAAGCTGGACCAGCGTATTTCCGTCAAAACGCTCTGCTACATCGGAACGTCCATGCGCCACCAGATCTTCGTCTGGTTTTTCGCGTCCGTCGTCCTTTCCATCTTCCTCCCCAACGTGGTCGTCGCTTCCATCTTCTGTCCGATTGCTGTTTCCATGCTCCATTTCGTCGGTGAGAAGGACATCACGGAAAGCAGCGCCGCCGTGCCCATCCTCCTTGCCATCGGCTGGGGCAGCGGCATCGGCGGGCTCGGGTCCCCGATCGGAAGCGCCGCCAATCTGGTCGCCATTTCCTATTTTGAAAAGCTGTCCGGCCATGAATTCATGTACTATGACTGGGTCATCCGTTTCCTCCCCGTCCTTGCCGTCGTCTTCATCGTCAACCTTTTCTACATCTGGCATATACGGACAGACGTGGACCACCTGCCGGGAACGAAGGAATACTTTGTTTCCATGTATGAATCCTTCGGACCGATGAGGCGGGGCGAAATCATCGGGCTCTCCCTCTTCGTCATTTCCACGGTCCTCGCCTTCGTCCGCCCCCTCTTCGCGTCCCTCCTGCCCGCCCTGAAGCCTGCCTACATCTTCTTCCTCTGCGGCCTCCTCCTCTTTTTCCTGAAGGATGAGAGAAAAGAAGCCATGCTGACATGGAAATATGCGGAAAGCCACGTCATGTGGGGCATGATCTTCCTTTTCGCCAGCGGCCTCGCCTTAGGGCAGCTCGTCATTGAAACCGAAGCGGTGAAGCAGATGGCCGCCATGATTTCCCATTATCCTCTGGAAGGCGGCTTCTTCCTCATGGCCGCGTTCTGCCTCTTCGGCGTTTTCATGACGGAGCTTTCCAGCAATACGGCTGCCGTATCCATCACGATCCCCGTCACCCTCGGCATCACGGACGCCCTCGGCATCAGCCCCGTCCCCTACATCCTCACCGCCGTCGTCGCTTCCTGCTGCGCCTACGTCCTTCCCGTCAGCACCCGCGCCATCCCCGTCGGCTACGGCCTGAGCGCCACGCGGCAGATGGAACACGGCCTCGTCCTCACCACCCTGACATGGCTCGTCGTCACCGCCACCTGTTATGCATTCATGTCTTTCTCTTCTCTCTTCAATACGATATAATGACAGTTGATGAATCATCTGATCAAATTGATAAAGAGGTATTTCCATGGATGAAAAAAATGTCGTGCAGCTGACGGAACCTGCAGAAATACGCGCCCATATACGCGATATATACAAGCCGAACCATTTCATGGCGGATTATTTCCACATCAATATCGAGGAAATAGAGTGCGGACGCGTGACGGTCAGCCTTGTTACCGACCCCATGAAGCACTGCAACCACCGCATGGTCATCCACGGCGGCGTTCTGACCGCCCTTGCCGATTCCGTCACGGGCGTCACGGGCGCTTCCGTCGGCGCGATGGTCGTCACGGCAAGCATGACCATGAATTTCATCCGTAACGCGCGGCCCGGCTCGAAAATCTGCGTGAAGAGCCATATCGTCCACAACGGCCATTCCACCATCGTCATCGCAGCGGACATGTGGGACGAGGACGGAAAGCTGATGTCCAATATCCTCTGCACCATGGTCCCTGTCGGCTGGTTCCCCGAAATCCCGCGGAAATGGTAATCTGTCCGGATGCGTCCGGTATTTCATGAAACTTCATCCCTTTCACCGACGAAAGAAGCAAACGGAATCTTTTCCCTCCGTTTGCTTTTCTGTTTTTCCGCCGCTATTCCCGCCCGTACAATCAGCCTTGGGAAATGGCTCTTCCCCTCAGGAGCAATACTATGGAATCCATGATCCTCCTTATTTTTTCCGCATTCCTTCTCTTCTGCATCTTTTCCGGCGCCTCCGTCCTCATCGCCCTCGCGGCAGGCCTCCTGCTTTTCCTTGGGTACGGGAAATACAGGGGCTTTTCCGCCCATTCGCTGTGGCGCATGTCCCTTTCAGGCGTGCAGGCGGCCCACACCATCCTCATCACCTTCCTCCTGATCGGCATGCTTACCGCCCTGTGGAGGGCCTGCGGAACGATCCCCTTCATCATTTCCGTCTCCGCCGGATATATCCACAGCGGTTCCCTGCTTGCTTCCATCTTCCTGCTGAACAGCCTTGTCTCCCTTCTGACAGGCACTTCCTTCGGCACGGCCGCCACGGTGGGAATCATTTCGATCGCTATCGCCCAGTCCGCCGGAACGGATATTTACATGGCAGGCGGCGCGGTCCTGTCCGGCATTTACGTCGGCGACAGGAGCTCTCCCGTTTCCACCAGCGCCCTCCTTGTCTCCACGCTGACACGGACGGATTTATACGAAAATATCAAAAGCATGGCGCGCACGGCGGCCATTCCCTTCCTCTCCGCCCTTGCGCTATACGCCGTCATCGGGGCCCTTTCGCCGGAAAAAGCGCCTGAACTCCATTCCGCCGCCCTCTTTGACGCCTATTTCTCCATGCATCCCCTCTGCCTCCTGCCGGCAGGTGCCATCCTGTGCCTCTCCCTCTTCCGCGTGCCCGTGAAAACCACGATGCTCGCCAGTATCGTCCTCGCTTTTTTCGTTTCCCTCCGGGTGCAGGGCATGTCCGCTTCGGAAACGCTCCATGCCATGGTTTTCGGATTCGTGCCTGCGGAACCGTCGATCGCTCCCCTTATTTCAGGCGGCGGCATCCTTTCCATGGCGGACGTGGCATGCATCGTCTGCCTTTCCTCCTGCTACGCGGGCATCTTTCAGGAAACAGGGCTGCTCGACCGGCTGAAACAGCGTATCCGTTCCTTCCGCAAAAGGGCTGGCCGCTATCCTGCCATGCTGGCCACCTCCGTCCTTGCAGGAATGGTCGCCTGCAACCAGACGCTCACCATCATGCTCACCCACCAGCTCTGCAGGGACGGCGATCCTGACACGTCCTACGCCCTCGATCTGGAAGACAGCGCCGTCGTCATCCCTCCGCTGATCCCATGGTCCATCGCAGGCGCCGTCCCCCTTGCCGCCATCGGGGCGCCGGCCGTTTCTCTCCTTTTCGCCTTCTTCCTCTACCTCCTCCCCTTGTGGCGGCTCGGAAAGAATATCGGAACCAAGCACTGAAAAAGACTGCCTCCTTTCGGACCGCAGCCTTTTTTTATCGCCCTTAATAAGAACGGAGCCTGTTCAACGCCGTTTCCGCCTCTTCACTTCCTTCATCCGCCGCTTCTTCCAGCCATCGGACGCCTTCTTCCCTGTCCGGCTCGCAGCCCGTTCCCTCCAGATACATCATGCCTGCCATGTATTTCGCCTTGCGGATACCGCTTTCCGCGGCATGCACCATGTAACGGAAACCGGCTTCCTCATCCTTTTCCTCCAGCGCCGACAGCGCCAGATGGAGCCAGCTTTCATCATCGCCCTCCATCGCCGCTTCCCGATACAGCCTTTCCGCCGTCGCCCGGTCCTTCTCCACCACGATGCCCTTTTCATAATAAAAGGCCATGCCCGCCTTCGCTTCTGGGATATGCCCTTCCGCCGCCCTGCCATACCAGAGGAACGCCTTTTCCCCGTCAGGCTCTTCCTCGCTGCTGTCATAGACCAGTCCTAGACGGTACGCGGCTTCCGCATTGCCGTCCTCCCATGATTTTTCGAGCCATTCCTTCGCTTTTGCCACGTCTTCACGCATCAGGCAATCTTCCGCCAGCGCGAAAGAAGCGCGGCTGTCATGGAACGCGGCGGCCTTTTCAAAGCAGAGCTCCGCTTTTTCGGAATTCTGCTCCGTCGCGATTCCTTCCTGATACGCCACGCCCAGCTCATAGAGGGAACGCCAGTATTCAAACAGGGACGCCTTCGTCAGCCACTTCACGCCTTCCTCGAAATCCACCAGCAGTCCGCCGGACAGATAAAAACGGCCTGCCTCGTCCATGGCCGCCACATCGCCGCGGTTCGCCGCCAGAAGCACCTCGGGGAAATACGTATTCACCACGTCCCACATGTCATTCCCTCCGGCCGCGGAAAACGTGGAAAGCGCTGCCAGCGGATCTCCCGCCGCCTTCCCCCGTTCGAACCATTTCATCGCTTCTCCCTCGTCCGTCCCGACATGGCCGAAGCCCTCCCGATAACAGGCGCCGAGGAAATACATGGAACGCCCCTCTCCTTTTTCTGCTTCCTTCATAAGAAGGGGAACCGCTTCATCTATTTTTCCTGCCATAAACAGCCTTTCGCCATCACTGCCCAAAATAATCCTCCTCACGTTTCACGTGAAACTATATCATCCTGCGTTTTCTTTATTTCTTGGGAGAAGATTTTATTCCTTCTCCTCCATGGTTTCCAGAATATGCTCCGCCATGTCGATGATTTCCGGGCTTCCGTGCTCCATCGCCCGTTTCAGATATTCCTTTGCTTTTTCCCGATCCTCTGCGACGCCGATTCCGTTGTCACAGCAGACGCCGAGCATCAGTTCCGCTTCTCCGTGGTTCTGCTCCGCCGCTTTCTCAAAAAGGTCGGCCGCTTCTTTCTCTTCCCCCTGTTCTGCCAGAAGGCTTCCCAAGCGCGTCATGGCTTCCGCCGAGCCGAGGTCTGCCGCTTTCCGATAAAGCTCCTCCGCCCTTTCTTCGTTTTTCTCCACGCCGATCCCTTTCAGGCAGCAGTCCGCCAGACGGCACAGGGATGCCGTGTCTCCCGTTTCCGCCGCCTGACCGAACCAGAAGGCCGCCTTTTTCACATCCCGCAGCTTTCCCTCACTCGTCTGGTAGAGCTGGCCGATCAGTCCCGCCGACGGCAGGTATCCGTGGCTCCACGCTTTTTTATACCATTTCAGGGCCTCTTCTTCGCTCTTCTTCATCCCGATGCCAAGGGCATGGAATTCTCCCAGCCTGCATTCGCAGCCTGCCGAACCGATGAGGGCGCCTTTCTTGAAAATACGGATGGCTTCCTTCACGTCCTTTTCAGTGCCGTCCCCCATGAAATGCATCATGCCCAGCTCTTCCGCGGCTTCTCCGCTCCGATGGGACAGTGCCCGTCCATAGGAAATGATCGCCCTGCCGTAATCGACAGGCACGCCTTTTCCAAGGAAATAGCATTCCCCCATATGGAACTCCGCGTCCTTGAAATTTTTTCCCGCTCCGTGCAGGAACAGACGGAACGCTTCCTCCTGTTTTTCATGGCCGTCCTGTTCCCTGTTGATCATGCCTAAGTCATCCATCGCCCGGAAATATCCCTTTTCCGCGGAAACGGACAGCCACCGGACGCCTTCTTCCTCGTCCTTTTCCGTTCCGATTCCTTTATAAAGCATGGTTCCCAGCGCCCACGCGGCCATCATGCCGCCGTTGACGGCTTCTTCTTCGATGACGGAAAACAGGGCCTCTCCCTGTTCTTTTCCGAGAGGCGCCCCTCCCTCGATTAAAGCAAACTGCGCCAGAGGTTCGCCGGCCGCCACCGCGCTGTCGAAAAGGGAACGGGCTTTTTCCTCGTCCCTTCCCCGCTTTGACAGATTGTCCCTATATATGATGCCCAGTTCGTACATGGCGCGGCCGCTGCCTTCCTTCGCCGCTTCTTCCAGCAGGGGCAGACATTCATCAAACCGGCAGTCCAGAAATAACTGCTCTGTTTCCTTCCATTCCATTCCCATCGTGCTCCTTCTCTGTGATTCTGTCCTTCATGATACAAAGAAACAGGCGGATGCACAAGGGCGATTGCTTACATCAGCCGTTCCGCCGTCCGCCTTTCCGTTTATTTCCTCCAGCAAAAAACGGCCTCCGCCGTCATGACGGATACCGTTTTCGTTTTTCTTTATTTCCTTAATAGCTGCCCGGAAGGAAGTACAGCGGATCCACGGAATCGCCGTTGATCCTGACTTCGTAATGGCAGTGGGGGCCCGTGCTGTTCCCCGTACTTCCCGCAAGGGCGATCACCGTGCCCTGGTCCACATGCTGCCCCTCGTAGACGAGGAGGGCGGAATTGTGTCCGTAACGGGTGACCATGCCGTTCGCATGCTTGACTTCCACCATGTATCCGTAGCCGCCGACCCAGCCGGAGCGCGTCACCGTTCCTGCCGCCGTGGCGGAAATAGGCGTGCCGTAGTCTGTCGCGATGTCCACGCCTTCATGATAGGTGGAGCCGATACCGCCGGGGCTTGACCGGTAGCCGTAGTAGCTCGAAATCGGTCCTTTGACCGGCCAGACGTCCGGCGTGTCCGCAGACGGATCGACCACGGGCGCGAGCATTCCGTAGGTCTGGTTCATGAATTCCGTGCGAAGGGAAATAACGAGGCGGATCTGCTTATCCAGCCTTTCGTCAAGGCTCCGCATTTCTTTCAGCAGCTCGCCGGGATTGCTCGAGGGCTTTCCGTCTTCCGCCGCCTGTATATTGTCTTTCTTCGCCACATCAGGCACCGTGGCGCCGCCGCCGATGCCGCCTTTATCTGAAGTTTCCGAAATATTCTGCGCTGCGCCGCTGCCGGAACGAACGAGCTCCTGAAGCTGGCTGCTGATTTTTTCCACTGTCTTCGTCTTGCTTTCCAGCGCCTGCATCTTTTCATCCGCCATTTTCAGCTGGTTCTTATACAGGTCATTTTCCGCGCGGAGGCGGTCCATGCTGTATCCGGACCATGCGGCCGTGCCGATGGAAAGGACAAGCAGGAGGCCTGCGATGCCCCCGAAAAGCTTGAGCTTTTTAAATTCTTCCACGGAAAAGGTGAACTGGACGTCACCGGTTTCCGGATTTTCCTGCTTAAACATATGACATTTACCTGCGTTTCCAAAACGTCTTATTTCCAAGTGCCTTTTATAAGAAAACTCTTTCCTTATAAAAGAATTGATCTATTTTAAAGGTATTAAAATAGGGTACTACGATGATACCACAACTTTAAAAAATTGTCATCCTGACGGAAAACAGACCTTTTCCATGAAAGATCTGCTCCCGATTCTCCGCCTGCCGGACCGGCCGGCGGACGCTATTTCTTTTCCGAACGGTCGATCCGTCCGCGGATCGGCGCTTCCGATTCCCTGCTTTCCCTGTCCGCCTGGACCGCTTCTTCCGCCTGCTTCGCCATGGCGGGCATGAGCGTGTTCAGCGCGATGTCGATGCTTTCCGCTTCTTCCGCGGAAAGGGCTTCCCTGCACTGGCCGCCGACGATCTGCTTGGCGTAGATGCGGGAGGAATCATCCCCTGCGAGCGAGGAAATCACGACGCCATTGTTCTTCCCGTCCAGAAGCGTGAGGGAGAACGACAGCTTGTCCCCTGTCTCATCGAAGGCGTCATAGCGAACCAGCCCCGTCTTCTGGAACGATTTGAGCTGCATCGTCGCCAGCAGCTCCTGCTGGTGGAGCATGCTCTGTGACGCTTCCACCATTTCCCGAAGCTCCCGCACTTCCGTGGACAGCTTCAGCTCGATGGAACCGCCGTCTTCTCCTGCCATGAAATATTTGTACTTCATCGCCAGACGGTTCACCTTGGAACGGAGCCAGAAAAACTGGAGGAGCAGGAACACCAGAAGGATGCAGAGGATCGTTCCCACCACGGAAAGCACCAGCTGGTAATTAATTGTAAAATCCATCATATCCATCCTTTATTCTCCCTGTTTCAGAAGCTTCGTAATCCGTTCAAACTCTTTATCGCTCTTGAAGGAAATGGAAATCGTGCCCCTGTGACTGTTCTTTCCTTTTCCCACCTTGATTTTCACCCGTGAACCCACGGAAAGGACGAGATCCTCCTCCAGCGCGCGGAGATAAGCGTCCGCCTTGTCGACGGGACGCGGATTCTTCCCTTCCTTGTTCTTGCGGAGGATTTCCTCGATACGGCGGGCGGAAAGGTCTTCCGCCACGATGCGGCGGGCAAGGGCGACCTGCTCCGCCGGCGTTCCGAGCCCGAGAAGGGGGCGCGCCTGTCCGGCCGTCAGCTTCCGTCCCAGAAGAAGATCCTTCACCTCTCCCGGAAGGTCGAGGAGACGCATCATATTCGTCACATAGGAACGGCTTTTCCCGATGAGGGACGCCATCTGCTCCTGCGTGAATTTATATTCGCTGATCATCCGCTGGTAGGCGAACCCTTCTTCTAAAGGATTCAGATCCTCACGCTGCAGATTTTCGATCAGGGCGATTTCCGCTGTTTCCTGATCGGTATATTCACGGACAAGGGCGGGTATTTCCAGCAGTCCCGCCATCTGGGCGGCACGCAGGCGCCGTTCACCGGCAATCAGCTCATAGCCGTTATTCTTCTTCCTGACAATGATCGGCTGCACCACGCCATGGTCCTTGATGGAGTCAGCCAGCGCCTGCAGGGATTCCGGCTCAAATTCACGTCTCGGCTGCCATTCATTGGGAATGATGATGGACACGGAAATATTTTCCGTATTCTTTCCTGCTTCTGCTTCTTCCCCAAGAAGGGCGCCCAGCCCTTTTCCCAGTCTTCTACCTTTAGGCACGTTTAATCACCTCGCGACACAACTTCTTATATGCTTCCGCCCCTTTGGATTTGGGCGCGTACGTCAGTATGGATTCCCCGAAGCTCGGTGCTTCCGACAGCTTCACCGACCGCGGAATCACGGTCCGGAACACCTTGCTTCCGAAATATTTCTTCACTTCATCCGCCACCTGGAGCGACAGATTCGTCCTCCCGTCAAACATGGTGAGGAGGATGCCGAGAATCGACAGCCCCGGATTCAGCCGCTTCGTCACGGCCTGTACCGTCTTCACAAGCTGGGACAGCCCCTCCAGCGCGTAAAATTCCGCCTGGATGGGAATCAGAATTTCCTGCGACGCCACAAGGGCATTGAGCGTCATCAGCCCAAGAGACGGCGGACAGTCTATCAGGATGAAATCGTACTCATCCTTGACCTCGCTCAATTTCTTCTTCATCAGGAATTCCCTGTCCTCGACGGAAACCATTTCGATTTCCGCCCCTGCCAGATCTATGGAAGCAGGGAGCAGATGGAGCTTTTTCACATCGGTCCTGACAATGGATTCATGGATGTCTGCCCCGCCCAGAAGGACATCGTACAGATTGCCCGAAAACGCCACGCCCTTATTGAGCCCGCTCGTCGCATTCCCCTGCGAATCTGAATCAACAAGGAGCGTCCTGCAGCCCTTATCCGCCAGAAAAGCAGAAAGATTGACCGCCGTCGTCGTCTTGCCCACGCCGCCCTTTTGGTTAATGATGCTGATGATCTTACCCATAGCTTCCTTCCTTTCACAGATAGTCCAATATATTATAGCATAAAATAAAGACAACCTGATAGAACCGCCCGCCGGACAAACCACCAGCACAGCACGCCAAGATTCTAGATCAAAAAGCCAAAATCCATAAAGCCTCCTTAACCGTTCCGCCGTTATGACAATATACAGAAAACTACTGATTTCTAACTACTGACTTCTGAGCTCTGATTTCTGTCTTCTAACCACTGGCGACTGCCTACTGCCTACTGGCTACCATTCCCCTTTTCATGGACAGATTCACCCCCGTCCTCCCGGAGGGCACCATCCGACGGCTACGCCACCACCCTCCTCTAAAGAAGAGGGCTTACCTATTGCCTATTCTTACCCGTATCCTCTGCCAGATCCTTTACTCCATTCCGCTATGCTCCATTCTGCTACGCTACATTCGAGGATGACGGCAAGCAAGGAATACCGATAAAGGTAAACAGCCCTTGCCCCGTCATTCTTGAATGTAATGAAGAATCTGGGCAGCGGGTGCAGGTTTTAAATACCTCCACCATTCAAGGATGACTGCAAGAATTTAACGTCTATATGGCTTCAATACATTTTCTCCCGCGTAAAACTAATAACTAAGAACTATCAACTATTTTCTGATATCTGATTTCTGTCTTCTGGCTACTAAATCCCGCCGCTATATAATTTGCCGCGGCGCACCGCAATTCCTAATTTCTCCTCCGTTTCACGTGAAACACTCCTTATTTTTTCAAATTTTGCTGAAAGAAATTCCCTCTTTTGGTATAATTTGTGTAAATTCGATAGAAGGGATGATACGTTTGAATCTTACTTCCTTACATATATTGATCATTACGCTGACCGTTTTCGCCGTTATCGGATCGGGATTCTATGTTTCCCGTTCTGTCCGCTCCTCCGCCGGCTACAGTGTGGGAGGACGCAGCTCTCCGGCTCCACTTGTGGCCGGGAGCATCGCAGGGACGGTCGTTGGCGGCGGCGCTACCGTGGGGACGGCTCAGTTGGCTTATTCTTACGGACTTTCTGCCTGGTGGTTCACTTTGGGAAGCGGGATCGCTTTTATCATCATGGGCCTCTTTTATGCCAGACGGCTCCGCGTAACCGGACTGGAAACGATTCCGCAGTTCCTTTCTCTCCATTACGGGAAGCAGGCGGAAGAGATGTCTTCCGTCATTTCTTCTCTCGGCATCCTGCTTTCCGCCGTGGCAAGTTGTCTTCCCGGCATTGAGATCATTTCCGCCATCTTCCATATTTCTCCTTACCTGTCCGCTCTTCTCCTGATGTGCCTCGTCATCCTTTACACCTTTTTCGGCGGCATGAAAAGCGCGGCGATCAGCGGCATCCTGAAAATGGCGATCATCTGGATTTCCCTTTTTCTGGCAGGTTTCACTGCTTTCCGCCTTCTGACGGAAACTTCCGCATTTTCCTCTTTCCCTCCGTCCCAGTTTACTCTTTTCGGACGGGGCATCGAGCCGGCGCTTGCCAATCTGTTTTCTGTCATTATCGGCGTCCTCTGCACGCAGACCTATATCCAGTGCATCTTTTCCGCCAGCACGCCCATCACGGCAGCGGTCGGCTGCTTCATCGCATCTCTGATCGTCATTCCCATCGGGCTTCCCTCGGTCGCCATCGGAATGTACATGCACACCGCTTATGCGGATATCCTTCCCATCCTCGTCCTGCCTGCCTTCCTCGTTAATCATGTGTCCCCGCTGGTCGGGGGGCTTGCCCTCGGGGGCATCATTTTATCTCTCTTAGGCAGCATCGGCGGACTGTCCCTCGGCATCGGCACCATGATTTCCCATGACATGCTTTCTCCCATGCTGAAAATCACGGATGACAGGAAGCTGCTCCATCTCACCAAAATGACTGTCCTTGCCGTCATGGTGCTCGCTTCGGCCATCGCCATCCTGAACAGGGGCTCTGAAATCCTGTTCTGGAATTACCTGTCCATGGGGCTTCGGGGCGGAGGCATCTTCCTTCCGCTCACGCTGGCCGTCTTCTATCCGCACCGCCTTTCCGGAAAATGGGCCGTCTATTCCATGGCAGGGAGTACAGCAGCCGCCATTTTGGCGGCTCTCCTGAACGCGCCGATAGACCCGCTCTTCATCGGTCTTGCCGTAAGCTTCCTCCTGATCCTCCCGGGGCTGGGAAAGAAACAGAAAATAAAGGAATGAAACAGCATGGCAGAAAATAGGGGTAAGCATGCTAAATAACTGACTACCGTCTACTAATTACTAGCCACTATATAACTCATTTGGGGAACAGATTCACTCTCGTCCTCCCGGAAGGCACCACCCGACGGCTGCGCCGCCCCCCCTCCTCTAAAGAAGAGGGCTTGCTTATTTTTGACTACCGCCTACTGTCCACTGATTACTATCTCCTCGCCGCTATACAATTTGCCGCGGCGCACCTCAATTCCTCATTCCTAATTCCACATTTCTAATTTCCTATTCTGTTTCACGTGAAACATCCTTATTTTTATATACGAGGTCTGTATGATTAAAGCTGTTATTTTTGACATGGATGGAACCATTTTAAATACGATCGGCGATCTGACCGATTCCCTGAACCACGCCCTTGTGGAAACGGGGTTCCGCGGCGGCCATTCGGAGGAGATGGTGAAGCTCTGTTTCGGCTGGGCCGTCCGTCTGGATATGATCAAGGCGATTGCCATGGCAAGGGGGATGGCGGCGGACGATCTTGAGTTCGCTGGAAATACGATCCCCATCGAAGATATTCCCGCCACGGAAGAGGAAATACAAAGGCTGCAGTCGGAATTTACGTCTTATTACGGAAGGCATAACCACATCAAGACACGTCCCTACGAGGGCATCATGGACTCCATCGGCAGGCTGCATGGAAAGGGTATACGCACCGCTGTCGCCTCCAATAAGGATGATTCCCATGTGCAGGTTCTTTCTAAAGAATTATTTCCCGGCCTTTTCGATGTTTCCACAGGCAACCATCCTGGAATCGAAATCAAGCCGTCTCCGCAGATGATTCTGGAAATTGCGGATAAAATGAATCTTTCTGCCGATGAAATCGTGTACGCCGGCGATTCGGAGGTGGATATCCTGACAGGAAAGAATGGGGGATTCCGAACGATTTCCGTCACCTGGGGATTCAGGACAGGGGAGTTTTTACGAAACCACGGCGCGGAGCATATCGCTTCTTCCCCAAAGGAGCTTGTCGACATGGTCCTTCGGTGGTAGCGCCATGGACGAAGACCTTGTGTATGAAATCCTTTCCGTCGTGGAAGAAATCCCGGAAGGGAAAGTCGCCACTTACGGACAGCTCGCCGCGCTGATCGGAAGGGAACGGAATGCGCGCCTCGTAGGGAAGGTGCTCAGCGAAGCTTCCCGCTACGGCGATTATCCCTGCCACCGCGTGGTGAACCATGCAGGCCGCCTCGTTCCCGGCTGGACGGAGCAGAGGGGATTGCTTCTGGCAGAAGGTGTCACATTCAGGGAAAACGGCTGTGTCGATATGAAAAAACACGGCTGGGATATGTGATTTCTATTTTTTAAAGATTTTTTATTCTTATATGTGTATTCATCATTCAAAAAAGCGATTCTATACATAACGTCCTTTTCATGTTATTCTTATAAAGATTTTGAATTATGCTTTAAATGATCATTTATTATTATAGGAGGAGTAATATTTTGCATTTTTCCTATTTGAAGATTGAAATCTATGTACCGGAAACCCATTTTGCCGCCCTGCAGGACTCTCTTCGTTCCGTGGATGCAGGCCATTTCGGAAATTACGACAGCTGTCTTTCCTACGGGCGCGTCGTCGGCGTATGGCGCCCTCTGGACGGAGCCAATCCATACATCGGCAGCCAGAATGAAATCAGCAATACGCCGGAAGTGAAGATAGAAGTCACCATCAAGAAGGATTCCCTTGATACGGTCATGAAGGCCATCAAGGAAGCACATCCTTATGAGGTGCCGATCGTGAACGTCATTCCTCTGTACGCTACCGGCATGGATTACTGATACACAATAAAAAAGGCCTTATCCCATGGGGGGAATAAGGTCTTTTTACTTGCTCTTCACTGTTTATTTGTGTTCGAAAATATCGACACGCCTGTTGTTGGCGCGGCCGCTTTCCGTATCGTTCGTATCGACCGGATTTTCTTCGCCCTTGTACATACCGACGAGCTGGTCCAGCTTGACGCCGTGGGCGATCGCGTAATCAGCCACTTTCTTGACGCGGCGGATGGCGAGGTTATCGTTGTATTCCTTGGAGCCGTTGGAATCCGTACGTCCGACCAGCTTGAAGGTGTGGCCCGTTTCCTTGGCCGCCTTTACGAAAGCGTCCAGATTGGCTGTCTGGTCCGCACCCGGCGTATCGGAATCATTGCCGAAATGGATGCTGTTGAAATAGTAGTCATTTTCCGGCACTTTTTCTTCATCCATGACGACCGTCGTATCCTTGGGCAGCGGTGTATCGCTGTTAATCGTCACGACTGTCTTGTCGTTTTCGTCCATTTCCTTTCCGTTGTCAAGGGCGGAATAATCTATATCGCCGTAAGCGGATTCGTTATCCGCGTTCTTGCTTCCGCCGAAACGGTAGGAAACACCGGCCAGCCAGCCCTGATAGGAAACATTCCTGTCTTCTCCACCCTGCGTGTTCAGATAACGGTAGCCTGCATTCAGGTCCAGATCCTTGTCAAGAGCGAAATCAACGCCTGCTTCCCAGATGGACGTGCTCTTCGTTCCGAGGGCGCCTTTGGCGTACAGATCGACCACTTCGCTGACAGGCTGCTTCGCGAGGACGCCGACCTGCACGACATCATTGCTTCTGGATTCTTCGCCGAAAGCCGCGGCGGGGAAGCCGGACATGGCGATATGGTTGTAGCCGGTATACAGCGCTACCTGCGGATGGACGCTGTACAGAAGGTTCAGTTCATCGCTGTGGCCGCCGGTATGGTCCGTATGGAGGCCGTAATGCTGGAACTGCGCCGCTGATTTATCATTGATTCCGTAGGTCAGTCCGCCGGTGAAATTCCATTCCCCGTCAGATTTATAATCCTTTGTCTTCGCCTGCGGATCCCACATGCCCGCGTTGATCTGCCACTCTCCCTTATTAAAGGTCGTCTGCGGGGAAGCGTAAGCGCTCGTCGCCAGAGCGGCGGCCGCCAGTAATACTGCTAATGTCTTTTTCATATGTATCTCCTTTCGAACAGCAAGAAAGGGTTTGCCCTTCAAATCCATTTTCCGTGTGTACTCCATTATACCATATATTTCCGTCTTTCCGAAAAACACAGGAAATACCGGTATTTCAGGACACGGGCGCCCCTTTTCCGCCGTCCTGCTATTCCGCCTTGCCCGGGCCCGCTTTCATGACATCCTGCATTTCCTCGATCATGTGCACGTTCCCGCTCTCGATGAGCCGCCGGAATTCCTCCAGCTGGTCCTTGATTTCCTTGGACATTTCCGGGAATTTCGGCGCGATGTCCTTCATCGCCTTCAATACGATCTGTGACACCACGTACCGGGTAAACCATTTATTATCCGCCGGAACGATGTACCAAGGGGAATCCTCCGTGGACGTTTCGGAAATCATTTCACTGTACAGTTCCTGGTACTTGTCCCAGAACCGGCGCTCGTTGATATCCGCCATGGAAAATTTCCAGTTCTTCTTTTTGTTCAGGATGCGTTCCGCCAGACGGTCACGCTGCTCATCCTTCGACACATGGAGGAAAATCTTGATGATGTGGAACCCGTTCTCCGTCAGATATTTTTCCCAGTCACGGATCTGGCGGTACCTCGTTTCCCATATATCCTTCTTGATCAGATCCTTCGGAATCTTGTCCTCATGGATTAAGTCATGGACACGGGTCACGATGACGTCCTCGTAATGGGAACGGTTGAATACGCCGATATCGCCGCGTCGGGGAAGGGCCTTATTGATGCGCCACATGTAATCATGATCCTTCTCCTCCGTCGTCGGCTGCTTGAAGGAAACCACATGGACCCCGTTCGGATCCAGATGGGAGAATACATGCTTGATCGTCCCATCCTTGCCGGCGGCGTCCATCGCCTGCAATACGATGACGAGGCCGTAGCTGCTCTGCGCGTAGAGCTTCGCCTGATACAGGCTGAGCTCCTCGAGCGCTTCCGGCATGCAGACCGTCTTGATTTCCTCCTTGTCTATCTCCTCATTGCACATGGTCGGAAATTTCTTCAGATTGATTTTTTCCCCTTCTTTGGCGCGATACCGGTCAAGATCTATCTTTTCATTGCCCATCTTTTTCCCCCCTGCAAACAGCCGTCATCTGTTTCCTGACAGCACCCGTCGACATTTCTTCTTATTCTTTGTCGATTTCCTTCTTCATGCTTTCCAGAGACTCTCCGTCCTTTTTCGCAATCAGCTTTTTGAATTTCTCCAGCTGCGCTTCCTCTTCCTTCGACAATTTCGGATACTTCGGATCGATTTCCTTCAGCGCCTGCAGAGCGATGAGAGACACCACATACCTGGTGAACCACTTGTTATCGGCAGGAACCACGTACCATGGGGAAATATCCTTCGACGTATTTTCGAAAAGCTCGCCGAAAAGCTTCTGGTACTCATCCCAATGCTCCCGTTCGTCAATATCGTTCATGGCGAATTTCCAGTGCTTCTCCTGATTGATGATGCGGTCGATCAGCCGGTTCTGCTGCTCCTCCTTCGACACATGGAGGAAAATCTTCACCATATGGAACCCGTTCTGGCGGAGATATTTCTCCCAGTTGTTGATCTGCTCATACCGTTCCTTCCAGATACCCTTGTCTACCAGATCCTGCGGCATCTGGCTCTGCTGGATCAGGTCATGGACACGGGTCACGACGACATCCTCGTAATGGGAACGGTTGAAAATCCCGATATTTCCTCTCGGCGGAAGCGCCTTATTGATGCGCCACATGTAATCATGGTCCTTTTCCTCCGTCGTCGGCTGCTTGAAAGAAACCACGGACACGCCGCCGGGATCGAGATTGGCAAATACATGGTTGATCGTGCCGTCCTTGCCTGCGGCATCCATCGCCTGCAACACGATGACGAGGCCGTAGGAATTCTGGGCATACAGCTTCTCCTGATATTCCTTCAATTTCTCGATGACCTCAGGGAAATACGTGGTTTTTACTTCTTCCTTATCGATTTCCACATCCCTTTTCGTCGCATACTTCTTTAAATTGACCTTGTCTCCCTCCCTGACGCGGTACCGGTCGACATTGATTTTTCCGTTCTTGCATTCTTCCATGACAAATCCTCCTTACATACCTTTCTGATGACCTATACTTTTATTATATGATATCCTTCGTTTTTACTGAAATAGAATTGAACTATTTAGTATAATAGAAAAAAACAGGAGAAGGATCCCGCCATGAAAAAGGATACGGAGAAACGAACAGGGAGAATGACGAATATCTCAGAAGCATTCCGGCTTTCCGAAGAAGGAAACCGGCTTTTTTCCAATGACTCCTTCCGTTTCTGGTGCCTGCAGAAAAAATGGGAAGATATCGCAGGCCCGACCCTCGCCTCAGAATCCTATATTTCCTTCGAACGGGGAACCACCCTGTACATCAGCGTCACCAATTCCGTCTGGATGCAGCAGCTTTTCATGATGAAAGCGGACATCCTGAAACGCATACGCGAAGACGATCTGGGAAGGAAATACAAGGAAATCCGCTTCGTCGCGGGACAGAAAAAAATAGAACGCCCTCCCGAATCCTCCCTGTCCGTCGTCAATGACAGGATCGAAGAACAGAAAAAAATGTTCTCCGTCACCATTTCAGAAGAAGAAAAGCAGGCGATAGGCAAATGGGCGGACCGCCATGTACAGAACGAAAACATCCTCCCTGTCTTCAAAAAAATGATGCTCGCCGCCTCCGCCAAACGGAAAGGGGAACTCGAAGCAGGCTGGCATCCCTGCAGCAGCTGCGGAACGCTCATCCCGCCGGAAATATCCGTCTGCCCCCTCTGCGAAAGCAGGCAGAAGCAGTCGCAAACAGGAAAAGTCATGCTCCTTCTCAGGGAAGACCCCCATCTGACCTATGAAGAAATCTTCAAAAAAGTTCCCTGCGACTACACCTCCTATGAAGAGGGCAGGGAACAGCTCATGCAGCGGATACGGACAAATATTTACAAAAAGACAGACGCCCCTCTGAACAAAAGAATCCTTCTCTCCATGCTCCTCCACAAGCCCCTCAAAGACATCTCGCTAAGAGAAGCGGAAACAGCCCTGAAAAACATGCCCTAAACAAAGTACGACGTCATCAATAAGAAATAAACAGTCAAGAAAAAAGCGGAAAAACCATCACAGGCTCCTCCGCTTTTTTTGATTTTTCATAAATTTTGCATTTTCATAAATAAAGTCATTAAATACCACTCAAATACTTCCACCGCATGCAGGGGAAATACTGCCGGATGGCAGGGATTGGGGCAAGTATGATTATATTCTTTTCATACCTTCCGATTTTATTAACATAAACAATCAACTAATTACTTTTTTCTGTCTTCTGCCCTCGAATTTCTGATTTCTTATTTCAGGAACAGATTCACTCCCGTCCTCCCGGAAGGCACCACCCGACGGCTGCGCCGCCACCCTCCTCTGAAGAAGAGGGCTTTTTCATTTTCTATTCTTTTCCATTTGAAAATGAAAAAAGCAGGTAATATTCCTGCTTTCTGTCTTCTGCCCTCTGATTTCTGATAACTGCCTACTAATTCTCGCCGCTATATATTTTGTCGCGGTGCACCGCAATTTCTAATTCCTCATTTCTCATTCCTAATTTTTTCCGTTTCATGTGAAACATTACTTTCCTATTTTTATTTCTTTTCCGTATTTTCTGAAATTTTCATCCGTCGTGGTCAGAATCGTCTGTATATTCTGACGGATCAGGTACTCGAAAAGCGCCGTCCTCCGTTCCTCGTCAAGCTCGCTTCCCACGTCATCCAGAAGAAGGACCGGATATTCTCCTGTTTCCTCACGGATGAATTCCAGTTCTGCCAGCTTCATCGCAAGGATCGCCGTTCTCTGCTGTCCCTGCGAGCCGTAGGAAGAAATATCAATGCCGTTCATGCGGAATTGCAGGTCATCCCTGTGCGGTCCGACGGAGGTATGGCAGAAACGGGCATCCTCGTCTCGGCTTTCCGCTAATTTTTCCAGATACCATTCTTCATTGAAGCGGTTTTCATCGCCGCCGTATTTTTTATACTGTATTTCCAGATTTTCTTTTTCATCGGTCAGCAGGGATTCCATGGAAGAAACGATTTCATTCATCTTTCTGATGGATTCCAGCCTTTTTCGGACGATGTAAGACGCCCCTTTGGCGATCTGCATGTCCCACATATCTACATCCGGCGTCTTTCCATAAAACTGCGCCCTTTTGAAGGCGGCATTCCTCTGCTGCACCGCCCGGCCGTAACGAAGGATTTCATCGTAATACCGCGGACTAACCTGCGATATTTCCATGTCGATGAACCGGCGGCGGAGCTGTGGCGCTCCCTTGATGAGCTGCATTTCATCCGGCGTGAAAAGCACCGTTCGAAACAGGCCGACCAGATCTTTTTTCCGTGTCGGCGTCTCATTGAAGAAAATCTTCTTTCCCCGTTCCCGGGATAATTTGATTTTGATTTCATGGACCACGTCACGGACAGAAAAAGAAAGAAGGATGGTTCCTTCCTCCTTTCCCAAACGGATCATTTCCTCATCATTGCCGGAACGGAAGGATTTCCCGACGGAAGCGAAATAAACCGCTTCTATCAGGTTCGTCTTCCCCGCGCCGTTCTTTCCCGTCAGTATGGTCAGTTGGTCGGCAGGTTCTATCGCTTGGTCTTCAAAATTGCGG
Source organism: uncultured Dialister sp. (assembly GCA_902462205.1). Taxonomy (GTDB): domain Bacteria; phylum Bacillota; class Negativicutes; order Veillonellales; family Dialisteraceae; genus Dialister. Next base: position 31,219 of record CABQAR010000008.1, read on the forward strand.
ATTTCGATAAGCCTTGCCTCTGTGCATCTCATTTCTTTTCCTCAAGGATCCGGTATTCCTCGCCATCGATGCCAAGCACATCGCCGGGACGGAGTTTCTTTCTTTTTTCATGGACTTTCAATCCATTCAAAAGCACTTCGTGGCTTTCCAGAAAATGGCCGGTTTCTCCTCCGGAAGAAATCATGTCTTCCTTTTTCAGCGCCTGGTCAAGCTGGATATATTCGCCGTGCATCCGTATTTCTTTCATATCAGCGGCCTCTCATCGGCGTCACCACATAGCGGTAAGCCTTGTCTTCTTCCTGTTCCACGAGCATCGGCCCGTTTTTCTTGATGTGGAGGATGATTTTTTCTCCCTTGGAATGCTTCAGGATATCCTCGACATAGGTGCAGTTGAAGGTAATCCGCACGTCCGCGCCGTCCAGCTCTGCCGGAATCGAAGTTTCGGAACGACCGATATCCGGATCTTCCTCGAATGCTTCCAGAGTCCCGTTTTCAAAACGGAAATTGATGGTCTTATAGCTCATATCTCTGGAAATGGGGCTGACGAAACGGACGGCTTCCTCGAAATCCTTCAGTCCGAGCGTCGCGTGGAGGTCGAAGCTGGTCGGGAATACGCGCTTATAGTCAGGATATTCTCCATTGATCAGATTGGATACGAAATAGGTTTCCCCGAAGGTGAACGCCACATGCTTGCTTGCCCATGAAATTTCCACCGTCGAATCTTCGTCTGCCGGAAACAGGCGGATCACGTCCTGCAGGATGTTCGAGGCGATGATGAAACGGCCCGTTCCTGTCGCCGGTTCATCCAGAGAGATTTCCTTGGCGGCGAGCCTGTGGGAATTCGTGGCGGCCATGGCAAAGGTATTTCCATTGATTTCGCAGAGAATGCCTGTAAAAAGAGGATTCTTCGCGTCCGTGGACGCTGCGTAGGAAACAAGGTTCACCATTTCCACAAGATCCCTGCATTTCAGAACGGCGTGGTAGGCGTGGTCGATTTCGGTGACCTGCGGGAATTCTGCCGTTTCCCTTGTCGGGAAGTTGGAATTGTAATTGCCTGATTTAAAGGAAACGATTGTTTCTTCTTTTTTCTGTTCCATCGTGACAGAGCCGGAAGGCATCATTTTGATGGTGGACAGAAGCTGCGGAGCGGCGATGACGGCGATCCCTTTTTCTTCCACATCGGCGTCGCAGAAAGTGCGGATTCCGATGGAGTAATCATTGGCCTGGAATTCCGCTTTTCCGTTTTCCGCGGAAATAAAGAAACCGTTGTTTGTATTTGATGTGACTTTCGTCTGTGCTGCGCGCTGGACTTTTTCCAATGCGCGGCTTAAATCCTGGGTGTTGAATGTGACTTTCATGGCAGCTCCTTTACTAATACTAAATGAATATAAGTTTGCAGCAGCAGTAGTAGTACGCTGTGAATAAGTGAATAAATCTGTGAAAAGACTGTTTTATCGGACTTTTCGGCTGGTGATAAGGAAGTGAATATCCGTGATTTTTATTCAAGGAATTCACAGTTCTTCCGAAATACCGGGTTGCTCACACTTTATGAACAGTTTATTCAATGAAAAAACCGTTATTTTTCACAATGGTTTTTATTTTTTCTCAAGCAGCCGTTTCAGTATTTCAATGGTTTTCTTCGTTTCCGGATTCTTTTCCATATCCCGTTCGACCCGTTCGCAGGCGTAGAGGACGGTGGAATGGTCTTTCCGTTTGAAATGATCCCTAAGCGACGGATAAGATTCGTTCAGCTCGATCCGGCACAGATACATGGCGATCTGTCGGGGGATGACGATGTTTTTCGGCCGTCCGTTCCCAAGGAGCTTGTCCTTCCGCACTCCGAAATATTCGCAGACCGTGTCGATGATTTTCGCTATCGTCAGCTCCTGTCTGCCGTCCAAGGGAATCATTTCTATCAATGCTTCCCGCGCGGCATCGAGCGTCACAGGAATGGATTTGATCTTGCAGTAGGCGATGACCTTTTTATAGGCGCCTTCCAATTCACGGACGCTTGTATTGATGTGGCCAGCCATGTAGTCGACGACGTCATCGGGCAGGTCGATTCCCTGCTTCTGCGCCCTCTTTTTCAGGATGATGGAGCAGATTTCATAGTCAGGGGGAGAAATATGGGCGATCAGACCGCTGGAAAAACGGGTCTGCAGACGCTCCTCGAGCTCGTTGATGTCCGACGGCGTGCGGTCGCTGGTAAGGATGATGTGCTTCTTGTTATCGAAAAGGGTGTTGAACGTATTGAATATTTCCGTCGTCGATGAATTCTTTTTGCCCCCGAAAAACTGGACGTCATCGATGAGAAGGAAATCCAGATTCCTGTATTTTTCCCGGAAATTCCTGTTCTTTCCGCTTTGGATCGCTTCGATCAGCTCATTTGTGAACGTTTCGCTGGACACGAAAAGAACGGACAGGTCGGGGCGCTCCTTTTGGACAAAATTGCAGATCGCATGGAGAAGGTGCGTCTTACCCAGTCCTGACGGGCCGTATATGAATAAAGGATTATACAGGGAATCCGCCATTTCCGGCGCCAGACAGGATTTCGCCACCGCAAGGGAAGCCTCGAAAGCCATTTCATTGCAGTTGCCGTGGACGAAGTTTTCAAAAGTATATTCCTTATTGACCGGATTGGAAATAAAAGAACGGGTCGGCTCCGGAGACCTAGCGGAAGGGAAGGAATCAAAAAGATTCTGCTCCACCGGATCGGGGCGGTAATCCTTGATATCGGGAAGAACGATGTCCTTCGGATCCTTCGGCAGATTCTTCATGAAATCAGGGAGCACCGTACTTCCGTAAGAGGGCTCCTCTTTTTCCTGAAAAGCCCTGCTTCCTTCGGTTGAAGGGGCGGAAGGAACGTTCGCAGGCGTCTCGGCAGGCGCGCTCCCGCTCTGGACGACGATTTCCAGACGGACAGGGGCTCCCGTTTTTTCAGAGATGATTTCTTCCAGTTTCTTTTTATACATGTTTTCAATCCATCCCACGAGGTAAGGCATCTTCGTGGAAACGGAAAACGTATCCCCCTCCATGGACAGAGGGAATATTTCCTTGTAAAACGTATCATAATACTGGGGATCGTGTGACTTGATATACTCCAGCACATACCCCCAGAGAGAAAATAAATTCATTGCAACGTCCTTCCCTATCGTTTATCACAGGGCGGTTTGGAACATCCTGTGAATCGTTGTGAATAAGAGTGAATAACTTTTGAGAAATATCGGATAAATACAGTAAATACCGAATGAATTTAAAATATTAAATATAGAAAACACTTGTGAATAACTTTATTTTACCATGTTCCCACCGGTCTGTACATTCACAAGATGTAGCCCCGGTTTTTCCCTTTCCTACTACCCGCGATTTCCGGAGGAAAGGAAAAAGAAAAGCGCCTGTATGTATGATACTATAAAAGGAAGAGGGAAAGAAACTTTCAAAAATACTTGCTTTTTTAGAGAATATTTGTTATTATATTGCAGTCACGTAGATGGAAAAAGCCATCGACAAAGGATTTAGGGGCATAGCGCAATTGATAGAGCAACGGTCTCCAAAACCGTAGGTTGGGGGTTTGAGTCCCTCTGCCCCTGCCACATGGCCCAATAGCTCAGCTGGATAGAGCACTTGACTACGAATCAAGGTGTCGGGAGTTCGAATCTCTCTTGGGTCACCAGAAAAGACAGTATCGTTCATCGGTACTGTCTTTTTTTATATAAAATATTCATTTTTTCTCAGAAGGTAATTTTTTCTGCTCTTGTTAAATTCAATTTGATTGACCTTATTTTTGATCAGGAGGACTTCCTTTTTCAATGTTTTTTTGTTATTTTTTGCTATTTATGGTATCTTATGAGAAATATTAATTGGAATCGGAGATAATTAGATGATTTTTAATAATATTACAATAACCGATATAGTTGCAATTATCGGTGCGGTAACGGGTATTTTATCTTGTGCCTATTCTTGGGTTGTTTGGCATCATAATAGGCGCGAATTGGTTGTATCGGCCAAGGTTATGTGTCTGGTAGGTGATCCGGAGAACAAAGAAAATATTTATGTGACAATTATAAATAAGAGAGAAAGGCCAGTATTTGTAACTTTAGTGAATATCATATTTAAGGATGGAACAACAGGATTTATTAAGCCTACAAATATACCAAAACTTCTATACGAAGCAAATGAAGTAACCGAATTAATATTAATTGATACAATTATCGATGGAAATATTTGTTGTGAGATTCAAGAAATTAATGTGTCTGATAATTTAGGGGAAGAGTGGAAAGCGCCTTTAGATGATATAAAGAGAATAAATAACAAGATAAAAGAGGTAAAAAATCTTAAAGGATGCACCCATTGAGGTGCTTTTTTATTAGTGCAAATGGGTGTAACTACGTGACATCGGGTCAGAAAAATTTTGTATTGAATATTTGATTGATTTAAATACGATGCAAATATCACTTATAAATACGTCATTTCACTTTTCTTGTGATTTTAGAAATAATGAATGTGTAAATTGTTAATGTGAAGAAACCATTTTGCGGACGTCCGCAAAATGGTTTAAAGGGCTATTACCGCTTATTTTACAAGAATTACTTAAAAACAGTTTTATATATGCGGTCTTGCCATGGCCTCCTTTAAAGAGTAATTCTGATGGGGAGAAATTATCAATGTATTTCTGACTGTTTTAAAACTGCAAGTCCTAAAATTTTTATGTTGCCAGCAGATGATTCGTCAAGATTCATGGGAGGGTATGCGGGATTTTCGGAAATAAGGATTATATGATTTTTATTTCTGTAAAATCGTTTTAAACATATAATTTCATTGTCTGTTTCGATACATGCAATTTTCCCGTTTGGAACGTCCTGCATGGATTTTATAAAAACAATATCACCGTTGTTAATACCTGCATTTATCATGCTGTCATCACATACAGTGATACAAAAATCCACATCATACTTATTTTCTGTGTCAAAATAAGCAGGAGCTTGATTTACGGATTCTAAAGATTGAATCGCTTCTGTATGTTCCATCGGAACGTCGTATCCCATAAGCCAAACAGGGGAAACATTTAAAGCTCTTGCGAGTAAATCCATTTTATCCTGCTTTGCTTTATACTCGCCTTTTAAATAGGTGCAAATCGATGATTTATTAATTCCGGTTATTTTTGATAAATCCGTTTGCTTGATTTTACGTTTCGCAATGGCTTCTGCCAGTCTTTCTGCAAATGTAGATGTTTTCACCATAAGCCCCCTTTTTCTTTGGCAATAATCGTATCAATAGGAAATATAAAAAACAGAAATTCAGAAAAATGGATATGAATATGGAATGGATTGTCCATCGTGGAAGAAATCATGTGATTTCGTAAAAAATACCGATAATGACGAGGACGAGCCATAGGAAGGCGAGAAGAGAGAAGGCTTTCATGATGAAAGAGGAAAGGCGGCTTCCTTTGGATTTATTTTTCGGGGAAGAGGTTTTCCTGCTGTTGAAGTAGTAGATGTAGGTGAGCAGGGTGATAAAGAGGCCTGCGTAGAGGCCGTATTCGTTCATGATGGTTCCGAGTATGTCCATATTTGGCTCCGTGGCAAGAAATAATTGTTCCTTATAGATACAATATAGTGGTTTTTGCAAGGTAAATCAATGAAACCGGAACGTTTCAGAAAATGTGCAGGTAAGTTTATTTATAGTTTGTTATAGAAAAATTCTTTTAGTGAAAAGTCGGAAAACCTGTAATTTATTACAGGTTATTTTTTTTTGATTTCCTGTATGATGGGGGTAGAGACAGGTTGTCATTGATTTATGGAGTACCGCGGGGCCGGGCTCACCGGTGACGGTATTTCCTTTATGGAAGGGAGGCATTTTCATGAAAACAGGTAAGAAGTTGTTGGCAGGCGTTTTACTTGCGCTGGCTGTCGGCGCGGCAGGCTGCGGCGGGGGAAGTCCCGGCGGCGGCACGGCTCCGAAGCCGGAGGTGAAGGCGCCGCCTGCGGTCACGGTGAAGGCCGGCGAGGTGGAGATGACGGTCCAGCCTCTGGCAGGGTACAGCATAAAGACGGAAAATGTATTTTTTGCAAACGGCCTGTGCTATGCCAAAGGGGATTTCTTCATCGGGGACAATGATAAAAAGGTCCTGACGGCGTACAAGCTTTCCGGTGCGAAGGTGGAAGTGGATAAGGCCATGTTCAAGGATGGCGTTTACGGAGAGCTAAATACTGCGAAAAAGGAGTACCCGGCGGCCGCAGGGGACGGGCGAATTTATTTCCTCTGCGACGGAATGAAGTCCACGGATGGCAAGGAAGTCAAGGAAGCGAAGAACGGCAGGGTATTCCAGGTGGCAGACGGTTCGACGGCTGACAAGGCGTTTTTCTACCGGAATATCGGGCAGCTGTCGTCAGGGAAGCTGGCTGGCGGAGATGCGGCGGATATTGCGCCCTTCGCTGTCAACGGGGTCGAGATCAGTTTGTTGAACAAGGTCGTTGTCGATGGCGACATGATTTATATTGCCGGGCAGACGACGGAAACAGGGAATGATACGAACCATATCGCCGCGGCGGTGTCCATGGGAGGAGATTTGGTGCGCCGGTTTGGCGAGAATAAACGGACGGATCCGAGGTTTATCCACATGGTCGGAGATGCCATTCCGCTTGAGAAGTATGTCATCGTCGGCAATAAGGCGGATGAGACGCTCTTTGTTTTCAAAAAGGCAGACGGTGCATTTATCGGAAAAGTAAAGGTAGAGGATATGCTCGGAGGGAAGACGGATATCGTTAACCTGGCGAAGGTGGATAATAAGACGCTCGGCATCCATTACCGGACGGACACCCGGGATACGGATAAGAAATATACGTATGGCCTTGCCACGGTAGCCATGAAGTAACAGATTGACGGACAGGAGGTTGCGATGAACAGGAAAAGACTATTGGCGCTGGGAATGGCGCTGTGCGTCATGCTCGGAACGGCCGGCTGCGGCGGAGACAGCGGAAAGGCGCAGCCTAAGGGCGGCGATCCCGCCAAGGCGGAGCAGCAGAAGGAAGAAAAAGCACCGGAGGCGGTCAAGCTGAAAATCGGGGCGGCGGATGTGACAGCCCAGATGCTTTCCGGATTCAAGCTGGAGACAGCGGACGTATTTGCCATGAAGAATCTCGCCTATTACAAGGGAGATGTCATTGCCGCAGGGGAGCAGGAGAAAAGCCTGATAGCGGTGAAGATCGACGGGACGAAGGCGGCGGTCGATAAGGCGATGTTCAAGGACGGGATCCTTGCCAAAGACAACCGTACTCTGGCGAATCCCATGGTCGATGCATCAGGAAATCTGTATTTTACCTATGGCACGGTGGATATTTACTACTGGAACGGAAGCATGCAGGAAGCAAGGCTCAGTGACACAGGCTATTTCGCTCCGGGAAATACGGCGGACTGGGGTGTCTACTATTTCGCCCAGAACCGCTTCGACAGGGTAGCCGTAAATGGCGGCATCCTTGGAGAAAGCAAGCCCTGGTTCATCACGATGAACGGAGGGAAAAAGGATATGCCGACGGTAGGGCCGTTCACCAAGGTCAAGTATGTCCGTGTGGACAAAGATACGATCTATGTGCTTGGCCTGGCGACGGAGGAAGTGGCGAAAAATTGTGAGGTCCTTGCGGCTTATACGCTGGACGGACAGGAGAAATTCATTTCCGGCGGAAGAAAGAAGGGCGACCCCGATACCCTGTACATGTCCTCCAATTTCGCGGTGACCGACAAATATATCATGGTTCCGGAAAAGGACCAGCTGAAGCTTTTTGATAAAGGAACCGGAGCCTTCGTCGGCGGCAAGGAATATGCGGGCATCCTCGGAAACGGACAGAAGATCAGCAGCATCGTCGCCATCGACGGACAGACGGTAGCCGTGGCTTCCAGAGGACCGGAAAATAAGGAAACGAAGAAATACACATTCACCCTGTCGACGCTGAAGCTGTAAAAAAGACAGATGGATAGAAGGAGCAGGAAAATATCGCTCCGCAGGCAATGGCTATGATCCTGCCGGGTTGACGCCCCCTCTTTCCATACCGGCAGGCCGGCAATAGAAAACCGCTGCTTTTCACGGGCAGCGGTTTTCTGTCGGATATTTTACCCCCCCATCGGAAATATTTCATTCCAAAAGAGATTTGAAAAAGCACAGGGCGCGTATTTCTACGATACGCCGGCGAGGATGTTCTGCCAGCTGTTTTTCTTAAGCCTTCGCAGAAGGAAAGTGGCGCAGGAGGCGCGGATGCACTGGTCCAGCAGGAGCGCACTCCATGCGCCGATGATGCCCCAATCCATGGTGTAGAGGAAGAAAGCGGTCATGAGGGGGCGGAGGATGGCGATGCTCAGGAACGAGTAGGCCGCCACGGCGGCGGTCTTTCCGCTGCCACGCAGGATGCCTGCGCAGATGAGGGCGTGGCCTGCCGGATAATTCACGACGGCGCAGATGATCATGATGATGCCGCTCATGGCGAGGGCTTCAGGGTCTTTGGAGTAGAAAGAAAATATTTCCTCTTTGAAAAGGACAGTGGCGGCAAAGGCGAGGGTGGAGAAGAAAAATCCCCACTTGATCCCCGTTCTCCTGTAAGCGTGCCAATCGGCCTCTTTTCCGCTGCCGACCGACTGTCCGGCGGTGACCATGCTCGCTTTCGCCAGTCCCGTGACGTAATCCCAGTAAATATCCGAAATATTCATGCAGATGCTGTGGACAGCGAAGGGAATGGTGCCGAGACCGGCGGCCATTTTCGTGAAAAGAACCATGCCGACCCGTTCGAAGCCCTGTTCGCTGAATACGGAAAGGAAGATGGGATAGATTTTTCGGAAATAATTACGGTCCGGCAGAAAGGAACCACCTGCCAGGAATCCGTCCTTCTTCATGATGCGGACGGTCCAAAACAGGCTGAAAACCGTACTTGCCACCGTCCCGATGGCGGCGCCGGCGACGCCCATGGCAGGGATGGGGCCGAAACCGAATATCAGAAGGAAATTCACGATGACGTTCAGGATATTTCCCATAATATTCGTTTTCATGATGACCGAGGTCTGTCCGAAGCCGAGCTGGACGGCCTGGAAAATCAGGGTCAGAGAAGTGATGAAGACGGAGAATATCGCGATATTTCCATACGCCATGGCTTCGGTGATGTAATCTTCCCTTGCGCCCATGAGGTAAAAAATATCTTCCAGATAGATGTAGAACAGAAGGTGGATGAAAATCAGGACGATGGTCCCGATGAACAGCGATTTCTTCAATATATCAGAGGAATTCGCCCGGTCGTCCCTGCCGGCTTCCCGTGAAACAAGGAGCGTCACGGCGGAGGCAAGGGAACGGGTGAAGCAGAGGATGATCAGCCGTGGCTGAAGGAATATGCTGACGGCGGCAATGGAAACGGCACCAAGCGTGCCGACCATGATCAGGTCAGCAGAAGCAAGAAGAATCATGAACAGCCCTTCAAACGCCGCAGGCAGCGCGATTTTCAGATATTTTTTATCATACGCGGTAATCCTTCCCACCTCCTTTTATAGTTTGAAAGTTCTCGATTTATATATGGACATTTTACAATATTTGTTCAGTAACTTCAATTTAAATGATGGTTTCTTCGCATATATCTGAAAAATCAATGAAAGCATAAAAATAAAGAATGATAAAATGAGGAATTTGAAATGAGGAATTAGGAATGAGAAATGAGGAATTGAGGTGTGCCGCGACACCTTATACAGCGGCAAGAAGTAATAGGCAGTAGGAAGTAGGCAGAAGATAGAAGTCAGAAAACAGATATCAGACAATAGCAAATCCCTGCTTGCCGTCATCCTCGAATGGAGTGTAGTGGAGCGATGGCAAGCGAACGATTTTTGAAGGAATGAAATGACGCACAAAAATCTGTGAGACGCCATACCCGACCGGAGGGAGCGGTAAGGATCTAGCAGAGGATACAGGTAAGAATAGAAAATGAAAAAGCCCTCTTCTTCAGAAGAGGGGGGCGGCGTAGCCGTCAGGTGATGCCCTCCGGGAGGACGAGAGTGAATCTGTCCATAAAACAAGTGGCCAGTAATCAGAAAACAGAAGTCGGATTTCAGATATGAGAAAACAGATATTAATAAATCCTTACTTGCTGTCATCCTCAAATGGCGGAGGTATTTAGAACCTGCAACCGCTGCCCGGATTCTTCATTACATTCAAGAATGACAGGGCAAGGGTTATTTACCTTATCGGTATTGGCATTCCCTGCTTGCAGTCATCCTCGAATGGAGTAAATAAACTGATTTGAAAGTAAGGAATTAAATGCAGAACAGAAAGGCTCCACCGATTGTCGGGGGAGCTGGCAACCGCAGGTTGACTGAAGGGGCGAGTTGGAACAGACAGGAAAATTATATACTCACGCTTGCCCCTATCGACGGCTGCGCCGCCACTTCCCCCGCGTGCGGTGGAAGCATGGGAATCGTATTTAGAACCTGCAAGCACTGCCCCAATTCTTACCGCTCTCGTTGGTTATAAACAAAAAATCAAAATAAAAAAGCCCTCTTCTGAAGAAGAGGGTGGCAGTCCGTAGGACTGCCGGGTGATGCCCTCCGGGAGGACGAGAGTGAATCTGTTCCTGAAACGGGGAAATGGTGATCAGGAGACAGAAAACAGATATCAGACATCAGACATCAGACATCAGACATCAGAAAACAGAAGTTACCTGTTTGCCATACCTGATGGAAAGGGGCGGTTTGGATTTTTGTTTTTGTGCAAGTAAAAAGGACAGATCTTTGGAATCTGCCCTTTATTTTTTTATTTCAGAAAAGGAACGACGGCGCTGCCGTGGGGGATGATGTTGATGGTGTAGTCTGTCTTTCCTTCTTTTTCCAGCTGCTTCATTGCGAGTTCCCATGCTTCTGCCACGGTGGCGACCGGAATCTGGTGCGTTTTTTCCCGGATCACGTCGAAGTTTTCCGGCTTCGTGACGAAGTAGACCGTGTGGGTCATGGCGGTGTTCAGGTTTTCAAAGGCGACGAAGAAGGGGATGGTGAAGCAGGCGCGGAGCGCTTTTTCCATTTCCTTCAGGTTCGGATATTTGAAGCTGGCCAGATAGGCAGGCGGTTCCATGACGTCGTCGGCTTCCATCATGGTGATGATGATGCCGCCTTTTTTTGTGGCGATGTCGGCGGAGGTATAGCATTTCGTTCCCTGATAGAGGTTTGTATCTTTCGGGTAGCCGCCGGCGCTGACGATGGTCACGTCTGCTTTCTGTTTCATCGGCACTTTCTGCATGCGGTAGGTTTCTTTCGTTCCCTTGAGCCATGCTTCATAGGGATCACCGCCGACCATGGCGGAGACTTCGCCTTTCTCGTTGATGAGGGAATGGACGAGGAAGCAGGGATGGAGCATGTCGCAGGCTTCCTGCATGTCTTCGCTGACCGGATTTCCTTCCGTTTTCAGCACCTGCGCTTCCGGATTCAGTCCTGAGCCGACAGCGTCGCCGAGCGCATGGCAATGGTTCTGCTGGATGGAGTCCCATCCTGCCACGCCGGGGAGGACGAGCTTGCGTCCGCCGCCGAAGCCTGCCATGTCATGGGTGGAAAGGGCGTTGATGAGGATGACCCTGTCTGCTTCTACGACGCGTTTGTTCAGCCATACGTCGGTGCCGCGGGAGGTTTCCCCCATATGGACGAGCATGTCCTTGTCCCTGCAGTCATGCTGGTACATGGGGATGCGGCGTGCCACTTCTTCTCCGACGCATTCGATATTTTCCGCATCGGTATGGGCCCTGTGGGTTCCCTGGGCGAATACGATGAAAATATCCTCATCAGGGATGCCTGCCAGATTCAGCTCGTTAACGACGTGGATGGTGAAGTCACGGGAATGGTTCCATGCGCGGGTGATGTCCGCGACGATGAGGCAGACCTTGTCGCCTTTCTTTACCTTTTCAGAAAGCGGCGCGGAGCCGATGGGGCGGCGCATGCATTCGAGGGTGGCTTCCTTCACGTCACATCCGGCGGTGGGAACGCCTTCCAGTACGTCGGAAATATGTTCTTCCGGCAGAAAGACGCTCTGTGTGCCTCTGCCAAAGGGGAGTTTATATTCTTTCACAGCCATTTTATATCTCCTTTTTGAAATATGGTTCATAAAATATACCTTATTATAGCAGAAACAGGGGATTTGCAAGGGGAAAATCAGAAATAAACCGTTTTCAGGGAAATGTTTTATAATGCTTCCGCGATGGGTGTTCGGAAGTATGGTACTGAAAATAAATACTCTTTTCAGGAAATATTACTCATTGCGGGCATGAGTTTATCGTTGGTCTAAGGGACAGACTCATTTTCGTCCTCCCGAAGGGCACCACCCGACGGCTACGCCGCCACCCTCCTCTGAAGAAGAGGGCTTTCGCACTTTCTGCTTTCTGATATCCGACTTCCGTCTTCTGACCACTGATTACTGACTACTGACCACTGACCACTGTCTACTGATTACAATCCTCGCCGCTATATCATTTATTGCGGCGCACCACAATTCCTAATTCCTCATTTCAAATTCCTAATTTTTTACCTTCCTTCCTCAGCTGTTTATAATCAGCGCCATGAATTTCAGATCTGTGGTGCCTGTGTTCTCCAGTCCGTGGGAATGGCCGTCAGCACAGTAGGTAGCGTCACCGGCGGAGACTTCATAGGTTTTATCGTCATCGGTATACAGTCCTTTTCCGGAAAGGATGTAGTAGGATTCCGCATTCCCCGTGTGCCGGTGGAGGCCGAGGGAGGATCCTGCAGGGATGGTGACTTCTGCGTAGGTGCCGATTTTAGTTCCTTTCTGCTCTTCTGTCAGGAGCGGCTGGAGAATGACTTCCCCTTTTCCGCCGGCTGCATTTTTCCGAATGATTTTTTCAAGCATGATATTCTCCTTTATATAAAAATGGATTTAAAAAGAATCTCCATGAATTAACTGATATCGGCCATTAATAATTATTTGTTCCTGTGAGGGACGGATTTACTCCCGTCCTCCCGGAGGGCACCACCCGACGGCTACGCCGCTACCCTCCTCTGAAGAAGAGGGCTTTTTCATTTTCTACTCTTGCCGGCTTACTCCAACTTGCCCCTTCAGTCAACCTGCGGTTGCCAGCTTCCCCGACATGCGGTGGAGCCTTTCTGTTCTGCATTTAATTCCTTACTTTCAAATCAGTTTATTTACTCCATTCGAAGATAACGGCAATCAGGTAATATGGTTTCTGTTTTCTGACTTCTTCCCTCGAATTTCTGATTTTCTATTTCAGGAACAGCTTCACACGCGTCCTCCCGGAGGGTACCACCCAACGGCTACGCCGCTACCCTCCTCTGAAAAAGAGGGCTTGCTTATTTTCTATTCTTGCCGGCTTACTCCAACTTGCCCCTTCAGTCAACCTGCGGTTGCCAGCTTCCCCGACATGCGGTGACGCCTTCCTATTCAGCATTTAATTCCATTATCCTCTGCCAGATCCTTCATTCCGCTCACGCTCCATTCGAGGATGACGGCAAGCAGGGAATACCTGCAAAGAATAAATCTCTTGTTCCGTCATTCTTGAATGGAGCGATGGCAAGCGAACGATTTTTGAAGGAATGAAATGACGCACAAAAATCTGTGAGACGCCATACCCGACCAACGGGAGCGGTAAGAATTTGGGCAGCGGTTGCCGGTGTTAAATACCACTTTATTGCTTCCACCGTATGCGGGGGAAGTGGCGGCGCAGCCGTCGATAGGGGTAAGCGTGAGTACACTCTTTTTTCTATCTGCCCCAACCCGCCCCTTCAGTCAACCTGCGGTTACCAGCTTCCCCGACATGCGGTGGAGCCTTTCTGTTCTGCATCTAATTCCTTACTTTCAAATCAGTTTATTTACTCCATTCAAGGATGACGGCAAGCAGGAAATATGGTTTCTGTTTTCCGACTTCTGACTACTGGCTCCTGCCCACTGACTACTACCCACTAATTCCGCCGCTTTATAATATGTCGCGGCGTACCACAATTCCTAATTCCTCATTCCAAATTCCTAATTTTCCCCCAGTTCTTCTCGGCTTACGTTTCCTATGTAGACTCTGGAGAGGTGTTTTCTTGCTGTTTCTCTCAATTGGATGAGGGTGCGGATGGGGGTGGGGGGATGGTTCTGCATGTGGTGCTGCGGGAAGAAACGGGTGATGTGGAGCGGGATGTCTTTGCGGATCGTGGCGAGCCAGGCGGCGAGGGCGTCCATGTCTTCCGGGTCGTCGTTTTCTCCGGAGATGGTGAGGTGGGTGATTTCCACGTGGGCCACTCGGGCGGCGAGCAGGATGGTTTTCATGACGGGTTCTTTTTCCGCTCCGCAGATGGTTCTGTAAAAGTTTCCGTTCCAGCCTTTCAGGTCGATGTTCCATGCGTCGATGAAGGGAAGAAGTGATTTCAGCGGTGCTTCTTCGATGAATCCGTTGGTCACCATCACGTTCACCATGCCTGCTTTACGGATGAGCGGGGCGGTGTCCCGGATGAATTCGTACCATGTGGATGGTTCGTTGTAGGTATAGGCGACGCCTATATTTCCTTCTTTCTTCAGGGAAAGGGCGAGCGCGAGGACCTGCTGCGGTGAGAAGGACTCGGCAGGCGCTTCCCTGCTTGCTATTTCCCAGTTCTGGCAGAAGCGGCAGGCCATGTTGCAGCCCCAGCTTCCCAGCGAAAGGATGCGGCTTCCCGGATGGAAGCAGGCGAGGGGCTTCTTTTCGATCGGGTCGAGGGCGAGGGAGGCGATCCTGCCATAGCTCAGCGCCTGCAGGCGGCCCTGTTCGTTTTTCCTTGTCAGGCACCGTCCGCGCCGTCCATCGGGAATCAGGCAGTGGTGGGGGCACAGGCGGCAGAGGCAGGCGTTGTCTGCCTGTTTTTCGTAGTAGGCGGCTTCCATTTATACATACCTTTCCACGGTAAATGCGAAGAGTTCGATTTCTTCTTCCGGTGCGATGCCTGCTTTCTGTCTGGCGATGGCGATCTGCTCTTCCGGCGTGTCGATTCCGTCGAGGTCCGGAAGGAGGAGCCCCCTTCTGTTTCCGTTCCGGACGAGGACGCCGTATTTCCTTGCGTCCAGTTCTTCTGGTTTCGCCGGGACGGGACGGGACAGGACGTCGACGGAAATATCGAGGCTGTCCAGTTCATGGCGGGAAAGGGGAGGGAAACGGGGGTCTTCGGTGGCGGCGGCTTTCGCGTTATGGATGATTTCTTCCGCGACGGAGCTGTAGCAGGGCAGGAATGTGCCGATGCATCCGCGGAGGGCGCCGAATTCGTGGAGGGAAACGAAGACGCCTGCTTTTTCATAGAGTTCGGGCGGCAGGTTTCCCGGAACGGCAGGAAGGGAGCCTGTTTCCAGATAATGGGCGATGGTTTCCTTTGCCAGTGTTACACGTGAATCATGAGTCGGTTTTTCTGTTTCTTCCGGCAGGAAAAGGGCGATGCCGTAGCCGATGCCGAAGGGGCCTTCGTGGGAAATAACAGGGAGTGAGGCTTTCCGTCCGCCCAGTACGCCGGAGAGGAAGTAGACCGAGGGCAATCCGCACATGGCGATTTCTTCGATGAAGTCGTCCGTCATGGCGGTAAGGGGGGACAGATCCCGTGTCCGCAGGGCGTCCATGACGGCGTTGTCGAAAACGATGCCGTTCGGCGTGTAGCCGTTGGGCGAGTCAGGGGTCATTTTGTGCGACAGGTCGCCGGAAGCGATGACCGCGATTTTCCGCCCGATCCGCGCGGCGGTCCGTTCCACGGCGCGCCCGAGGGCTTCGTTCATGGAATAGTCGGAGAAGCAGGGGGAGAGGAGCACGATTTTTCCCGTGAAGCCTGCTTTGAGGAGGTAGTACATGGGGACGAAGGCGCCCCAGTCGATTTCAAACCGCTGTCCTCTCTTTTTTGCTTCTTCCTCGTCCACCCGGCGGAGGGGCAGGACGGGGGCGACGGCGCGGATGATTTCTTCCGTGAGTTCCGTGTCGATGGCAAGCGTCATGGATACGTCAGGCCGTCCGAAAGCGGAGAGGGAGCCCTTGATTTCCTTTCCTTCGAAAATGGCAGGCGCTTCATAGTAGCAGAGGTTGTGGGGCGTCATCAGGATGACCGTGTCGGGATGCTTCTCCGCCATGAGGGCCATGGCCGCCGTTTCCGAGTCGACGGTCAGTTTCATTTTCGCCAGTTCTTTTCCGCCGATTTCCGGAATCATGATGGGCGGATGGGGGAAAAGTCCGGCGGCAAGGCAGGTCGTTTTCATAGTCACACCTTCTTTCTGCCTCCATTATAGAACGGCGGGGATTTTTCTGCATGGAGGAACGTATTATAATAAGGAAAAAGGGGGAGCCATGGAAGATATCATTTACGAAAGACGGAGCATACGCCTGTTCAGGGCGGAGGAAATACCAGAGGAGGATCTGCGCCGTATCCTGCGGAGCGGCATGTGGGCGCCTTCGCCGAAAAACAGGCAGCCATGGAAATTCATCGCTGTCAGGGGAGAGGCGAAAAAGGAAATGCTCGCCCTCATGGGGCAGGGCATCGACCGGTCGGAAGCAGGCGGCGGAATCATCACCGGCTCAAGGGAGTATATCGCGAATGCGCGGTACACGCTGAAATGCATGGCGGCGGCGCCTGTCACCGTTTTCGTCATGAATCCCACGGGAAAAAGCCTGCGGGACAACTGGACGGCGGCGGAAAAAATCCATGAGATGAGCGATGTGCAGGCCATCGGTGCAGCGGCGGAAAATATGGCGCTCACGGCGACGGAACTGGGGATCGGCAGCCTGTGGAACGGAAATATTTTCTTCGCCTATGAGGAGCTGTCGGAATGGCTCCATGCGGGAGAAATGGTGCTCGCCATGAGCTTCGGCTATCCGGCGCACCATCCGTCGGCGCTGAACAGGAAAAAGGAAGAAGACGTCATCGAAATCAGGGAGTAGGGCATAGGAAATGGGAAGACGGCGGGTTCGGAAAGCCTGCCGTTCTATGGCGGAGGAACGCATGATTATAAGGAAAGCAATCCGTGGAGAAGAAAGCGTCTGCTACGGGTTTATCGAAGAGGCCCGCGCTTATCATAAGGCGGCGGGATTCGAGCAGTGGCATCCCAGCTATCCCACGCTGCAGACGATCGAAGAAGATGTCCGAAAGGGAATCGGCTTTGTCTTTGCGGAGGGGGACGCGCTTCTGGGATACGGCTGCATCGTCATCGGCGATGAGCCTGTGTACCGCCGCATAGAAGGGGCGTGGAAGACGGAACGGCCGTACGCCGTGGTGCATCGGATGGCTTTCGGGAACGGCAGCCGGGGAAAAGGGCTCGCCCATCAGGCGGTTTCCCTCATCAAGGAATACTGCCGCGAAAACGGAACGGACGCCATCCGCGTGGACACGCAGGGAGAAAACAAGGTCATGCAGCATGTTCTGGAAAAAGAAGGCTTTCTCTTCTGCGGCCACGTTATTTTTGACGGCGGACCCAAGCTGGCCTATGAATGGGACCGCTGATATCGGAGGAGAAAATAAAAAATCCCGGGGACTCCACTCCTCGGGATTTTTGCATGGATTGAAACGGGAATCCATGAGATATGTTATTTCATCTGCATCTGGTGGCTGTCCATGCGGCCGTCCATGGAATGTCCGCCCATGTCATGGCTTTCCGTCATCTGCATCTGCCTGTTGGCGGGCATGTAGCCGGCGAGGGCAGGGCTCGTCATGCCGAAAATCATGGCCAGATGGCCGATGATCAGGTAGACGACCAGAAGCGTCGCATGGAGCTTCGTCTTCTCCCTGTCCGTCTTTTCCTTGCCGAAAACATTGAATTCCATCAGCGTCACCATGAAAATCGGGATGACCGCCAGCACATAGGCGTAAACAGCGGTGAAATCGATCCATGTGCGCCATTCGTCAATGGACGGAATGACCTGCGCCACGATGTAAGCGACAGCCAGCAGGTAATAAACGCCGAGGAAAATCCCCAGATTCCTGTTCCATGATTTCCATGAGCTGTTTGCTCCGCCGTAAAACAGATTGAAAAATTCAGTAGCGACCAGCAGTTCGCCGACGCCCATCGGAATGACCATGAAAAGAATCAGATTCCACGGCGCATTCGAAGCCAGTAATTCCATATAGTGAGTCATAACCATTTTTATCTTGCCTCCATCATCTGTGTTGATTGTTGCATTTCATCATCAGACATCGTTCCGGAAGCTGCCGGGCCGATGGCGCCTCCGGAATACGGGGAGTGGAGTTGTTGTTTCCCTTTGTCTGCGGAAAGCATAGCACAGGGAAAATGAAAAGTAAATGACCCCAGGGGGGTATGGTGTAATATTTTCCAATAGAAATTATTTATAACGATAAAGCAACCATTTAAATATACAAAACAGATAAAAAGTTTGACTATCTTCCTTTTATAAACAGGAAAGCGCAGGAAAAAATGAGATGCGGACGGAGTTATTTCCATGGAATTGGTTCTCAGTCACTTGCAGCATGCATCACATTTATGTATAATGAAACGCATATGTGAGAAAATTAAGTCATATCAGCAAGGAGCATAAGGAAGCATCGTGATTGAAGAAATACTGACCCGCCGGAGCACGCGGCGTTTTATCAAGAAGAATATCCCCCAGGAGGATCTGGATGCGATTCTGGAAGCCGCTTCATGGGCGCCGTCAGAGCATAATGAACAGCCATGGCGGTTTATCGTCGTCCGCGGAGAAGAACGGAAAGAAGTCGTCCGCGCGTTGAAGGCGGGCATCCAGCGGAACCGTTCGGATACATCGGCCATATTCGGAAAGGGCTATGAAAAATTCATTCCGGCGGCCATCTATACGGCCCGCGTGCTGGAACAGGCGCCGGTCATCATCTTCGTCATCAATACGAAGGGAAAAGATTATTATCAATCCTTCCCCATTGACGAGCATCTGATGGAACTCACGGATATCCAGTCGGTGAGCGCCGCCATCCAGAACATGTGCCTTGAAGCGACGGCCCGCCAGATCGGCACGCTCTGGACTTGCAATATTTTCTTCGCTTACGATGAATTGAAGGAATGGCTCCACACGGACGGGGAAATGGTCGCCGCCATCGCCCTCGGCTATACGGACAGGGAAGTCAAGGCGCTGCCCCGGAAGCCTCTGTCGGAAACGGTCACTTACAGAGGAGAATACTCCGAAGAATAAAGGAAGAAGGACATCTTGAAGGATGTCTTTTTTTATTTCTACTTGAAGAAGTATAAAAACATTCATATTTCTTTTGAGACACTATTGACTCATTTAGGATAAAGTGATATTATCATCTCACATAAGACAAAAGAGTTTCAAATGAAATATTTCATCCATACAGGAAAGGAGAGGTTATGGAAGCTTCGGACAGAGAAGAAGAATTGAAGCGGCTTGCCGTCGCTTTTTACAGCCAGCCGAAGGGAACGGCGAAGGAGCTCGCCGACGCGGTCGGTATCAGCAAGGCGACCTTTTACCGGATTTATTCGTCCCGGGAGCATCTGGCGGAAATACTGATGGAGCGGGCCCAGTCGGTAGCAGCGTCCATCCTGCGCGAAACGGACCGGGTGCATACGGATTATGAGGAGGCGCTGCGACAGATGATCGGGCTCCATTGCAGGGAAAAGGAATACCTGATGTTCCTCTGCTACGGCACGGTGACAGGCAGCTGCGATGACGGCTGTCAGGAGGAATATCGCCGCATTCTCAGCGGATTTTTCCTCCGCGGACAGAAAGCAGGCGCGTTCCGCATCGATCTGCCGGCAGAGGTGATGACCGAATTATTCTTAGGCACAATCGGCGCCTTATTCGAGGCAGAAAGCCAGGGCCGCGTGGCCACGGCAGGGCTGGCAGTCATCTGCGAAAAGTTCCTCCTGGGAGGAATCAGAAGTGAATGAGGAAGGTAAAAAATTAGGAATGTGGAATGAGGAATGAGGAATGGCGGTGCGCCGCGACAAATTATATAGCGGCGAGGATATAGAAGGCAGTAGGCAGTAGATAGTAGACAGTTGTCAGTTCTTAGTTAGTAATGGTCAGTGGGCAGAAAGCAGATATCAGAAACCAGAAGGCAGAAGGCAGTAATTACCTGCTTGCCGTCATCCTCGAACGGAGTGCAGTGGAGCGATGGCAAGCGAACGATTTTTGAAGGAATGAAATGACGCGCAAAAATCTGTGAGACGCCATACCCGACCGAAGGGAGCGGTAAGGATCTGGCATAGGATAGAGGTAAGAACAGAAAATGGAAAAGCCCTCTTCTTTAGAAGAGGGTGGCAGTCGGAGACTGACGGGTGATGCCCTCCGGGAGGACAAGAATGAATCTGCTCCTGAAATGGGAATATAGTAATTAGTTGTCAGTAGCCGGTAGTCAGTAGACAGTAGTCGGATATCAGACGTCAGAAGATAGAAATCAGAAGTCAGAAATCAGAAGCCGGTATTTTCCTTGCTTGCCGTCATCCTTGAACGGAATGGAGCGGTAAGGCTGATTCCTGTATTTCTTAAAAAGATTCCTTTTGTTCCGTAGTCCACGGCTTTTCAGGGCCGTATTGATATAAGGAGATTTATATGGGCAATATTAAAATGCCTCGTAAGCCTATATTGGTTTACTACATGATTATTTTTTTCATCATCTTCATGGCGAATGCGTTTGTGAAGCCGATGTTTCTTGAGAATAAGATCCAGCAGGTCGATTACAGTTCCTTCATCACGATGACGGAGAACCAGGAAATCGACAAGGTCGAGGTCCAGCAGGACCAGGAGCGCATCCTGTTCACGAAAAAAGGAAGCGGCCAGACGTATAAGACGGCGATCATGAACGACAGCCAGCTGGTGGACAGGCTCCATAAGTCGGGGGCGACGTTCACGGCGGAAATCAATGAGCCGATGAATCCGTTCTTCCGGTTCATTATGAACTGGATTTTCCCGATCGCCATCTTCATGATGATCGGACGCTGGATGAATCGGCGCATGATGAGCAATGCAGGCGGTGGCGGCGGTTCCATGCCGTTCGGCCTCGGCAAATCGAATGCGAAGGTGTACGCGCAGGCGACGAACGGCATCAAGTTCGCCGATGTGGCAGGCGAGGAGGAAGCGAAGGAGGGGCTGATGGAAGTGGTCGGCTATCTCCATGATCCGGGAAAATATACGGATATCGGCGCGAAAATCCCGAAAGGCATCCTGCTCGTCGGACCTCCGGGCACAGGCAAGACGCTGCTCGCCAAGGCGGTTGCCGGAGAGGCGAATGTGCCGTTTTTCTCCATCAGCGGTTCTGAATTCGTGGAAATGTTTGTCGGGATGGGTGCGGCGAAGGTCCGCGACCTGTTCAAGCAGGCGAAGGAAAAATCGCCGTGCATTATCTTTATCGATGAAATCGACGCGATCGGCAAGCGGAGGGGCGGCAATTTCTCCGGCAATGACGAGCGGGAGCAGACGCTGAACCAGCTCCTGACGGAAATGGACGGCTTCGAGGACAATACGGGCGTCATCATCCTCGCCGCCACGAACCGTCCCGAATCGCTCGACCCCGCGCTGACCCGTCCGGGCCGTTTTGATCGGCAGGTTCCCGTCAGCCTTCCTGATTTGCAGGGGCGTATCGAGATTCTCAAGGTCCATGCGAAAAAGATCAAGGCCGATCCGAATATCGACTACGGCAAGGTGGCAAGGATGGCGTCCGGCGCTTCCGGGGCGGAGCTGGCGAATATCGTGAACGAGGCGGCGCTCCGCGCGGTCCGTGAAGGGCGTTCCTTCGCGACGGAAGAGGATATGGAAGCCAGCATCGAGGTCGTCATCGCAGGCTATGAGAAGAAGAACGCGATTCTGTCCGACAAGGAGAAATGCATCGTCGCTTACCATGAAATCGGCCATGCGCTGGTGGCGGCGCTCCAGACCCATTCCGCGCCGGTGCAGAAGATCACCATCATTCCGAGAACCTCCGGCGCCTTGGGCTACACGATGCAGGTGGACGAAGGGAACCATTACCTCATGACGAAAGAGGAGATGGAGAACCAGATCGCCACGCTGACCGGCGGACGCGCGGCGGAGGAAATCGTATTCCATTCGCCGACGAACGGCGCTTCCAACGATATAGAGAAAGCGACACGGATGGCGAAAGCGATGATCACCCGTTACGGCATGAGCGAGGATTTCGACATGGTGGCGCTCGAAGCGGTGACGAACCAGTACCTCGGCGGAGACAGCTCGCTCGCCTGCTCGCCGGAAACGCAGACGAAAATCGACAAGGCGGTCACGGAGCTCGTACGGACGCAGCATGAAAAAGCGCTCCGCATCCTCACGGAAAACCGCGACAAGCTCGATGAACTGGCGAAGCATCTCTATGAAAAAGAAACCATCACAGGGGAAGAATTCATGGAGATTCTGGAAAACAAAAAAGAAAGGCCGGAAGAAATATCGCAGGCCGATGCATAAAAAAGGACGGACAGGGATAAGCCTCTGTCCGTTTTTGCTTGGAGCAAAAAATGGAAAAAAGGGAATTTCCTGGCGCTGTCGGAGTTCTGTTCAGAGCAGAAATGTATAGCCAATTTAAGATTTGCGACTAAAGCGCATTTACAAAGAAAAGCAAACAGTGTATAATAATTTCGAACCCCGGTCGATAATACGATCTGACGGACGCGGGGACACCTGCGCAGGAAGCGGACGGAAAGGATACTTCTGCCATGTCTGCGGCAGGCAATTGAAAAAGAATGCAAAGAAAAGGGAATATTTCCCGTATTTACAGAAAAGAGGTACAAAGATGAAACTGAAAAATCTCGCACTGGGCGCATTGGTTCTGGCGACCCCCTTCTCTGTCCATGCCAACGTGACGGATGCCATCATGGCAGACGGCTTCGGCATGAAACTGGCGTATCCGGCGGTACATACCGGAAACGCGGCGTCGGAAAACGCCATCAATAAAGACATCAGGCACTATGCCCGTGAAATGCAGGACGTGTATGAAGGCGGAAAGGACGAAGTCTACATGACGTACAGCGTCAAGTACGAATCGGAAGACATCGTGTCCATCGTGCTGGAAACCGCTGTGACGGACCGGCAGATGGCAAACCCGGACGCTAAGGCGTACGGACTTGTGTACAACAAGAAAACAGGCGATCTGATCAACCGGTCGGATTTCGGCCTGAAAGTGGACAACAAGGAAATCGTGAAGGATCTGAAAGAAGGGAAGCTTGACCTGTACGACATGGACGGGAAGAAGCTGGCCTATGACCCGTCCTTCGTGCCGGCAGGGGAACAGACCGAATATTTCCTGAACGGAAAACAGGAAATCGCCCTCCTCTACCAGCCGGGTGAGCTGGCCCCCTATGCGGACGGCGCCACCTACGTCACCTTCAAAATGAAATAAGCCGTCAAAAAAAAGAATGGATACGGAAACCATATTCCCGGTCCATTCTTTTTTCATGCGGTTATTTTGTTTCATTGAAGCCTTTGGCGCGGAGGCGCTTCTCCCAGTAGGCGAAAACGAAAGTAAGCACGATGGCAAGCCCCCAGTAGGCGATGGCGTCCGCGATGTAAGGCTCCATGCGGCGGTTGTACAGGGCGGAGAAAATATCCGCTTTCGCGAACATGTCCACGACCTTCACCGTAAAGACCAGCGCGAGGAGCTTGATCGTCTTCAGATAATACGTGAAGAACGCAGGCAGGGCGACGACGAAGGCCTGTGGAAGCACGATGCGGAGGAACGCATGGAACGGCGACATGCCGACGGAAACCGCTGCCTCGTACTGGCCGTGGTCGACGGAACGGAGGGCGCCGCGGATATTTTCCGACTGGTACGCCGTATTATACAGGATGAAGCAGGTGTAGACGCTCCAGTAAGGACTGACGTCGAAAGGCTTCACCACCTGCCCCGTGAACGAACTGATGACAGGCGCCAGCAGGTAGGGCAGGGAATAATAAATAATGAACAGCTGCACGATGCTCGGAACGGCGCGGAAAAAAGAAACGAAAACGGTGAAAATGCCGTTGACGACCGGATTGCTTCCGTTGCGGACAATCGCGATGACGGCGCCGAAAATGATGCCGAAGAAAATACTGACGAATGCCATGAAAAGCGTATTCGGAATGGCGCCGGCGATGAAAAGCAGGGCGGTAGGCAGAACTTCGAAATCAATCATTTAAGCCCTCCTGACTTCCCGATGGTTATATTTCTGGAACAGCCAGAAAGAAACCTCGATGGCAATGACGATGAACCAGTAAATCAGGGCGACCGCCGTGTACGTCTCCAGACGGTACTGCCCGAAAGCGGCGGTGATGAGCAGATTCGCGCGGCCCATCAGGTCGAGGACGCCGATGAAATACATGAGGGACGTGTCCTTCAGGATATTGATGGACTCGCTGACCAGCCCGGGAACCGCCACGGGGAGCGCCTGGGGCGCGATGATGCTGAAAATCCGGCGGGCCGGGGAAATGCCGAAAACGATCGCCGCCTCATGTTGCCCCCTGTCGACAGACAGATACGCAGGGCGGAGAATCTCGGAAATGATCGGCGAATAATGGAACGTCAGAGAAACAAGGACATACACCGTGAGCGGCCATCCGTCCGGATTGCCGCCAAGACTCCGCACGATCGGCGGCAGGCAGAAATAAACCAGATACAGATCCAGAATGAACGGCATGCTCCTGTTATAAGACAGCCATACCTCACAGAAATGCGACAGGACCGGTATATCGGCGATACGCGCGACGGCGATGAAGATGCCGATGATGAGGCAGAGCAGGATAGACGCGACGATGACCTCCAGCGTGAAAGGCAGAGAAGAAATCAGCCGCGGAAACACTCCTAAGAAAAAGGAGGGATCAAACGTAAGCATAAAGAAAACTCCTTGTGGGAATGAAATACGATGTTTCTGAAGACGTCGTCCCCATTCCTAATCCTATTTATCCTTCTTCCCTTTTCAGCATGCGCTGCAGGAAAGTACGGGTTTTTTCTTCCTTCGGATGGGTGAAAAGCTCCTCCGGCTTTCCCTCCTCCACGATATGGCCGTCGGACATGAAGACAGCCCTCGTCGACACCTCGCGGGCGAAATGCATCTCATGGGTGACGATCAGCATCGTGATGCCGAGCGTGGCGACATACGCCATCGTATCCAGCACCTCGCCGACCAGCTCAGGATCGAGCGCAGACGTCGGCTCATCGAAAAGGATGACATCCGGCTTCGGCGCGAGCGCCCTCGCGATGCCGACACGCTGCTGCATGCCGCCTGACAGCTCGGCAGGATACATCTTCGCGTACTCCGCCATGCGCACCCGATCCAGCTCCTCCATGGCGATTTCCTCGGCCTCCTTCCGGCTTTTTCCGTAACCGTAAATCAGCCCTTCCGTCACATTCTCAAGGACATTCTTATTCCTGAAAAGATTGAACTGCTGGAAAACCATGGTGGACTTCCGGCGGAGCTTCTGCACCTCCGCCTTGGAAATATGGGAAAAATCGACAGACACATCATCGATCGTGAGCTTGCCTGCCTCCGGTTTTTCCAGATAATTCAGACAGCGGAGGAAAGTCGTCTTGCCCGTGCCGGATGGGCCCAGAATGGAAATGACATCACCCTTTTCCACGGAAAGGCTGATATCCTTCAAAACAGTATTGCTGCCAAATGATTTCTTGATATGTTCTGCAGTGAGAATGCGGGACATCCTTGTTCCTTCTTTCAATCTATAACAGAGGATGGAAAACAAAAAACCGCCCCGGCAAAGGGACGGCAAGGATCCGTGTTCCACCCAATTTCATTTCCCCGTTGCCGGAGAAACCTTGGAAAGTCAAACGACTTAAGCGCGATATCGGGCGCATCCGGTTTTCCTACTGTGCGTTCAGAAAACAGCTCAGAGAGGCACTTCCGAAAAATTCCCGCACCCATTTCCATCCCCAGGGCTTTCTGAACCGGTTCCATTTCCATACTTTCTCTCATCATCGCATGATTCAATAGCTAATCGGGATTACTATACCATAAATATTCGATATATGCAAATCGGCAGAAATGAGGAATGAGGAATGAGGAATTGAGGTGCGCCGCGGCAAATGATATACGGCGAGAATTTAGTAGGCAG
Organism: uncultured Dialister sp.; assembly: GCA_902462205.1. Taxonomy (GTDB): domain Bacteria; phylum Bacillota; class Negativicutes; order Veillonellales; family Dialisteraceae; genus Dialister. The sequence goes on from CABQAR010000008.1 coordinate 57,225, forward strand.
AAGGCAGAAGTCAGTATGTCCCTGCTTGCCGTCATCCTTGAATGGAGTAAATAAACTGATTTGAAAGTAAGGAGTTAAATGCAGAACAGAAAGGCTCCACCGCATGTCGGGAAAGCTGGCAACCGCAGGTTGACTGAAGGGGCGGGTTGATACAGACAGGAAAAAGAATATACGCACGCTTGCCCCTATCGACGGCTACGCCGCCACTTCCCCCGTGTGCGGTGGAAGCAGGGGAATCGTATTTAAAACCTGTAACCGCTGCCCAGATTCTTCGCTCCTATTCATATGCATATTTACATACCAATCATTCGATTCTGCCAACCGCTCGAGAATGACAGGGCAGGGGGTGTTTACCTTTATTGGGATTAACTACTTGCCGTCATCCTCGAATGGAGCGTTAGCGGAATGAAGGATCTGGCAGAGGATACGGGTAAGAATAGAAAATGAAAAAGCTCTCTTCTTTAGAGGAGGGTGGCGGCGTAGCCGTCGGGTGGTGCCTTCCGGGAGGACGAGGATGAATCTGTTCCTGAAAAGGGGAATGGCGGTGCGCCGCGATAAATGATATAGCGGCGGGAATTAGTAGCCCGTGGTCAGAAGACAGACATCAGACAATAACAAATCCCTGCTTGCCGTCATCCTCGAATGGAGTAAATAAACTGATTTGAAAGTAAGGAGTTAAATGCAGAACAGAAAGGCTCCACCGCATGTCGGGGGAGCTGCCGAGGAACGAGGCTGAGGGGGCAGTCGATGTAGTCAGGAGAAAAATGTATGCACACTTGCCCCTATCGACGGCTGCGCCGCCACCTCCCCCGCGTGCGGTGGAAGCATTTGAGTAGCATTTAAGACCTGCAACTCTTGCCCAGATTCTTCGCTTCTATTCATATGCATATTTACAGTACCAATCATTCGATTCTGCCCATCGCTCGAGAATGACAGGGCAAGGGGTAATGGAATTAGGAGTTTTGAATGAGGAGTTAGGAATGGTGGTGCGCTGCGATAAATGATATGGCGGCGAGGGAAAGCAGTATATTTTATCGGTCTTCAGCTGTTGTATTTATCAGAAATATTGCAGGTTGGTTTTTATGGACTGCCTATAGTAGACCTATTTTATTTATTCACAGCTTATCCACAATATGTTGAATAACTTATAAAAAATGAAGAGGAAACGATGCGTCATTTTTCCTTCTGCTGCTTTTATTGACATCCAGTTTAAAATACAGTATGAATATATGAGTGGATTATTAATTTCGAGGTAACTATGGAAGAAACATTCTGGGGACTTTTCGTTCCTTTTCTCGGGACGACTTTGGGCGCGGCCTGCGTGTTTTTCATGCGCGGTGCGCTGAATCAATCGGTGCAGAGGAGCCTGACCGGATTCGCGGCGGGCGTCATGGTGGCGGCTTCATTTTTCAGCCTCCTGATTCCAGCCATCGAGCAGTCGGAAAAAATGGGCAACTGGGCATTCGTGCCTGCGGTGGCTGGATTCGGCATAGGGATGGCGTTTTTGCTGCTTCTTGACCATGTGATCCCCCATTTGCACATGAATGCGAAAGAGGCGGAAGGGCCGAAAAGCCATCTGGCGCGGACGACGATGCTCGTGCTGGCGGTGACTCTTCACAATATTCCCGAGGGGATGGCTGTCGGCGTCGTGTATGCGGGATTTCTCTCCGGAAATGACGGAATCACGGCGGCCGGGGCCATGGCGCTTTCTTTGGGGATCGCGATCCAGAATTTTCCTGAGGGAGCGATTATTTCCATGCCGCTCAAGGCGTCTGGCATGGGAAATATCAAAGCCTTTACCGGTGGTTTCCTGTCCGGCGTGGTGGAACCGATCGGCGCGGTGGCGACCATCCTGCTGACCGGCCTCGTGGTGCCGCTTCTGCCCTATTTCCTTTCGTTTGCGGCAGGCGCGATGATTTATGTCGTGGTGGAGGAGCTCATTCCCGAAATGTCGGCAGGAGAACATTCGGACATCGGCGTCATCTCGTTCGCCGCAGGTTTCATGGTCATGATGGCGCTGGACGTGGCGCTGGGGTAGGCGGAAGAGAAAATTAGGAGTTTGGAACGAGGAATTAGGAATGGCGGTGCGCCGCGACAAAATATATAGCGGCGGAATTAGTAGCCAGTGGACAGTAGTCAGAAATCAGAAGATAGATATCAGAAAACAGAAGCCATATTTCCTGCTTGCCGTTATCTTTGAACGGTGGGTGTATTTAAAATCTGAAACCGCTGCCCAGATTCTTCGCTCCTATTCATATGCATATTTACAGTACCAATCATTCGATTTTTCCCATCGCTCGAGAATGACGGGCAAGGTCTATTTACCTTATCGGTATTACCTGCCTGCCGTCATCCTCGAACGTAATGGAGCATAGCGGAATGGAGTGAAGGATCTGGCATAGGATTATGGAATTAAATGTAAAACAGAAAGGCTCCACCGCATGTCGAGGAGGCAAGTGAACAATTTTTGAAGGAATGAAATGACGCGCAAAAATCTGTGAAACGCTTTGCCCTTGCGGCTGAGCTGGCAACCGCAGGTTGACGAAGGGGCGGGTTAATACAGACAGGAAAAAGAGTGTGCGTATGCTTGCCCCTATCGACGGCTGCGCCGCCACTTCCCCCGCGTGCAGTGGAAGCATTTGAGTAGTATTTACAACCTGTAACCGCTGCCCAGATTCTTTGCTCCTATTCATATGCATATTTACAGTACCAATTATTCGATTCTGCCTATCGCTCGAGAATGACGGGGCAAGGTCTGTTTACCTTATCAGCAATTACCTGTTTGCCGTCATAGTTGATGGTTGTGACCGGCGGGGATTTTATTAAAAGAGTATTAGTATTTCCTGTCTATACTTGCATAATCCTGTATTTATCGTTATAATTCAAATCAACAAATTCACATTGGTGGATGATGTATGCGGGAGAAAGCCGACTGGCTTACCGAAGGAGTAACACTCTCAGGTGTCCTTGCGAGGACGGTACTGTATGCGGACACACTCTGGAGAGTCCCCCAGCGGGCGCCGAAGGTGTAAGGATGGAAATCCAAATCTCTCAGGCAAAAGGACAGAGAAGAAACGCAGGATTTTTTGTTTGCGTTGGGTAGATATTACCGGCTTCCAGAGTTGCATGTTTTGGAAGCCGGTTTTTTATTTTCCTGCATGGTTAAGGAGGCTGTTTCTTTCATGGATTTTCTTGCTTTGTTGAATGAGATTGATAGTTTTATCTGGGGCCCGCCGCTGTTGATCCTGCTGGTGGGAACAGGTATTTTACTGACGCTCCGGCTGAATGTGCTGCAGATTTTCAAGCTGCCGAAGGCATTGTCTCTGATTTTCCGGGCGCAGAATGCGGGCAGCGGCGATATTGACAGTTTCAAGGCGTTATGCACGGCTCTTTCCGCCACGGTCGGCACAGGAAATATCGTCGGCGTTGCTACGGCGATCCATGCCGGCGGCCCGGGGGCGCTGTTCTGGATGTGGATGGCGGCGTTCTTCGGCATGGCGACGAAGTATGCCGAAGGTCTTCTTGCGGTCAAGTACCGTGAAACGGATGAAAAGGGCGAGATCGCCGGCGGTCCGATGTACTATATCAAGAACGGCATGGGGGAGCGGTATAAATGGCTGGGCACGCTGTTTGCCTTCTTCGGCGTCCTTGTCGCTTATTTCGGCATCGGCACGTTCGCCCAGGTGAATGCGATCGTGGATATCACGAAGATGACGACAGGCATTGATCCGATATGGACGGCGATCATCCTGACCATCCTCGTGGCGGCGATTACGATCGGCGGCCTGCAGTCCATTGCGGCTGCGGCAAGTAGGATCGTTCCTGCGATGGCGCTCATTTATTTCTTGTCGACCATTGGTGTTCTGATTGCTTTTGCCGACCAGGTGCCGTCTGCGGTGGCACTCATTCTGGAAAGTGCGTTCACGCCCACGGCGGCGACCGGTGGTTTCCTTGGCGCCACGGTCATGATGGCGGTCCGGAGCGGCGTGGCAAGGGGTGTTTTCTCCAATGAGTCCGGTCTGGGCTCGGCTCCGATCGTGGCTGCTGCGGCCAAGACGAAATGGCCGGCGGAGCAGGGATTGATTTCCATGACGGGCACATTTATCGATACCATCGTTATCTGCACGCTGACGGGTCTGACCCTCGTCGTCACCGGCGCATGGAACGGCGTGGAAAACGGTGCAGCGCTGACGAATGCGGCATTTACGTCCGCTTTCCCCGTATTTGGCGGATATATGCTCATGGTCGGGCTTGTCCTCTTCGCGTTCACGACCATCCTCGGATGGAATTACTACGGCGAGCGCTGCATGATTTACCTGATTGGCACGAAGGGGGTCCTTCCGTACCGTGTGATTTTCATCCTCCTCGTGGCAAGCGGCGCGTTCCTCAAGCTGGAGGCCATCTGGGTGCTGGCGGATATCGTGAACGGCCTGATGGCGATTCCGAACCTCATCGCCCTGATCTTCCTGTCCGGCGTCTGTGTCCGTGAAACGAAGAAATACATGGCTTATCTGAAAAGCGGCAGCGAGGAATACGATGCGGTGTCCGCGGAAGAATGCCGTGATTCTGACCTTGGGTGAGAAAGGCTCTGGCTGGTTTCATGAAACGGAAATATGCCCCATTCTTTCCGTTTCTGAAATATAATGGCAGACCTCTGCATCATTTTTCCCCGTATGATGCGGAGGGAATGCCATGTTTTCTGACATATTTCTGATTACATATGCATAAAGATGAACAAAAACTCATAATAAATCATCTGTGTATGATAAAACGGCATGAATCAACCTATTGCATTTTAAAAAACCGGGGAGTATAATTCATTTCACTTCAGAATCTTCATCGTCTGGAATGACGCATCGGATTCGGGGTGAAAAGTATATCGCGGTGGAACGACTGTTTTCTAATTTTTTTCTAACAAAAAAGTAGTTGCAAAATCAGAGGCATACGTTCTATAATGCGCATATACAATAAAGGTGAATGATGTACACTGAAAAATGACACGGAAGTGTCTGCCGAAGGAGTAACACTATCAGGCGTTCTTAGGAACACGAAACTGTGTACGGACACGACTCTGGAGAGTCCCATTGATTTGGGCGCCGAAGGGGCAACGATGGTTTCCCGTAACCATCTAATCTCTCAGGCAAAAGGACAGGGCTGGCAATTGGGTAACACCCATTGTATACGTGGATGCATACATCGCATACAAACCGCCAGCCCAAGCCTTTACCGGCTTGAGTATGGCGGTTTTTTGTATAAGGAAACGGGAGAAAATTAAAGGGGGAAATGATTATGGATATGGTGGCAATTAACCAACTTGTAGGTGATATTGACAGCTTCGTATGGGGCCCGGTCATGTTGTGTCTGCTGGTCGGAACCGGCATTTATCTCACTGTTTATCTGAAATTCCAGACCTGGAGGAATTTACCGTACGCCATGAAGAGCGTATTTTCCCGTGAAGCCCGCACGACATCGCGCGGCAGCGGCGACGTTTCTCCTTTCTCCGCGCTGATGACGGCACTGGCTGCCACCATCGGCACAGGCAACATCGTAGGCGTGGCAACGGCGATGTTCTCCGGCGGCCCCGGCGCGCTGGTGTGGATGTGGCTGTCCGCCTGCTTCGGACTCACCACCAAATTCTCCGAATGCATGCTCGGCTTCAAATTCCGTGAAGTGAACGCGAAGGGCGAAATGAAAGGCGGCCCGATGTTCACCATGAAAAACGGATTCAAGAACAAAACGGTCGGCCTCGGCATGGGCTTCCTCTTCGCATTGTTCGCCGTTATCGCTTCTTTCGGCATCGGCAACATGACGCAGGCGAACTCCATTACCACCGCGGTCAATGCGACCTTCGGATTCTCCAATGAAGTCGTCGGAATTTTCCTCACCCTGATGACCCTCGCCGTTATCGTCGGCGGCATCACTTCTATTTCCAAAGTATCCTCCCTCGTTGTTCCGGGAATGGCAGCATTCTACATCATCGCAGGCCTGATCTGCATCGTACTGAATATTGAAAATATTCCCCACGGCCTGTACCTGATCATCATGATGGCATTTGATCCTTCCGCTGTCGAAGGTGGCGTCCTCGGCACTATCACCGTATCCGTCATGAACGCCATGCGTTACGGCGTAGCCCGCGGCTGCTTCTCCAACGAAGCCGGCCTCGGTTCCGCAGCGATCTCCGCAGCCGCATCCACCACGGATGAACCGGCCCGTCAGGGATACATCAGCATGACCGGTACCTTCATCGATACCATCATCGTCTGCTCCATCACCGGCCTCACCATCGCCTCCTCCGGCGTCCTCGGCACCGTAGGCGCTGACGGCAAGCCGCTCGCAGGCGTGGCCCTCACCATGGCGGCATTTTCCACCCACCTGGGCGTTATCGGCAACTACATCGTTTCCATCGGCATCATGCTCTTCGCATACTCCACCATCCTCGGCTGGGAATACAACGGTGAAAAAGCATGGGAATACCTCTGGGGCACTCATAAATACAATATCGTTTACCGTATTGCTTTCTCCCTCGTCGTTTATATCGGCGCTACCCAGACACTGGACCTCGTATGGAACCTTTCCGATATCGCGAACGCCCTCATGGCTATCCCGAACCTGATCTCCATGCTCGTTCTTGCTCCTGTCATCAAAGAAGAAGTAGTCAGCTTCCAGGCCATCCTTGAAAAGGAAAGGGCGGAAAAAAAAGCAGCCGTGCTTCATGAAGGAGAAGAAACAGTCCATATCTAAGAAATAAATAAAAGAAATACCAAAAACTCCGCAGTGTGGCAATGCATTGTCCTCACTGCGGAATTTCTTGTGTAAGCCCTGCCATCCGGATCTATTTTTCTTATATATATAATAGAAATATATAATACATATATATAGAATCCCCCGTATGATGAAAAGGATGGAGCAGGCGCGAAACCTCCCGGATTCCGGCCTGTCTGATTGTGCAGGAATCCGGTGTAGTGTATAATGAAAAAAATTTATAGTAGTGTAGGAGGAGTGAAGTTGAATTTATCTGTACAAATTTTTGCCTCATTGGTCCTTTCCGTCGTAGTCGGCCTCTTTCTGGGAGAAAGCGCGATCGGACCGGTGAAGACATGGATCGCCCCGATCGGCACCATGTTCATCAACCTGATCAAAATGATGATCGTTCCCGTCGTCCTCTGTTCCCTCGTCGTCGGCATGACGTCCATGGGGGATATGAAGAAGCTCGGACGCATCGGCGTTAAGACCGTCGCATTCTACATGGTGACCACCGCGATCGCCATCGTCATCGGCTTCATGGTGGCAGGCGTCATCCATCCCGGCATCGGCATGGCACTTCCGGCGGACGCGGCTCCGAAGGTCAAAGAAGCGCCGACCATCATGCAGGTATTCGTCAATATGGTTCCGACCAATCCGATCGCCTCCATGGCGAAAGCGGACATCCTTCCGGTCATCATCTTCGCCCTCTTCCTTGGAGCAGGCATCATCTCCGTCGGCGGGGCACAGGCGAAACTGCTCATCAACGTATTTGACGCAGGCGCGGAAGTCTGCTATAAGATCATCGCCATGATCATGCGTCTGGCGCCGATCGGCGTATTCTGCCTCCTGCTTCCCGTCGTCGTGCAGAACGGACCGAAAGTCCTGCTGCCGCTGCTCTCCGTCATCATAGCCATGGCGATCGGCAGCATCATCCACGCTGTTTGCGTATACTCCGCCATCGCATCCACGGCAGGGCATATGAATCCAATCAGATTCTTCCGCGGCATGTCGGAAGCAATGATTATCGCCTTCACCACCTGCTCTTCCGCAGGCACCCTGCCTGTCAATATGAAGAACACGCAGGAAAAACTCGGCGTCAAGCGTGATATCGCCTCCTTCGTACTGCCTCTCGGCGCTACCATCAATATGGACGGCACCGCCCTCTACATGGGCATCTGCTCCCTCTTCGTGGCCAACGTATTCGGTGTGGACCTCACCATGGACCAGATGATGATGATCGTACTGACAGGCACGCTCGCCTCCATCGGGACCGCAGGCGTTCCGGGCGCAGGCCTCATCATGCTCGCCATGGTCCTCCAGTCCGTCGGACTCCCCTTGGAAGGTTTAGCACTCGTGGCAGGCATCGACCGCGTCCTCGACATGTTCCGTACCACGCTGAACATCACAGGTGACGCAGCCGTAGCCGTAGCCATCGACGCTACAGAAAAATCAGTACCTACCCAGCTGGATATCCACGAATAAAGAAATAAAAACACTCAAACGAAAAGCCTCCGCAAGGGGGCTTTTTAAAATTAGGAATTTGGAATTAGGAATGAGGAATGAGGAATAGCGGTGCGCTGCGGCAAATAATATAGCGGCGAGAATATAGTAGCCAGTAGGCAGTAGGCAGAAGCCAGAAAACAGAAGTCAGAAATCAGATATTAGAAATCAGTAGCCAGTAGTTAGAAGATAGAAAGCTGACATCAGATATTGACAATAACAAATCCTTGCTTGCTGTTATTCTCGAATGAAGGAAGTATTTAAAACCTGCAACCTCTGCCCAGATTCTTCATTACATTCAAGAATGACAGGGCAAGGGCTGTTTACCTTTATCGATATTACCTGTCTGCCGTCATCCTCGAGCGGTGGGAAGAATAGAATGTTTGCAGATGTTTATCTCAAATAAGACGATGAGCGAAGGATCTGGCAGAGGATAATAGTAAGAATAGAATACAGGAAAGCCCTCTTCTTTAGAGGAGGGTGGCGGCGTAGCCGTCGGGTGGTGCCCTCCGGGAGGACGAGAGCGAATCTACTCCTGAAATGGGGAAATAGTAGTCGGTAGTCAGAAATCAGAAAATAGTTGATAGTTTTCAGTTATTAGTTTTACGCGGGAAATAAATGTATCGGAGCCATATAAATATTAAATTTTCGCAGCCATCCTTGAGTGATCTTCTCAGGTATTCCATATTTCTCCTGCCATACCTATATTCCCAATGGGGATTTCCTTTTATCTCATCTGCCAACTAATAATAGCCAACCTCTTTTATGCAGAAAATGAATAAAAATCCGAAAATCCATGATTAAAAAATACTGTACAAGGAAAACAAAATCGCTTATAATACATTTACACTATTTTTGGATGATGTATACGGAAAAAGACACATGTCTGCCGAAGGAGTAACACTATCAGGCGTTCTTAGGAACACGAAACCGTGTACGGACATAACTCTGGAGAGGGCCATATAAGGCCGCCGAAGGTGCAGGGGCGCGGTATTCCCGCTCTAATCTCTCAGGCAAAAGGACAGAGTCGGTGGGAATACGGACATATTCCAGCCGGCTCTGTTTTTATTTGGCAGAGTCGGTTTTTTAGTGAGACTATTCCGTTGATACGGGAAATAACAGTGTGGGAGCGTGGATGTGAATGTTGCTTGACGTATTGAACCAGATTGATTCCATTGTATGGGGGCCGTGGCTCCTTGTCCTGCTGGTTGGCACCGGCATATACCTGACCATCAGGCTCAGCCTTCTGCAGATGGTGAAACTGCCGCGGGCCCTCCGCCTCATCTTCTTCGCCAGGAATAAAGGCGACGGAGACATTGACAGCTTCAAAGCGCTGATGACGGCACTCGCTGCCACCGTCGGCACGGGAAATATTGTCGGCGTGGCCACCGCCATCAAGCTGGGCGGCCCGGGCGCGCTTTTCTGGATGTGGGTGGCCGCCTTCTTCGGCATGGCGACGAAATACGCCGAAGGCTGCCTGGCCGTCAAATTCCGTTCCGTGGATGAAAACGGAAATATCGCCGGCGGACCGATGTACTACATCGAACAGGGACTGGGCAGGAAATGGAAGCCCCTTGCCGTCGCTTTTGCCTTCTTCGGCACACTGACCGCCATGCTTGGCTCAGGCACCACCACGCAGGTGAACGCCATCACCGCCTCCCTCCATGAATCCATGGGCGTGCCGATCATTCCGTCCGTGGCAGTGATTACCATCCTCGTCGCCATCATCACCTTCGGCGGACTCAAATCCATTGCGAAAGCGGCGGAAAAAATCGTGCCCGCCATGGCCGTCCTCTACTTCCTGACCACCGTGGCGCTCCTGATCATGTTCGCAGGAGACATTCCCACGGCGATAGCGGAAGTATTCGAAGGCGCCTTCGAAGGAACCGCCGCCGTCGGCGGATTTGCCGGAGCAGGCATCATGCTTGCCATGCGGAGCGGTATCGCCCGCGGACTCTTCTCCAACGAATCCGGATTGGGCTCCGCCCCCATCGTGGCAGCCGCAGCTAAAACCAAATGGCCGGCGGAACAGGGCCTCATCTCCATGACAGGCACCTTCATCGACACCATCATCATCTGCACACTGACAGGACTGACCATCATCGTATCCGGCAAATGGATGGAAGACGTGAACGGCGCCGCCCTCACGCAGGCGGCATTCAGCAACGGCTACGGAGACATCGCGCCGATCCTCCTCACCATTTCCCTCTCCCTCTTCGCCTTCACCACCATCCTCGGCTGGAACTACTACGGCGAACGCTGCTTAGTCTACCTCGTCGGCGTCAAAGGTATCCTTCCCTACCGCGTGCTCTACGTACTCATCATCGCAGGGAGCGCCTTTATGGAACTGGAAGAAATATGGGCACTGGCGGACATAGTAAACGGCCTCATGGCCATCCCGAACCTGATCGCCCTCCTGGGACTCTCCGGCGTCATCGTCAAAGAAACCAAGAGATACTTCGAACACTTAGCCATCAGAGAAGCCAAGCTGAAAGCCTACAAAGCAAGAAGAATAGGAAAACAATAAAAAGAGAAGCCTCCGAAAAAGGAGGCTTTTTTCAATGAGGAATTTGGAATTAGGAATGAGGAATGGTGGTGCGCCGCGACAAATAATGTAGCGGCGAGAATCAATAAGAAAGCCCTCTTCTTTAGAGGAGGGTGGCAGTCGAAGACTGACGGGTGGTGCCCTCCGGGAGGACGAGAGTGAGTCTGTCCCTGAAAAGGGGAAATGGTAGTCGGTAGCCAGTAGTCAGAAGGCAGAAACATAAATAAATATAAGAGATCAGAAACCAGAAGATAGTAGTTAGTTATTAGTTTTTGGAATCGGCCGGCAAATATATGTATGCACGCTTGCCTCTATTCCCGCCATTCGGCTGTACTTCCCCCGCATACGGTGAAAATCTGCGGATTGTATTTAAAACCTGTAACCGCTGCCCAGATTCTTCATTTCATTCGAGAATGACGGGGCAAGGGCTTTTTGAAATTAGGGATTTGAAATGAGGAATTAGGAATGGAGGTGCGCCGCGACAAATAATGTAGCGGCGAGATTTAGTAGACAGTAACCAGTAGACAGTAGTCAGATATTCGGAAAACGGAAGTCAGATTATCAGAAATCAGTAATTACTTACTTGCTGTCATCCTCGAACGGAATGGAGCACCGCGGAATGTAGCGATGGCAAGCGAACCAATTTCAAAGGAGCTTGCGACGCATGAAATTAAGTGAGACGCCATACCCGACCAACGGGAGCGGTAAGGATCTGGCAGAGGATACAGGTAAAAATAGAAAATGGAAAAGCCCTCTTCTTTAGAGGAGGGTGGCGGCGTAGCCGTCGGGTGGTGCCCTCAGGGAGGATGAGAGTGAGCCTGTCCCTGAAACGGGGATAGTAATTAGTTGTCAATGGCCGGACATCAGAAGACGGACATCAGAAGGCGGATATCAGAAGACAGAAAACAGAGATCGGTAGTTAGTGGATAGTTCATAGTTGTAAGGATCGATCGGGAGATATATTTATATACTCTTATCCATATTGACGGCACTTTCTTGCATCTTTTGCTTAATTATAGTCGATGAAAATGAAAAAAATTTAGCCTATTAAAAATAGAATTAATCGAGCGACACAAATATATATGAGTATGTAAAATAGAAATTTCCACATAATATAAATTATTTATAAATATTTCTAAAATCTATATAAATGAGAGGAGGTCGGTATTTGATATGTCTAAAAACACTGGTTTTGCGGGCATAAAATGGTGTAAAAATCGAGCCGATATAAATCTGCACAAACTTGTATGGCTTATAAAAATATAGTATAATAATATCGCTTTTGAACTCTCGTTGCCGCATCATATGCATATTTTGTCAGATTTATAGTAATCAAGTTACGAAGCTTTTTACAGAAGGAGTCAGCAAATGAATCATATTTACAAAGTCGTATGGAGCAAGGTAAAAAACAGTTATGTAGTCGTTTCAGAAATCGCAAAAGCCATGTGACAAGCAATTCCGGCAAAGCGATAAAAACGGCATTGGCGGCAGTCGTTGCCACAAGCCTGCTGTTTGGCGGCTATACAGGCGTTTCGGCAGCAACAGCGACGAATCCTGCCGGAGAGGGGCTGGGAGTGGCCATTGGTACTGGATCTAACGCGCAGAGGGATGGTGTTGTGGCTATTGGTAAAAATGCACACACGAATTATGCCGGAGGCTCTGGTTATGCTAATGTTAATGGCGATGTAGCTATTGGTGAAAATGCAACGACCCATAGCTACTATGACCAATCCGGTTCTGTTGCGGTGGGAAAAAATTCCTATGTGGAAAATACAATAGGCCAACAGGAAAAGATTTTTGCTTTTGGACAGACTTCCTTTAATAAATTTGGATTTGGGAGTCTTCCGCAGCAACCGGATAAGGTGGTTACAGGTGTTGCCGTAGGGGATAACACATATGTCCGCACGGGCGGAACTATGGTTGGTTCTCATAATTATAGAGGTAAGATCGGTGATATTACCGTTAATACTGACACCTACACAGAGAAACGGAAAGCGGGGTTAGGTATTTATTCCACTACAATAGGCGCTAACAGTTTTACAAACGGCACGGTAGCAACTACATCAGGTGCCCTTAATGTTATATCGAGTGATTATGATGGAAGTGATTCATCAAAAGCTACTAAAAACTTTGGCGCAACTATTAATGGTTCCTTAAACTCTATTGAATCTGCCACTTCAGGTGATAATGTTTCTGGTTTAGCTAATGCGGTAGTTGGTACTGCTAATAGGACCTTTAATTCAAATGGATCTTTGGTTTTTGGCGCTGGTAATGAAATTACTAATTCTATCGCTGCTGTAGGTACTACTTCTATAACAGGAAGCGTTTTGGGGGGACCATCTTCTGTTACTGCTATGGCTCAGGATATCAGAAAATTGGTAGGAGATGCAGAAAGCGGCGGCGCGACGCTGGCCTTCGGTGGTGGGAATAAGGCAGATTATACCCAGAAAACCGCAATCATCGGTGTCAATAACACGGTGAAAGGCACGAGCAGTGCTGTCAGCAAATTCAACATGATTCAGGGATACAAAAATACAGCCACCAATGTAAACCATGTAACCGTTATGGGTTCCAATAATACAATGGAAAATGGAACGTCTGATATCATCTTTGGCGACAATCATAAATTAACGGGAACCCATGCCAATAACATCATTCTCGGCTCCACTGATACGGTCACAGAAATAACCGGGGTCAGTGAAACGGTCAGCATCGGTCATAATTCTGTGGCGTCAGCAGAAGATGCGATTGCCATGGGCACAGGTGCAAGTGCAACATCCCAAGTGAGCGTCGTAATCGGTGCAGGCAGCAAGGAAACGTCCACATCCACAGGGCATAATACGGCTGTGGGATATGGGGATAAGCTGACCAATTCCGACTATGGAACGGCGCTGGGAAATTTCAACACAATAACAGACTCCTTCTCTGCTACGGCGATCGGACGGAATAATAACCTGGAAAAAGCGAGCCAGTCAAATGTGATTGGCATTATGAACGGTGCTGCGGGTTTCGGAATAACCAGAACGGTTACCGGTAGTAATCAGAATATTCTGGGGAATCAGAACTCCGTACAGGGAGCCTCAAATGGAATCCTTGGCAATGAAAATGATGTGGCAACGGATAATACGTTCGTCCTTGGAAACAATGTCAAAACGACAGTAGATAATTCCGTATTCCTTGGCGATAGCTCTGCGTATGAAGCAAGTGGTACTACGACAAAAGGATTGGATGCTTATACAAGTGATACCGTCGCAGGGAAAACGGTCAATTTTGCCGGCGGGGATAAAGTAGTCGGCATTGTATCTGTCGGTTCTGCCGATCAGACCCGCCGTATCCAGAACGTAGCTCCGGGACTGATCAGTTCAACCTCCACGGATGCCATTAACGGAAGCCAGCTCAATGCGGTAGCAACAAAACTAAGCGATTCCGTAGCTGCTGCAAAGACCCACTATTACAGTGTAAATGATATAAATTCTGCACTTAAGATTCTGGGCAATTATAACAATGACGGAGCGCAGGGCATTGCGTCCATCGTGGCAGGCATTGGTTCTTCCGTCAAAGTGGGAAGCAGCCAATTCCAAGGAGCGACAGCCAGCGTATTTGGTACATTGAATACAGTAGATGCTTCGACGGGTGGAACCTTTGATGGCGTGGCCAACAGCATCGTCGGTGTGGCCAATACGACAAAGAATACCAATGCAGCCCTCATCTTTGGCGCAGGAAATCTTATTACAAATTCTTACGGGGATGTAAATCTCGATACAAGCGCGCTAGATACAAGCACGCCTGAAGGATTGGCGGCATCACTGGCGGCAGCCGTGAAGGATAGCGGTGGAGATGTGCTGGTAATCGGCGGAGCGAACGCAGTAGACAATGGACAGTTCTCACAGGTGACCGGCATCGGAAATAAACTGACGGGCGGAACGACTCCAAGCCAATATAATTCCATTACCGGTTCAAAGAATGAAGCCACAGACGTGCAGCATGTCACCGTGATGGGTTCTGAAAATAATGTGACAGGGACAAACGGTGCCCTTATCCTTGGGGATAAGAGGACATTGACGGGCGCAAACGGAAGCCTCGTTCTTGGCTCTTCTGCAAGCGGATTGACGACAAGTGTCAAGAATGCAGTAGTGATCGGCACGGAAGCGAATGTGACGACAGAAGGCGGCGTAGCGCTTGGCGCAAACTCGGTTGCTGCCATAGATAAAGGTGTGGCAGGATATGACCCCTCCACGAAAGTAGCTTCCACAGATATAGGTGCAACGTGGAAAGCGACAGCCGCAGCCGTTTCCGTGGGCAATGGAACGGCCGTGACCCGCCAGATTACAAGTGTGGCAGCGGGAAGTGCTGATACCGATGCGGTCAATGTAGCACAGCTGAAAGCATTGGAAACAAAGACGACAAATGCAGCAACTGAAGCTGCCAAGCATACCACCGTCAAAGCAGGTGACTATGCAACTGTTACGGAAGGTGTGAATGCGGCCGGAGGAAAGGAATATACCGTGAGTGGGCCTAAACTTACCTCCGCAGATGGAACTGTCCAGATTGCAGATATCATGGACGGAGGAAAGAAGGTTGGATATAATCTCGCTGTCGATGTAACAAAGCTTGGCATCGAAAAGACAAAGGTGGAAGGCGGAGAGAACGTCACCGTCACATCCAATACCGTTGGTGATACGACGACATATACCATCAAGGCTAAAGATACGACACTGGATGCATCGGCAGGGAATGCCCTTGCCATCGTGGGTAATACGCTGACCATGAGTGTAAAAGATACTTCAAACAATGAAGTCAAAGGCAGTGTGGACTTATCAGCTCTTGCTTCTGCGGTAGACACCGATACGACTTATACCATGACCGGTACGGAAAATGCGGATAATACGACGACGATTACCCTGAAGGACAGTAATAACAATGCACAGACTGTGACGGTTGCAACGAAAGATACAAGGAACACGGTCAAAGCAGGAACGAATGTAACTGTTGATGAAGCAAAGAATACGGATGGAAGCTCTGTTTATACCGTGAATGTAAAAGCAGGCGGACAGGTTGCCTCCGGGGATACGGGCATCGTGAGCGGAGACACCGTTTATAATGAAACCCGTGTAATAAGCGACGGCAACTATGTAAAGAAAGAAAACACGGCGGGAGCGAATATTTCTGCACTGGACAGCCAGGTAAAGACCAATGCGGATAATATTACAAGCCTTGGAAATACGATTAACAACATGGGTAGCCAGGTAGGAGAACTGGGCGACCGCGTCAATAAAGTAGGAGCAGGAGCAGCGGCACTGGCAGCCCTCCATCCGCTTGATTTCGATCCCGATGACAAGTGGGACTTCTCCGCAGGCTTCGGTAATTACCGCAATGCCAGCGCGGTAGCGGTAGGAGCGTTCTATCGTCCGAACGAAAGAACAATGTTTAATCTGGGATGGACGATGGGAGATTCCAGAAACATGATCAATGCAGGCTTCTCCGTTAAGCTAGGCAGTGGTAATGAACAGATGAAATTATCCAAGTCTGAAATGGCGCAGGAAATTTCTGCATTGAAAGAACAGAATGAAAAGACACAGGCGGAAAACAGAGAAATCAGATCCGAGCTGGAAGCATTAAAGGCACAGGTAGCACAGCTGGCAGCACATAAATAAAGGAATACAATGAAAGGCCTCCAAAAGGAGGCCTTTTGAAATTAGGAATTTAGAATTTGAAATGAGGAATTGAAGTACGCCGCGACAGATAATATAGCGGCGAGGAGATGATGGAGAAGCCCTCTTCTTCAGAAGAGGGGGGCAGTCCGCAGGACTGACGGGTGATGCCCTCCGGGCGGACAAAAATAAATCTGCTCCTGAAACGGGTAAATGGTAATTAGCAGTTTCCTGCCTGCCATCATCATTAAGCCAGTAGAGCATTGCCATTTTCCAAGGTGTATGATTGCGGCGCAAATTATTCGATGCTGTTTTGACTCTTGGGACTGACGGATAAAGGAGGCTGGTATTGCTGCTCTGCTGTTATCCTTGAGTGAAATTCGGCGAAGTAAAATATAACATATACAAATAATAAATTTTCAGGCTGCTGATAATAAAAATTAATTGTGTAATATTATTGTACGTAGCCTCATAAAATAAAAGGCTCAAATTTAATAAATTTTATCGAAAGAATTATAAATTTTTTATAAAAGCATGGCGGTCAATTTCAATAATAGAAGAAGCATAGATTTTATCGATATATATGTTAAAAAATATATACTTCATATAATAATGTTCAGATTTGTATACCATATAAAAATATAGTATAGTAGAATCACTATTTAATTTTTGTATACCCATAATACGCATGGTTCTTGTCAGGTTTGTGGCGGTTTAGGCTGCAAAGAGCATTTACAGAAGGGGACAGTGAATGAATCACATTTATAAAATTGTATGGAGTAAAGTAAAAAACAGCTATGTGGTTGTTTCAGAAATTGCGAAAAGCCATGTCAAGAACGATTCCGGCAGCAAGGCCGGGGTTTCCGTTGCCGCAGTTCTGACAGTGCTTGTAATGACATCATTTTCTGCGATTTCTTATGCAGCTGATACCGCGACAGGGACAGGGAATGGCGTAGCCATAGGTACAGGCAGCAGTGCGCCGAAGGCAGAGAATGTCGCTGTTGGCAAAGGAGCGACTGTTAAATATTCCAACGGAGCAAGCAATGCAACAGGGGATATTGCCGTAGGTAATGGTGCTGTAATTGATAACTATGCCAGCCAAGGTGGGAGTATTGCTATTGGAAGCAATGCAAAAATAGAGAATATGGCAGGAATACAAGAGATGCTATTTTCTTTTAATCAAACAACATTTACACCTGTCTATAATCCGAATTATTATGGGGGATTTGTTCCATATGCATATATACCAACAGATCCAGCCAAGGTGCCAGGGTCTATTGCGATTGGGGATAATACGTATGCCCGTACGGGTGGATTAATGATTGGGAATCATAATTATAGAGGAGTGTTAGGTGATGTAACTATCGATAGTGCTAAAACGGATGCTAATGCAAAAAATGTTTTTATGACAACGCTTGGTACAAATAGCTATAATTCCGGGACATTATCTACTATTACGGGCGCTTATTCTATTATTTCAGGGAATTATGCTGGTGGAAATAATACATCTGGAGCGCAGAAGAATTTTGGTGCTACAATCACAGGTTCTTTAAACAGCATTGAGTCAGCGACATCATCTTCCGAATATTCCGGTATTGCCAACAGCATCGTCGGTACGGCAAATAGAGAAGCCAATTCCAACGGCGCTTTGATTTTTGGCGCAGGCAATGAGATAACGAATTCCATTACGAATATTTCTGCACCAACAAGCGGTGGCGCTTCTGCCAAAGATTTTCAAACCGCGTTACGAGAGAGCGTAAGAGCTTCCACAAGCGGTGGCGCGACGCTGGCCTTCGGCGGCGGGAATAAGGCAGATTATACCCAGAAGACATCTATCATCGGGGTCAATAATACGGTTACAGGCACAAGCAGTGCTGTCAGTACGTTCAATATGGTTAATGGCTATATGAATACGGCTTCCAATGTGAACCATGTAACCGTCATGGGTACCAATAATACGGTGGAAAACGGGACGTCTGATATCGTCCTTGGCGACAATCATACATTAACGGGAACCAATGCCAATAACATCATTCTCGGCAGTGCCGATACGGAGGCAGCTAAAGCGGCCATCACCGGGGTCAGTGAGACGGTCAGCATCGGCCATAATTCGGTGGCGTCTGCCAATCAATCCATTGCCATCGGCACAGGAAATATAGTATCAGGAGCTCATTCCGGCGCCATCGGCGATCCGAATACAG
>CABQAR010000009.1 GCA_902462205.1 uncultured Dialister sp.
GGCAACCACAAGAGATAAGCCCTTATAGGGCTAGAGTAAACCACCCGTTTAACGGGTGGTTTTGATTGATTATGTTTTTGTATCTGATGACTGCCGGGTGACAGCACAGATTATTTTCCTTTAAATGCAGCCTTCCTCTTTTCAAGGAACGCGGTGATGCCTTCTTTGAAATCCTCGCTGGCAGAGCATTGTCCCACATAAACGGATTCAGCTTCCATGTATTTTTCAAAATCGTGGTACATGCTGACGAACATCAACTTCTTTATATTCGCATAAGCAAGAAGAGGGCCGTCTGTCAGTTTTTCCGCAAATGCCAGCGCTTTGGGAAGAAGCTCGTCCTTTGTCGTGATTTCCTTGACGATGCCGATCCGGAACGCTTCCTCTGCGGTGACCGGACGGCCGGTGACGAACATATCGAAGGCACGGTGGCTGCCCGCGATGCGCGGAAGGAAGTACACGCCGCCGCAGTCCGGGCAGAGGCCTATGCCGACGAAGGCCTGGATGAACTTTGCATTATCGGCGGCAAAAATGAAATCGCAGCCGAAAGCAAGGTTCGCTCCGCCGCCGGCGGCCGCGCCTGCCACGGCACAGATAACAATCTTCGTCATCCGCTTGATGAAAAGGATGATTTCAGAAACCTTTCTGGCAAGGGCGCCCATGGATTTCTGGGCGAAGTCGGGTTCCTCACAATGGGCCTTCATGTAGCGGATGTCGCCGCCACCGCAGAACGCACGGCCCGCGCCGGTGATGATGACGACACGGACATCGCTATCGCTTTCCGTGTTTTTCAGGGCGTCTTCCAGCTCAAGAGCCATGTTCAGATCCAGCGCGTTCAGTGTGGGGGCATAGTCCAGCGTGATGGTGGCGATATGCTTTTCCTTTGCCCATTTGATCATTTTGTAATCCATGAGAACCTCCTTATATTAAAATATACATAGGTTAAATTAATTATATTATAACACCAAAAAAGATGTTCCCGTGACAGAAAAGCGGGCAGGGCATGTATAATAAAATGAAAGAGGCAGATACAAGTAAGTAAGCGGAGAAACGGAATAAAAACAGCCTGATATGGATATAGAAGGAAGAAATACAGACGATTACAGGAATCCATGATGATGGAATGGGTTTATCAAACCGATGGAGGGAATTTTGGAGAAGATATTATTTCTGATGGCAATCGTTATTTTCTTATGTGTTGCTTTTCAAAAACTGCTTGGAAAAACGGGGGTTCCTGGATTATTTATCTTTATTCTTCTGGGAATGCTTTTCGGCTCCGACGGTCTTTTCAAGGTGGAATTCGATAATTATTCCTTCGCCAACCAGATATGCTCCATTGCATTAATCTTTATTATGTTTTATGGCGGGGCGGGCACGAAATGGAGCACGGCGAAACCGACGGCGCTCAAAGCACTGTGCCTCTCTTCTCTCGGGACGGTACTTACGGCCGGACTGGTGGGGGCGTTCTGCTTCTGGGGGCTCGGGTTTCCGATCGTTGAAGCATTCCTTCTCGGATCCGTCATTTCTTCAACCGATGCGGCATCCGTTTTTTCTATACTGCGTTCCAAGAAAATGAATCTTAAGTATGGGACGGCGCCGTTGCTGGAAGTGGAGAGCGGAAGCAATGACCCTTTTTCATACATGCTGACGGTGGTGTTTCTTTCTCTGATGGATGGCGGAAGTTATTCGGCGGGGGAAATCATTCTTCTTTTGCTGAAGCAGGTTGCCATAGGCGGGATATGCGGACTCGGATTTGCATACATCGCGGGATTTCTGCTGCGTCGGTTTGATATTTCCGATCTGGGCATCGATACGACGTTTTTCGTGGGAATAGCCCTTATTTCATATACCGTGCCCTTCATGCTGGGAGGAAACGGATATTTATCCGTCTATATCGCGGGAATCATTCTGGGAAATATCGTCATACCGAATAAGGAAAGCATCATTGACTTCCTTGGCGGTCTCACGACATTGATGCAGATGCTTCTGTTCTTCCTGCTGGGGCTGCTGTCATCCCCGTCAGAGCTGCCCCATGTGGCAAAGGAAGGACTGGCCATCGCCCTGTTTCTGACTTTTGCAGCCCGTCCTCTGGCAATATTCGGAATCCTCGGAGCGTTTAAATGCTGCCTGAAGCAGCAGATTTTTGTCGCATGGTCAGGGATGAGGGGTGCGGCTTCCATTGTTTTTGCCATTATGGCCATGACGGGGACCGGCGCGCTCGTTCATGATGTATTCCATATAGTGTTCTTTATCGTCTTATTCTCCATTTTGGTGCAGGGGACGCTGCTTCCCTCGGCGGCAGGGTTCTTAAACATGATTGATACGCACGGGGATGTCATGAAGACCTTTAATGACTACACGGAGAAAATCCCTGTCAATTTTTTGCAGTTCACTCTTCAGGAAGGCCATTCATGGCAGGGACGGACGGTTTCAGATATCGTTCTCCCGCCGGAATCCCTTTTGGTTCTGATTCTTCGCGGAAAGGAAAGACTGGTGCCGCAGGGGGACACTGTTTTAAAAGTCGGTGACACGCTGGTTCTCGGAGGAAGGGAAGGCGGAGAAATAAACGGAATCCATCTGTATGAAGAATCACTGGGGGAGGGACACCGCCTGATAGGGAGGAGGCTGTCGGAACAGACCCTGTCAGCTGCTTTGGTCATCCTCATTTTACGGAATAACAAAGTAATCATTCCCGATGGAAGCACCGTCCTGCAGCAGGATGACATCCTGGTCATGAGCAACCGATAGAGAGGATTCTTTCCTGCTGCATCGGAAATGACAGGATAGGATTGCCGGATAGAACGGCGGTATGGACATAAACGGAGGAAAGCGTAAATCAGCCCTTGTGCGTATGGCAGGGACTGATTTATTTGTTTTCACGGATGGCGTATAACCACTTAGAAGAAATTCGATTATAGAAATAAGTCATAAAAGACTCGGGTTTGTATGAGAAATAAATATTTGCTATCTCAAAATGAATGAGTATACTTTATAACGTGAGACAATAAAAATAAGGGTATGTTAATTCAGGAGGGAAATCCAATTATGGAAATGTTACTTGGTTTTGTGGTACTGCTTGCGTGCCTGTTTCTGGGGATACGCCATGGCGGTATCGGCCTTGCCGTTATCAGCGGCATCGGTCTGATGCTTTACACATTTGTTTTTCATTACAATCCGGGCTCACCGCCTATCGGCGTCATGCTCACCATCCTTGCCGTGGTTACCTGCGCAGGATTTCTGCAGACTTCCGGCGGCCTGACGGTCATGCTGAAATATGCGGAACGGTTCCTTCGCAACAACCCGAAGCATATCACCATCCTGGCACCGGTAACGACATGGTTCCTGACGGTCCTCTGCGGAACGGGCCATGTGGTTTATACCATGTTCCCGATTATTTATGATATCGCCATCAAACAGAATATCCGTCCGGAACGTCCGATGGCCGTTTCTTCCATTGCTTCCCAGATGGGTATCTCCGCTTCTCCCGTATCTGTAGCGGTTGTTTCCATCGTAGGCTTCATGGCCGCTGCGGGACAGACCTATTCCCTGCTCCAGATTCTGGCGGTTTCCATTCCGGGAACGCTTTTCGGGGTTCTTTGCGCGGCATTCGTCAGCTACAAGAGGGGCAAGGATCTGGAAAATGATCCGGCTTTCCAGGAAATGATCCAGGATCCGGAACAGAAACAGTATGTGTACGGTGATAATGAGACATTGCAGGGACGCGAGCTTCCGTCTTCCTACTATCATGCAACCATTATCTTCCTGATCGGTATCATCTGCATCGCCATCCTCGGCAATTTTACGGACTTGCTTCCCCAGTTCCCGAACGCAAAAGGAAAGATGGCTCCCGTATCCATGACGACCGTTATCCAGATGGTCATGCTCTTTGTTTCCGCCATCATCCTCTTTGTCTGCAAGACGAAGGCGAAGGAAGTGGGAAACAGCCAGGTATTCCGTGCCGGCGTCGTCGCACTGGTTTCCGTTTACGGCGTAGCATGGATGGCGGATACATATTTTGCCAGCCATATGGGAATCCTGAAAACCTTCCTCGGAAGCGTGGTCACCCAGCATCCCTGGACCTACGCCCTCGTCCTTTTCTTCACCTCCAAGCTGGTGAATTCACAGGGCGCCGCAGTGGCAATCGTTATGCCGATGGCGCTTGGCGTAGGCATGGATCCTGTCATGGTCATGTCTTTCATCCCAGCTTGCTATGGCTATTTCTTCCTGCCGACCTATCCCTCTGATCTGGCCTGCATCGGTTTCGACCGCTCCGGCACGACAAGGATCGGCAAGTTCGTCCTGAACCACAGCTTCATGCTCCCGGGACTGGTCGGCGTCAGCTGCGCCTGCGTGATGAGCTTTATCGTGGCCCACGCGATCCTGTAATCAGAAAAAATCCATCGGTTCGGACGATGATCCGTACTGATAATAAAAAATGAAAAGCACTTCAGGAAAATTCCCGTGAAGTGCTTTTATATTGGTATCGTCTCGGCAAGAATCTTACACCTGCATTTTATGGATGGCGGCATCAATCCTGCCTTATGGCATATTTGCAAAAATCTATTTCAGCCAGAGCTCCATCGCTGCTTTCGTGGCTTCGTCAGAAGAAATATATCCCTGCTGCGCCATCAGGGTGAGGACGATGGTCATCCGTTCGGCGCCTTCCTTCGGGTGGTCTATGGGGTCGTAGGCGCTGGGGGCCTGCGGCAGGCCGGCAAGCATGGCGCACTGTGACAGATCCAGATCTTTTGGCTCTTTTCCGAAATAAATATGGCTTGCTTCTTTGAGCCCGTAAGCGCCGTGGCCGAAATAAATCGTGTTCAGATACATTTCAAGGATCTGGTCCTTCGTGTAATATTTTTCCAGCTGCATGGCCAGCGCCAGCTCTTCCGCCTTGCGAAGGAACGTGCGCTCATTCGACAGGAAGATGTTTTTGACGGTCTGCTGGGCAAGCGTGCTGCCGCCTTCCACGGTCCGTCCTGCCATATAGTTCGTGATGAAGGCGCGGACGACGCCGATCGGATCCAGAGCGCCGTGTTCATAAAAACGCCGGTCCTCCGTGGCGACGATGGCTTTCTTGAGAATATCCGGGATTTCCGAAGAGGGGACGAAATTTTTCCGCTCTATGCGTGCTTCCAACGCCTGCTGAAAATGGACGATGTTATTCATCTTTTCCATCAGGGAGAGGGCGGGCTTTTCATTTGCTTTCGGATTATTTTCCGGGGAAGCGGGGGTATCCTTATCGGAAGAGCCTGCCAGGCCGGTGATGAATGCGCCTGCCCAGTCCGTCAGCTCCCCGAGGAAATCCTTGCCCAGACGCAGGGGTTCGGAGGCCTGTTCTGTCTTTACGAGATTTTTTAAAGAAGAATCATTCCAGCCTGTATGGCCTTCCGTAAATCCCCAGTAACCGGCGGTGCAGAGTATGATGAGGAAGAATAATATTTTTTTCATAAGCGGTCCTTTTTGTAATCAACTGATGATATTTTCTTCATTCTATCATAGGTGGAGAAAAAGGAAATGAACCGCTTCGGCAGATGGAGGAAATCCATAATTATGAAATTTGCAGCAGAAGGGAAAATGAACGGAGCAGTTTCAGAAAAAACAGGCAATAAGGCCGGATGGCGGATAGGCGCTCTTTGCCATGTCGGATGGGATTCTATCGAAGCGGATCGTTTTGTGGTATAATCTATATATATTATAAGTAAATATAAGGAAATGTGTGTGGCAGCGGTTTATTTTTCCGGCTGCTGCATTTTTAAGGAGATTGTATGAGCGAAGATATTCATGAAATACAGGCACGCCACGCAGAAGAAAACGGCAAGGGCGATTATGGCGCCAAGGACATACGGGTCCTGGAAGGGCTCGAAGCCGTCCGCCTCCGTCCGGGGATGTATATCGGATCCACTTCTGCCCGCGGTCTTCACCATTTGGTGTATGAAGTAGTCGATAACAGCATCGATGAAGCGCTGGCAGGATACTGCACACATATAGAAGTGACGCTGAATGATGACGGAAGCTGCACGATCGTGGATAACGGCCGCGGCATTCCGACGGGCATGCATGAAACGGGCAAGCCTGCCATGGAAGTCGTGCTGACAGTGCTCCATGCAGGCGGCAAGTTCGGCGGGGACGGATATCCCATTTCCGGCGGTCTTCATGGTGTCGGTATTTCCGTCGTGACCGCCCTCTCCGAATGGACCACGGTCACGGTACGTCGTGAAGGCCATTTCCATGAAATGAAGCTTTCCCGCGGCGTCGTGACCCAGTATATGAAGACTTACGGAGAAACGGAGGAGACAGGCACGGAAGTCTCTTTCAAGCCGGATGCGCAGATATTCAAGGAAGGAACGGATTTCGATTACGATACACTGAAAATCCGTATGCGCGAGCTGGCGTTCCTGAACAAGGGGCTTACGATCACGCTCACCGATAACCGTGACAATGCGACGCGGCAGGACGTATTCTGCTATGCCGGCGGTATTGTGGAATTCGTTAATTTCCTGAATGAAGGGAAGGATCTGGTGGATCCCGGCGTCATTTCCTTCGAGGGAGAAAAGGACAGGGTCATCGTGGATATCGCCATGCAGTACCAGACCGGTTACAGCGAATCCATGTACACCTTCGTCAATGACATCAATACAGTGGAAGGCGGCATGCATCTGACCGGCTTCCGCAATGCGCTGACCCGTACGATCAACGATTACGCCCGGTCGAACAACCTGCTGAAAGCAAATGAGGACAACCTGTCCGGCGATGATGTCCGTGAAGGGCTGACCTGCGTCATTTCCGTCAAAGTGCCGAATCCGCAGTTTGAAGGACAGACGAAGACGAAGCTGGGAAATCTGGAAGTCAAGGGAATCGTGGACAATATCGTGGCGGAAGGGCTCCGTACCTATCTGGAGGAGCATCCGTCAGAAGCGAAAGAAATCATTTCCAAATCCATCACGGCCAATCGGGCGAGAGAAGCGGCAAGGAAAGCAAGGGAGCTGACCCGCCGCAAAAATGCGCTCGAAGTATCCAGCCTGCCGGGGAAACTGGCGGACTGCTCCGAAAAGGATCCGAAGTTCACGGAAATATACATTGTCGAAGGTGACTCCGCAGGCGGCTCTGCCAAGTCAGGGCGCGACCGCAAATACCAGGCCATCCTTCCGCTCCGTGGAAAGATTCTGAATGTAGAGAAGGCAAGGCTGGATCGCGTGCTGAATTCTGACGCCATCCGCACCATGATTACTGCTTTCGGTACCGGTGTGGGAGAAGATTTCGACATTACCAAGCTCCGTTATTTCAAAATCATCATCATGACGGATGCCGATGTCGACGGCGCCCATATCCGCACGCTTCTGCTGACCTTCTTCTATCGATACATGAAGCCGCTGATTACGGAAGGCCATGTATTTATTGCCCAGCCTCCGCTGTACCAGGTCAGGAAGGGCAGGCAGAAATACTATACCTATGACGATGATGAACAGAATAAGCTGCTCGATGAAATCGGCCGTGACGGCTGCGCGATCCAGCGCTACAAAGGGCTTGGCGAAATGAACCCTGAACAGCTCTGGGATACGACGATGAATCCGGAACAGCGCGTCATGCTGAAGGTAGAGCTCACTGATGCGGTAGAAGCGGACAGGCTCTTTACCATCCTCATGGGGGACAAGGTAGAGCCAAGGCGCAAGTTCATTGAAGAAAATGCCAAGAATGTAACGAATCTTGATTTGTAAATAAAATAGGATAGAAGACCATGGCGGTCGTGACTGATTTCTCCGCCATGGTCTTTTTGTTTCGGACATGGACGGCCTGTATTCACAATATCCCGCGAAAAGTTTTTCAGTTTTATGAAATAAATTATTAATTAAATGTTGTTCATGAACGGCATTTGGTATAAAATAAAAAAATCTTATTTTTACTGAGGAGGAAGCATGGATACACAGACCGCAGGCGGGTGGAGGAATTCAGCCTACTTACCGCATTTTCTGATTCTGCTCCAGTCCGTTCTTTATGGATTTGGCGATCCCGTCTCGAAAATCGCTTTTGAGGTCATGCCGGTATACGCGTTCCTTTCCATCCGGTATACGATCGCATTGCTGATACTGGTTTTCTTTTTCGGCCGCCATGTATGGAAACAGGTGAAAGCAGCATCGCCTCTCGGCTGGATATTGCCCTGCCTCTGCATTTCACTCAGCTATATACTGAGCAATGTGGCGCTGTCCATGACGGCGGCGACTTCCATGGCATTTCTGAATTCACTGACCGTGGTCATGACGCCCGTTCTCTCGTGGTTGGTCTATCGCTCTCCCTATCACTGGTACCACATCCCCATCCAGATCTTTTCTCTTTTCGGACTGTATCTTTTGTGCGGCTTCGGAGGACTGTCTGATTTTGGGATGGGGGAAATACTGACATTGATATCCGCCTTCCTGATGGCAGGCTCCCTCGTTTTCGGGCAGTCTTCGCTGGCAACGATAGATTCCATCACGCTGACGGTTCTGCAGGTGCTGTTTTCCGTAATCAGTGCGGTGGCCTGCGTGTTTATTTTTGACGGAGGGAACATTTCCTTTGACATCCCCGTACAGGCGTGGAGCGTCATCCTTTATATGGCGGTGTTCTGCACGATTGCCGGATTCATGCTCCAGAACATATCTCTCACCAAGATGTCTGCGAGGGCGGTGGCATTAGACAAATGCAGTTATCCCGTTCTGACGGCGTTCTTTTCGTGGATATTGCTTGGAGAACATCTTTCCTTTGCAGGAATCATCGGCTGCATCATCATTCTCGCCTGCATGGCGGGGGAAATCATGCTGCCCGTTATTTTCCACAGACTGGGAAGAAACGTGAAGGAATGATGCGTCAGATTTTCCGACGGAACTGTCGGATGGATACAGGAAATCATGACGTTTGTCACCAAAATTAAATCATAAATATTCGATATGGTCTGTATTTTTTTCAAAAAAATGAGAAAAATAAGGAAAAAATACAAAAAAATCCTAAAAACAGGCGGTTTTTAGGTATTTCACTCTTGGCAGCAGAAGGTAAAATGTATTACAATGTAACCGAATTGAAAATTCAGGACAAGCAGCAAAGATGGGTGAAAAGAGGGGGAAGCATGAAGTATTTCTATCCTGCCGTCTTTACATTAGATGAAGAGAAAAATCAATTTCATGCCGTATTTCCTGATCTGACAGGTTGTGCGGTGAAAGCAGGGACGATTGAGGAGACTGCCCGTAAAGCCAGAGAAGCTCTGGGAATGGCGTTATGGGAGCTGGAAGAGAAATCCATAGAAGTTCCGCCTGCATCGGATGAATACATGCTGCGGAAGGAGTACAGGAACTGCCAGGTGTGCATGATTCTTCTTGATATGGACGAGTACCGTGCTTTTCGCGAGTACCGCATGGAGCAGGCTGAACGTGATACGGCGGCCTGGGCGGAAAGCGCGAGGAAGCGCCGTGGTTCCCTGTTGCAGAAGGTTTTCGGAACCAGGTAATCCATAGAGAAAGCAGAGGCCTTTTAAGGTCTCTTTTTTTATGCCTGCTGCCATTTCGGGGCAGCAACAGCCAAAATGAACAGGTATGTGGATTTGTGTGAGGCAGGGAAAGTGGTATATAATAACGTCGCGTATACCGCCGCACTGCCGGCGGCTTGTGCGAAGATGTCCGGATGGCGGAAATACACGGAGCCATGATTGATATTGATATGAAATAAAAGGAGTTTATATGTTTGATTTTCTTGATATGGGTACTTTGATTTATCGTGCGCCGGCGCTTTTGATCGCCATGGCGCTGCATGAATACGCCCATGCATATGTATCTGACAGTCTGGGAGACCCGACGCCGAGGATGCAGGGGAAGCTCAGCGCGAATCCTCTGGTGCATTTGGATCCGATGGGGCTGATGCTTCTCGTCCTCTGCGGTTTCGGGTGGGCGAAGCCGGTGGAAATCAATCCGAACCATTATAAGGATTTCCGTTCCGGCGTGATGAAGGTGTCTTTTGCCGGACCGGGAATGAATCTGCTGATCTGTTTTCTGGCGGAATGTATCATGATGGTCATGCTGAAATTCGGCCTGCTGACGATGGGGCAGCCGGGATATTACCTGTTGTATTGGATTATGCTGTACAATGTCTGGTTCGCTTTCTTTAACCTGATTCCGATTCCGCCGCTGGATGGCTCGAAAATCGTGGAGATGATACTTCCCGGAAAACTGGCGTGGGCTTTCCATAGTTTTAGTTACCGGTATAGTTTCCTGCTGTTGATGCTGCTTGTGTTTACCGGTGTGACAGGGCGTATCATCAGTCCGCTGTCCAGACTGTACACGGGGGTAACCATGACCTTCCTGTCCTCTGTGCTGAATTTTTGAAATAAGTGATGAATGCAGGTGCATCATGTCTTTGACGTGGATGATTTTTGAAATACTCGGTACGGTGGCCTTTGCTTTTTCCGGAACCGCCGTCGGCCTGTCCCGTGGAATGGATATATTCGGCATTGCTTTTCTGGCAGTCGTGACTGCTGTGGGCGGGGGAATCATCCGTGACGTGCTGGCCGGAATCGTTCCTCCTTTCGCCCTGCGCACGCCGGAAGGAATCGTTGTTTCTCTGATAACGGCGGCCATCGTATGCATCGGGTTTCGGTCGCTCCGCCTACCGCGGAAGGGGAGGAAGCTGGTCCTGCTTGCGTATAACGTATCCGATACTGTCGGCCTTGCATGCTTCACGGTGACCGGGGCCATGACGGCGATTGACAGCTATCCGGGATACAGGTTCGTCCTTCCCGTCCTGCTCGCCCTGATTACCGCCGTGGGAGGAGGCATACTTCGTGATGTGCTTGCCAAAAAAGTTCCGGTAGTGTTGTATGAAGACGTTTATGCCATGGCCGCTGTTTTCGGCGGCATCGTGATCTGCCTTCTGGTGCCGTTCCTTGGAATCGTCTATGCGTCATGGTGCGGATTTGCAGCCGTACTGCTTCTCCGTGTCTGCGCCATGGTGTTTGGCTGGAACCTGTACCATCCGGGGCGGAAAGTCCATATGGATACAGAGGATACAAACCGGCAGGACATCCGGTATTAAATAAGAAGCGCAATAGAAAAGCACTATGGCATGGCGTCATAGTGCTTTTTGCTGCTCAGAATGTGGCTTTGATTGCTCCGCCATATTTCTTTTCAATGAAGTCTTTGGCTTCCTTGCTGTTCAGCGCCTGTATCAATTTCTTTATTTCAGGACGGTTTTCATCACCTTTACGGACGGCAACGATGTTCGCGTAAGGGGAATCAGAGCTTTCTGTGAAAAGCGCGTCCTTCGGATTCAGCTTGGCTTCCAGCGCGAAGTTCATATTGATGACGGAAATATCAGAGTCTTCCAGGGAGCGTGGCAGCTGCGGAGCTTCGAGTTCTGAGAACTGGAGATTTTTCGGATTTTCCGCGATGTCCTGCGGAGTAGCCGTGATGGGGGCACCGTCACGCAGTTTGATCAGGCCGGCAGACTGGAGCACGAGGAGGGCGCGTCCGCCGTTGGTCGGATCGTTCGGGATGGCTATGCGGGCACCGTCGGGAAGGTCTTTCAGATTTTTCAGCTTCTTGGAGAAAATAGACATCGGTTCGAGGTGGACGGAGCCCACGGAGGCGAGCTTCAAACCACGGGATTTGATGAATTCATCCAGATAAGGCTTGTGCTGGAAATAGTTGGCGTCCAGATTTTTGTCATTCAGGGCGAGGTTCGGCTGTACATAATCGGTGAATTCCACGATTTCCACATTGACACCTTCCTTGGCGAGCTTATCCTTGACAGCTCCGAGGATTTCCGCATGGGGGACGGGGGAAACGCCGACCTTGATGGTGACGGGCTTATTGCCGGAAGCAGGAGCGGCCGGTTTCTTTTCTTCATTACCGCAGGCAGCCAGAAGGCCTGTGACTGCAAAAGCAGCGAGAGATGCAACGATGATTTTCCTGAATTTCATAAAAATTCCTCCTTTAAATACTTGATGATAAGGCATTTGCCAAATAAAAAAATCTTCCGTCCTTAAGGGACGAAAGATCGTGTTACCACCCAAATTTTACTGCTGCGTCACCGCAGAAGCCTCTGTAAGTACGACGGCCATAAGCCTGGATACTCCGATTCTGTAACGGGAATTCCCGGATTGCTTAATCATTCAGCATGTCAGGCTCAGAGGCCATGTTCGGCAAACCATCCTGTGCTCCTTTTCACCGCCCGGAGCTCTCTTTGACAATCCTTTTTGCTTACTCTTCTCTTCACTGCCCATATGTAAGTTGCGCTAACTATACCATCCGGCAGAGGGGCTGTCAAGAGGAAAAATAAGAGGGGTCGAAAAATGAAGTTAAAGATAAAAAAGGAGATGCGTAGCAAAAATATTGTTACAGTCCGAACGCATATCCGGTCATGGACAGGGAGGAAAGATTCCGTACATTATTAAAGACGTACGGTGTTTCATCGACGGCGGCGCCCAGAACGTAGGGGAGCGGCAGGAAATGATCCGGCGTGGGAACGGCGTAATCG
This sequence comes from uncultured Dialister sp., assembly GCA_902462205.1. GTDB lineage: Bacteria > Bacillota > Negativicutes > Veillonellales > Dialisteraceae > Dialister. The sequence continues at coordinate 12,496 of CABQAR010000009.1, forward strand.
GCATACCTGTTCTTTCTGAAATCCCGGATGGCTTCATCATTCCTGTTTTTTACATTGTCCGTGATGAATGCATCAAAGGCATCTGCCTCCGGGGTGCCTGCGGGATTGTCAAAGTCGACAAGGCGCAGGTTATGAACGATATTTCCGCTGCCGAGGAGAAGGAAGCCTTCCTCCCGGAGCGGTGCTAATTCTTTTCCTATTTCATAAGATTCCCTGCTGTCAAGCTGGCCGTTGACGCTCAGCTGCACCACGGGGATGTCCGCCTTTGGAAACATGTGCACCAATACGGTCCACGTACCGTGGTCGATGCCCCAATCGTTATTGACAGAGCATTTCTTTCCGGCGAGGGAAAGCACGCGGTCGGACAGCGGCTCAAAGCCGGAAACGGGATATTTGATTTCGTATAATGCATCAGGGAATCCGTACATGTCATAAATCTGGCGGGGATGGGCTTCTTTCTGGATGTACGTTCCCCTTGTGTACCAGTGGGCAGAAATACAGAGGATGGCCTTTGGTTTCCCGAAGGAATCAAGGATCCGGTTGCCGAGAGAATAAAATTCTTCGGTGATTGAATCATGGGCAAGGGCGACCATCGGACTGCCGTGGCCTGCAAAAATGGCGGGCATTTTCTTTTTCATGGGAAATCCTTTCTGTGGGTGTATATAAAAACAAAAACGTATTCTTTTCCTATATTATATGCCTGGCGGGAAATCCATGAAGAAATGGATTCTGAATGCCTATGGATCAGCGGGAAGGGAACCTGTATTTCTGTGGAAACGGTCATGCCATGTGGAAATAACCCGTATTGGCAAAAGCATGGCGGTTCTATATAATAGAATAAGTAAAAAATAGATAATCACTCAATCAATAAAAGATATGGAGGGGAAAGTATGGGCTGTAAGGGTATCATCGCTAAAATCTGTTCCCCGGACCATATCCTTTTTTTTATTTATGCCGCCTTATTCCTTTTGCCGCTGCATTCATGGCTGTTTTATATCCCGATCCTCTCTGCTGCTCTGCTCTCAATTCTGCGCATGCTTGCAGGAAGACGGATGGACTGGAAGACGGGGCCTTTGAAGTGGCCGGCGGCAGGTTTTTTAATTTGCTCGTTTTTATCCGTGTGGGGTTCGGCAGATCCGCTGTTCTCTCTGTTTAACTGGTGCTTCCTGCCTCTGATGTACGCCCTCCTTTATATATTGATCCAGACATATGTCTCGGAGGACAAAGAAAAGAAGACGGCGCTGTATATATTTCTTGCCGGCGCGGCCTGCGTGGCGGCGTGGGGCTTTTTCCAGTATGCCGATGTGGGCGGGATGGCACATGACCTGCATTCCCACGGCTGGGTGGATCCGGACAGGTTCCCCCTCCTGAGGCGCCGCATGTTTTCCACTCTGGAAAATCCCAATCTGTTTGGCGCCTATCTTTTGATGATTATCAGCATGCTTGCTCCGTTCCTGCTGGAAGAACGGAACCGGAACAGGAAGATTGTTTTCGGGCTCTTCCTTCTCGTACTGCTTGTATGTCTTGCACTGACTTATTCCCGAGGCGCATGGCTGAGTCTGGCGGCCATCATTCTTGGCCTTGCCCTGTTTTATGATAAACGATTCGGATGGGTATTCCTTCTCATTCCGCTGATCCTGTTCTTATATCACGGACAGATTACGGAACGCTTTTTCTCTCTGTTTTCCGGGGAAGACACCTCTGTATCCCTGCGGTTCGCCTTATGGGAAAGCACGATCGCCATGATCGAGGAGCATCCTGCTTTGGGCATCGGTTGGGGAAGCTACTGGCTGACTTATCCTGCATATAATTTCTTTATCCAGGATCCGGGGGTCATCATTTTCCACGCTCATGACATGTACCTCCATATTCCGGCGGAAGTGGGGCTGCCCGGCGGATTCTTCTATTTCCTGCTGTTCTTCGGACAGGGGGTGCTGTTCTGGAGAGCATGGAACAAAGAGACGGGCATTTCGAGACTGCTGGGGCTTGGCGGAGTCCTTCTCGTCATGTCTGCCGCCGTGGACGGGATAGGGGATTATGCCCTCTTCAGCCGTTCCGTATCCTTCTGCTTCTGGGCACTGGCATCACTTTCCATTTCGGGAAGGCAGAAAGTTTTGGATAAGTAAATGACTTGCAAATGATTCTATCACCACACAAAAATCAGTTTGTCCAATAGGAAAAATTTATAATGACTGTTAGGGAATTTTGAGAAAGCATGCTGCCGTTTTATACGACTTTATCTGAAAAAGTATGCTATAATAAAAAAGGTAATGAGTCATTAATGCGGCTTTATCATGCGCTTAAATGGCTTGAAAGTTGATAAAGGCAGCCTGTAGGCTGTGTTTACCCGGCTAAAGGTTCTGCGGCAGAGAAAAATGAATATCATATACCGCGGACTTTTATATTTTATTTATTTTTGGGAGGATGATAGTAATGATCGACACCAATGATAGTGAATTCCTTAGCCGAATTGAGGACAAAGCCCTGTTGTCCAAGGTTTGCGATGGCAAGACCGCCGCTGCGATGATCCAGCCTGGCGATATCCTTGGCATCAGCGGATTTACCCCTTGCGGCTATCCGAAGATCACATTGCATGAGCTGGCTGAACGCATGAAGGAAAACCCGTTCCAGGTAGATATCTGGACAGGCGCATCCACCGGTTCCCAGATCGATGCCGAACTGGTTGCGGTAAACGGCGTCAGAAACCGTATGCCTTACCAGACCAATGCAACATTGAGAAAGGCAATCAATGCAGGACAGATTAACTATTTCGACCTGCACCTGAGCCATGTGGCACAGCAGATCCGCGGCGGCTTCTTCACCAAAGCGAACGGTGAACGTGTAACCGGCCCTGACTATGCAATCATTGAAGCTTGCAAAATCGTAAACAGAAACGGTGAAATCGGTATCGTAACCACCACCGCGATCGGAAACTCCCCGGTATTTGTTACCAACGGCAAGAAAGTCATTATCGAAGTCAATACCACCCAGCCGGTAGCACTTGACGGCATGGCTGATATTTATGAAGTGGCTGTTCCTCCGAACCGTGTGCCGATTCCGATCACCAAAGCAGGCGACCGTATCGGCAAGACCTATATCCCGGTTGATCCGGAAAAGATCGCTGCTATCGTTCCCTGCGATATGCCAGACGTTACCCGCGCACTGGCTCCGCTCGATGATGATGCGGAAAGAATGGGCAACAATCTGGTTGACTTCCTGAAAAACGAAGTTAAACAGGGGAGACTCCCGGAAAACCTGCTCCCGCTGCAGTCCGGCGTAGGCAACGTTGCAAACGCAGTCATCAACGGCCTTGTAAACTCTGACTTCAAGAATCTCTCCGTATATACGGAAGTTATCCAGGACGGCATGTTTGACCTGATTGATAAAGACAAGATCGACATGATTTCCGGCACCTCCCTGTCCCCGTCCCCGGACGGACTGAAACGCTTCTATGCGAATATTGAAAAATACAGCAAGAAGATCATCCTTCGTCCGCAGGAAATCTCCAATAACGGCGAAGTAGCACGCCGTATCGGCGTTATCGCTATGAACACCGCACTGGAAATGGATATTTACGGCCACGTAAACTCCACCCACGTAACAGGCACCAAGCTGATGAACGGCATCGGCGGATCCGGTGACTTTGCACGTAACGGCGCACTGTCCTGCTTCTTCTGCCACAGCGTGGCAAAGGGCGGCGCTATCTCCGCAGTTGTTCCGATGTGCTCCCATATCGACCACACCGAACACGACACCCATGTATTCATCTCTGAACAGGGCGTAGCCGATGTTCGCGGACTGTCCCCGAAGGAAAGGGCAAAGGTCATCATCAACAACGTTGCCCATCCGTCCTACAGGGCACAGCTGATGGATTACTATGAAAGAGCATGCGCAGCCTGCGGCAACAGCCAGACACCGCACATCCTTTCCGAAGCATTCAAGTTCCACCAGAGCCTTGCAGAAACAGGCTCCATGCTGTACAAGAAATAATTAATTCTTTACGAATATATTTCTTTACAAACAACCTTGTTGTTATATAATGATTTATGGTGATAACTGCCTGAGGCAGAATCATACATGGATCTCGCGAGAGGTTCCGCTGCGGTAACAAGACAGAAATGCGGTGCCGCAGCGCCGGACTTTGCGGATCCATCACAGGATGAAGGCAACGTCTATGAGATGCAGGTAAGAAGAACCCAATGGTCGCGGCCATGCAGCTCTAAAAAGACCGGTGCTTTCCATGTTACTTATATTTTTAGGAGGAAGATGAACTTATGGCAAACGAATCCCTGAAAGCCAAACTCGAAGCATACGAAGTTGCATGTGAAAAAGCATGTGCAAAGACTCCGGAAAGAGTTGGTCTGAAATTCAACAGACTGTACACACCACTTGATATTGATGGTTTCGATTATGAAAGAGACCTCGGCGTTCCTGGCGAATATCCATACACCCGTGGCGTACAGCCGACCATGTACCGTGGCCGTCTCTGGACCATGCGTATGTATGCTGGCTTCGCTACCGCTGAAGAATCCAACAAACGTTATCGCTACCTGATTGCAAACGGTGGCTCCGGCCTGTCCTGCGCTTTCGACCTTCCGACCCAGATCGGCTATGACTCCGATGATAAAATGGCTATCGGCGAAATCGGTAAAGTAGGCGTAGCAATCGATACTCTGAAAGATATGGAAATCCTTTTTGACCAGATCGATCTCGGCAAGGTTTCCACCTCCATGACCATCAACGCACCGGCTTCCGTACTGCTCGCTATGTACATCGCAGTAGCAGAAAAACAGGGCGTATCGGCTGACCAGCTGCGCGGCACCATTCAGAACGATATTCTGAAAGAATATGCTGCACGCGGCACATACATTTTCCCGGTTAAACCGTCCATGCGTTTGATCACCAACATTTTTGAATATTGCTCCAAGAACGTACCGAAGTGGAATACCATTTCCATTTCCGGCTACCATATCCGTGAAGCAGGCTCCACCGCTGCTCAGGAAATCGCATTCACCATTGCTGATGGCATTGCATACATCGAAGCAGCTCTGAAGGCTGGTCTGCACATTGATGACTTCGCAGGCCGTCTGTCCTTCTTCTGGAACGCTCACAACAACGTACTCGAAGAAGTTGCTAAATTCCGTGCATCCCGTCGTCTCTGGGCATCCATCCTGAAAGAACGTTTCCATGCTCAGAAACCAAATTCCATGAAACTCCGCGTTCATACCCAGACAGCTGGTTCCATGCTGACAGCTCAGCAGCCGAACAACAACATCGTTCGTGTTGCTCTCCAGACAGCAGCAGCAGTTATGGGCGGAACACAGTCCCTGCACACCAACTCCCGCGATGAAGCTCTGGCTCTGCCGACAACTGAATCCGTAACCATCGCTCTGCGTACACAGCAGATCGTTGCTTATGAATCCGGCCTGGCTGACGTAGTTGACCCGCTCGGCGGCTCTTACTATGTAGAAGCTATGACCAATGCTATCGAAGCTGAAGCAAGAGAATACATCCGCAAGATTGATGAAATGGGCGGCGCAGTAGAAGCTATTGATAAAGGTTATATCCAGAAAGAAATCCAGGACTCTGCTTATGCTTGGCAGATGGCTGTTGAATCCGGCGAAAAGACAATCGTTGGCGTCAACAAGTTCACCATGGATGAACCTCCGGTTGAAGGCCTGCTGAAGGTTGATGCATCCGCCGGCGAATTCCAGAAGAACAAACTGGCTAAAGTTAAGGCAGAACGTGACAACGTTAAGGTTCAGGAAGAACTGAAGAAGCTGGAAGTTGCAGCTGCTGATGAATCCGTCAACCTGATGCCTGTCATCCTTGACTGCGTACGTGCTTACTGCTCCCTCGGCGAAATCTGCGGCGTTCTCCGCAAAGTATTCGGCGAATACAAAGCACACAACACACTTTAATCTTAACTGAAAATTTCTGGAGGTATATAACTATGGCAGATAAACGTATCAGAGTTCTCGTTGCAAAACCGGGCCTTGATGGACATGACCGCGGTGCAAAAGTAGTAGCTCGTGCACTCCGCGATGCAGGTATGGAAGTTATTTACACAGGTCTTCGTCAGACTGTTCCGCAGATCGTTGAAGCAGCAGACGCAGAAGACGTTAACGTTGTAGCACTGAGCCTTCTGTCCGGCGCTCACAACACCCTTTTCCCGGAAGTTGTAGAAGCACTGAAAGCTAAAGGAATGGAAGATGTTCTCGTTATCGGCGGCGGCGTAATTCCTGCCGGCGATATCCCAGGCCTGAAAGATGCTGGCGTAAAGGCTATCTTTACACCGGGCACCCCGACCAAAGACATCATCGATTTCATCAAAGCTAACGTATAATTTACAGCAGATTCTACAAGTAAAAGCTCAATAGTTGCACGGGGCTGCATTTATGTGGCCCCGATGCCACTATATTTACTCTTTAAAAGGCGGTGTATCCATGGAATTCTCAATGAAAGACTTTTGGGGTGGATCCAGACGTGCCTTAGCGAGAGCAATAACCATCGTTGAAGACGAACGTGATGGCTGGGAAGATATCATGAAAGAAATCTACCACCATACCGGTCGTGCACAGGTCATCGGTATCACTGGTGCACCTGGTGCGGGTAAGAGCACACTTTCAGACGCATTAATCAAACAGTACAGGAAACAGGGTAAAAAAGTCGGTATCGCAGCGATTGACCCGACTTCTCCATTCTCCGGCGGTGCTATTCTTGGCGACCGTATCAGAATGAATGACCTTACACTGGATGAAGGTGTATATATCCGTAGTATGGGTACTCGCGGCAGTCTTGGCGGCTTGTCCAGAAAGACTACCGATGCAGTAAAACTGATGGATGCTTTCGGTCTCGATGTCATCCTCATCGAAACAGTAGGCGTAGGGCAGTCAGAAGTAGATATCGTCAAGAATGCGGATACAACACTCGTTGTGCTCGTACCCGGACTGGGTGACGATATTCAGGCCATTAAGGCAGGCATCCTTGAAATCGGGGATGTATTCTGTATTAATAAATGTGATCGTGATGGCGCAGATCGTTTGAATGTTGAAATCGAAATGATGCTTGATTTGGGCGAAGCCCAGAACTGGCGTCCTCCGATCGAAAGGACGATCGCAAACAAGGACGAAGGCGTCGAAGACGTCGTCCGCTCCCTTGGTGAACATCGCAAATATCTCGAAGAATCCGGACTCCTGGAGGAACGCAGGCGCGAACGTGCCCGCACAGAGATGGTTGAGATGATTCACGACCGCATTTCCCGTCATGTCATGGAAGATGTCGTGCAGACGGGCAAATTTGCTGACTACGTAGAACAAGTCTATGAACGTGAGACAGATCCGTTCACAGTCGTTGATTCTATCGTGGGAGATATATTTAAATAATTCAAAGGAGGAATTATTATGGCATTCAAAGTATTATGTGTAGACCATGTCGGCGTAGCTGTTAATGATCTGGCTCTGATCAAACAGCAGATGAAAGATCTGCTGAACCTTGATCCGTCCCTGCCGGATGAAACAGTTGAAGAACAGCATGTAACAACAAGCTTCTTCAAACCGTCCGCACAGAGCGAAGCATGCGAACTGGAATTCCTGGGTTCCACAACTCCGGACGGCCCGATCGCTCGCTACATCGCTAAGAACGGTGGAAAGAACGGCTTCCAGCATGTGGCTCTCCGCGTAGACAACATTGTTGAAGCTCTTGCTGCTCTTCCTGAAGAAGCAAAGCTTGACAAAAAATTCAGAGTTGGTGCTGGCGGCTGCCATATCGCATTTATGCACCCGAAAGTTACCGGCCTTCTGCTGGAACTGACTGAACGCCCCGGCGGCCCGTCTTTCTAATAGCAAAAGGATCGGTCCCTATGCTATAATAGGGACGTCCCTGAAAAGGGACCTATATTTTTGGAGGTGTAAGAATGGCAACTGTTGCAGAAAGAATTGAACTTCTTCACAATAACCTCGCACACGTTGAGGCTATGGGTGGGGAAAAACGTGTTGCAAGCCAGCACGGAAAAGGCAAGCTGACTGCCCGTGAAAGACTCGCTCTTCTGTTTGATGAAGGCTCTTTTGTGGAAGTCAACGCACTTGTTAAGTCCCGCTGTTACAACTTCGGCCAGGAGAAGAAAGATCTTCCGGGCGAAGGCGTTGTTACAGGTTATGGTACTGTAGACGGCAGACTCGTATTTGCATTCGCTCAGGACTTCACAGTAGAAGGTGGCTCCCTTGGTGAAATGCACGCTGCTAAGATCGTTCACGTAAACGAACTGGCTCTGAAAGTCGGTGCTCCTTGCGTAGGCCTGAACGATTCCGGCGGAGCTCGTATCCAGGAAGCAGTAGATGCTCTTTCCGGCTACGGCAAGATTTTCTGGTGCAATACCATTGCATCCGGCGTAATTCCCCAGATTTCCGCAATCATGGGACCGTCCGCAGGCGGCGCTGTATATTCCCCGGCTCTGACCGACTTCATCTACATGGTAAAAGGTACCTCTCAGATGTTCCTGACCGGACCGGCAGTAGTTGAATCCGTAACCGGCGAAAAGATCACAGCTGAAGCCCTCGGCGGCGCTATGACTCATAACCGCACATCCGGTGTTGCTCAGTTCGCAGCTGAGAATGACGAAGACTGCATTAAGCAGATCCGTTACCTGCTCTCCTTCCTGCCGAGCAATAACATGGAAGACGCACCGATCGTAGAAACCGGTGATGATCCGACACGTACATCTCCTGAACTGGACACCATCATGCCGGAAAACTCCAATGCACCGTATGATATGTATGATGTCATCAAGGCTATCGTTGACAACGGTGAATTCTATGATGTAGCTAAAGAATGGGCTAAGAACATTATCACCGGCTTCTGCCGCATGGACGGACAGACCGTTGGTATCATTGCAAACCAGCCGAACTTCATGGCAGGCTGCCTTGACTATAATGCTTCTGATAAAGCCGCTCGCTTCATCCGCTTCTGCGACTGCTTCAACATTCCGGTTCTGAACGTTGTCGACGTTCCTGGATTCCTTCCGGGCAAACAGCAGGAATATGCCGGCGTTATTCGTCACGGCGCTAAGATGCTGTTCGCATACTGCGAAGCTACCGTTCCGAAGGTTACCCTCATTCTCCGTAAAGCATACGGCGGTTCCTATATCGCTATGTGCTCCCGTGAACAGGGTGCTGACCAGGTATTTGCTTGGCCGACAGCAGAAATCGCTGTTATGGGACCTGCAGGCGCAGCTAACATTATCTTCAAGAAGGATCCGGAGAAGGAACAGCGTACAAAAGAATACGTTGATGAATTCGCAACTCCATACAAAGCTGCTGAACGCGGCTATGTAGACATTGTTATTGATCCAAGAAATTCTCGTCCGGTAGTTATCAATGCTCTGAAGATGCTTGCTTCCAAACATGAAGTACATCCGGCTAAGAAACACGGAAACATTCCGTTGTAATAGACAGCTTACACATTGATAATATTTGAAAGGATGGGTACAGATGAATAACGATACAGTTATGTATATCGCGATAGCGGCTGCTGTAATTGCAGTTGTTGCGCTGATCATGATCTGCCAAGTACGTTCATCTCTCAATCAGTCCGCAGCACCGGCTCCGGCAGCAGCTCCAAAGAAAGCTGCACCGGCCGCTTCCGCAGCTCCCAGAGCTGCAGACAATGGTGCTGTAGTAGCAGCTATTGCCGCAGCAATCGTTGCTATGGGCGGCGGTGAAATCGTTTCTATCCGCCCGGCAGCAAGAACAGGCTGGACTACAGGCGCTCGCATTGCAGGTGTTTCTGGTAATCAGCAGTTCTAATTGAAAGTTGAAAGTACAAAATTAGGAGGAAGAACAATGAGAAAATTTACCGTAACAGTTAACGGCCAGGATTACGATGTAGTAGTTAAAGATGGCGGCGCTGCAGCAGCAGCACCGGCAGCAGCAGCTCCGGTTGCGGCAGCAGCTCCAGTAGCAGCTGCAGCAGCAGCTCCGGCACCGGCAGCAGCTCCGGCACCGGCTCCGGCAGCTCCAGCACCGGCAGCAGCTCCGGCTGGCTCCCCGGCTGGCGCAGGCGAAGTTGTAGAAGCTCCGATGCCTGGTAAAGTCATCCGCATCAACAAACACGTTGGTGATGCAGTAGCATCCGGCGACGAAGTTCTCGTTCTGGAAGCTATGAAGATGGGCAACCCGATTATGGCTCCGTGCGACGGCAAGATTACAGGAATGCCTGTAAGCGAAGGCCAGAGCGTTCAGGGTGGCGACACACTCTTCACAGTTGGCTAATTCTAACCATAAAAAAGCAGTGCTTATGCACTGCTTTTTTATTGCCATGAACATTTACTTTTCATGAAGCTTTCCGTTTTCTGCATATACAGAATAAGTCGGATGGGATATAGCATATGGCTTTTCATGCTCGCGAAGGGAATTAAAATGAAATAGAAAATCCATTTTGGTTTGAATGACTGGATTTGGGGGCGGCCTATGTCATACAAGGTCATATGTGATCCGAGAAATCTTATATTCCACTTGTCCTGCTTCATGCCTGTGCTACAATAACAACGGAGACTTGCAAGGGAGAGCGTGCATGAAGAAGAGCAACAATACGTTATTTAAAGATATACGGAGCCATGAAATCAGGGACAGGGGAAGGATTGTTTCCGTTTTCCAAGGCAGATATACGATACTGGATATAGAAACGACGGGGATGAATTCCGACATTACCGAGATCGCAGCCATCCATGTCAAAGGTGGGGAAATTGAAGAAACATTCCATTCGCTGATCCATCCGAAGGGACTGCTGGAACGGCGTGTCGTAGCGCTTACGGGGATTACCTGTGACATGCTCACCGGGAAGCCTGTAATTGCGGAAATGATGCCGCTGTTCTTAAAATTCATCGAGGGGCGTACACTTATGGGGCACGGACTGGATTCGGACCTCATCGTGCTGGATCGCAATTTACGGGCGATGGGCAGGTCGCTGATCACGAATTCTTATATAGATACGAATACGCTGGCCCACGTTGTGCTTCCTGAAACGGAAGGCGAAAGCAGGAAATATTCTGTGCAGGCTTTATGCGAATATTATGAACTGCCCTGTACCTCTTTCCATCGTGCGATGGACGATTGTCTGGCGGAAAAGATGCTTTTTGAAAAGCTGATGGGAGAATGGATGGGCAAGGTATAAAGGAAAACGTATGGCGGGCATGGGAAACAAGCCGTATAAAAATGTGTATTTCCTTTGAGATAATTCTTTGCAACAGAAAACGCGGATTCCGTATGGAACGGGCCGCGTTTTTCAGTGGACATTGTTTATTTGGGTACCGGGCCGTACTTGTTTTTCCGGTTCTGTCCGGGAATGAAGGACAGGAGGAAAACGGCAAGGAAGAAAATAATGCCGACAATACGGGTGGCAAGGAGTTCATTGTCGAGCAGCTTGGCACCGGCCTGATTACCGACAAAGAGAAGCCCGAAAAAGGCCCAGTAGTACAGATGGGACAGGCCTATGTCGGATAAGCGGCGGATGGCAAGGCTGATCAGGGAAATGAATCCCAGCGTGCCTAAAATCATGAAGGTGATGATGTATATATTGGCATCGCCGGTGAAAAGCTCCGGACGCAGCCATGTAAAGGTGAACATGGCGACGACGGGGATGCCTACAAGGGCGGCGCGGGATATGTACGTTTTCTGGCTGATCCGTCCGACGGGATCTCCGTATTTTTTCCACAGGGTGCTTAAGAATCCCCGTTCCGCGTCTTTTTCCTTTTCCTCTATCCGTTCCATGTCGGTACAGGCGGCTTCCATCGCCGTATCCGCAATGATGACCGATGAGGAATCTTTCAGGAGGAAGATGGAAGTGACCGTATCCGCCCAGAGAAGGGCTCCGCTGACCTCATCCGCAGCTCCGTATAAATCAGTGAGACGTTCCCTGAGGGAAGCGAAGGGAAGCGGGAAATCAATGAAAAGCGCCCATACCTTGTCTTTGGCGATGCCGCAGCCGAGTGCGGAGGTTTCCGTATCAAACAGTGCGGTTTTCTTTTCAGAAGAAACGGTGTAGTAATCCAAGTTCCTGTCTTCGTCACGGCGGGCGGAGGACAGGGAAAAACGTTTATTCAGGTTCCGCAGGCTGTCGCCCAGACGCAGGTCGCCTACGCGGCGGGGCTTCTTGTACGCGCCTGTCTTTCGAACCTGTGCGGTGATGTCGGGGAAATCATAGTCAAAGTTCATACATGCCTCATTTATCGGGTTACATCATGAAATATGGATAAGAAATACATTATCCTTATTATACTATCTGCAAGGGAGAAACAGTGGGGCGTCCGCAAAAAATCATGTCATTCTGTTTCAGGGAAGGAACGGCGGACCGGCGCAGGGATCGTGAAATCTCCGATTTCCTTCTGCATCCAGACCAGGTCGTACCAGCGATCGAATTTATAGCCTACCCGGTCAAATCGGCCGACCATCCTATATCCCAGCCGCGCATGGAAGGACAGGCTGTCTGTAGAGAGATAAGGGTCGCTCCCCCGCGGGGCGGCGATGCAGGCGCACATGCTGCATATGCCCTGTCTGCGAAGCTCTTTTTCCAGTGCTTCATGCAGCAGGGCTCCATAGCCATGGCGGCGCTGATCCCGTTCCAGATAGATCGATGTTTCCACAGCCCAGTCGCCGGCTTTCCGACGGCTGAACGGACCTGCGTAGGCATAGCCCAGAGGGCGGCCGCCTTCTGCAATGACAAGGTAAGGATATTTCTGCAGGGTGGAGCGTATGCGTTCTCTGAACTCTTCGCAGGATGGAGTTTCATATTCAAAGGTGATGGCTGTTTCCGTAATATAGGGCGCATAAATGGCAAGAAGCGCTTCCGCGTCCTTTTCAGTGGCTGTACGTATCATGACAGGCTCCTTTGTCTGTAATGGCTTTATTATAGCACTTGGTACAGAGAAGGAAATCTATAGTATTGAAGAAAATAAATATATTTCCTCATTTATAATTTACTTTTTCGAAAAAATGCGATATACTAATCATGTTGTATATATGGCGGTGTAGCCAAGTGGTAAGGCAATGGTCCGCAAGACCTGCATCCTCGTGTTCGAATCCGGGCACCGCCTCCAAGACAGGGCTGTGATGATTTTCAGGAATCATCGCAGTTTTATTTTGCAAAAAATCCGCCTGCAGCATTCACAGGCGGATCAGCATGGTTCATATTTTATCATACAGGGAACAGGAGACGCGCCGCATAGATGGCGCCTGTCATGGTGATGCAGGAAAGAAACGTGGTCATCATGACGATTTCTGTGGCGAAATCCTCATGGTTGTGGAATTCGACGGCGTAAAGCACGGAATTGACAGGAGCCGGAACGGAAGCCATGATGAAAATCGTCTGGGAGACGATGGGCGAAAACGGATGTCCTGTCAGTGCCCATATATTGATCAGCGTCCACGCGCAGGCAGGGCCTAAGATAAGTCTGACGAAACAGGCGATCCATGCGTCAGGATCTCCGAAGGAAATCTTGGACCGGTGAATCTGCATGCCGAGAGCCATCATGACGATGGCCACCAGCGCGGAGGAGCAGTTCTGTAGGATCGGCCAGATGAAGGTGCCTGTCAGGTCCAGATGCAGAAGCTTGACGATGAAAGCGGCGGCCAGCGTATAAATCACGGGCATGCGGAGGACGACCATGAGCGCGTCATGGGGAGAAAGGGTTCCTTTTCCCGCCTGATACAGACCGAGCGTATTCTGGAACATATTCATCTGAACGAGGATAATCGTGCTGGCGGCACCGGCTTCTGCCAGATAAGGAGTCTGTCCGCCAGTGATGTAAGGAGCGTTGGAAAAAACAAGGGCGATAAGGGCGATGCCGATATTCCCCGCATTGGAAAACATCGTACCGTTCTTAAAGGCTTCTTTTTTTGAAGAATCCCAGTTCCTTATTTTTGCGGTCAGCGTGCCGAGGACGCCCAATAGAATCATGATGGCCATGGCTAAGAGGAAGACATGGAACAGGGAGAAATCAATATCCGCCACGCAGATGCTGTAAAAAATAAAACAGGGGAGGATGATGTAGAAGGTCAGCTTCGTCAGGGAATTGACGTCCAGCCTGAATTTGCAGTCCATGGAGTAACCGATGGCGACAAAAATGAGAAGCGGAAGGATATTATCCGTAATGATCTGTAAAAATGCCATGATTACACCCCCGCCGGAAATAAATACTGGGCAAGCCATATGGCAGCGGTCATCGTGATGATGCCGGTTATCGAGCTGTACATGACGGATTGTGTGATCAGCTCGGGCTGGTTATCGAAATCGACGGAAAAAAGAATCAGGGAAAACGACGAGGGAACGGCCGCATAGATGAAGAATACCTGCGCCGACACGGGCGGAAGGACGCGGATCACCATGATGATTAAAAACGCCATGAGGGGAGACAGGAGCAGCTTATTCACGATGGCTCCAAGCGTGAACAGGTCAGGCCTGCCGAACCGGGAACGATGGATCTGAGCGCCTGCGGTGATGGTGACGAGGATGATGAATGCACCGTTGAAATGGACGAGGACGGACCAGAGGAATGTGCTTTCCAGATGGAATCCGGAGGCTCTGGCGAGGACGGCGGCAAGCACCGCGTATACGGCGGGCATGGAAATGATGAATTTGAGAATCCCCGGAAAGAATGATTCTTTGCTGCCGATCAGGGAAGCGCCCAATGTGTTGATGGCGATATTCATCAGGATGAGGAGCAGGATGATGGTTCCCCGTGCTTCATCCAGATAAGGTGTATCACTATCGACAAGATAAGGAGCATGGGAAAAAATCATCAGAATCAGTGTGACTCCGATATTTCCCGCATTGGACAGCGTGGACAGTGCACGGAAAGCCCTCGCCTTGCCGCCTGAAAAGCCAAAAATGCGGGCGGTGATGAAAGCGATGACGGAATCAGCGAACAGGAGGAAAAGCGCGGCCGGAAAAAGGAAAAAGGCCGTGGAATCGGGCTGATACAGGTACATGCTGTAAAAAATAAAGCAGGGAAGCACGACACGGGTCGTCAGTTTGGAATAGGTATTCAAATCAAGTTTGAATTTGGAATCCATAATCCACCCGGCGGCTAAAAACGCCATAAGGGGAAGGATATCGTTCCATAGGATCTGTAAAAGAATCATAAGGCTCACTTTCATGAAGGAAATCATTTTATTGTTATCTTTTAGTATACAACGGATGGAAAAAGGATGACAGGGGAAACAGGGAAAATAAAACAGAATCATCCTTTCCGTATGATGGGTTACGTGAGGGAATGGAGAAAAATAAAAAGCGCCACTATGATGAAGTGACGCTTTTCGTAAAAAGATTTCATAATTTATCTTTTAATCGGAACAGCCATTTTTCTTTTCCTTTCAGGTGGGAAAGGCAATTCTTACGGATCTGCGCCAGAATCTGCACTGCTTCCTTCTGTTTTTCCGCAGATAAGGGAGTCCGGCTGAATTTCGCTTCTGTCAGAATGGAAATAAAGCGGTCGAAACGGACAAATCGATCGTCGGCGGAAACGCGTTCCACCCAGCACTTATAGCTCTCCTGTTTCGCATATCCCGCCCATGCGGCCAGACGTTCCGCATAGCGGATGGCTTCGTTGAAGGCAGAAGGATCCGTCGTTGCCTTCTGAAGGAGGGAGGGGACGGCCAGCAGACGTTTCCGAAGGAAATAAGCCGCAGCGCCTGCGACGAGGGCAGAAAAGAGGAATATGTACAGGAATCCCCATGAGTAGGATGTCTGCTGCATCTGGGGCTGTATATCCGGGTTGAGATGCGGAGGCTGCTGTTGAGGCACGCTTTCCTTCTGCTGCGGCGTTTTTGTATCTGTACCGGAGGATTGTCCCGGATTTTCATTCTTTGGCGGCGTGTCATCCTTTTTGGCATTTCTTTTCCGCTCGGCAGGAGGCGTGAAAGGATCTTCTGTTTCTTCTATGCCGGGCGTCATTTCACAGGGACGCCACCCTATGCCGTCCACGTAGACTTCCGCCCATGCATGGGCGTGGCGGTCCGTGATGGAAAGGAAATGGAGCCCGTGCGTGACAGACGCGTGATTGATTTCCTGCGAGCTGACGGTCAGTCCTGAAACGTAGCGGGCGGGGATTCCGGCGGCACGGAGCATCATGACGGCGGCAGAAGCGAAATATGTGCAGTAGCCTTCTTTCCTTTCTGTCAGGAAATAGGAAATGAAGTCCTTGTCAGCCGGCACCTTTCCGGGATGGGTGCTGTATGTGTAATTTGCTGACAAAAACTGACGGACCGTTCTGACCCATTCCCGTTTCTCCTCGTCTGTTACCGCTTGCGGCACGGGAAGGAGGGCAGAAATACGCTGCCGGATTTCCGGCGGAACATCGAGATAATTTTTGTAAACGAAATCACGGTACAGCTTTTCTCCCTGCTTATAAGTCAGATAGTACGGGTCAGAGGAACGCGCATCAGACAGGAAAGAACGGGCGGCGCCTGCGGGGAAACGCCAGAGATAGGTCGTATATATTTTTTCCTTATTTCCTCGCGGAGAACGGTCGAATATGAAAATATCCGAGCCAAAGCTGGCGTTATAAGGAATCAGGTAGTAAGGCGTCTTTCCGTAAATGGCGGCCACGGAGAAATCCTGCTTGAGGGATTCGGCAGGGAGCGGCGTGTCCATGTAGTTGCCGAGACCGGTGAGAAGAGATTCGTTGCGCACGATTGTTTCCATAAGCCATGCGCTCTGGTCATACCATTCTCCCTGATTCTGTTCAAACAGTTTTTTCTGTCCCGTATAGACAGCGTCAGGCAGGTCTTCCCAGCGGCTCGATTCATACCGCCCGCTTACGCGGCTGCGGAGATAGAGGCGGCGGTCCGCATCGGCGGCCTGTATATCCGCAGCCGCACGTCCCGTATAATGGATGCCGTCCACATTTCCAAGGCGGACCCGCTCATCAGAACCGATACCGACGGTGCTCATCGCGTTTCCCGCATGGAAGAAGGAATCCTCCGGATCGGTCAGGGAGAGAATGGATTCCTGCATGGAAGAAAAGAATTTCGGCTGCACATAGCTGCTTTCGGGGATCAGCACCAGCGAGGCCGTTCCGATCAGGCAGGCGGAAATAAAAGCGGCTGTTCTGCATTTCTCCGAAGAAAGAAGGGAAATCTGGTAAGCGGCGATGAGGATCAGGTCGTACACCGGAGTTTCCAGACCGAAGTAAAAACAGAGAAAGGCGGAAAGAAGGGCGGCGATACCGCAGAGCAAGCGGCAGATGATAGAAAAGTGGCCGCTTATGAAAAGAAAAGCGGCAAGCAGGACAAAGAAAAATTCCGCATATCCGGTCCCTCCTGACGGTATCGGCGCGGAAAGAGACAGGTCATAAGGAATCCGCAATGCCTGTATGAATGGGATGGAAGCGGTCAGGAAACTTTGGATGTACTGTCCGCTCTGCAGAAAGAACAGGAGGAAGAGAAGACAGGCACCGGAAAATAACAGGATGCGCCGTTTTCCTGCGGAAACGCGTCCGAGGAGCAGTGTGCCTGCCAGTACAAGGAGAAAAATGCAGGAAGACAGCCAAAAGGCACTGCCACTGCCGACAGACAGCAGGCAGTGGGAAGCGCCGAAAGCGCCGAGGGCGGAAATAAGGGCATCGGACAGGATTTTTCTCATCTCGCACCTCCGAGCGCCCGGGTGAATCCGATTTTTCCTGCGATATCCGCCTGACTGTTTCTTTCATCCGTACACCAGAGACGGGGATGGAGATGGGCAGGAATAAAGGGGGAAAGAGAATCCGTCAGATAACAGGTGGGAAGTCCTGACGGAACGCGTGCATCCTGAAGTGCGTGATGTCCTCCTGCGGAAAGGAAAGAAGACAGGGCGGAAATCCATTCTTCTTTTGTGCGGATAAGAGAAGAAACAGACGTACCGTTTTCCGCGCGCCAGAGGAAGGTAAACGGCTTTCCGGCGGAAAGCAGCGCCATGCCGCCGGTGAGAAGAGCGTCCCCGATCAGATCCCGGTCGTTCTCTTTTGCGGAGTAATCAGCAGCGATGGCCAGTTCGCCAGAAGAGGCAGGATAGCTGTCTCGGATATATAACTCCTCTTTCCGGGCGCTCACCTTCCAGTTGACCAGCTTCATACTGTCTCCCGGCCGGTATTCCGTGGCACCAAAATGCTCTTTCTCTTCCAATGACGGATTGGACAAAAAGGCGTGAAGCGCATCCTGAAAATTTCCCGCCAGTCTGGGCATGACGAGAACGGATGAAGAGGGAATGGGCAGATGGAAGCGCACCAGACGGAACGGATCGGAAATGATGAGCTCAAAATCCTCTAACAGGATCTGTCCGCAATGGGGAACAGGGAAGGAAAAGAGGAAATCAGAATCGGAAGAGGCGGAAAGCGCATAATCCTTCGAACGGGCGGACACGTTCAAAAAAGAAAGAAACGGCCCTGCAAGAGAAAGAGTGACTCCGATTTCCTTTTCCCGTTCCGCTCTTTCCGGATGGTGGAGGGAAACCTTTATCCTGTTTTTTGCGTAAAAAGCGGCAGCGATTCCGAGGATAGGGGTGATGAGCAGGATGAGCCCAAGAAGGAAAGCGGCATACAGATCATAGACGATCATGAAAAGCAGGGCGCAGACCGCAGCGATCAGAAAAGCGATACGGTTCATTTATTCCTCCGAAAGAGAAGGGAGCGGAAGCGTGCTGATGATTTCGTGCAAGACGGTTTCTGCGGTTTTTCCTGCAAAATGGGCATCCCCAGTAAGCGTGATCCGGTGGGACAGGGTATACGGAATGACCTCGGAAATATCATCAGGGACGGCATAAGAACGGCCTGCCATCAGCGCGGCGGCACGGGTCATCGCGGCCAGCGCCATCGTACCGCGGGGGGAAATGCCGAGTGAAATATCGGGATGGTTCCTTGTAGCGGCGGACAGCTCCGCCATATAGCGATACAGGCTGTCATCCACATGGATACGGGTAACCTCGCCGCGCAGACGGGCAAGCTGTTCTGCCGTCATGACCGGCTGTACCGCGGATAAGTCGTGATTCCCTTTCAGGATGCGTATTTCATCATCCTTTGACGGATAGCCCACGGTGATACGGATCATGAAACGGTCCGTCTGTGACTCGGGAAGCTCCTGCGTTCCCGATGAGCCGAACGGATTCTGTGTAGCCATGACGATAAACGGCTGGGGGACATCATACGTCTTTCCATCTACGGACAATTTTCCCTCCTGCATGACTTCCAGTAATGCGGACTGCGTTTTCGGGGAAGCGCGGTTGATTTCATCGGCAAGGAAAAAATTCGTCATTGCCGCACCGGGCATATAGCGGAATGATCCGGTTTCCCTGTCATACATGGAAAAGCCGGTGATATCGGAGGGAAGCACATCCGGCGTGAACTGGAGGCGTTTGTAGGCCAGCCCCAGCACGCGCGTGAAAGCGACGGCGATGGTGGTTTTTCCCACGCCGGGGATATCGTCGATGAGGATGTGGCCGCCTGCCAGGATGGCGGTGAGAATCCGGCGGAGCACATCATTTTTTCCATAAACGGCCTTTTGCGTTTCTGCAAGGACAGAAGCAATGATTTCTTTTGTATCCATAAGTACCTTCTTCTTTCTTTATTTATACTTATTTATTATACAACCGATGGTAAGCAGGAGAAAAAGGCAATAAAAAAGGCAGTGACAGAAATTCCGTCACTGCCTTCGTTACTTATTTGTCAGATTATCTGGAAGCCAGATGCTTGTCAAACATGCGGATGAGTGCTTCATCATCCTTAGCTGCCTGGAAGCCTGCCACGTTGTCACGTGCATTGACCTCTTCCTCAACCTGTTCATTGATGTACCACTGCAGGAAGATTTCAGTTTCCAGATCGCCTTCTTCACGAGCGAGCTTGAAAATCTTGCGGATGGAAGCGGAAACAGCTTCTTCATGGGACAGGGAATCCTTTGCAACTTCCAGCGGCTTGGAGTAGTGCTTTTCTACGCCTTCTACCGGCAGGAAATCAACAACGCCGTCTCTGTCTTCGATATAACCGATCAGCTTCAGCGCATGGGCTCTTTCTTCCTCATACTGCTTGTCCAGCCATTTTGCATAGCCGTTCAGAGAAATGGTCTTCATATCGTGGGACATGGAACGATAGAGATAACCGGAAGCGAATTCCATATTAACCTGTGCAACTAAAGCTTTCAGAAGTTTGTTAGATAATTTCATGATTTTTCTCCTTTTCTAATAAATCTTTATTTTCATAATAACTTTCTATGACTCAACTATAACATAGATAAATGTCGATGTAAAGAGAAAAAGGAAAAGAAATACAAAGAATTTGTCTATAACGGACGGCCATGCCGATCTGTAAATATATGCTACAATAAATAAAACAGGAATCTTTCATGGAGGAACGCGTATGAAAAAGAAAATCATCGTCATAACCACGGGCGGAACCATCGCCATGAAAAAAGACGAAAAGACCGGCGGACTCGTGCCGGCTGTTTCAGGAGAAGATCTGGCGGCGGCAGTTCCGGGTCTTTCAGAGGCGGCTGCCGTCGAAGTCGTGGAATTTGCCAACGTGCCCAGCGGATGGATGACGGCAGAAAAAATGTTTGAACTGTCTCAGCTGATTGACCGGCTGGCAGAAGAAAACAGAGCGGACGGATTCGTCGTGACCCATGGGACAGACACGCTGGAAGAAACAGCTTTCTTTTTAGATGCATCCCTTCGGACAGAAAAGCTTGTGTGTGTCACCGGTGCCATGCGTGGGGCCTCCGCCTTGAGCGCAGACGGTCCGGAGAATATTCTATCTGCCGTCCGTGTGGCGGCAGATGGCGGATCAGAAGGAAAAGGCGTCACAGTCTGCCTGACAGACCGCATCTATGCAGCGTGGGACGTGACAAAAGTCCATACAACGAATCCCGACACCTTCCGTGATCTGAATTATGGCCCGATAGGAACCGTTTACAGCGAGCGGATCATTTACGGAAGAATACCCGTCATCCACCCGAAAATCCATCCTCAGCATATCGAACCGTCTGTATGGCTCTTTACCTGCTGGTCAGGAATGGATGGAGACATCCTCCTTTCTGCGAAGGGAAAGGCGAAAGGCGTCGTGGTGGACGGACTGGGCTGCGGCAATGTGCCGCCGAAATGCAGGGAAGCCATCCTTTCGCTGCGGGAAGCCGGCATTCCTGTCGTGCTGACCACAAGAGTGCCGACCGGAAGCGTCATGGAAGAATACAGCTATGACGGAAGCGCCCTTTCCATGAAAGACAGCGGCATCATCCTCGGAGGAACCCTTTCCGCTTGGAAAGCAAGACTCCTGCTCACACTTGCCTTAGGAAAAACAAGGGACAACAAAGAAATCCGGACTTATTTTGAAATATGACCGGGCATGAGAAATACCCTTGACATATCCTGCTTTACTCAATATAATAAATAAGTCAGTCAGCGACTGACAAACTGAATAAGGTTGCCGGCCGAAAGACCGGGGAAAAACCAGTGGAGAGGTGTCCGAGCGGTTTAAGGTGCATGATTGGAAATCATGTTGCCGGCGAATACCGGCACGGGGGTTCGAATCCCCCTCTCTCCGCCACGAAAGCAGAGCCTGTCGAATAAGACAGGCTTTTTTGTTTTGCAAAAATGGCAAGAAAAAACTATCGCATGTTATTTTCTTACGATAGTTTTACGATAATTTGTTTTCAGATTTGTTTTTATCTATAGGATTTTCTCTAAAACTTGAATGGCTTGCTTATCCATTTCCGGGGTTATGTGTGAGTATGTGTCCATTGTTACGTTAAAGCTGCTATGACCTAATCTGTGCTGAATGATTTTAAAATGAATTCCTGCTTTAACAAGTATGGTTGCGTGTGTGTGTCGCAGGCTATGAAATCTGAAATGCGGAAGATCTATTTTATCAAAAGCATGGCGAGCCATTTTTGACAGAGTATTTTGGTGGATGATTTGCCCGTTTTCATCAGGGAAAACCAAATTTAAGTGATCTTTATCAAATGACCTTCCGGCTTTTAGTCTCAAACGATCGCAGTATGCATGCTGCTGTTGAAGCATTATAATCGTCTTTTTATCTATAGTAATTGTCCGGCGGCTCGATTTAGTCTTCAAATTTGTTGAAATGACGTCTCTGCCGTCTTTACGAATGACAGACTGATTGACTGTTACTGTTCCGGTGTCAATACTTACATTACGCCATGACAATCCTATAATCTCTCCTCGGCGCAACCCCGTGGCCAATGCGAATTCAACTATGCGCCGAAAGGGTTCGTTATCGATAGAACTAAGTAAAAGTTTTATTTGTTCCTCTGTTAAGGCTTCTGCGGCTTTACGTTGTCCTTTGGGCGGTGAGACATTCTGCAGAGGATTTACTTTTAAAGCTCCGTCCTCTACCGCCTGATTAAGCGCTTTCTTCGTGATTGTATGCAGATACCTTATTGTTCGCGCAGATAATCCTTCATCGACAAGAATTACATAATAATTACGAAAAGTAGTAGGGGATAAATCCATGAGCAGGAGCTGCCCTATAGCAGCCCGTCCGATATGTTTTTGAAGAAGATAGCTATAACTTTTATATGTTTGCGGGGAAAGGGTATTTTTCTGCGCTTCTACCCACGCCATTACCCATTCAGCAAAAGTATATTTTTCAATGGATAATGGACAGGTTTCCTGTAATTCTTTGAAATCATCCCGCTTTTTCTTGGCAATAGCTGCCGTTTTTCCGTAAAAATGATATTGCTTCCCTTTGAAATAGTAGGTGGTTTCGTATAAGTTGTCTTTTCTTTTTGGCACAAAAAATCAGCTCCTTTTTATAATAGAGGCTGACTATGATATAATACAGACGTAATCAGCCCTGGTGGGGTTATATTACAACTGCTAAGAGTACTGACATACTTCTTAGCCATCCCGGCGATATACTCACGGTATAACGCCGGGATTTTATATTGATTTGAACAATAGGATACAAATTTTGATATAATGAAAAACAAGGAGGGATTACAAATGGGTAAAATCATGAAAGCGAGAATAGCTTATACAGGGCCATTATTGGATCATGGAGAGATGGATGTAAAAGAATTAGCGCCCGCATTGATTGCTTTTGCCGATTTGGTTGAAAACGTAAATACAATTATTGGTGGTGAGCAACCGATAAAAGTTTTAGTAAATCAAGATAGCATACAAAGAGGATCATTCGACGTCACATTACTTTTGATGGTCGATTCAATCCTTGAACAAGCTAAATTATTTATGGGAGTAGCCGATGAAAGCGGATTGTCAGCACTGGTTGAAATATTAGGATTTGCAGGATCCAGTTGTGCAAGTATTTTCACATTAATCAAATGGATAAATGGAAGACAGATAAAAAGTATAGAGGATAAATCTCCCAATATAGCAGAAATTACATTGGATGATGATAAAAGGATACAAACAAATAAGAAAACAATGAAAGTATTTCTTGATTTAAAGTGTAGAGTAAATATAGAAAGAGTGATATCTCCTTTACTAATAGATGGGATAGATGGATTTGAATTACGTGATCCGGAAAATAAAACGGATAAAGCGCCATTAGAAACTATAAAAAAATCAGAAGTGGGAATATTCAAGTCACCACCTGCACAAAAGATGGAAGACGTAGAATCTAAAGGCGCTACGCAAAGATTAATTGTTCAAATCATCGCACCAAACTTTGAAGGAGGTAAATGGAGATTATCTGACGGAAATAATCCATTTTGGGCAACCATAGAAGATGAAGACTTTTTGCGTAAAATTAATACTCACTCATTGGTGTTTGGTAAAGGTGATGTATTAATCGTAAATTGCCATATGCAGCAATTCATAAAAAATGGGAAACTAAGTTCTGAATGGTTTATAGAGAAAGTGTTGGATATCAAACTACAGAAAGAACAAATACAGCTTCCTTTTGAATACAATTAGTTTTAAATACATACCGCCAGCGTGTAATAACATGTATAGGCGGTTTTTATATTGTTGCAGCACTGCTTCTGCTCACATCAAATCATTTTAAATCAGGATAAGTTCGCAAAGTACCATTTTGCGGACATCCGCAAATAGGAAGTACAAACATGAAACCAGCTCATCAAGTTAAATAATTCAGTATTTGCCGTGTTTTTTTGATTTTGCACGTTGCTAATTCAAAAGCTCGTCAAGTTAAGGATGACAGCGCTTACACGGGACGAAGCCTGAATTAATCGCGTCCTCGCGTGTTTCAAAATAAACTTTGTTCCGTTCAGCCATCCTATCAACGCTGCTGCAATAATCATAGTGGAATTTATGACTGTTCCGGTTGCCGATATATGCATCAGCTATTCCGGCGGACGTGATCGTAAGAAGAGAAGCAACAGCAATAGCAATCATAGAGCGCTTAAACATTTGAATCCCCCGCATTTCTCGTTGAATAAAAGACACGTATAGCAATTACAATGGCGAAAATGACATCATGCCTGAACACCTTGCAGCTGTCATTATTGTAAGAGCAATTAATAGTGTTCTCTTATATATCTTTTTGCTTCGTATCTACCCATCCATTGGGAGAGCAACGCACCGGGGACTCCTACGACTATGAACCACGCTAACATAGAATGTGGAAAGAATATAGAGCAAACTAGAGATAAAAAAATACCCATCATGTAACTTCCCAATGATACTTCTCCGGAAAAATCTATAAATTTTTCTTCGCTCATAATTACCTCCATGTGAATTACTTTAGACGTCCAGTTTAATTTTAAATAGGACCTTATCTTTATATTTCATTGACTGATATTTTGGTCGTTCGAGTATTTCCATTTCGTACTTTATACAATGTTAGTTCGTATTTATCGTACATAACTCCATTAATAGTGCGGGTTTCTGATAATTTAAATGGCTCTGACTTATTGCCGAAATCAGCCTCTCTTTCTTTATAAAGGAATTTGTAACGTATTTCATACATGCCAGGCGTTATAGATAAAGCAGTAAAGCTGTTATATGGTGCAATTGTAAATGTTCTGATTGGATGAGGATTTTTATCTACAGACCATAATCTGACATAAACAGGTGCATTGTTTTGGGTATTATCAATTGTTACTGATGAGTAGCCTGTCTGGTTTAATATATTCGTATTTATAACATACCCTGTTTTTACGTCTGTTTGTGGAGTTAGTTCCACTTGTATGTTTGTGTCTCGAGCGGTTTTTGGTGGGCTTTTATTTGACGTAGATGGTTCTGTTATACATGAATATATGCCTGCACAAACTGCACCTATAAATATAATTGCTCTAATCCCGTCAATAATATTCCAGAATTTTTCTTTATATTTATGATTAGAAATGTTTGAAGATATTTGATCCCTGTTTTTCTTTACCAATTCATAACTATCTGATTGGGGTGATATATATGATAGGGATTGATCAGCAAAATATAATGCTTGTTCATATTCTGCTGTCCAAGTATATGCTATTGAGAATTTATAAAAAACCAATCCAACACACCAGAATGTGTCGATATCACAAAATACTGAATTTTTAATTTCGTCTACACCTGCTAATACTTTTTCGTGAAAGTCCATAAATATGGAATTGCAAGTCGATAAATTTTCTTTTTCAAAACCTTTTTCATATCTAATTTCATCGTTTATTCTTTTTATAAAAATAAAGCAATAGTTATTTATGATATTTATTGATTTACAGAATATGTCATACGGAGATGAAGGAGTTACAGTCTCGTCAGTACATATACCAGAATCATCAGCGCAACCATTCGTTATGCTAAAATCATATAATTTTCTTTTTTGTGGATCAGACAGCACTGAATATGCCTTATTAATATCAGACATCTTTTTGGTTGCTACATCTTTAGGTAGACTTGTTGTATCAGGATGATATTTTTTGGCTAATTGTAAATATGCTTTTCTTATTTCAGTTAGAGTTGCTGTTGAAGATACATTTAATATGTCATAATAACTATTACTTACTTCCGGCATGAATAATACCTCTTGCTTTACCAAGTGTGACGTGATTCGACTACTTTACCGATTATCTGTATCGGAAAGCTTTCTATCTGCTTTTTCGTGTAGAAGTGAGGCTGGTATACGTTTAGATTCAGACCGACGAGCATAATTCCTTCATCGGTCTTTTTTATTTGCTTGACGGTCGCTTCATCTCCATTCACTAAAACGATAGCAGTATCACCAGAATCAACATCATTCTGCTTTCTGACAATGACGATGTCTCCTTCATGTAGTTTTGGTTCCATACTTTCTCCCTTTATTTTGAGGGCAAAGTATTCACCGGAAGCTGCCAATTTCGGCGTAATTTCTTCCCATCCTTCAATATTCTCAATGGCCTCCATGGGGATGCCGGCAACGACTTTTCCAAGAATCGGGATACGGACGCCACGGAGCGGCTGTGTTCGTGGGGGACCGTCTGGAGTAGATTCCTTATCCTCTATTAAATCGGATTTTTCAATTCCGAAATAGTTGGCAATCATTTCTATCTTATCGATGCGGGGATAATTAACGCCTTTTTCCCAAGATGTAAATGTAGTATATGCAAAACCCAAATCTTTACATATATCCGTTCTGCTCTTATCAAATTTTTGCATGTAAAATTGCAAATTTTTTGCAAAAATTGCTCTGTTACCTAAATCACTCATCTTACCACCTCCGCCTTGGGCTCTGTCTGTATGTTACAGTTTACAGGTAAAAAAATCAAGTCGAATTTAAAAATATTACATTTTAGACGTTGACTTTACAGTTTAAATGTAATATCATGAAACGCAAGAGGAGGTGAAATAATGAGTAGAGAAGAGATGCGTAAAACGAAGTTCACGTTGAAAGCCTGTCGGGTAAATAAAGGGTTGACGATTAAAGAGGCTGCAAAAATGCTAAATATTAGTGAATTTACGCTTTTGAATTATGAAGCTGGAAAGACGTTCCCTACGGTCCCTGTGATTTCAAAAATTGAAAATCTGTACGGAATTAGCTATGATGAAATTATTTTTTTGCAATAATATTACAGTTTAAGTGTAATATTGTACAAGTTTATAGGAAGGGGTGATGAGGAATGGGAGTATTCAAGGGAAAAGATTTTATTGGTAAAGCCAAAAAGTTAAGGAAAGGAGAACATTGCAATGGACAAATTCATGCTAAATCCGAGAGAGGCACATGAATGCACCGGAATCGGAGAAAAACAGATCAGGGATTGGGCAAAGAATGATACTACGTTCCCGGCGCTGGCTGTAGGGTGCGATATACACATCCCATACGATGAGCTTAAGGCGTGGCTGGCGAATCGGGCAAAGTTGCGCGTCGGACTGAAAACACACGATTCGCAGGTGGCCGGAATTATTAACAGGAATAGGAGAAAGCAGGCATGAGAAAAGGGCTTGTTTTAACCGGTGCATTGATAGCTGTAACTGCAGTGGCATGCGCATGGGCGCATGCGGATGAGATTCATGATGAGCTTTTCGCAGAAACAAAGCTCATTGAGTACCGCACAGAAGTCCACCAGGGAGACACTCTCTGGGACATCTGTAGCGAGATCGCGACGGATAAAGAAGATCTGAATCGTCTTGTTTGGCAAGCGATGCATGATAACAGAATTGAAGATCCGGCGGAGTTGCAGCCTGGGATGCTTGTAATCATACGGGTAAAAGAGGCAAGAAAATGATGAAAGAAATACGGAAAGTATCTTCCAAAACGGTTATCAAATTCATAGGAGACTGGAGCGACGGCAAAGATGTTGATAAATGTCGTATGTTAGCGAGAGATGGCAGGGATGCATGGATTGCGGTTGATAATCTAACAGGTGATTGCTGGATGGAAGTATTTTTAACAAGGGATAAGGCAATAGACTGGCTTGAGAACCGAGAGAACGAAAATAATGAAAAAGCCGATTGATAGTTGGCGCTATCAACCGGCGGGCGGAAAGTTTTACCACGTTTCCGCCTCTATATTATCAAAATTTGGAGGAATACACAAATGGCATATACAAATTGCGACTTGATTTTATCGGTAAAAGACGCGGATAACCGTGATGAATGGCTGAAAGTAAGAAACATGGGAATTGGCGGAAGCGACGCTTCGGTCATCATGGGGCTGAATTCATACAAGTCGCCGTATCAGCTCTGGCTGGAGAAGACCGGCGAGGCCTTGCCTGATGATTTAACAGGGAATCAGTTTGTGTACTGGGGGCAGAAGAACGAAGGGAACATTGGCGACTGGTTCAGCGAAGAAACGGGAAAGAAAGTGCAGCGGCTCGGTACTCTACGCAATAAAGAGTACCCGTTCATGATTGCGAACGTAGACAGAATGGTTGTCGGTGAGAATGCAGGGCTTGAAATCAAGACAGCCGGCGTTTCTCAGTATAAAAAGTGGAAAGATGACGAAATCCCCGACGCGTATTACTGCCAGTGCTTGCATTACATGGCCGTTACCGGGGCGGATTACTGGTATATAGCGGTCCTGCTGGGTGGCAATGAGGCTGTTTGGAAGAAGATAGAACGGAATGAGGATGACATCAAGGTACTTATTGAGGCGGAAAAAGAATTCTGGAATCTGGTGGAAACAAAGACCCCGCCGCCGGTGGACGGTTCTAAGTCATGCGCTGCGGCCTTAGGGATTTATTTCAAAGAAAACAAAGGGTCAGAAATGGTTCTTCCTTCTGAAGCTTTGCCACTGATCGAAAGCGTGAAATTGGATAAATTAACTATTTCAAAACTGAAAGAAAATATCCAACTGAAAGAAAATCAGCTGGCAGAAATCATGGGGAATTATGAAACAGGACGTATCGGAGATTACAAGGTGACATTCAAAACAAGTACACCGAGGGAATCCATTTCGGTGTCTAAAGTGAAAAAGGCGGATCCCGGAAGTTATGAAGCATTGAAAGCAATGGGGCTTGTCACGCTAAGCAAAGCAAGCCGCACATTGAGGGTCTGGTAATGAATAAGGACGAGTTCAACTCCCTGCAAATAGGCACGAGCGTGAAGGTCATGAGAGGCCTTTCCGCCCCGCCTATTCGCGGGATTTTGGCAGACAAGGTGAATGAATCGGCATTGATTAAAACAGGCCATACACCATCGGGGAAGCCTATTCTCCGGTGGGAGCATTATATGAGTTTAAGAGTGGAGGAAAAAAGATGAACACAAAAGGCGGTTTAGCAAAAAGAAACACGGAAGTTACAGATCAGAAGAAAGGCGGTTCTCTGCAGGGATTAATCCGGGCGATGGAGCCAGAAATCAAGAAGGCTCTTCCGTCTGTCATTACACCGGAACGCTTTACAAGAATGGTATTCACGGCGCTTTCGAACAATCCAAAGCTAAAGGAATGTACCCCGACAAGTTTCCTCGGAGCAATGATGCAAGCAGCACAGCTCGGATTAGAACCGAATACACCTATAGGGCAGGCATACTTGGTTCCGTATAGAAATAAAGGGAAATTAGAATGCCAGTTCCAGCTTGGTTACAAGGGCGGAATTGATCTTGCATACCGCTCTGGAGAAATCAAAGATATTCAGGCGCACGAGGTATACGAGAATGACACATTTGAATATGAATTCGGTCTTGAACCCAAGCTGAAGCATATTCCGGCTACTCATGACAGGGGTAATGTGATCATGTATTACGCCGTATTCCATATGGTGAATGGCGGTTATGGATTCGAAGTGATGAGCCGCGAGGATATTATCAATCACGCACAGAAAACAAGCCAGTCTTTTAATATTCCGTATTCTCCCTGGTCCAAATATTTTGATGAGATGGCCAAGAAAACAGTCATTAAAAAGATGCTGAAGTACGCTCCGATTAAGACGGACTTTGTCAGGGCGTTAGCAGCTGATGAAACAATTAAATCAGATATTTCAGAAAACATGGCAGATCTTCCCGATGAGACGGTCACTATTGATGCTGAAAATGAACATAATGAACAATCGCCAGAGGTATATGAAGAAGAAATACCGATGCCTGGAGATACTTATATCGATCCCGATACCGGTGAAGTGAAGAATGCGTAGGAATATGATCACGATTCATCAAAGGCGGTGATAGGATGGCAAGGCCGCTCAAACAGGGGTTAGATTACTTTCCCCTGGATGTCGGCTTTTTACGAGATATGAAAGTGCGCCGGATAATCAAGTCATGCGGTGCGTCCTCAATATCAATACTAATTTGGCTGCTGTGTAGCTGCTATCGCGACGAGGGGTACTACATTCAGTGGACAGAGGATATGCCTTTCATGGTGGCGGATGAGATTGGCGTCACGGAAGGATGTGTAGACGAGGTTGTGAAAAGGGCTTTGCAGGTTGGGTTCTTTGATGCAGGCATGAAGGAAAAGTATGGAATTCTGACTTCCGCGGGATTGCAAAAAAGATTTTTAGAAGTAACTTCTCGCAGAAAAGCAGCATTTCTCCGTAGGGATTTTGCACTCATATCAGTAAATGACGACAATAACTCAATTAATGTAGACAATAACTCAATTAATGTAGACAGAAGTACACAAAGTAAAGTAAAGAAAAGTAAAGAAAAGAAGAGTAAAGAAGAAAACGCAGCGGTGGGAAGTCCAGATGAATGGAAGCATGTTCCTTCCGGTGAAGGGTTTTGGGATTATAAAAGAGGAGGATCGTAATGGAAGTCCAGAAATATTTAAACTCTATTCTGATAGACGTCCATAATCGTAGCGATGAATTCAAGGCAGAAGCGGAAAAAGAGAAGGCAGCTCTTATTGCAGAACGTAAGAAGAAAAGACTGGAGAACTCAGGGATTCCAAAGCGTTTCCGTGACTGTACTCTTGAAGAGGTTTATAAAAGAGGGGTTCCGAGGCATTTAATTGAGAACTTCGCAGTTTCTAAAGGATACGCGCAAGAGTTAAAAGAAATGAGACGTCATGGAAGCGGACTGATTTATTCCGGTAGTGTGGGGCAGCTAAAGACGACACTTGCCTGTGCTGTCGGATTACATGCGTTAAATAGTGGATATTCTGTATTATTTATTTCGATGCCGGAACTGATGGATAGGGCAATGGACATGCTTCGCAGCGGAGATCCTGTCTCACAGCGGAATTTTATGGATAAGCTCATGCAGCGTGATTTCTTAATTCTTGATGATCTGGGGATGGAATATAAAAATGAATGGCTGATGAACAAAGTGGACGGAATCATCACTTACAGATATAACGAGCAAAAGCCAATAATCATAACAACAAATCTTTTACCTGAAGATATGCAGAAGCTGTATAAGCTCAGAATCATCGATAGGCTGCGGAATACATGCACTGTTTTAACAGCTTCAGGTTCGTCCGTGAGGGGATGCGGAGAAAGGATTGAAAAATAGGATGAAACTTATAATCAAAGGATGGCTGCCGAGTATGAACGACCTGATAGCTGCAAACAGGTCAAATAAGTATGCCGGTGCTGAGTTAAAGAAAAAAACGCAGAATGCAATCAAATCGAGCTTATATCGTCAGGCTCGCGGAGTTCAATTTGATAAAAAAGTCAACGTAAAAATTCATTTTTACGAACCGGATCGGCGGCGTGATGAAGATAACGTTCTATCTGGAATGAAATTTATTCTTGATGCGTTGCAGGAAATGAATGTCATAAAAAACGACAATCAGCGTTGGCTGCACATAAGCGATAATCAGGTTTTCGTTGATCCTAAAAATCCGAGAATTGAAATTGATTTAGAAGAAATAGGTGGTGAATGAAGCATGAAAATACTTGATGCATGCTGCGGAGGGAAGATGTTTTGGTACAAAAAAGACCTTCCATTTGTTGTATACCAAGACATTCGTACAGAAAGAAAAGAATATTCCGGCGGGAGAATAATAACAATACAACCGGATAAGATTGGAGACGTCACGAAAATGGACTATGAAGACGAAACATTCGACATGGTTATATTCGATCCGCCTCACCTGATTCATGTAGGAGAGAACTCATGGCTGAATATAAAATACGGGCATCTACCGACAGACTACAAAGAATTCATGAAAAAAGCATTTGAAGAATGCTTCAGAGTATTGAAAGAAAACGGAACACTTGTGTTTAAATGGTCAGAAAATCAGATCACTTTTAAAGAAATAGTAAAACTATCAAGATACATTCCGTTAATTGGAGACAAAAGAAGCCAAACGAGATGGACTGTATTTGTTAAAAACTCATTTTTAAAACGGGAACGAAAGGACAGCTGAAATGACAGAGCAGGAAGAGTTAAAAGGTAGAGAATTCATTTATTGTAAATTGGCGTAGACCAACCGAGGTGGAGCATGATAATAGGTTTTGTTATCGGAATGTTTATCGGTTCATTCATCGGTGTGCTCGTAATGTCTTTATGTGTGATTTCTGGGAGGAACGAACGTGACTGAATGTGAAATAGAAATGTTTTTCGAAGAAATTCGACGCTGCAGGTATCACATAGATTCACTTAATCAACTCAAGATTCAATATGAAATGGATTTATTTTCATTAAAAGGCATCAGATACGATAAGGAACCAGTAGATGGTGGAATATTGTCAGATGTATCTGATATTGTGATTGAGTTTGAAAATAAGATGAAAAAATCCGAAGAAATCCGGATTAATGAGCTTAATAGATACGGTGATTTATGTGGGAAAGCATTTGTGATGATCGGAGTAATTAATAATCCTCGTTCAAAAGCAATCATGATTGACAGGTATTTTATGAATTATTCGTGGAATAAAATTTCGCGGAAAAATCACTATGATAAAAGTACGTGCTACCGAATAAGGGACAAGTCGATCAAAGAAATTTATGAAAAAACAAATGTTGCGACTAAATGCGACTTTGAAAAGTGATATTATGATAGTGTAAAAGTAGGGGAAATCATTCTAACCTCCTTATTTAGAAAATCACGTACTTAAGGCCATGGGTACGTGATTTTCGTTTGTCTTTTTAGTTGCGTGAAGGGTGGTGATGTTGTGCTGACGGAACAGAGAAAACAGTTTATCTTAGAATATTTGAAGTTGCATTGCAAAAATCAGACGCAGGCGGCGATTAATGCTGGGTACAGTCCGAAGACGGCAGCGCAACAATCGTCCGACATTCTGAAAAAACCTGAAGTTATCGAGTTTTTGAAAGAACAAAAAAGTAAGCTTGAAGCGGATTTGCGGGAGGAATTTATTTTTGCGGCTTCAGATGCGTTCAAAGTGATGAAAGCTATTATGAATAACCCTACCGCGGCGGATAGAGATAGGCTTGCCGCTGCAAGAGATTTTCTCGATCGTGCCGGATTTAAACCGATTGATAAGCAGGAAATATCCGGAGAGGTCGGTATCGCGTTGGTAGTTGATGATGAAGTCGCGCACGATTAATTTGATTGAAGATGTGATTCATCCGACGGCGAAACAACGGGAGTTTATGCGGACAGTTAAAGATAATACGTATATTCTGTACGGCGGTGCTGCAGGGGGCGGGAAATCGTATATCTTGCGGTGGGAACTGGTTTATCTTTTAATTGGCTGGTACAAGCATCTGAAATTAAAAGGTATACGCGTCGGGCTGTTTTGTGAAGATTATCCGTCTCTTAGGGACCGGCAGCTATCAAAGATACAGATGGAGTTTCCTCCGTGGCTGGGCAGTTATAAAGAAGCAACTCATGAATTTACGCTGAATCCGGCGTTCGGCAGCGGTGTAATCTGCTTTCGTAATCTGGACAATCCATCTAAGTATTTGTCTTCTGAATTTGCGGCAATTGCAATTGACGAGTTGACGCTGAATGAGCAGACTGTTTTTGATTTTCTGCGTATGAGGCTCCGCTGGGTAGGCGTTGAGGATCCTAAGTTGATTGCCGGGACAAATCCGGGCGGCAAAGGTCATATGTGGGTCAGGAACCTGTTCATTGATAGAAATATACCGCCGGAAATGAAGGATTTTGCTGATAAAATTGCTTTCGTACAGGCGCGAATAGATGATAACCCGTACTTACCGGCGGGATACGGCGAAGCGCTTGATACGCTGCCGGATAAGCTTAGGAAAGCATATCGGGAGGGCGACTGGAATATATTCGAGGGACAGGTTTTTGAAGAATTCCGGACGGATATCCACGTGGTTGAACCGTTTGAAATTCCGCAAAGCTGGCAGCGCGGCAGGTCAATGGACTGGGGCTACAGCAAGCCGTACGCGATTTATGATTACGCTGTCGATTATGACGGCATTGTGTATGTGATTGGCGAATGGTACGGCTGCAAGCCGGGGACAGTCAACACCGGTACGCAGGAAACGGCGCGAGAAGTGGCGCAGAAAATTAAACACTTGGGCGGTGAACTTGGCATTGCTGATCCGGCAATCTGGCAAAAAACGGGACATGACGGACCGTCGATTGCTGAAGTGTTTTCTGCGGAAGGCGTGCCGTGGTATCCGGCGGATAATGACAGATTAGCGGGGAAAATGCAGGTACATTTGCGGCTTAAAGAACGGAAATTGAAAATATTCGAGACGTGCTATCACTTAATTCGAACGCTGCCGGCGCTGACATATGACAAGCACAAAGTGGAAGATGTGGACACGCAGCAAGAAGATCATGCATATGACAGCTTGCGGTATTTCTTAATGAGCCGACCGCTCCAGCCGATGAAAGAAGAAAAGCCATTCAATGACGGATATAAATATATTGACAGTGATAATGATGAGGTGACTGCATGGGGCGTGTAATGAGCGATAAAGCGCTTAGAGATTATGCATACAGAGTACTGAAATCAGAGTACGGAGAACGCATAGAGAACGGGATTTTGATCCCGGCAAAAATGAGTGATGAGAAAATAGCGGCTTTTGCGGCACAGATGCCGGAATGGCAGCTGCAGCAGATGTACGAAATGATGTACGGGGGTGAAATTGTCGAATGAGTTTTGATTTATCCGAAGCGCGCAGTAATGTAAAAAAGGCATTGCAGCTGACAAGTGAATGGCGCAAAAACGCAAAGGAAGATTATGATTTTGTTAAAGGGAAACAATGGACAGACGCCGATTTAAACATTATGAGAAAGAAATCACGTCCTGCAATTACTGTTAATCGTATCAGACCGGTTATTAATCTTCTATGCGGATATGCAGCACAAAATGAAACGGAGCCTGATTTTTTGCCGCGCAGTGAAGAAGATGACCGCATAAGCCGGGTTGCGAAGGGAATCACGAAATACACATTTGATAAAACTGATTATCAACGGGTTAAGAAGAAAGCATTTAAAGATGCAGTTATATGCGGTGCGGGTAATTATTGGATTACATATGATTTTGATTACAGTAGGATGGACGGGCGAATACAGATTAAGAATGTGAGTCCGTTTGATGTGTTTGTAGATCCCGAATGCAAAGAAGATGATTTGTCGGACGCTTTTTATTGCGGGCGGTATTCGTGGGAAAATCCGGAGAAACTGAAACGGATTTATTCGGATAAAGCGGATGAAATTTCAATGCTTGCGCACAAGTATGATGACAGTGAATTAGAAACGGTCAATATGGAACCGCTTTGGTATTCACGAGATTTGAAAAAGCTTCGTGTCGTGCAATATTGGTACAAAGAATATACAAGTAAGAAAGTATTTTCAGCAAATGGAATCATTGTTGATGAATCACAGCCGGATTTGTATTCGGCTTTTTTGATGACAGGAGAAGAGCCGGAAGAAATTCCGATTACAAAAATTCGTTATGCAACATTTTGTGGTGAAGTTTTGCTTGAAGAAGGAGAAAGTCCGTATAAACATGGTAAATTTCCGCTTGTTCGTCAGTATTGCTATGTATCCGGTTACGGCGAAGATTCCGATGACGGAATGGAGCCGGCGGGAATCGTTCGCGATTTGAAAGATGCGCAGCGGGAACTTAACAAGAACCGCAGTCAGCGCATGCATATTGTCAATCAACAATCGCTTGGCGTGCGCTTCTGGTCGGGGCCGCAGCTTGATCAGAAAGAGAAAAAGGAAATCAGGGAGCTTTCGACTACACCGGGGGCGAATATTTTCTTAAAGCCGGGCGTAACATTCACTGATGGACTTCCGGCGGCGCAGTCGGTTGGGAATATTGATCTGGAAAATCAATCAAGCAGTGATTTTTATACGATTTCCGGGGTTACACCCGAAAGTCTTTCGGGTAGTATCGGCGCTATGAGCGGCAAGGCGATTGATTTGAGACAGTCGGTTACAACGGTGCAGACAGCTGAAATATTTGACAAGGCAAAAGCCGCAGAATTGCAGATTGTGCAGCTTTTATGGGGAGATATAAACGCGCCGGGATTGATTCCGCAGTTTTACAACAAAGATAAAGTTATGCGGATTTTGGGAGAAGACGGGCAGAAAGAATTTGTACAGATACAGCCGGGACTGGGACAAGCAATGCAGGAATTACAGGCGACTGATGGAAACGGAATGCCGATGACGGATGAAAATGGTGATCCTCTGACAAGGGTACTGTATGATTTATCGGCTTTTGATTTTGATATCGTCATTACGACATCGCAAGCAAGCGCTACGGCACGGCGGGCGAATCTGTATCAGCTTCTGGAAGCGAAGAAAGCGGGCGTGGATATTCCGATGGATATTATTCTTGATTTTATGGATTTCCCGGAGAAAGAAACAGTCAAAAAGCGTATGCAGGAAGCAAGTGAACAGCCGAAAATGCCGGACTTTAAAGTCAGCGCAAGCATTGAGGATTTACCGGCGGAAGCGCTTTCTACGGCGCTTCAATCTATCGGCGTGAATATTTCACCGCAGCAGATTATGCAAGAAAGATTGGCTCTTAAAGGGCGGGCAGCAGTTCCGCCGGTACAGCCGCAAGAATTACAAGCACAGCTATTAGGGCAGTAATGCCTTGATATATCTCGTCCCGAGCAATGACGTTAAAAGGCTTTTTTCTTTCGTCCGAAAATAGACGGTAAACTACTAAATAATTCGACCGCCGATGTCGTTAAACCGTGCAGAAGGAGATAAATATGGAAGATGAAGTATTGAGCATGGAAGACGTAAAGGAGTTGGGATTAGTTGATGAAGATTTGAAAGAAGAAGGTTTGAGCAAAAACGAACCGGAAGTAAAAGATCCTGAAAACAATGCAGGTGATGGACAGCCCGATGTGGAACTTGAAGATGAACACAAAGAAGTTGAGATTGGATCAAAAGAGCCGGAAGATGACGCGGGCGGCGATTTGAAGAAAGCACTGGCGGAAGAGCGGGCGCGCCGGAAAGCCGCAGAAGAAGCGGCGAATACTTTGCGTTCTCAGATGAACGCAGCACAAAAAACAGCGTTATCTCCGGAAGATATGAATAGAATCCGCAGTTATGCGCAGCAGGAAGCCGCTAAGAGGTTAAAAATTGCAGATGTTACTGATTTGATGTTTACTGATGCGAAAAAGTATGACGAGCTGTTGCATGAACAGGCAAGAATTGAGTATCAGATGACACGGCAGCAGGAAGAAGCGCAGGAAACTTATCAGCGGAATGTGGCGTTTGTGGAAGAGCTTAAAGCCATTCCTGATATCAGCTTAGTGTGGCAAAAGGGCGAGGAAATGCTTAATGGTATGTCACGCAAAGACGCTGCGCCGATTGATGTGGCATTCTCTCGCATAAATGATGGGCATGGGACAGAAGCGGATTTCAAAACTTTCCGTGAATTTGTTGCAAAAGTACAGGCAGCAATGGCAACTCCTGCGCAAAATCCGCTTGAAACCGCAAAAACGCTTCCGAAGGCAAGCGCATTAAACGGCGGCGCTCCTGCCGGTGCCAAATTGTCTGATGAAGAAATTCTTCGATATGTGGAAGAGGGCAGGGAAAATGAGCTTCCGGCAGAGGTAAGAAAGCAATTAGATGATTTGATTGGCGATTGATTTAAATGAAAAGGAGAAAGAAATATGGCAAATGAATTTAAAATTCCCGTGAAATTAGTTCCGAAACTGTGGACGAAAAAGGTATGGCGTGAAGGTCTGAAAGCGTCTTATTTTGAAAAATTCACATCTACTAATGGGGATAATGTTGTTCATGCGAATAAAGATTTGAAACAGGCAAAAGGCGATGAGGTTTTCTTCGGTCTGGCAATGAATCTCAAAGGCGCGGGCGTTTCCGGGAATAATACGCTTAAAGGTAACGAAGAAGAGCTGAAAATGTATGATTTCAGCGTAAAAACGGATCTGATCAGAAATGCGGTGAAACGCTTTGAAGCAGATGACCAGAAGTCCCCGTATGCAAATCTGCCGCTTATTAAAAGCACTTTGACACAATGGCTTGCGGACTGGAAAGATGATCACTTGATCAGTGCATTGACTGCATCGCCTACGGCAACTGAATTTATCACTGCCGCAAGTGCAGGAACGGAAGTATCTACAACTGCAAGTGATAAGCTGACATGCGCTCTGATTTCGAAAGCGAAACGCAAGGCAAAAATGCATGAGCCGATGGTGAAACCGCTTAAAATTGACGGGCAGGATAAGTACATCATGCTTGTCGGGACGTGGGCTGCTCGTGACCTGAAAGATGATCCAGTATGGCAGGCGGCACAGCAGAATGCAGCTATTCGCGGAAGCAAGAATCCGATTTTTACTGGAGCACTTGGGGAATATGACGGTGTAGTACTCTATGAGTATGAACGTGTCATGAATACGGCAACAGGAGCTGCTTCTGCTAATGTTGTTCATAATTTACTTTTAGGGCAGCAGGCAGCATGTTTTGCTGTGGCTCGTGAGGCCCGTTATATCCATGATGATGATGATTACGGGAATGTTCAGGGAAACGGAATTTCATTCTACGGCGGTATTGCGAAATCCATCTACAATGCAAAAGACTACGGTGTGATCCAGGTCATGACCGGAGGGGTTGCTGAATAATTATTGATTGCAGGCGGGAGGGCTTTTGCCCTCTTTTCCTGTTTTATGAGGTGACTATGACAGTTAATGACTTGGTAAATCGTGCTTATATGCAAGTTGGAGATACATCGCAGGTCAATTTTACACCGTACCAGTTTTTAGAGTTTTATAACGAGGGGAATCATATTCTGCATCGGATTGTTGCAAAATATTTGCCATCGTACATAAAGAAAACCGAAACACAGACGGTAAATAAAAGTATAACGCTGACAGAATATTTTAATAAAATTCTGCGCGTTTTGCTAAATGGAGAATTGACCGATGATTATACTATTGACGGAAATACGACAATTATATTTCCCGATGATAAAGAGAAAGAAACCACCGTAGAATATATTGCATCTGCAGGTTATAAAGAACTGGATGATGAAAGCGGATATCCTGCAGAGATTGAAAGCATGCTTGTTAATTATATGGTTGCGAGAATTTTAAAGGCGGATTTATCTTTTGTGTCCGGCTGGGAAAGTGAAGTTTCCGAAATGGCACGGCAACTGGATACGGATGGAAGCATAGTGACAAGGGGGTATTGGCCGTATGACAGCAGGCAATCTGATTACGATGATTAATTTAGATACAAATGAAATACTTGATGATGCATCGGAATATATACCGTATATCAATGCTGCAATTGATTATCTGACAATGGTTCTTGTGCAAATCAAAGATACTGAAGTCGTTAAGAGTATGGATATCAATAATAATAATCCGGTGCCGATCGATTTCACTTCGTTTGTTCCGGCTGCAGGGTATCCGATCCGGATTGTCAACGGGTCTTTTCAAACATATGGCGAAAAGCCGGTAAAAAATGTGTTTTATGCAATAAAAAAGTCTCATGTTTCTGATGATAGCGATGCTATTCCATTCAGAGAAATATTTCATTTTATTCTTGTGCAGCTCGTTTCATTTTTAGTGAAGAAGAAATCACTCATGATTGATTATGCAAATGCGGATAAGGCTTTTATTGCAGATTTGACGGCAGCTATTCAAGGAGCGATAGGTCGATAATGGGAGAAAAACTTTTTGCATCGACCGGCGGCTGGCGATTAGGCCTCGATTGGAGTAAACCGGCGGAAAGTATAGACGTGCAAAGTCTTACACAAGCGGTTAATTGTGAGTATAGTGGAACGGATGGCGTTTTGCAGACCGTTCCGGGGGTCAAAGTAGTATATGAAGGCACTGAAGATATTGACAGTCTATACTATGACCGTTATCGTCGAGTATATTATTTTTCTTGCGGGAATAAACTCTATAAAACGTCAGATTTTGTAACGGTTGAACAGCTTGGTGTGCTTACGGGCAACAGTGTGCCAAAATACCATGCTTTTGATCATGATATTTTAATTGCTTCCGGCGGGAAACTGCAGGTTATCGCAGGTGCTGGTGGTTTATCTATCATCGCGGGCAGTCCTGACTGCGAGTTTGTGAGCAGTCACTCCGGCTCTGTGATTGTTGCATCACTTTATGGACACCGTATTACGTGGTCAGCAGTTGGCGATTATAACTTGTGGACGAATGATACGAATGATCCTTCATCTTCACAATATGTGGATGTCGGTTATAAGGATCCGGGCTGTATTGTAGCAATAGATTTTCTTGCAAAAGCAATCATAGTTTATAAAGAATTCGGTCGTGCATATCAAGTTGTTGGTAATCCGCATGAAGGGTCTTTATCTGTTTATCCGTTGTCACAAACCGCATTATGCTGCGGAAGTTCAATTAGTATAGATGATAAGAGTTATTATGTCGGAGATGCAGGGCTCATGAGCTTTGTTCCTACAAACACATATGCAAACATTCAGCCGATTGAAGTCGGGCTTAATATCAATGCGCAACTTATTAAGCTTACGACATCCGACGCGAAAATGTTTGCAGTTCCGAATCGAAAGCAGCTCTGGATAAAGCCCGGTAAAAACGCGGATATTTTTATCTATCATTATCTGCAGCGATATGATGATGGCCGTGGAGTTTTCACTTCGCGAACGTTTTCGAATGATTTACATGATGTGATTATTGTTGATAAAGAAATCTATATCGCATACGGGTCAAAAATAGGAAAACTCGATGAAAACATAGATACTGATGATGGTAAACAAATACAGACAGCGATAGTATCCGGGAATCGATTAGCGCAAAGGTTATTCATTCTTCTTTTCTCTTATAATTTCGTGTCAACAAATAAAATAGAGGGATGGGAAAGTATATCAATAAGTAATAAGCGGGAAAAAATCGTAAACTTTAAATCAACAGGTACGAAACTTTATTACGCTATTGAAGATTTAATTGATGCAAACAATAAACTCTATTCTGATGACTATACAAAGGTAAATAAAATCGGAGGCGGGGCAAATAGAAATTTACA
The DNA here is from genome assembly GCA_902462205.1 of uncultured Dialister sp. Lineage (GTDB taxonomy): Bacteria > Bacillota > Negativicutes > Veillonellales > Dialisteraceae > Dialister. The sequence continues at coordinate 53,678 of CABQAR010000009.1, forward strand.
ATTCAAAATTACTGTAAACAAAGGGGTAATTTCACTTCGTCAGTTTGATTATATTTATGAGGAGGTCTAATGAAATATCAGGAACAATATCCGATTAATGCTACGCAGCAGGGTGATACTACAAAAGATGCGGTGCTAAAAAATCGTGAAGAAATAAAATATCTCGGAGATCAGATACTGTTACGAGCAAACGGCAGTGGCGGAATTGAGCGACAAAGAGTTTTATACGGGAAAACCCTCAACGGTAGTTATAATTATTTATCCGGCGACGGTTTGTCTGTTGTGATTGACGGTAGCACGATCCCTGTAATTGTTACGTTCGCAGATGGTTTTGACAATCTCGGTACAAAAGACTATGTAGAAACTATCGTAACAAAACAAAGTGCATGGTCACTTCCTGCAAATACTACGTCTTATTTATATATAGAACGATCTGATTCGGGCGCATTATCTTTCGGTAGCACGACAATCATTCCCGAGTACGGACAAACACTGACAGGGACTGAAACAGACAAGCATATTTTTAATACGATTGAGCAAAAAATGTATTCATATAACGGTACAGAATGGAAGGCTTGTTTGCGCGTATTTGTTGCTGCTGTTACAACAAATAGTACAACTGTTGATAGTATTAAGTATCTAGCAAATGATTTTTTTACAAATTACACAAATTTTAAATATATGATAGATGGCTTGCTGTCCGGAAATTATCACGCGATGTACCCGGTCGGACACATTATAACGTCTATTAATTCAGCGAATCCAAACACATATTTGCCGTATATGTCAGACACAACATGGACACAAGTAGGGGCAGGTAGAGTTTTACAAGCGGTGTCTTCAAGTCAGACAGCAGGAAGCACTTTAAATGCGGGATTGCCGAACATTACAGGCACATTTTCTACTACACCAGCCGTAATAGGAGGATACGATATAGCTACTGGAGCACTAAAGAGAACTACTCAAAATGCACTAACCTCTGAGGGTTATACAAAGGGTGGTACTTTTAGTCCATTGGGGGATGTAGTTCTTACTTTCAATGCTGCTAACTCTAATTCTATTTACGGAGCATCTTCTACAGTCCAACCGCCAGCATTATTAGTTTATTTTTGGGAACGGACAGCATAAAGATGGAGATTGATTTTCTTGAAATCACATGATCTTTTTGAAATGGTAGATGATTATCAGAAAATTACAGGAGAAACCATAGATTTTAATGGTTTCTTTTTTGATGGAGATCTACACGATGGACAAAATAAGCATTTCAGGTTTTTTCCACAAATAGGGTTCTTATTTTGGGGGATACAGGAAAATGCAGGAGTTCGTTACTTTTCTATGCTTGAAACATACGGGAAAGTGTCCGGGATGGTCGATTATATCAAATCTGTGATGTTGCTAAACGGGCTTACGCAAATTCTTACGATGACAACGCGAAATCCGAAGGCGCACATACGAAAATGGAAGATGGAACACCATCAGGAATTGGATTATGACTATGATGGCAGGCATTATTATGTACTTACAGGTAATATTGTAAATTTACATTGAAAATTTACATTGAAAGGAGACCATATGCTCACATTTGATTTACAGATTTTTGGAGGAGGAAAAGGTCCGAAAATCACATATCAGCAGGCCCAGATTCCGACGCAGTCACCGACAGAAGCAGCTCTTCAACAAGAACAGCTTAAATGGGCACAGACAACGCAACCAGTAGCAAATAATCTATTGAATATGGCACATAGAGCGTTAAATACGCAGCAAGTGAATCCTAATCCGAATTGGCAGACATTATATAACAATGCACAGAATCAGACGACAAGAAACAATCAGCTTGTGCAAGGGCTGATTCCACAAGTGCAAGCTAACACGAACGCCAATGCGGCGACAAACAATCAGTATTCAGGTCTGCTGGGAAATGCCATTCAGTCTATGACGCAGGGGAACAAAGAACTGGCGTCCGAGTACAATACGGCCATGCAGAACAATAATACTGCTATGCAGGGCTTATTAAACGGAGTGTTGCCGTCTTCTTATGCGGAAAACAGGCAGAAGGCCTTGCAGAGTGATTTGACCAATACGGTCGGAAATACATTGTCAGGACTTGCCAGCCGGGGAATCATCAATTCATCACAAGCAGACAGCGTTTTCAATGACATTTCACGGAATGCGTCAAACACGCTGGCCGCACAGTACGGAAACGATATGCAGACAGCCGCGGGGCTTGCAGGGCAGGCTTACAATAACCGGCTGGCAGGTATTAACGGCAAGGCGGGTCTTTTGGGCGACATGTTCAGAAACCAGCTTTCCGGCTACGGGCAGCAAGCCGACTTGGCAAACACGAATTTTAATAACCGGCAGCAAGGGATTTCTACGCTGTCACAATTGGCAAATCAATCACAGCAAATGGCGATGGATCCGATCAAGACAGCTGCTACGGCACAAGAAGCGGCAATCAATGTTCCGATGCAGTATTTGTCGATGGCAACTGGACAGAATGCACCGACACAAGGTTTATTATCTCAGTTATCACAGCAGCGTTATTCAGTAGCAAGTCCCGCACAAGCAGTGGTGCAGCAAGGGAATGGCGGATTTTTCGGGGGGCTTATGAGCGGATTGGGAAGTTTCTTTGCATGTTTCAAAGCAGGCACGAAAATTGCTACGCCTGCCGGACCAATTTCAATTGAAAAAATGGGATTTGGTGATAAGGTTATTTCGCTTGGTGATGTCTGTGAAGTTACAGATCTGCATGACATGGGTGAAGAAGATATTTACAGGCTTGATACGTCTTCATGTTCTGTTGAAACCACAGAAACAGAAATTTTCTTAACAGAAAAAGGAAAGAAACAATTAAGTGATCTGAATGAGCACGATTTGATCATGACCGTTCACGGCTTTGATCCGGTTATAGCTATTGAAAAAACAGGCGAAACGGCAACTGTTTATGAACTTGAATTAACAGGAAATAACATGTTCTATGCGAACGGAATTCTCGCAGAAGGACTTACAGAGGAAGATAAAAAGGCGAATGAAGAAGCCCGGCTTGCAGAAGAAATTGCAGAAGCAATGCAGCCGGTGGAAGACAAAGTACCTGTAAAAACAAGGAAAAGATCAGTTACGAGAAAGAAGGCAGGGGAATAATCATGGCAATCTATCTTGAGAATCGCTCTCCGTGGGAGCAGCTCGGAAAACTTGCCGGGCTATGGGGTGCAAATCGAATACAGCAGCTGCAGGATATAAACAATGCTAAAGATTATGCAAAGCAAATGTACGGTGGGTATGATGATCAGCAAAAAGGAACAGGATTGCTGTCACAGCTTATAGACGGTAATAAGACGCAGGTAGGAAATGGACTATTTGCTCAAAATGGACTGGAAGCTGCTACCCCGCATTATCAGATAAACATGAATAGTCAACCGGATAATTTTATACAACGGACACAGAACACACTGGAGGCTTCTGCTCCGCATTATCAGATTGATATGCAGCAGGGACAACAGCAAACGAGGCCAAGTGCGCCTGACAGGAGCCAGATAAAGCAGTCGCTTAGAAACAAGGCTGGAGCGGCGTATGTCAGCTTCATCAAGAGTGGCTACGGTCAGCAGGAAGCGGCACGCATGGTCAAAGAAATGCTTGAAAATGATACGGCAGAGGAATACGGAAAACAGCTTAGAGACTATCAGGACAGCGTGCTTGAACCGGCACGGCAGGATATCTTAAATCAGCTTGTCTATACAACGGATATAGACGGAAATGCTGCGGTCAGCGGTTATGATCCGCGGAAATTGAAAGCTATGGCGCCTCGGATTGCCGCTTATAATTACCGTGCACAACAGCTTGGGCTTCCGCAGATTGATATGAATACTTTGAATAGTATTAATTCGCTGGATAAACCGAATATTTCTTACAAGACAATGCCGAATGGTCAGCTTGTGGGGATTAATGGCGATACCGGCGCTGTTCAGAATATTGGGAATTATGCAGCCCCGCAGGATCCTAAACGGTTCTATATGAATACCGGCGGAGGATTGTTTGATACAAGAAGCGGTCAGATTGTTCCGGGGACGGCAAGAGAAGTGCAGGGACCGGGAACAAGCGGATATAACTCACGAATTGTTGCGGAAATCAGTAACAATCATATGAATTGGCTGAAACTTCATCAGTATGACCCTAAATTTACAGAAGGTGGCAGGGTGATACAGGAATCGGACTCCCCTTATTATCCGGCATTAATGCAAGCATTGGGCGGACGTCCGGCAGGAGGTAATGGTGGAGAGGAAACACCAAACGATGTAACAGGCGGGGGAAACAGTAGTCAGGATCCGATAGACCGTCGAATAGATGAACTTCGTGCTGCCGGATGGTCTCCTGAACAGATTGTTGACGGTCTAAAGAAAACGGGAAATGAAGCATATATTTCACATGTATGGTAAGGAGAATGTTTTATGAATGGCGGGAATACCGGATTTGATGACCTGATGAATTACAAGGTAAAACAACCGAACTTATCTGGAGCGGGAGCTACTGGATTTGACGATCTGGTTAACCAACCGCAGGATCCGTCCTTATTGGATAGAGCCAAAGGCTTTTTAACCAGCATAGATGAAGCTTATGAAGAAGGACGTGCGGAACGTAAGGCGCAATTGGAGAAAACAAAATCCAATGTGCTGAATACACTCTCCGATTACGCGGCTAATGCCGGCAAGGCTATAGAAAACTACGGCAATGAAATTACGGCTGCCGGAGAACGTGCTATGGAAGCCTACAATAACGGGGAATCAATCAATATGGAAGACCCGACGCAGGGATACGAAGGCGAGAATTATAGCCGTGCGAAGATGAATGCATATAATGAACTGGTAGGCAAGCCTGCCGGATATGCGGCTATTACGCCATATATGCCTGCTCCGATAAAAGCGATAGGTGGAGCTTTAGCAGTTCCCACACTGCTTGATTCTACTGCGCAGACTTATAATCAGAATATAGAGAAAAACGACGGAACACCGGTCACAAGCACAGCGATACAAACGCTTATAAACCCGGTATGGGAGCCTGTAAAGGAAGTGGCAACTCATCCGGGTGAATTTGCGCAAAGTCTCGTTGATAATCCGCTTGAAGTGTGGGATAAGGTATTCCTGCCTGGAGCGATGATTCATTGTGCGGGAAAATTAGCGAAAAAAGCAACACCGAAGCGAATCAGTGAACCTCTTGAAGCACATGTTATTGATCCGGTAAAAAGCGGCCTTGCTAATGCGAAAGGGCGCTTTTTTGATTCTTTCAAACGGGGCGGAGAAACAGGTTTTGACGATTTAGCCCGTGACACGGAAGCAGGTACTTCTTATTATGCGGAAAGCAACCTGCCGCCTGATGTGGATACTCAGTATTCCAATCCGGCGGATATTCTGTATGAAAAGGTGAAGCAGCAGGAAAGCGGCGGAACGTATGATCAGACTAATTCAGACAGTGGTGCTTATGGAAATATCCAATGGATGCCAGACACGTGGAAGGCAGAAGCGGAACGCGTCCTGGGTGACAGAGAAGCGCCGATGACGCCTGAAAATCAGGAGATGGTGGGCAGAGCGTATCTGAACAGGCTGTATCAAGAACTTGATGGTGACGAAAGGGCGGTCGCCGCTTCGATTTACGCCGGCGAGGGATACGGTAAGGCGCTTCATGAAGGGAAACCGCCTTACGATCCGAATGTACGTGTGAATGAAGCGGGGAATCTGGATCCGAACGGGAAGTATCCGTCGGTGAATGAATATATTGAGCAGGTTCTTCAGCGGAATGTTGAAAGGGCACGCCCTATTTATGGGCAGGAAGCGCCGCGTACGGTAAATGATTTTTCGGAAGATGTAAGCCGGCCAGCACCGGAAGAAACAGACCTGAATTTGATGAGGGATCCGGTGGAGCAATCGGCGAAGAATCCGTTTATTATAGATTCTACAAATGGACTCTATAAAACGCTAAAAGAAAAGCAAGGCAAACAAGCTCAGGAAATGATAAAAAATCTGGGATACGACAGCGTTGTAGTTGTTGACAGTGTGGGTAATCGTGTCTTGGAAACGATTGATTTCGGACAAAAAACAAAACCACGTCAAACGAATGCAGCTGGTGCTGATCTGGTAAAAGATATCACACCAGAGGAGTTGTTTAAAGATGATGTGCAGGCAAGAAAAGCAAGCCAGCTCCATATTATCTTAAAAGAAAATCCGATGCATGATGATTATCATACGGGGATCCGAACAATAGAAGATATTAATACCGCGGAGGAAGCCTTCAAAAATCCGATAGCCGATGGCGGAGGAACGAATCCGGATTTCACCGCGAATATGATGAAAGATTCGCTAAAAACAGGATATGTTACAGTTTATAGCTCCCAACCGATTAAGGCAGGAGCTTTTATTACGCCATCCAAAATGATGGCCAATGATTATGCAGGGGGCGAATACGCACCAGTCGAAAAGTATTTCAAAAATTCAACGAGATCTGCAAGACCTGAGAAGTCTTATTTTGCAGCAGAAACAAATAAAAGTAGTGAGGTAGTATCTGATTCTGCAAAAATAATTACTCCGGAAGAATTAGCTAATCATATTAAAGACGGGACTATTCCTATAGAAACATTCAGGACATATGATGAGCAAGCATTCTTGCATTTTAGAAAACTTTCCGAACAGCAGAAGTATAAATATGCTTCTGATAACACAATAGAACTATCTAAAGGAATTAAAGATTCAGATGGAACTTTAGTAAAGGTTATGTTTGACGAGAATAATGCAAATGCCATAAACGATGCTGTGAATCATTTTATTTCAGGAGCAGGGAAATCCGGTGGTTCTGTTACTGTTAATGACGTTCGTGCCTTTGCGACTGGATTGATTAAAGACACTATACAGTCCCCGGATGCGAAAATACTGCAGAAGAATGGGCGTACTGCGTATGTAAGTCTTTGGCGAGGAAATAAGAATATAACTCATCTTGTGGCTGTGGAGCGTGACGTGACAGGTAACGGGAAAATAATTACCTCTCTGGCGGCAAAAGATCATAAGCATAGGTCTAATAACGCTATGAATACGCTATACTCGGCAATAAAAAACGCTGATAGGATTAAATCCATCAGCGTTAATTTGCAGGGTAGACTGTCGAAGTATCTCCGCCCACCTTCCAGTGATAGGGTTTCAACACCGGATACTCGGCTCCGCCCATCTGGCAACTCTATTGTAGCAGAAGGTACTGGAAAAGTAAATTCAGTAAAGAACGAGCGCTCATTTATGAATAACCCGATCGAAGAAGCGGCTACTGACCGTCTGACGACTTGGCAAAAAGAAACTATTTCACGGAAGCAAATTCTTGATGATGTGAATAAAATCTTCGGCGCTACGGTTAAAAAAGGACGTGTTGGTAAAAAAGGGGTTTCCGGATGGTATAACTATAATACCGATGTTATCAGAACGAAGAACTTCGGAGATCCACGCACGCTTATGCATGAGCTCGGCCATTATGTTGACGGAAAGTTTAAATTCAGCGATCGTCCAGGGTTTGATACTGAGTTTTCCGATGTCATTCATAAGAGGTTTGGGAAAGCCTATGACAAAGGCGGTATTGAGACAATACGCAAAGAAGGTATCGCAGAGTTTTTTCACGACTATGTAACAAGCAGAAAGAAGGCGGCTGCTGAATTTCCTGCATTTTACGATGAATTCAAAAGAATACTTGATAGCGATAAAGATCTTCGTGCTGCTGTGGATAAATTGTCTTATGTCGGGAATCAATGGTATGCACAACCGGTATGGGAGCGGATGAAAGGATCTGTTTCTTTCAGTGACAGTATCGGAAGAAAAACACTTGTAACTGCTCTAAAGGATGGAGAGCTGGGGGAGGTTGGTAAGGCGGCATACAATAATCTCTATACAAAGATTATTGACGAGTTGCATCCGCTCGAAGAATTGGCAAAAATCGCAGAACAGTTAACAGGAAAAAAATTAAGTGTTGGAGATAATCCATTTTTGCAAGCATGGCTCGCCCGCGGATGGGCAGGTAAAGCGGAAGCGCTGCTGCAACATGGGGATAAAGATTTAGGCGTTAAAGCGTTCAAAGATATCATTAGACAAATTCCTGAAAAGCAGCTCAAAGATTTTTCTGCATATCTAACTGCTCTTAGAGAATTAGATATGAACAAATGGAACGAATCGTTAACTGCCTCGGAATCACCGATAATTACAAGATTTACAAAAACTGAATGTATTGAAGCGATTGATCATTATAACAAAAATTCGAAATTTGCAGTTGCAGCACATGAAATTTATAAGTATAACGATGCGCTTCTTACATTTGCGGTAAAAGGTGGCATGCTTTCCATGAAAGCGGCTGTTGAAATGAAGCAAAAATATCCCCACTATGTTCCATTCTTCAGAGAGTTTTATGAGGCAACTGAAGCACAGGGAAAAGGGGCAGGAAAGGGCTTTACAAATGTAAGTGCAGTTACTAAAAAAATGAAAGGCAGTACACTTGATGTTGTCGATCCGCTTGAAAGCATGATAAAGAATACATTTAGCATAATGAATGCCATCGAGCGTAATAAAGTCGGACAATCCATTGTTAAGCTTTCTAAGATTAATGGTATGGGACCGTTGATTGAAAAAGTATCAGGTGTGGCAAAGGTGACAGACCACAGCTTCAGCGTGTGGGAAAACGGGAAGAAAGTTGTTTATAATACAACGCCGGAATTGTATCAAGCATTTAAAATGCTGAATCCGGAAGGCGCGAATATGTTTACGAAGATACTTTCTTATCCTGCAAAATGGCTTCGCGCCGGGGCGACTCTTGGGCCGGAATTTATTCTGCGCAATCCAGTCCGTGATATGATTTCTGCATCTATTTATTCCAAGCATGGGTTTATTCCCGTGGTTGATACGCTCAAAGGATTAGGGTTGTATCTGCAGAAAGGAGAAACTTACTGGGAATACATGCGATCAGGGGCGGCACAAGCTAACCTTGTTTCACTTGATAGAAATTATCTTTCCGGGCAAATGAGAGAACTGCTGCAACGGCCAAGCGTCAAAAAGATGATTACAACAAATCCGATTGAGGTACTGCGGGGATTATCCGAAGCTACGGAAATGGCTACCCGCTTAGCAGAATTTCACAATGTCCGTCAAGGATATACAGGTATCGGAAATCGACTATTTAGTAAAAAGAGGAATCCGGGCAGTATACAAGAAGCGGCGCTTGAAAGTCGTGACGTTACATTAGATTTCTCTCGTATCGGTTCTCATACGAAATCGCTGAATAAAACAATTGCTTTCTTTAATGCCGCTTTACAGGGGACAGATAAAATGGTTCGTGCATGGCGGGAAAATCCACTGGATATGACTGTAAAAACAGCCATGTGTATTACCATGCCTTCTGTCCTGCTCTGGTACCTGAATAAAGATGATCCGCGGTATCAGGAACTGCCGCAATGGCAGAAAGATATATTCTGGATTATTCCCACAAAGGACACACTGATTAAAATCCCCAAGCCGTTTGAACTGGGGATCCTTTTCGGTACTGTTCCGGAACGTATGCTGCAGTGGGATTATGACAAAAAAAGGAAACAAAAGGGAGCGGGATTCAAAGGCCTTGCTGGCTCTGTACTTGATTCTATGGCTCCATCATTCCTGCCGACTTCATTAGTACCGGCTATTGAAGCAATAACTAATCATTCATTTTTTATGGACCGTGATATTGTGCCACAAAGCCAGATGAATACAATTCCCGAATTGCAATACGGACCGTATACATCAGCAATCGGCAGAAAGATCGGAGAGACGTTCGGTGTTTCTCCACGTATCGTAGATAACACTATCCGTGGATATGGCGGAAGCCTTTCCGGACTGGGATTATCTCTTACGGATCAAATGGCAGGACTGAATGAAACGCGTCCGGCAAAACGATTTTCCGAACAGCCGGGAATTCGCGGATTTACTGCTACGCCGTATGCTTCAAGCGAAAGTGTACAGCAGATCTATGATGCATATGACAGACAACTGAAATTATTCAATGCATCTCGTGAACTACATCGAAAAATGGATGGATTTGATCAGAGTGAGTTTGAACAGATGAAAGAAGCCATGAAGTCGTTTCAGAATATTAATCGTGCGAAAAATGCAGTTATGAAAAGTAGTTTATCGAGTGAAGCGAAACGAAAGCGGCTGGATGAAATACAGATGGCGCAGGTCAGAATCGCAAGAAGAGCATTAGGAAAGGATCCTATCCGATGAGTTATGAAGAAAGAGATGATATCAAAGAGCGCATGGTCAGAATTGAAACAAAGTTAGACATGGCCATGGATATGATTCCAAAAATAACAGATTTGCAGGTTGCGCAGGCAAGGGCAGAAGAAAGCGCATCATCTGCCCACCATCGTATTGATAATATTTATAAGATTGCGGGTCTTATTTCGACGATTATTTCAGTAGGCATTGGTTTGGTAGGAAAGCTGGTGTAATGTGGAAAGATTAAAAGCAATATGGAAAAAAGCAATTAACTATTTCCCTAAGATGTCTAAGCGGACAAAGCCATCTCTAAGGATAATTTATATTTATGGTGCAGGGCTTGTTATAATGACAATCGCTATCCTGCTTGCATGGATATATCAATGGTATATAACTGGGAAAGCGGACATACCGCTACTTATCAGTTTTTTTAAAGAGTATTCAGCTCCGGCGGTCGTCGGAGCTTTTACTTTTGTGTCTGTCTTTATTGTTGATAAAGACAAAAACGGCCGATCCGATGCGGCGGAAAGGAAGTCGAATGATGAAAGGGATTGATGTATCAGAAAATAATGGCGTTATTGATTGGGGGGCAGTAAAAGCTGCCGGCTTTGAATTTGCTATCATCCGGTTGGGCTACGGGAATTGGCACATCGACAGCAGATTTTATGAAAATGTGAATGGTGCGTTGAAAGTCGGTTTAAAAATCGGTATTTACTACTACTCTTATGCATTATCAGATGAGGCCGCAGGAAATGAAGCGGATTTCGTTATTAAAATATCAAAAGAATGCGGATTAACACATGACAAATTACCGATGGGCGTGTGGTTCGACATTGAAGATGCCGACGGATACAAAGAACGACACGGCGTGACTAATCGGCAAGAATTGACAAACATGTGCAGTGTATTTATTAATCGGCTGTGGAGTGCAGGCTATGGATATGTAGGTCTCTATGCGAATTATGACTGGCTGAAAAACAAGCTATTTGTAGATCAGCTTGGCGGATGTGCAATCTGGTGTGCACAATACAATTCACATTGTGATTATCAGGGGGCTCATATCTGGCAATATTCGAGTAGTGAAAATATTGAAGGGAATCTTTTTGATGCGAATGTTGTTGTATCTCATAATAAGGAGGATTAAATGTGGATAAGAAAAGGGCTTATTTTATCGGCGGTCTTGTCTGTTTGGTTGTCGCCGTTGTTATCTGGTTCGCCTGCGCGGGCCGAAGCACAGTACAAGATCTCAGAAACGGATCTGACAACATTAGAAACGAGCTTGAATCAGCTCAAGATAGACAGCGAGAAGAAAGACAAGCTATCGATACAGCAGCAAACGCAGCTGAACGAGGCGCAGAAGCAGTTACAGATAGTCAAAGAACAGCTGATGAAGTACAGAGAATTGAACAAAGCGACAGAGAAATCATTGAAAAATGCCAATCAATACTTGCAAGAGTACGAGAAAGAGGTGGAACGGAAGATCCGAATTAAAACACGACAGCGTAACATGTGGATAATTGTAAGTGCAGTAGCCGTGGGAGCGGCAATCTCCCGGAGGTGATCCGGTTATCTACTAAAGAGGGCGGGGTAACAGCCCTCTTTTTAACTGCTAAAATTTACGATAATATTTACGATAATTTATAAAAAAATGCACTTTTTCACACTGTTTTATATTCAAAAATACTCAGTATTTATCGAATTTGTCAACTTTTTAATAGAATTGGAAATCATGTTGCCGGCGAATACCGGCACGGGGGTTCGAATCCCCCTCTCTCCGCCACGAAAGCAGAGCCTGTCGAAT
>CABQAR010000010.1 GCA_902462205.1 uncultured Dialister sp.
TGGTTGCCAAACCCGCAATATTTTACCATGGGAGGTTCTTCCTTTTTCTATAAGTTCTTTTATCTACCCCCAGTAAACTGGGGGTTTTATCATGCTTATTCGGCGACAAGAATGAAAGTGTTTCCCCGGTTTCCGTATCCGCAGGAAACACTTTTTATTTCTCCTGATAATTCCTCCTTTCCTTCCGCCCATATTCCGCATCAGTGGTGATTTACTTCCTGTGCTATAATGAATGAGTTCCTTCGGACTTTCACTCCGTTGAGATGGACGGAAGGGGGATTTTGTCAGTCCCCTTCCGCGAATGATGGTACAGAAAGGATATATGTATGACAGAAAAGAAAAAAGTCGTTGTCGCCATGTCCGGCGGCGTCGACAGTACACTGACCGCGCGCCTGCTGCAGGAAGCCGGTTATGAGGTTTATGGTGCCACCATGAACCAGTTTGACGGACAGAACATGGACGATGCCGTAGAAATGGCAAAGTTTCTCGGCATTCCCCACAAAGTCATCGATGTAAGGGAGATTTACAGGAAGGTCGTCCTCGATTATTTCGTGGACTCCTATAAAAACGGAATCACCCCCAATCCCTGCATGATGTGTGACTTCAAAATCAAATTCGGTATTTTCTACGATGAAGTAAGAAAATATTTCGACTGCCCCTACTTTGCCACAGGCCATTACGCCCGGATCACTTACGATCCGGTCCGTGGCAAATATCAGGTGGAAAAAGGCATCGATCTTAAAAAAGAGCAGTCCTACATGATGTATCACTTGACGCAGGACCAGCTGGCACATATCCTGTTTCCCCTCGGCCGTGTCTATAAAAAAGACACCCGCCTGATTTCCAGGGAAAAAGGTCTGCCCACCTATGATAAGGCAGAGTCCCAGGACATCTGTTTCCTTACCAGCGAAAAATCCTATGCAGAGTTCCTTCAGAACCATGCGCCGGATGCTTTCCGTCCGGGAAACATCGTGGATACGAAGGGCAGGGTTCTCGGAAAACACAAGGGAATCCCTCTTTATACCATCGGACAGCGGAAAGGTCTGGGCATCGCTTCCAGAATGCCCCTGTACGTGGTTGCGCTGGACGCGGAAAAGAATCAGGTCGTTGTCGGTTCCAATGACGACCTGTTCCATAAAAAGCTGCTCGCCAATGATCTGGATTTCACAGACGGAACACCGCCGGCACAGGAATTCCGATGCCAGGCAAAAATCCGCTACGGCATCCATGTCCATGACTGCACGGTAGCCCTTGATGACCGCGGCAGGGCTGTCGTCACCTTTGACGAACCGCAGCGCGCCATCACCTCCGGGCAGTCCGTTGTCTTTTATGAAGAAGACAGGCTGATCGGCGGCGGCACCATTTTAAGGGCTTTATGACAGAAAAAAGAAGCAGGATACGTCCCGCTTCTTTTTACTTGCAGCGCCTTTATCTGACCAGCCAGAGAAAAACAGCGATGATTCCCACGGCAAGGAGTAAAAGGAACGTTCCTTTCTTTCCCTCCTGCCTGACTGTTTCTCCGCAGGAAATACGGCAGACGGAGTCGGGAACGTTCATACCCCGTGCGCTTTCACTGACCTCATACAGTTCCTGTCCTTCGATAACATCCCCTGCTTCCATGCAGCGTTTCCACCGTTTCGCATCGGAAAGGAACGAACCGCCCGTTTCTGTTTCCTTAAGGAACAGCTCCAACAGGGAAAGCGCTTCTTTCTTTTTTCCTGCCTGATACAGGCGGATGATTCCGTTAAGCAGCTTTTTACATCCTTCTTCCACAAAAAGAGGGCAATAATTTCCATGGGCTGCGCTGATCAGAAACGGCCGTATGGCTTCGCCGTATGCTTTTACTTTATCGGAAAACAAATCCTTTCCCTGTGGCGCGTGCTGAAAAGACAACTGCACCGCGTATTCCAGCTCCTCCCGGATTTTTTTTATTTCAGCCCCATGTTTTTCCTCATAAGCGGAAAGCAGCCGTGCCATGAGGATGCCGTCCGTGCCATGCATTTCTTCCAGACGGGCCAGAAGCCGGCCGTACTCTCCCTCGGAAAGACTGCCGTCACAGGCATCCACGGCCACGCCGGCCTGCCATACCGCTTCATGCAGCCACGACTCCAGGGCGGAGACATCTTCCATTCCGGGAAATCCCGCTTCGTCCCTGTCCTGACTTATCAGGCTCCGGACGGCCTCCGCCTTTAACAGCGGATAGCAGGAAAGAAGCTCCTCCATATCGGAAAAAGCGTCTTCGCCTTTTCCATAATACAGATGGTTCAGCGCCAGAATGAAACGGTTAAATACAGAGAGGGATTGCCTTTCTCCCAGAGAAACATCTTCCCCCTCCACCGTCTGCCGCACCAGACTGACCGCGGTTTCCTTATCCGTGCCGCATAACCAAAAAAATTCCGACTGGCAGCGCCATTCCGGATGCAGAAGGATTTCCGCCGCGTCACGATACGCCTTGGCTTCCACCCCTTCTGCCAAGGCTGCTTTTTCTTCAGCCGCTTGTTCAATGGCCCGCTTTCCGTCCGTGCTGTGGACGCCGAGCAGGTAAAAAGGATTTTCTTTAAAAAACATGGCAAGCTCCGTTCGTCTTTATATTCGATTTTATTATACAATAGGAACAAAGAAATCAATCCACACATTCCCTTTGATTTCAGAAAAGAGGAAACATGATGCAGAAATGTCCATGGGCACTGAATGATCCCTATTCGGAAAGCTACCACGACGAGGAATGGTGCATTCCCCACAAAGACGACACATATCTGTTTGAGATGCTCATTCTGGAAGGAGCGCAGGCAGGCCTGTCATGGAGCACCATTTTAAAAAGGAGGGCCGCTTATCAGGAAACCTTCTTCCACTTCGACCTGCAGAAATGCGCCGCCCTCAGCGATGAACAAATTGACCGCATTCTGGAAACGGCTCCCATCATCCGCAACAGGCGGAAGGTTGCCTCAGTAAGGAAAAACGCCCTCGCCGTACTGGAAATACAGAAAGAATTCGGGAGCTTCGCCGATTATCTCTGGGCTTTCACCGATGGCCACCCTGTCATCAACCATTGGAAAAGCGCGGAAGAAATGCCTGCCAAATCCCCCCTGTCTGAGAAGGTCAGCCGCGATCTGAAAAAAAGGGGCTGCGCCTTCGTCGGGCCTGTCATCATTTATTCCTTCCTGCAGGCCGCCGGAATGATTGACGACCACCTCATCACCTGCCCGTTCCACAGCAGCAATAAAAAAAGAAAACAGACCTGAATCGTTTTCCCTACTGTATTTTCTTTCCGCCCCTGTGTTAAAATAAATCCATATTTTCCAAACATATTCAAGAAGGACCATCATGGATTTATTGACTTACATCATCATCTGCCCCCTCGTATTCCTCGCCGGCTTCGTCGACGCCGTTGCGGGAGGCGGCGGACTGATTTCTCTGCCCGCCTACATCATCGCGGGGCTTCCGATCCACAACAGCATCGCCACGAATAAAATGAGCTCCTGCATGGGTACGTTGCTGGCCACTGGGAAATTCGCCCGCGATGGACTGATTCCGTGGAAAACGGCGCTCGCCAGCGTCCTCTTCGCTTTCGCAGGCTCCTCCATCGGCGCCCATATCGCCCTCATTATTGACGCCCACATCTTCATGACCGCCATGCTCTTCATCCTCCCCGTCACTGCTTTCTACGTCACCCGTGGAAAAACGATGGTGGAAAAAGAGCCTTACCCATTTAAAAAGACCGTCCTCCTCAGCTGCGCGATGGCGTTCATCATCGGCATGTACGACGGTTTTTACGGACCCGGGACGGGAACCTTCCTTCTCCTCCTGCTGACCGGCATCGCCCATGTACGGCTGAAAGAAGCCAACGGGATCACGAAAGTCATCAACAGCACCACCAATCTGGCTGCGCTCGCCGTATTTTTCATGAACGACGTCGTCATCGTTTCTCTCGGCCTCGTGGCAGGACTGTTCAACATGGCAGGAAACTATCTGGGCGCCCATTATTTCGAAAAAGGCGGCGCACAGAACGTGAAGCCCGTCATCATCACCGTCCTCACTATTTTCTTCTGTAAGGTCGTGTACGAACTCTTCCTCCAGTAACCGAAAACCGGCCACCCTGTACAGTGGCCGGTTTTTTTATTGCCTTATTCTTTTTCCATGTTCTCCTGCGCGAAACCTTTATCCGCAAACGGAATATAAATAGACAGGATTCCGAACAAGGCGAGGAGCCAGCAGTACCACATATGGGGAATGATTTCCATGGCACTCATGACCGCGCCGTTTTTCGACGCCAGCGCAGACGCGGTGAGCAGCTGCGCACCGTAGGGGATGATTCCCTGGAACACGCAGGAGAAAATATCCAGAAGGGAAGCGCTCCGCCTCGGATCGATCCCATATTCATCACTGATGTCCTTCGCCACGCCGCCGCTGATGATGATGGCCACCGTATTATTTGCCGTCGCGCAGTCCGTCAGGGAGACAAGGGCCGCAATCCCCAGCTGTGCCGATTTATTTCCGTGTATCATCCTGCGGAGCCGGGAAATCAGCCATTCGATACCGCCGTAGTAGGCAATCATTTCTGAAATGCCGCCGCAGAAAAGGGCGAGGAAAAAGGCTTCACTCATTCCCATGAATCCGTTCCAGATATTCTGGGCAAACGTGATGATGGTGAGGTCGGAAGAAACCATGCCGATGATGCCGGCCAGAAAGATTCCCACCGTCAGGACAAGAAATACATTTGCTCCCAGCAGCGCCAGCACGAGGACGGCCATATACGGAAATACCTTGATCAGGCTGTAATCCAGAGAGTCAATGGCGGTCACCACTTCCGGCTTTCCGATCACGAGGAACAGAATGACCGTCAGAAGAGCCGCAGGAAGAGCGATACGGAAATTCACACGGAACTTATCCTTTAAATCGCAGCCCTGCGTCCGTGTCGCCGCGATGGTCGTATCAGAAATCATGGACAGATTATCGCCGAACATGGCGCCACCCACGCAGGCTGCCACCATGAGAGGCTCGGAAATGCCGCTCTTCACCGCGATGCCTGCCGCAATCGGCACAATGGCTGCGATGGTCCCCATCGAAGTCCCCGTAGCCGTTCCCATAAAGGCGGAAATAATGAAAATGCCTGCCGTCAGATATTCCGCCGGAATGAAACTGATGCCCAGATTGACCGTCGCATCCCGACCGCCCATGGCGGCGGCCACTGCGGAAAACGCACCGGCAAGGATATAAATCATGAGCATGGTCATGACATTTTCATTCCCTGCACCGCGGGAAAAGATACCGAACTTCACATTCAGCGTTTCATCTCCCAGACAGAACGCGGAAAGCACGGCGATAAACATGGCTGTCACCGAAGGAAACTGGTAAAAAGCCATTTCCACGCCGCTCATCTGGAAATAAATGCCAGCGCCAAGATAAATCACGATAAAAATCAGAAAAGGAAGAAGTGAGAGCGCCCCTTCCTTTTTATGTTCATACCCCATCAGAAGTCCCCCTTTGCATTTTGATTCATATAAATTTATACAATCAACAAGAATCAAGATGCTTTAGTAAATCTAATTAACAACTATCTTTTTTCATTTCGCACTTCTTAGTATATATATCTTATTCCATGTAATAAAAGACAATACAGTAATAATTAATATATGAAGTAGCTATTTTTATATAACATTGACTTAATAAATAGATTATAACATATGAAAAACGGAGAGATAAAACTGTTAAACAAGCAGAAGAATGAAAGTAAGCTAATTGCTTGATAAATATGCTCTTTCTGCAACAGAATTCCTATTAATATACCAGTATTACAGGAGAAATATCCGTGTATATCTATGAGGGGCATAGTTACACAAGACTTCATCATAAATTATAAGAGAGTACATCAGCTTTTTCTGCCACTTATCTTGTCCTCCAGCTCTTTTTCTGCTATAAAACTTAACCTTATTCATCTTGATTTCTCCAACATCAATCATGCTTTCCCCAACTTAAGAAAAAGTATAGTATAGTAAATTTTGTTAAGTTAAGATTACGCAATGTGATGCATGTGTTAATATTATTATAAAAGAGGAGGTGTTTCTGTTGCGATTGGCTGATATAGTAAAAAATTACCGGAGACAGAAGGGATTAACTCAAGATGAACTGGGAAAGCTTGCAAAATGTTCAAAAGCATATATAAGCATGATTGAAAATGATAAGGACTCAAAAACCGGACGCTCTGTTAATCCATCAATTACACTTCTGCATAATTTAGCAAATGCCATGAACATGAGCACGGAAAGATTTTATAGATTACTGGATAAAGATATTTCCATCCATTTAAATCCCACCAGTATAAATACGAATAAATATATAAATGGATATGAAAAGACAGACAAAAGATTACCTGATATTACCATGGACAAAATAATCGAAGAAATGGAATATATAAGGTTCGAAAGCGGGGAAGACTACTCACCCACCAAAGAACAACGAAAAATGTTGTTGGAATTGATGAAAGTTGTTTTAAATATGGGCAGAAAATAAAAAGACTCTACCAAAGGCAATTGCTATAACAAGAATCTATTATAAGATTTAAAGAGAACAAACAGAGAAAAGGAGAAATACAGCGTCAATCCGCTTATTTCTCCTTTCCTCTGTTTGTTCCCATTCTTCCTGCCCGTATATTTTCAGCTGATAAGGATTTCCAGCCCGATTCCGATCAGTATCAGTCCGCCGAAAATCGTTGCCCGGTCCGCCAGCCTTAAACCGAACCGTTTCCCGATGAGGACGCCGGCGACGCAGAGGACGAAGGTGGCCGCCGCGATAATCACGGAACAGACAAATGCCATCCACGCATTCATTTCCTCAATGGTGAACCCCACGGAAAGCGCATCCATGGAAGTCGCCACGCCCTGCACTAAAAGCCCTTTGGCGCCGACCCCTGTATGGATTTCTTCTTCTCCTCCGAATCCCTCTCTAATCATGCTTCCCCCGATGAAAAGGAGGAGGATGAAAGCGATCCACGGAATATAGGGCGCAGCGGAATGGAACAGCTCCACGATGAAATGGACGCAGTACCAACCGACCATCGGCATCAGCCACTGAAAAAAAGCAAATGTTCCTGCCACCATTCCCATTTTCGCCCATCTCATGCCCGGCTCATGGAGCCCGTTGGCAAGGGATACGGAAAAGGCGTCCATGGCCAGTCCGATACCTAAAAACAGGCTGTTCAAAAAAAATAAGAAGTCCATCACAAATTTTCTTTCCATAAAAAAAATCAGGTATCGCTATACCCGATTTCCTTTTCTCTGTAAAAAGACCCCGTGCATAGCATCGCTAAACACGTGAGTCTCGCATTTTAAAGTAAAGCCAGGCCGCAACGGCCAGTATGTTGACTTACTGCACGGAAGTGCTTGCTACTCCCTCACTTATTGAGAATGATATCATGAGGAAATAAGGCTGTCAATAAGCATAATCCCTTACATCTTGCGATAACTTCCTATCTGAAACATATTCTCAATTGATTTCCCGCTTCATTTTCCCAGTGTAAACGCATGGCTGGTTTCAATGAGTTCCATGATGCGTCCGTCCGGAACCGTTCCGTCAAGCAGGATGCTGATCCAGTTTTTCTTATCCATATGCCAGGAAGGATAGATTCCCTTTTCCTGATGGAGACATTCCAGCCGGCGCGGATCCGCCTTGACGTTCATGATTTCCACCGTCATTTTTTCCGTTTCTCCTTCCAGCTTGTTTTTGGACACAGGAAGTATCAGCGCGTACCATTTCTGGTTTGACGGATTCCTGAATACGCCGTTTCCCGGATATGTTTTCCACGGGAAATCAGGTCTGTCCCCGTACTGCTGAAGGATTTCCCCCGCCAGACGGTTCGCCTGTTCTGAAATAAAGACCACGGGCGTGAAGCAGTTTTCTGCTATCTGTCCGAGGATATGCGCATAGCCTGCCCGCACCTCGCTGACGAAAGCCCCGTGCTGCCCCGCGACACGGACAGGCAGGTATTCTTCTCCTGTTTCCGATTCAAAAACCTTTCCCTCCGTATGCCCTGTCCCGTCTACATGGATTTCCGCCCTGAACTCTCCGTCCATGAAGTCTTCCGTGTAGAAATAGCCATCCTTCTTTTTTCGGAAGCCATAGGCGGAAAGCTTTTCGAAGTCCGCCCGCTTCCGTTCAAATATCTTCGATTCCAGTTCCATATCCGTCTCCCGTCTGCTTTTTCCCTTATTATACCCGCTTATGCCCAGACAAAAAGAGCTTCCTGAAAAGAAGCCCTTTCTGCAGATGATCATCCTTTGAAATATTTCACGCCTGCTTCCAGCAGCGGCTGGAATTTATTGCCGTAAATATTTTTGGCGATGTTCGTTCCGTTTCTTTCCGTATGTCCCATCTTTCCGAGGACCCTGCCGTCCGGACTGGTAATCCCTTCGATGGCCCAGTCGGAACCATTCGGGTTGTAACGGCTGTCATAGGTCGGATGTCCGTCCCCGTCCGTGTAAAGCGTCGCCACCTGTCCGTTCGTGATCAGTTCCCTGATCTGCGCATCAGAAGCGATGAACCGCCCTTCTCCGTGGCTGATCGGTATGCTGTACAGGTCGCCCGGCCTGCAGAGGGACAGCCATGGAGATTTTGTGGAAACCACCTTTGTCGTCACATAGCGGGACAAATGACGTCCGATCGTATTGAATGTCAAAGTCGGCGCATCATCGGTCAGCGGTTTGAATTCGCCATAAGGAACGAGTCCCAGCTTGATCAGTGCCTGGAATCCGTTGCAGATTCCCAGTGCGAGCCCGTCTCTTTCGTGGAGAAGGTTCTCCATGGCTTCCATCAGCTTCGCATTGCGGAATACGGCTGCAATGAACTTGCCGCTTCCGTCCGGTTCATCACCTGCGGAAAAGCCGCCGGGGAACATGACGATCTGCGCCTTGGCTATCCGTCTTGCCGCTTCCTCCACCGATTCCTTCAGCTCTGCCGAATCACGATTGCGGAGGATGAAGATATCCGTATCCGCACCTGCACGTTCAAACGCCCTTGCGCTGTCTACCTCGCAGTTGGTGCCCGGCATGGCAGGAATGAATACTTTCGGCCTTGTAATGGATGTCTTTACGCCGAAACGGAATTTCGGTTCTGTGTCTTCCACCGCCGGTACGTTTCCGGGAAGGTCATGCGCCCGTCTCGGGAAAATCGGATCCAGCGTATGCTCATAGGCGCGGAGGAGTTCCTCGAGTGAAATATCCGCCTCCGCCAGCTTCATCGAATCCCCGCCGATGGTACCGAGAATCCTTGTATGCGGCTGTTTTGCATATTCTTCCGCCAGCTGCGGCGTTGTTTCCACGATGATGGCGCCATAGAAATTCCTGAAATACTTGGACAGCGGAAGGTTTCCTTTGGTGAAATCGACACCCAGCCGGTTTCCGAATGCCATTTTTGCCGCCGTCACGGCTACGCCGCCGTGTTCCACCGCTTTCATGGAAGCGATATTTCCTTTTTGCACCTCTTTATACAGGAAATCCGCATGGAGCTTGAATACTTCCAAATCAGGCATGCCTGTTTCATCCTTCGGCATGCCAAAGAGCATGAGCGTATTCCCTTCTTTCTTCAATTCCTGGCTGACCGCTTCGGATGCCTTCCCGGGAGCGATGGCAAAGGAAACGAGTGTCGGCGGTACATGGAGGTCGTTGAACGTGCCGCTCATGGAATCCTTGCCGCCGATCGCGCCGAGGCCAAGGGCGGACTGCATGTGGAATGCGCCGAGCAGGGCGGAAACAGGCTTGCCCCAGCTTGTTTGATCCGTCAGCTTTTCAAAATATTCCTGCAGAGTCAGGTATGCTTTCCGCCAGTCTGACCCCATGGACACGAGGCGTGTCACGGAAAGCAGGATCGCATAAATCGCTCCGTGGAACGGACTCCAGTCCGCAAGATCGGGATCAAAGCCATGGGCCATGAAGCTGGCGCTGTCGGTCTGTCCCCTCCGTACCGGGAATTTCGCCACCATGCCGTCAGTCGGCGTTTTCTGGTATCTGCCGCCGAAAGGCATAAGCACCGTGCCTGCGCCGATGGTCGCATCGAAACGCTCTGACAGTCCCTGCTGGGATGCGTTGTTCAGATCACCCATGGCAGTGAGCCACAGGTCCCTGATATTTTCCGTTTTTCCTTCTTCAAAATAACCGGCTTCATCCGGCCCTGCGATGTAGGCGGACTTGACCTGTTCCGCACCGTTCGTATCAAGGAAGGCACGGGAAATATCCACGATGGTATCGCCCCGCCATTTCATGACGAGCCGCCCGGAATCATTGACCGTGGCAATCATGGTCGCTTCCAGATTTTCTTCTGCCGCATAGGAAATAAACTGCTCTGCGTCTTCTTTCCGTACGACGACGGCCATTCTTTCCTGCGATTCGGAAATCGCGAGCTCCGTGCCGTCAAGGCCTTCATATTTCTTCGGCACCTTGTCCAGATCGATATCCAGTCCGTCGGTCAGTTCGCCTACCGCGACCGAAACGCCGCCGGCGCCGAAATCATTACACCGTTTAATGAGCCGTGTCACTTCGCCGCGGCGGAAAAGGCACTGGATTTTTCTTTCTGTCAGCGGATTCCCTTTCTGTACCTCCGCGCCGCAGGTTTCAATGGATTCCGTATTCAATTCCTTGGACGAGCCTGTCGCACCGCCCATACCGTCACGGCCTGTCCTGCCGCCGACAAGGATGACCACATCTCCTGCTTCCGGACGCTCGCGGATGACATGGCTTTCCGGCGCCGCTGCCACGACCGCTCCGATTTCCATGCGTTTCGCTAAAAATCCGGGATGGTAATATTCTTTGACTTCGCCTGTGGCAAGACCGATCTGGTTGCCATAGGAACTGTATCCTTTCGCTGCTTCGACAACGATTTTCCGCTGAGGCAGTTTGCCCGGAATCGTATCCGCCAGCGGCGTCCGCGGATCGGCCGCACCGGTGACGCGCATCGCCTGATAGACATAGGCGCGTCCGGAGAGCGGATCACGGATGCAGCCGCCAAGGCAGGTGGCCGCTCCGCCAAACGGCTCGATTTCCGTCGGATGGTTGTGCGTTTCGTTTTTGAAGAGGAGGAGCCAGTCTTCTTCTCCGTTGACCGTATCAATCTTCACCCTGATGGTGCATGCATTGATTTCTTCCGAAGAATCCAGATTCTCCAGTTTTCCTTCTTTCCTGAGCGCTTTCACGGCGGCTGTCGCCATATCCATGAGCGTCACGGGACGGGTTGTATCCGCTCCGTATAAATGAAGGCGCGCTTCCGTATATTCCGCAAGGGCTTCTTTGATCGGCTTCGTGAATTTTCCGTCTTCTATGCCGACTTCCGTCAGCTTCGTGGAAAACGTGGTGTGACGGCAGTGGTCTGACCAGTATGTATCAAGGACGCGGATTTCCGTCACCGTGGGATCACGTTTTTCCTCTGTCTTGAAATAATCACGGATCATCGCCAGATCATCATGGCTCATGGCAAGTCCCATATCCCGGATCAGTGCGTCTATGCCTGAATCATCCAGTTCACGGACACCCTTGACGATGGCGACGGGTTTCGGATCTTCCACCGGCAGATCCAGCGTGTCCGCTTCTTCCAGTCCTGCTTCACGGGATTCCACGGGATTGACGAGGAATTTCAATATTTTTTCTCTGTCCCCCGCGATGAAATCACCGGTAAATACATATACGAGGGCGCAGCGCACTCTCGCGCCGTCACGCCCTGTGACAATGGCGAGGCACTGTTCCGCGGAGTCCGCCCTCTGGTCATACTGCCCGGGGAGGAATTCCACCGCGATAACCATATCCCCTTCAGGAAGCGTTTCCTGCACGGAATCCACCGGCGGTTCAGAAAATACGGTGGCCACCGCTTTCTGGTAATCTTCTGCATCTAAATGATCTACGTCATAGCGGTGATAAATGGCCGCTTCCCTGATTCGATCCCCAAGGATTTCTTTCAGCTGCAGGGCAAGGCTTTCTTCTCCCTGACGGAAATTTTCTTTTTTCCTTACATAGAGCCGTCTTATTTCAGACAAAGTGAACACCCTCTCTTTCGGATTTCCGTAACTTTTTCCTCTAAACTAAACAGATAATTTTTCAGAGATTCATACATCTTTATATTACCACAAAATATATTTTCCTATCGGATATTTCTTTTCGTTCCCTCTTCATTTTTCCGTATCAGGAAATACGTTTTTCCGAAGGCCCGTACCATTCGCTATGAAGCGAAAATTCCCGGGAAGCGCTATGTATTTCCGTTTTCAGGCATCGTTCCTTTACATCCTCTCTGATCCGTCCGCCGCCCCTGCTGTTTCCAGAATCCGCGCCTGCCCGCCGGCAAGTATGCTCCCTGTTTTTTATTATTCTTCCCTTTAATACATCTTATTATCTAAAAAAGTTATTTGAACCGCACCAGCTATTCATAAATGATAATTGAATTCTTTTGCAGTAAGTATTACGATATATCAAATATCTATTTTAGTTGTTTATGTATACATTTTATTTCATTTAAGTGTCTTATCAGAGAGGTGGTTATATGGCCTATACGAGGCAGAATGCGGTTGAACGCCTTTTGAACAGTTACGAGCGATTTTACAACATCACCCGGTTCGACGGCGGATCCGCCTCTGCACAGGAAGAATGCAAAGGCCTTCGGGAAGCGGAGAATTTAGTTCCTCTGCGCTGGAATGATCAGAATGTCCTTTCTGCCGTCTGTGAATATTACGAGCGGACCGGCCAGCATCTGTTCATGAAATCCAACGAATTGTGGTCCGCCAATCAGGAGGAATTCATATTCCTCTTCAATATCGACCGCCTGACACAGGAAATTTTCAACCGCTGCAAGGAATATGCCTACGAGGAAGGCATGAAGATCGCCCACATCGGTTCAGGACACATGTATACCTATATTTCTCCCGTATTCATCTGCGGCTCCGTCGATCCGGAAGCGCAGAAAAGTCTGGAGAAATGCCGCATTTATAAAACGTTCCGGTTTTCACTCCACGGCTGGATGGAATTCCATGCAGCCTGCCTCAACATCCGTGAGAACCGGCTTCATTTTAACCGCAGCGGCCAATGCATGGAAAAGAATTTGAAACAGGTTTTAAAAGGGTTAATGGAAAAGGGGGAGTAAGATGAATACTTTGGTACTTTTACTGGTCTGCATAGCTTTACTGCTCTGCGGCTATATTTTTTACGGCGGCTGGGTCGCCCGGCAATGGGGCGTCGGCGAAGGGAACATTCCCACTCCGGCACATACGATGGAAGACGGTGTCGATTATGTTCCTGCCAAAGCGCCTATCCTGATGGGCCACCATTTCTCATCCATTGCAGGCGCAGGCCCAATCACGGGTCCGATCGGTGCGGCCATGTTCGGCTGGCTTCCGGTCACACTCTGGGTCATCGTCGGCGGTATTTTCTTCGGCGGCGTCCATGATTTCGGTGCACTGTTCGCTTCTGTCCGCCATCAGGGGAAATCCATCGGTGAAATCATTTCCCTCAACATGTCCAAACGTGCCAAAAGGCTGTTCATCATTTTCTCTTACCTGACACTGATCCTTGTCGTTGCCGCTTTCGCCGCCATCGTGGCTTCCACCTTCGGCGCCACCTATAAGGACGGCGTTCTGGACGTGGCCGCCAGTGCGACACGGGCTTCCGTCGCCATGGTTTCCATCATGTTCATCCTGATCGCCATCGTTTTCGGATTCGCCGTATACCGCCGCCACACACCCATGCTTCTCTCTTCGATTCTGGGCGTGGTCGCGATCGTCATCTGCATGTCGGTGGGAATGAATTTCCATCCTTTCTATTTTTCGACTACCACATGGATGTTCCTCGTCGGCATTTACATCACGATTGCTTCCGTCACCCCGGTCTGGATCCTTCTCCAGCCCCGTGACTATCTCAGCTCCTTCCTTCTCTACGCCATGCTGATCGTGGCAGTCGTCGGCATCATCGGAGCCCATCCGACCATTGATGAAAGCGTTTTCCCTGCCTTCGCAGGCTTCACCATCAATAACCAGAACGGAACCCAGTTCCTGTTCCCGATCCTGTTCACCACCGTTGCCTGCGGCGCGATTTCCGGCTTCCATTCCCTCGTATCTTCCGGCACGACCTCAAAACAGCTGGACAAGGAATCGGATGCGAAACCGATCGCTTACGGCGGCATGCTTCTGGAATGCGTCCTTGCCATCATCACCCTCTGCGCCATCGGATATGCCCGCATGACAGGCCACACCCACGGCGCCACGGATATTTTTGCCGGCGGTATCGCCGCCATGGTCGCTGCCATTCCCGGCTTCGAAGGACTGGAAACGATCATGTACACGCTCCTTGTCCTGACTTACTCCGCATTCTGCCTGACCTCTCTGGATACGGCGACAAGGCTCGCCCGTTTCATGTTCCAGGAATTCTGGCTCGATCCCGGTGAAAATCCAAAGGATGTGAAAGACGGATTCCGCAAGCTGATGGTCAATCCATACTTTGCCACCATCCTCACGGTCATCCTCGGCATCTCCCTCGGAATGGGCGGATTTGCAAAGATTTGGGGCCTCTTCGGCGCTGCCAACCAGCTCCTTGCAGCCATCGGACTTCTCGCCATCGCCGCATGGCTGGGCAATGCAGGAAAGAACAATAAGATGTTCCTGTTTCCGATGAGCTTCATGCTCCTCGTTACAATCTGCTCGCTCGCCCTCATCGTGAAGAACCAGATCGGCATCATCATGTCCGGCGCTCCCAGCTGGGGACCCTATGCGCAGGTCATCATCGGAACGCTCCTCGTACTCCTTTCCCTTGTGCTCGCCCATGAAGGATACCACACCGTAGCACATCCGAGAAAAGAAACGACGTTCTGATTAAAAGGGCAGACAAACCATAAGAAAAGCAGTGATGATTCTCACCACTGCTTTTTTGATTGCTTTATACGGGAAACAGTTCATTCCGCAAGCTGTTTCAGCGTATCTCCCGCTATCCGGTACACCGTCCAGTCCGACATGGGCTCTGCACCGAGGGACAGATAAAAATCAATGCTCGGCCTGTTCCAGTCAAGGCACCACCACTCCAGCCTTCCGCATCCGCGCTCCACGGCGATGGCCGCCAGCTTTTTCAGAATGGCCTTCCCGTAGCCTTTTCCGCGATATTCCGGCCTGACATACAGATCTTCCAGATAAATGCCCGCACGGCCGAGAAATGTGGAAAAATTATGGAAGAACAGGGCGAAACCGATTTCTTTCCCTTCTTCAACGGCGAAAATCACTTCCGCTTTCTGCTTATCAAATATCCATCTTTCCAGTGTTTCCTCATCCGCAACGACTTCACTGAGCATTTTTTCATAATCTGCCAGTTCCTTAATAAACCGCAGAATCAGCGCCGTATCTTTGCGTTCTGCTTCCCTGAATGACAATTTTCCCCTCATGTGCATCCATTCTCCTTATTTCCGTTCACTGCTGCCCCTTGGCCAGCATGATTGACAAGTCTTCCCTTCTCTCATCCTTCGTATAGACTTCCTTCGCCGCCGTTTTCGCCAGATCATCAATGGCGTACACAAGCGGCCCTTTTCCCTCATCCGGCGTCAGAAGCATCATGACATCCAGATGGTTGCCTTCCTTGAAAAAGTAAGCCCTGCTGTAAAAAGGAGCGATGAATCCGTCTGCGTCAAAAATGATGCGTGCTCCCGCCGTGTACAGATACGCCTCATCAGAGGACAGCTTCCGATACGGCTCGATATCCTGCACGGAAATTTTCACATTCTTCGCCAAATCGCCGACCGCATTCTGCGCCCAGCCGCGCAGGATTTCCTCTGCGCCCTTCCTGAGCAGGGAATTCTCATTCATGAGGGCCCTGTTTATCCTGACCAGCCCTCTCCATTCATCCACGGAAAGATATTCCCTGAAATACAGATCCAGACTTTCTTCCTCTGCAGGGGGAAGCTCTGCCGTCGCTATATATCCGTAGGAAAACTTATTGCTCCTTCTGGTAAGGATAGACAACTGCCCCATATGGTATGTGTAGGTTTCCGAAAAGAGCTTCACTTCCTGCTCTTCCGGTATGTCCGTGTATTTGAAAGAGGCGGGGAGCGTTTCCCGTGCAATCTTTCCCAGATCATAGGCCGAAGCCTCCCCGCTGAGGAGGAGTGCGGAAGCCGCCATGGCTATCGCCGCTTTTTTCCAGTTCATGACCCACTCCTTTCCAGTCCGTACAGGGCATATAACAGCTTCGATTCCAGTTTGTCCGCTGCCGTATGGCTTCCCTGGACGGTAATGATATAGTAGGTGTCTTTATTTCGGTACATATTGGTATATATCCAGAGCGGAAAAGACAGATGCCTTTCATCCGTGATGACCGCCTTGGCCTCCTGCGTCCAGCGGTAAGTGCCATCCCCGTTCTTATAGGCATGCCACGGCGCAAAGGAAATAAGCCTTACCTGTATCTTCTGTCCTTTCCCTTCCAGGTAGCCGTTCAGCTGCTTCTGGTATTCGTCGATGCCAATCTTGGGCAGCCCAAAAAGAAAGGCCGGCTTTGCCGTATCCTCCCGGAATGCCGTTTCCCAAAAACGGGCTGCCTTTTTATTCCGGTCATGGAACAGTTCTTTTTCCGTGCCTGAAATAACGGATACCCCTGCAGAATACACGCCTCGTACATCCTGCGAGTGGATCTGGTACATCTGCAGCGAATCATAGGGAAACGGCTCTTTTTCCGGATACAGGTCCATTCCGGGCGGCGTGGAGAAGAACTGCATGACCTCCGCCATTCCCGTCTTACCATATCCTTTTTTCCGTCCGTTTTCCTTAAAGACTGTTTCCACCGTACTGCCCCTGCCATCCACCAGCTTGATGTCCTTGCCGAGGGGAAGCCTGCCCAATCCGTCTATCGTCAGGCTGGACGCTCCGGCAATGATGCTCCCGGATAAGGCCAGGGCGATGCCGAGCAGAATGATTTTTCGAAACATGATTTCTCCTGTACTTTCCAAGTGCTTCCATAGATGCATTGCAGACGGAAGCATACGAATCCTGACACTGTTTCAGCGGCTGCTTTAAAATATCACCGCTTCGTGTTTCTTTTATTTTAAAGAAAAAGCATCATTTTCTCAAGCAGCGGTTCCATATTGGCTGAAAGAAATAAAAAATATCCCGTCCTGATTTTTATAATCATGAACGGGATATTGTCTAAGACTCTTTATTCAGCCTTTGCCGGTTCTTCTTCCGCGATTTCCGGTTCCGCATTATGCGTTACGGAAAGCCTGCGGTAACGGGCCATGCCTGTACCAGCAGGAATGAGCTTGCCGATAATGACATTTTCCTTCAGGCCGAGCAGAGGATCTGCCTTGCCTTTGATGGCGGCTTCCGTGAGCACCCTTGTCGTTTCCTGGAAGGATGCGGCAGAAAGGAAGGAGTCTGTCGCCAAAGCTGCCTTTGTCGTGCCGAGCAGCAGGTTTTCTCCGACTGCCGGTTTCTTTCCTTCGTCATCAAGACGTTCGTTTTCAGAACGGTAAGCAACGATGTCCACTGTTTCACCGGGGAGCCAGCCGGAATCTCCGGGATCATTGATCTTGATCTTGCGGAGCATCTGGTGGACGATGATTTCGATGTGCTTATCATTGATTTCAACGCCCTGTGAACGGTAAACTTTCTGCACTTCCTTGACGATATAGTTCTGGGTGGCCTGTACGCCGAGGACGCGGAGAATATCATGCGGATTGATGTTACCTTCGATCAGGCGCGTGCCTGCTTCAATGACATCGCCTTCGGAAACGGAAATCCTCTTTCCGAAAGGAATCTTGTATGTATCCGAGGTCTCTTCGTTCGTCACGGTAATGATCTTGATGTTCGCATTTTCCGGAGAATCCTCGATGGCAACCGTACCTGCGATGTTGGAAATGATCGCATTGCCCTTCGGCTTGCGGGCTTCGAACAATTCTTCGACACGGGGAAGACCCTGTGTGATATCTTCTGCGGAAGCAACGCCGCCGGTATGGAAGGTACGCATCGTCAGCTGAGTACCCGGTTCGCCGATGGACTGTGCAGCGATGATGCCGACAGATTCGCCGATTTCCACATGGCGTCCTGTCGCAAGGTTTCTGCCGTAGCACTTAGCGCATACGCCGTGGGCGGAATGACAGGTAAGAATGGAACGGACCTTCAGATGGTCATAATGCTTTTCGATTTCAGCTGCCTGGTCATCCGTGATTTCTTCATTCTTCTTGGCAATGACTTCGCCGGTTTCAGGATTGATGACATCTTCGAGCGGGCAGCGGCCGGAAATACGGTCTGCCAAAGATTCGATGAGTCCTCCTGCTTCCGTGATCTTGCGGACTTCGACGCCTTCCGATCCGTCCATCCTTACATGGATGACAGGGATGTCAGCGCCGAGGATCTTGTCGGCAGCTGCCGCATCCAGTACAGCGCCTGCAGGAAGGATTTCTTCTCCCTTGCGGTTCACTGCGGCCTTTTCCAGTTTCTTTTCAAAGAAACGGACAGACATGTGGTGCTTCATCGCCTTCTGATATTCAGCAACGGCGTCCGCTGTGCCGAAATCAAGGGTTTCCACAGCAGGTTCTCCGCCATCGGCGGATGGGATGGAGACTGTTGCGGATTCCACCAGGAAGCGGTTCATGAGAGCCACGTCATTTTCTTCAAGCGTCTTTCCTTTGACAATCAGGATTTCTCCGCTGCGGCGGTTGAGGATATCTTCTTCCAGAATGGAGCCGATGAGCTTCTGCCTGCAGCTGTTGAATCTGCTTCTGATGACAGGACGGGAAGCAATCAGGTTCAGCTCGCGGTCAAAGTTCAGCACCTGCACATCGCAGTCTTCCTCACGGACGATGACGTCCTGGGAGACATCGACGAGGCGGCGTGTCAGATAACCGGAGTCAGCCGTACGGAGAGCCGTATCGGCGAGACCCTTGCGCGCACCGTGGGAAGAGGTGAAGTAATCGAGGACCGTCAGACCTTCACGGAAGTTTGCCTTAACAGGCAGTTCCACCGTTTTACCGGACGTATCGGCAATCAGGCCGCGCATGCCGGCCAGCTGGCGGATCTGGTTATCGTTACCACGGGCGCCGGACTGGGCCATCATAGTCAGCGGATTCATCTTCGTCATGGAAGCCTTCATGGCTTCGCCGACATCGTTGGTCGCTTTTTCCCAGATCTTAACGACCTTTCTGTATCTTTCGTCATCGGTCATGAGGCCGCGGCGATAGAATTTCTTAACTTTTTCAACCTGCTTTTCACTGTCTTCCAGAATCGTGTCCTTGATTTCCGGAACGGCAACGTCATAGATGCCGATGGAAATACCGGAAACGAGTGCGTAATGGAAACCGAGGGACTTGATGGAGTCCAGCAGATCGCCGGTCGCCTTGAAGCCCAGTTTCTTGAAGCAATCATTCACCAGCTTGCCCATCTGTTTCTTGCCGATGGTGATGCCCAGCCCTTCTACGCCATCAGGACGGGTATAGAAGAAACGGAGCGGTTCGGGAATGGCATAATTGAAGATCAGACGGCCCGGGGTGGTGACAACGAGACCGTGTCCGGGTACATCTACTTTGATGAAATCGTGGATCCTGATCTGTTTCAGCGCATAGGCCAGCATGACTTCGTCATAGCCGGTGAACGCATGGAACTTGGAGGAATCCAGCGCATCTTCCTCTGCCTTGTCTTCCTTGACGATGGTCAGGTAATAAGAGCCGAGGATCATATCCTGTGACGGAATCGCGACAGGCTTGCCATCCTTTGTGGAAAGGATGTTGTTGATGGAAAGCATCAGCGTCCTTGCTTCCGCCTGCGCCTCTACGGACAGTGGCAGATGGCATGCCATCTGGTCACCGTCGAAGTCGGCGTTGTAGCCGGGGCATACGAGCGGATGCAGCTTGATCGCCCTGCCTTCCCAAAGAATCGGTTCAAAGGCCTGGATGCCCAGTCTGTGAAGCGTCGGTGCGCGGTTCAGAAGGACAGGATGTTCTTTGATGACATCGCCGAGCACGTCCCAGACTTCGGGAGCCAGCTTATCTACTTTCTTGCGCGCCACTTTCAGGTTGCTTGCCATGCCGCGCTTGATCAGCTCATGCATGATGAACGGTTTGAAAAGCTCGATGGCCATTTCCTTCGGCAGGCCGCACTGGTACATTTTCAGTTCAGGACCGACAACGATTACGGAACGGCCGGAATAGTCGACACGCTTGCCGAGCAGGTTCTGACGGAAACGGCCCTGCTTCCCCTTGAGCATATCGGACAGAGATTTGAGAGGCCTGTTTCCCGGGCCGCTGACAGCTCTGCCGCGGCGGCCGTTATCAATGAGGGCATCGACAGCTTCCTGAAGCATGCGCTTTTCATTGCGCACGATGATTTCAGGAGCGCCCATATCCATCAGTCTTTTCAGACGATTATTTCTGTTGATGACACGGCGGTAAAGATCATTCAGATCGCTCGTGGCAAAACGTCCGCCATCGAGCTGCACCATCGGACGCAGATCCGGAGGAATGACGGGAAGGACTGTCAGAATCATCCATTCCGGCTTGTTTCCGGAGTGAAGGAATGCTTCCACCTCTTCCAGACGGCGGATGCTGCGTACCTTGCGCTGGTTGCTGCTGCTTTCCACGTCTTCTTTCAGTTGTTTTTCCAGCGCGAGGAGGTCGATCTGCTTCAGGAGCGTCTGGATGGCTTCCGCCCCCATCTGCGCCTTGAAGGAGCCAACGCCGTATTCCTGGACGGCCTGCTGGTATTCCTGTTCATTCAGGACCTGCTTGTCAAGGAGCTTGGAAGTGCCTTTATCAATGACGATATAAGCAGCAAAGTACAGAACCCTTTCAAGCTGGCGCGGGGATACGTCGAGAATCAGTCCGATACGGCTCGGCGTTCCCTTGAAATACCAGATATGGGAAACAGGGCAGGCCAGTTCGATATGGCCCATGCGTTCACGGCGGACTTTGGAGCTTGTGACTTCAACGCCGCACTTGTCGCAGACCGTGCCCTTATAACGCATTTTCTTATATTTGCCGCACTTGCATTCCCAGTCCTTGGTCGGTCCGAAAATCTTCTCGCAGAACAGTCCGTCTGTTTCTGCTTTCAGCGTACGGTAATTAATTGTTTCCGGCTTCGTTACTTCGCCATGAGACCACTGTCTGATCTTTTCCGGAGAAGCAATACCGATTTTCATGGAGTCAAATTCATTTACGTCTAACAATTGCTTAGCGCTCCTTTCCGGAAATTAGGCATCCGGGTCATCAGCAAGACCCGTTTCGATATCTACATCAGTTTCTGTAAAGGCAGCTTCTTCATCGGCCGGTTCTGTCGCTTCCGCTTCGAGAGCATCATTGAAAGAAGCGGCATCATCGACGGCAGCGCCGCGTTTCTCGCCTGACATGCTTGATTCCATGGCATCTCTGGCCGCGGAAACAGAATCATCGCCTTCCATGGCAGCCTTTACATCATCCTTATGCCAGCGTTCTCCGCCGCCGCCGAAGCCCTGTTCCAGATCACTTTCATCCAGTTCCTTCAGCACGACTTCATCGCCGTCTTCATTAAGGATTCTTACATCAAGTCCGATAGACTGGAGTTCCTTCATCAGAACCTTGAAGGATTCCGGAACGCCCGGGCTCGGAATATTTTCACCCTTGACGATCTTTTCATATGCCTTGACACGGCCGATGACGTCGTCGGATTTCACCGTCAGGATTTCCTGCAGCGTATAAGCGGCGCCATAAGCTTCCAGCGCCCAAACTTCCATTTCGCCAAAACGCTGTCCGCCGAACTGCGCCTTGCCGCCAAGCGGCTGCTGGGTGACGAGGGAATACGGGCCGGTGGAACGTGCATGGATCTTGTCATCAACCAAGTGGTGGAGCTTCAGCATGTATTTCCAGCCGATCGTAATCTGTCCGTCCAGCTTTTCACCGGTACGGCCGTCATAGAGGTCGGATTTCGCATTGACAGGGAGTCCGGCTGCATGGAGCGTTGCCGCAAGATCTTCATCACGGCAGCCGTCAAATACCGGCGTCGCGATATGGATACCGGAATCGGTCGGTTCCGGCATGCCGTATGTATCGAAATCATAGCCGGATTCACGAAGCCTCTTTTCCAGAGCTTTTGCCTTGACCGGATCAGCCTGTGCTTCACGGATTTCTTCTCCGAGCATATGGCAGGCCCAGGACAGATGTATTTCAAGGATCTGGCCGATATTCATTCGGGACGGAACGCCCAGCGGATTCAGCACGAGATCGACAGGACGTCCATCCGGTGTGAACGGCATATCTTCAACAGGCATGATTCTGGAGCATACGCACTTGTTGCCATGGCGGCCCGCCATCTTATCGCCTTCACGGATCTTACGCTTCTGGGCGATGTATACACGGACGAGCTTGTTCACGCCCGGTGCGAGCTCATCGCCGTTTTCACGGGTGAATACCTTGACATCGACGACCTTGCCGAATTCTCCGTGAGGTACACGCAGGGACGTATCGCGGACTTCTCTTTCCTTGTCCCCGAAAATGGCACGAAGCAGTCTTTCTTCCGGTGTCAGCTCCGTTTCGCCCTTCGGCGTCACCTTGCCGACGAGGATATCTCCCGGGCGCACGTCAGCGCCGACCATGATAATTCCGTTTTCATCCAGATAACGGAGGGCATCATCACTTACGGAAGAAAGCTGGCGTGTGATTTCTTCCTCCCCCAACTTGGTATCGCGGGCGTCGCATTCGTATTCTTCAATATGGATGGAGGTATATAAATCATCCTTGCAGAGACGTTCAGAAATCAGAACGGCGTCTTCGTGGTTGTACCCTTCCCAGGATACGAAGGCAACAAGGACGTTATGGCCGAGAGCGAGTTCGCCGCCATCGGTCGCCATGCCGTCAGCCAGTGTCTGGCCGGCTTCCACGCGGTCGCCCCTGTAAACGATCGGATGCTGGTTGATACAGGTGCTCTGGTTGGAGCGCATGAATTTAATCAGGTCATAGGTGTCATATTCGCCATTGTCAGCGCGGACAATGATCTGGCGTCCGTTCACACGGGTCACTACGCCGGAACGTTTTGCCAGAATGCAGACACCGGAATCCTGTCCGGCCACCCATTCCATGCCGGTACCGACAAGCGGCGCTTCCGGACGGAGGAGCGGTACGGCCTGGCGCTGCATGTTCGCGCCCATGAGGGCACGGTTCGTATCATCGTGTTCGAGGAACGGAATCAGGGATGTACCGATGGAAACGACCTGTTTCGGAGATACGTCCATCAGATCCACTTCTTCCGGAGACGCTTCCAATACGTCAGGGCCGCGGCGGCAGGCTACGTTGTGGTTCAGGAATTCTCCGTCTGCCGACAGCGGTTCGCTTGCTTGGGCAATAATCTTATTTTCTTCAATATCCGCAGTGACATAACGGCATTCATCCGTTACCTGGTGCGTCTTTTCATTGATTAAACGGTACGGCGTTTCAATGAGTCCGTACTTGTTAATGATCCCGTAGTTGGACAGGGAAGAAATCAGTCCGATGTTCGGACCTTCCGGTGTTTCTACCGGACACATGCGTCCATAATGGGAATAATGGACGTCGCGGACTTCGAAGCCTGCGCGTTCACGGGACAGGCCGCCCGGTCCCAAAGCAGACAGACGGCGCTTATGCGTCAGCTCTGCCAGCGGATTCGTCTGGTCCATGAACTGGGACAGCTGGGAGCTTCCGAAGAACTCCTTGATGGCTGCGACGACAGGACGAATATTGACAAGCGCCTGCGCGGTCATCTTGTCCTGGTCCTGGGTGGTCATTCTTTCACGAACGACACGTTCCATACGGGACAGGCCGATGCGGAACTGGTTTTGGAGCAGCTCGCCCACACAGCGGACACGGCGGTTTCCGAGATGATCGATATCATCAGGACGGCCATATCCCTGGATCATATTCAAGAGATAATCGATTGCTGCAATGATGTCTGCACGGTCAAGGATACGATAGCCGTCATCACGCATGCCATTGGAGCAGATGACCTTGACAGGAGTACCGTCTTCCTTCTGCGTCATCACCTCGACCATTTCCACCTTGTTGAAAATACCGCTCTTGCGGATGATTTCAATGGCTTCATCATCAATGACGGCATTGCCCTGGATGACGATCTCGCCGGTTTCCATATCGACCAGCGGTCCTTCGGTGCGATGTCCCCTGAGACGGTTTTCCCAGGAGAGCTTTTTATTCAGCTTGTAACGGCCGACCTTTGCCAGATCATAACGGCGCGGATCATAGAAGAAATTGCGGAGAAGCGTCGTACCGCTTTCTTCGGTGGCCGGTTCACCGGGACGGAGCTTCTTGTAAATTTCAATGAGCGCTTCCCGTGTATCCTTCGTCTGGTCTTTTTTCAGCGTCTCTTCGATATGGATATCATTATTGAAGAGCTCCATGATTTCTTCATTGGAAGAAAAACCAAGGGCGCGGATCAGGTACGTCACCGGCATCTTGCGGTTGCGGTCGATACGGACGGAAACGACGCCGTTTGCATCGGTTTCCAGTTCGATCCATGCGCCGCGGTTCGGAATGAGCTGGGCAGAATAGATTTCCTTGCCGAAGGTATCGATTTCCTTTTTGTAGTACACGCCGGGAGAGCGGACCAGCTGGGAAAC
Source organism: uncultured Dialister sp. (assembly GCA_902462205.1). Lineage (GTDB taxonomy): Bacteria > Bacillota > Negativicutes > Veillonellales > Dialisteraceae > Dialister. The sequence goes on from CABQAR010000010.1 coordinate 24,564, forward strand.
GATGACGCGTTCGGCACCATTGATGATGAAAGTGCCCGTATCCGTCATGATCGGGAAATCACCCATGAAAAGATCATGTTCCTTGATTTCGCCGGTTTCCTTATTGACGAGCTGGACCTTCACCTGCAGCGGTGCGGAATACGTGGCATCTCTGGATTTGCATTCATCGATGCTGTACTTTTCTTTCTTGAAATAATACTCGCCGAAATGCAGGGCCCACTTATGGGCACTGTCCTCGATAGGAGAAATATCCGCAAATACATCCTTCAGCCCTTCATCACAGAACCATTCATAAGACTTGGTCTGCAAATCGAGCAGATGGGGCATCCCCAGAACTTCCTGAGCTCTGGCGTAGGTATATCTCTTTTTCTTACCTACCTGGACGGGTCTGAACATTTTGCTGTTGGGCATTCCACGCCTCACCCTTTCCTTCTACACATAAAATCTGAAAATCCCAATACATAAGAAACAAGAGGAAAAAGTAAGCAAGGTCAAGAATGAACCAAACCTTGCTTTTCCTCGTGGGTCTTTTACTATACTGATAAATTAGAGACTGCAAAATATAATTTTATTATATTACATACACTTTTTCAATCTTATCCGCAAAGATAATATGAAATATTTTCTATATACTTCTATTAATTATTTCTTGTTATAAATAAAATCTCTTTCCTTATTGAAATATTTTATTTATAATTTTATCCCTTGCTTTTTCTCTTGAAATGTGCTGTTGTTTTATTTTATCATTTAATTTTATTTTTTGCAATGCAGTTCCGTTTCCGGCGCTGCTGCCACCTGTATTTCTTCTTCATCAGAACATATAAAAACCCTTCCAGTATTTATGAACTGAAAGGGTCCTTACCTTATCCGTATAAAGCTTCAGGGAACGAATTTACGCATCCTGTTCCGATTAGTTTTCGTAAACTTCGAATTCGTCTTTTTCTACGCCGCACATGGGGCATTTGAAATCATCCGGCAGATCTTCCCACTTGGTTCCCGGTGCGATTCCATTATCCGGATCACCCAGTGCTTCATCATAAATCCATCCGCATACCTTGCATACATATTTTTTCATAAAATTATTCTCCTCTCCAGAGTCCGTGTAAATTGCAGTATTCATAAGCAGCCACTACTTCATCGCCTTCAGCAAGGACGAAATCGGCAGCCGGCTTCATTCCCGGTTTCAGATCCTGTCTCTGCACGCCGTTCTTCGTCTCCAGAACGATGAACATGATATAGTGGTTTTCCAGCATCGGATGTTCTACCGAGCCGACAGCCACATGCACCTTTGCGCCGTCCTTCGTGATTACCGGTACATGCTTTTCTCCGGCAGCATCGGTCGTATTCGGAATCAGTTCTTCCGTCTCCGCGTTTTCACAGAATAAAGAGCTTACATCTTCTCCGAGAACAGTAACAACTTTCCCGCATTTTTTGCAACGATAAAATTTCATTATCTTAACTCCTTTCCCAAACAATACCATGCTTGGATACAAATAGACTTGCAGATTTTCTCGCATGGAACTTCGAGAATACTCCATATGTATTATATCATTTAGCCGGTAAAAAAACTGCTGTCCACGGAATATTTTCCATTCCGTTTTTATCTGTTCCACGAAAAAAGTTCCCGCCGGAAAGCAGGAACTTTTTAGGACTCTTATTCAATGACGAGGATCAGGTCGCCCGATTCGATACGGTTTCCTGCCTTGGCATGGATTTCACTCACGATGCCGTCGACAGGGGATGTGATGGTGGTTTCCATCTTCATCGCTTCCGTCACGACGACGGCCTCCCCTTTCTTCACATGGCTGCCTTTTTCCACAAGCAGCTTCACCACGGAGCCGGAGAGTGTCGCTCCCACTTCGCCGGGGATATCCTTGTCCGCCTTTCTCGCCACGACGGCAGACTGGGCCACATGCTTGTCATGGACCTTGATTTCCCGCGGCATGCCGTTCAGTTCGAACTGGATGCGACGGTTTCCTTCTCCGTCCGGTTTCGTGATGCCGTCAAGACGGATAAGGAGCATCTTACCTTCCTCGATATTGACGCGGATTTCTTCGCCCGGCTTCATGCCGAAGAAGAAGGTCGGCGTATCCAGAACGGAAAGGTCGCCATATTTATGATGCCTTTCCGTATAATCAGCAAAAACCTTCGGGTAAATGCAGTAGGAGGAAATATCCTCTTCCCGCGTGCCCATGTGCTTTTCTTTCATCTCCGCCCTGACCTTGTCGAAATCTACATCGGCCGGACGGGATTCGAGATGCGGATCCGCCTTGCGGAGAATGATCTGCTGCAGTTTTTCCGGGAATCCGCCATAGGGAATGCCCAGTTTCCCGTCAAAGAAATCAACGACGGACTGCGGGAAATCAAGAGAATCTCCCTTTTCATAAATATCTTCTTCCGTCAGGTCATTCTGCACCATGAAGAGCGTCATGTCTCCGACCACCTTGGAAGACGGCGTTACCTTGATGATATCGCCGAACATCATATTCACCTTCGCATACATGCGGCAGACCTCGGGCCATCTGTCTCCCAGTCCCACGGCGGTCGCCTGCTGGCGGAGATTGGAGAACTGGCCTCCCGGCATTTCATGCTGGAACAGCGTCGTATTCGGGCTTGCCATCTTGCTGTCCACCCCTGCATAGTACGGACGGACGCCCTGCCAGTAACGGTCAATCGTTTCCAGTGCCTCGATATCCAGCTTCGGCTGGCGCGGATTATCCTGAAGCGCATAGTAGACGGAAGTCATGGACGGCTGGCTCGTGCCGTTGGAAAGCGCGCCGGTTGCCACATCGACGATATCCACTCCGGCTTCTGCCGCTTTCGCATAGGTGTAGAGCGTCAGTCCGCCGCCTTCATGGCTGTGGAGATGGATCGGGATATTGACCGTGTCTTTCAATGCGGAAATGAGCGTATATGCCGCTTCCGGCTTCAGAAGCCCGGCCATGTCCTTGATGGCAATCAGGTTTGCGCCGGCCTTTTCCATTTCCTTTGCCAGATCGGTGTAATATTTCAGGGAATATTTCTGACGGCGGTCGTCCATGATATCACCGGTATAGCAGAAGCATGCCTCTGCCAGTTTATTCTTTCTGCGGACCTCGTCAATGGAAATCGTCATATGGCTGAGCTGGTTCAGGCAGTCAAAGATACGGAACACATCAACGCCGTTGTCTGCGGCCTGGTCAATGAAATGACGGACCACGTTCTCGGGATAATTCGTATATCCGACCGTGTTCGCGCCACGGGTCAGCATCTGGAAAAGAATATTCGGAGCCGCCTTCCGCATTTTGCGGAGACGTTCCCACGGGCTTTCATCAAGGAAGCGGTAAGCCACGTCGAAAGTGGCGCCGCCCCAGTTTTCAAAGGAGAACAGCTGCGGCACATGGCAGGCCGTGTAATGGATGGCGTTCATGATATCGTGCGTCCTGACACGGGTCGCCAGCAGTGACTGATGGGCATCACGGTATGTCGTGTCCATGAACATCAATTCTTTCTGATCCATCACCCACTTGGAGAATTTTTCCGGTCCCAATTCGTCCAGCAGCTGCTTGGTTCCACGCGGAGGCTCTTCCCCTTCCGCCAGAAGCGGAGTAACGGGAGCGAAATCCGGTTTCTCCTTGGCACCGGCGCCGGCATACCCATTGACGGTGATATCCCCGATATAATCAAGGATCTTCGTACCGCGGTCGCTGATCGTATCCGGTTCTTCCAGCAGCCACGGATTCCTGTCGATGTAATTGACATCACAGAGACCTTCCTGGAAATCCTTCGTGCGGAGCATGTTCTGCAGGAAATAAATATTCGTTTTAACGCCGCTGATGCGGAATTCATCAAGGCAGCGGAGCATTCTGTAAATCGTATCCTTCGCATGGAGCGCATGGGCGGTCACTTTGACGAGGAGCGAATCATAATAAGGGGTGATGACCGCGCCCGTATATGCCGTGCCCGCGTCAAGACGGATGCCCGGGCCGCCGCCGGAACGGTAAGCGATGATTTTGCCCGTATCAGGCATGAAATTATTCTGCGGATCCTCCGTCGTGATACGGCACTGGATCGCCACGCCCTTGAACCAGATGGTCGGCTGGAGGCCGATGGCCACCTCCGGGCTGTCGATGGCATATCCTTCCGCGATCAGGATCTGCGTCTTCACGATATCCACATCGGTGATCATTTCCGTTACCGTGTGTTCTACCTGCACACGGGGATTGACCTCGATAAAATAGAAATGCTTTTCATCTTCGTCGACAAGGAACTCCACCGTGCCGGCATTCAGATAATTCACATTCTTCATCAGCTTCACGGCTGCATCACAGATCTGTGTGCGCAGCTCCTGCGGAAGCGACCATGCCGGCGCCATTTCGATGACCTTCTGATGGCGGCGCTGGATGGAACAGTCACGTTCAAACAGATGCACCACGTTTCCTGCTTCATCGCCGAGAATCTGCACTTCGATGTGCTTCGGATTCATGACGCATTTTTCTATATAGACCTCATCATCGCCGAAAGCCATTTTCGCTTCGGATTTGGCACGGTTATACGCTTCCTCCAGATCCTCCATGCGGTCCACATTACGCATGCCGCGTCCGCCGCCGCCGTTGACCGCCTTGATCATGATCGGGAATCCATGCTCTTCCGCGAACGCTTTCACTTCCTCAAAGCTCTGCACGGCGCCCTTGGTTCCCGGAATCATCGGAATCTGCGCCTTTTCAGCCTGTACACGGGCATTGACCTTGTCGCCGAACATCACCAGATGTTCCACGCGCGGCCCGATGAAAATAATACCTTCCTCTTCGCAGCGTCTGGCAAGCTTCGCATTTTCAGCAAGGAAACCGTACCCCGGATGGATGGCATCTACATTGTGCTCCTTGCAGATACGGATGATATCCTCGATATCCAAGTACGCATCAACCGGCTTATCGCCTTCTCCCACCAGATAAGCTTCATCCGCGCGGTTGCGGTGCAGGGACAGCACATCTTCCTTCGAATAAATAGCTACCGTTCTGATACCGAGCTCATTACAGGCACGGAACACGCGGATCGCGATTTCACCGCGGTTGGCCACCAAGACTTTATGAATTTGCCTCATAGAAATCCCCCTTATGTTTCAGACGCATAATTGCAGATAAAGATTCGATTGTACTTCTTATTGTACTAATCATATAGATGCATTTCAATAGAAACCATGTCTTTCCCGAAATTTAATAGCCCTTCACGGCCTTTTTAAGGGAACCATTTCTATGTAAAAAGGCCGTGACAGTCCATCACAGCCTTTTATTTCCTTATTCACCCAAAATTGCCTTGCCTTTTGCGATATTGGCACGGATCGTTTCACAGCACTTCGTGAACCGTTCCATCTCATCCGCCGTCAGATTATATTCCATGACCTTTTCCACGCCGTTAGCGCCGATGACGGCAGGCACGCCGCAGAAAATTCCCTTCTGCCCGTATTCGCCGTCAAGCTCCGCCGAACAGGGCATGATTCTCTTTTCATCATGCAGGATCGTGCGGACAATCGTAGCCGCCGCAGAAGCGATGCCGTACTCCGTGCACTGCTTGCCGGAATATGTCACCCATCCGCCCTTGATGGTCCGTTCCTGTATCTCATCCTGATCGAACTTGAACTTCGGATCATGTTCCATTTCAGCCAGCGGCTTTCCATAGAAAGAAATCTGCGACCATGGAACGATCTGCGCATTGCCATGCTCACCGAGCATGAACGCCGTGAATCCGCGGGAATCCAGACCTGTCTGCCCGGAAATCGCATGAATCAGGCGGGAAGAATCGAGAAGCGTCCCCGTTCCCATGACATGTCCCTTCGGAAGCCCGCTCTTCTCCTGGATCAGATGGGCGATGACGTCGCAGGGATTCGTAATGCTGACGAAAATACCGTGGAAACCGCCTGCCATGACCTTCGGAACATAATCAGAAACCTGCCTTACACTGTTTTCCAGCTCCGCATCACGGCTGCCGGACGCACACAGGGTGATATCGCCCACCGCATTGACGATGATGTCGCAGTCCTTTAATCCGGCATAATCAGACGGCTTGTAAACTACATGGTTCGGCATGTACATGACGGCATCATTCAGATCCTGCACCTCGCTTACGACCTTGCTTTCCTTCAGATCACAGAGAAGCACCTCGTCCGCAATCCCCATCATGCCAAGATTAAACGCCACATGGGCACCGACATGCCCTACACCGACAACCCCTACTACCCTTTTTTGAATCGCCATAATCCTTCCCTCCCGGTCATCTTCCATACAATGCTTCCTTAGCATAAAAATACCGTTCCGGCCGATAAAAGCCTGCCGGTATCATTTAACTTATTGTGTATGGTAACACACATTTCTATCCCTGTAAACAACGCTTCTCCGCCATGATCCGTCCGCGATTTCATTGAAATGGAAATAAAAAAGAAGCCGACTCCCGTCAGCCCCTTTTCATGGTGCGAGCGAAGGGACTCGAACCCCCATGCACAAGGCGCAGGATCCTAAATCCTGTGCGTCTACCAATTCCGCCACGCTCGCATATAATTGTTTATTATAATGGGAAAAAGAAATGCGGTCAAGAAATGGGGTGCCGGCTGCCATCGCCGCACATCCCCTGCTTTTTGCAATAAAAAACCTTCCCTGCCGATTTGATTCAGACAGGAAAGGTTTTCATCTGCTTGCTGCAGAAAGATTATTTTGCTTCGTCCAGTACTGCGGTGCAGTGCGGGCAACGGGTAGCATCGTCTGCGATTTCTTCTTTGCAGAACGGGCAGGTACGCTTCGGAGCTTCCACCGGCTTCGGGAACGCTTTGTTCATCTGACGGATGACGAGGAAAATAACAAATGCAATAATCAGGAAGTCAATTACCGTATTGATGAACTGGCCATAAGCGATAACCGGTACGTTCATTTCCTTGGCTTCTGCCAGAGTAGCGACCGGTGTCTTTCCCAGATTGATGAACAGGTTGGAAAAGCTGATTCCGCCCATCATCATGCCGATCGGAGGCATAATGACGTTTTCCACGAGGGAGGATATTATTTTACCAAAAGCACCGCCGATAACAACGCCGACTGCCATGTCAACCACATTGCCACGAAGTGCAAATTCTTTGAATTCTTTCATCATTCCCATAATCTTTTTTTCTCCTTTTCGCATGCGCGATTAAAAATATTTTTTATACTATAGCATACTTTCAAGGATATTCATATATATAAATATGTGAAATTTACAACTTTTGAAAGAATTTATCCAGCCTGCTTTATTTCATATGATAGACTATCCGGTCATTTTTGTAAAATTGTCAATCTTTCGTGATTGGGCAATTTGACAAATGGACGGCAAGTGGTTACAATAAAGTCGTAAATAGAAAACAGCCATTGGCCGTGGTTGTTACTCATTGTCACTTTTTACAATACCTCTACGAAAAGCCTCCTTGCACAGGGAGGCTTTTAACGTGCCGAAAAGAAAAGCCCGATTCCGTTCTTTCCTTCGAAAGAAATTCCCGACCGGCAAAGAAAGTACTAAGTTCTGATTTCTATCTTCTGTCTTCTGCCTACTAGCTAAAAACCATCAATTATCAACTGCCTACCGACTACTGTCTACTATTCTCGCCGCTTCATAATTTGTCGCGGCGCACTACAATTCCTCATTCCTAATTCCAAATTCCTAAATTCCCACCCCGTTTCAAAAACAGCACCATCCTCGTCCTCCCGGAGGGCATCACCCGTCAGTCTTCGACTGCCACCCCTCTTCTGAAGAAGAGGGCTTTTTTGTTTTCCATTCTTACCTGTATCCTATGCCATATCCTTACCGCTCCTTTCGGTCGGGTATGGCGTCTCTGCCACTGCATCCGTGAAGGACTACGATTCATGCGTCATTTCATTCCTTTTCATCGTGTCCTCTACGGAACACAATTTTGTGCGCCATTTCATTCCTTCAAAAATCGTTCGCTTGCCATCGCTCCACTGCACTCCGTTCAAGGATGACGGAAGCAGGTATTATTTCCTTCTGATTACTGATCTCTGACTTCTGCCTTCTACTAACTACTGTCTCCTCGCCGCTATACAATTTGTCGCGGCGCACTACAATTCCTCATTCCTAATTCAAAATTTCTAATTTTAAACGCTCTTGCCCCGTCATTCTTGAATGTAATGAAGAATCCGGGCAGCGGTTACAGGTTTTAAATGCTTCCTTCGTTCGAAGATAACGGCAGGCAGGTAACTTCTATCTTCTGATCTCTGACTACTGTCTACTATCTACTATCTACTGCCTTCTGATTTTTTTGCATAAATTGACCTTGGGTCATAGTATTGGTATAATAAGGCCAGAAAATTACGGGAGGTGCCTTGATGAAAAAGATCATAACTGTTGCTTTCATTTCTGCAGCGCTGATGTTGCCTGCATTTCCTTCCCATGCCAGCTGGTTTGGCCGTGTTTCCGAGTATGCTATCGGCGACACGCTTGGAAATATTCTTTCCGATATCATCCTTGACGGCATCCACGGCAGAGGAAACAGTTCTTCTGAGGAATCCACACCTGCAGACAGCCATGCGGCCAAGTGGGAAACTGTCGGTTCCAGTGATGGCGGAGATACTTATTTCAATACGGATACATTGAGTATTTCCGAGGACGGTGGACGGAAAGTAACGGCGGAAATGGCCAATTTCTTTACAGACCGCGGCTCACGGTCGCTGAAGAGCGCGGCAGGCTCCCGTGTGAAACCGAGCAAGACGATCGCTTACTCCCTGTACAAGGTCACTTTTGAAGAAAACACCTGCTATGTCGATGGAAAAGTCACTTATTATGATGAAGACGGAAACAAGCTGTTCCGTACCTCCGCAGAGGATGCGCTTCCGGATATCACGCAGGCGAATTACGGAAATCCCTATGCGCCGGGCAGCATGGAATTGAAGGCCAAGGAGAAGGTTTTCTCCATCGCCTATCCGAAATCTGATTCGATCCGTGACGGCAGCAGAAAAGGGGATTCCGGCTTGTTCAAGCCGCGCCCCGCGGAAGATTCTCCTGCAAAGGAAACCATGGAAGCAACCGACAAGAAGAATGATATGGATACGGTCATAAAGACCATGACGGAAGGAAGCAAGGAAGAAAAAGACTGATCCGCTTCCTGATTCCCCTGTCTCCTCCTCTTTTGAAAGGCTGTAACAGAGAATATTCTCTCTGTTACAGTCTTTTATTTTTTCGCTTTAATTGTAAACCTTGTGTGATATTCCAATTGACATGCGGAATTGTTTATACTATACTTTTTTCTAAACGGAAACCGGTTATTTCAGAGTATTTCCCCTGAAAATCACAATCGGTTTTGTCAACCATTAGTACAACAGAATAAGACGCTTTCACACATAAGGCAATAAAAAGGCAGTACCCCGCCAACAACGACGGGTATTTATAAAAAAACAGGAGTGATTGATTATGGAAAGCAGCTGTGAACAGATTCTTCAATGGACAGAAAAAGTTTTGAATGGCGGAGAACTGAGTGAGGAAGAGGCCCGTACGCTGATTCGCACAAAGGACGAGGATACGATGTTCCTTCTCGCCTGCGCAGACAAGATACGTCAGAAATATGCAGGCCGTTCTGTCGATCTCTGTGCCATCATTAATGCACGGAGCGGATCGTGCCAGGAGGATTGTAAATTCTGCGCCCAGTCCTCGCGTTACCAGACGGGCGTCCAGACTTACCGTTTCCTTCCGGAAGAGGAAGTGCTGGCCGCCGCCAGAAAAGCAAAGGAAGCCGGCGCTTCCCGTTTCGATATCGTCACCGCGGGCAGGGATCAGAACAATCCGAAGGATTTTGCGGAAATCCTCGACCTGATCCGACGCATACGGAAAGAGGTGGGCATCGAAGTCTGCTGTTCCCTCGGGTTCCTGACACAGGAGCAGGCTTATCAGCTGAAGGAGGCAGGAATCAGCCGCCTTCACTGCAATATCGAATCCGCCCCGTCTTTCTTCAAGGAGGTCTGCACCACCCATACCGCCGATGAAAAAGCGAAAAATGTGGCCCGTGCGCAGAAGGCAGGCATCCGTGTCTGCTGCGGCGGTATCATCGGTCTCGGCGAATCTCTGAACCAGCGCGTGGAAATGGCTTTCCATCTGAAAAAGCTCCACATCGATGCTGTTCCGCTGAATGTGCTGAATCCGATTCCGGGAACGCCATTCGAGCACAACGAACGTCTGGCTCCCCTTGAAATCCTCCGTTCTTTCGCCATGTTCCGCTTCGTGCTTCCCAAGGCGCAAATCAGGACGGCAGGCGGAAGGCAGGTCAATTTACGAAGCCTGCAGTCCATGGCTCTGGCAGGCGGCATGAACGGGGTCATGATCGGAAATTACCTCACCAGCAAGGGTTCCGCCCCGGAAGAAGATATCGCCATGCTGAAAGATCTGGGCCGTACACAGACACGCCCGAATCTGGAATGATTGATAATATTTCCAATGCATCAGCTGCTATTTCCTATGAATGATAAAAACAGAAATTCAGGTGCAATCCATGGATGAAGCAATACAGTATATAACGGACCGCATGGAGCAGGTGCTCGGCGGAAAAGACATCACGAGGGAAGAAGCGCTCCGCCTGCTGTCGCTCGGACGGCAGGAGCCGTTTTTCCTCATGGCGGCCGCCGATAAGATCAGAAATACGTTCTGCGGTGATAAGATGCGTTTCTGCGCCGATGTCAACGCAAGAAGCGGGCGATGCAGCGAAGACTGTAAATTCTGCGCCCAGTCCGGCAAGTACCATACGGGCGTGAAGGAATACCCTCTCCGCAGTCCCGATGAGCTGCTCCGGGAGGCGAAACAGGCGGAAGCCTATGGCGCGGAACGTTTCGGCATCGTCACAAGCGGCCGCGGACAGGGAAATGAAAAGCAGTTCCAAAGCATTCTGGAAGCCGTCCGAAAGATTACAAAGGAAACGAAGCTTTCTGTCTGCTGTTCGCTGGGATTCTTGACGGAAGAACAGTTGAAAGCGCTGAAAGAAGCCGGAGCGCAGCGTATCCACTGCAATCTGGAAACCTCGGAAAACCATTTCCCGAATATCTGCACCACCCATACCTACGCGGAAAAGGAAGACCATATCCGCCGCATACAGGAAGCAGGCCTCGAAGTCTGCTCGGGCGGAATCATGGGGCTTGGCGAGACGGAAGAGGACCGGATCGATATGGCTTTCGCTCTCCGCAGACACCATGTCATGTCCGTTCCCCTGAATATTTTCAATCCCATTCCGGGAACGCCCTTCGGCAATAACCATCCTCCGAAGCCGCTCGACATCCTCCGCATGTTCGCCGTCTATCGGTTCATTCTGCCTAAAGCCATTATCCGCGTATGTGCAGGGCGGGAAAACGCGCTCCGTGACATGCAGGCCTTCGCCCTCGCCGCCGGACTCAACGGCGCCATGATCGGCGGCTACCTCACCATCGCAGGCCGCCCTCCGGAAAGGGACCGCCAGATGGCCGCCGATATGGGCCGGTCACTTTAAAAACCGAAAATCAGGCATAAAAAAACCATGGTTCGATTTTCACAAGAGCCATGGTTTTTTAGTGCTTTTCTCATTACAGGCAGGTTTCACATTTCCGTCATGCCGTCTCAAAATGCCTGTCGTAGAGCAGGGCCGCATTGAATATCACCAGCACGGAACCCAGATTGTGTACAAGGGCTCCCGATACGGGATCAAGAACGCCTGTCATGGCCAGAGCCACCGCGATTCCGTTCACCGCCATCGATGCGGCTATGTTTTTCCTGATCGTTTTGACCGTCCCTGCCGACAGTTTTTTTAAATAGGCCACCTGGGAAATATCGTCCCTCATCAGTGCGATATCCGCCGCTTCCACGGCAATGCCGCTTCCCATATTTCCCATGGCGATTCCCACATGGGCCGTCTTCAGTGCAGGTGCGTCGTTCACTCCGTCACCAAGCATGCAGGTCTTTTCTCCCTGCGCTTCCATATCGCCTATGCAGGCCGCTTTATCACCGGGAAGCAAATCCGCCCTGACAGAGGAAATTCCCACTTTCTTTGCGAAATAAGTTGCTGCCAGACCGTGGTCTCCGGTCAGAAGCACGGAATGTACCCCCATTCCGGACAGGGAGGAAATGACGCTTTCCGCTTCATTCCTTGCCTCATCACAAAGGGCGATCACGCCTGCCGCTTTCCCCTGTACGGCGACCAGGATGATTCCTTTCCCCTCTCCCTGCAGGCGGCTCAATGTTTCCCTGATTTTCCCGGACAAATCGATACCTTTTTCCATGAAGAAACGTTCATTCCCGCAGTCCACGGAAATACCCCGGACCTGCGCATGGACGCCTGATCCGGCTTTCATCACGAAAGAATCCGCTTCAGGTACGGAAATCCCTCTCTTCTCTGCAAATTCCAGAACTGCCTTCCCCAAGGGGTGCTCGCTCCTCTGTTCCACTGCCGCAGCCAGAGAGAGCAGTTCCCTCTCCGACAGGGCAGGGTCGCATATTTCCACATCGCTTACTATCGGCTTGCCGTAGGTCAGCGTCCCCGTCTTATCAAAAACCATAGTATGGACTTTTTCCATTTTCTCCAGACTCTCGCCCGACTTGATCAGGATCCCCCGCTTCGCCGCCTGCCCGATCGCCGCCACGATAGCCGTCGGCGTCGCCAGTACAAGGGCACACGGGCAGAATACGACAAGGATGGTCACACTTCTTTCCATCGCCTCCGCCATATCCAGACCCATCTGTATATTGAACAGGTACAGGCAGATGGCGATCGCCAGAGAAAGAGGCACGAGCCGTTCCGCCCATCTGTCCGCCAGAAGCTGCATGGGCGCCTTCCGTTCCTCCGCTTCCCTGACAAGGCGGACGAGTTTCTGGAATGAGGAATTTTCACCGTCTTTCGTAACGCGGATATCAATGGCGCCGAAGCAATTGACCGTCCCGCTGAAAACGGAATCGCCTTCTTCCTTATCCACCGGCAGGGATTCTCCTGTCATCACGGACTGGTTCACCGATGTAATGCCTGAAATGACCTGTCCGTCGGCAGGAATGATTTCTCCCGGCAGGATGCGTACCAGATCCCCTTCCCGCACCTCAGAGGCAGAAACCATCTCTTCCGCCGGAAATATGCGGCGCGCTTTGACCGGCGCCAATGAAAGCAGATGTGTCACGCCTTTTTTCGCACGGTCAATCGTCATTGTTTCCAGTATCTCACCGACCGCCATGATGAACGCCACTTCGCCGGCGGCAAATACTTCTCCGATGAATACGGAAGCGGCAATGGAAGACGCCACCAAAAGATCGGACGTGATTTTCCTCCTCCGCAAAAGCTCCTTCACGGCTTCAAAAACAATCGGCCCGCCGGAAACTAGAATGGCTCCCCACGCAGGATCCACGGGGAATGCCAGCCATCCCATCATCATGCAGAAACTGGCAGCCATGAAGATACCGCTGATGGCAGTCATCATTTTACCGGAACAGAATAAACATATCTTTTCAAAGAAGGGTTCCATACATAATCCCTGTCCTTCCATAGAGTTTCTTTTCTGTTTCATTATACCTATAGGGGTATATGTACTCAATAATTAATCATTTCCGTTTGTTCCTTACCATACAAAAGGAGACAGTTGTACAATAACTGCCGGTTCCGCAGGTTTGTCCCATATCACGCTTATGGTTTCTCCGCAATAAAAAAACAGCAAACCATTTCTGATTTACTGTCTTTCATCCATATGATTTATCCGGCAGGGCCGTTTTTTACTTATCCTGGAAAAAATGGTTTCCATGCATCAGGGACGTGGTCGCATCCTGATGGAGAAATTCTCCTCCCAGCGGATCGGTGAGAGAAGAAACGGTCAGTATCGTGTACACGCAGGTAAACAAGAAGAAAAGCACCTTATTTCCCTGCAGTCGCTGGGCGATCCTGCCTGCCATATAATTTGCAGAGGCCAGATGGTCCTTATTGATTTCCCTGATTCCGCCAGCCAACGGCAGACGCATGCGCCGTACTGATTTCATAGAAACCATCTCCTTTCCGCAAATACGTATAATCCTTACTTTTCACCCGTATTATACCCATACATGTATACCATTTTCAAGGGTTATTTATAACCTTTTGTAAGTTATCATACATATTATTCGGTATTATGTCCGAAACTTCGAATGAGGAAGAAAATAAAAACACGCCTCTTTTTTAAGGCGTGCCCTTCAAACTGCTTTTACAGCTTATTCATTTCATCTAGCGTCAGGGAGAAGCTGCCGGCAAAATGCTCCAGAAACCAGTCGACTTCTTTTAAACGGAGTTTCCGCAGCTTATTTTCCGTCGTGCGGAATGCTTCTTCGAATTCGCTGTTCCCTGCCTGTATTTCTTCCGCGCATTTCAGATAGGCGGACAGTGTATCCGCCGCTTTCGCCAGCGGCCAGAGGTCATCTTTCTCCATATCCACAAGGTACGGCCTGTAGGAAGGCTTCAATTCCTCCGGCAGCGTATGCAGCAGTCGGTTCCTTGCCTTATCCTCTATTTCCTGATACCTGTCATGCAGGTCATCGGTGAAATATTTCACCGGCGTCGGCATATCCCCGGTGAAGACCTCGCTCGCGTCATGGTAGACGGCAAGCATAGCGCAATGCTCCGCGTCACAGGGCTCATGGAATATTTTCTCCCGGATCAGCGCCAGTCCATGAGCGATGACCACGGTCTGCAGGGTATGCTCCGCGTCATTTTCCGGAAATGAATTCCTCATGAGGCCCCAGCGCTGTATATATTTCATCCTTGCCAGATAGGCAAAAAAAGTATGCATTATAAATTCCCCCAATGGGTTCCATAGAACCAGAAATGATGGACCGGCCCGTTCCCATGTCCGATTTTTTCGGACTGCGCGGCCTGAATAGCGCCAGTCAGATACCTTTTGGCTTCGCCCACCGCTTCCGTAAGCCCCAGTCCTCTGGCCAGCATGACTGCCAGGGCGCTGGAAAGCGTGCAGCCCGTGCCGTGGGTATTTTCCGTTTCCACCCGCACACCGGCAAAACGATGGAACTCTTTCCCGTCAAACAGGATGTCCAGCGCGTCGTTGACCCTGTGCCCGCCTTTGACAAGGACGGCACGGCAGCCGTACTCCATCATTTTTTCCGCCGCTTTTTCCATATCTTTTTCTGTATGGATTTCCATTCCCGACAGAACCTGCGCTTCGGGAATATTCGGCGTGATCAGGGTCGCTTCGGGAATCAGTATCTGTTTATACGTTTCAATGGCGTCTTCTTCAAGAAGGACGGCGCCGGTCGTGGCCACCATGACAGGATCCACCACCAGCGGCGGCCCCTGATGGGCACGGATGAAACGAGCCACGGTGTTCACGATGTCCGGCGTGCTGAGCATGCCCGTCTTCACACCGTCAGGAGGAATATCGTCATAAATCGCTTCCAGCTGGGCAGCCACCATTTCAGGCGGCGTATTGGCCACCATCGACACACCAGTCGTATTCTGTGCCGTCAATGCACAGATGCAGCTCATGCCGTATGTCCCCAATGCGGCAAAGGTTTTCAGATCCGCCTGTATGCCTGCGCCGCCGGAGGAATCCGAGCCTGCGATCGTCAGCAGTTTTTTCATGGTTCTTCCTTTTTGATTTTTTTCAGCTCAGGCGTAAAATAGGCAATCAGTTTCCCCTGCCTCCACTGCACGTCATAGTCGATCACCGCGATGGAAGCCGGTTCGAATTTAATCGCCGCATTTCCCACAGAAAGCAGGTATGACTGCAGGAAAGGATGGTGGCTGACAAGGGCAAGCGGTGCCCCGTCGGTCAGGATATGGTCCGCAATCCGCCGGAAATCTCCCTGCAGAAGCTCTTCCGTCATGTGGAGCCCTTCCGCAAAGCATTCTTCAGACAGGATCCGTGCCGTCTGCCGCGTCCGCAGGAACGGGCTCGTAAAAATACGGAGCGGCCGTTCCTTCAGGAAATGGGACAGCATCCTCGCCGTTTTCCGCGCCTGGCTTTTCCCTTCCTTGGTCAATTTCCTTTCTCTGTTCACATTCTCTTCCGTCTGGGGCTCTGCTTCCCCGTGGCGCATCAGAATTAAATACATTTATCCTCGACTCCTTTTTGCGATGGAGGAAACCTCCGTCATTGTCCTTTATTTTCAGCCGTATCCCTGTTGTCTCCGTCTTTTCCTGCCTTGGCCGCGTCACCGGCGGAGAAAGCCCTCTTTTCATTATACTGGTCTTTCTCTGCACCGCTGGTGGCGTATTTGACGGAAAGATTCTTTCCGATCGTCGTGAAAGTCTGTTCGATCGGGCCTCCGTTGGCAAGGACTCTGGACACAGCCACCCGCCCGTCTTTAATCCGGATAAGGGCGGTGAGCTCATTTTTCATCCGTGTTTCTGTTTTTCCGCTTTCCTGGTCCTTGATCTGCACCCGTTCGGAAAGCTCTATGATAGAAAGCTTTTTCAGCTGGTCAGGGTTCATATACATGCGGTCCGCCGGGAAATCAAAATAAACCGTGCCATCCATCACATATATGGCCCGCGTCCGGATATAATCGCCGGACGGCTCTTCCAGCTGGGCGTGATCTACGGCAAGCAATCCCTTTTCCGTTTTCGCCGGCACAAGATAGATGGTCTCTCCTGCCGCTGGTTCCTTATCTTCCTGCCACTTCGCTTCGTGGATCGGGATCTGGATGGGCAGGTAATTCCTTTCATAAAAACCACCATGGAATTCAATTGCCGCCGGCACTTCATATTCAACGCCGTCCAGAAGGGTGGAACGGTAATCCGCCCTCGTCCAGACGAGGAATCCCACCTCCAGAAGAGCGGTAATGCCGAAGAGGATCATTTTATTCATACTTTTCCCCTCCTTCATCATTCTTCTGTCCCGTCGCTTCCGACGCCTTTTCCTGTCCGTTTGAAGGAGCCGCTATATCCGTATTTCCCGGAATAGGAGTCTGTCCTTCCTTCTTCCTTATAGCCTTCCGCCTCGGCCTTCTTCCCCGGCGCGGAATAAATGTCAGACCGCATACGACAAAAGCAATCACGGCGACGACAAGGAAAAACATCCCCCGCTGCCCGAACGTGAGCGCCGAATCAACGACACGCATGGCTCCGGCGGCTATCAGAAGAAGCGCGCCCGTCCATTTCAGAAGGTCGGACCCTCTCTGGTATCCGCTGCCGATGACAGCCAGTGCGAGAAACGCGGCAAACGTGGAAATCACGATGGCGGAAGCCGCCCCGGTCGTTTCAAAAACAGCAACGGAAGCAGCGATCAGCATTGCAAACGGCGTCAGTCCCGCCAGAATGGCCAGCCATTCCCGTTTCAGTTCCATGCGGCTGATGAGTACGGCATCGATGGCCAGAATGACAAAGAACAGCGTCCATAATGTCCAGCTTCCTGAAATATTTGCCCACACCGGCCCCCATGAACCTTCCAGAAGCACGCCGAATACGGCGGCGCCGCCAAACAGTTTCAGCGCTTCTGCCGCAGAGCCCCATGAGGCAAGCATGCTGCCTGCCATCCATGTGAGGGCCGCCGCAAGGGAAAAGAACATCGTCTGCCAGAGGATGTTGGACGCCGTCCAGAAAATCAGCGCCAGAACGCAGACCGCCCAGAACCATGAATAACAGACCACCGCTTTATGCCGCCGTTCGCCCAGCAGGCGGACAAGCAGCGGAAGCGCCAGCACGAGGAATATCCACGAAACCGCCTCAGGCCACCCCTGATAAGGCGACAGGCGGTAGACAAGCACGGCGGAAGCCATGTAAATCATGCCCAGTCCGGCAGAAGAACAGATGAAACCCATGACCAGCAGGAAAACAGAGACGATCACCGCCAGTATGAACCAGTCATTGGACAGCTTGAAGGAATCATTCACCATCCAGACGGCGCCTAAGACCGCCACTCCGTGGAATACGCCTGCCGCCTCACGCAGCACGTCGGGAATGCTGTGATGGTACGTACCGGAAGGAATCAGCCGGGAGCGCAGGGATTCCTTTGCGGCTTCCCCCGCCCTCACGCCTATTTCCTCTGCCGGCGCCCGTCTGTCCTTCCCGCCGGTCAGCAAGTCGGACATCGTTCCATAATCAAGGCTGTCTCCTGCCGCTTCGAGCGGATAATAGCTTTTATCTATCACGGGAGGATCTTCAATCAGCCTGTCCTTCCACAGAATCCCCGCCAGCAGCAGGAGGGAAAGAAGCAACGGCACCATGGCCATCATGAACCGCTCATCCTGAGAAAGGCTGCTCCAGAAACCGGCACAGACAAAAATCAGTCCGACCAGAAGGCATACCGCCGCCAGTACGAAAAGGCCTTCCCCGTGGGAGTGCCTTTCCTCATTTTTGTAGAAAGAAAGAATCGAATCCCCCTCTCCGCGTGTGATGAGTTCTTCTTCAATCCACCGGGGGACTTCTTTTTTCAGCCATTTGAAATGATTCATCATAGAGTCCTCTGCAAACAAATTATCTGTAAGACAATATCCGCCATACGGAAAAAAGGCGGTGATGAATAGGATATTCCATTTCCACCACCGCCTCCAAAATCTTAAGTTATTTTACGATAAGCACCGGGCAGCTGCCGCGGCTTACGATGTAGCTGGAAACAGAACCCATGAAAATGCCTTTCAGCGGTCCAAGACCTCTGCTGCCCATCACGATGAGATCGCATTTCTTTTCTTCCGCCATGCTCAACAGGACGGGTCCCGGCGAACCGATTTCAAAAAGCGTTTCATAAGCCACACCTTCCGGAACGGATTCCACCGCTTCCGCCAGATCTTTTTTGCACTGTGCTTCCAGGTCCTCTGAAAGCTTGGAGGTCAGGCATCCTTCCGCAATGGAGACCTGGTCAAAATTGCTCATGGCGGAAACCATATTGCAGACAGATGCAATATAGAGCTTGGTGCCATCGCCGGCAGCAGCCAGATCCACAGCCTGTGCCATCGCTTTCTTTGCATGAGCAGATCCGTCATAAGGAACAAGGATATTCTTATACTTCAACATAGAAATTCCGCCTCTCTTTCAGAGAATTTTTATTTTTTCCATTATACCATGAAATAAATGGAAAACGTATGCCTTTCTATTATTTTCTCAATCCTGAAACAAGGGAAACAAAAAATTGACGCAGCAAAAAACACACCGCCGAAGCAGTGTGTCCGTGGTTAAAAAGTAAACATGTTCGAATCCGGCTTCCGATACGGGTTGTGGAATGGGATGACCATGGAGAAATGGTTCTGTTCCATCAGCATTTCCATTTCTTTTTCCGTCGTATGGTTCGGCCACAGGACGAGCTCCGCCCGGCCGTTTTCATAATATTCCGCCGCTTTCCCGTAGCCGTGTATGCTGCCTGTCATGAGTATCTGCAAATCGGAATGGCCGGCGATCAGTTCCCTGCTGTCCGCTCTGGAAAGCTGGGCATCTGTCAGAAAATAAATGCCGTTATCCCCGATCGTTTTTCCATCCCACTCCGAAAAGCTTTCATAAGGAAGCATGCAGACCTCTTCTCTTGTGAAATAACGCCTGTGCCCCAGCCGTTTCCATTCATCATAGAGCGGCTCCGCCATATGGATCGGACGGCTTTCCTTCAGATGGCGGAGCATATGGACAGCCATCGACAGGCCTCGCCCGAAATGGGGCACGGGAAGAAGGATCGGACGTCCGGTTCCTGCCAGACGCTCTACCTTATCCAGCACCGCTTTCCGCATTTCCACCCCTGTATCCCCTCGTGCATATGCCGCGTCAAGGACGGCCATGTCAGCCGTATGTCCGCGCACGTCGTCGCAGATATAGAACGGGTCTCCTTCCCGGTAATCGCCGGAGAAGAATATTTTCTTCCCCTCACAGGATATATCGTACCAAACGGCTCCTGCGCAGTGGCCTGTCCGCCCCCAACGGAAAAAGAAATCCGGTTCCAGTTCCAGATCAGGCGCGGTAGAATCGAGTATCATCGTATTTTTCGGCTTGTAATGGATCTGCCTGTACGCCTGGTTCGTAAGCAGGACCGGCCCTTCGAAACCCATGTACTCCAAATGCTCGATCGCGCCCGTGTGGTCACGATGGGAATGGGTGATGAAAAGGTATTCCGCCTGTGAAATCTGTTCTGTTGTGAGATCGGGCACCCGATCGAGTCCGTCTGTCGAGGTTCCTGCATCCACGATAAAAGCGTGGCGCTCACCTTCGACAAAAAAGCAACTGCGCCCGAAATCGCCGCAGCCGCCTGCAATAGTAATCTGCATACACATCTCCGTTGATGTAATTTGTTCAGTTAAGCACCACGCTTGTGATTACGTTCAATATACCATATTTCAAAAGAAACAGCAAAATCCGCCGGTCACACATCGTTGATGGCAAGGAGGATGCAGATTGCCACGATCAATGCAAAAACGACATAGGCCGCTTTTCCGTAATTGAATCCCGCCCCATCTGCTTCCTCTTTTTCCTCCCGTTCTTCCACGGAAGCAGGTATTTTCATGTTTCCATAAAACGACGGAGGAATCAGTCCGGCATACAGCTTTTTCAGGTACGCTTCGTAGCCGCCCATTTCCGTTGAAAGGAACCAGAAGGTCCGGGTCGATACGGATACGTCATTGCGGATGGATATCCGGGAAAGGCATTCATCCACGATGCATTTCAGCCGCTTATCCAGATCCGGCTCCCGTTCCTCATACCGTTTCGCGATCCCGTCAAAAAATTCAAGGCTTTCCTGCAGCTTCCGCTCATTATACACTTCCTTGAAATGGGGCGGCAGGAACTGCGCCTCCACGCTCCGTCCGGGAACAGATTCCTCTTCCATGAAAAAGGCGAAATCCTGCTCCACTTTCTTGAATCCGTCGAACAGATGGAGAAGCGGCGTATATTCGCCGGCATATCCGGCCAGTATGTATTTGGCGACATAAATGCGGAGGAGGACATAATCGGAAAGGAAGAAAAGCACCTTTTCCTTATTCTCATCCGTCACTTCTATATGGTTGTCCTGGAGGAAACGGGCCAATATGCGGTAAATGCTGTAACTGCCCTGCGGTTCCATCGTATAGGAAAAAAAGGCGCATCGCGCGGCTCTGATCCCCATGCTTTCCAGATATTCATTCCTTCCCATGATTTCTCACTTTTCCCTGCTTCTGATTTGCTCCGGCTTCCTGCCGCACCGGACTATTCTTCCCCGGATTCCTTTTCTTCCTCTTCCTTGACGAAGCCGATGACCCTGCGGCGGGGGAATGCTTTGGCTTCCGGCGGCCGTTTCACCGCCACAAGGCAGAGATTGATCTGGCTCACGTGCTGGATCAGCTTGATTGCCTGCCCGTCATGATATCTCCCGTACAATATGATCAGGTCGGGATTCCAGTACCCAAGCTTTTCTATGATGATCGGCTGCCCTGAAAAGGAAGTCATGCTGAGCGCCGCTATTTCATCCTCATCGAGCCCCTTTTCGAAATTGCTGATCAGCTTATCGATGCGCTCGCACATCGATTCTGCTGTTTCTGATAATTGTGCGGATAATGATTTTACCATGAAGCTTCCTTCTTTCCTGCCGGTTAATTCAGGGTGCGGGGCATGGATGCTTCCGATGCCTCTTCTTTTTTATATTCCTCGGATAAGGCTTCGAGAAACGCTGTCACATCATTGATATGACGGTCGGATATCCCATAGGCGGCGCAGGCCGCTGCCGTCAGTATGCCTGTGGTCTGCTCATGACCCACAGTCGTGCTGATTTCCATTTCCACGACGCCATCCTGTTCACGGGTGGCAATCAAAACTGTCTGTTCTTTCATGGTTTCCGCCTTTCGGAACGGATATCATGCCGTTTCATTTCCCGGCCGCTGTTCCCTTTGCCATTCATCCTACAAAAAAAGAGAATAGAGCGCAAGTTCCATTCTCTCAAAAATTTCCTTTTCTTTTCACATGGTTCCATCCGCGGTTCGTCAATATTTCCGCCTGCCCCCCTGTGAATGCGCGTTTCGCATAGATATCACCGGCAAGCTGCCAACGGAACCATGCCGTCACATATGCGTCGCCCTCCGCCTGTATCTCGCTGTGGTCCGCTCCGGAACGCCTTGCCATGATGATCGATGTCTGCGCCTTGCCGTATACGTCCTCCATATCCCGGAGCGGCGTGATGAGCTTTCTGTCCTCCGGACCGTCGCCTGCGATCATGAACCACGGGATGCGGACCTGTGACGGGTCATATTCCCAGCTTTTGATATTCAGCTTTTCCGCCAGAAAACGGGTGACTGCGGAAAGCGTGACAATCGTTTTAAACCGCGGCCCGCTGTCTCTCAGAAGCAATGTATTGATCGCGCCGATTCCGCCCTGCGAGTGTCCGCCGATGCCGATATTTTCCATATCGATCTTATGGTAAAAAACGCTTTCCTGATCTTCATACAGCTTATCCATGATCTGCAGTCCCCATTCCGCAGAATATCCCAGCCCCGTATTTTCATCCGTGTTTCCCACGACAATGAATCCCCATGACGCCAGATGCTCATACACAGGCTCGTCGATATCGCAGCTGGACGTCGTTCCGTTCAAAAGAACCACCATCGGCCATTTTTTATCGGAAACCTCCAGCTTTTTCGGATACCAGACGCAGTAATCATAGCCGCCATAGTAAGGATCCTTTTTGGAAACCGTCTTCCTGACCGTTTCATACATGCCGTACGGACGGTACCTCTGCTCGACCTTTCCCTGATCCACCGCCGTCAGATAATAATCGCCGGGGATATAGACGGCCGCTTCCGCAGGCACAAACATGCAGAGAAATACGGCCGCATATGAAATTTTTGCCAAAGTCTTCATTATTTTATTCATGATTACGCATTATACCAAACATTAAGAATAAATTAAACACAAACTCCGGAATTTCTTCCCATAAAAAACAGGCAGGAGATATTTTCCCGCCTGCCCGTTCCTTTTTATCAGCGAACCATGAAAAGAAATTCATTCCTCAGTTCTTCGTCCGTCTTGAACCGTCCGCCGCCGGAAATCGTCCTCGTCACCGCGCCGGGCTTTTTAATCCCTCTCGCCGTCATACAGGAATGTTCTCCTTCCAAAAGGACGATGACGTCTTCCGACCCTGTCACCTTCGTCATGATCTCCCGGATGTCCGTACCGATCCGTTCCTGGATCTGGAGGCGCTTGGAAACCGCGTCGGCGATGCGGGCGATCTTGGACAGCCCGATCACGCGTCCTTTCGGGATATATCCGACAGACGCACGCATATTGTACATCAGGGCGATATGGTGCTCGCAATGGGAAAAGAGCGGAATGTCCTTCACCACCACCATGTCGCTTTCCGGGGATTCAAATGTCTTATCAAATTCTCTGGCGATTTCTTCATTCGACGCCGAGGCATAGGCCAGCTGCTCCGCCATCATTTCCGCAAAGCGGCGGGGCGTTTCCTTAAGGCCTTCCCGCAAGGGATTGTCTCCGATCGCTTCTATAATCAGCCGTGCCGCCTGTTCCAGTTTTTTCTGATCCATTTAAACGCCCCTCCTGTCCGGGTCCCAGATAATTTTGTGAAGCTGCACCTGCACGCAGACCTCTCCCAGCCCATGCTTCCTTACATACCCGACCAGCTCCTGCGGATGGATTTTTCCCCACACAGGGCTGACGTAAAACCTTGGCGGATGGCCAGTGAAACAGTTCATCACGATTTCCCTCATATCCTCCAGATCCGTTTCCGAGCCGACCACGAACTTCAGTACATCCTGCCCGGAAAGCTCCCTGAAATTGGACAGGCGCATGAATTTTTTCATGCCGCTTCCGGTGCATTTGTAATCCATCGTGTAAAACAGATGCGCCGGCCGTTTCTCCAAAAGGGGAACGGCGCCGTTCGTCTCGATATTGATATCGTACCCCTCGTCGCTCAGCCTGTCGCAGATGGACTGGAGCGACTGCAGCAGCGGTTCTCCGCCGGTGAAGGTGATCCTCTTCCACGGATACCCGTGGATACGTGCCAGAAGCTCTTCCTCCGTTAGTATTTCCACGGCGTCAGCCCTTTCAAGCGCATAGGGCGTGTCACAATAGGTACAGCGCAGATTGCAGCCTGCAAACCGTACAAAGACGGCCATGTACCCTGTCTGTTTTCCTTCTCCGTCTATGCTGTCGAATATTTCCACGACAGGAAAATCATTTTTCATAGGTCGCTACATTTCCTTCTGTTTCCTGCACGGACACGCGGATGCAGTACGGGATGCGGTCGCAAAGCCACTTCGCCATGTTTTCCGCGGTCGGATTGACATCTCCCATGATGTCATTGGCGCAGCGGTGGTCAAAGCTGTTCACGATATCCTTGATCCTGCTGAAATCCACCACCATCCCGTTTTCATCAAGCCTGTCATTCTGCACCGTGACCGTGATGATCCAGTTATGCCCGTGGAGGGAAGAACACTTGCTTTCATAATCCAGATGCAGGAAATGGGCCCCGCTGATCTCTATTCTCTTCGTAACAGTAAACATCATTTACTCCTTATCCATACAGCCGCCCCATGATCTGCCGCGGCCAAATAAATTTCTAAAGGCTCTCTATTTTCGGCTGTCCTGCGCAGGATCCCTGACCCCATTCATGGCGAAAGCCTTCGCCCTGTCGATGCAGGTGCCGCAGGTGCCGCAGGGCTTTTCTCCGCCCTCATAGCAACTCCATGTCAGTTCGTACGGCGTACCCAGCTTCAGCCCTTCCGCCACGACGCCGGCTTTATTCTTATCCGCGAAGGGAAATACCAGATGCACCTTGCCGTAGGTACCGATAGAGATGGCGGATTCCATGGACCTGAGGAACGGTTCCGAGCAGTCCGCATACGCTTCTCCTGCCGCATCGTCCGCATGGGCGCCGATATAAATATCCACGTCCTCATCTTCATAAATGCCGGCCGCCAGACTGGCCGCCACGGAAAGCATCAGCCCGTTCCGGAAAGGAACATAGGTGGACACCTTGCCCGTCCCGTTTTCCGCGATCTGCTCCGCATAGCTTTTATGGACGATTTCTTCCGTCGAACCGGCCAAGAGGGAGCAGTTGGAATACTGCATGATCTGTGACAAATCGAACTCATAATGTTTCACATGGTAGTATTCGGCGACTGCCCGTGCTGCTTCCAGTTCCCTTTTATGCTTCTGTCCATAAAAAATAGAAGCAGTGCTTACGTTCTCTGCTCCCAATGCATGTACAGCCACGGAGAGACAAGTCGTAGAATCCACACCGCCGCTGGATAATATAATCGCTTTACGCATATTTCCTCCTGTTTTTTATAGTTGGTTAGCAGAATGGACAACTCAATTTAATTTCGTCAATTCATTATACCACAACATGTCGATTCCACAACTCGCCCGGCAGAATGATGGAAGAATATTGTATAATGGTAGAAATAAAAACTGCCGTTTCAATTTCCGGCGGCACCGATCCCATTTTCGCTTACCCCAAGGAGGATGTATGAAAGGCGGAGACGCAGATGAATTTCTTGATTACCTGACAGACAGCGATGCCTGTGTTCGCCACAAAGGCTATGTATACCATTTTTCCGGTCTGACGTACCATCCCGGACGGGAAACATACCGTGTCAGCGTGGAAAAATATCGCTGGACGAAAGAGCCCTATGAAGACTTCATGGAATTGGTCTATACCTATGAATCTGATAACGAAGACGAATGCCTGGACCATCTGGCGGAGGATATCCTGTGGGACGGCAAATCTTTCTATGAGTTGGAAAAAGCCCTGACCTGGATTGATTGGTAGTCCATTCTATTTGAGGAGAAAATAAAACCGTACCCATCCACTGCGAAACAATGGATAGATACGATTTTTTATTTCCATGCATGCGGCGGCAGTTTCCGCCGATTGATCCATTACAGATACACAGACCCGTCAGCCGCTTCCCGGCTTCCGCCGGACTCCTGCCAAAGCAGGACGCGCGCTTTAATTGCCAAGGATGTATTCCACGGCTCCTCTTGCCATCGGGCCGTCTTCATGAGCCACGCCTTCCACCGTTTCCAGCTTCCAGTTGAAAGGAACCTGCAGATCTTCCGCTTTTTCCCGGCACTGACTGAAATAATTCATGCAGCGTTCTTTCCGGTTCAGCCCCTGCGCATCAGCTTCCGGCGTCATGCGGAACGGAGGCTTCCTTTCCACATCATTGCCTCCCATGAAGAGGATGACAGGCCTTGCAAACGCTTTAGCCAGTTCTTCATCCGTGATTCCGATATCCTCTATGCCGTACGGATAGGCAATCTTTCTGTCAGGCATCGTGAACCATCCTGAATTGGCGATAGCCACCACGTCCGCTTTTTCTTCCCCGTCGAACAGGGATTTTTTATGAAGGAACTGGGCTCCTGCGGAATGGCCGAAAGCGATCAGCTTACCCTGCGTCTGGGACCGCGTCCTGACCTCTTCCATGATCCTGTCCGCTGCGGGGAACGTCCATGATTCCTTAGGCTGGATATTCCCCCCCGGCTCATCGGAATCCGACATGTTCCCGTCCTGATACCACCGGGCTCCCGGATATTTCTTCTTTGAAAATTCCGGACATACGATAATGATATTTTTCTCATCTGCCAAAGGCTGCAGTTCCTTGCAGAACGCCGAAGCATCCCTGCCGAACCCATGGTAGCCCACCAGGACCGGATCCTTTTCCGTCCAGCGAAGAGGGCGGTAATAATACAGACGTATCGGATCCATATTCGCCCCGGTCCGTTCCGGCAGGAACGAAATGCTTTCTCCCACGGGAATCGGAAGGGCCGTATCCCGTTTTGCCTGTTTCGGCATGAAATAAGCAGCCACGGCTGCGACGGCGACGGCGGTCAGCGCTTTAACAATTTTACCTCTCATGATCGGCCTCCTTTTAGAATGCACACATACTTCTTCGGGCGTCCCCCGGAATCCATTTTCCCCATACATTTTTCTGCCCCGATTATACCACACATACTCCATCTGTATTGACCGCAAGTCATAAAATATTTCTATCATTCCTTCCATAATCTTTAAATCATTTCACAAACAGCTGCCTCTGCTGCCCATGCATTCCGATCCTCTGATAGGTGTCTATAAAAAAAATGTATAGCCTTTACACCCTTTGTACATTATGAGCATAAGTGATTAAACTTCTCTTCTTTTATGCATTATCCGCATGCTATATCCTATCATCCCCGCCAACATTCTTTTTATGGAATGGATTTTACGATTATATTTCGTTTCTTCTTTTTCCCCTTCATTTCCCTTTCTTCATGATTTCTACATTCCCTTTGTTCTACTTATTTACATTTTTCATGAATTAGGATGTTGTATTTTTCTTTAAGACAGCCTATATATGAGAACCATCTTAAAATAAGGTTTTTTATATTGTTGCGCCTTTACCAAAATGTTACAATTGAGCCAGTAAAATGCGGATAAGACTCAGACTGCATTTATTTTATTGGGGACTTTCAAGGAGGTTTTTCACATGAAAAAGAAATTGGCTATGCTCGCTGCGGCTGCCCTGACTGCAGGAATTCTCATCAGCGGCTGCGGCGGTTCCAAAGGCGATTCCAAAGGCAGCGCCGCTGCATGGAAACCGGAAAAGGATGTTAAAATCATCGTCGCTTACAAAGCAGGCTCCGGTACCGATACAGGTGCGCGCCTTCTGGCAAACAGCGCCAAGAAATATGTAGGCCAGACCCTCGTCATTGAAAATAAACCGGGCGCCGACGGAAAGATCGGATGGACAGAGCTTGCAAAATCCAAACCGGACGGATACACACTCGGATTCATCAACCTGCCGACCTATACCACGCTCGCGCTGCAGAAAGGTGCCGCTTTCGATGAAAAATCCATCGTGCCGATCTGCAACCATCTGACAGAAACCGCCGTTGTCGTTGTTAAAAAGGATGCCAAGTGGAAGGATCTGAAGGAACTGGTCGCTGACGCACAGGCAAATCCGGGACAGCTGAAGGCTTCCACCAACGGCGTACAGGCTTCCAACCATACGTCCGCGCAGCTTCTCGCGCAGTCTGCCAAGTTTGAATACAATGCCGTTCCTTACGGCGGTACGGCTGACCAGCTGCTGGCTCTCCGCCAGGGCGAAGTTGATTTCTCCTGCGCAAAGGTGGCTGACGTCGCCAAACTGATCAACGGAGAAAATGCCGAACTCCGCGTACTGGGCGTATTTGATACCAAACGCGACCCGACGATGCCTGATGTCCCCACACTGGGAGAACTCGGCTACTACAACCAGTGGTACGGCTCCGCCCGTGCGCTCGTAGCTCCGAAGGGCACGCCGGACAACATCATTAAATTCTATGAAGATGCTTTCAAGAAGACCATGGAAGACAAAGAAGTCGTTGACGCCCACAAGAAGGCAGGCATGGTTCTTGACTTCAAGAACAGCAAGGATCTCGGCAAGCTGATTGATGAACAGCTGGCATTCTGCAGGGATGTCGTTTCCAAACTGTACGAAAAGAAATAAAATCCCCTGCGGAATGTATGCTGCATAGGGTAGGAAAATTCTGATTTAATCATCACGATACGATATTGACAGAAATTTCCAATGAATAGAGGACCTGCTCCTTATAATCGAGGAGCAGGTTTGTCTGTTCCCATTCTGAAAACGCAATTTACGGATCCATCGTAAAAATCGGCTATTTTTCTTCAGACATCTGGAATATTGCAGGCCTCTATTTAATCTCTTCCAAAAACAGTTGGATATTCCACTTTATATTACTTATCATCCACGGATGACTGCCGACGTTTTCTCTTAAGGAGTTATTTATGAAAAAATCAGATATTTATATCTGCGGATTCATGTATCTTTTCTCTTTCTTCTTTTTATATCTGACCATGGATTTTCCCATACAGGCACGGCATTATCCTTACTTCGTCATAGGCCTGTTGCTTGTGCTGACGACCGTGCGCATGAGCCATATGTTCAGAGATTACAGAAGAGAGCACAAAATAATAGATGACACCGATGAAGTGTTTGAAGGCTTCCTTCCCAAACAGTTCTGGGTCATGTTTGCTGCTTTCATTCTTTTCTTCCTCCTCATGTATTTCCTCGGATTTTATGTGGCATCACTCATTTACCTGTTTGTCTGCCTCCGTTATTTCAAGATCCCGCTCAAATACATCCTTCTCGTCCTGATTTGCATGGTTGTCCTTATCTATGGCACATTCGACGTTTTCCTCAATGTGCCGCTGCCTAAGGGAATCATTCTGGAAGAATTCTTATAATCGGAGGAAAAATAATGGATGCAAACACATTGGGACTCATGGGCGCCGGCTTCGTCAATGCCCTCATGCCGTCCAATTTAATCATGATCGTCATCGGCGTCACCATCGGTATCGTCGTTGGCTGTATGCCCGGCCTTTCCGCCGCGATGGGCGTGGCACTGCTGCTCCCACTTACGTTCGGCATGAAGCCTGAAACAGGCCTCATCATGCTGGGCGGCATTTACTGCGGCGCTATTTTCGGCGGATCCATTTCCGCCATCCTGATCCACACCCCGGGCACGCCGGCCTCCGCGGCCACCGCCCTCGACGGATACGAACTCACCAAGCAGGGAAAAGCAGGGAAGGCTCTTGGCACCGCCTGCATCGCTTCCTTCTTCGGCGGCCTGCTGTCCTGCATTTCCTTGTACTTCTTCGCACCGATTCTGGCAGAACTCGCCATGAAATTCGGAAGCCCTGAATATTTCTGGCTCGCCCTTTTCGGACTGACCATCATCGCCGGCGTCACCACCGGTTCCATGGTCAAAGGCCTCATGAGCGGCGCTTTCGGCCTCATTCTTTCCACCATCGGCATGGATCCGATGGAAGGCACAATGCGTTACATGTTCGGCATCGACGAGCTGTACAACGGGATTAACGTCACCTGCGCCCTCATCGGTCTTTTCTCCCTCTCCCAGGTATTCATTCTGGCGGAAAAAGCCATCAGGGAACGTGGCGGCGTCGTTAAATTCCACGATTCCGTCATGCTGAAGATGAGCGAATTGAAACAGATCGGACCTACCGTCATCCGCTCATGGATCATCGGAAACATCATCGGCATCCTTCCCGGCGCCGGTGCTTCCATCGCCTGCTTCTTAGGCTATAACACGGCCAAGCAGTTTTCTAAAAAGCCGGAAGATTTCGGCCATGGCTCCATTGAAGGCGTGGCAGGTTCGGAAGCGGCCAACAATGCCGTAACAGGCGGTTCCCTCATTCCGACGCTCACCCTCGGCATCCCCGGCGAATCCGTCACCGCGGTCCTCATGGGCGGCCTGATTATCCAGGGTCTCCAGCCCGGACCGGAACTCTTTACCAAGTATGCGCCGATGACCTACACCTTTTTTGCAGGCTTCGTCATCGTACAGTTCTTCATGCTCCTCATCGGACTGGGCGGCTGCCGTATATTTGCCCATATTTCCAAACTCTCCGATGCCATCCTGATTCCCTGCATCTTCGTACTCTGCGTCGTCGGCTCCTTTGCCATCGACAACAGCTTCGTCGATGTGGTCATCATGTTCATCTTCGGCGTCATGGGATATTTGATGAGGAAGCTGGGGTTAAACACCGCCGCCGTCGTCCTTGCCCTGATTCTCGGGCCGATCGGTGAAAGAGGCCTGCGCAGAAGCCTGACCCTTTCCGGCGACGATGTCACCATTCTGTTCTCCACCCCGATCTGCTGGGTCCTGATCACACTCTGCATTCTTTCCGCTTTCTCCCCGCTCCTTATGGACTGGCTGAAAAAGGGAAAACAGGCGCTGAAAAAAGAAGGATAACGAATTCCAATAAAAAAGTCTTCTTACCGTAATCGTAAGGAGACTTTTTATTTTGCCTTCACACTTCCATTATTTCTGTTTCAGCTCCCGCAGATAACGGATCGCAACCATATTTCCGAGGTCTGCTGCCTTCTGATAACAGCTGACTGCCTTGTCCATATCCTTCGCGACTCCCCTTCCGTGCTCATAATAATGATTTCTGATTCAAATCATTATTATCCTCTAAAACCATAAGAATTTCTTTATTTTTATACGACGGATCCTTTATATATTTAGTTAATGATATATAAAAATTCTACAGCCCACATTCCTTTGCATTAGCCGGCCAATTGTTTGGCTTGTCAATTTCATCCGATATTTCCTCACCAAGCATTGCTTATACTCTCCATAAAAACAGAAAGACGTTCCAAGAATAATCCAAAAAATTCACATACTACAGCACCATGCCCTTATGCCGCTGCATTTGCATTAATAGTCTCTATAACTTTCCTAATACCTGCCCAGACCGCAAGATCCGTAAACAGTTCTACCACACTGCCCCGATCTGTAAAAGGTGATTCCTGCAGTACAGACAGATCCTTCATCATTCCATTGTGAACGATATATTCGACAATCTGATTTACAAAATAAATCTGCCTACTGTCGAGATTTGTATTGGATAGATATTCCGAAAATGCTTCCTTTGCTGCATTCATATCCAATCCGACAATTTCTCTTACAAATTCACCCAATGGCTTAGAGCCGAATTCATGCTCGTAATCCTGTTTGGTTCCTACCTCGCGCCAAAGGATGTCTTCCAAAGACCTTATATCCTGCAATGTAAGTGGCTGGTTTGTTTTCAGCTTTGCAATAGCAATATTATCCTGGTGCTGTTTGATATAGTATTCTGCCTTGGCCTTATAATTCTTCAGCTCATCATTTTCCAATTCCGATTCCTTCCAGTCAATTGAAAGCAAATCATCCTCAAAATTGGTATCATAGCGAACCTTATGCGCAGGAATGTACTTCATCAGGTTACGAAGTTTTTCTCTGATTTCTTCAAATTCATTAATTCCGGCGGTTTCTACATAGTCAGTGTTAAGGATTTTATTAATCAATTCAGACTGAGCCTGTATCTCCGGAATATTTGCAACACTTGCAATGCCAGCCACCTTCTTATGAAGATCACTTCTCGCTTTTGAATACTTCTTTCCGACGAGATAAGCCAACTCAATACCATACATAAGTGCGTCGAAGCGAACCGCACTGGCCTCATCCCCATCAGGCAGAATGAGCGGAGCCACTTCTTCACGAACTATCAATGTATCCTCATAAGTCAATCCCTGATAATTGCTGCTGGATGAATATCGATCCACATATTTCAAATGCTGTCTGACTGCAAAATTATCTCTAGGTAGCTCCTGAACCTTTCCTGCCATGATCTCTACTAAACCACTCCTATAAGCAATCAGTCTGTCGATTTGATATTCTACATCCTGCAGCTTATAAGAAATCTCAAACTGCAAATTAAAGATGGCTTCCTGAAGAGCAATCATATTGGCACTGGCCTTACCTTTGTTCATGCGGAAGAATTCAAAGTTCCCGCAGAAATCAAAGATATAAAACTTCTGCTTGTCTTCGCCGTCCAGTAAGCCTTCGCAAAGTCTTGTGCCACGACCGATCATCTGCCAGAACTTAGCCTTACTCATAACCTTTTTGAAAAATACCAAGTTCAACACTTCCGGCACGTCAATACCGGTATCAAGCATATCTACAGATATCGCTATCTGTGGCATCTTCTTAGGATCAGAGAATTCATCAATGGCACTCTGAGTATAGGTCATATAATTGTCTATAACCTTGGCGAAATCCGGAAGATGCGGATATTCCTTATTGAAAACCTCCAGAATCTTCTCCGCATGATCATGATTTTTCGCAAAGATAATGGTCTTTCCGACTTTCTGACCATAGTCAATTTTGATACCTTCCGTCATTAGAATATTCAAAACCTGCTTGATGGTATCCTCATTGAAGATCCACGTATTAAGAGCAGATGAGCCGATAGACTCCGGTAGATCACCATGCTCGTCCTCAAAGGTCTCCTCATAAGCTTCCTTGTCCTCATCAGACAGTTCATCATAAACAATTCCCTGTTCTATGAA
Source organism: uncultured Dialister sp. (assembly GCA_902462205.1). GTDB lineage: Bacteria > Bacillota > Negativicutes > Veillonellales > Dialisteraceae > Dialister. Next base: position 57,351 of record CABQAR010000010.1, read on the forward strand.
TTTAAGCTTTGACTCCACAGAAACATAATCAACCAGATATCCATCTTTTACTGCCTGGGCCAGATCATATCCGTATGTTGGAACACCATTTTCCAACTCAAAAATTTCATAAGTATTCTTATCAATTTCGTCCTTAGGTGTCGCTGTTAATCCAACAAGAGGTGCATCGAAATAGTTGAAGATGTCTCTATATTTGTTATAAATAGATCTATGGGCTTCATCACAAATTACCAGATCAAAATGCCCGCAGGTAAAAAGCTTCCCTTCATCATCATTTACAGAATCAATACAATTGATCATGGTCTGATAGGTCGAAAAAACGCAGTGAGCGTTGTAATTATCCTTCTCTTCCACAAGGTTTGTGCAGGAAAGATTTGGAAGCAGATTTACAAAATTTCTCATTGCCTGCGTAACAAGGGAATTTCTGTCCGCAAGGAAAAGAATATTCTTTACCCATCCCGCCTTAAGTAAACAATCGCATAGGGCAATAACTGTTCTCGTCTTACCGGATCCGGTGGCCATAACAAGCAAGGCCTTTCTTCTGTTCTTTTCGTCAAAACTATTACATACAGCTTTGATAGCAGATTCCTGATAATAACGACCTGCAATATTTTTATCCACAGAAATGACTTTAAGACTTGTCCTCATGGCCAGCAAATTGAACCATTTCTCCAAGTCTCTCTTTGAATAGATTACTGCACATTTTCTTTCCGGATACTTACCATCTATGATATGGGTTTCGAATCCGTTAGTAAGGAAAATAACAGGTCGTCTCTTATATTTATTTTCTAATAGATCTGCGTATAGTTTCGCCTGTTGGCGTCCCTTAGATACATCAACACAAGTCCTTTTCGCTTCAATTACCGCAAGTGGTCTATGAGAATCATCGTAAAGTACATAGTCAGCATATCCCACTTCGGATTTATTTGGCATCCCGGGAAGTTCTACTTCATTGATCCAATCCTTTCCTTCCGTCCATCCGGCATCCATAAGCATGGAATCAATATATAGCTTTCTGGTTTTGTACTCAGATAGATCGAGCGGTTTAGGAACATAGGTCTGCTGCTGTGCCTGTCTGCGAGCAGAAAGCTCTTCCTTAAGCGCCGCATTTTCTTCCATAAGTTTTTGCAAATCAAGCTCCTGCTTTGCAGTCTTCTCCCGTGCCTTGGTGAGTTCCTCTTTTGCGGTTTCGGCAGATTTTTTAGAAGCTTTTATGACTTCTATCCTTGAGGTAATCATTGATTGATCAAAAGCGCGGTCTGTATATTGATCTGCATAGCAATAGGCAATGTAATCCAAATAAATAAATAAATTTTCCAGACAGAGCATGGCCTCATCACGCCCGAGCTTTTTATTGGAGTGGGCGGCATTATTTCCGCAGCGGCGGATATAATCCATTCTCTTCCAGAGATCCGGTCCAATAATCTGGCGATACTCCTCTGCATTCATGAGGCTCTGTAAATTATCTTGGTAAGGCATTTCCAGTTCAGAATCTATAGAATACATCCACTTTAGTGCGAATTCCATTGCACGGCGGCTATTGATAATACTTGCCGCAGGATCTATTAAAATAACCTTTTCCGCTGCAATTGCGGCATCAGCAAAAGAAGAGAATTTTGATTCACTTTTCAGATAATCGAAGTTTGTTATCATAAAAACACCTCCTTGTGATAGATTTGATTATTTCATAAATTTTGATTTGTCGATTTGTTTTGCAAAATCCGCAAAC
>CABQAR010000011.1 GCA_902462205.1 uncultured Dialister sp.
TGTACTGTTCAGTTTTCAAAGAACCATCGCTCTAAGCGACTTAAATAATATATCATGGAGCATTCCATCTGTCAAGCCATCTTTTTAAGATCTCTGAGCCTTAAATCCATCCATGAAATGCAAAAGCGATAGATCAATCTATATCGTTTCAGCAATACGAATTATAGCAACTCATTTTCCTTCTGTCAAACCCGTCTTTTCCCCTTTATTTCATTTTTCTTTCTGCTGCCATTTTCCTTATTTTTACATTTCTTTTACCGTTCTCTATATACCTTTATTTGCCAATTTATCATCTACTATTTATGATATATGTCAGTTTAAGTATCCTACTATTATCGATTCTGCCATTATGATATGCCCTATTTTATCTGCCAATCAATTTGAGACTGTCTTTTGCTGTGTGCAAAACCAAGACCCTATCGATTTTATTTTCCTTTCGCTTTATAATGGATATATAAGGAGGTGTTCTATGAAAAAGATCTTATTATCATTGGCCGCCACGTTACTTGTGGCCGGAACGACGGCTTACGCCGACTGGACTTCGGGAAATACGTCGACACTTGCCGTTGCAGGCGGAGAAGCCGCCATCCAGTTCAATCTGACAACGGATCAGAAGCTCGGCATCAACATCAGCACGAAGAATGAAGGGACGGCAGATGCCGTATTTTCCACGGCCGCCAGCAATTCCACGCTTTCTCTCTCAGGCCTGCCTTTACAGGTATCCCAGGCAGAGGGCATCCCGAATGCATTTGTTTCCGTGACTCAGTTTGTCAGCACGGACACGGGCAAGCGTTTTTATCTGTTTGAAACAGGCAATGTACAGGGGCTGCGGATTGTTTCTTACGCAAAGGGAAATTTCCAGGTCGCTTTTGATGCTTCTTCCATAGATACCGCATCGGAAAACGCGCATTTGGAAATCCAAAAGAAAAAGCTCCTTCTCCATGTCACCACGGCTGACGGGGAAAAGACCTATACCATGGATTTCGATAAAGCCACAGGGATGTTCGTTGCCACACCGGCATGACCCATGCAGCAAAAAAGATGTTCCGTCCAGATAGATTCTGGCATGGAACATCTTTTTTCATTTATTCTGATTTTTCTTTGTCCGGCCCAGGTAGTTCTTCTCCCTTCGCCTTTTTCTTTTTCGATTTTTTACGTTTCTTCCCTTTTTTATTTTTTCCTGTTTCTTTTTCCATGTCCGCCGTTTCTTTTTCCGCTTCTTCCACGGCCTGTTCTTCTTCCTGCTCTACTTCCGCCGCTTCCAGTTCCGCCAGTTTCCCTGATTCGCCGGCTTCCGCTTCCTGCTTGGCTAGTTCTTCGTTGCTTTCTTCCACGGAAACATCGTCTTCACTCATGGCAGGCAGTCTGACGATGAAGGTCGTCCCTTCGCCTTCCGTGCTGGAAATAGTCATCGTGCCTTTATGTTTTTCCACGATATGCTTGCAGATGGAAAGTCCCAGCCCGCTTCCGCCGGTCGATTTATTCCTGCTTTCCTCTGCGCGATAGAATCGTTCAAAAATACGTTCCTGCTTATCCGCAGGGATGCCGATGCCCGTATCGGAAACGGTCAGCACCATGTTTTCGTCTTCCTTGGTCAGTGCTGCTGTGACATGTCCGCCTTCATGGTTATATTTCACCGCATTGTCCAGCAGGTTCATCGCCAGCTCGGACAGAAGCGCTGCATTGCCATAGACATATACCGGCACGGTTTTCACTTCGACAGTGACATTCTTTTTTTCTGCCTGCGGTTGGATGAGTTCCGCCGCGTAACGGACGAGGCTGTCCACCTCCACGGTTTTCCACTTGATGGTCGTTTCTGTTTCTTCTATCTTCGATAGATGCATGATTGTATCAATCAGCGACAGCATTCGATGGGATTCTGTCACGATACGGGATCCGAAGAGCTTGACGTCTTCTTCATTCTGGCAGAGTCCGTTCGCAATGATATCCGCAAAGCCGCTGATAGAGGTCAGCGGTGTTTTCAATTCGTGGGATACGTTAGCGGAGAACTCTCTGCGCATTTTTTCCGCCATATGGTATGCCGTCATATCCCGAAGAGCAAGCAGCAGCCCTGTTTCCCCATCAGAAAGCTCAGTTTTCGCCGTGGACATCCTGAATGGAATATCGAACAGGGTCATCGTATATTCATGCCTGCCTTCAGAATTATAGGCGCGGCCAATGGCACGGAGAAAGTCCTCATCGTGGTACAGGAAGGAAATACGGCGGAACCGTTTATTTTTCTCGATTTTGAAGATCTGTTCCGTCCGTATGTTATAGTCGACGATTTCCTTTTTACTGTTTAACAGAATGATTCCGTCGGAAATCGTATCAATGATGGCTCGGATCGTATTTCGTTCTTCTTCTATGTCTTCCAGATAATTCTGAATTTCATCGTGCTGTTCCTCTACTTTGTTGATCAGAGGCATCAGTTCTTCATATTCGTCGGAAAGTTTTTCGACCGGTTTGCCGGACATGATCTGCTGAATCAGTTCCTCTACCTTACGGATCGGTTTCAGAATGCGGTTCGTTTCATGCTCTGCCGCTGCCAGGCAGCCAACGAAAAATACGAGGAGGAATAACAATATTTCCGGCACGAAATCAGAAAGGAATGCGAAAGAGACGACCTTGCTCTTGGAAAAGCGAAGAATCGTATTATCTGCTGTACGGCTGGCCACATAGCTTTTCGGATGGTCATCAGATGCTTTCTGAACGATACCGCCCTTTCCTTTTTGGATGGCCTGCTGCACTTCTGGCATGTCCAGATAATTACGTCCGATGGTGCCATCTGTATCGTACAAGACGCTCCCCTGTTCTGTCAGCCAGACGATATGGATCCCTTTATTATTGGCCGCATAAATCGCATCGAGATAGGTACGGCTTTTATCTGCATCATTGATGGAAACGGCGGCCGCCGCGGTCTGTACCATATTGGCCAGCTCTTCATCATATTGTTCCTGCAGCCCCTGGTAATGGAGGACTGCAGACAGGATGAATGCCAATGTGACAGAAATAACTCCCATCGCAAGAAGGCTTTTATGTATTCTTGCTCTCATGAATCACACCTGCTTACTTTATTTATTTGCGATCTCCCAGCCGGTATCCGACACCACGGACTGTCCGGATCGCTGCGCCCTCTTCTCCCAGTTTCTGGCGGAGGCTCATGATATGCATGTCGATGGTACGGCTTTCCATTTCAAAAGGAGAATCCCATACGGCCTGCATGATCTGATCGCGTGAAAGAACGATGCCTTTATTTAATATCAAATAGCAGAGCAAGTCAAATTCTTTCAGGGTAAGTTGCACTTCTTCATCGTTCACCGTTACCACGTGCTGTTCCTGATCCACATGGATTCCGTCAAAAACAAGCTTTTCCAATTTTCTTTCCGTTGTCTTTTTGCTTCTGCGCAGCACGGAGCGGATACGGGAAAGCAGTTCCATAATCCCGAATGGCTTCGTCACATAATCGTCGGCCCCTAAGTCCAGTCCACGGACAACATCAAATTCGCTCGTCTTCGCCGTCATCATGATGACCGGTATATTTTCCTCTTCCTTGTGGCTTCTGATTTTTTTCAGGATGCTGAGCCCGTCTTCTCCGGGAAGCATGATGTCCAATAAAACCAGGTCAGGAACCGCAATCTTCAGAGCATTGTAGAAATCCTCCGCATTGCCGAATCCCTCGACCTTATATCCCTGCCCGTGAAGGGCATATCCCACCAGCTCACGAATGCTTTCATCGTCTTCTACACAGTAAACAAGCGCCATACAAGCCCTCCGACCGTTTCATGAAATCATTTGGAATCTTTAACAATACCCTAAAATCCGGCAGGGGAATATTCCAACTGCCGGTATTTATTTTAATTTAATTATACTACAATATCAGCCAAAATTGCCGGAAACATAACGGATTGTTCTTTCTTTCTGCGGGTCTTCAAAAATCTGTTCTGTTTCTCCGTATTCCACCATTTCCCCGAGATAGAAGAACGCAGTCTTGTCAGCAATACGCTGTGCCTGCTGCATGTTATGGGTGACCATGATGACCGTGTAATCCTTTTTCAGTTCTTTCGCCAGATCTTCGATATGGGCCGTAGAAATAGGGTCCAATGCAGAAGTGGCTTCGTCCATCAACAGGACTTCCGGCTGTACCGCCAGCGCACGGGCGATGCAGAGACGCTGCTGCTGTCCGCCGGACAGGCCAAGGGCGGATTTTTTAAGTCTGTCCTTCAATTCATCCCAGATGGCCGCCTGACGGAGGCTTGTTTCCACGATTTCATCCAGATCAGCCTTCTTTGTGATGCCTTTCAGTCTCGGACCGTAAGCCACGTTATCATAAACGCTCTTCGGGAACGGATTCGGCTGCTGGAAAACCATGCCTACATGGCGGCGGAGGACGATAGGATCGATTTCCTTATAGGCATCCACGCCGTTCAGTCTGATCGAACCCTCCACACGGCAGTCGGGAATGAGATCGTTCATGCGGTTAAGGGCACGCAGGAATGTTGATTTCCCGCAGCCGGACGGTCCGATCAATGCGGTAATCTTATTTTTTTCAATCCGAAGATTGACTTTCTTCAATGCCTGAAAACTTCCGTAGAATAAATCCACATCCGTGCAGGAAAAGCTGATATCGGAATATACGGAGATGGCCGGCGCTGCGGCAGAGGCTGTCAGGGTTGCTAAGTTGTCGTTAATCATCATGCTTTCTCTCCTTCTGTTTTTCTCGCCACATGGCGGCTCAAAAGTCTTGCTCCGATACTGAATGCAAGAACCATAATCATAAGAACTGCGGAAGCAGCGGCCGCCACATCACCGGCACTCGCCGAAATCGCTTCCGTTCTGGATGCCCAGACCTGCAGGGATAATGTTTCTCCCGGACGGAACGGATTCAGGGGACATACGGGAGAAGTGATGTCCCATACGCTCCAGCTGACGTCCGTGCTCATGCCTGCCGTATACAGAAGTGCGGCAGCTTCTCCGAATCCCCTTCCTGCTGCCAGAATGATTCCTGTCATGATCGGTGCCACCGTTGCCGGAAGCATGACATGCCAGATCGTTTCAAAATGGGTCGCCCCCAAAGCGAGGCTGCCTTCTTTGTAACCGCTTGGGAGCGCCTTGAACGCATCATAGGTCGTCGTCGTAATCAACGGAAGGGACAGGATGGAAACGGCCAGCGCGCCGGAAAAAAGATTCCACTGCGCGTGCACCATGATGATGAACACCAAGTAACCGAAGAGGCCGACCACGATAGAGGGAAGAGACGACAATGTTTCAATCGCTATGCGGAGGGAATTCGTCATTTTTCCCGGAGATGCATACTCTGCCATATAAATACCGGCAGCAATGCCAATCGGCACGGAAATGACAAGAGATAAGAACACAAGATAGACCGTATTGAAAAACTGGTTTCCTATCCCGCTTGGCGAGAAGGAAAATATTTCCGGCCGGAATGCTTTCACTCCTCCCCACAGCACATAGCAGGTGAATGCGATGAGGAGAAGCACGAAGGCTCCGGAAACGAGATAGAAGACTCCTGTCGCCACCTTGTCGGCCAGCTGCGCCCTTTTCAAAGAGGGATCGATCTCACGAAGGCGGTTGGGGCTGCCTTCCGTATATACTCTCATCATGCAGCAGCCTCCTTATTCGCGGATAATGCGTGAATGATCAGGATAAAAAGCAAGGAAACGATGAAAAGCAATAACGCCATCGACCACAGGGCGGCATTGAATTCGCCGCCGTCCATGGCGCCGCCCATATCAGAGGCGATGGCGGAGGTCAGGTTGTTTGTCGGCGCCAGAAGGCTGTCCGGAAATGCCTTCATCTTGCCGATGACCATGGATACTGCCAATGCTTCGCCGAACGCACGGGCAAGGCCGAGAACAATCGCCGTCAGGATGCCCGGCAGAGCCGCCGGAAGAAGCACCTTATAAATCATCTGCCAGCGGGTGGAACCCAGTCCGTACGCGCCTTCAATATACTTATTATTGACACCGCGGATGGCATCGGCAGATACAGAAGTAATCGTCGGATAAATCATGACAGAAAGCACGACGGACGCCGCAAGGACCGACTGTCCGTGAGGGAGATTGAACACCTTCTGTAAAAGAGGGACGAGGACGACCAACCCTACCCAGCCATAAACGACGGACGGAATCCCGACGAATATTTCCACAGCCGGACGGATAACCTTTTCCCCCAGCGCCGGAGATATCTTCGTCATGAAAATCGCCGTGGAAAGACTGAACGGGACGGCAATGATCAGCGATACCGCGCAGGTTAGGATCGATCCCCAGATGAAAACGGCTGCACCGACCTGTCCGCCGCCCATTTCCGTGTCGGAGGGCTTCCAGGTGGAGGAGAAAAGAAATTCTCCAATCGAATGGTCAAACTGGGTAAAGGTAAGCATACCCTTTGCGAGGAGGAATGCGCCTATCGCGATTGTCAGCACGATCAGGAATATCCCGCAAACGGTGGAAACGCCTTTCCCTAAGTACTCGCGTCTGAACATCTGCTCCCGTTTCACATTACTTCCCATAAAATCTCCTTACTGTTTTATATATCGGAAAGGCAGCCGTATAGAAATATACGACCGCTCTTTCTCAAAAATTCTGCTGTTTTTCAGATTTTACAGACTTATTTCGTCTTCATTTTGCTGCTGACGCCATAACCCTGTTTTTCGATTTCTACGCCGTATTCATCAGAAACGACATAGTCGAGGAAAGCTTTGACCGCGCCGGTCGGTTCGCCTTTGGTGTACATGTGTTCATAGCCCCAGACCGGATATGTCCCGTTGTAGGTATTTTCCAGTGTCGGTGCTACACCGTCGATGCCGATCGCTGCCACGTCCTTGTTATTAACCAGGTAGGAAAGCGCTACATATCCGATCGCGCCCTTCGTCTGCGCGATGCTTTGGATCAGTGTGCCGGAGTCGTCGGTTTCCAGGGATTTATTGGTTGCTTCTTCCTTGCCTGCCAGAGCCAGTTCGGTGAACAGCGCACGTGTGCCGGACGTGGAAGGACGGGTGACAAGGATGATTTCCTGATCCGGGCCGCCTACATCTTTCCAGTTAGTAACCTTCGCAGTGAATACATCCTGAAGCTGTGTCTTCGTCAGACTCTTGACCGTTGCAGCGATGTCCTTGTTGACAACCGGTGCCACCGTCAGAACGCAGACCTTATGATCCACAAGTCCTTTTGCTTTTTCAGCCGGGAGCTTCTTGGAAGCTTCTACGTCAGAGTTACCGATATTGACAGAACCTTCAGCGACCTGTTTCAGGCCTGTGCCGGAGCCGCCGCCGTTCAGAGTAATGGAAACCTCAGGATTCTTTACTTTGAATTTGGCAGCCGCATCTTTAGCCAGCGGGAGCAATGCAGAAGATCCGGAAACAGTAACGGAGCCGGTTACCTTTGCACCGGAAGCAGCCGCTTTGGAACTGCTTTTTGCCGGTTCGCTTCCGCCGCAGCCTGCCGCTGTCAGTAATACTGCTGAAGATAATGCAACAAGGGTCAACTTCTTTAAATTCATTTTTTCCTCCTTAAGGAAATACACTTTTGCTGTGTTTATAGTTTACGAAAGTGATGTAAAAGGTATACAGGGTAAAGTGTATACTTTTTGTCCAGTTTGTAATATCTAAGTAAAATAATCTGAAGTTCGTTTTACGAAGACTTATTTTATCCGATAAAACCTGCTGTTTTCACTCATCATTATTTCTCCAAAAATAAAAAGCATCTCTTTCCAAGAAAGGAAAATGATGCCTGTCTTATTCTTATTTCATGATTGACATAAAAAATGCAGTACCCATGACGAATACTGCATCCTTCATAAAACCCATCCGTTAGGATTATTTTTTTGCTTTCAGGTGCTTCAATCCTTTGTCCGCAATATCATGACGGTACTGCATGCCTTTCCAGCTGATTTTGGAAACGCCTTCATAGGCTTTATCCCGTGCTTCTTTCAGCGTCGGTGCCACGGCGACCACATTCAGTACGCGGCCTCCGTTGACGATGAACTTTCCGTTTTTCCTTGCTGTCCCCGCATGGAAAAGGAGGCATCCTGTTTCCTTCGCTTCTTCCAGTCCGGTGATTTCTTCTCCGGCAGAATGGGTTGCCGGATATCCTTCCGATGCAAGCACCACATCGACGGCACAGGCCTTCTTCCATTCCACTGTTTCCTTTTTCAGCGTGCCTTTCGCACAGGCAAGCATGATTTCACCCAAGTCGCTGTCTAACAAAGGAAGGACGGCTTCTGTTTCAGGATCGCCGAAACGGCAGTTGAATTCCACTACTTTCGGACCGTTTTTCGTAATCATCAATCCCGCGTACAGGCATCCCTTGAACGGATGTCCTTCTTTTTTCATAGCTTTGATCGTCGGCAGAAGGATCTTGTCATAAACAATCCTGTTCAATTCTTCCGTCATTACCGGAGCAGGCGCATAAGCACCCATGCCGCCGGTATTCGGGCCGATGTCTCCGTCACTGATCCGCTTGTGGTCCTGGGAGGAAATCATGGGGATAATGGATTCTCCGTCGGTAAAACAGAGGACGCTGGCTTCCTCTCCTTCCATGAATTCTTCAATCACGACGGATTTACCCGCATTGCCGAAAGATTTCCCTTCCAGCATGCCGCAGACGGCCTCCAGCGCTTCTTTTTCACTTTCCGCAATCACGACGCCTTTCCCTGCTGCCAGTCCGTCAGCTTTGATGACCATCGGATATTTCTTATGCTTTTTAATATACGCGACTGCTTTTTCTTCTTCCGTGAAGGTTTCATAAGCAGCGGTCGGAATCTTATATTTCTTCATCAGATCCTTCGCAAAGGTCTTTGATCCTTCAATCTGCGCCGCCGCCCGTGACGGGCCAAAAAAGGCAAGTCCCTGTTCCTCGAAACGGTCTGCCAGTCCTTCCGTCAGAACAGTCTCCGGTCCTGCCACCGTCAGATCCACATCCATTAGTCGTGCGAAATCCAGAATGTCTTCCGCGCCTTTGACAGGAATCAGGTGTGCGACGTCCGTCATACCCTCGTTTCCGGGAACAACATATACTTCCTTCACGGAAGGACTGTGTGCCAATTTCCAGAGAAGCGCGTGTTCTCTTCCACCGCTTCCGATAACCAATACTTTCATCGTGCCTCCCGTTCTCAGCTGTGGCGGAAATGCCTGTGCCCGGTAAATACCATGGCGATTCCGTATTTATTCGCCATGTCAATGGATTCCTGATCCCTTACGGAGCCGCCGGGCTGGATGACTGCCGTCACGCCTGCCTTGCCTGCCGCTTCTATCGTATCACCGAAGGGGAAGAATGCGTCCGAGCCCATGACGGACCCCTTGCATTTTTCGCCGGCTTCCGCAATGGCGATATCTGCCGCGCCGACACGGTTCATCTGTCCCGCGCCGACGCCATAGGTCACATCTTTTCCTGTCAGGACGATGGCATTGGACTTGACATGCTTGACGATTTTCCATGCAAATTCAAGCGCCTGCCATTCTTCTTCCGTCGGCTTGCGCTCTGTGACGCACTGGCAGTCTTCCCTCGTTTCCGAACTGTCGTCCGGTGTCTGGAGAAGCAGTCCGCCGGATACCTTATGGATCTGCAGTTCCTGTGTTTCCGCATTATTGACTTCTATGAGCCGGATATTTTTCTTTGTCGACAGGGTATCAATGGCTTCCTGCGAGAATTTCGGCGCCATGATGACTTCGAAGAAGATCGGCTTCATTTCTTCTGCCGTTTCCTTGTCACATTCACGGTTCATCGCCACAATGCCGCCAAATGCGGATTTGCTGTCTGCCGCAAAGGCTCTTTTGAATGCGTCAAGCGCGCTGTCTCCCAGTGCGGTTCCGCAGGGATTCGTATGCTTCACGATGACGCAGGCCGGTGTATCCTTCCATTCGCTGGCCAGATCCCATGCCGCTTCCATATCCACGATGTTATTATAGGAAAGCTCCTTGCCATGGAGCTGTTTCGCTGCCGCAATGCCGCCCCTGATTTCAGGGTCCCTGTAAAAAGCCGCTTTCTGATGCGGGTTTTCACCATACCGCAGATCCTGTATCTTCGTATAAGCTTTGGCAAAAATATCCGGAAGGCCGTCCTGCGTCCCATTGACTTCTTTTGTCATGTAATCCGCAATAGCACAGTCATACAGGCCGGTATGGAGGAATGCCTTTCTGGACAGGTCAAAACGGAAATCCTCCGTCAGGCTGTCCGTCCTGATGCGTTCCAGTATGTCTCCGTACTGTGCCGGATCGACAACGACGGTTACATATTTATAGTTTTTCGCGGCGGCACGGACCATGGAGGGACCGCCGATATCGATATTTTCAATCGCCATTGCCCTTGTCACATCCGGCTTGGCAATGGTTTCACGGAAGGGGTACAGATTGACGGCCACCAGATCGATGCCGGTGATGCCGTGGTCTTCCATGGCCTTCACATGGTCGGGATTATCACGGATCGCCAGAATGCCGCCATGCACCTTCGGATGAAGCGTCTTGACCCTGCCGTCCATCATTTCCGGAAAACCGGTCACTTCTGAAACGGACATGACCGGGATGCCTGCATCGGCAATGGCTTTCATGGTACCGCCAGTAGAAACGATTTCCACACCCAGCTCATGAAGGCCTTTTGCAAATTCAACAATGCCTGTCTTGTCAGATACACTGATCAAAGCTCTTTTCACTGCCATTTTCATTCCTCCTCGTGCATACCTGAAACCTTGCGGCCCACCAAATGAAGTTTATCCTCGCAATATGCCTTGACCGCGCGGACATAGGCAGGATGCTCCTGTTCCAATATCCTTGCGGAAAGCGTTTCTTCCGTATCATGATCATAGACCGGAACGGCGACCTGCGTGATGATCGGTCCGTCATCCAGTCCGGTTCCGACGAAATGGACCGTGCATCCCGCCACCTTGACGCCTGCCTCTATCGCCTGCCGCTGTCCGTGAAGGCCGCGGAAACTGGGAAGCAGCGCCGGATGGATATTCATGATACGGTCGGGAAATGCATTCACCAGATCCTCTCCGCATATCCGCATGTATCCTGCGAGACAGATCAGATCCGGCCGGTAGCTTTTGGCTGCCTCCAGCACTTTCGCATTATACTCCGCCTTATCTCTGCAGGCTTTCATTTCAATCACTGTGGCAGGAACGTCCCAGCGCTTTGCCCGATCCAAGACGGGAGCATCTTCATGATCGCAAATCACGCCGATAACCGTTCCCCTGATGATTCCATTGACTGTCGCTTCATGGATCGCTTCTGCATTGGAGCCGCGCCCGGAAGCAAAAATCAATATCCGCTTATTCATGGAAAAGACCGCCTGTCACAACGACATCCTGCTCTCCCTCAGTGATCTCGCCCACTTCATAAACAGGTTCTCCTATATTTTTCAGAATTTCTTTTGCCTTGTCCGCTTCTTCACGGCTGAGAATGAGGAGCATGCCCAATCCGCAGTTGAAGGTGCGGTACATCTCATGGGCTTCCACGCCGCCCTGCTTTTTGATGAACGGAAAAATGGGAAGCATCGGCCAGCAATCCGCATCCAAAACCGCCCTTGTCCCCTTCGGCAGCACCCTCGGTATATTATCGTAAAAGCCACCGCCTGTGATATGGACGAGCCCCTTGACCGTGCAGCCTTTCAGCACGGGGAGCACAGGCTTCGGATACAGCCGTGTCGGCGTCAGGACGACTTCGCCGAGCGGCCTGTCAAACCCTTCATAGGTTTCCTGCAAGCGGAGGCCATTATCGGAAATAATGCGGCGCACGAGGGAATACCCGTTGGAATGGATTCCCGTGGACGGCAGTCCCAGGATCACATCTCCCTTGGAAATATTTTCTCCCGTGATTAAATCCTTTCTATCGACGATGCCTACTGCAAATCCGGCTACATCATAATCGCCCTTGGCATAGAAACCTGCCATTTCCGCCGTTTCCCCGCCAAGGAGGGCGCATCCGGATTCGATGCATGCATCGGCCACGCCTTTGACGATTTCCGCCATCAGCTCCGGTTCCAGCTTCCCTGTCGCGATGTAGTCCAGGAAGAACAGGGGACGCGCGCCCTGCACAAGCACATCATTGACGCTCATGGCGACGCAGTCCTGCCCGATGGTATCATGGATTCCCATCTCGATAGCAAGGCGCAGCTTCGTGCCCACGCCGTCCGTACCGGAAACAAGGACGGGATCCTCCGTCAATTCGTCTTTCAGCCTGAAAAGGCCGCCGAATCCCCCTAAGTCGCCAAGGACGCCCCGTGTGTAAGTGGCTTGTACAGATTTCTTGATCAGCTCCACTTCTCTTTCACCGGCATCGATATCCACACCGGCTTCCGCATAAGTCAGTCCTTTTTTCTTTTCACTCATAGTCGCTCCTTACCCTTCCACATCCCCGAAACCGCCGCTTGGCACAGGTTCAGGATAATTGCCGTCAAAGCAGGCAAAACACATGTCTTCCGATTTTATATGGGCGATAGACTCTGCCAGTCCTTTCTGCGAAAGATAATGCAGTGCGTCGGCGCCGATGATTTTGCAGATTTCCTCTTCCGAATACCTTGCCGCGATCAGCTGGCGCCGTTCCGCCGTGTCGATGCCAAAGAAACATGGGAATCTGACCGGCGGAGAGCTGATGCACATCTTGATTTCCTTTGCCCCTGCATTTTTCAGAAGCTCGATAATGATTCCGCTCGTCGTCCCACGTACGATGGAGTCATCAATGAGGATGATCCGCTTCCCCTTTACATTCATGGAAATAGGATTCAGCTTCATCCTCACGGCCCGTTCCCTCTGCTTCTGCCCGGGCTGGATGAAGGTACGTCCCATGTATTTATTTTTAAGAAGTCCTTCCACATAAGGAATCCCTGACGCCTGGGCATACCCCAGAGCCGCCACGTTTCCCGAATCAGGCACGCTCATGACCACGTCGCCTTCATAGTGGGTTTCTTCCCACAGATGGCGTCCCATCGCAAGGCGCGCTTCATAAATATCCTGTCCGTTCATGATGGAATCCGGACGGGCGAAATAAATATATTCAAACGTACAGATGCCAAGCCTTGGAGCCTTGCGGTCATACATCGTGCTGCGGACACCCGTATCATCGATGGTCACGATTTCTCCCGGAAGGACGTCGCGGACGAACTCCGCATTGATCGCATCCAGTGCCGGCGTTTCCGAACAGAGCACATAGCCCGTTTCCGTTTTACCCAATACGAGCGGCCGATAGCCGAACGGATCGCGGAATCCATATAATCTTTCATTCGTACAGGCCACGATGGCATATGCGCCATGGATCTCGTCCATGACCTCCCTGATCCGTTCCTCCATGGACAGGCTGCGTGCACGGGCAAGCAGCTTGATGATGACTTCCGTATCCATGGTCGTCTGGAACGTGGAGCCGCCGAGAAGCAGGCGTGTCCTTAATGATTTCGTATTCACCAAATTGCCGTTATGAGCAAGGGCAAGCGGGCCCTCCACGCCTTCCAGCTGCAACGGCTGGATGTTGCTCGGGATGGAAGAGCCTGTCGTACTGTAACGTACATGTCCGATTCCGATGAAACCTTCCTTTTCGGGAAGCTTGCGGAATACCTCTGTTACCAGCCCCATGCCGCGGAACGTTTCCATGATTTTCCCGTCGCTGACCGTGATACCTGCGCTTTCCTGCCCGCGGTGCTGCAGGGAAAAAATACCGTAATATGTTTCCAGAGCAGCGGAGCGTTCCCGGTCAAAAATACCGAAAACGCCGCACTCTTCATGGGGTTTGTCATCACAAATATCCATGCTTGTGTATTTCACAAATGTAACCTGCCTTTACCTGTTTCTGTATGGTCTGCCACTGTCGTTCCTCTCCTGCGGAAAGGATATTTTCCTTATCCCACGGGAAGATTCCCGTCTGATGCCATTTCCTGACAGCAGGAAAATGGCCTTTTAATGGGAATTAAAGCTTTTCTCCGGTGAGAAGCTCATACGCTTCCACATACTTGCCGATGGTCTTGTCAATGATTTCCTGCGGCAGCCTGTCTCCCGGATTTTCTTTCAGATAATCACGGACAAACTGCTTGTCGTAAGACGGCTGGCCCTTGCCTGCCTCATATCCCTTCAGCGGCCAGAAGCGGGAATTGTCCGGCGTCAGCATTTCATCACCGAGAACGATATTTCCCTTTTCATCCAGACCGAATTCAAACTTGGTATCCGCAATAATTATGCCCTTGGACAGCGCATAATCAGCGCATTTACGATACAGCGCCAAAGTCAGGTCGCGGAGCTTTTCCATATATTCCCTGCCCTTGCCAGGGAACGTCTTTTCAATCCATTCCACGCCTTCTTCCATGGAAATATTCATATCATGCTCGCCGACAGGCGCCTTGGTGGATGGCGTGAAAATCGCTTCCGGCAGCTTCTCGCATTCCTTCAGCCCTTCCGGCAGCTTGATTCCGCAGACCGTGCCGTCCTTCTGATAGCTTTCCCAGCCTGAACCGGTGATGTAGCCGCGGACGATGCATTCCACGGGAATCATGTCCAGCTTCTGTGTCTTCATGCTGTTTCCATCAAAAGCAGGCGTCCGGAAAAATTCAGGCATATCTTTCACGTCGATAGAAATCATATGGTTCGGCACTACGTCCTTCGTGAAATCGAACCAGAACTTGGACATCTTGTTCAATACTTCGCCTTTTTTCGGAATCGGATTTTCCAGAATGTTGTCAAAAGCGGAAATGCGGTCCGTGCAGACCATGACAAGGCTGTCTCCCAGATCATACAGCTCACGTACTTTACCGGATTTAAACGGCTGATATTCCTTCATTATTATTCTCCTTTATTAATAAAATCAGATAAATACAGTTATTTCCTCAATTCCTGCTGGAGTTTTTCATCCTTGCGATAAATTTCGGCAGCGGCTTCTTCCCTGTATTCCTTGTACTTTCTGTACAGATCACGGTCTGCCACCGCGCCGATTTCAATCGCCAGATAGGCTGCATTCTTGGCACCGTCGATCGCTACTGTCGCCACGGGTATACCGGAGGGCATCTGGACGATGGAAAAAAGCGCGTCCATTCCGTCTAATTTCGCGCCTGACAGCGGCACGCCGATCACGGGACGGAGTGTCATGGAAGCAACCACGCCGGGAAGCGCCGCCGCCATGCCTGCACCGGCGATGAAGCAGGCCGCTCCTTTTTCTTCCTCTGCCTTGACGAATTCTTCCAGCTTCTTCGGTGTCCGATGCGCCGAAGCAATGGCCATGTCATAAGTCACGCCAAATCCGTTTAGAATTTCACAAGCTTTTTTCATTGTCGGCAGATCGGAATCACTGCCCATGACAATACCTACATGCATAGTTTCCTCCTTGGCTAAAAATAAAAGCCCCCTGTTTCAGTGCATGACCAAACAGTGGAGCTTCACTTGATACTTCCCCAATGACAGACGCAAATAAAAAGAATATTCTCCTCCCGCTGATTTTTCAAACAACCGGAACAAAGAATTTTTTTCATTTTTCCTCCCTTATGATAAGAAAAACCCGCACAAGCACTACGGGGTCCGCTTACACTCATAATATTCACATCCGTAAACATTTTAATATTTCTATATTGTCTTGTCAATAAAACTTAAATTTCAGAGATACAGATTTTATCGGACTTTTTTATTATAATTATCTTCTCATTTACAGATACCTGATATTTACTTTTTCCTTAATAAATATTCCCGTTTCCCTCCCTGTTCTGTATTTCTTCTCCTCCTTTTAACCGCCTTCCTGCTCGCCGGTGAAATGCGCTTTCGTTCCGGCGTCCCCTTTGCGCCCTGCCTTTACTGTTTAAAAAAATTTAAAACTTAGTTTATTATTTATCGATTGCAAGATACCTTGCAATACAAGATACCATGTGTTAATGTATTGTCAGAAAGGAAACTTTCCACAAACAAGGAACGAGGTGATCCATATGCCACAGGGAACGATAGAAAAGCATGCTTCAGAGTTTTTTATCCTCTCACTCTTAAAAGAAACGGATTCACGCGGTTACGACATCACGAGGAATATTCCCCAGATGCTGAAGCTGCACGACGGACAGGTATACCCCATGCTCCTGCGTTTTCGTAAGGAACGGCTGGTTTCTGTCTATTACAGGAAATACCATTCCAGACAGACGGAAAAATATTACAGGATAACATATCGCGGACGCCTCAGGCATCTGTCCCTCATGACCGATTTCAAAAAGTTACATCATTTCATCCATCCGGATAGCAAACAAGGAGGTCTTACCCATGACAAGAATTGAATTTATAAGCTCACTGGAATATTACCTGAAAAAAAGCTCTGCAGAGGAAACCACTGAGATCATCGCAGATTATAACGCACACTTCGATGCTGCGGAGGAAGCCGGCTTCTCCGATGAAGAAATCATCCGTGAACTCGGCTCACCCAAAGAAATTTACGACTCCTACAAAAGCGAAGGCGTCCTGAATGAACGCCCCGCCTTATCCGTTTTTTCAAAGAAGCTGCTTATCAGCACCAAGAGTTTTCTGGAAAACACGGAGGAAACCACGAAAAGGCAGCTCCCCCGCTTCCTTCCGCAGATAACGGCCCTGGCGAGGAAGGGTTTCGGAGCACTGACAGGACTGTTTTATTTCCTTTGCACCATCATTGCCTTGATCATCGCACTGGCTACCCTGTCCGCCTTGTACATGCTCGCCGTCCAGATCCAGCCGTTCAGCTGGCTTCCTGTCATTCCCGCCATCCATCCGCTTACATTGGCAGCCTTTGGATGCACAGGCTTCTCCGCCGCCGGCGCCGTGTTCTTCTTAGGACAATTGGGGAAAACATTCTCTGCAGGCGCGCTTAATCATGAAGCATCTGCAGCCATCGCCAGAAATTGATTTTAAAGGAAGAAGGAATCCATCATGAAAAAAATAGCTATTTGCACGGTCGCTTTTCTCATTTCATTAACCGTAGGCATCGGTTCTTTCGCATTAAACGATATGGATGCCTCCAACCAATGGGTTCAGGAAGCGCGTCCCCTGATCAAGAGCAATCTTCATCAGGACCATCACAAAGAAGATAAAGACAGAATCTCCCATGAAGATGTCCGGAAAGACCATAAAGACACTTCCGACAAGCACAATGAAAAATACGGGAGAAAAGATAAAAAGGAGAGTGCCGGCCATGATGACCGCATGGAAAACCGGCAAAACCATGAGCCAGCCGCAGGGGAATCTCCGTCAGACCGATAATACGTTCTTCTTCCGGTGAATCTCTGATATCGGAAGGAAAGGAGGTGGTGCCGATTCAAAGCATATCTGATGTGGTTAATCCCGAAAAATATGTATTTGGACAAAGAAGGCGGTCATATCCGATAAACCATCCACAGAATATGGAATACCCATTGATTTAACCCCTAAAAAGCCTGTTCCTAAATCGGGAACAGGCTTTTTCCATGCGAAAACTGCCATGGATATCATTCCATGGCAGTTTTTATTACTCCTATCCGTCATGCTGCCGCTTCATTTTTCGCCTTCCCTGCATACAGGAAGAACGGGATCGCCAGCAGCTGCGCCGCCGTGGACACGGCGATCATCCCCATGATGGATCTGTCATATAACGCACCTAAGAGGAAGCTCCCGAGGAACCATGTAATACCGAAGCAGGTTTCAAAAATACCATAGCCTGCCGCACGCAGATGTTTGGGCACGATCGCGCTGACCGCGGCCTTCAGCGTGGATTCCTGCGCGCCCATGCCGATTCCCCAGAGAACCACGCCTGCATAAATCCATGATGACGAGGTGCCTGCAAAGACAAGATATACGAAAGGCGCACCGGCCAAGGTGGACCATATGAGTGATTTCACACCGTATTTATCAAACAGCCACCCGAAGAAAAGAGCGGAAAAAGCATCCACGATCATGGCTGCCGCGTACAGAAGGGGAACCACGGCTCCGCCTGCCGCATCCACACGGACGGCATGCATCGTGATTAGCGGAAAATCAATGAACCCGAAGGCAAACAGGCAGGCGCCTGCCATATACCCTATAAAATATTTATTGATACGGAACTTTTCCTGTTCCTTGACCTCCGGTTCGAAATCCTCCGGATTGGGGAATTTCATTTTTGCAAAGAGCACGGCGCCGATGCAGCAGAGCGCCGGAATTCCCAAGGCAAGGAAACTGAGGGAATATTTCCTAAGACCATCTGTATTTCCTGCATAAGACAGCACAAGGAAAATAAATACAGGTCCGAGAAACGCCCCGAGCTGGTCCAGAAATTCCTGAATGGCAAAACTTTTTCCAAGTCCTTTCTGTGTGGCCGCATAAGAAAGAAGCGTATTCTTTGCAGGCTGTCGGATGGCCTTCCCCATACGCCCCATGACGATGAATACGGCCGCCAGCATCCAGTTGCCATCGGGCACGAAGGACAGACAGGGAATCGCCAGAACGGCAACAGAATATCCGATCACCGTCATAGCCCAATATTTTCCGCTCCTGTTCGCGATGAAACCCGTCACGATGCGGAGCGCATACCCGACCAGTTCCCCAAAGCCTGCAATAAATCCGATTGTTGCGGCAGATGCACCCATAAGTCCTAAATAATCGCCGAATATGCTTCTGGCACCTTCCTGCGTCATGTCCGCAAAAAGGCTGACGACGCCCATCAGGCAGATAAACACCATCGCTGACGATGATTTTTTGATGCTCATGATTTCCTCCCTATTCTATTTTCTTATTTTCTGTCCATCCACGCCGGGACTCATATCCATCCAGCACATCATTAAATGATTTTTCAGTGGAGGCTTTCATGATTTCCCTTCTGAGCCCAGTCGCTTTCGGAAGTCCATGGAAATAACGGCTTGCGTGGGCACGCATCTCCCGCACGGCCGTATACTCGCCTTTTTCCAGACAGAGCCCGTGCAGATGGCGGCGTGCCATTTGCAGACGCATTTCCCAGCTTGGCTCCGGCACGATTTCCCCTGTCAGGAGATAGGTATCCACCGCATGGAATATCCATGGATTCCCCCATGCCGCGCGGCCGATGGCTACCGCCACGCATCCTGTCTCTTCCATAAGCGCCTTCGCAGACGGCCCGTCCGTGACATCACCATTCCCTATGACGGGGATACGGACGGCATTCACAACTTTTTCTATTTCTTTCCAGTCCGCTTCCCCCGCATAAAAATCCTCCCGCGTCCTTCCATGGACGGTAACGGCGGCGGCACCGGCCTCTTCCACTGCCTGCGCCAGCTCCACCGCGTTCATCGTTTCCCTGCTCCAGCCCAGACGCATTTTCACCGTCACAGGGACGGAGACCGCCTCCGCCATGGCACGGACGACCTTCGCCGCCAGTTTCACATCCTTCATCAAAGCGGAACCGTCGCCGTTTTTTACCACCTTCTGCATGGGGCATCCCATATTGATATCAATCAGGTCAGCCCCGGCTTTTTCCATTTCTTTGGCACCTATCGCCATGATTTCAGGATCACTGCCAAACAGCTGGAGAGCCACGGGATGTTCTTCCGGCGCTATCTTGAGCATGTCCTTTGTTTTTTCATTCCTATAATAAAGCCCTTTCGCGCTGACCATTTCTGCCGTCGTCAGTGCCGCGCCCATCTCACGGGCAATCACACGATACGCCAGATCGCTGACACCCGCCATGGGTGCCAGCAGTGCCCAGCCATCCAGTTTTATATTTCCAATCTTCGGATATTCCATGATTTTCCCCTTTATTCTTTATAGGATATAGCAATGATATTTATAATCATGTAATTATTTTTAAACAAAGGCTAAATTCTTAACCGATATGCTTCCTTATATTACCACAAGGTGCAAGCCGGCATGGTTCTCCTGCCTGAAAGTTCGCCGCGCGGAAACCACGCCGGAATATTCTGACCGCCATCTTTTATTGTATGAATCACATGTGATTCCGGGATAGTCCATCCAAACACCGCCTTCACGCATCGGCAAAGATTGCCATAAAGCGGATTAGCTCTCTCCGGTTTCAAGCAAAATAAAAACAGCAGACATACTGAATCCTGCTGTTTCATTCATAGGTTTTATCATAATTCCCGCGAGGTACTTCCCTGCCCTTCGACATAGGTATCGGAGCCAATGTCCCAGCGGCCGCCGACACGGACTCGGGCGTCTGTATTCTCACCCTTGGTCCAGCGGACTCTGGCATCTCCCCCTATCTCAAGGATGGGATCCTTATGCTTCTGCGGTTCTTTCCAGCCGAGCGCTTCCAATTCACGGCCGTATTCCTTTTTCAAACGGGACAGCATGTTCATTTCATCTGCTGTCAGGGAGGCAGAAGCATTTCCTTCCGTCTGGTTCTCCAACACGCTTTTCAGAACGGAAGCCAGCTCATAACGGGTCAGGCTGCCTCTGTCAAAAAAACTTTTGTCATATCCCGGCGCCTTTCCTCTTTCACAGAAACCATAAATCGCTTTATAGTCCCACGCTTCCTGTTTCACCGTGTCCCATGAATTCGGGGCATAGCTGTTATAGGCTTCTGCCGCGAAAGAAAAAGAAAGGAGGCACAGGAACGCAATGATTATTTTCTTCATAGTCCCTCAGTCACAAATTTTCTGTTCAATCAATTGAAGCATCTCATCCTTGCCTTCATTATCAAGTGAAGAATAGGCTATCGGCGGCCGTCCGGCAGGGAGAAGCTTCGCCAGTAATTTAAGATTCTTATTCATCTCGTTCCGTCCCAGCTTATCCGCCTTCGTTCCGATGATCTGCAGGTCGGGAGCAATCTGTTTCAGCCATTCATAGGCCCTGATGTCGATGGGAAGTCCGGGGTGGCGTAAATCCACGAGCAGCCCCACCATGGCAAGGGTCGGTGAATTCCTGATGTAATCATCAATGAATCCGCTCCATGAATCCCTGTTCTCCTGGCTCGTCTTCGCAAAGCCATAACCGGGCAGATCCACGAGGTACCAGTCCTGTCGTTCTTCTCCGTTTCCTACATCCCGTCTTGACTGGATGGAATAATAATTGATGGTCCTTGTTTTTCCGGGCTCACGGCTCACATAGGCAAGCTTCCTTACGCCACTGATGGAATTGATCAGGGAGGATTTGCCCACATTGGAACGCCCGATGAAAGCAATTTCTTTTTTGCCGCCATATTCTCCGCGTTTCACCGTAGAGCCGGTATATGCCGCAGAAAATATGTGGAATTTCTTCAAATCCTTTATTTCTGCCATGGAACCTCCTTTTATTTCATTAAGGCATGCGCCAGTACGTCGTCCACATTCTTGACATAGACGAACTGCAGTTTATCTTTGACCGATTTCGGAATTTCTTCCATATCCCTTTTGTTCTTTTCCGGAAGCAGGATCTGCTTGATGCCGAACTGGCTGGCGGCAAGGACCTTTTCCTTGACTCCGCCGATAGGGAGGACTTCGCCGGTCAGCGTGATTTCTCCCGTCATCGCCGTATCACCGCGCACCTTGCGTCCTGTGTAGGCGGAAGCCATGGCGGTCGCCATCGTGATACCCGCAGACGGACCGTCTTTCGGCACTGCTCCTTCCGGCAGATGGATATGGGTATCCAGCGTTTCATAGAAATTCTCTTTCAACCCCAGATCTTTCGCACGGCTGCGGATATAGGTATAGGCGGTTTCGGCCGATTCCTTCATGACGTCTCCCAGCTGTCCTGTCAGAATCAGATTGCCTTTCCCCTTAATCGTCACGGCTTCCGTATCAAGGACTTCTCCGCCTGCCATCGTCCATGCCAGTCCGTTGACACGCCCCACCTGGGAAGGATGCTCTTCTGCCAACGGCAGGAATTTTACAGGCCCTAAATATTTCTCTATCGTTTTTACGGAAAGCAGCGGCATGGTTTCATCGGCAAGAACGATTTTCTTTCCCACCTTGCGGCACAATGAGCCGATGGTCCGCTCCAACTCGCGCACTCCTGCTTCTCTCGTATAGCTTCTGATCACTTTTCTGACCAGTGCATCGGTGAATCGGATATCCGACGGCTTCAGGCCGTTTCTTTCCCTCTGGCGGGGAATCAGATATTTTTTGGCAATCTGTACTTTTTCTTCCTCGGTATATCCCGAGAGCTCGATCAATTCCATGCGGTCAAGCAGGGCCGCAGGAATGGTGGACACCGTATTGGCCGTCGCCACAAAAAACACCTTTGATAAATCAAAAGGAATATCGATGTAATTGTCATGGAACGCCTTGTTCTGTTCCGGATCCAGCGCTTCCAGCAGTGCCGATGCGGGGTCTCCGCGGAAATCTGAGCCCACCTTGTCGATTTCATCCAGAAGGATCAGCGGATTCTTTGTCTTGGCATGGGAAACCGCCTCAATGAAGCGTCCCGGCATGGAGCCGATATAGGTCCGGCGATGGCCGCGTATTTCCGCCTCATCATGGATGCCGCCCAAAGAAATACGGGCAAACTTCTTTCCAAGGCATCTTGCGATAGACTGGGCGAAGCTGGTCTTGCCGACACCGGGCGGCCCTACAAAGCAGATAATGGGCGCCTTTGCATCCGGTGCAAGGATACGGACTGCCAGATATTCCAATATGCGTTCCTTGATTTTCTCCAGTCCGTAATGATCTTCATCCAGCATTTCCCCTGCGTTTTTCAGATCAGTCAGGTCCTGGCTTTCTTCCTTCCACGGCAAAGAGAATATCCACTCCAGATAATTGCGGGATACCGTGGTTTCCGCCATCATGGGCGGCATGGTTGCCAGATGGGTGATTTCCTTTTCCAGCTTTTTCCTGTATTCCTCAGGAATACCGCTTTCAGCCAGTTTCTTCCTGTATTCCTCGGCCTCCTGGTCCTGGGATGCTTCATCCCCCAGACGGTCGTGTATGCTTTTGATCTTCTGACGGAGATAGTAATCCCGCTGTTCCTTCTCCATGCGGTTGCGCACTTCTCCATTGATTTCCGCTTCCAGACGGCCGATCTGTATTTCCTCATCCAGATATTTCTGCACAAGGACCAGACGCTCCATGACATCCGTTTCTTCCAGCACGGCCTGTCTCCTGGCAGGCGCCACAGGAATCTGCGTGGAGATAAAATCAGCCGCATGCCCGGGTTCATCGGATGCCCGCAGCTGTTCCATCTGGTCATCCGGCAGATTCTGTTTCGTATTCTGCATCCATTCGAAAAAAGCCTTCAGAACCGTACGGCGGTATGCTTCTGCCCGCAGCTGGTCCTGCGGCTGTATTTCCGCCGCATCCTCGACTTCCGCGACAAGATGGTCTGCCATGCGTTTCACACTGTGGACGCGGACACGGGAAATCCCTTCCGCCTGTATGCGGATCAATCCTCCGGGAAGCTGGAGCATCTGCTTCACCTTGACCACGGTACCGAAGCCATACAAATCTTTCTCTTCCGGCGCCTCGACATTTCCGTCACGCTGCATGACCATAGCCAGATATCTTTCATCCCTGCCGGCCTTGCGGACCGCTTCGATGGATTCCTTCCGGCCGATATCCAGATTCACCGTCATGTGGGGAAAGACGATGACATCTCTGAGCGCCACGGCAGGCAGTGATAAAATCAGTGAATTTCCATGATCTATACTTTCATTCATATGTATTCCTCTTTACATTTCAAATTCTAAAGTATGGGACAAGCCGATACTTCTTTATATTGTACCATACAGACAGGCCATCGGACGATAGCCGCGGAAAATTATTTCGGATTTTATCGATACAGAATTCCTACAGCCGGCTCAGAAAAATTGCATCCGACGTCCCCTGTTTTCTGCCGCTCCTCATTTCGGAATATTTCTTACAATCCGGACGTGCTTTCAACATTTTTCAGACAGCAAAAAACACGCTCTAAGCATTTCCGCTTAAAACGTGTTTCTTTCCTTATTTTGCCTTATCCGATTCTTTTTTATCCGACTTCATTTCCAGAACGGGCTGCGTCCCCTTTAATACCGTATCTTCCGTCACGATACAGCGTGCCACGTCTTTCATGCCCGGAATGTCATACATGACCTTTGTCATGATTTTTTCAATGATGGCACGAAGTCCGCGGGCGCCCGTATTTCTCTCAATGGCTTTTCTTGCGATGGCCCGGATGGCGCCTTCTTCGAACGTCAGCTCCACATGGTCCATCCCCAGAAGCTTCTGGTACTGCCGGATCAGCGCATTTTTCGGTTCCGAGAGGATGCGGATCAGCGCCTCCTCTTTCAGCGGATGCAGTGCGACAATGACAGGAAGTCTTCCGATAAATTCAGGAATTAAGCCGAATTTCAGCAGATCCTCCGGTTGGATTTCCTGCATCATTTCCGCCATGTCTTTTTCTTCCGTTTTTTTGATGTCCGCGCCGAACCCCATCGTGCTCTTTGTCAGACGGCGGGCAATGACCTTGTCTATGCCTGCAAAAGCGCCGCCGCAGATAAACAGTATGTTCGATGTATTCAGCTGGATCATTTCCTGATTCGGGTGCTTGCGTCCCCCCTGGGGCGGAACGCTGGCCACAGTCCCTTCCAGAATCTTCAGAAGGGCCTGCTGCACGCCTTCACCGGAAACATCCCTTGTGATCGACGGATTTTCCGATTTTCTTGCAATCTTATCTATTTCATCGATATAGACGATGCCCCGTTCCGCCTTTTCCAGATCATAGTCAGCGGCCTGTATCAGGCGGAGAAGGATATTTTCCACGTCTTCTCCCACATAGCCTGCTTCCGTCAGCGTCGTTGCATCGGAAATGGCAAACGGCACATCAAGGAATCTGGCCAGTGTCTGCGCCAGAAGCGTCTTTCCGCTCCCTGTCGGGCCGAGCATGATGATGTTGGACTTCTGCAGTTCGACCCCGTCATCATCTCCCTCGTACTGGATACGTTTATAATGGTTGTAAACGGCAACAGACAGGGCGACCTTGGCGTCATCCTGCTCGATGACATACTGGTCGATATATGCTTTGATTTCCGCCGGCGTGGGAAGATCGAATTTCGGCTTCGATTTCTTTTTTTCCGTTTTCATCTCTTCTGCCAGAATATTCTGACAGACTTCGATACATTCGTTACAGATATAAACACCGGGGCCTGCGATTAACTTTTCAACCTCGTCTCCGGAGCGGCCGCAGAAGCTGCATACCGGCGGTTGTTCCTCTTTCTTAGCCAAAGGACCTCCTTATTTCCTGCTCAATTCTGCCAGCTCGTTCCTGGTCAGGACCTTGTCTATCAGACCATATTTCAGCGCCATTTCCGCCGTCATGAAATTATCCCTTTCCGTATCCTTCATGACTGTTTCCAGCGTCTGTCCGCTGTGCTCCGCAATGATGCCGTTCAGCTCGCTGCGAAGGCGGATGATTTCTTTGGCGTGGATTTCAATATCCGTCGCCTGCCCCTGCGCACCGCCAAGAGGCTGGTGGATCATGACACTGGAATGAGGAAGCGCATACCGTTTCCCTTTCGCTCCGGAGGTCAGAAGCACTGCTGCCATGGAAGCGCATGAACCGATGCATATGGTGGATACATCCGGGCGGATATACTGCATCGTATCATAAATAGCCAGTCCGGCCGTCACTACGCCGCCGGGGCTGTTGATGTACAGATGGATATCCTTGTCCGGATCCTCTGCTTCCAGAAACAGCAGCTGGGCAATGATGACGTTTGCCGTATGGTCTTCCACCGGTCCGTCAAGAAATACGATTCTGTCTTTCAAAAGACGTGAATAAATATCATAAGAACGTTCCCCGTGGGACGTCTGTTCTACAACGATCGGCACATAAGCCATATTAACACCCTTTCTATATAACAAAACAATATATGAATTTATTATACCTTTTAATTGTATCATAATATGGATATAAAGAGGACATAAAGAGACGCCGGAACATACCCGCGTCTCTTTTGTATCCATGAAATACATCCATGACTTATGAATTTAACCGGTTACCGATAACGGCCCCCTTGCTTATTTTGCTTCAGCAGCTTCAATCGTTGCGATGATTTCTGCCTTCTTTGCGTGGGAATCGAGTGCGATTCCTTTTTCTTCCGCATAAGCCTTCAGTTCTTTGACCGTTTTGGAAGCAAGGTCAGATTTCTTTTCTTCTGCCGGCGCTTCTTCCGCTTTGCTTTCTTTCTTGGCTGCTTCTGCCGCCTTTTCCTGTTCTTCCTTTACGGCTGCTCCATAGATGAAGGCAGCTGCCTTTTTGCGGAGTACGGAATTATAAAGCATGTTGATGCGGTTCTCATCTTTAATGATTTTCGCCACATCCTTTGGTTCCGCATTGAACTGGCGGGCCATGCTGAACACTTCCATGTTCAGGTCCTGGTTGGTCACTTCCAGTTCTTCCTTGTCGGCAACAGCGCCGAGAACGAGGCCTTCACGAACCTGGTCAAGAGCGATCGTGTCATAGCTCTTGCGGAATTCTTCTTCAGACTTGCCGATATTCTTCAGGTAGGAATCAAATTCCATATTCTGTGCTTCCAGATTCAGCTTGACTTCTCCGACGATTTCATCAATGCGCTGTTCCACCATTTCCTTCGGGATATCCACTTCGGAATTCTTGACGGCCTGACGGATCAGTGCTTCATGGTATGCTTCTTCCGCCTGCTGGATGGCCTGCAGCTGCATCTGCTGTTTCAGATTGGTTTTCAGGTCTTCCAGTGTTTCATACTGGCTGACGGATTTGGCAAACGCATCATCCACGGCAGGAATGACCTTGCGTTTTACATCATTGATATGAACGGAGAATTCGGATGCCTTTCCGGCAAGAGCTTCCACGCCGTAGTTTTCCGGGAAGGAAACCTTGACAGTCACGTCATCACCGGCCTTATGGCCTTCCAGCTGGTCTTCGAAGCCGGGGATAAAGCTCTGGGAACCGATTTCCAGCGGATATGTCTTTCCTTCGCCGCCTTCAAACGCTTTGCCATCAATAAATCCCTTGAAGTCGATAACGGCAATGTCGCCTTTCTTCAATACGGCACCATCTTCCGCTTTTTCCAGTCTTGCATTCTGTCCTGCCGCCTGTGTGATCTGTGCCATGACCTGGTCGTCAGAAATTTCCGGCTGTGCGTGGTGGGCAGAAAGTCCCTTATATTCGCCTAATTTTACTTCCGGCTGTTTGACAAAAGTAGCGGTGAAAGCAGCACCCTCTGTTTCAGAGAAATGATCCTGCTTAACGTCCGGGGTGGTTACGGGAATCAGTTTTTCCTGAGTGATCGCATCATTCAGCGCCTGATTAATGACAATGTCCTGTGCTTCCGCGGCTACGGCATCTTTGCCAAAATGCATTTCAATGATGCGGCGGGTAGCCTTGCCTTTACGAAAACCAGGAATCTTCACCTGATTGGCGATGCGGGCAACTGCCTGCTTGAATCCCTTGACCACGACTTCAGCCGGTACATCGATGGTAAGCTGTACCTTGTGCTGATCCAGTGCCTCTGCTTTTACGTTCATAAAAAATATTCCTCCTTAAACCGGTAAAACCGGCAAAATGATACCGTCTGTTATACACACACAAATCGCAAGATATATTATACTACAACTTCTAATAAATCACAAACCACAAAGATGAGCCCTCATGCAAAAGAAATTCCTTTCCTACATCTGCCGACAGGTAAAAGAAAGCTAATGCCTTTTCCCCACTCGTCCCCCCTGCACTTCCTGCACGTCGAATACGGAAAGGAACGCATTATCGTCGATGCTTCTTACGACGCCTTTCATCTTGGTCACTTCCAGACGGGAAATCACCACATACAGGACGTCCTTATCATCTTTCAGGAATCCGCCCTGTCCGTGCAGGCGGGTAACGGAACGGTGCATATCATGAAGAATGGCGGAAGCCACCTCATCATATTTCGTGGTAATGATAAAAACACCCTTGGATGAATCCAGTCCCGTCGACACGGCATCCATCATGCGGGAGCAGATGAAATAAGCAATAAGGGAATACATGGCGCTGTTCCAGGTAAAGACGAAGCCGGCGCTTCCCAGAATGAACAGATTGAAGAACATGACGATTTCTCCGACGGAAAAAGCCGAACGGCTGTCGAAATAAATCGCCACGATTTCCGTTCCATCCAGAGAGCCGCCGTTCTTTATCACGATGCCGATGCCCAGTCCGATGATGATGCCCCCGAAGATGGTCGACAGAAAAGGATCTGTCGTCACCGGTTCCATCGTCTGAAATATATGGCTCCAGAAAGAAAGCACTACGATGGCAAACATAGATGAAACCGCCAACCGGAAACCGAGCTGCCTGTATCCGAGGATAAAAAACGGGATATTCAGGGCGACGATCAGTATGCTGAAAGGAATACCGGCCAATTCCGCAAGCAGAAGAGAAATGCCCGTGACCCCTCCGTCGATGATATTATTGGGCACCAGGAACAGATTCAGTCCGGCAGAATAAATCATCGCACCGATCGTCAGCCCGATTGCGCGCCGGATCTGGCGCATCATATCAATTTGACGTCCAAAGATGACCAAAATCGTCCTCCTTTTCAGATAAAAAAACGCCGCAGCAACAACTACGGCGAAAATATCATGGCGGAAGGGATGGGATTCGAACCCATGAACCTCTCACGAAGTTAACGGTTTTC
>CABQAR010000012.1 GCA_902462205.1 uncultured Dialister sp.
GTTTCGAAATGCAGGTGGAAGAAAGAGAACACGGCGATGATGAAGCCCATCCGATCGATGAGGACTTCCTGACCGCCCTGGAATACGGGATGCCTCCGACAGGCGGACTGGGGATCGGACTGGACAGACTGTTCATGCTGATGACGGAATCCTCCAGTATCCGCGACGTACTCCTTTTCCCTGCCATGAGGCCGGAAAATATGCAGGAAAAAGAAGCGGCGGCCAAGGCTGAAGAAGCCGTGGAAGCTGTTTCGGCGGAGCCTGAAAAAATTGATTTCTCCAAGGTAAAGATCGAACCTTTATTTGAAGAAAGCGTTGACTTTGAAACATTCAGCAAGTCCGATTTCCGTGCGGTAAAGATAAAAGACTGCGTGGCAGTGCCGAAGAGCAAGAAGCTCCTCCGGTTTACTCTGGATGACGGGACGGGAACCGACCGTACCATCCTGAGCGGCATCCATGCGTATTATGAGCCGGAAGAGCTGATTGGAAAAACGGCCATTGCCATAGTTAATCTGCCGCCAAGAAAGATGATGGGCATTGATTCCTGCGGCATGCTGATTTCTGCTGTGCATGAGGAAGAAGGAGAAGAAAAGCTTCATCTCCTGATGGTGGATAACCACATCCCTGCCGGGGCCAAGCTATATTAATTTTATGAAATTAATAAGAGTACTTATAGGATTCATTTCTTATAGGTACTTTTTATTTGTCCTGCAGAGGGAACAAATGTGATATATTTGTTTTAATCAGAATGAATCGGGAGGAATATAAATGGAGATAAGAACGGCGTCGATGGCGGATCTGGAAACGGTGGCTGCGGTGGAGGCCGCCTGTTTTCCCGCTGCGGAAGCGGCCACGAAAGAATCTTTTGAAAAAAGGCTGGCTTATTACGGGAACCATTTCTGGCTGATGTTTGACGGGGGAAATCTGATTTCTTTTGTAGACGGCATGGTGACAAGCGTTCCCGATCTGACGGATGAAATGTATGAAAAGGCAGAACTGCATGACGAGGCAGGAGAATGGCAGATGATTTTCGGATTGAATACTCTGCCTTCCTGCCGCAGGCATGGTTATGCAGGGATGCTTTTGCGCAAAATGATAGAGGATGCGAAAAAGCAGAAGCGGAAAGGCGTGGTTCTGACCTGCAAAGATGCGCTGATCCATTACTATGAATCCTTCGGATTCCAAAATGAAGGGGTTTCTGATTCTGTCCACGGAAATGTGGTCTGGTACCAGATGAGGCTGACCTTCTGATCAGGGGGATGGATTTGCCTGTTTTACGGGCACGTAAAAAGACGATGCTTATGAAATCATCTGTAAGCAT
This sequence comes from uncultured Dialister sp., assembly GCA_902462205.1. Classification (GTDB taxonomy): domain Bacteria; phylum Bacillota; class Negativicutes; order Veillonellales; family Dialisteraceae; genus Dialister. The sequence continues at coordinate 1,322 of CABQAR010000012.1, forward strand.
CGTCTTTTATATGGAGTCTGTGGATTTGGACAGGATTTTTTCTCCCGCCATAGCAGCGGACATTTTCATGACGCGGCCTTTCAGGTCGGTCATCATCAGTGCGTCGAGCAGGCCGCCGATCTGATGGGATTCGGAAATCCCTGTCTTGCACCACAGGGCAAAGTGCTCGCAATTGTTGGTGATCAGGTTATAATTGGATTCGCCGATACGGCTTCTGGCCCGCGATATGGTTTCGAGCGGCGTATACAGGTGGTAGTTGACGGCCTTCAGGTAATCCCACAGCTTATCAGAGCGTTCCGGATGATCCATCAGCTTCTTGAATCCTGAAAACTCCATGTTTTCCGTAGGAGTGCCGTAAATGGAGGGGAAATAGCAGGTATAATAAATATCCATGCCGTTTAAAAATTCTTTCAGCGGAGCTTCGTGAATGCATATCTTGAAATTCTGCTGCGGGTCTATATCATAATGGATAACTCTGTCCTGTCCGATGTAGATGCCGAAATGCTCGAAGCCGATCCGGTGGACGCAGATGACGTCTCCCGGTTTTGCAGGCTGGAAGTTTTCTTTTTCCGGCTCAAGATTAAGGATATCCCGTACCCGTGAGGTACAGAAGTTAAACGTGATGAACACGGGATAGAGCAGGATGGAAAATACACGGATGAACCGGGAGAACAGCAGATTGGCTTCGTCCTTGGTCAGGCCGCTGTCCGGGGGAAAAGGATTTTTTTTCATCATGGCCACACGGATTATATAATCGGATAAATAACGGAACGGAAATAGGAATCCAGCTCTTCAGGGGTCTGCTTCATCTTGTTCTTCACCCACCATTGCACCATTTCCACAAAGCTGCCGGCGATGTGGTTCAGAAGGAAGTCTTCAGGGACTTCTCTTTTTTTATGGTCGGACGACTGGAGTACATAGGCCTTGATAAGGGAATTCAGGCTGCTTTTGAAATATTTCAAAAAGATGTCACTGCTTTCCGAGGTAAGCAGGTCACGAATGTGGTAGGAATTGGACCGGATGTGCTGGAGCAGGTGGCAGAACACGGGATCCGGGACACCCGGCGCATTATGGTGGTCCGCAGGCAGGTCATGGTTCATGACGGCATCGATGATGTGCTGGAAGAGTTCGCTGCACATTGCATTCAAAAGGTCGTCCTTCGTCTGGAAATGGGAATAGAAGGTGCTCCGCCCGACGTTGGCGCGATCAATGATGGCCTGTATTGTGATATGGGAATAGGATTCCTCCGACAGGAGGGAACTGAAGGAATCAAATATGGCAATGCGTGTTTTCTGCTGCCGTCTGTCCATAAGAATCTCCAATCATATCAATAGAATAATTATCAAACAACCTGTACTTTATTGAATATAGTAGCACAATTTATGAAATGGTGAAAGCGGATTTTGCGGGTCAGATCAAAATAATCAGATGGGGCGAACAGAGTGGTGCAGTACATCTGAGAAGACGGGTTCGACAAACGAGATGAGGGAATCCGTCTGATATGGCGTGTCATTTGGCAGAAGCCGCGGATTTGCTGCCGCAGGTAAAACGGAAGCTGTTCTGCCTGATCCGATAAAAAAGCACACCTCCCGGAAGAGATGTGCTTCTCTGTAAATTAATCAAAGAATATGGTGGAAGCCTGTACCAGATATGCGGTATCCTTTGCGCCGGCCGTTTCATAGGAAGAATGCATGGCGAGCTGGGGAAGGCCGATATCAACGGTAGGCATGGCTACTTTCGTGTTGGAAATATTTCCCAGTGTGGAACCGCCGGGCATGTCGCTTCTGTTTGTGAATGTCTGGACAGGGACTCCGGCCTGTTCACAGATATCCCGGAAAACAGCGGCGGAATATCCGTCGGTGGAATATTTCTGCTGGGCATTGAATTTGAGGACGATGCCCTCGTTCAGAACAGGCGCATTGGACGGATCGGCGTATTCTCCGTGGTTCGGATGCACCGCATGGGCGTTGTCGGCAGAAATCATAAAGCTTCTGGCGATCATGGCCTGTGTTTCATCGTAGCTGTAACCCAGAGAGAGGGACAACCGCATCAGCGTGTTCTCAAGGAAGGTGGAGCCTGCTCCCTGGCTTGTGCCGCTTCCCACCTCTTCGTTGTCAAAGAGGGCATAGATGCAGATGTTGTTTTCCTTTCTGCCGCCGGTAAATCCGCGGAAGGTGGAAAACGCGCATTGCAGGTCATCCAGCCGGGCAGAGGAAATAAATTCCTGATTGCTGCCCCATAGGACGCCGGGAATGCGGGAATACAGGTACAGGTCATGGCCCAAAATATTTTTCGCCTCTGTTTTTGCGGCAGCGGCGATGACATCCATGAAGGGAGTCCCGTTTTCCGATGCGGCATACAGGGGAAGCAGGTCTTTCTGTATATTCCAGGCGTGTCCGTTGTTCACCGTCCGCTCCATGTGGATGGCGACGGAGGGAATGACGAGCATCGTGCCGTCAAAGGCGACCAGCTTCGGTAGAATGCGGCCGTTCTCACGGACCATGAGGCGTCCGGCAACGGCAAGAGGCCTGTCAAGCCAGGTGCTCATGATCATTCCGCCGTAGCCTTCCACATTGAGGCGGATATAGCGTCCGTCTTTCAGCTCGGGATTTTCCTTGATTTTAAAACAGGGCGAGTCACAGTGGCTGGCAGCGATATGGAATGCACGCCCGCCGTTTTCGGGAACGGTGAATGCCATCAGGGCGGAACCGTTTCTGGTGACTACATACCTGCCGCCTTTTTCAATATGCCACGGGTCTTCCTCGCGGATTTCCGTGAAGCCTGCATAAACAAGTGCCGTCTTAATACTTCGGACGGCATGGAAAACGGAAGGTGCCTTGGCGATGAAATGGAGAAGGTCACGGTTGATTTCTTCGTAAGAAATATCCATGGCTTACTTGGCTTTGTTTACTTTTCTCTGATAAACGGCTTCTGCCATCTGGGCGCGTTCACGGATGACCGGATTGGTGGAATTGATGGAAGTGGCGGAAAAGTTGCTCTTATAGTGGAGCTTCTTCGTGGTCTTTTCCATTTCCTTGACCTGGATGGTTCCGGCGGTCCTGTCATATACATAGACATAATTGCAGACACCGTCCGGCAGTTTTTCTATGGCGGCGAATTCCAGAATTTCATGGCCGTCAGTGGTTTTGTTGTAATGGGTTTCATCAAGGTCGATGGTCATCGTGTCATTATATTTCCAGAGCTTTTCTGCGGAAACAGACATCGTCATCGTGGAGAGAACGGCAGCTGTGCCGAGGGCAATCAATAATTTTTTCATTGGATCCACTCACTTTCAAAATGTATTTAGGAATGAGTTTAAAACTGTAAGTATTATACCATATCCGGCGCATGTTCCAATACGAGGCGCGGAAGACCGTTTGACGGCGGAATCCGTGCTTTGTACAATGAAATCAAAACAGGCTTTTGACGGAGATTCACGGAGGGTATATGAATTATAAATTCCTGGTACAGTATGACGGCACCCGTTACGAGGGGTGGCAGAAGCAGCAGCGGACAGAGGAAACGATCCAGGGGAAGCTGGAGAAGGCTTTCCGGAAGGTAACGGGGGAAGACGTGCAGGTCATCGGCGCGGGAAGGACGGATGCAGGCGTCCATTCCGTGGGACAGACGGCCAATGTACGTCTGAAAAAGAGCCGGGATACGGAAAAACTGGAAGCAGAAATCAATGAGTGTCTTCCTGATGATATATATGTAAAAAAATTAGAGGAGGCGGGAGAATATTTCCACAGCCGGTTCGATGCGGTGAAAAAAATATATCGGTATCGTGTGCGGACAGGCAGTGAGAAAAATGTGTTCGAACGCCGTTTTGTCTGGCAATACGGAAAAAGGCTGGATATGAAAGAAATGGAACGGGCCGCCGGTTTCTTTTTGGGAGAGCATGATTTCACTTCTTTCTGCGGAAATAAGAAGATGAAGAAATCTGCGGTCCGTACCGTATTTTCCATCGTGATCAAAGAAAATGCGGGAGAAATGCAGATTGATTTTACCGGCGACGGATTTCTGCAGGGAATGGTCCGCATCATGACAGGGACGCTCATCGAGGTGGGGGAAGGAAAACGGAAGGCAGGGGAGATCCCTGAAATAATGCAGGCGGCAGACAGGGAGAGGGCCGGTTTTACCGCTCCTCCGCAGGGGCTTGTTTTATTGAAGACGGAGTATGAATAGCGGGATGCGAATCATGGGGGAATGCCTGTAATCAGTGTGCTACACGGATTCGGGCGTTTCTTTTATTATGGTATAATCATGGTATGAAACATAAGAATAAAAATGATTTTGGGAGAACAGAATGATTCCTGTAAAAATGATAGCCATCGATTTGGATGACACGCTTCTTCATGATGATATTTCGATTTCTGATTATACAAAGGATGTACTGGCAAGGACGATGGAAAAAGGAATACGCGTCGTGATTGCCACGGGACGCATGTTCCAGGCGGCGAGGCCATGGGGCAGGGCAATTGGTCTGGGGGATGTGCCGCTCATCTGTTACACAGGCTCGTTCGTTGGCATGTGTGAAAGCGGGCAGGTGCTCCGCAATGCGACGATCGATCTGGAACTGGCTCAGCGGATCATGGATACCGGCCGCGGCCATGGCTGGTACATGCATGCGTATATCGATGATGAGGTGTATGTTCCTTTTCGCGATGAACGGACGGAAAGATATGAAAGGCAGTGCGGAATAACGGCCCATGTCCTTGGTGACGGATTCTGGAAGCTGGGGAAGGAACCGACGAAAATCCTTGTCTTTGATTATGACAGACAGGTGATGGAAGAAGTGCAGAAAGTCTGCGGAGAGCGATTCGGAGCACTGACGAACCAGGTGAAGTCGAAGCCTGAATTTTTTGAAATGAATAAGAAGGGAATGTCCAAGGGAGCGGCTCTGGCGGAGCTCTGCCACACATGGGATATCCCGGTGGAGAACCTGATGGCCTTTGGAAACGGGCACAATGATGTTTCCATGTTCCGGCTGACGCCGTGGTCGTTTGCTGTGGCGAATGCGCATTCCTCCGCAAAAGAGGCGGCCCGGTTCATGACGGATTCCAATAATGACGATGGTGTGGCGAAAGCCATAGAAAAATATATTCTGGAGGCATAAGATGGAAAAATTCCGCTTTGTCATCATTACCGGCATGAGCGGTGCCGGTAAGACGAATTTCATGCAGAAGCTGGAGGATATGGGATATTACTGCGTAGATAACCTGCCGCCGATCCTCATCGCACGGTTTGCAGACCTCTGCTGGAAAAGCACGTCAAACACACGCCATGTGGCGGTCGTGTCGGATATACGGGGAGGTTCTTTTTTTGAAGCGCTTCCGCAGGCTTTGGATGAGCTGAAGAAACGGGGAATTCCGCATGAAGTGGTATTCCTTGAGGCATCGGATGAAGCGCTGGTCCGGCGGTATATGGAAACGCGCCGACAGCATCCCCTTGCCAAGACAATGCGCATACAGGAAGGCATACAGGCGGAGCGAAAGCTTCTTTCCGTCGTCCGTGCGCAGGCCGATATCATTATCGATACGACGGCGATGAGCACGGCTGATTTACAGGAATATCTGGGAAGCCGTTTTGGCGCGGTGGATAAGAAAAGGGAAATGCAGATCACCGTATTTTCTTTCGGATTCAAGTACGGGATTCCCATCGATGCCGACATGGTCATTGATGTCCGTTTCCTCAGGAATCCGTTCTATGTGGAGAAATACAAGCACTGGAGCGGCCGCGTGCCGGAGGTGGCGGAGTATATCATGAAATCCCCCGTGACGAAAGAATTCACGGACAAGCTTTTTGATTTCATGGACTTCATGGTTACCCATTTCCGTGATGCAGGGAAGACGCAGCTCACCATAGCCATCGGCTGCACCGGAGGCATGCACCGGTCCGTCTTTGTGACCGAGCAGCTCGGCGCGCACTTGAAGGAGCGCCATGCCCATGTGAATGTGGAACACAGGGATTTGCACAGGAACCGCGTGGAACGCGATGTGACGGATGATCTGGAGGAAGAAAAATGAAACTGCTTATGCAGTGGCTTTATCCCGGACTGAATATCAAGAGATGGATGCTTCTTTTTTCCATAGGGCTCATGATACTTACGTTCGGCGTGGCTCTGATTATGAACTATCAGGTGTTCGGACAGATGGAGGAGGAAATACTCCGTCTGTTGTACGTCCTGACGGGGACCTACAGCTACACCTTTCTCGCCATGGCAGGCGCATTTCTGATTTTTGCCGGCGTCTGCTGCATGCTTCTTGCTATCCGTAAGTTGGTGAAAAGCTTTTTGAATCTGATAGCGCCCAATGAGGAAGGCGTATCCCACCAGATCGCATCCCGGATCGAGCTGTCACGGGGAATCAGGGTGGTCGTCATCGGAGGCGGTCATGGATTGTCCATGCTTCTCCGCGGACTGAAGACAAGAACCTCCAATATTTCTGCAATTGTAACCGTGGCGGATGACGGAGGCTCTTCCGGAAGGCTCCGTGAAGAAATGGGAATCGTGGCGCCCGGGGATCTCCGGAACTGTCTGGTGGCACTGGCAGATAAGGAAACCGTTCTGGAAAAGCTCTTCCAGTACCGTTTTGGCGGTGAAGGTGAGCTGGCGGGGCACAGTCTCGGCAACCTGTTTCTGGCGGCGCTGATGAAGGAATTCGGAGGCGTGCAGAATGCGCTGGAAACAGCCAGCTCTGTTTTAAACATCCGCGGACAGGTCATGCCTGCAACGGCGCAGAGAATCCGTTTGTGCGCCCAGATGTCGGACGGCAAGGTAATTGAAGGCGAATCGGAAATAGCCGCTTATGCGGAAAGAAAACAGGGAAAGGTCAAAATCGTGCATATGTCCACGGTTCCTTCTGATCCGATCGCCGTGGGAGATGCGCTGGAAGCCATCCGCCATGCTGATCTGATTACCTTGGGGCCGGGAAGCCTGTATACCAGCGTGCTGCCGGACCTGCTCGTGCCGGAAATACTGGAAGCCATCAAGGAAAGTCCGGCGCCCTGCATGTATATCTGCAATGTCATGACACAGCCGGGGGAAACCCTTGATTATTCAGTGAGCGACCATTTGAAGGCGCTCGTCGACCATGTCGGAAAGGGCGTTATCGATTATGTCCTTGTCAACACAGGTATGCCGAGGAAGGAAGTACTGAAACGGTATGAAACCGTTAACGCGGTTCCTGTCCGCATTGACAGGAAGAAGATAAACCATATGGGCATCGTCCTGATTGAAGGGGATTTGCTCGGCGCAGAGAAAGGGGCTGTCCATGATACGGAAGTGCTGGCAGATAAAATCGTCCGCATTACCAATCTTCTGAAAACGAATATAGCACCGGAAGCGTTGTCCGAATATCTGGGGAGGGCGCGCTGATGTCTTTCACGGAACAGGTAAAGAACGAGCTGGCCCGTGTGGATCGGGAAGGCAAGGCCAGCCGGAGCGGGGAGCTTCTGGCGCTTCTCCGTATGAGCAGTTCCATAGTGACCGGAGGACGGGGAAGGAGAGGACTGGAGTTTTCCACAGGGAACAGCGCAGTGGCCCGCAGGGTGCTCGTTTCCTTGAAGAAAGATTTCGGCCTGAGCCCGTCAGCCATGGTCCGGCAGGGGCGGAAGCTCCGAAAGAAAAATGTATACACGCTGGTGGTGCAGCCTTCGGAGGAGGGCCTGCAATTTTTGGAAACGATGGGACTTGACCCTCTTGCGGAAATCCATGACATGGAACGGCTGGAAACGCCGGCGGAACGAAGGGCATATCTGGCAGGAGCGTTTCTTGGCGGAGGAACCGTGAGCCGTCCGCAGGGAGATTACCATTTGGAGCTGGTGACGCAGTCTTCCCGTTTTGCGGAGGAACTGATTTCTGTCATGCGTTCCTTTAAAATGAATGCACGGATGACAGACCGGAAAAATGATTATATCGTATATATCAAAGACGGCGACGATGTCAGTTCATTCCTTCAGATCGTGGGGGCGTCGCAGAGCTACATGGATTTCGAAAGCGTCCGCGTCGTCAAAGACATGAGGAACCGCGTGAACCGGCAGGTCAACTGCGAAACGGCGAATCTGCAGAAATCGGTGGATGCCGCGGTCCGACAGACGCACCATGTGCAGTCCCTGCTGCAGTTCAAGACGTTATCGCAGCTGTCTCCTTCTATCAGGGAGGCCTGCGAGGCAAGAATGCGCTATCCGAACGCATCTCTCTCGGAGCTGGCGGAAATATGCGGTATAACCAAATCAGGACTGGCACACCGGTTCAGAAAGATAGAAGAACTGGTGGATACATTCAATGGCAGGCACAAAAGGAAGGGAAAATGAAGATAAAAACATGGATGACGGCTTTATTTGCCGCGGTGAGCACGGTAGAGGCATCGGCGGCATCTCCTCTGGACATTCCTTATCAGGAGATGCCGTTGGTAAAAGTGAATCAGGCAGATACGATGATTCTTTCCGATTGCCCGGAATATGCAGCAGTCTACGGGATTCTGGCGGAGGGAACCATTCCGAAGGGCAAGGGCAGGCTTTATTATTACCACGTTAACCAGACAGGCCGTCCGGCGAGGCTCGTCGTATATGGGACCAGTGACAGGAAGCAACAGGTGAAAGTAACCCGCACGCTCCGGGGAGAACCGAGCCAAAGCTATATACCGACAGGGAAGACGCTTTCCTTTAGAGAAGTCACCTCCGTCCGTCAGGAAGTGAAGGAAGTGACTGTGGAAAAAGGGAAAAGGACGATCCTTTATGAAGAAAATCCAAAAGGAATCGACAGGGAAGATCTGGTGAGCGGCATGGTGGAAATTGAAACCAGGGCGCCGGTGCGGTTAGGAACGGCGATGCTGCCGGATAAGGATGATGTGGAGAAGAATCTGGGAAAGGCGTCTCCGCTTCCGCCCGACACCCACGAAATGCGGGGGACATTTCCCATGCACCTGTATTTCGAAAATGAAAGCTGGGACATATCGGAGGGGGCCAGGGAAGTTGATCTGGGGTCAGCAGAGAGCCATACACCGTTCTTTGTCAGCGGAACGGATGAGCTGAATCTTTTGCACAGGGAAAATACAGGGAATTATGGAATTACCTGCCACTTCACGATCCACAGCCGCGGAGAGGGAGCCTATGACGTATATCTGAATCCCAATGGCGGTTCCTTCGAGGGAACGATCGAAATAGGGCAGAATAAAAAAGCGCTCCGTATTTATGAAACCAAACGGCCCGGGCGGCGCTGGTTCGGGCAGGATACCATTTATGATTATATGAAGCTGGGGACATGGGAAGCGGGGAAGGATCTGTTTATTAAATTCATTCCGCCGGGGGCATGTTATTTCCCCATCCGTTTTCTTTTTGTTCCTCATGGAAAATAAGGTGATATGATGAAATTTATCCAATTCCGTATCGGTGATATCGTACAGATGAAGAAGAAACATCCCTGTGGTTCGCAGGAGTGGGAAGTCCTCCAGCTGGGCTCCGACATGCGTGTGAAATGCTGCGGCTGCGGCCATATCGTCCTGATACCTCGGCCCAAGTTCTTAAAAGGAGCGAAAAAAGTGCTGAACCGTGATGTGACGGAGCCGGTGGCACTGGTCAACAGAGAAGACAGGGAAGAAAACGGATAGGGAACCCTGAAGGCTTTGCGGACAGCACAGGGAATGAAGCGGTAAATATAGTGGACACGGAGGTTTGTTGATGGTATAATCAATAAACGTGAGTAATAGGAAATGACCTTGCAAGACTATTGACAAGTAAGTATCTCATGTGTATAATTACTCTTGTCACTGATACGCTGGCGTAGCTCAGTTGGTAGAGCAGCTGATTTGTAATCAGCAGGTCGTAGGTT